>NZ_LMJX01000002.1:518531-650164 GCF_001421315.1 Plantibacter sp. Leaf1 | reverse complement strand
TGAGAAGGGTCCGCGAGATGTTCTGGGTGCCCCCGGCAGGATTCGAACCTGCGACCAAGAGATTAGAAGGCTCCTGCTCTATCCCCTGAGCTACGGAGGCGGGCATCCAACGATACCGCACGGCGCGTGCCATCCCGTTTGGTCACGCAGTCGCGAATACTATATATTAGTATTTATGACTACAGACCGAATTCCATGGTTCGACACCGCCCGCGGGTTCGCCGTCGTCCTCGTCGCACTCGGCCACGCGACGATGATCCTCGTCGAGGAGGGGGTGTCCTCCCCGGTCTGGTACGTCCTGTCGCAGCTGGCGCTCGACATTCGCATGCCGTTGTTCTTCGCGCTCTCCGGGATGCTCGCCATCCGGATCGTCGACCGGTCGTGGAGGGACCTCTGGGACCGCAGGCTCGCACTGCTGCTCTGGATGATCCTGGTGTGGACGGTGATCCGGTTCGCCTGGTTCTCGCTCCTCCCGATCGATTCGTTCCCGCACTACGCCGACCCGGGCGTCGTGCTCATCAGCCCGGTCTGGCCGACCGGCATCTTCTGGTTCCTGCAGGCGCTCGCCCTCTACCTCGTCGTCGGCAAGGTGATGAACGGCAGAGTGCCCGTCTGGGTGCAGTTGTCGGGAGCCGCCGTCCTGTCGGCCGTCGCCCTGGGTGCCCTCGGGAGTGAGAGTGGGAGCTATCAGCGCGCTGCCGGCTACCTCTTCTTCTTCCTGCTGGGTCTGCACGGGCGTCGACGGATCGTCGCTCTGGCCGAGCGCCGTCGCCCGTTCGTCGCTGCCGGCCTCCTCGCCGCCGTGGTCCTCGCTTCAGGGCTGATCTTCGCGGTCGACCTCGACCACGTGCCCGGCGTGCTGACGGCGCTCGGTGTCCCGGCTGTCCTCGCCACCGTGCTGGCGCTCCGCGCCATCGACGGGACGTCGGTTGCCCGGATCCTGCAGTCGGTGGGGCGTCACAGCCTCCCGGTCTTCGTGATCCACGTGCTGGTCATCGGAGGGATCGCCAGGGCGCTGCTTCTGCTTCCCGAGGTGCCCGCGCCCGTCCAGGCGGTCCTGCCGCCGGTGGTCGCGACGCTCGCGGTGGTGTCGAGCCTGGTCGTCTGGAGGCTGACGCGCCGGATTCCGGGTTTGTACACGGCTCCGCGGATCCTCATGACCCGGAGTCGTCTCCGCACCTCCGCTGTATGAGCGACGCTCCGCTCAGGGGCGCTCGGAGGGGCGCCGACGGGGGTCAGCCGACGACGATGCCGAGGACGCCGGCCACGAGTGACAGGGCGGCGAGGACGAGGGCGATGCTGATGAGGATGACGTGCACGCGGAGGAAGGTGGTGCCGCGACCCTGCGCGTCGCGTGCGCGCGGGTCGGCGGTGATGCGCTTCAGGAACCGCGGCCAGACGACGACGTTGTAGACACCGTTGATGAGCAGGAGGACGGAGACGGCGATGATCACCGCTCGAGTCTACGGAAGCGGCCGCGTCGGCGGTGCTGAGTAGACTCGACCCATGAGCACAGCTGGGGACCGATTGGTCTGGATCGACTGCGAGATGACCGGACTCGAGCTGGAGGTCGACGAACTCGTCGAGATCGCCGTCGTGATCACCGACTTCGAGTTGAACATCCTCGATCCGGGCTACTCGGTCGTCATCAAGCCCGACCAGTCGGCGCTCGACAACATGGGCGAGTTCGTCACGAACATGCACCAGGCCTCGGGGCTCCTCGAGGAGATCCCGAACGGCGTGAGTGTCGCCGACGCGGAGTTCCAGGTGATCGAGTACATCCAGCGGTTCGTGCCCGACGAGTCGAAGGCACCCTTGGCCGGCAACACCATCGGGACGGACCGTGCGTTCCTCGCCCGCTACATGCCGCGTCTCGACGCGCACCTGCACTACCGCAACGTCGACGTCTCCTCCATCAAGGAGCTCGCCCGCCGCTGGTACCCGCGGGTGTACTTCAACGCCCCGTCGAAGCACGGTGGTCACCGCGCGCTGGCGGACATCCTGGAGTCGGTCCGGGAGCTCGCGTACTACCGCGGTGCGCTGTTCGTCGACCTGCCCGGCCCGAGCTCGGACGACGCGAAGCAGGTTTCGGAGGCGGTCGTGTCACGATACGCCCCGAACATGTAATAGACTCGTCCAGTCGCTTGTGACGCGGTCTCCGCGGAACAGGTCGCATGGTGGGTATAGCTCAGTTGGCAGAGCGCCTGGTTGTGGTCCAGGAGGTCGCGGGTTCAAGCCCCGTTACTCACCCCATGTCGTACAGAAGCCGGAGAACTCCTCCGGCTTCTGTCGTATCCGGGGAGCACAGGCATGTTGGAGTTGGACACCGAGGCGTTCGAGGCGCTGGTCGTCGAGGAACTCGACCGCTTGCCCGATGAGATGGTGGACGGGCTCGACAACGTCGTCTTCGTCGTCGAGGATCGCCCTGAGAACGGCACGCTCGACACCCTGGGCCTCTACGACGGCGTGGCCCTGACGGAACGAGACCGCTACGGCTTCGGGGAGATGCCGGATCGGATCATCGTCTACCGGGAGCCGCATCTGGCGGCGTGCGAGTCGTTGGACGAACTGGCCGACGAGATCCACACCACGCTCGTCCACGAGATCGCCCACTTCTACGGCATCGACGACGACCGCCTGCACGAGCTCGGGTGGGCCTGACCGTCACCTGGTCAGCCGGCCGGTGTTTCCAGCGTGTTGCGGCTGCCTCGGAGTTCCGTGTCGGTCGCAGGAGAACGAGTAGCCTGGTCGCATGCGCGAGATCCAGGCCCGCATCATTGCGGAACTCCATGTCAGCCCCACGATCGACCCGGCGGCGGAGATCCGTTCGCGGATCGACTTCCTGAAATCCTACCTGCAGGCCACGCACACGAAGGGGTTCGTCCTCGGGATCAGTGGCGGGCAGGACTCCTCGCTCGCCGGGAGGTTGTGTCAGCTCGCGGCCGAGGAGGTCCGGGCTGAGGGTGGCGACGCGCGGTTCGTCGCCGTGCGGCTGCCCTACGCCGTGCAGCACGACGAGGAGGACGCCCAGCTCGCCCTGTCGTTCATCCGCCCCGACGAGTCGATCGTGTTCAACATCCAGCGGGCGGTGGACGGCTTCGAGGCTGAGTTCGCCGACGCCACCGGGCAGCCGCTCAGCGACTTCGTGAAGGGGAACGCGAAGGCGCGGGCTCGGATGGTCGCGCAGTACGCGATCGCCGGACAGCAGGGACTCCTGGTCGTCGGCACGGACCATGCGGCGGAGGCGGTCACCGGCTTCTTCACCAAGTTCGGCGACGGCGGTGCCGACGTCCTGCCGCTGAGCGGGTTGTCGAAGCGTCAGGGACGCTCGCTCCTGGAGTCGCTGGAGGCGCCGGAGCGGTTGTACCTGAAGGCTCCCACCGCCGATCTGCTCGACGGGACACCCGGGCAGACCGACGAGGACAACCTGGGCCTCAGCTACCAGCAGATCGACGACTTCCTCGAGGGGCACGACATCGATGCTGCGGCCGCAGAAGCGATCGAGGGTCGCTACGCGAGCACCGAGCACAAGCGCCAGCTCCCGGTGAGCAAGTTCGACACCTGGTGGCACTGAGCCGGTTCCCCTGAGATGAAGACGGCGGCCCGATCGGATGATCGGGCCGCCGTTCTCCAGTGTGGTCTGGGCGTCAGCTGACGCTGGACGGCTTGCGCTCGGCTTCCAGGACCTTGACGTCGTCGATGATGCGCTGCGTGGTGCTGGTGTTGATCGTGCCGCCGGTGGAGCGGGTGATGTCTCCGGGCCGAGATCCTGCGGTGGCCGCCGGCTTGACCTCGGCGTACTGCTCGTGGTGCTGCTTGGCGACCCAGGACTCCTGCTCGGCGATCAGGGCCTGCTCCGACCCTGCCGACTCGGCTCGCCAACGACGGAGGTCCGCCTCGAAGTCCTTCCGTGCCCGCGCCGGCTTCTTCGACCACTCGACGAGACGGTCACGGAATTCCTCGACCACGGGGTCGAGCTCGTATCCGTAGGTCGCGGAGTTGCGTTTCATCTCGTGCAGCTGGTGGTTGGCCCAGTCCGCGGCGACCGCAGCGCCCTTGACCGGGCTGAGCCGGACGAGGGTGTCGGTCTGCGCGACCGCGCGATCGCTCAGCACCTGCTCCTGCGGGGTGAGCGAGTTCCAGACGCTCGCCTCCGTGGCTGCATCGACGAGCGCCATGATCGCCGCATGCTTCTGCTCGCGATCGCGCTGATCGACGATGCCGCGGAGCGCACGACGACTGGCGCCGGCGGCGACGAGGGAGGACACCACGACGGCCACGATGAAGAGGGCCGCAGAGAACAGCATGGGGCGGACCTCTGAAGAGGTCACCCACTCGACGAGATCATTCCACCATTGCATGCGCCGAACGTTACCCCTCGTTCGGGCGTGAACGCGGACGACGCCCCGCGGGCGCCGGGATCCGCTCTCGTGCCCGAAATCAGCTGCGGAACGCGTCGATCGCGACCGCAAGATCGGTGAAACTGCCGAGTGGAGCGTAGGCGAGTACTGCGGGGCGGAACCGACTGGCGCGGTACTCGGCGCCGCCGTCGGCACCGACGGCCTCGATGTTGCCGAGGACGCGGCCGTCGGCGCTCGTCACGCGCCAGTACCCGGGACGGATGCTCAGAGCGTTGGGCATGGGGACTCCTCGTGTATCGATCGGCGCGGCCTCCCGGCGAGTGCCGGCTGGTACTGGTCAGCGTATGGCCGACCACCGACATCGGGCTCGGCGGATTCGTGCGAGCGTCCTCCACAGGCGCACCGATGGTTGTGGACGTCGACCGACTGCGGATGGCCGAGCTGTGGGCGCTCGTGATCGGAGAGGCTGATGGAGCGTCCGGGGCGGTGAACGGCACGGACCCGCTCCGGACGCACGGCCGGTCCGCCGAATGGATCGAGACACCGAGCTGAGAGGATCAGATGAACGACCAGATCACCGTCTGCGGACACGTCGCGACGGAACCGAAGCACCACCGCACCGCCTCCGGGCTGGACATCACGAGCTTCCGTCTCGCGTGCCAGCAACGTCGCTACGACCAGAAGCAGGGCACGTGGGTCGCGCAGGAGACGAACTGGTACACGGTGAGCGCCTTCCGGGGCCTGGCGACCGCGGCCACCGAGTCACTGGTGAAGGGCCAACGCGTCATCGTGCTGGGGAGACTCCGGATCCGCGACTGGGAGCAGGGTGAACGACGCGGGACCTCGGTCGACATCGAAGCCGATCACCTCGGCTCGGACATCTCCTGGCAGCCGAGAGCCGCTGCGGAGTCGTCCGGCGCGAGCGAGACGAGCGCGGAGGGATCTCCGGCAGGACCGGCGGCGGCCGGAGCGCCGGCGGCGTGGGCCCCGGCTCCGCCCCAGGACACGCCGTTCTGACGTGCCGCGTAGACTGCTCGACGTGCAGAAGAGCCTTCGTGATCGCCCCGCCTCCGTCGTCAGCCCGGTCCGTCGTCGCTCGTCGTCCATCGGACTCGGCGTGGTCGTGGTGCTCGGTGCCCTCGGTCTCGGCCTGACCGGCTGCGCGCAGCCTGCGCCCGTCCCGACGCCCACGGCGACCCAGGCGCCGACGCCCACCGAGACGCCGGCAGCGGCACCCGTGCTGCAGCCGGAGGGTACCGCCGCCGACAACCTGCCCTTCTTCGACACCGTGAACGCGGCCACCCTGGCGGCGAATCCGGCTGCCGGAGGCCAGGCCATCATCGACGGGCTCGTGGCGGCAGGGTTCCCGAAGGCGGAGATGGAGGTCTCCTCCGACACCACGAGCATCGGTGAGCCGGCGGACTCGATCCAGTTCTCCATCCGGTGGCAGGGACAGTGCATCCTGGGGCAGAACGGGCCGGCGACGGGGTATCACTCCTCCGTGGTGCCGCTGCTCGACACCGGCCGGTGCCTCATCGGCGCCACGCGTCCGATCGACTGGTAGCGGCCGGACGGCCATGGCCGTCGACGTGCAGCGCAAACGCCGGGTCCGCCCGTAGACTGGACGGCGACATGGCTGAATACATTTACTCGATGGTCCGCGCCCGCAAGGCGGTCGGCGACAAGCTCATCCTCGACGACGTGACGATGGCGTTCCTGCCCGGAGCGAAGATCGGCGTCGTCGGCCCGAACGGTGCCGGTAAGTCCACGATTCTGAAGATCATGGCGGGAATCGACACCCCCTCGAACGGCGAGGCGAAGCTCACGCCGGGCTTCAGCGTCGGCATCCTCATGCAGGAGCCGGAACTCGACGAGGACAAGACGGTACTCGAGAACGTCCAGGAGGGCGTCGGCGAGATCAAGGGCAAGATCGACCGCTTCAACGAGATCTCGCTCGCGATGGCCGAGCCCGACGCCGACTTCGACGCCCTGCTCGCCGAGATGGGTGTGCTGCAGGAGGCGATTGACGCCGCCGACGCCTGGGACCTCGACTCCCAGTTGGAGCAGGCGATGGACGCCCTGCGCTGCCCACCCTCCGACGCCACCGTCGCCCACCTCTCCGGTGGTGAGAAGCGTCGCGTCGCGCTCTGCAAGCTCCTCCTGCAGAAGCCCGACCTCCTGCTGCTCGACGAACCGACCAACCACCTCGACGCGGAGAGCGTGCTCTGGCTCGAGCAGCACCTGGCCCAGTACGCAGGCGCCGTGCTCGCCGTCACCCACGACCGGTACTTCCTCGACCACGTCGCGGAGTGGATCTGCGAGATCGACCGCGGTCGTCTCTACCCCTACGAGGGCAACTACTCGACCTACCTCGAGAAGAAGGGCGAGCGCCTCAACGTCCAGGGGAAGAAGGACGCCAAGCTCGCCAAGCGTCTCGCGAGTGAACTCGAGTGGGTCCGCAGCAACGCCAAGGGTCGCCAGGTGAAGTCCAAGGCTCGTCTGGCCCGGTATGAAGAGATGGCGTCTGAGGCGGAGCGCACCAGGAAGCTCGACTTCGAAGAGATCCAGATCCCGGCCGGCCCGCGCCTCGGCTCGACGGTCCTCGAAGCGAAGAAGCTGCAGAAGGGCTTCGACGGACGCGTCCTCATCGACGACCTGTCGTTCAGCCTGCCGCGCAACGGCATCGTCGGCATCATCGGCCCCAACGGTGTCGGTAAGACGACGCTGTTCAAGACCATCGTCGGTCTCGAGCCGCTCGACGCCGGCGAGCTCAAGGTCGGCGAGACCGTGAAGCTCTCCTACGTCGACCAGTCCCGCGGGGGCATCGATCCCAACAAGACGCTCTGGGAGGTCGTGTCCGAAGGACTCGACTACATCCAGGTCGGCAACCAGGAGATCCCGTCGCGCGCCTACGTGTCGACGTTCGGCTTCAAGGGCCCCGACCAGCAGAAGAAGGCCGGTGTCCTGTCCGGTGGTGAGCGCAACCGCCTCAACCTCGCGCTGACGCTCAAGCAGGGTGGAAACCTCCTGCTGCTCGACGAACCGACCAACGACCTCGACGTCGAGACGCTGTCGAGCCTCGAGAACGCGCTCCTCGAGTTCCCGGGTTGTGCCGTGGTCATCACCCACGACCGGTGGTTCCTCGACCGCATCGCGACCCACATCCTCTCCTACGAGGGCACCGAGGAGAACCCGTCGAACTGGCACTGGTTCGAGGGCAACTTCGAGTCCTACGAAGAGGACAAGATCAAGCGCCTGGGCCCGGACGCCGCGAAGCCTCACCGCTCCGCGTACCGGAAGCTCACCCGCGACTGAGTGTGACGAGGACGGCCCATCGGCTCCGGCTGATGGGCCGTCACTCGTCCGTCTCCCACCAGCCTGAGCAGGGAAGGTTCACCGATGACCAGACTCCACGTGCCGATCCCGTTGCGATGGGGCGACCTCGACGCCTTCAACCACGTGAACAACGCGTCCATGCTGAAGCTCCTCGAAGAGGCGCGCGTGAGGGTGTTCTGGATCCCGACGCTCGCATCGGAGGATGCGCCGCCGACGGCGGTCATCGACGCGAGTCTCGACGCGGAGACGATCACGCTCGTCGCCCATCAGGAGATCGAATACCTGGCCCCGATCCCGTATCAGCGCGATCCGCTCGACGTCCAGCTCTGGATGGGCAAGATCGGGGGAGCCAGCCTGCAGGTCGCCTACGAGGTCTACTCTCCGCGCGGTACCGAGCCGCAGACGCTCTACGCGCGCGCCGCGACGACGGTCGTGATGGTCGACGCGAAGACCATGAAGCCTCGACGGATCTCAGATGCGGAGCGCGCCGTGTGGGAACCGTTCATCGAGGACCCGATCGAGTTCTCGCGTCGCTGAGCGCGGCATCTCGTCATGACACCGGATCAGCGGGGTGTCGGGAAGCGGACCATGCCTTCCTGAGCCACGCTCGCCACGAGCGACCCGGCCCGGTCGTAGATGCGGCCGAGTGACAGCCCGCGGCCACCGGTCGCGCTGGGGGAGTCCTGCAGGTAGACGAGCCACTCGTCCACCCGGGCCGGCCGGTGCCACCACATGGCGTGGTCGAGGCTGGCGATCTTGATGCCGGGGGTGGCCCATGGGACACCATGGCGTCGCATCACCGGTTCGAGGATCGTGTAGTCGCTCGCGTAGGCCAGTGCCGCGCGGTGGAGCGCCGGGTCGTCAGGTAGCTCGCCGATGGTCTTGAACCAGACCGCCTGCTGGGCCGTGCGTTCGCCCTCCACCCGGAGGTACACGGGGGAGCCGACGTGTCTGAGGTCGAACGGTCGCCCGGTGGCCCAGGCCTCGGCCGCCGGGTGGTCGATCCCGTGGAGGATCTCGGCGGCGGACGGCAGCGTCTCCGGATCGGGAAGGCCCGCCGGGAGGTCGATCTGGTGCTCAGGGCCCGCATCCTGCGTCTGGAAGGAGGCGATCATCGAGAGGATCGGTACGCCGTTCTGATACGCCTGGGTGCGCCGCGTCGCGAACGACCGGCCGTCGTGGATGCGGTCGACGGCGAAGGTGATGGGCTGGTCGACATCGCCAGGACGCAGGAAGTACCCGTGCATCGAGTGGATGATGCGCTCCGCGTCGACGGTCCGCGTCGCGGCGACGACGGACTGCGCGAGGACCTGCCCCCCGAACACCCGCCCCTGCGGCATCCACTGCGACGGCCCGGTGAAGATGTCCTCATCGGTGCGGACGCCGGGCGCGCTCAGGTCGAGCGCGGTCAGTAGGGATTCGATCGGTTCCTTCACGGGGACACGCCTTTCCGTCGGAGACCGGCGCACCACAGCGACGCCCGATCCGACCCGCCGAGTCTATCCGCGGCGGGCTCCCGATGTCCCGGAGCCGACGCGGCGGTGGCGTACATTGAGAGGAGATGTCCACCACCCTGCACCTCCTCGACGCCGACTCGCTCGCCGACCTCCGCACGTTCCTCGCGCGAGCCAGCCGGATCGACGATTCCGGAGTCCGGCTCCTCGCCGCCGACCACGTCCTGGCGGTCTCCGCCCCCGTGCTGCACCCGCAGGGTCTGCTCGATCGCAGCCCGACGATCATCGGCATGCGCACCTTCGCCCTCGCCCACGCTGCCTCGGCCGACGTCCTGGCGACCCCGCGCGAACTCATCGACCGGATCGTGCGCACACTCGGCGGCTCGACGACCGGACGACCCGACGGATCAGCGTCGGCGTCGCTCGAGCTCCCGCCGTCGACCAGGACGGCCCCGTGGGTCGGCCAGGCGCCGCCGCGCGGCGGCTGGGAACGCGTCGGCGACGTGGACACCATCGAGCTCGAACTCGTCGCCAGGACGGGCGCCACGGAGATCGCCGAGGCGCTTCCGACGGCTGTCGGAGACCAGATCGTCCAGAAGGTGCGGTCGCAGGTGTGGTCGAGGCCCCTCGGCGACGGCTTCGGTCTTCCGACCGGGGCGGCGTTCGCGGCCGTGGGCCTGGGGTTCATCGCGGAACCGGAGCGAGCGACGGTGTTCCGTTCCGGCGGGTGGGTGCGACTGAGCACCCGGCGTGGTCACGTGCTTGCCAACGCCGTCTCCTGACGCTCAGACGCCGGCCATCGCGCGGCCGGCCACGCGACCGGTGAACAGGCAGCCGCCGAGGAAGGTCCCCTCGAGCGCCCGGTAGCCGTGGACGCCTCCGCCGCCGAACCCGGCAGCCTCTCCCGCCGCGAAGAGACCGGGCACCGGGTTCCCGTCAGCGCCGAGGACGCGGCTCGAGAGGTCGGTCTCCAGCCCGCCGAGGCTCTTGCGGGTCAGCACGTGCAGCTTGACCGCGATGAGCGGGCCGGCTTTCGGGTCGAGCAGTCGGTGCGGTGCCGCCACGCGGACGAGCTTGTCGCCGCGGTAGGCGCGTGCGCCGCGGAGAGCGGTGATCTGCAGATCCTTCGTGAACGGGTTGTCCATCTCGCGATCGCGCGCCTCGACCTCCGCGATGACGTTGCGGCCGTCGATCGCCGTCTCGGGGGTGGACGCCTGCATCCCCGCCACGAGTTCCGTGATCGTGTCGGCGACGATGAAGTCCACACCGTGTTCCTTGAACGCTTCGACCGGGCCGGGGGCGCCGGGTCCGATGCGCTTCGCGAGCAGGCCGAGGTCCTTGCCGGTCAGGTCGGGGTTCTGCTCGCTCCCCGACAGCGCGAACTCCTTCTCGATGATCCGTTGGGTGAGGACGAACCAGCTGTGATCGTGGCCGGTGGCGCGCAGGTGCTCGAGGGTGCCGAGCGTGTCGAACCCAGGGAAGAGCGGTACCGGGAGACGGTGACCGGTCGCGTCGAACCAGAGCGACGACGGCCCGGGCAGGATCCGGATGCCGTGCTGGGGCCAGATCGGGTCCCAGTTGGTGATGCCCTCGACGTAGTGCCACATCCGGTCGCGGTTGATGAGGCGTCCGCCCGCGCGTTCGCTGATGCCCAGCATGCGGCCGTCGACGTGGGCGGGGACTCCGGAGAGCATCGTCGTCGGCGGCTGGCCGAGACGGGCTGGCCAGTGCTCGCGGACGAGGTCGTGATTGCCGCCGATGCCACCGCTCGCCACGAGGACGGCCGGAGCGCGGCAGGTGAACTCGCCGACCACGTCGCGTGAGCTGCTCTCGCCCCGCATCGCGGCCGACGGGGCGAGGACGGACCCTCGGACGCCGACGACGGCACCGTCCTCGGTGAGGAGCTCGTCGACGCGGTGCCGGAAGTGCGGCGACACCGAGCCGTCGGCGACACCCTGGTTCACCCGGCGGACGAAGGGCTCCACGACGCCGGGGCCGGTGCCCCAGGTGATGTGGAACCGTGGGACGGAGTTGCCGTGTCCGATGGCGCCGTAGCCGCCGCGTTCCGCCCAGCCCACGACGGGGAAGAACCGCATGCCCTGCTCGTGCAGCCAGGCGCGCTTCTCGCCCGCGGCGAAGTCGAGGTAGGCCTCCGCCCACCGTTTCGGCCAGTGGTCCTCCGGCCGATCGAAGGCGGCGGCACCGAACCAGTCCTGTGTCGCCAACTCGAGCGAGTCCCGCACCCCGAGGTGGCGCTGCTCGGGGGAGTCGACGAGGAACAGGCCGCCGAACGACCAGTGCGCCTGTCCGCCGAGGTTCGACTCCGGCTCCTGCTCCACCAGGATGACCCGTTTCCCAGCGGCGATGAGTTCGGCGGTGGCGACGAGGCCGGCCAGCCCACTCCCGATGACGATCGCATCGGCCTCGGTTCGGTCGGCGGACGGGGAGGGAGGGGCGGTTGCGGACATCTGGTGACTCCTTCGGCACGGACGTGCGTCCGATCCTACGGCCGCCGTGTCGGAACGCGCGGAGTCGGCGTCGGAATCAGAGAAGACTGCGGCGTGGTGCCCCTGGATCGTCGTCGAAGGTGTTCACCATCGCGTGCGCTGCGCGCTCCAGGTAGTCCCAGAGGGTCGCCTCGTGGACCGGGGCCAGGTCGAGGCTGTCGACGGCGCTGCGCATGTGGAGCAACCAGCGGTCCCGAGCGTCGGGATTCACGTGGAAGGGCTGGTGCCTGAGACGCAGCCGTGGGTGCCCGCGTTCGGCGCTGTACGTCCCCGGGCCGCCCCAGTACTGCTCGAGGAACAGCATGAGTCGTTCGGCCGCAGGGCCGAGGTCCTCCTCCGGATACATCGGTTTCAGGACCGGGTCGCCGGCGACTCCCCGGTAGAACTCGTCGACGAGCCGCTGGAACGTCGGACGACCGCCGACCTGCTCGTAGAAGGACATCCCTGGCGGCTGCTGGTCGGTCATCGTTCCGCTCTCGGGGGTCGCTTGGTCTTCGGCGCCCTGGGCGGGACGACCGTGGTCGGGTGGGTCCGCGGCGGCCGGGAACCGGTGACACTCGCGGCGCCTTCGAAGCCGGAGAGGACGATGCTGTTCAACGCCGGGAGCTTGACGCCCATCTCGTCGACGGCGCGCTTCAGTCGCATCCGGAGTTCGCGCGCGACGTCGTCCTTCGAGCTCGTGCGCGTCTTGATGACCAGGCGGATGATCAGGGCATCGGCCGAGACCGACTCGAGGCCCCACAGCTCGGGCTTCTCGAGGATGCGGGAACGCCACTTCGGGTCGTGGGCGAGGTCGTTCGCCGTGGTCAGCATGCGCTCCTGGACGGCTTCGACATCGGAGTCGTACGGGATGGCCAGGTCGATGATGACCCGGGACCAGCCCTGCGACATGTTGCCGACGCGCAGGATCTCGCCGTTGCGGACGAACCAGAGCGTCCCGTTCACGTCGCGCACCTGGGTGATGCGGATGCCCACCGTCTCGACGACGCCGGTCGCCGGTCCGAGGTCGACGACGTCGCCGACGCCGAGCTGGTCCTCGACCACCATGAACAGCCCGTTGAGGATGTCCTTGACGATGTTCTGCGCTCCGAAACCGAGACCGGCGCCGACCGCTGCAGTGAGGAGCGCGAAGGACCCGATGATGCTCGAGTCGATCACGTTCACGACGAGGATGGCGGCGACGATGACGATGGTGACGTTCACGATGTTGCTGAGGACGGTGCCGAGGGTCCTGGTGCGCTGGACGAGCCTGACCGCTGCGAGCGGCGAGGCCAGCAACGACTGCGTGTTGGTGACGTCGGCGCTCTTCTTGACGCCGCTGACGATGCGTCCGACGACCCGCCGGATCACGAAGCGCAACACCCAGGCGGCGGCGAAGGCCAACCCGATCACGACCACCACGCCGATGATCTTCCAACCCGCGGTCCAGAGGAAGGCGGTCACGTCCGGCCAGAGTTCATCCCAGTTCATATCCGGCTCAGTGTACTCAGCGTGCTGGAGTGAATCGTGTGAGCGGGCCGGACGGCAGCCGCGCATCGACCGGACGGACGGTCATGGACGGACGAGCCCGTGCTTGTAGGCGAAGATGACGGCCTGCACACGGTCTCGCAACTGCAGCTTCATGAGGACGCGCCCCACGTGGGTTTTGACCGTCGATTCGGAGAGGATGAAGTGCGCCGCGATCTCCGCGTTGCTGAGTCCTTCCGCCATGGCGACGAGGATGTCGTGCTCACGCGGGGTCAGGTCGGCGAGCCCCGCCGCCGATCCCTCGGCTGTGTCGGCCGCGCTGCCGGGGAGCGCCGTCGCGAAGAGCTCGAGCATCCGCTTGGTGACCCGGGTGGACACGGCGGCGTCGCCGGCGTGCACAGCGCGGATCGCGGACGTCAGCTCGTGGGGGAGGGCGTCCTTGAGGAGGAAGCCGCTGGCGCCGGCCCGCAGCGCGCCGAACGCGTACTCGTCGAGGTCGAAGGTCGTGAGGATGATGATGCGGCTGTCGGGGTGCGCCGCGACGATCCGGCGGGTCGCCTCGATCCCGTCGAGGCCCGGCATCCGGACGTCCATCAGGATCACGTCGGGTCGCAGCCTGGCGGCGAGGTCGATCGCCTCGGCACCGTTGGACGCCTCACCGATGACGCTCAGGTCGTCCTCGGCGCCGAGGACGAGGCCGAAGCCGAGTCGGATGAGCTGCTGGTCGTCGACGAGCAGGATGCGGATGGGGTCGGTCATGGTGTGGTTCCTCGCGGATCGGGGGTCGGACGGGATCGTGCTGCACCGGGATCCCTCGGGAGCACGGCGTGAACACGCCAGAGGCGATCGCCGACCACGCCCGCCGTGACCCGGCCTCCCTGGAACGCCACCCGCTCGCGGAGCCCGAGCAGCCCCTGACCTGCGCCGAGCGACGGCGCGTCCGGGATGGAGCCGTCGTTCTCGACGATGAGCTCGATGCGGTCGTCGTACGAGGTGATGACGACGTCGACGCGCTTCGGCCGTTCCGAATACCGCAGGGCGTTGGTGAGCGCCTCCTGGGTGATGCGGTGCACGGCGAGCAGGATCGAGGGGTCGTCGGTCGGGGGACCGGAGTCGGTCAGGGTGACCGGGAGTCCGAGCCCACGGAAGGTCTGCACGAGTGCGGGGATCGAAGCTGCGTCAGGCTGTGGTGCGAGGGGTGCGCTCCCGGTCTCGCGGAGCACGCCGAGCATGCGTCGCATGTCGACCAGCGAGGTGCGCGCGGCGTCGGTGACCGCGGTCATGGCGGCTCGCGACGCCGTCGGGTCCTTGGTCGCGAGGGCGCCTTCAGAGAGGGCGACGATCACCGTGAGACTGTGGGAGACGATGTCGTGCATCTCCCGCGCGATGCGGGTGCGTTCGGCGACGGCGGCGAGCTGAGCCTGCTGGTCACGCTCGCGCGCGAGCTGCGCTGCGCGGTCCACGAGGGCCTGGACGTAGCGCTTCCGGTTGCCGACGTTGATGCCGACGAGGAGGCCGAACAGCGCGAAGAGCACGACGGAGATGATCGTCTGCTCCGGCTCGCCTGGTGCCTGCGGCGCAGCCCACGGGAGGAACGGAGCCAGGATCGCCACGACCGCGGCTGCGGCGAAGGCCCGCCAGCCGAGGGCGACTCCGCGGTAGACGGCGACGGAGTACAGGAGGACCGGCACGGCGAAGGCATCGACGGCCACGGTCTGCGCGACCGACACGAGTCCGACCGCGATCACGATCAGTGCCATCGTGAGCGGTCGACGGCGCCGCAGGAGGACGGCGAGGGTCGTGACGGCGACGATGGCCACCGCGAGGGCGATCCGCGACGGCTGGGTCGCCAGGTCGACGTCGAACCACTCCGCCGTGCTGACGGAGAGTGCCACGAGGAGGTACCCCGCTGCGATCAAAGCGTCAGCCGTCCACGGGTGCCTGGCCCACCAGCGCCGGACGACCCCCGGTGGCCGGGGGAGCATCAGGGAAGCCTCTGTCGCCGAACGGTCGCGGACGGACGCCTGCACCGGATCGGTCATCGCGACGACGACCCGGAGGGCAGGACATCGTTCACAGGGCCGCTCATCCTCCAAGGATACGGAGAACCCCTCCACGGCGGGTCGTGCCGTGGAGGGGTCCTCAGGTGGTGCGTCTGGTACCGCGGTGCTATCCGGTGGCGGAGGTCACGCGGCGTCCCGTGCCTGTGCCGCGAGCGCCCGTTCGACACCCGCGAGGGCCTCGACGAGCATGCGACGCAGCGCCGGGACCTCCGGGTTGGCGTCCAACCACGCACGGGTGCGGTCCCGCAGCTCGGTTGAGGCAAGCGCTGAGGGGTAGAGGCCTTCGACGATGTACTCGGCGATCTTGTAGCTCCGCGACTCCCAGACCGTCGTCAGCGCGGCGAAGTAGGGCTCCACGAGCGGCTCGAGGACTGCGGGGTCGATGACGTGACCGAACCCGAGTCCCACGTTCCGCACGATCGCGTTCGGCTGGTCGTCCTGCTCGACGACGGAGTCGAACGCGGCGCGCTTCCCCTCGGTCGTGGGGATGGTCGCACGCGCACGTGCGGCCGCCTGTGCGCCGTTGGCCGTGTTGTCCGCCGCCAGCGCCGCGTCGATGTCGGAACCGTCCGCGAGGCCCAGGAGCACCAGGCCCTCGAGCAGCTCCCATCGGAGGTCGGTGTCGATCTCGAGCCCCTGCAGTGAGGCCGTGCCGTCGCGCAGCGCCCGGAGGTGCTCGCCGTGCTCGGGCGTCGACGCGAGGGAAGCGAAGAACTTCACGAACTGGAACTGGGCGTCCGACCCGGCCTCCGCGTCCTGCGCGAGGGCCCAGAGGGCGTCGCCGACGCGCTCGACGGTGTCGAGGCGGCGTTCGGGGGCGACGTAGTTCCGCGCGGCGAGGCCGAGCTGTCCGAGCGTCGTGCGGAGCGTGGTCGACTCGGTCTCGGTCGCGATGTTGCCGAGCACGAGGTCGACGTAGTCGGACGCGGTGGACTCGGCGTCGCGCGTCGCATCCCACGCCGCGCCCCACACGAGCGAGCGGGCCAGCGGATCCTCGATCGAGGCGAGGTGGCCGATCGCCGTCGCGAGGGAGCGCTCGTCGAGTCGGATCTTCGCGTAGGCGAGGTCGTCGTCGTTCAGCAGGACGAGGTCGGGCTGCGTCTTGCCGAGGAGCTCCGGCACCTCGGTGAGGGAACCGTCGACGTCGAGTTCGACGCGCTCGGTGCGGACGAGCTTGCCGTCCTGCAAGCGGTAGAGGCCGATGGCGAGGCGGTGGGGACGCAGGGTGGCGTACGCCTCCGGAACCGTCTGGCGGACGGCGAACGCCGTGAACGTACCGTCTGAGTCGACCGTGAACTCGGGGCTGAGCGTCCCGACACCGGAGGTCTCGAGCCAGAGCTTCGACCACTCGCGGAGGTCACGACCGCTCGTCGCCTCCAGTTCGACCAGGAGGTCGTCGAGCACGGTGTTCCCGAACTCGTGCTTCCGGAAGTAGTTGCCGACGCCGGCGAAGAACGCCTCGATCCCGACCCATGCCGCGAGCTGCTTCAGGACCGAGCCGCCCTTCGCGTAGGTGATGCCGTCGAAGTTGACCTGCACGTCCTCGAGATCGTTGATCGTCGCGACGATGGGGTGCGTGGAGGGGAGCTGGTCCTGGCGGTACGCCCAGGTCTTCTCCATCGCGTTGAACGTCGTCCAGGCTTCGGTCCACTCCGTGGCCTCAGCGGTGGCGATCGTCGACGCCCATTCTGCGAAGGACTCGTTCAGCCAGAGGTCGTTCCACCACTTCATGGTGACGAGGTCGCCGAACCACATGTGGGCGAGCTCGTGCAGGATCGTGACGACGCGACGCTCCTTGATGGCGTCGGTCACCTTCGAGCGGAACACGTACGTCTCCGTGAAGGTCACTGCACCGGCGTTCTCCATCGCCCCGGCGTTGAACTCGGGGACGAAGAGCTGGTCGTACTTCTCGAACGGGTACGCGTAGGAGAACTTCTCCTCGTAGTAAGCGAACCCCTGCCGCGTCTTATCGAAGATGTAGTCTGCGTCGAGGTACTCGGCGAGGCTCTTCCGCGCGAACACGCCGAGCGGGATGGTGCGGCCGTCGCTCGAGGTGAGCTCGCTGCGGACCACGTCGTACGGTCCGGCGACGATCGCGGTGATGTAGGACGAGATGCGCTGCGTCGGCGCGAAGCTCCACGTCGCAGCGCCGTCTTGCGCGGGGACCGGCTCGGGCGTCGGGGAGTTGCTGACGACCTGCCAGGCCGCGGGGGCGGTGACGGTGAAGGTGAACGACGCCTTCAGATCCGGCTGCTCGAAGACGGCGAACACCCGGCGGGAGTCGGGGACCTCGAACTGGCTGTACAGGTAGACCTCGCCGTCGACCGGGTCGACGAAGCGGTGGAGGCCCTCGCCCGTGTTGGTGTACTCGGCGTCCGCGTCGACGACGAGCACGTTCTCGGCGGCGAGGCCGTCGAGCTGGATGCGGATCCCGTCGGACACCGTCGCCGGATCGAGCTCGACGCCGTTCAGCGTGACGGAGTGGACCGTGCGGGTGATGGCGTCGATGAAGGTCGAGGAACCGGGCTCACCCGTGAACCGGACCGTCGTGGTGCTGCGGAACACCTCGGGACCGGTCGTGAGGTCGAGCACGACCTCGTAGCTCGACGTGTCGACGAGCGCCCTGCGCTCCTGGGCCTCGACTCGGGTGAGGTTCTCTCCTGGCACAGCTGCTCCCTGGTGTGTTGATGGACACGTGACGTGTGAACTGCACGTGGTCGCTTGTGACGACCCCGGCACGAGCAACCAGCCTAGACCCGGTGTGCGTCCACTCCCGGAGCGATCGGGGCGGGTGGAGCGTAGGGTTGCGGCATGACGACTTCCGCCGCAGACACCACCCGCGTCGACTTCTGGTTCGACCCCTCCTGCCCGTGGGCCTGGATGACCTCACGTTGGGTCGACGAGGTCACCGAGGCCCGCAACCTCGACGTCACCTGGCACATCATGAGCCTGGCCGTCCTCAACGAGGACCAGGACGTGAGCGACGACTACCGGGCGTTCTTCCCCCGCGCGCTCCGGTACACCCGCCTCGTCGCCGCCGCGGCCCAGGAACACGGCCAAGAGGTCGTCAAGCCGCTCTACGACGCGCTCGGCACCCGGATCCACCCGGGAGGACGCGCTGAAGACGTCGACGCCGTCATCGCCGAAGCCCTCGTGGAGACCGGACTCCCCGCGGCGCTCGCCGAAGCGTCGAAGACGGATGCGTACGACGGCCCCATGCGCGAGAGCCACTTCGACGGCATCGGGCGGGTCGGGCAGGACGTCGGCACGCCCGTCATCGCGATCGACGACGTCGCCTTCTTCGGGCCGGTCATCTCGCCCGCACCGAAGGGTGACCAGGCCCTCGCCCTGTGGGACGGTGTCGTCGCCGCGGCCGCCTACCCGGGCTTCTTCGAGCTCAAGCGCAGCCGCACGGCTGACCCGATCTTCGACTGACCCGAGCTGCGCGTCCGGAACCCTAGACTTTCCACATGCGCATCCACATCGCCACCGATCACGCCGGTCTCGAGCTCAGCCGCACCCTTCAGGACCACCTGCGCGCAGCGGGTCACGACGTCGTCGACCACGGCCCCACGGTGTACGACGCTCTGGACGACTACCCCTCCTTCTGCATCAACGCCGCGAAGGCGGTCGTGGGGGACCAGCAGGCCGGCGTGGAAGCGCTCGGCGTGGTGTTCGGAGGGTCGGGCAACGGTGAACAGATCGCCGCGAACAAGGTCATCGGTGTCCGCGCCGCGCTCGTCTGGAACCTGAGCACGGCCCAGCTCGCCCGGCAGCACAACGACGCCAACGTCATCTCCATCGGCGCCAGGCAGCACTCGATCGACGAGGCGGTGTCGTTCATCGACGCGTTCATCGCCGAACCGTTCAGCCTCGAGGAACGCCACGCCCGTCGTATCGCCCAACTCGCGGAGTACGAGGCGACCGGCACCATCGCCGGCAAGCACGTCGACGACTGACGCGTCCGCCATCGCCACTGCGGCGCCGCTCGACCGCGCCGCCACCCGAGTGAGGAGTCACCATGCCCGAGGGGCACTCCGTTCATCGCATCGCCCGCCAGTTCCGCCAGAACTTCGTGGGTCACCGCGTCGCGGTGTCGTCGCCACAGGGACGGTTCGCGGAGGGCGCCTCGGTCCTCGACGGACGGACCGTCACGGACGCCAAAGCCGTGGGTAAGCAGATGTTCCTCGAATTCGACGACGGCCTGTGGCTGCGGGTCCACCTGGGGCTCTACGGTGCATGGGACTTCGCCGGAGACATCCATTCCGACCCGACCATCGCCGCCGCGAACGGGCGCATGGGCCAGACGAACCAGCGGGGGACCGTCGTCGACGATGACGACGAGCCGATCCTGGACCTCGACGGGGAGAATTCGCTGCACAGCATCGGTGCGCCGCGTCGGGCCCGCGTACGGATGTCCGAGCAGTCGAGTCCTCTCGCCGAGCTGGACGAGCGGTTCCCTCCCGAGCCCGTCGGACAGGTGCGCGTGCGTCTGCTGACCGACACCACCGTCGCCGACCTCCGCGGCCCGACCGCCTGCGAGGTCATTGACTCGGCCGGGGTCCAAGCGGTCATCGACCGGCTCGGACCGGACCCGCTGCTCGACCCGAGTGCCGAGGCCGGCGAACGGTTCGTCTCCCGAGCGCACCGGAAGGGTTCGCCGATCGGTCTGCTGCTGATGGACCAGCAGATCGTCAGCGGCATCGGCAACGTCTATCGCGCCGAACTGCTTTTCCGCGCGCGACTGGACCCGCACCGCACGGGCAAGACCGTCCCGGAGGAGACGCTGCGCGAGATCTGGGCCGACTGGACGAGACTGCTCGCGATCGGAGTGGAGACCGGGCAGATGATGACGATGGACGACCTCTCGCCCGCCGACTACCGACTCGCGATGGCCAACCGCGCCGATCGCCACTGGGTCTACAAGCGCGAGGGGCTGCCCTGTCGGGTCTGCGGGACGAACATCCTGCTCGAGGAGATGGGTGCCCGCAAGCTGTACTGGTGCCCGAACTGCCAACGCTGATCCGAACCCGCCCGACGAACCGACGAGGACCGATGTGATGACCGAGCACCGCCCTGGATCCGTCGGCGACGTCGTCACGACGATCGCCGACGTCCACCTGTCGGGCCCGCGCCGCGGAGGCGCGTCCGACACCGAACGGGTCGACGTCCTCCTGGAGGACGGTGCCATCGTCGCGATCCGTCCTGCGGACCCCGAGGTCCTCCGCGACGGCGACCCCGGCGTCCTGGACGGCGGCGGCGGCTTCCTGCTGCCAGGCCTCTGGGACCATCACGTGCACTTCACCCAGTGGGCGCGCACGGCGAGGCGCGTCGATCTGTCGTCGGCGGCGTCGGCCGCGGAGGCGGCGGCGCTGGTCGCCGAACGCATCGCGCAGGAGCCCGACGGCGACGGCTGGATCGAGGGCGCGCGGTTCCGGGACGCCCTCTGGCCGGACCTGCCGACGTTCGCGGTGTTGGATGAGATCGCCCCCGACCGCGCGGTCGTGCTCGTGAGCGCCGACCTGCACTGCTGCTGGTTGAACAGCGCCGCGCTGCGGGCCACGGGCTTCGGGGACCACCCCACGGGGTTGCTCCGGGAGGAGGAGTCGTTCGCCGTCCTCAAACAGCTCGACCAGGTGGCGGCCGAGCTCTCCGACCGACGTGTCGACGCTGCAGCCGATCAGGCGGCGTCACGGGGCGTCGTCGGGGTCGTCGACCTCGAGATGCGGTGGAACGCCGCGGACTGGGTCCGGCGGGTCGGCAACGGCACGCGTGCGCTCCGAATCTCCTTCGGCATCTACGCCGAGCACCTCGAGCGGGCGATCGACGCCGGTCTCGTCACCGGTGGAGTACTGGCCGGAACGGACGGGCTGGTGCAGGTCGGCCCCTTCAAGGTCATCACCGACGGCTCGCTCAACACCCGCACGGCCTGTTGCGACACGCCCTACCCCGGTTCCGCTCCGGGGTCGGATGCGCACGGCATGCTCAACGTGCCGCCGGAGCGGCTGACCGCCCTGCTCGCCCTGGCGACCGCCAACGGGCTTCACTGCGCGGTGCACGCCATCGGCGACCGGGCCAACACCCTAGCGCTCGACGCCATCGAGACCACGGGTGCGAGGGGGACGATCGAGCACGCGCAACTGCTGCGGGCATCGGACCTGGAACGGTTCGCCCGGACCGGGACGGCCGCGAGTGTCCAGCCGGAACACGCGATGGACGATCGGGACATCGCGGAGGTGCACTGGGCCGGCCGCACGGACCGCGCGTTCGTGCTCCGCAGTCTGCTCGACGCCGGAGCGACCCTGCGACTCGGTTCCGACGCCCCGGTCGCGCCCCTCGACCCCTGGGTGTCCATCGCCGCCGCCGTGACCCGGAGTCGGGACGGACGCGATGCCTGGCACGGCGAGCAGGCCATCACGGTGGAGGAGGCGCTGGCCGCGTCGACCAGGGGCGACGACGACGTGGTGGCGGTGGGGAGCCTCGCCGACCTCGTCGTCGTGTCCGCGGACCCGTTCACCTGCCCTCCGGAGGCCCTCCGCACCATGCCGGTCCGTGCCACGCTGCTCGCGGGGCGGGTGACGGCCGCCGCGTCGTCGCCGCCGACGGGGGGATAGCCCCGATCCGGAGGAACGGGCTGCGGGACCTTCGAGGGTTCTGACAGCACGAAGGGGCAGTCACGGATGACTGCCCCTTCGGGATGGTGCATGCCGGTGCGCCCGGCGCTCGCCTAGCGGCTGAGGTGTGCGAAGAGGAACCAACGGTCCTTGTCGAGGCCGCGGGCGATCTCGATGGCGATGTCCTGGCTCGTCTGGTCGAGCTCGTCGAGCTCGTTGACGGCGGTGTTGACCGAGGCCGACGCGGCGTCGATCAACGCGATGACCTCGGCGATCGTGCGGTCGGACTGCTGGAAGCCCTCGCTGAGTTCCGGGGTGCTGGTCTTCGCGGCGACCGTGCTGAGCCGTGCATCGACGGGGAGGCCGAGGGCGACGATGCGCTCCGCGGCGAGGTCGGCCCACTCCTGCGCGTGGTCGACGATGTCGTCGAGCAGCTCGTGGACGCCGATGAAGTTCGCTCCGCGGACGTGCCAGTGGGCCTGCTTGCCGTTGACGACGATGGCGGTGAGGTCGAGGACGACGGGGCTCAGGAACTGTGCGGTGCCTGCCGCGACGTCCGGGTTGGCGACGGCCTGCGGAATGGAGGTGGTGATGTCGGTCATGGTGTTCCCCTTCGTTGACGAGTGAGGCCCTGGTCGGGCGTGTTCGCCGGTCTGCTTGGGTATAACGGTACTCAGGCCGAGACATTCCGCAAGGAAGTCGAGGCTCGGCTTACGAAGGCTGCACTCACGAAGGAAAGCCTGACCATATCGGCGATCCGAGCCGGGATCACGCGGTTCTCCGGTGTTCGACGACGCCTGCGGTACCGTGGGGCCCATGACTCTTCACGGTTCTGTCAGGAAGCTCCCAGGTGGGCGCGCGCCCGAGCTGGATCCGACCGCCTATACGGCGCCAGGCTCGATGCTGGTCGGGGCCGTCACCCTCGCTGCCGATTCGAGCGTCTGGTACAACGCGGTGCTCCGTGCGGACTCGGACTCGATCACCCTCGGCGCGGGGTCCAACATCCAGGACGGTGTCGCCGTCCACACGGACAGCGGCCACCCGACGGTCATCGGCCGGAACGTCTCGGTCGGACACAACGCGGTGGTCCACGGCTGCACGGTCGAGGACGACTGTCTGATCGGCATGGGGTCGGTCGTGCTGAGCGGAGCGGTGATCGGGGCCGGGTCGCTGGTGGCCGGGGGAGCGGTGGTCCTCGAGGGCATGATCGTGCCGCCCGGCTCGCTCGTCGCCGGGGTCCCTGCCAAGGTGCGGCGTGAGCTGTCCGCCGATGAGCAGGAGGCGATCCGGCAGAACGCGGCCCACTACGTCGCTCTCAGGGCGGTCCACGCAGCGGCGGTGGATGACGACTAGCGGCGGCGAGCGTCGCGCTTCTTGAGGCGACGTTGGGCCGCGAGCGAGCCGGACAGGCAGACGACGCAGCCGATCATGCAGATGAGGCCGACGCCGAGGCGGCCGGTGGCGAGGGCGTACACGCCGACGAAGAAGACCAGCGCGCCGGCCACGGTCCAGACGTGGGGCCAGAGGGCGTCGAGTCGCATGCGCTCAGCCTAGGGCGTCGTCCGCTCGGGTCCTCCGCCAGCGGCTGCCATTCGACCCACTCCGGGAACGATGGGAACCGAGCCTCACCACCCGCCTTCGCGGCGCTGCCTGGTTCTCATGAATACAGAGGGGATGACGGGAATCGAACCCGCGTAATCAGTTTGGAAGACTGAGGCTCTACCATTGAGCTACATCCCCGAGGCGCCGCGATGCGGCGAACTCACCTGGCAATGCTACTGCATGCCGGAGGTGCGTCTGTGCAATGCGGGTCGTGCGCGGCCTGCAGCCCGGGAAACCGCACAGGTCGCGCCCAGATTCTGGGCTAGACTGACCGAGGCCATTTCGCCCGCCGCTCGTCGGTCGGGCCGGCTGGCCGGATTGTCGCCGATCCGGGGCGTAGCTCAGCTTGGTAGAGCGCCCGGTTTGGGACCGGGAGGTCGCAGGTTCGAATCCTGTCGCCCCGACTCCGTTTTGCGTCCTCAACTGAGGCAGAATCCCCGACACAGGAGAAGTAATCACGTGAAGACCACGGTCGAGAAGCTGAGCCCCACTCGCGTCAAGCTCGCCATCGCGGTGACGCCTGAGGAGCTCAAGCCGAGCATCACCCACGCGTACGGACACATCGCGGAGGACATCAACGTCCCCGGGTTCCGCAAGGGCAAGGTGCCACCGGCGATCATCGACCAGCGCGTCGGCAAGGGCGCCGTGATCGAGCACGCCGTCAACGAGGGTCTCGACGGCTTCTTCCGCAAGGCACTCGAGGAGAACGAGCTCCGTCCGCTCGGCCGCCCGCAGGCGGACATCGTCGAGTGGCCGAACGAGAAGGACTTCTCCGGCGACCTGTTGGTCAACATCGAGGTCGACGTCCGCCCCGAGATCACGCTCCCGGCCTACGAGGGCCTCAAGCTCACCGTCGACGCCCAGGAGGCCGGCGAGGCCGACGTCCAGGACGAGCTCGACCGCATCCGTGCCCGGTTCGGCACGCTCGTGACCGTCGACCGCCCGGCCAAGACGGGCGACTTCGCGCAGCTCGACCTGGTCGCCACGATCAACGACGCCGAGGTCGACCGCGCGAGCGGTGTCTCCTACGAGATCGGTTCGGGTGAGCTGCTCACCGGTATCGACGAGGCGCTCGACTCGCTCACCGCGGGCGAGACCACCACCTTCACGTCGCCGCTGCTCGGTGGCGAGCACGAGGGTGAGGACGCCGAGGTCACCGTCACGCTGACCGCTGTCAAGGAGCGCGAGCTCCCCGAGGCCGACGACGACTTCGCGCAGATCGCGAGCGAGTTCGACACCATCGACGAGTTCAAGGCGCAGCTGCGCGAGGTCGTCGAGCGTCAGCAGGTCATCACGCAGGGCCGCGACGCGCGCACCGCGCTCGTCGACGCCATGCTCGAGGCCGCGCAGATCCCGGTCCCCGAGAGCGTCATCGAGGACGAGGTCCACCGTCACCTCGAGGGCGAGAACCGCCTCGAGGACGACGAGCACCGTGCCGAGGTCACCGAGTCCAGCGAGAAGGCGCTCCGCACGCAGCTGCTGCTGGACGCCCTCGCCGAGTCGCTCAACGTGCAGGTCAACCAGAACGAGCTCACCGAGTACCTCATCCAGAGCGCGTCGCAGTACGGCATGGAGCCCGGCGAGTTCATCGAGGCCCTCGGTCAGCAGGGTCAGATCCCCGCCATGGTCGGCGAGGTCGCCCGCAACAAGGCCATCGCGATCGCCCTCGGCAAGGCGGAGGTCGTCGACTCGAACGGCAAGCCCGTCGACCTGAGCGACTTCGTCGCCGTCGTCGAGGACGAGGACGCCGCGGCTGAGCCCGCTGCCGACGAGACCACCGAGGCCGCGTCCGAGGACACCGCCGAAGAGGCTCCGGTCGAGGCCGAGCCGAAGAAGGCAGCTGCCAAGAAGGCTCCGGCCAAGAAGGCGCCCGCCAAGAAGGCTCCGGCCAAGAAGGCGGCGACCGACGAGGCTGCAGCCGAGTAGCACTCACCAGCAGTGACAGTAGGGGCGGAAGCGATTCCGCCCCTACTGTCGTCTTCGGACACGAACGGAAGGGAACGCGGGATGGACGAGGCGCAGGACTGGGACGCGCGTGTCGCGGCGGTCTGGGACGATGCGGTGCTCAGTGACGAGGAGCGCATCGTGGCGATCGACGCCCTCGCCACGGAGCGGCCTCACGGCGATGCCCGAGCGCTCTTCGAATCGGCGGGCGCACGCGACTCAGCCGGGCACGAGGTCGAGGCCGAGGCGCTCTACCGTGCCGCACTCGACGCCGGACTCGACGACGAGCATCGTCCTCAGGCGGTCATCCAGTTGGCGAGCACCTTGCGGAACCTCGGGCGGGTCGCCGAGAGCGTGGAACTGCTGGAAGAGCAGCTCGCCGCCGAGGCGACGGGCCCCTACGCGGATGCCACGGCCGCCTTCCTGGCGCTGGCGCTCGCCAGCTCCGGTGATCCCCACCGTGCGACCGCGGTCGCCCTGCGTGCCCTCGTGCGTCACCTGCCGCGCTACCACCGGTCCGTGCGCGCCTACGCCGACGAACTCGAGTCGCGACCGCCCCGCTGAGTCCTGGGCTCCTGGCGTTCCGTCCGCCTCCGGCGAACCCCGGCGCCCGGGAGTCTGCCGAGGGCGAACAGGGCGTTGGTCGTGCGTCGCCTCCGATAGATTCGAACCACTGCACAACCGAAACGGAGCGATAATGGCCGAACCACAGTTCTCGCCCAGTGTCTTTGACCGCCTGCTGAAGGACCGGATCATCTGGCTGGGCGCCGAGGTCCGCGACGAGAACGCGAACGAGATCGCGGCCAAGCTGCTGCTGCTCGCCGCGGACGACCCGAAGCGCGACATTTACCTCTACATCAACTCGCCCGGTGGTTCCATCACGGCCGGCATGGCCATCTACGACACCATGCAGTTCGTGCCGAACGACATCGTCACGGTCGGTATCGGCATGGCAGCCTCCATGGGGCAGCTCCTCCTCACGGCGGGCACCAAGGGCAAGCGGTACATCACCCCGAACGCCCGGGTGCTCCTCCACCAGCCTCACGGTGGGTTCGGCGGCACCTCGAGCGACATCCAGACCCAGGCGCAGCTCATCCTCGACATGAAGCGCCGTCTCGCCGAGATCACGGCGGCACAGACAGGCAAGAGCGTCGAGCAGATCAACGCCGACGGCGACCGCGACCGTTGGTTCAACGCCGAGGAAGCGCTCGAGTACGGCTTCGTCGACCACCTCCGTGAGTCCGCGCTCGACGTGGCCGGCGGCGGCGGAACCGTCGACAGCGACAAGTAACCCGGCTTCGACAGACAGGAATGCAACACATGGAGACTCCAACGTTCAGTGCGGCGGGCCGCTCGCTGCAGATGCCGGGTGCTCGCTACATCCTCCCGAGCTTCGAAGAGCGCACGGCCTACGGCTACAAGCGCCAGGACCCGTACGCGAAGCTCTTCGAGGACCGCATCATCTTCCTCGGGGTGCAGGTCGACGACGCGTCGGCCGATGACATCATGGCTCAGTTGCTCGTCCTCGAGAGCATGGACCCTGACCGCGACATCGTCATGTACATCAACTCGCCCGGTGGTTCGTTCACCGCGATGACGGCGATCTACGACACGATGCAGTACATCCGTCCGCACGTCATGACGGTCGTCCTCGGGCAGGCGGCCTCTGCCGCCGCGGTGCTCACCGCTGCCGGCACGCCCGGGAAGCGCCTCGCGCTCCCCAACGCCAGGATCCTGATCCACCAGCCCGCCGTCGGCGAGGCCGGCCACGGTCAGGCATCGGACATCGAGATCCAGGCCGCTGAGATCCTCCGCATGCGCGGCTGGCTCGAGTCGACCCTGGCGCACCACTCCAACCGTTCGGTGGAGCAGGTCAACAAGGACATCGATCGCGACAAGATCCTCTCGGCCGCCGAGGCGCTCGAGTACGGTCTCATCGACCAGGTGCTCACCTCGCGGAAGAACCCGGTCGCGGCCATCACGGCCTGACCCGGTTCCCGTGCTCTCGACTCGGCGCGTCATCCCAGCGGGGTGGCGCGCCGAGTTGTCGCAGGGACAGGTTAGGCTCGGAGCACCGAATCTCCAGGGAGAGGGAAAGACATGGCACGGATAGGCGAAAGCGCCGATCTGCTCAAGTGCTCGTTCTGCGGCAAGAGCCAGAAGCAGGTCCAGCAGCTGATCGCTGGTCCCGGCGTGTACATCTGCGACGAGTGTGTCGAGTTGTGCAACGAGATCATCGCCGAGCGACTCGCCGAGGCGAGCGAAGAGACCGTGAGCGAGTTCGACCTCCCGAAGCCGAAGGAGATCTTCGCCTTCCTCGAGGAGTACGTCATCGGCCAGGAGAGCGCGAAGAAGGCGCTGTCCGTCGCGGTGTACAACCACTACAAGCGTGTCCGGTCGCGTGCGACCCTAGCCCCGGCCGAGACGGTGCACGACGACATCGAGATCGCGAAGAGCAACATCCTGCTCATCGGCCCGACCGGTTGCGGCAAGACCTACCTGGCGCAGACGCTCGCGAAGCGGCTGAACGTCCCCTTCGCGGTAGCCGATGCGACCGCACTGACCGAAGCCGGTTATGTGGGTGAGGACGTCGAGAACATCCTCTTGAAGCTCATCCAGGCCGCCGACTACGACGTCAAACGCGCAGAGACCGGCATCATCTACATCGACGAGGTCGACAAGATCGCGCGGAAGGCGGAGAACCCGTCCATCACGCGAGACGTGTCGGGCGAGGGCGTCCAGCAGGCGCTCCTCAAGATCCTCGAGGGCACCGTCGCCTCGGTGCCGCCGCAGGGCGGACGGAAGCACCCGCATCAGGAGTTCATCCAGATCGACACGACGAACGTGCTGTTCATCGTCGCCGGTGCGTTCGCCGGACTCGAGGAGATCATCTCCTCCCGTGCCGGGAAGAAGGGCATCGGCTTCGGAGCCCCACTGCACAGCAAGGGCGACGATGTGAACCTCTTCGGCGAGGTGCTTCCTGAGGACCTCCACAAGTTCGGTCTGATCCCCGAGTTCATCGGTCGTCTGCCCGTGGTCACCACGGTCACGCCGCTCGACCAGCATGCGCTCATGGAGATCCTCACGGTCCCGAAGAACGCACTCGTCCGGCAGTACCAGCGCATGTTCGAGATCGACGGGGTCGAGCTCGAGTTCGATCAGGCGGCCCTCGAAGCGATCGCCGATCTCGCCGTCCTCCGGAAGACCGGCGCACGAGGTCTGCGGGCGATCATGGAAGAGGTCCTCGGGCCGATCATGTTCGAAGTGCCCTCCACCGACGAGGTCGCCCGGGTGGTCATCACGCGGGAGTCCGTCGTCGAGAACGCGGCGCCCACCATCGTTCCCCGCGCGGCGCGCCGTCAGGAGAAGTCGGCTTAGTCGACACGCTGCGGAGCGAAGCCGCCGCGACGAACCGGATTCCGGCTCCGTCGCGGCGGCTTCGTCGTTCAGCCTTCGAGGCCGCGGCGCCGCAGGAGCGGTTCGATGGCCGCGTCGCGCCCACGGAAGTCGCGATACGCCTCCAGCGGGTCCTTCGAACCTCCGACGCCGAGGAGCCTCGCCCGGAACCGGTCGCCGTTCTCCCGCGTCAGGCCCCCGTTCTCGGTGAACCAGTCAACCGTGTCGGCGTCGAGCACCTCGCTCCAGATGTACGAGTAGTAGCCGGCGTCGTACCCGCCCGAGAAGGTGTGGGCGAAGTACGTGCTCGCATAGCGCGGCGGGACGGCCGGGTTGTCGAGCCCTGCCGAGCGCAGGGCGGCCGCCTCGAACGCTTCGACGTCGTCCACGCGGTCGTCTGCACCGATGCTGTGCCAGGCCTGGTCGAGCATCGCGGCCGCCAGGTACTCGCTGGTCGAGAAGCCCTCGTTGAAGCCCTCGGAAGCCTGCAGCTTCGCGACGAGTTCCTCCGGCATCGGCTCCCCGGTCTCGTAATGCCGCGCATACCCGGCGAGGACCTCAGGCCAGAGCATCCACATCTCGTTGACCTGGCTCGGGAACTCGACGAAGTCCCGGAAGACGTTCGTTCCGGAGAATCGGGGGTACTCGACCTCCGCGAACAATCCGTGCAGTGCATGACCGAACTCGTGGAAGAAGGTCGTGACCTCGTCGACACTCAGGAGCGTCGGCTCGCCGGCCGCCGGCTTCGGAACGTTGAGGTTGTTCACCACCACCGTGGGCTGGTCGAGCAGGCGGTTCTGGGAGATGAGCGCGTTCATCCAGGCGCCGCCGCGCTTGCTGTCGCGGGTGTAGAGGTCGAGGAGGTACAGACCGAGACCCGAACCGTCCTCGTTCCACACCTCGAAGACCCGGACGTCCGGGTGGTAGCCCGTGAGCTCCGGTCGTTCCGCGAAGGTGATGCCGTAGAGCTTGGAGGCCGCGGCGAACACCCCGTCGAAGAGGACCCGCTCGGCTTCGAAGTACGGGCGCATCTGTGCGGTGTCGACGTCGAACCGCTCGGCTCTCACCTGCTCCGTCGCGAAGGGCCAGTCCCAGGCCTCGATGGTCTCCAGACCGGAGACCCGCTCGAGTTCGCGCTGTTCCCGGTCGGCGTTGCGGGCGGCGGGGATCGCCAGCCGCGACAACAGCTCGGCGACCGCTTCGGGCGTCCCAGCAGTCTGGTCCGCCGTGACCGCAGCCGCGTGGGACGGGAAGCCGAGCAGGGCCGCGCGCTCGGCACGGAGATGGGTGATCTCGAGCACCAGGTCACGGTTGTCGTTGTGCCCGCCGCGCGTACCACGGGCCCGGGAAGCGGTCATGATCCGTTCGCGCACCCGGCGATCAGTGAGCGTCGAGAGTGCGGGGTGCCCCGTCGGGAGGACGAGCGTGATGAGCCAGCCCTCGAGTCCGCGCTCGGCTGCGGCCTGTGCTGCTGCGGAGCGCTCACCCGCGCTGAGTCCGTCGAGGTCGGAGGCGTCCGTGAGGTGGACGGCGAGGTCGTTGGTGTCGGCGAGCAGCTGCTTCTCGAACCGCGTGGTGAGGCTCGACAGGCGGAGGTTCAGCTCGGACAGTTCCCGCTTCTGCTCGTCGTCCAGACCAGCCCCGGCCAGGGTGTGCTCGGTGTGGACCCGCTGCACGAGGTAGGCGGCTTCAGCGGGGAGGTCGAGATGCTCCAGCTGGGCATGCACGGTGGAGATGCGGGCGTAGAGGGCCGGGTCGAGCCGGATCGCGTCCTCATGGGCGGCGAGCTGCGGGGCGAGTTCCTCTTCGAGGTCGTTCGTGAACGCCGAGCTGTCGGCGGAACTCCGGTTGAAGAACACGGCGGCGACGCGCCCCAGGATCGATCCGCTGCGCTCGAGCGGCAGGAAGGTGTTCTCGAACGTGGGCGGATCCGACTGCGCGGTGATCGCTGCGATCTCGGCGAGTTGCTGCTCGAACCCGGCGGTGAAAGCGGGTCGGTAGTGCTCCTCGCGGATCTCCGCGAACGGCGGAAGCTGGTAGGGGAGGGTGCTCGGCTGGAGGAACGGATTCGTGTGTGATTCCATACCTCACCCTATCCAGCATGCCCGGGAGACGACTCAGTCGTCGTCCGGATCCGGGCGGGTCAGGCTGATGGAGCCGTCGGCGTGCTGACGGATGGTGGTGCCGTCGTCGAGTTCGACCACCGGTCGGCGTTCGAGCCAGGTCAGGGTCCATCGCCAGGCGGTGGTGTCCACCTGCTGGTCGCGAAGGATCTGCTCCTCGCTGGCGATGGCGACACGGACGGCCGGCGGCACCGCCTCGGGCGCGGCCGCTCCGACCGACCACCGGGTTCCGAGTTGCATCACGGCTCCAGGTCGTAGGTGACCCAGCTCGTGCGGGTGGCGAGCTTGTCGTAGACGGCTTGCGCGCGCTCGTTGTCCGCGGCGGTGATCCACCGGACGACGCTGTGTCCGTCGGCCTTCGCGATCTCACGGACGCGCTCGATCAGCGACGTTCCGACACCGGCCGTGCGTGCCTCCTCGGCGACGAAGAGGTCGTCGAGGTACAGGCCGGTACCGCCGGCGAGGGCGCGCGGGAACACCCGGTAGTGCGCGAGGCCGACCAGGGCCCCGTGGTCATCCTCTGCGACGAGCGCCGTCAACGCGTGGTTGGAGTCGCTCAGCCAGCCCCACACGAGAACGGCCTTCTCGTCGGTGAGTGGATTGTCGTAGAACTCGCCGTACCCGGAGTACAGCGCGTGCCAGGCGAACAGGTCGCTCTCGACGACGGGCCGGATCACGATGCTCATGCGCCGGCCTCCGTGCCCTCGGCGGCCGGTGCGAAGACGATGTCCGCCACCGAGAGGGCGTCCGCGGTGCGGAACTCGAGGACGGCGATGCGTCCGACGGCGCGAAGGTCGTCCGCGACCTGGGCGAGGAGCTCCACCGAGGCTGCCGGGCCGGCGATGACCGCGGAGTCGACCGGGGTCTTCTGGGAAGCCTTCGCGTCGGTCTTCGCCCGACGGATGCCCGTGAGGGCCTCGCTCGCGAGCGCCAGCACCTGCGGTTCGCCCGCGGCGAGGCCGGCGAACTCGTCGTCCGACGGCCAGTCGGCGAGGTGGACCGAGCCGTCGTGTGACCACGACCAGGCTTCCTCCGCGGCGAAGGGGATGAACGGGGCGAACAGGCGGAGCAGGGTCGACAGCGCGATCCGCAGCGCGGCCACCGCCGACGCCTGCTCGGGGCTTTCCTCGCCGTACGCGCGTTCCTTCACGAGCTCCAGGTAGTCGTCGCAGAAGGTCCAGAAGAACGCCTCCGTGAGCTCGAGGGCTCGTGCGTGGTCGTACCCGGCGAGGGCGGTGCTCGCGTCCACGACGGCCTTGCGGAGGACGCTGAGCATCGCGAGGTCGACGGCCTCCGTCACGGGGGCGTCCTCGCGTCCGGTGAAGCCGAGGATGAACTTCGAAGCGTTGAGCACCTTGATGGCCAGGCGTCGGCCGATCTTGATCTGCGTCGGGTTCTGCGGGTCGAAGGCCGCGTCGGTGCCGAGACGGCTCGAGGCCGCCCAGTACCGGACGGCGTCCGAACCGTGCTGTTCGAGCATCGCCGCCGGGGTGACGACGTTGCCCTTCGACTTCGACATCTTCTTGCGGTCGGGGTCGACGATGAAGCCGGACACGGACGCGTGCTCCCACGGCTTCCGGTCGTACTCGAGGACGCTGCGGAGCATGGTGGAGAACAGCCAGGTGCGGATGATGTCCTGGCCCTGCGGGCGCAGCGAGTAGGGGAACACCAGGTTCCAGAGCTCGGGGTCGCGCTCCCAGCCGCCGGCGAGCTGTGGCGTGAGGCTCGACGTCGCCCAGGTGTCCATGACGTCCACCTCGCCCATGAAACCGCCGGGGACGCCGCGCTGGGACTCGTCGTAGCCCGGGGCCGCGTCGCTCGACGGGTCGACCGGCAGGGACGCGTGGTCCGGCGCGATCGGCTGGTCGTAGACCGGGTTGCCGTCGCCGTCGAGGGGGTACCAGAGCGGGATCGGCACGCCGAAGAACCGCTGCCGGGAGATCAGCCAGTCGCCCGACAGGCCACCGACCCAGTTCTCGTAACGGACCCGCATGAACTCGGGGTGCCATTCGAGCTCGGCACCGAGTTCGAGCAGTCGGCTGCGGAGCTGTTCGTCGCGCGCGCCGTTGCGGATGTACCACTGGCGGGTCGAGACGATCTCGAGCGGCTTGTCGCCCTTCTCGAAGAACTTGACGGGGTGGGTGATCTGCTTCGGCTCGCCGATGAGGTCGCCGGACGCCGCCAGGAGGTCGACGACGGCCTGCTTGGCGCTGAAGACCGTCTTGCCGGCGAGTTGCGCGTAGGCGTCGCGGCCCGCCTCGGTGGTGATGGCCTCGGGCGCCTCGGAGATGATCCGACCGTCGAAGCCGAGGATCGCGCGGTTCGGGAGGTCGAGTTCGCGCCACCAGACGATGTCGGTGATGTCACCGAAGGTGCAGACCATCGCGATGCCAGCGCCCTTGTCGGGCTGAGCGAGGTGGTGTGCGAGCACGGGCACCTCGACCCCGAAGACGGGGGTCGTCACCGTGGTGCCGAACAGCGGCTTGAAGCGCTCGTCGTCGGGGTGGGCCACGAGGGCGACGCACGCGGGGAGGAGTTCGGGACGGGTGGTCTCGATCTCGATCGTGCCACCGTCGGGACGGTGGAAGGACAGCCGGCGGTAGGTGCCCGGCTGCTCCTTGTCCTCGAGCTCGGCCTGGGCCACGGCCGTGCGGAAGGTGATGTCCCAGAGCGTGGGCGCCATGGCCTGGTAGGCCTCGCCCCGCTCGAGGTTCCGGAGGAACGCGAGCTGGCTGGCGGTGATCGACTCGTCGCCGATCGTCCGGTAGCTCTGCGTCCAGTCCACCGAGAGGCCGAGCGCACGCCAGACGGCCTCGAACTGCTGCTCGTCCTCGACGGTGAGGCGTTCGCAGAGCTCGATGAAGTTGCGGCGGGAGATCGGGATCTGGTCGGCGGCCTTCGTGCTCTTGTTGTCGCCGCCCTCGAACGGCGGCGTGAAGTCCGCGTCGTAGGGGAGCGTCGGGTCGCACCGCACGCCGTAGTAGTTCTGGACACGCCGCTCGGTCGGGAGACCGTTGTCGTCCCAGCCCATCGGGTAGAAGACGCGCTTGCCCGTCATCCGCTGGTAGCGGGCGACGATGTCGGTGTGGGTGTAGCTGAACACGTGCCCGATGTGCAGCGACCCGGAGGCGGTCGGCGGCGGGGTGTCGATCGAGTAGATGCACTCGCGCGTCGCGCCTTCGCGCTGGAACCGGTACGTCCCCGCGGACTCCCAGGAGGAGCCCCACTTCTGCTCGAGACCTTCGAGGGCCGGCTTGTCCGGGATGCTGGCAGCGGTCATGAGGGGATCTCCTGCTGATATGTGCGGCACCGTGTCTGCGTGCCTGAGTGTATGGGAACATCCCATGCTATCGCAGGGGGACGGGAGGACGCCGGACCGCAGACCGTCATCCTCGGCCGATAGCATCGGACCGTGTCGACCAGAGCCGCCTCCGGCCCCGTGAGAGCCGACCTCCAAGGCCTTCGTGCCGTGGCGGTCTCGCTCGTCGTGGTGTTCCATCTCTGGCCGGGGCTCGTGCCGGGCGGGTTCGTCGGCGTCGACGTGTTCTTCGTGATCTCCGGGTTCCTCATCACGGCGCACCTCCTCGCCGAGGTCGAGCGATCCGGTTCGGTCCGACTCGGGCGGTTCTGGGCGCGGCGCGCACGACGGCTGCTCCCCGCCGCGCTCACCGTCCTCACCGCGACCCTCGTCGCAAGCTGGTACCTCGCGCCTCTCGGGGACCTGCCCCGGTTCCTGCGCGAGATCGCGTGGTCGGGCCTGTACATCGAGAACTGGGCGCTCGCCGGATCCGCGATCGACTACCTCGCGGCGGAGGACGCTCCGTCGCCGGTGCAGCACTTCTGGTCGCTGTCGGTCGAGGAGCAGTTCTACCTCGTCTGGCCGATCCTGGTCCTCGTCGCCGGCTGGCTCGCCGTCCGGTTCGCCCGACGCGCGGCTGAGACGACGGCGCGGCGTCGGGGCGTCGCGATCGCGATCGGACTCGTCTGCATCGCGTCGGCCGCCTGGTCGGTCGTCTTCACCGCGCAGGACCCGTCTCCGGCCTACTTCGCCACGACGACGAGGGCCTGGGAGTTCGCCGCCGGGGGACTGACGGCGATCCTGGCGGCCGAGGGGGCCCGGCGCGGCTTGGCGCTGCGGGCGGGTGCACGAACGGTCATCGCCTGGCTCGGGTTCGCCGCGATCGGGGCGGCCGCGGTCTGGTATTCGGGGGAGACGCCCTTCCCTGCGTTGACCGCGGCGCTGCCGGTGGGCGGGACGATCGCCGTGATCGCGGCCTGGGCACCTGACGTCCGGTGGTCGCCGACCGCGCTGCTCGCCCGGGCGCCGATCCAGTGGCTCGGCGACCGCTCCTACGCCGTCTACCTGTGGCACTGGCCCCTCATCGTGTTCGGCGGGATCGTGCTCGCTCGGTCGGCCTCCATCCCCGAGCAGATCGTCCTGCTCCTCATCACGGGCGCCCTCGCGGAGGTGACGACGCGGTTCGTGGAGCGCCCGATCCGGTTTGGGCGGATCGCCGGTTGGCGGCCACGACGGGTCATCGGCGCGACAGCCCTCGCGATGAGCGTCCTGTTGATCGCTTCGATCGGGGTGCTCCCCGGTGCCGAGGCGCGCATCGCCGCCGAACAGCAGCGCATCGAGACCCTGGTCGCGACCCCGTCGAACTGCCTCGGTGCCGCGGCGCTCGTCGATGCTGCAGTGTGTCCGCGGGATGCCGGAGCGTCTTCGGACCGCACGGAGGGCTCTGGAGGTGGGACCTCGCGCGACGGTTCCTCCGCGTCGCCCGGGGACGAGACCCGCGGGGTCGTCATTCCTGAGGCGTCGCTCGCCGACCTGCCGCCGGACCGCTGCATCACCGACATCCGAGCTGCAGCGTTCGAGGTCTGCGCTTACGGCGCCACCGCGGAGCGGGCGACGAGGACGGTGGCGCTCATCGGCGACTCGCACGCCGAGCAGTGGTTGCCGGCGTTCGCGACTGCTGCCGAGACGAACGGGTGGCGGCTCCTCGTCGCGGCGAAGAGCTCCTGCCCGTTCAGCGACGCCGAGCGCACGGAGCCCGGGACGAGCGCGGCGGTGCTCGCCGAGATGCGCGCCGGGTGCCTGAGCTGGAACCGCAACGCCCTCGAGCTGCTGCAGGACGAACCGGAGATCGACACGCTCGTCGTCTCGGCGCGAGCCCGGAACCCGGTCGTCGCCGAGGGGGACCGCGACTGGCGGGAGGTGGCTGCGGAAGCCTATGCGGAGCGCTGGGCGCTCGTGCCAGCGACGATCGAGCAGATCGTCGTCCTGCGCGACACCCCGACGATGTCGGACGACGTGCTGAAGTGCGTCCGCGACGACGCTGATCCGGAGGACGGGTGCGCCCGGGACCGGAGCGACGCGCTCACGGAGGATCCGCAGTATGAGGCCGCCCTCGCGAGCACCGACCCACGGGTCCGCCCCGTCGACCTCTCGGACGCCCTGTGCTCGTCCGATCGGTGCTCACCGGTGATCGGCGGTGTCCTCGCGTACCGCGACCATCACCACCTGAGCTGGGTGTACGCCGAGACCCTCGCGCCCGTCGTCCAGGCGGTGCTGGACCGGATCCCGACGCCGGAGTCAGACGGCGTCGCGCCCTGACGCCGCACCGGGCGCGATGAGGCGCGGAGCGTCGGCTGCGAGTCGGGCGGTGTAGGGGTGGGCCGGGGCGGTGAACACCTGCTTGGCGTCGCCATGCTCGACCACCCGCCCGTGCTGCATCACGGCGACCCGGTCGCTCATGTGTCGGATGACGCCGAGGTCGTGGGAGATCAAGAGGTAGCTCAGGCCGTGGCGTCGCTGCAGCTCGTCGAGGAGGTCCAGGATCCTGGCCTGGACGGTGACGTCGAGCGCGGAGACGGGTTCGTCGAGGATGAGCGTCGACGGTCGGCGCGCGAGTGCCCGCGCGATCGCCACCCGTTGTCGCTGCCCGCCGGAGAGTGTCCGCGGGCGCGCGCGAGCCAGCGAGGGATCGAGGCCGACGTCCGCGAGGAGACGGGTGATGTCGCGAGGTGCGGCTTGCCGCCCACGAACGGCGTCGGCGAGGATGGCGTCGACGCGCCAGCGTGGATCGAACGAGCTCAACGGATCCTGCGAGACCCAGCCCAGACGATTTCGTCGTGGACGACGCGCTCGCTCGGGGAGCTCCGACCACGGTTCGCCCTCCAGGAGCACGGTTCCCGACTGCGGCGCGGTGAGGCCGAGTGCGATGCGGGCGAGCGTGGTCTTGCCCGAACCGGACTCGCCGACCACGCCCAGGGTCGTCCCCGCTTCCAGGCGGAGCGAGACGTCGTCGACCGCCAGGATCGCCGAGGCGCCGCGGCCACGCTCGAAGCTCCGGGTGACGGATCGGAACTCCAGCGCGGGTGCGTCCGATCGGGCCTGCGTCGTCGGACGGGTGCCCATCGGCGGCTGTTCGGCCACCGGTGCCGCGTCGACCGCCGGGTCTGCGCTCAGGCGCGTCCCTCGAGCGCGGTCGGTGGGGACCGCGGCGATGAGGGCTCGGGTGTACGGGTGTGTCGGCCTGGTCAGCACCTGCTCGGCCGGCCCCTGCTCGACGACGACACCGTGCTGCATCACGACGAGGTGGTCGGCGATCGACGAGACGACGGCGAGGTCGTGGCTGATCAGGAGGAGGCCCGCGCCGCGCCGCTTGACGTCGTCGAGGAGGCCGATGACACGTGCTTGGACGGTGACGTCGAGGGCAGTCGTCGGTTCGTCGGCGATGAGGAGGTCGGGGTCCAGTGCGATCGCAGAAGCGATGAGCGCGCGCTGGCGGAGTCCGCCGGAGAGTTCACCGGAACGTTGGCCGATGCGGGAAGCCGGGTCGGGCATGCCGACGGAGTCGAGGAGTTCGAGCACCCGCCGGGTGCGGGCGGTCCGGTCGAGGTCGGTACCGAGTCGGAGTGCGTCGTCGATCTCGCGCCCGATCGGTCGCAGGGGGTCGAGCGACACGAGGGCGTCCTGGAGGACGAGTCCGATGCGACGCCCGCGCAGGCGTCGCCAGGCAGATGCTCCGAGTCCGCGGAGGTCGGTGCCGTGGAAGTCGAGTCGAGTGGCCGTCACCCGCGCCGATGCGCCGGCGAGGCCCAGGAGCGATCTGGCGGTCACGCTCTTGCCGGAGCCCGACTCGCCGACGATCGCGACGCAGGTGCCGCGCTCGACCTGGAAGGAGACGTCGGAGACGACAGCGTCGCCGCCGCCGAATCCGACCGTCAGCGCTTCCACCTGGAGCAGGGGAGTGGAGTCGCTCATCGGCCGTCCTCCCGTGATCGGCGCTGGAGACCCCGTCCGAGGACCGTGGTGGACAGGGCGGTCGAGACGATCATCAGACCGGGGAACGCCGTGAGCCACCACGCCGTCGCGAGGTAGGTGCGTGCTGCGGCGAGCATGGCACCCCACTCCGGCGCGGGTGGTTGCGCCCCGAGCCCGAGGTAGCTCAGGGCGGACGCCCAGACGACCGCCTGTCCGATGCCAAGGGTCGCGAGGACGAACAGCGGGGCGACGGCGTTCGGGAGGATGTGTCGGAACAGGATCCGGGCCGGCCCGTGCCCGAGCACTCGCGCGGCCTCGACGAAGTCGGAGGAGCGGACCTGGAGCAGTTGACCGCGGATGAGGCGCGCGTAGCCCGGCGCCGTCGACAGGCCGACCGCGATCGTCGCCGTGACGGGACCGGGCCCCGCGATGACGATCACGAGGAGCGCGAGCAACAGGCCGGGGAACGCGAAGAGCACCTCGAGGACGCGTCCCACGGCGAAGTCCGCGATCCGGCCGCCGACTGCGGCGATCGTCGCGAGGACCGCTCCGAGGATCAGTCCGATGGCCGTCGCGGCGACGCCGATGAGCAGCGAGGTCCCCGCACCGTGCACGACCCGGCTCCAGACGTCGCGGCCGGACTCGTCCGTGCCGAACCAATGGGTGAGGGACGGCGGCGAGAACGCGGCCCGCGGGTCGACCGCCGTCGGTGACGCTGTCGCGAACAGCTGGGGGGCGAGCGCACAGCCGAGCAGGAACAGCACCACGACGGCCGCGATGATCTCGGGAGCGCCGAATCCCGACGACCGGCGCCGTCCGCCGCGGACCCGGGCGTCGGGGCGTCCGGATGTCGGGGTGATCGCGAGCCCGCTCATGAACCGGACCGCCGGATCCGGTCGCGTGGGTCGAGCAGTTCCGCCGCGAGGTCCGCGAGGAACATGACGACGACGTAGGCCACCGCCGAGCTCAACACCACGCCGGTGACCACCGGGACGTCGCGCACGGTCACCGCTTGGAGCAGTGTCCGTCCGAGACCGGGCCGGGCGAAGATGGTCTCCACCACCACCGCACCGCTGATGAGGTACCCGAAGGCCCATCCCGACAGGTTCACCGCGGGCACGGCGGCATGACGCAGGCCGTGTCTGAGCAGCAGGCCGGTCGTCGATTCACCACGCGCGGCCGCGGAGACGGCGAACGGCGCGCTCCCCGCGTCGAGCAACGGTTCCCGCATCACCTGGGCCAGGAACCCGGCGACCGGGATGGCCAGGGTCAGCACCGGGAGGATGAGACCGACCGCATCACCCGTACTCACCGGAGGGAGCCATCCGAGCCAGGTGCTGAAGAGCGTGATGAGGACGGTCGCCAGCCAGAACTGGGGGAGCGACGCCGCCACGAGTTCGACGGCCGATCCGAGCGCTGCGGAGACCCGTCCGCCACGGGTCGACCAGACCGCGAGGCCGAGCGCCAGAAGCCAGGCGACGGCGAGCGACGCCGTCGCGAGCACCAGGGTGCCGCCGAGCTGTTCGGCGAGCACTTGAGCCACCGGCGTGCGGAGGGACGCCGACTCGCCGAGATCCCCCTGGACCAGTCGGACCAGTTGCGCGAGGTACTGGACGAGGAGCGGCTGGTCCAAGCCGTACTGTTCGCGAACCCGTTCGAGCGCTTCCGCGGACGCTTGTGAGCCCGGGCCGCCGAGATAGGCCTGCGCCGGGTCGCCCGGGATCAGTCGGACCGCGAAGAACGTGACCGTCGCGACCGCCCAGAGCACGAACACCGCGCCGGCCAGTCGCGCCCCGATCCGCGCGGCCAGGCGGCGGAGGTCGCGTCCCTCGCGGTGGATGACCGTCACTCCACGAGCCAGGCGTCCCCGAAGACCGGCGTCGACACCGTCGGCAGAGCGCGCACGCCCTGCAGGGAGGTGCTCAGCAGGAAGTGGTTCTGCTGGTCGTAGAGCGGGAGGATGTAGTAGCCGTCGAGGATGATCTGCTGCGCCTGCTCGTAGAGGAAGGCGCGCTCCTCGGGGTCGAGCGTGTCGCTCGCCTGCTTGAGGATGTCGTCGAGCGCCGGGTCGTCGAGCTGGGCGTGGTTCGCGAAGTAGCCGCTCGGTGCCGGCACGATGCCTGACGAGTCGTAGAGGACGCGGAGCACATCCGGGCCCACCTTCGTGTACGGCGCGCTGACGGCTTCGTACGCGTTGCTCCCGAGTGCCTCGTACCAGCTCGCGAGGTCGAGCAGTTCGAGCTGCACGTCGAACCCGACGTCGCCGGCGCCCGCCTGGATCTGCTCGAACAAGGACTGCTCGGCCGGGATCGACTGGTTGGTGCTGACCGGGAACCGCACGGTGAGGCGGACCCCGTCCTTCGTCCGGACCCCGTCCGCGTCCTTCTCGGTCCAGCCGGCCTCGTCGAGCAGCTTGTTCGCGGCGTCCACGTCGTAGCCGAACAGGCTCTCGTCGCCGTACGCGGTCGTCTCGGCACTCGAGAGCGGGGAGTAGGAACGCTTCGCCGTCCCGAAGAACAGCGACTCGATCCCGGCGTTCACATCCGTCGACCGCACGAAGGCCTCACGGACGCGCTGGTCGTCGAACGGAGCCTGACCGGAGTTCAGCTCGATGCGGTTCGAAGCGCCCGGACGGGGTGCGTCCAGGTCGACGATCGTCTTCGAGTCCTTCGCCTGCGCGATCGTGTCGGGCTGCGCGTTGTCGATGATGTCGACGTCACCGCTCTGCAGCGCGGCGAACCGGGACGCGGAGTCGGGGATGAACCGCCAGGTGATGCCGTCGAGATACGCGGGCCCGTCGTGGGCGGCGTCCCCGGGGGCGGAGTCGTAGTCCTCGTTGCGCACGAGCGACACATGGTCCTGCTTGACCCACTCGTCGACGACGAACGGTCCGGTGCCGACCGGTGCGTCGCAGTTCGCCGCTTCTCCACGGGCGATCCCCGTGGGCGACTCCATCGCGGTCCACGGCTGCGACAGGGATTCGAGCAGGGCGCTGTCCGGAGCGGAGAGGGTGAAGCGGGCCGTCGTGGCGTCGACCGCCTCGACCGAGGCGACCTTGCCGACCGCGAGGTATCCAGTCGACGACTTCGTCGCCGGGTCCTGGAGGTGTTCGATGTTCGTCTTGACCGCTGCGGCGTCGAACGCCGTCCCGTCGGTGAACGTCACGTCCGGGCGGAGGGTGAACTCCCACGTCAGGCCGTCCTCCGAGGTGGTCCACGACTCGGCGAGCCACGGGATGATCGCACCCTTCGCGTCGCGCGAGACGAGCGGCTCGAGGACCTGGGCGCTGAGCAGAGCCTGCGGGTAGTTGCCACCGACGTGCGGGTCGAGGCAGGTCGGCTCCGCGTCCCCACTGGCGTAGACCAGCGTGCCGCCGGCTTTCGGGGTGCTGGACGCGGACGGTGCGCCGGGAGCACACGCTGCGAGCAGGACCGCGAGGGGGACGAACGCCGCGACGACACGCGCCGTCCGGCGGCCCGACGATGCCCGACGAGGACGGACGGGGGAGAGGGATGCAGGCACAGGGACTCCAGGAAGCGTATCGACCGGGTGCTGTGGTCCCGGCGACCACGTCGGACGAATTATTGGACGCAGTCTCGGAACCAGCATACGGGCTCCCGTGATCCTGCCGACCCCTCGCGCGACGGCTAGGCTCGCAGGCGGCGGAAGGAGCGCACATGACACGACCACCGGCACGGAACGCCGTCGGGCGCCCTCGTCGATCGTCGCGGCGCATCCTCGAAGAGGCCGCGGCGGAACTCTTCCTGGAGCAGGGCTACCCGGGAACGACCGTCGATCAGATCGCCAGCCGCGCCGGCGTCAGCCGCAACACCTTCTTCAACTACTTCGGCTCCAAGAGCGACGTCCTCTGGGTGGACGTCGATGCGGCGCTCGCCGGACTCGAGCGGGCGCTCGCCGCAGGAGGCCCGGCGTCCACGGCCGACGAGGCGATGCCCGCACTGCAGGACGCCCTGCTCGGCATCGCCGAGGAACGCCCGAACGGCGCCGTGCCGTGGGCCCTCACCCAGATCGACCTCATGGACACGGCCTGGGAGCTGCAGGCGTCGGGGCTCGAGCGGCTGCTCAGACTCCAGGCCGTGCTGCGGGTGTATCTCGCGCGACTGGCTCCCGGGGTCGACGAGTTGACGGTCCGCGCCGCGGCGGCCGCCACCGCCGGGGCCGTCGTCGCAGGGGCCGGTGCCTGGGCCGGTGCGGGCGTGAACCGCGGCGAGCTCGATGCCTACCTCCGAAGCGCGATCGCGCCGGTCATCGACGGGTTCGGCCGTGCGCTGGCCAGGGCCACCGGCCCCGTCACCTCCTAGTCGGGCACCGCCGCGAACCGGTTCTCCAGGCTGTACCATGGGAGCAACGACATCGATCCGGCCATCACCGGGGAGTCCTCGGAAGAACAGCGACCGCCAGTCGGGCGCCCAGTAGAGCCGAGCGGGGCAGGCCCGTCACAGCCGGTGCAGAGCGGCCGTCACACGTGGACGGCAAGCGGGGTGGTACCGCGTCGGCGAGCCGGCGTCCTCGCAGGACCCACGAGACCTGCCAGGAGAACGATGAGCTACCCGAAGTCCCAGGAACCGAACGCTTCCGAGTCCGCCTCGAACGGTGCGGCCTTCGGCGTCACACCGTCGCCCAGCTTCCCCGCCATCGAAGAAGGCGTGCTCGCACGGTGGGCGGCCGACGGGACCTTCCAGGCGTCGATCGACCAGCGTGAAGGAGCACCCGAGTGGGTGTTCTACGACGGCCCTCCCTTCGCCAACGGCCTCCCGCACTACGGCCACCTCCTCACCGGCTATGCCAAGGACCTCTTCCCGCGGTTCCAGACGATGCGTGGCAAGCAGGTGCACCGCCGCTTCGGTTGGGACACCCACGGTCTCCCGGCCGAGCTCGAGGCGGAGCGCCAGCTCGGCATCACCGACAAGCGCCAGATCGACGAGATGGGTCTCGCCGCGTTCAACCAGGTCGCCCGCGACTCGGTGCTCCGGTACACCGAGGAGTGGCAGGACTACGTGACGCGCCAGGCGCGCTGGGTCGACTTCGAACACGACTACAAGACGCTCGACGTGACCTACATGGAGTCGGTCATCTGGGCGTTCAAGCAACTGCACGACAAGGGCCTCGCCTACGAGGGCTACCGGGTGCTGCCCTACTGCTGGCGCGACCAGACCCCGCTCTCCAACCACGAACTGCGCATGGACGACGACGTCTACCGGTCCCGCCAGGACCAGACCGTCACCGTCACCTTCCCACTCGTCGGCCCCAAGGCCGAGAGCCTCGGACTCACCGCGGTCCGAGCGCTGGCCTGGACGACGACCCCCTGGACCCTGCCCACGAACGCGGCGCTCGCCGTGGGTCCCGACATCGAGTACGCGGTCGTCCCGGCCGGCCCGAACGGTACCCCGGACGCGACCGTCCTGCGCGAAGAGGGCGCTGCCCACGCCGACACGGAGGTGCTCGCAGGGGAGTACCTCATCGCCTCCGCGCTGCTCGGCAACTACGCCAAGGACCTCGGGTACGACTCTGCGGCAGACGCGCAGGCCGCCGTGTCCCGCACGGTCGTCGGCCGCGACCTCGAGGACGTCTCCTACGACCGCCTGTGGGACTACTACGCCGACGCCGAGTGGGGCATGGAGCACGCGTGGCGCATCCTGGTGGCCGACTACGTGTCGACCGAGGACGGTACGGGCATCGTCCACCAGGCTCCCGCCTACGGTGAGGAGGACCAGAAGGTCTGCGAGGCTGCGGGCATCCCGGTGATCGTCTCCGTCGACGACGGCGGGAAGTTCCTCCCCGAGGTGTCAGACGTCGTGGGCCTGCAGGTCTTCGACGCGAACAAGCCGCTCACGCAGCTGCTGAAGTCGCAGGGACGCCTCCTGCGGCAGGCGAGCTACGAGCACTCCTACCCGCACTGCTGGCGGTGCAAGCAGCCCCTCATCTACAAGGCGGTGTCGAGCTGGTTCGTCCGCGTCCCGGAGTTCCGCGACCGCATGGAGGAGCTCAACCAGGAGATCACCTGGGTGCCGGAGAACGTCAAGGACGGGCAGTTCGGCAAGTGGCTCGCCGGTGCGCGCGACTGGTCCATCAGCCGCAACCGGTACTGGGGATCACCCATCCCCGTGTGGAAGAGCGACGACCCGGCGTACCCGCGCATCGACGTCTACGGCTCGCTCGACGAGCTCGAGGCCGACTTCGGTGTCCGTCCGACGGACCTGCACCGCCCGTACATCGACGAGCTCACCCGGCCGAACCCCGACGACCCGACCGGTCGCTCGACCATGCGTCGCATCACGGACGTCCTCGACGTCTGGTTCGACTCCGGGTCGATGCCGTTCGCGCAGGTGCACTACCCGTTCGAGAACCGCGAGTGGTTCGATTCGCACAGCCCCGCCGACTTCATCGTCGAGTACATCGGGCAGACGCGTGGCTGGTTCTACCTCCTCCACGTCCTGTCCACCGCGCTCTTCGACCGGCCGGCGTTCACGAGCGTCGTGAGCCACGGCATCGTCCTCGGCAGCGATGGCCAGAAGATGTCGAAGTCGCTGCGCAACTACCCGGACGTCAACGAGGTGTTCGACCGCGACGGTTCCGATGCGATGCGCTGGTTCCTCATGTCGAGCTCGGTCCTCCGCGGCGGCAACCTGGTCGTCACCGAGGAGGGCATTCGCGAGGGTGTCCGTCAGGTGATGCTGCCGCTGTGGAACAGCTGGTACTTCTTCTCGCTGTACGCCAACACCGCGGTGCCCGGCGGGTACGACGCCGTCTGGCGGACGGACTCGAGCGACGTGCTGGACCGGTACATCCTCGCCAAGACGCGTGAACTCGTCGTGACCGTCACCGACCACCTCGAGGCGTTCGACGCGACGCTCGCCGCCGCCTCGCTGCGCGACTTCGCCGACGTGCTCACCAACTGGTACGTGCGTCGTTCGCGCGACCGGTTCTGGGCGAGCGACGGCGGAGAGCTCGACCGTGACGCCTTCGACACCATGTACACGGTCCTCGAGACCTTCACGCGGGTCGCCGCGCCACTGCTGCCCCTGATCTCCGAGCAGATCTGGACCGGGCTGACCGGGGAGCGCAGCGTCCACCTCACGGACTGGCCGGAACCACAGGCCTTCCCCGAGGACGCCGCCCTGGTCGCGGCGATGGACCGGGTCCGCGAGATCTCCGGGGTGACCCTCGCGCTGCGGAAGCAGGCCGGCCTCCGGGTCAGGCTGCCGCTCGCGTCGCTCACCGTCGTGACGCCCGACCCGGCGTCGCTGGCGCCGTTCGAGGCGATCCTCCGCGAGGAGCTCAACCTCAAGGCGGTCGTGTTCGCCGAACTGACCGACGCCAGCGGCGCCGAGTACGGGGTGACCTCACGGCTCTCGGTCAACGCCCGGGCAGCCGGGCCTCGGCTCGGGAAGACGGTGCAGCAGGCGATCAAGGGCGCTCGGAGCGGCGACTGGTCCGAGGTCGACGGGACGGTCACGGCCGGTGGTATCGAACTCGTCGCGGGCGAGTACGAGCTCGTCATGGAGGCGTCTTCGGGTGCCGCCGGTGGGGTGGCGCTCGCGTTGCTCCCGTCGGGTGGGTTCGCCCTGCTCGAGACGACCCTGACGCCGGAACTCGAGGCCGAGGGTCTCGCCCGCGACGTCATCCGCGCCGTCCAGGACACCCGGAAGGCCGCCGATCTCCAGGTGAGCGACCGCATCGCCCTCGGACTCCGGTTCGACGAGGAAGCCGACGAGCGCGCGGTACGGAGCGTGCTCGACGTGGTCGACCTCGCCGGCGACACGCTCGCATCCTCGCTGAAGTGGGCCGGCACCGTGGTGTCGTCGGCATCGTCCGGCTTCTCGCAGACCTTCGCGGCGGGGAAGTTCGGCAACACCGGCGCCTTCACCGTCACCGTCGAGCGCGCAGAGGAGACCGCACATGTCCGATGAACTGAACGAGCCTGACGACCGCTCGGCCGCGGACGCGGCGGACGCCGTGTACCGCGAGCTGCTCGACCGTCTCGGAGAGGCCCAGCCGCAGCCCCGACTCGGCGCCACCAAGCGAGCGCTCGAGCTGCTCGGCAACCCCGAGTCGTCGTTCGCGATCATCCAGATCGCGGGCACGAACGGCAAGACGAGCACGGCACGCATGATCGAGAGCATCCTCCGCGCCCACGGTCTCCGGACGGGTCTCTTCACGAGTCCGCACCTCGTCCGGTTCACCGAGCGCATCGGGGTCGACGGCGAGCGGATCTCCGACGAAGCCGTCGCGAGGAACTGGGACGACATCCGGCCCTACCTGGCGATGGTCGACGCCGAACTCACGGCGGCCGGGGAGCCGGCGCTGACCTTCTTCGAGGCGCTGACGGTGCTCGGGTTCGCCTGCTTCGGCGACGCGCCCGTCGACGTCGCGGTGGTCGAAGTCGGCATGGGCGGGGCGTGGGACTCGACGAACGCGGCAGACGCCGAGGTCGCGGTCTTCACCCCGATCGACCTCGACCACGTGCAGCGGCTCGGATCCACGATCGCCGAGATCGCGCGGACGAAGGCGGGGATCATCAAGCCCGGCGCTCAGGTCGTGTCGGCCGCGCAGCACCCGGACGCGAGACGTGCACTCACGGAGGCGGCGGCCGCCGCGTCCGACCCCATCGTGTTCGAGGGCGACGAGTTCGCCCTGGAGCAGGACGCCGTCGCCGTCGGCGGACAGCTCATCACCGTCCGAGGCCGCGCGGGGACCTACCCGGAGCTCTACCTGCCCTTGTACGGCGACCATCAGGGACGGAACGCCACGCTCGCGATCGCCGCCGTCGAGGCGTTCCTCGGCGGTGCGACGCAGGCCATCGCCGAAGACGTCCTCGCCGAAGGGCTCACGGAGGTCGCCTCACCGGGGCGGCTGCAGCTCGTCGGCACCGATCCCACCGTGCTCGTCGACGCGGCGCACAACCCCCACGGCGCGGCGTCACTCGTCGCGGCGCTCGGGACGTACTTCGACGTCGACGAGATCGCCTTCGTCGTCGGCATCCTGCAGGACAAGGACGCCGCGGGGATCCTGACGACCCTGGCGCCGGCGGCGTCCGGGTTCTTCTTCACCCAGTCCGAGTCGGAGCGCGCGATCCCCGCCGAGGAGCTCTCGCGGCTCGCGGCGTCGCTCGAGCTGCCGGCCTCGACGTTCGCCGACACCCTCGACGAGGCCGCGGAGGACGCCCGTCGTTGGGCGGATGAGGCGCCTCGCCGGCTCGTCGTGATCACCGGCTCCATCACGCTCGTCGGTGAGGCGATCGAGGTCGCCGACGACCGCGAATGGAAGGCGAAGGCATGAGCGGCATGTCGGCTCGGCGTGGTCCGCGGAGCATCAAGCAAACGCTCGGATCGATCATCCTCGGATTCGAGATGGTCGTCATGTTCCTCGGTTCGCTCGTCATCTTCGGGCTGAAGGCGCTGCCGGCCCCGGTCGCGTTGATCGGTGGCGCGGTGCTGTGTCTGATCATCGTCGCGACGATCCCGCTCCTGCGATTCCGCTGGGGGTATTGGCTGGGCTGGGCGGTGCAAGCCGCTATCGTGGCTACCGGTCTGCTCGTCCCGATGATGTTCCTCGTCGGTGGCATGGCCGCAGCCGTCTGGACCTATGCGATGGTCCAAGGCGACAAGATCGAGCGTCAGCAGGCGTTCTACCGAGAAGCGAAGGATTGACCGTGGCTGTTGAAGAAACCCTGGTACTCGTGAAGCCCGACGGCGTCGCACGCAACCTGACCGGCGAGATCCTCCGCCGGATCGAGGCGAAGGGCTACTCCCTCGTGGACCTGCGCATGGTCGAACCCGACCGCGAACTCCTCGCCGCGCACTACGCCGAGCACGAGGGCAAGCCGTTCTACGAACCGCTCGTCGAGTTCATGCTGAGCGGCCCGGTCGTCGCCATCCGAGTGGCCGGTAACCGTGTGATCGAGGGGTTCCGTTCGCTCGCGGGCACGACCGATCCGACGACGGCGGCCCCCGGCACCATCCGCGGCGACTTCGGTCGTGACTGGGGCCTCAAGGTGCAGCAGAACCTCGTGCACGGCTCGGACAGCGTCGAGTCCGCCTCGCGCGAGCTCGCGCTCTGGTTCGCCTGACGTCGGTCCGTCCATCGGACGACGAAGCCCGCCCCCGGTCTCCGGGGGCGGGCTTCGTCGTTCTGCAGGGCAGGGGTCAGAGGTAGGACAGGACGTCGAGCCGCAGCTGCGCGATGACCGCGACGACGAGGTAGCAAGCGAGGGCCACCACGACGATCCAGGAGGAGACGACGCCGGCGACCCGGCGGACGGCCGGCGAGGCCGGGATGATCCCGTTCTTGAGCGTGAACGCCGTCACGGCGATGAACGACGGGATCGTCACCGACCAGGTGACCATGCACCACGGGCAGAGCGTGCCCAGGACGAAGATGCTCTGGGAGATCAGCCAGATGACGAACCCGAGGGCGCCGAGGAGTCCGACGTTGAAGGCGATCCAGAACCACCGCGCGAACCGCGCGCCGGCCAGGATCGCGATCCCGACGGCGATCGGCGCGATCCAGGCGGAGAGGCCGATGAGCGGGTTCGGGAACCCGAGGATCGCGCCCTGCCAGGAGTTCAGGTTGACGCCGCATTGCACCAGGATGCTCAGGTTGCAGCCCAGTTGTGCGTCGGGGTCCTGCAGGAGCTGGAACTTGTCGAGCGTGAGCGCGAACGCGGCGATCCACCCGATGACGCCTGCGAGGATGAGGAAGATCGCGAGGCCCTTGGGGCGCGCGTCGATGACCGGAGCTGACACGCTCCGATTGTCGCACGCGGAGCTGCACGCCGGCTCAGACGCTCCAGGACATGCCCGGGCAGGTGGCGCTCAGGAGTGCCGGCCCCGTTCGTGCGATAATCGAGGGGTTGTGCCCGAGCCGCGCTCGACCGCACGACACAACAGGCTTGTTGGGCAATGAGAGCCCAGGACCCGCCGGCACGTGCCGGCACGATCGTGAGAGCTCCGAGAGCCAGCGATCACACAGGATTTGCGAACGGCTGCACCCGCAGACGCTCGCACGAGATGAAGAACCGGAGGGTGGCGCGGCCACCGACCCGGCATAGGGGAGTACACCAGGAATGGTGAAAGAGCACACCGAGGACCCGGCCACGCCGGAGACCGAGCACGAACCGACCGACCAGCAGCTCACGACACCTGACGCCGCCGACAGGTCCACCGAGACCGAGCAGCCGACGACGCAGGAGGAATCGACGCCCGTCGCACCGGTGCGTCCGCCGACGACCATGCTGCTGTTCCAGGCGCCGGACCTCCCGCCGATCGTGCACCGCGACGACGAGCCGCTCGAAGCGGAACTCAGTTCGTCCCGGCGACGCACCCGTCGTCGTGCCGGCGAGGACGGACCGGAGCAGGCCGAGCGCGGCGATTCGCGTTCCGAGAGCCGCAACGTCGTCAAGGTCCGCACGCCTCGCGAGCCGGAGCTCATCACCGAGCCGCAGAAGGTGCGCGGCTCCACCCGGCTCGAGGCCAAGAAGCAGCGCCGCCGCGACGGACGTGACGCGGGTCGTCGTCGTCCGGTCGTCACCGAGGCCGAGTTCCTCGCGCGACGCGAGTCGGTGGACCGCGTCATGGTCGTCCGCTCCAAGAACGGCAAGACGCAGATCGGCGTCCTCGAGGACGGCGTCCTCGTCGAGCACTACGTCGCCAGGAGCCAGGAGGCCTCGCTCATCGGCAACGTCTACCTCGGGCGCGTGCAGAACGTCCTGCCGAGCATGGAGGCGGCCTTCGTCGACATCGGCCGCGGGCGTAACGCCGTGCTGTACTCCGGTGAGGTCGACTGGGACTCCGTGGAGACGGGCAACCAGCCCCGCCGGATCGAGCTCGCGCTGAAGGGCGGCGACACCGTCCTCGTGCAGGTCACGAAGGACCCCGTGGGCCACAAGGGTGCGCGCCTCACGAGCCAGGTCTCCCTGCCCGGACGCTACCTCGTCTACGTGCCGAACGGCTCGATGAACGGGATCTCGCGCAAGTTGCCGGACACGGAGCGAGCACGCCTGAAGAAGATCCTCAAGGAGGTACTTCCGGAGAACGTCGGCGTCATCGTGCGCACGGCCGCCGAGGGTGCCACCGAGGAGCAGCTCACGCTCGACGTCACGCGGCTGAAGTCGCAGTGGGCGGAGATCTCGCGTCAGATCGAGACGGTCCAGTCGCCGGCCCTGCTCCACAGCGAGCCCGACCTCCTCATCAAGATCATCCGCGACGTCTTCAACGAGGACTTCCAGAAGCTCGTCATCCAGGGCTCCGACGCCCTCCAGGACATCCAGAGCTACCTCCGCGGCGTCGCGCCCGACCTGCTCGAGCGGGTCGAGGCCTACGACGGCACCGGCGACGCCTTCGTCGACTACCGCATCGCGGAGCAGATCGAGAAGGCGCTCGACCGCAAGGTCTGGCTCCCCTCCGGCGGTTCACTCGTCATCGACCGCACCGAGGCGATGACGGTGGTCGACGTCAACACGGGCAAGTTCGTCGGTTCAGGCGGCAACCTGGAGGAGACGGTCACCAAGAACAACCTCGAGGCCGCCGAGGAGGTCGTGCGTCAGCTACGACTCCGCGACATCGGTGGCATCATCGTCGTCGACTTCATCGACATGGTGCTCGAGACGAACCGCGACCTGGTCCTCCGACGGCTCGTCGAATGCCTCAGCCGCGACCGGACGAAGCACCAGGTCGCCGAGGTGACCTCGCTCGGACTCGTCCAGATGACGCGCAAGAAGCTCGGTCTCGGGCTTCTGGAGACGTTCAGCGAACCGTGTGAGGTCTGCGCCGGGCGTGGCGTCGTCGTGCACCACGACCCCGTCGTCCGTCACCGCCAGACCCCGCAGCCGGAGCAGCAGCGTCGTCGAGGCAAGGGTGGAGCGCAGGGCGGTCAGCCGTCGGGCGGCCAGAACGCGCAGCAGAAGCCGGCCGGTCAGACGCACGGGATCACCGACGACGCGAAGAACGCGCTCGCGCTGATCGCCGCTCGCACGCTGCACCACGAGGAACTCGCCGCGGCCGAGGCGGTCGCCGATGCGGTCGTCGCAGAGGCGGCAAGCGCCGAGGACCGGGCCACCGAGGAATCGACGCCCCAGCAGGATGACCGGTCGGCCGCGTCCGCCGGACAGCAGCAGGAGGGCCGCCGCAGCCGCCGCGAGAAGCGCGAGCCGCGACGTCGAGGCGGCGACGACTCCCGTCGTGGCGCCACCGAGGATCGTTCCGCCGACACCACGGCGGAATCCGCGTCACCCGCGCTGGCATTGCTGGACCTGCCGATCGCCCCGGTGGCCGACAAGCCGCGGCGTGCTGCCGTGGTCGATCCGGAGCACCTGCTGGAGTCCGTCCTCGACGCGCTTCCTGAGCCGAAGCAGCCCGGTCAGGGTCGTGGCCGGAGCCGACGCGTGTCGACGGCTTCGCTCGCCGGTGGGCAGGCTGTCGGGTCGGACGCGTCGCAGCGCCAGGCCGAGTAGGACCGATCGATCAGGACGGCGCGTCTCCGCGGGAGGCGCGCCGTTCGCGTGCGGTGATGCGCAGGCCGCTGGCGATCAACCGGCGGACGAGCTCCCCGCCGGGGACGGCCACCGCCCCGGCCGCGACGAGGGTCTCGTGCCGTTCGGCGGGGACGTCATAGTGGTCCAGGTCGAACGAGCGTGGCGGCAGACCGGTGCGCTCGGCGAACGCGTGCAGCTCCTCGAGCGAGCTGTCGCTCACGACGTGCGACCACAGGGTGCCGTGTGCCGGCCAGAGCGGGGGGTCGATGAGCACGGTCATGCCCCCATCCAACCACCGTCGCCGACGGTGGATTCCCGGTCGGGTCCGGACGCGCCGGGCACCAGGCCTTCGTTCAGGAGGCCCCGGGGTACACTGGTCGAGTGCATCCGGTGTGGGAGCCGTGAGGAACAGCCTCGAACTCGAGCGTCTGTCCCACTGGTTTGACCTGGACTGCACGATGAAGTAAACTCGACCGTTGGTGTGCATTGAGTTTTCATTGCCACCCACGGTTTTCTGCCATCAAGGTGTCCCACGTGTTCGAGCCTTTCCGAGCAGTAACTTCCAGCAACAGTCAGTCGGAGCGTTTCGCTCCCCAAAGAACGGGTACGTAGTGGTTTACGCAGTTGTGCGCGCCGGAGGACGGCAGGAGAAGGTCGAGATCGGAACCATCGTCACGATGGACCGGGTTAAGGCCGACAAGGATGGCAACATCGAGCTTCCCGCGGTGCTCCACGTCGACGGTGAGAACATCATCTCCGACGCGAAGTCGCTCGCGAAGATCACGGTGACGGCCGAGGTGCTCGAGAACCTCCGCGGTCCGAAGATCATCATCCAGAAGTTCAAGAACAAGACCGGGTACAAGAAGCGTCAGGGGCACCGTCAGGAGCTCACGCGCGTCAAGATCACCGGCATCAAGTAAGGCATCGAGGAGAAGAAGAGATGGCACACAAGAAGGGTGCGAGTTCCACTCGCAACGGTCGTGACTCCAACGCACAGCGTCTCGGTGTGAAGCGCTTCGGCGGCCAGGTCGTCCTCGCGGGCGAGATCCTCGTCCGTCAGCGCGGCACGCACTTCCACCCCGGCGCCAACGTCGGCCGTGGCGGCGACGACACGCTGTTCGCTCTCGAGGCTGGCTCCGTCCAGTTCGGCAACAAGGGCGGCCGCAAGGTCGTCAACATCGTCGCTGCTGCAGAGTAGCAACACCGATCTTTCCAGCAGGGGGCGGGCTTCGGCCCGCCCCCTGCTGTCGTACAACCGAGTTACATGATCCAGAGAGGGGCTGAGGGTCCATGGTCACATTCGTCGACCGGGTCACACTGCACCTGCGAGCGGGCGGCGGCGGCAACGGCTGCGTCTCCGTGAAGCGCGAGAAGTTCAAGCCGCTGGCCGGCCCCGATGGCGGCAACGGCGGACACGGTGGCGACATCGTGCTCGTGTCGGACCCTCAGATCACGACCCTGCTCGGGTACCACCGGTCTCCGCACCGCAGCTCCGACACCGGTGGCTTCGGCATGGGCGACCACCGGAACGGCTTCCAGGGCGAGACGCTCATCCTGCCGGTGCCGGTCGGCACCGTCGTGAAGGACGTCGACGGCGTCGAACTGGTCGACTTCGTCGAGCCCGGTATGGAGTTCGTCGTCGCGCCCGGCGGGCAGGGTGGCCTCGGGAACGCGGCGCTCGCCTCGACCAAGCGCAAGGCCCCGGGCTTCGCGCTCCTCGGCACGCACGGCTGGGAGGGCGATGTCCTCCTTGAGCTGAAGACCGTGGCCGACGTCGCGCTCGTCGGCTACCCGTCGGCCGGGAAGTCGAGCCTCATCGCCGCGATGTCCGCTGCCAAGCCGAAGATCGCCGACTACCCCTTCACCACGCTGCACCCGAACCTCGGCGTCGTCGAGGCCGGCGAGGTGCGCTACACGATGGCGGACGTCCCCGGCCTGATCGAGGGCGCGAGCGAGGGCAAGGGGCTCGGCCTCGAGTTCCTCCGTCATGTCGAGCGGTGCTCCGCGCTGTTGCACGTCCTCGACTGCGCGACGCTCGAGCCGGGCCGCGACCCGATCAGCGACCTCGACATCATCCTCGCCGAGCTCGCCGCCTATCCCGTCCCGGAGGGCCAGACGCCGCTGGTCGAGCGCCCGCAGCTCATCGCCCTCAACAAGATCGACGTCCCGGAGGCGAGGGAGCTCGCCGAGTTCCTGCGTCCCGACCTCGAGGCACGCGGCTACAAGGTCTTCGAGATCTCGACGGTCTCGCGCGAAGGCCTCCGACAGCTCTCGTTCGCGTTGAGCGAGCTCGTCGAGGAGAGCCGCGCCCGCGCAGCCCTCGAGGCCGCCAAGCCTCGCATCGTGCTCCGCCCGAAGCCGGTCGACGACTCCAAGTTCACCGTCACGGTCGAGGGTGGCACCTACGGCAACCTCTACCGCATCCTCGGCGCGAAGCCGGAGCGCTGGGTGCAGCAGACGGACTTCAACAACGAGGAGGCCGTCGGGTTCCTCGCGGACCGCCTGGCGAAGCTCGGTGTCGAAGAGGCGCTGTTCAAGGCCGGTGCCGTCGCCGGTGCCACCGTCATGATCGGTGCGGGCGGAGGCGTCGTCTTCGACTGGGAGCCGACGCTGACGAGCACCGCGGAGCTCCTGACCCAGCCTCGTGGTACGGACCCCCGACTCGACGCGAGCCACCGCCCGACGCGCAACCAGCGTCGCGACGAGTACTTCGAGCGCATGGACGCCAAGGCGGAGGCACGCGCGGAGCTGCTCCGCGAACGCGCGGCCGGTCTCTGGAACGACGACGAGGGCTTCGAAGTGGGCTCCGTGCCGGCTGACGCCCAGCAGGACGAGGGTGGAGCGTCGGAGGATGACGAACGGTGACCGTCAGCCAGCGCAGTGCGATCCCTGGTGCCCGCCGCATCGTCGTGAAGGTCGGTTCCTCTTCGATCAGCGGTGAGAACGCCGGGCAGATCACTGCGCTGGTCGAGGCTCTCGCCGGAGCGCACGACAGGGGGACCGAGGTCGTCCTCGTGTCCTCCGGTGCCATCGCGACCGGGATGCCGTACCTGCGCCTCGATGCGCGCCCGAGCGACCTGGCGACGCAGCAGGCGGCTGCGGCCGTCGGGCAGAACGTCCTCATCTACCGGTACCAGGACAGCCTCGACCGCTTCGGAATCGTCGCCGGTCAGGTGCTCCTGACGGCGGGTGATCTCGAGAACCCGAGCCACCGGAGCAACGCCCAACGGGCGATGGAACGGCTGCTGGGGCTGCGCATCCTCCCGATCGTGAACGAGAACGACACCGTGGCGACGCATGAGATCCGGTTCGGCGACAACGACCGGCTCGCTGCGCTCGTCTCGGTGCTGGTCGCGGCGGACGTCCTGATCCTGCTGAGCGACGTCGACGCGCTGTACACGCGTCCTCCGCAGGAGCCCGGTGCCGAGCGCATCGAAGAGGTGCCGTTCGGCGACCCGCTCACCGGCGTGACGTTTGGCGACATCGGGTCAGCGGGCGTTGGAACGGGCGGTGCCGGCACGAAGGTATCCGCGGCCCGGTTGGCTGCTGAGGCAGGGACCTCCGTCCTGGTGACCTCGACGGCGAACGTCGCCGCCGCGCTCCGGGGCGAGCAGCTCGGGACCTGGTTCCAGCCGGCCTGAGCCGGCTCCGCTGGGGTCGCTGAGTACAATCGACGCATGTCGTCGTCTCTCACCACCGCGCTCCCGCTCATGGATCGTCTCGCCGCTGCGAAGCGTGCGTCCCGGATGCTCGCTCAGACGACCACCGCACAGAAGAACCGGGCGCTGGGAGCGATCGCCGTCGCGATCGTGGAGGGCGCCGACGCGGTGATCGCCGCCAACGAGCTCGACCTCGCCAGCGGGCGGGAGCAGGGGATGGCGGTCGGCCTGCAGGACCGTCTCCGCCTCGACCGTGGACGGATCGAGGGGCTGGCGGTCGCGGTGCGCGACGTCATCGCGATCGTCGACCCCGTGGGTCAGGTCGTCCGGGGCAGCAACACACCGGACGGCGTGAAGCTCGAGCAGGTCCGTGTCCCGTTCGGCGTGGTCGGCGCGATCTACGAGGCCAGACCGAACGTCACCGTGGACATCGCCGCCCTCGCGATCAAGAGCGGTAACGCGGTCGTCCTCCGCGGTGGTTCCGCGGCAGAGCACACCAACGCGGTCCTCGTCGGTCTGCTCCGATCGGCGCTGGAGTCCGTCGGCTTGCCCGGTGATGCGGTGCAGACGATCGACGAGTTCGGCCGGGACGGCGCGAAGCAGCTCATGAACGCCAGGGGACTCATCGACGTCCTCATCCCGCGGGGGAGCGCTTCGCTCATCGAGACGGTGGTCCGGGACTCGACGGTGCCGGTCATCGAGACCGGAGCCGGTGTGGTGCACGTGTTCCTCGACGCGAGCGCGGACCGCGACTGGGCGGTGGACATCGTCCGCAACGCGAAGGTCCAGCGCCCCTCGGTCTGCAACGCGCTCGAGACCGTGCTCGTCCACCGCGACGCGGCTCAACGCCTGCTGCCCGCCGTGCTCGGCGACCTCCGGGAGCACGACGTGCTCATCCATGCGGACGAGCAGGCGCGCGAGATCTTCCCCGATTCGGTCGCCGCCGTCGAGGAGGACTGGTCGACCGAACACATGTCGCTCGAGGTGTCGGTGCGCGTCGTCGACGACCTCGATGCCGCGCTCGAGCACATCGACCGCTACTCCACCGGCCACACGGACGCGATCGTGACGAACGACGTCGTCAACGCCGACCGCTTCCTCGCGGAGGTGGACTCGGCGGTCGTCATGGTCAATGCGTCGACCCGGTTCACCGATGGCGCGGAGTTCGGGTTCGGTGCCGAGGTGGGCATCTCCACCCAGAAACTGCACGCCAGAGGGCCGATGGGCCTCCCGGAACTGACGAGTACGAAGTGGCTCGTGCGTGGTACGGGTCACACCCGTCGGTAGTCGCTAGAATGAGGTGGGCGTCACCAGGCGTCGCACAGAAGGAGAGATCATGTCGATTGCCGCGTCCGTATTGGCTGCCACCGTTCTGGCCGAGTCGGAGCACGCCGTCGAACTCGCCGCTCCGACCTGGGTCTTCGGCGCCGTCGCGCTCGTGCTGTTCGCCATCCTCGGCGCCGTGACCTTCAGCTATCGCGACGTCGCCAACCGCCACGGTGGCAAGGACGAGCCGACGCTGGCGCACGGCGAGCACGGTCACTGAGCTGTCCGGCGTGAGCGCGCCCGTCGCCGAGACGACGACACGTCGTCCTCGGATCGGCGTCATGGGTGGAACGTTCGACCCCATCCACCACGGGCACCTCGTCGCCGCTTCCGAAGTCGCGCAACACTTCGACCTCGATGAGGTCGTGTTCGTCCCGACCGGCATGCCGTACCGCAAGTCGGGCGTGAGCGACAGCGAGCACCGCTACCTCATGACGGTCATCGCCACCGCGGCGAACCCCCGCTTCACCGTCAGCCGCGTCGACATCGACCGAGCGGGCCCCACCTACACGATCGACACCCTCCGCGACCTGCGACGCAAGCGGCCGGACGCCGAGCTGTTCTTCATCACCGGGGCGGACGCGATCGCCCAGATCCTCAGCTGGAAAGACGTCAGAGAGGTCTGGGATCTCGCTCACTTCGTTGCTGTGAGTCGTCCGGGACACGATTTGAACGTTTCCGGATTACCGCAGCACGACGTAAGCTTGTTGGAAGTTCCGGCCCTTGCGATATCGTCGACGGATTGCCGGAGCCGGGTGAGCAAAGGCTTTCCAGTCTGGTATCTGGTTCCCGACGGTGTCGTGCAGTACATCACCAAGCACCACCTGTATCGGAGTGAAGCCACATGACCGCGTTGCCAGAAGACGCGCCCTTGACCAGGCGACAGGCTCGAGCGAGCCAGCAGTCGTCGACGCCCGCCGACGATGCAGCGCTCGAAGCGGCTGCACCGCGGAGCCGTCGCGCATCGACGTCGGAGCCGGTCGCCGGGGGAGCGATCCCCGAGCCGGCAGTATCGGAGCCCAGTGGCGCTCCACGCGTCGAGTCGGCGTCACCCGCTCCAGCATCAGCTGCGCCCGCCTCGAGCCCGGGCACGACGCCGTCGACCGGCGCGCCGAGCCCGGCTCCCACCGGTGGGCTCACTCGTCGTCAACTCCGCGAGTTGGAGCGGACCGGCTCGATCGAGCAGATCCCGGCGGCGACCGCGCCGGTCGCACCCCCTGTGGAGCAGCCCGTGCCCTCGGTCGCTCTGCCGCCGCGCACGCCGGATCAGGTCGTCGCTCCTCCCCAGAAGCAGAACAAGGCCGCCCGACAGCAGGCCGCGAAGCTCGCGCAGCAGACGGCCGCCGCCGAGGCTGAAGCCGCTGCGGAGACCGAACGCCGTGAGGCCGCAGCCCGCAAGCTGCACGAGCAGCAGGACGCGGATCGCCTCGCTGCCGAGCGCAAGGCCGAGGAGCGCAAGGCGGCCGAGCGTCAGGCAGCCGAGCGTGCCGCCGCGGAGGAGCGAGCCGCCAAGGCTCGGGCGTCCGAGGCTCCGGCACCCCAGGTGACGCCGGCGAGCGACAAGCCCGTCGCGTCCGGCTCCCTGTTCGACGTCTCCGACCGCGACGACATCTCCGAGGACCCCGCGTCCACGCTCTCGAAGGGGTTCGGGCGCGACTCCATGCTCGTGGCGGCGCTCGAGGCCGAGCGCGCTTCACAGGTCGACAACGAGGTCGCGTTCGAAGACCTGCTCGGCAGCAGCATGACGACGACGGGCCAGATCACCACGAGCTCGCTCATCATCCCCGTGGCCCCCGCGCAGGCGGAGGCCGGTGCGACGTCGAACTCCACGGGCGAGATCCTCATCACCGGAACGATCGACCTCCCTCGGGGGCTCGGTTCCGCCGGCCAGGACCCGAACCACTTCGACGGCGCGGGCATCGACCGCCTCGTCGAGGGGGACGAACTCCCGGCCTCCGTCACCGCCGCTTCGCCCGTCGCGGCGAGCCGCGCGGTCAGTAGCCACGGATCCACGCGTGACGTCGTCCCGGCCACCACCAACCAGAGCAACAAGCTGCTGATGACCCTCGCAATCGCCGCCGCGGTGCTCGCGGCGGGCGTCATCGCGGTGCTCATCATCGGATTCTTCGGCGGGGCGTTCTAGCCCTTCCGCCATTCACCCGACCGCATCCGCTGCGGTCGTCAGAGGAGTACACCACATGACCCTGTCCGACACCACGCTGGACGCCGTCCAGCTCGCATCGACCGCAGCCGAGTCGAAGGGCGGCGAGGATCTCGTCGCACTCGACGTCTCTGGCCCGCTGCCGTTCGTGGACGCCTTCCTGCTCGTCACCGGGCGGAGCGAGCGTAACGTCGTCGCCATCGCCGGCGAGGTCGAGGATCGCCTGAACGCGAGCGGCGTGAAGACCTTGCGTCGCGAGGGCAAGTCCGAGGGGCGCTGGATCCTCCTCGACTTCGGCGAGGTCGTCGTCCACGTCTTCCACGAGGAGGAGCGGATGTATTACTCGCTGGAGCGCCTGTGGAAGGACTGCCCGGTGATTCCGCTGGTGTCGTCGGCTCCACAGCCCGCGAGCTGATCTCCTCGTCGATGTCGGCATCGAAAGTGGTCACAACCGCTCTCAAGATGTAGTAACCTATTCAAGTTGCTTCCGCTGAAACAGCAGGGGCAAGCAACGTGAATATGGGTCTGTGGCGCAGCTGGTAGCGCACCTGCATGGCATGCAGGGGGTCAGGGGTTCGAGTCCCCTCAGATCCACTCGAACATCAAGAAGTCCCCGTCAGCCGAACAGCTGACGGGGACTTCTTCGTTGGGCCGGAACCCGAGGTCAGTTCACCTCGTCCGGGTGGCTGCCGACGCGCTTCCCCGAGTCGAGGGCGTCGATCGCGGCGATCTCGTCGGCCGACAGCTCGAAGCCGAACACGTCGAAGTTCTGCGCGATGCGCTCGCGCGAGTTCGACTTCGGGAAGACGATCAGGCCGTTCTGGAGGTGCCAGCGGATGACGACCTGTGCGGGCGTCACACCGTGGGCCTCGGCAGCAGCCGCGACCGACTGCTCACCGAAGAGGTCGTACTTGCCCTGACCGAGGGGGCCCCACGACTCGATGTGGATCCCGTGCTCAGCGCCGAACGTCCGCAGCTCGCGCTGCGCGAAAGCCGGGTGCAACTCGATCTGGTTGACCGCCGGGACGGTGTCGGAGTTGGCGAGGAGCTTCTCGAGGTGCTCGACCTGGTGGTTCGAGACGCCGATCGAGCGGGTCTTGCCGGCGGCCTTGATCTCCTCCAATGCCAACCACGCCTCGAGGCAGTCGTCCTTGCCGGGCGTGGGCCAGTGGGTGAGGTAGAGGTCGACGTGGTCGAGACCGAGCTTGTCGAGGCTCTCGTCGATCGCCGCGTGCGCGGACGCCTTCTGGTGACGGTCGTTCCAGAGCTTCGTGGTGATGAAGAGTTCGTCGCGGGGGATGCCGGACTTGGCGATGGCGGCGCCGACGCCCTCCTCGTTCTTGTAGATCGCGGCGGTGTCGATGTGGCGGTAGCCGACCTCGAGTGCATCGGAGACGATGCGCTCCGCCTCCTGCGGGTCGACGAGGAAGACGCCGAAACCGAGCTGGGGGATGGTGTGGCCGTCATTGAGCGTGATGGTGGGAACAGTCATGGCTTCATGGTGGCACCGGAACCGTTCATCCGGAACGGGTCTTCGCCCTGCGCGTAACCGGTCGACACGCCTGGGAATACCCGCGGCGACCCGGCGCTTGTCCTTCCAGAGGGCAGGCGTCTGCCCGGACGACGGCCGAGGCCTGAGAAGGATGACACCGCTATGACGACTGACACCGTGCCCAATCCGACAGGTTCGGTCCCGACCACCGGGAAGTCCTCGGCAGACCGCCTCCCGCCCGGGTCCAAACTCCTCATCGGACTGCTGCTCGTGTCGGCGTTCGTCGTCATCCTCAACGAGACGATCATGAGCGTCGCCCTGCCGCGGCTCATGGAGGACCTCGACATCACGGCGAGCTCGGCGCAGTGGCTGACGACCGGATTCATGCTCACCATGGCCGTGGTCATCCCCGCCACCGGGTTCCTGTTGGAGCGGTTCTCCCTCCGCGCCATGTTCATCACGGCGATGGTCCTCTTCAGCCTCGGCACGCTCATCGCCGCGCTGTCACCCGGCTTCGGCACCCTGCTGCTCGGCCGCGTGGTGCAGGCCAGCGGAACCGCCATCATGATGCCCCTGCTGATGACGACGGTGCTGAACATCGTGCCGGTCTCGGCTCGCGGTCGGACGATGGGCGCGATCTCGATCGTCATCTCGGTCGCCCCGGCGGTCGGACCCACGGTGTCGGGCCTGATCCTCAGCGTGCTCGACTGGCGATGGATGTTCTGGATCGTGCTCCCGATCGCCGTGGCCTCGCTGATCCTCGGCGCCCTGCTGGTGCGCAACGTGACCGAGCCGAGGAAGGTCCGGTTCGACGCGCTCTCGCTCGTGCTCTCCGCGCTCGCCTTCGGTGGCCTCATCTTCGGGCTGAGCAGTATCGGGGAGTCGGCGGAGGGCCATGCGCTCATGCCGGTGTGGATCCCGCTGGCCGTCGGCGTCCTCGCGCTCCTGGCGTTCGTGTTGCGTCAGCGCGGACTCGTCCGTGAGAACCGGCCGTTCATGGATCTGCGCACCTTCGCGAACCGCTCGTTCACCGTGTCGATCATCCTCGTCGTGATCGTCATGATGGCGCTGTTCGGATCGTTGATCATCCTGCCCATCTACCTGCAGAGCGTGCTGCAGGTCGACACGTTGACCACGGGACTCATGCTGCTCCCCGGTGGGCTGACCATGGCCGCGCTCGCGCCGCTCGTGGGGTCGTTGTTCGACCGCTTCGGGCCGCGTCCGCTGGTGATCCCCGGCGCCTTCGCCGTGAGCGCAGCCCTCTGGCTCCTGACGATGCTCGGCGTCGACAGCGCCATCGTGATGATCATCGCCGTCCACATGCTCCTGAGCGCGGGTCTCGCGTTCATGTTCACGCCGCTCCTCACCTCGGCCCTCGGCTCCCTTCGAGCCGAGCTCTACCCGCACGGCAGCGCGATCGTCGGCACGGTCCAGCAGCTCGCCGGCGCAGCCGGCACGGCGGTGTTCATCACGATGATGTCCACGACGGCTGCCGCTCGCGCGGCGGCCGGGAGTTCCGCGGTCGACGCGACTGCAGCGGGTGTGCAGGCGGCGTTCCTGTGCGGCGCCGTCCTCTCGCTGCTCGCGGTGGGCGCGTCGTTCCTCATCCGCCGGACCGACCAGACGCCCTCGGGCGTGCACGTCGGTCACTGATGCGCGAACGGCGGGGGATCACCGTCGCCTGAGGACGCCGTCGGTTCAGCGCAACCAGCGCATCGTGTAGGCGTCGGCGAGCACCGGCATGATCGGGCCGCTGAGGGCGGCCCGCAGGCCGAGATCGCGCACGCCCACCAGTGCGGTGGGGATCGGGCGACCCAAGCGCATGTTGAGCGCTGCCTGCCAGGACGCGCGGCGGACCGCGCGCCGCTGCTGCTCGGCTGCGGACGCGAGCTCCCGCTCGAGCGTCCCTCGCCCGGTGACCGCGCGCGCGACCAGCGGGGCGAAGACCCGGGCGTCCGCCCAGCCCAGGTTCATGCCCTGACCGCCGATCGGGCTGATCTCATGCGCGGCGTCGCCCACGTGGACGATCCGTCCGTCGACCACACGGCTCCGACGCCGACTCCGCACCCCGAACGCGCTGAGCATGGTGTTCGTCGCCGCATCGGCCTCCTCGCCGGTGCGATCCGCGACGAGGGTCGCGAGGTCGTCGGCTCTCGGCTGCAGGCCGGCCTCGTCGCGAGGGGAGGTGTACCCGGTGTGGACGACGTACCGGCGCATCCCACGGGGGAGTGGGAACGACTCGACGACGCCGTCACGATGCAGGTGGACCCGCGCGATTGGCCCGGCACCGCTCCGGTCTGCGACGTCGCCCATGAGGTAGCGGTCGCGGTACCGGTGGATCGGTCCGGGATCCTCCGCTCCGGGGAACCCGGCTCGGCCGCCGGCTGCGACGATGACCATGGCCGCACGCGCGCTCACGGGGCCTGAGGTGTCGGTTCCCTCGACGATGACCTCGTCCCCGACGGAGCGGACGCTCGTGCACGCGGTCCCCGTCGACAAGGACCCCGGGGCGATGGACTCCAGGCGAGCCCGGAGGATCCGCTCGGTCCGCCACTGCTCGAGCGCGGCGACATACGGGTGGGCGAACGGACGATCGCGGAACACGACGGTGCCGAGTCGTCGACCGCCGCTCCACGCCTCACCCTGGTCGATTCGGACGGCGTCGACTCGGATCTCGTCGAGGACGCCGAGCACGTCGAACAGCTCGAGGGAGGGCGGGTGGATCCCGATCGCGCGCGTTCCCGACGGAGGGTCCGCCCGCTGCTCCCAGACCGTCACATCGACACCGTCCTGGGCGAGCAGGATCGCCGACACCAGTCCGACCGGTCCGCCGCCGATGACGAGCACCCCGGTCATCGGCGTCCGTCGGTCGTCGCGTCGAAGCGCCTCGACAGCAGCAGCCGCATGGGGAATCGACGCTCGACGAGCCATCCGTCGGGGACGACCTCCTGGAGTTCCCGCTGCCGGTAGCTGCGGCGGATGGAGCGGAGCCCGTCGACGTGGAGGAAGGAGCGCCGCCGCCCCGGCAGGGTGACGAATCCGTACGCAGCGTACGCCAGCCGGTCCCGCTCCAGGTCGCTGTGCAGCACGAGCCTGCGGGCGATGGAGGCGCTGTCGGACAGGAGACCGGCCAGCTGGGCCGGGTCGAGGTGGTGCAGGACATGGTTGGACAGCACGATGTCGACCTCATCGCCCCGGGCGACCAGGTCGCTGCTGTGCGCCGAGCGGAAGTCGACCGGTCCCTCCGCGTACCGGCGGCGGGCGAAGTCGACCGAACGCTCATCAGGGTCGATCGCCGTCACCTGGACCGGCAGCCCGTCGGCTCGTGCCCAGGAGGCGACGGCCGTCGGGACGTCACCGCCGCCGAACCCGATGTCGACGATCGACGTCGTGCGCGACGGGTCCAGACGAGGCCGGATGTGCGAACGGTAGAGACTGCGCCACCCCGAGACGAGCCGGTTCACCGTCGCGAACCGGGCATAGGTCGCGTCGAGCAGCACCGGGTCGCACTCGGGGTCGTCCATGAGCTCGACGAGCTCCGTCGCACGCCGCGTGAGATCGACCCGCATCAGGCTCCGCCGGCGCGGAGCCGGAGCAGCGCGCTCTCGATCGTCAAGCCGGGACCGAACGCCAGCGCACAGACCCGTTCGTCGACCTCGGGGCCCGCGCCGTCGAGGAGGCGCTTGAGGATGAACAGGACGGTGGCGCTCGACATGTTGCCGAAGTCGCGCAGCACCGCCCGCGACGGTTCCAGCAGCTCGTCGTCGAGGGCGAAGCCCCGCTGGACACGGTCGAGGATGCTCCGACCACCGGGGTGGATCGCCCACCGGTCGATCGATGACACCTCGGCGTCGTCCGCTGCCGCGAGGAGTGGGCGCAGCGCGATCTCGAGGTGCTCGCCGATGAGTTTCGGGACGGCTCCGCTCAGGACCATCTCGAATCCGTGGTCGCCGATCGTCCAGGCCATCTCCGTCTCGCCGTCGGGGACGAGTGCCGTGGACCATCCGTCGAACTCGAAGACGGGCGCCGACGAGCCGGTGTCCCGTCCGGTGACGACGGCTGCGGCGGCTCCATCGGCGAAGACCGAGGATCCGAGGATCACGTCGGGATCGTCTGAGGAACGGAGATGGATGGAGCAGAGCTCGATGCACACCACGAGCACGACGGCGTCCGGCTCGGCGGCGCAGAACGCCGCGGCGGCGCGGAGGGCGGGGAACGCGGCGAAACACCCTTGGAAGCCCAGGTGGTAGCGCTCGGTGCCCGGATCGAGGCCGAGGTCGCGGACGAGGAGGTACTCCGGTCCCGGGGCGAAGAACCCGGTACAGGACGCGGTCACGACGTGGGTCACGTCGGCCGCCGTCAGGCCGGGAGCCTCGTAGAGCGCTCGCCTCGCCGCTTCCAGGAGGAGCGGGGGAGCGTGCTCGATGTAGGCGTCGTTCCGGAGGCCGGTCGGGGGTGAGCGGACCAGCCGCTGTTCCGCGTCGTAGAACGCGGCCGTGGTCGTCGGGACCTCGTCGTCGAACGCGTCGATCACCGTGTGCCTCGTATCGATCGCGGAGGCGTCGAAGGCGGCGCCGATCAGTCGTTGTGCGAGGCGCGTCCTGCCCGGCTGATCACGGAAGACGTCTCTGATCTCGTCTTGATGGAGGATGGTCTGAGGAACGGCCACGCCGATCGCCCTCACGGAGACGGTCATGCTTCAGTGTATCGCCGTGGTCCGGGCAGCCACCCTAAGCTGAGGCGGTGTTCTCCACAGCCCGCCGTCTGTTCGCGTCCTCCCATCCCGGACCCACCGTCGCGGTCACGGTACTGGCCGTCGTCCTGGCCTCCGCCGTCGGGGTCGAGCCGTTGCGGACGCTGCTCCTGGCGCTGGTGGTCTTCGTCGGTCAGCTCTCGATCGGGTGGTCGAACGACTGGCTCGACGCGCGTCGCGACCGCCGGTCAGGGCGGCTGGACAAGCCCGTCGCGCGTGGCGACCTCAGCGTCGGGACGGTCCGTCTGGCGGCGCTCCTGGCCGGAGCCGCGAGCATCCCGCTCTCGTTCACCCTCGGCTGGGCGGCGGCAGCGGCACACCTGCTCTTCCTCGCGTGCGGTTGGGCCTACAACCTCCACCTCAAGGCGACCGCGTGGTCGGTGGTCCCGTTCATCATCGGGTTCGGCGCACTGCCCGCCGTGGTCACGTTCGCGGCGATCCCGCCCATCCCGCCGGCCGGTTGGACCCTCGCCGTCGGCGGCCTGTTCGGCATCGCGATCCACTTCACGAACGCGCTCCCGGACCTCGACGACGATCTCCGGACCGGTGTCCGTGGTCTGCCGCACCGCCTCGGAGCACGGACGGCAGGGCGGGCCGCGTTCGGGGCGCTCGGGGTGGCGGGCGTCGTCGCCGTGCTGGGGCAGAGCGGCGTCTTCACCGGGCGCCTCGCCGCGCCACCGCTCGTCGGGCTCATCGGCGTCGCCGGGGTCCTCGGGCTCGTGATCTGGGGGCTCGTGCTGGTCGGTAGCCGTCAGCCGGACCGGCTCCTCTTCCGGCTCATCATCAGCGCGGCATTGCTCGTCACGGTGGTCCTGGCCGTCTCGGGCACGAACCTCGGGGTCGTCAGTACCAGTTGACGGCTTCGGAGTGCGCCCAGGCGCCACAGGGTGAGCCGTACCGGCTGTCGATGTAGTTCAGACCCCAGGTGATCTGCGTCGCAGCGTTGGTCCGCCAGTCGTCGCCGACACTGGCCATCTTGCTACCCGGGAGCGATTGCGGAATTCCGTAGGCCCCACTGGATTCGTTGTAAGCGTTGACCCGCCAGCTGGATTCGCGTGTCCACAACTGGAGCAGGCACTGGAACTCGCCGCTACCCCAGCCGTAGGCCCCGATCGCCGACTGGGCGTACGCCTTCGCCCCTGCCGGATCGGCCGAGAGGTCCGGCGGCGGTGCACTCGTAGCACCCTCTCCGCCCGTCGCCTCGTTGCGTCGCTGCTCCTCGGCGGCGATCGCCTCCTGGCTCTGGGCGTAGGCCTGTTCGATCGCCGCGGTCGTGTTCTTGAGGACGGCGAGTTGCTGGTAGAGCCGATCCCGGTTCGCCTGCTGCTCCGCGACTGCGGCGTCGGCCGCGTCGCTCGCCGACTGCGCGGTCTCGTAGCTGGCGTCAGCGGCTTCGGACAGGCGCTGCCGTTCCGCCTCGGCGGTGGTGGCCTGCTCGGCGAGCGCGGACGCGGTGTTGCTCGCGGCGGTCGCAGACGCGAGGTCCTGAGCCGAGGTCTCGCTCAGCTTGCTGATGGCGCTGAGCTTCGAGAGCAGGTCGTCGTCGGCGACGCCGGAGAGGACGAGGGACAGCGTCGGGTCGACGCCTCCGGTGCGGGTCATCTGCGCGATGACCGCCCCGGCCTGGCGTTTGCTCGACGCGGCGGCCGTCGCGGCGGCCGTCGCCTGCGCGCTGATCGTGTCGGCGACGGCGGCCTGCGCGTCGAGGGCGGCTTTGGCCTCGCCTGCCGCTGCACCCTGGCGGACGGCTTCGTCACCGAGCCTGGCGGACTCGTCGCGCAGCCCGTCGATGAGGGACACGATGCGGTCGGCCTCGGCCTGGGCGGTCGATTCGTTCGACTTCGCCGCTTGGACGTCGTCCCAGCTCGGGTAGTCGGCGGTGCGGACCGCCGTCGGGCTGACAGCGGCTGCCGGACCTGCACACGACACCGCGATGATGACCGCGGCGCCGAGGGCGGCGGCTCGCGAGACGCCCCTCGAACGAGGCGATCGGTTCGTCAGCGGCTTGCGCATGCGTCCATCCTGGCTGTCACCCACGTAAGTGTAGCCGTCGAAGTCACATCCGTCACTTGTGCCACACCGGCGAAGACGTCCAGCCGTCATGGATGATCCGAGCCTAGACTCGCCCGGTGCAGGTGGGACGGCGACGCTTCCTCGTCACCGGCGCCTCCGTGGCGGTCGGTGCGATGCTCGGCCTGTCCGCATGCACGGGCCCGCCTCCGCCTGAGCGATCGGGACGACCGGCAGCCACCGGGCCGGACGCCGGCGAACTGCGCGCCGCGGCGGAACTGGCCTCGATGACGCTCGAACAGCGCATCGCCTCCATGTTGATGCTGCACACCCCGGGCACCGATCCCGCGGCGCTCCGAGCCTTCGTCGAACGCTACCGACCGGGCGGCTTCATCCTCATGGGCGACAACGTGCCGGGACTCGCCGGACTGCCCGCGGTCACGGATGCCCTCAGCCCAGACCCCACCATGCCCCTGCTCATCGGCATCGACCAGGAGGGTGGCGACGTCCGTCGCATCGACGAGGACGTCGCGGCCGCGGCGGACACCCTGAAGTCCGAACCGCCGGAGGCGACGGAGACGGCGTTCACGGCGCGCGCGACCATGCTCGCCGCGGCGGGGTGTTCCGTCAACTTCGGCATCGTCGCCGATGAGACGGCCGATCCGACGTCGTTCATCTACGACCGTGCGCTCGGGACCAGCCCCGACGCCGCTGCCGCGCGGGTCGCTGCGGCGGTCCGAGGAGAGCGCGGAGCGGTCCTCAGCACGCTCAAGCACTTCCCCGGCCACGGCGAGGCCCCCGGCGACTCCCACTCGACGGTCCCCACCACGTCGCTCGGCCTCGAGGACTGGAGGGCGACCGACGCCGTCCCGTTCGCAGCGGGCATCGACGCCGGAGCCGAAGTCGTGATGTTCGGCCACCTCGTCTACTCGGCGGTCGATCCGGCACCGGCGACGCTCTCGTCCGCCTGGCACACGCGGCTCCGCGACGATCTCGGCTTCTCCGGGATGACGATCACCGACGACATGCTCATGCTGCAGCACACCGGTCTCCCGGAGTACCAGAACCCGTCGGAGAACGCGATCCGTGCGGTGGCGGCCGGCAACACGATGCTGCTCTACGTCCTGGGCGCGGACCCCTCCTCGACGGGTGTCGACCCTGATGTGCTGGTCGCCGATATCGCGGCTGCGGTGCGCTCGGGAAGGATCTCGGAGGACGTGGTCGCCGAAGCGGCCCACCACCTGTTGCGTGTCCGACTGGGCCTTCCCGCGATGCGCCCGATGTCGTCCTGATGACGTCGAGGAGAATTTCTCGGATGCGTGGGAATAGCCACGATGTCCTTGCGTTTGAATAGAACGTGGCGCGAGCGCGCCGCACATCGACGCAAGGAGTACCGCATGACCGACACCCTGACGATTCCCGGCTACAAGGTTGGCACCTGGGAGGTCGACACCACGCACAGCGAGGTCGGCTTCAGCATCCGCCACATCATGGTCTCGAAGGTCAAGGGCAAGTTCGAGCGCTTCAACGCGACGTTCGTCACGCCGGAGAACCCCCTCGAGACGAAGGTCACCGCGTCCGCCGAGGTCGCTTCGATCAACACGAACCAGCCCGACCGCGACGGTCACCTCCGCACCGGCGACTTCTTCGACGCCGAGTCCTACCCGACGATCGACTTCGTCTCGACCGGCGCCCGCGCCAAGGGCGACGACTTCCTCGTCGACGGCGACCTCACGATCAAGGGCGTGACCAAGCCCGTCACCTTCACCGTCGAGTTCGGCGGCTTCGCGACCGACCCCTACGGCAACTACAAGTTCGGCGCGACCGCGACCACCAAGATCAACCGCGAGGACTTCGGCCTCACCTACAACGCGGCGCTCGAGACCGGCGGCGTGCTGCTCGGCAACGACGTCACGATCACCATCGAACTGCAGGCTGCGCACCAGGCGTAGTCCCAGGGCGTCGAAGGGCCGGTGGAGCATTGCTCCACCGGCCCTTCGTGGTATCCGGCCGACTCAGGTCGGCTCGCCGACGATCTCGTCGCGCACGCGACGGAGGTCCTCCATGAGCGATCCGATGAGGATCCAGTGCTGCGGGTGCGGGCGGGCGATCACGAGGGGAGCGGTCAGAGCCGGGATCTCCGCGGTCTCGGTCGGTGGTTCGGCGGACGCGGCACGGTCGTTCACGAGCAGCCTGAGGTCGTGAGCCGCCCGCGCGAGTTCGACGGCGATGTCCGCCACCGTCGGCTCCTCGTGCAGGGTCGGGTCGTCGTGGTCGTGCACGGAGCGCGCCATGCCCAGCGTCCGCGTGACCACCGGCTCGAGCCGACGCAGCAGCAGTCGTTGACGGTCCAACTCCTCACGGTGCCGCGATCGGCGCGGATTGAGCAGCAGACTGTCGTCGCCCTCCTTCACCGCGGCGATCGCGCGGTCCCTGAGCGGTTTGAGCGCGCGGGCGTCCGTGAGGAGCGAGGCCAACTCGGCGTCGGTGTTCGCCCGGGTGAGCGCGGTCGCGAGGCGGTCCAGGGTGTCGGCGCAGGCGAGCGCGAGTGCGCCGACCGCTGCTCTGGCCGGCGCGAGCAGGACGGGGGCGACGAGGACGACGTTGACGAGCAGCCCGATCCCGGCGCCGAGGACGGTCTCGATGATGCGAGCGAACGCGTAGTCCGGGGTGGCGGCGCCGATCGAGAGGACCAGCATCGCGCTGATCGGGATCTGGTTCGCGGAACCCGGCCCGAGGCGGAGTACCCAGCCGAGCAGGATGGCGACGACGATGGCCAGGAGCACGATCCAGGCGGAGTGTCCGAAGACGCTCCCGATCGCGGTCGCGAGGACCACGCCGGTGATCACCCCGAGGCTCCGTTCGAGCGCCTTCCCGAACGACTGGTTGACACTCGGCTGCACCACGAGGATGGCGGCGATCGCGGCGAAGACCGGCAGCTGGCCCGGGATGATCGTGATCGCGACGATCCAGGCGGCGATGGCGGCCAGCGCCGTCTTCAGCACCTGGAGCAGCGGGAGTCGCGACCGGGTGCGAAGGACGGGGACGACGGACATGCGGAGCGCCGTCAGAGCTTGCCGTGGAGCTGGTCGAGCAGTTCCGCGCCGTTCCCCGCGTACACCCAGGGCGCCCCCTCGTGCTGTCCACCGACCTTCGAGCGACCACCGGCCAGCACCGCCTCACCGGGGGAGAGCTGCCGGATCGCCACGGCGGCGACGCGGTCGGGGTGGCGCTCCTCGAAACTGCGGTACAGCGATTCGTCGTGCTGGCCGTCGTCGCCGACGAGGAGCCACCGCAGCCGCGGGAAGTCCTCGGCGAAGCGGTCGAGGTTGTTCCGCTTGTGCTCCCGTCCGCTCCGGAAGAACCGGTCGTGGGTCGGGCCCCAGTCGGTGAGGAGCAGGGCCCCTGCGGGGTAGAGGTTGCGCGACAGGAATCGGGTGAGCGTCGGAGCGACGTTCCAGGCACCCGTCGAGAGGTAGATGATCGGGGAGCCCGGGTGCTCACGGGCGGTCCGCTCCAAGAAGACGGCCATCCCCGGGACCGGGGTCCGCGCATGCTCGTCGAGGACGAAGGTGTTCCACGCGGCGACCAACGGGCGGGGGAGTGCCGTGACCATCACGGTGTCATCGATGTCGGACACGATGCCGAACTCGATGTCGTCGCCCACGATGAAGACGGGGGCCTCGACGGGGTCGCTGCCCTCGGAACTCAGGCGGAGGGTGTGCCATCCCGGCGTCAGGGAGACCTGCACCACCGCATCCACCACGCCGCCGCGATCTCCCGTGACCGTGTGGCGTCGGCCGTCGATCTCGACCTCGACGGTGGGGTCCGCGATGCTCAAGGCGAAGAAGCTCTTCCAGCCTCGCACCTTCTGCTGCGGTTTCACGGTGGTCTTGCCGGGTTCCGCCAACACCACTCGTGCGAGGACGCGGATCCACGACGTCGAACCGTAGCCGGTGAAGGGGATGATCGCCGCCTCGCGCCCATGACGCCGTGCGCGCCGCTGCCGGCGCAACTGGATGGCGTCCTCCATCCGAGCGGCGAAGTGCCGGATCTGCTGAGCGGCGTCGGATGAGGCCGTTGGACGATCGTCGGGTGCCTTCACCCGTTCAGTCTGTCATGCCGGTGCGTCTGTTCAGCCGCTGGAGCCCGCGGACCGCCGGGTCACTCCGGCGTGGATGCTCCGCCCGGGGATGCCGGATCCTCCTGGTCGAGCATGTGCCGTTCCTCGCTCCGCTGCAGGACCCGCTTGACGATGAGGACGACGACGGCGAACAGCACGATGATCCCGACGAACACGTATCCGGCCCAGTGGAGGCGCTCGGAGAGTTCACGGTAGCTCCCGGCCGCCACCGCACCGACCGAGACGTAGGCGGAGGACCAGATGACACAGGCCGGCAGGGTCCACGAGATGAACCGACGGTACGTCATCGTGCTCATGCCGACCGTCAGGGGGATGAGCGAGTGGAGCACGGGGAGGAACCGTGAGACGAACACCGCGATGCCGCCTCGCCGGTCGAGGTATCGCTCCGCTCTGACCCAGTGTCGTTCACCGATCCTGCGGCCGAGCCGACTCGCACGGATGCGCGGACCGAACCATCGGCCGAGGGCGAAGCCGACGGATTCCCCGATGAGTGCACCGGCGATCACGACGAGGATCATCGAGATCCACTGCACCGGACCGACCACGGCGGTGCTGGCGACGATGACGACCGTGTCGCCGGGGACGACGAGACCGACGAGTACGGAGGTCTCGAGCATGATGCCGAGTCCGGCGAGGAGCGTGCGGGTGACGGGGTCGACGCTCTGCACCAGGTCGAGGAGCCAGCCGAGCACGTCGTTCACGGGTCAGAGCCTAGCTCTCGGCCGGGTTCTGAGGCTCTGAAAGCCCTGTGCACGACAGGCGACACGTGTGGTCTGACCACAGGCGCTTTTTGGTGTACCATGGGATTCGACGACACGGATCGAAGCCTCGGGGATGATCAACCCGATCGGGCTGCACCTGCGCCGCCTTCCCTGGATGCCGCGAACATGGAGTGTTCATCGTGAACGATCTTCTCGACCCGCTACTGCTGTCCCGCTGGCAGTTCGGCCTCACCACCGTCTACCACTTCATCTTCGTGCCGCTCACCATCGGCATGGCGGTGACGGTCGCCGGGTTCCAGACCGCCTGGGTCCGGACGGGCAAACTGCACTACCTGCAGTTGACCCGCTTCTTCGGCAAGATCTTCCTCATCAACTTCGCCATGGGCGTCGTGACCGGGATCGTGCAGGAGTTCCAGTTCGGCATGAACTGGTCCACCTACTCGCGGTTCGTCGGCGACGTCTTCGGTGCGCCACTGGCACTGGAAGGCCTGCTCGCGTTCTTCCTCGAGGCCACGTTCATCGGACTCTGGATCTTCGGCTGGGACAAGCTCTCACCGAAGCTCCACCTCGCGACCATCTGGATCGTCGCCCTCGGCACCGTGCTCTCGGCCTACTTCATCATCGCCGCGAACGCCTTCATGCAGAATCCGGTCGCCTACCGGATCAACGAGGAACGCGGCCGGGCCGAGCTCACCAACATCTGGGAGCTCCTGACCAACAAGGTCGCGCTCGCCGCCTTCCCGCACACGATCTTCGCCTGCTTCATGGTCTCGGCCGCCGTCATCATCACCGCCGCCGCCTGGCACCTGGCCCGCGGTCAGCACGTCGAGATGATGCGGCCCGCGCTGAAGGTCGGTGCCTGGAGCATGCTCATCGCCGGTGGAGCCACGATGCTCGCCGGCGACCAGCTCAGCCTGGCGATGGTCGAGACGCAGCCGATGAAGATGGCCGCAGCCGAGGCCATGTACAACACCTCGACCGGCGCGGACGCCTCGTTCTCGATCTTCACGCTCGGTACCCCGGACGGCGTCCACGAGCTCTTCTCGATCAGGATCCCGTACCTGCTCTCGTTCCTCTCGACCCACACCTTCGACGGCACCGTGGAAGGCATCAACGACCTGCAGGCGCAATACACGCAGCTCTACGGCCCCGGCGACTACTCGCCGGTCATCTGGGTCACCTACTGGGCCTTCCGCTGGATGATCGGCCTCGGGCTCGCCTCCATGCTCGTGGCGGCCGCAGGCCTCTGGTTCACCCGGAAGGGCCGCGAGCCGAAGCGCTGGATGTGGCGGGTCGCCGTGTGGGCCGTGCCGATGCCGTTCCTGGCGATGACGATGGGGTGGGTCTTCACCGAGATGGGCCGTCAGCCCTGGATCGTCTTCAGCCTGCTGAAGACCGAGGATGCCGTCTCGCCGAACACCACCGGTCTCGACGTGCTGATCTCGCTCATCGCCTTCACCGTCGTCTACGGCTCCCTGCTGGTCGTCGAGTTCGGGCTGTTGAAGAAGACCATCACCGCCGGACCGGATGCCATCGAGATGTCCCCGCCCGACGACGACGGCGTGCAGAAGCCCGCCGCCCCGGCAACCACGGTCTACTAGGAGCGCATCATGGACCTCACGATTCTCTGGTTCTGGATCATCGCCGCCCTGTTCGTCGGATACTTCGTGCTCGACGGGTTCGACTTCGGCGTCGGAATGACGATCCCCTTCCTCGGCAAGGACGAGACCGACCGCCGGATGCTCATCAACACGATCGGGCCGGTCTGGGATCTGAACGAGACCTGGCTGATCGTCGCCGGCGCGAGCCTGTTCGCCGCCTTCCCGGAGTGGTACGCGACCCTGTTCAGCGGGTTCTACCTCCCGCTGCTGTTCATCCTGCTCGCCCTCATCGTCCGCGGGGTGTCGTTCGAATACCGGCACCAGCGTCCCGAAGCGTCCTGGAAGCGGCGGTTCGACCTCATGATCATCGTGGGGTCGGCGCTCCCGGCCTTCCTCTGGGGCGTCGCGTTCGCGAACATCATCCAGGGCGTGCCGCTCGACGCCGACCACAACTTCACGGGCACGCTCTTCACGCTGCTCAACCCGTACGGGATCCTCGGTGGTCTCACCACGCTGGTGCTCTTCTTCGCACACGGGGCCGTCTTCGCCTCGCTGAAGACCGAGGGCGACATCCGTGAACGCGCCCGTCGTCTCGCGAGCCGTGCGGGCCTCCTCGCCATCGTGTTGGCCGCCTCGTTCCTCGGATGGACCGTCCTCGCGCACTTCTCGCTGCCGGTCCTCATCCTCGCGGCGATCGCCGCGGTGTCGCTGATCAGCGCCTGGTTCGCGAACAGCCGTGGGCTCGAGGGACGAGCCTTCGCGCTCATGGCGGTGACGGTCGCCGCCGCGGTGCTGACCCTGTTCACCGCGCTGTTCCCCGCCGTCATGCCGGCGAGCAACGACCCCGCGAACAGCCTGACGATCGCGAACGCGTCCTCCACGGAGTACACGCTCACGGTGATGTCCTGGACGGCCCTGATCTTCCTCCCGCTCATCCTCGCCTATCAGGGGTGGACCTACTGGGTGTTCCGGAAGCGCATCACCCGTCAGCACATCGAAGCGGCCGCGCACTAACCTGTCATCGTGCGCCCCCTCGATCCGCGACTGCTCCGCTATGCCCGGGGAGCCAGGTCGGTCCTGGCCCTCGGCGCGGTCATCGCCCTGGTGCAGACCGCATGCACGCTCGGCTTCGCCTGGTTCGTCGCGCAGCTGGTGTCCCGCTCGATCGCCGGCGATCCGATCGACGAGCTGCTGCCGTCGCTGTGGCTGCTGATCGGCATCGTGGTCCTCCGTTCGGCAGCGGTCCTGGCTGCGGACGCCGTGAACGCCCGCGGCTCCGCCGTGGTCCGGAGCGAGTTGCGGCGCGCGCTCGTCGGAGCATTCGAGGCGCTCGGTCCCGGCTGGGTCTCCCGGCGGAGCTCAGCGGCGCTCACCACGGTGGCGGGCCGTGGCTTGGACGCGCTGGACGCGTACTTCGGCCGGTACGTGCCGCAACTCATCCTCACTGCCATCGCGATGCCGATCATCGCAGCGGTCATCTTCCTGCAGGACCCGATCAGCGGGATCACGGTCATCGTGACCCTGCCCCTCATCCCCGTCTTCATGATCCTCATCGGGTTCGCGACGCAGGCGGTGCAACGACGCCAGTGGGACACCCTGGCGCATCTGTCGCGCGGATTCCTCGAACTCGTCGCGGGCATGGCGACCCTGAAGCTCTTCGGCCGGCAGCATCGACAGGTGGCGCGGGTCCGGTCGGTGACGGAGGAGTACCGCGTCGAGACCATGAAGGTGCTGCGGTTCTCGTTCATGAGCGGGTTCGCCCTCGAACTCCTCTCGAGTCTCGCGGTCGCCGTGGTGGCCGTCGGCATCGGGCTCAGGCTCCTCGACGGCTCGCTGCTCCTCGGCACCGGGCTCTTCGTCCTCATCCTCGCCCCGGAGGCCTTCCTGCCGCTGCGGAACGTCGGCGCGAACTACCATGCCGCGGCGGAGGGGGTCACCGCGGCCGAAGAGGTCTTCGAGATCCTCGACGAGGCGGCGCTGTCCGAGCAGGCCACCCCGGGCGCGTCCGCACGGTCGGTGTCGACGGCGGGTCACCGGACGCAGTCGGCACCGGGCCTGCTGCTCCACGGGCTGGACGTCCGGTACGGCGACCAGGTGGTGCTCGATGCACTCGACGCCTCGTTCCCCGCCGGGACGATGACCGCGGTCGTCGGGCCCAGCGGTGCGGGGAAGACGAGTATGGCCTCCGCGATCCTCGGCTTCGTCGAGACCGGTGGAACGATCCGGCATGACGGCGTCGAGGTGTCGCCCACGTCCGCAGACCGACCTTGGTTGTCGTGGGCAGGCCAACGTCCCGCCCTCATCGCGGGGACCGTCGGCGGCAACGTGGCACTCGCCGACGAGACGCCCGACGACGCGCTCGTCGCCCGATCGCTCTCGAGGGTCGGACTGTCCACACTTCCGCTCGAGCACCCGATCGGTGCGGTCGGCGACGGGGTCAGCGGTGGGCAGGCGCAGCGGATCGCGATCGCGCGGGCGTTGTACCGCCTGGCGCGCACCCCCGCCGCCGCCGGGACGCCCGTCCTGCTCCTCGACGAGCCGAGTTCGGCCCTCGACTCCGCGTCCGAGGCGCTCGTGATCGACGCCGCGCGTGAGGCCGCCCACGCCGGAGCAGTGGTCATCGTCATCACGCACCGCCCCATGATCAGCGAACGCGCCGATGCCGTGCTGGAGATCCCCGTGCGTGCCTCGCGTGCCCACGATGAGCCGGCGGTGCTCCATGGATGAGCGCGTGAAGCAGATCATCCGCCTGGCGCAACCGCCGGTGCGACGCTTCCTCCCAGGGCTCCTCGCCGGCATCCTCTCCGCCGGAGCAGCCGTCGCCCTCCTCGCCTCCAGCGCGTTCCTCATCACCAAGGCCGCCGAGCAACCGTCGATCGTCGAGCTCGGCGTCGCCGTCGTCGGCGTCCGTGCGTTCGCCCTCGCCAGGGCGTCGTTCCGGTACCTCGAACGACTGCTCAGCCACGACGCGGCCTTCCGCCAGTTGTCGCAGTTGCGCGCCGGCATGATCGAGCGGGTCATCCCCGTGGCCCCGGACGGCCTGCAGCTCACCGGGCGAGGGGATCTGCTCACACGACTCGTGACCGACGTCGACGAGCTGCAGAACGTGCCGTTGCGCGTCGTCCAGCCGCTGGTGGTGTCGGGCGTCATCGCCGGTGCCGCGGTCATCCTGACGACCGCGCTGCTTCCGGCAGCGGGGATCGCCTTGGCGGTGTGCCTCATCGTCGCGTTCCTCGTGTCCTGGCTGCTGGTCAGTCGTGTGGCCGCGCGAGCCGAACGCGACCTGGCTCCACTGCGCGGCACGCTGTCGGAAGCGCTCCTGGAACTCGTCACCGGATTGGACGTGTTGACGGCGTACGGTGCCGTGGGGGCCGCACGGGCCAGGATCGAGCGGGCGGACGCTGCGCTCACGCGCGCGATGGTCCGGCGGGCGGCCGGAGCCGGTGTTGCCGGGGCCGTGCTTGCGCTCGCCTCGGGCTCAGCCGTCGTCGCGGCCCTGTGGGCGGGTATGCCGGCCCTCGGCTCGATCGGCGGACCCGCGCTCACGGTGGTCGTGCTCGTTCCACTCGCCGTCTTCGAGGTCTGTTCGATGGTGCCGCTCGCCTTCGGCGCCTGGCGCGAGGCGGTAGCCAGCGCCGAACGGGTCGCCGAGGCGGTCCCGAGCACCCGTCCCGAGGAGATCCCGGACGAGGACGCCGGCATCGCCGAGCTACCGGCGTCCGACGGGGTCCTGCTCGAGGTCGAGCACCTGAGCGCGCGCTGGCCGGGCGATGCGCGGCCCGCTCTTGCACCGATCAGCTTCCGGCTGTCGGCGGGGGATCGCCTCCTCGTCGAGGGCGACAGCGGCGCGGGGAAGACCACGCTCGCTCACGTGCTCGTCCGCTTCCTCGAGTACGAGGGCCGGTATCGCGTCGGAGGGGTGGAGGCCCGCGAGATCCGCGCGGACACACTCCGTGAGACGGTCGGTCTCGTCGAACAACGACCGTTCCTGTTCGACGCGGACATCCGTCAGAACCTGCTCTTCGCCCGTGACACGGCGGACGACGCAGCCCTCGAGTCGGTGTTGGAGCGGGTCGGGCTCTCGTCCTGGCTGGCGGAGCGCGGCGGACTCGACCGGCCGGTCGGGGAACACGGGGCCCTCGTGTCCGGGGGACAGGCGCAACGGATCGCCCTTGCTCGGGCGCTCCTCCGCGAGTTCCCCGTGCTCGTCCTCGACGAGCCGACGGCCAACGTCGATCCCGAACGGGCGAATGCGCTCCTGGAGGACCTGCTCGGCGCCGCGGGTTCGGACGGCCGTGCCGTCGTCGTGATCTCCCACACCCCGGTACCGGCAGCGCTGCTGACCGACCGACTCCGGATCGTCGCCCCGCCGCTGGCGACGTTCCGGTGATGCCGACGCCTCGGGAGCGACGACAGCTCGTGCTGCCGAGCTGGTCTGAGCCGGAGGACGTCTTCCGTCGGGTGTTCGTCGACGAACCGTGGGCGTGCTGGTTGGACTCCGGGCCGGGGGCGGAGACCGGCGTCAGCCTGATGGGACGAGGCGCGGAGCGGCTCGTCGCCGATGCGGTCCTCGGCACGGTGGAACACGTGAGCGTCGCGTCGCACTCGACCGTCCGTCGGGGGTCGCTGCTGGAGTCCCTCCGCGCGCTCCGCGCAGACGCGCCAGAGGATCCGGGTGACTGGGTGGGGTGGTTCGGCTACGAGTTCGGGGCCGGACTCGTCGGCGCTCCGGCTCGCGAGACCTCCGTCCCCGCCGCGTCGATGATGCGCCTCGACGACCAGGTGCGGTTCGACCACGCTGCGCGGACGGTGACCATCTCCTCGGCCGATCCCGCTTGGCTCGCGTGGGCAGCTGAGCGGGTGCAGGACCGGTCGCCGCTGCCGCAGCTGGCGCCCACGGCCGGCGGGGTCTGTATGCCGCGCCACGCGGACCCGGCGTACGTCCGGCTCGTCGGGGCCTGCCAGGAGCACATCAGGCGTGGCGACGCCTACCAGCTCTGCCTGACCAACACCCTCCGGGTCGACGGCGTCCACGATCCGCTCGCCACCTACCTCCGTCTCCGGGCGATGAGCCCGACCCACCACGGCGGTCTCCTCCGCTTCGGGCAGCTGTCCCTCGCGAGTTCCTCGCCGGAGCAGTTCCTCGAGGTCTCCGCGGGCGGCCGGGTGCGGACCAGACCGATCAAGGGGACACGTCCGCGCGGCGCGGACCCGGTGGACGACGCGCGGCAACGCGCGGAGCTGCTCGCCAGTCCGAAGGAACGGGCGGAGAACCTCATGATCGTCGACCTGATGCGCAACGACCTCTCACGGGTGTGCGAGCTCGGCTCGGTCGCGGTCACCGCCCTCCACCAGGTGGAGAGCTACCCGCAGGTGCATCAGCTGGTGAGCACCGTCGAGGGTCGACTCCGATCGGGGCTCGACGCGCTCGACGTCGTCGAGGCCGCGTTCCCGGCCGGCTCCATGACGGGCGCGCCCAAGCGGCGGGCCATGGAACTGCTCCACGACCTCGAGGCGGGACCACGTGGCGTGTACGCGGGGGCCTTCGGGCTGCTGTCGGCGGACGGATCGATGGATCTCGCGATGGTCATCCGCTCCATCGTCATCGATCCGGACGGCGCTTCGATCGGCACGGGTGGCGGCATCACGGCGCTCTCCGTCCCCGAGGAGGAGCTGGAGGAGACCTGGACCAAGGCGGCTGCTCCGCTGAGGGCCCTCGGCGTCGGACGGCCGGAGCCGGAATCCCGGTAGGCTTGACCGTTGGACGGAGCGCCGGCGTGCGCTCCAACCCGCCCATCCTGCGGCCGACCGCCGTGCGAGCAACCCACGGGTTCCACCCCAGCACCTGCAGTGATTGAGAGTGACGTGTCAGACGAGCGCAACACCGAGGACCGCCGCGACGGCGAGCGGTACGACTTCCAGGCGATCCAGGAGAAGTGGCTTCCCGTCTGGGACGAGCTGAAGCCTTTCGCCACCGCCGATCCGGCCGACAAGCGTCCCCGGAAGTACGTCCTCGACATGTTCCCCTACCCCTCCGGCGACCTCCACATGGGTCATGCGGAGGCCTTCGGCTTCGGCGACATCGTGGCGCGTTACTGGCGCCACCAGGGATTCAACGTGCTGCACCCGATCGGTTGGGACTCCTTCGGCCTCCCCGCCGAGAACGCGGCGATCAAGCGCGGCGTCGACCCGCGCGAGTGGACGTACGCGAACATCGCCCAGCAGAAGGCGAGTTTCCGCCAGTACGGCCCGTCGTTCGACTGGGACCGTGAGCTGCACACCAGCGACCCCGAGTACTACCGCTGGAACCAGTGGCTGTTCCTCCAGCTGTTCGAGAAGGGCCTCGCGTACCGCAAGGCGAGCCCCGTCAACTGGTGCCCGAACGACCAGACCGTGCTCGCGAACGAGCAGGTCGTCGACGGTCACTGCGAGCGCTGCGGCGCCGAGGTGACGAAGAAGAAGCTCACCCAGTGGTACTTCCGCATCACCGACTACGCCGACCGCCTGATCGACGACCTCAACCAGCTCGAGGGCACCTGGCCGTCCAAGGTCCTCAGCATGCAGCGGAACTGGATCGGTCGTTCGAACGGTGCCGACGTCGCGTTCAGCATCGAAGGCCGCGACGAGCCGGTGTCCGTGTACACCACGCGTCCCGACACCCTGTACGGCGTGACGTTCATGGTCGTCGCGCCCGACTCGGAGCTGGCCGCCGAGCTGGTCGCCGACGCCTCCGACGAGGTCAAGGGACGGTTCCAGTCCTACCTCGACAGCGTCAAGGGTGAGAGCGAGATCGCGCGTCTCGCGACCGACCGGCAGAAGACCGGCGTCTTCCTCGAGCGGTACGCCGTCAACCCGCTGAGCGGGGAGCGTCTGCCGATCTGGGCCGCCGACTACGTCCTCGCCGACTACGGACACGGCGCGATCATGGCGGTTCCCGCGCACGACCAGCGCGACCTCGACTTCGCGCGAGCCTTCGACCTGCCCGTGCGCGTCGTGGTCGACACCACCCAGCCCGTGACGGGTGCCATCCCGATCATCGTCGACGGCGAACTGCCCGAGGACCTGCCGTCGATCGATCCCGCGAAGACGGGTGTCGCGCTCACCGGCGAGGGACGCCTGACGAACTCCGGCCCCTTCGACGGTCTGAGCAAGTCGAACGCCATCCCGAAGGTGACGGCCGCGCTCGCGTCGAGCGGTCTCGGAGCGAAGACGAAGAACTACCGTCTGCGCGACTGGTTGATCTCCCGGCAGCGCTACTGGGGGACGCCGATCCCGATCATCCACTGCGAGGCCTGCGGTGAGGTGCCGGTGCCCGAGGACCAGCTGCCGGTGCGTCTGCCGGATGCCGCCGGGCTCGACCTGCGTCCGAAGGGCATGAGCCCGCTGGCCGCGGCTGAGGACTGGATCAACGTGGACTGCCCGTCGTGCGGGAAGCCTGCGAAGCGGGACTCCGACACGATGGACACCTTCGTCGACAGCTCCTGGTACTTCCTGCGGTTCCTGAACCCGACCTCGGACGAGATCGCGTTCGACCCGAAGGAGGCCGACAAGTGGGCTCCGGTCGACCAGTACGTCGGCGGCGTCGAGCACGCCATCCTCCACCTGCTGTACTCACGATTCATCACGAAGGTCCTCTTCGACCTCGGCAAGGTGGGCTTCACCGAGCCGTTCAGCGCCCTGCTCAACCAGGGCATGGTCATCCTCGACGGCTCCAAGATGAGCAAGAGCAAGGGCAACCTCGTGGAGTTCGCGCAGGAGCTGCGGTCCTACGGAGCCGACGCACTGCGTGTCACGATGGCGTTCGCCGGACCTCCGGAGGACGACATCGACTGGGCCGACGTCTCGCCGGCGGGGTCGGCGAAGTTCCTGGCACGTGCCTGGCGCGTGGCGCACGACGTCACCAGCTCGCCCGACGTCGCCTGGAAGGACGGCGACGAGAAGCTGCGCAAGCTGACGCACCACTTCCTGGCCGAGGCTCCCGGGCTCATCGAAGCGGGCAAGTTCAACGTCGTCGTCGCGCGGCTCATGGAGCTCGTCAACGCGACTCGGAAGGCGATCGACGGTGGCCCCGGTGCCGGCGACCCTGCCGTGCGCGAATCCGCAGAGGTGACCGCCATGGCGCTCGACCTGTTCGCGCCGTTCACGGCCGAGGACATGTGGGCCAAGCTCGGCTACCAGCCGTCGATCTCGCTGGTGCCGTGGCGGAAGGCCGACCGGTCGCTGCTCGTCGAGGATCAGGTGACGGCTGTCGTCCAGGTCGACGGCAAGGTCCGCGACCGGCTCGAGGTGTCGCCGAAGATCTCCGGCGAGGAGCTCGAGCAGCTCGCTCGCGCCAGCGCTGCCGTGCAACGTTCCGTGGGTGACCGCGAGATCGTCAACGTCGTGGTCCGTGCCCCGCGCGTGGTGAGCATCGCCACGAAGGGCTGACGCGGTTCGGGGCGGGTCTCTCGGCTCGCCCCGAGCCCGCTCCACAGGGACCTCGACGGCGCGCTCCATGCCCGGAGCGAGGACGAGCGATGGGGGAGGTGCGCCCCGACTCGTAGCGTTCGAGGATGACCAGCGATCAGGCTCCCGCATCCCCGCAGATGCCGTCCGGGCGTCCATCGGCCTTTGCCCGCCTCCGACGACGGCCGCGGCCCGAGTTCCGAGCCGGAGCCGCCGTGGTCCTGGTGATCGCAGCGCTTGTGGTCGCGATCGTCGTGTCGACGCTCAGTTCTGGTGGCGCGGTCCGGACCATCGGCGGCGCGGAGCTCTCGGCCGACACCGGCTCGGCGCCCGCGTCCTCAGCCGGCGCGACGGCTCCGTCGACGACCACCACCGGTGAGCTTTACGTCCACGTCCTCGGAGCCGTCGCCGCTCCCGGGGTCTATCGCCTTCCGGGTGGTTCCCGCGCGTTCGACGCCGTGGCGTCCGCCGGCGGACTCCTCCCGGACGCCGACACGACCGCGGTCAACCTCGCGCGGTTCGTGAACGACGGGGAACAGCTGTACGTGCCCGTCATCGGTGAGGTACCGACCGGGGGAGCGGTGAACGGTGCAGGCGCCGGGAGCCCGTCCGGTGGGCAGCTCGTCAATGTGAACTCGGCCTCGGCCTCGGAGCTGACCGCGCTGCCGCGTATCGGTGAGGCCCTGGCGGAACGGATCGTGGCTTGGCGCGAGGCGAACGGTCCGTTCGCGACGCTCGACGATCTCAGCGCGGTGGAGGGCATCGGGACGAAGACGCTGGAGGGGTTGCGTGCGGCGGCCACCGTCTGACGTGGCCCGCGGTCGCTGACCCGTGGGTGAACGCGACGGCGCCGCGTCAACGTGGCCCCGGATGCTCGTCCCGGCGGCGGTCACCTGGATCGGGGCCGCGATCTGCTGTGGGATGCCCGGCGCGGCATGGGGGACGGCGCTGGTCGCGTTCGTGACCGCGACGCTCTGCCTCGTCTGCGCCGTGTCGATCCAGCGGCGTGGAGCCGACGCGGCGACACGTGCCGCCGGTCAGGGGGAGATCTGGGCGACGATGCTCCTGCTGGGAGCGTGTTGCGCGGCGACGCTCGGCCTCGTGACCGCCTCCGTCGCCGCGCACGCGCCCGATCGTCAGCCCGCGGCCTTGCGGGCGCTCGGGTCCTCGCGGGTGACCGCCGAGGTCGTGGTGACCGCTGACGCGGTCCCGTCGGGTAACGCCTCCTCGGGGTCGTCCATCCGGTTCGCCGCCGACCTCGTGTCGGTGTCGCACGGACTGGTGCTGCAGGAGTCCTCCGTGCCCGTCCTCGTGTTCGCGCCGGCTGAGGCGGACCGATCCCCGCGGGTCGGCGAGCGGTGGCGGATCACGGGAGCGTTGCGATGGAACGCTCCCGGCGATGCGCGCGCCGCGTTGGTGTTCGTGCGCGATCCGCCGACGCGACTTGAGGAGACCCCTGCCGCCCTCGGCTGGTCGACGTCGCTCCGGTCCGGGCTCATCGAGCTCGCCGGCTCGCTTCCTGGGCCGGGTGGTGAGCTCCTACCCGGTCTCGCCATCGGCGACGTCAGCCAGGTCGGCGACGAGGTGACCGGCTGGATGCAGCAGAGTTCCCTGTCACATCTGACGGCCGTGTCCGGCGCGAACTGCGCCGTCATCGTCTGGTTGATCAGCTCAGCGGTCGCGGCGCTCGGAGGAGGACGGGCGCTCAGGATCAGCTGCGCGCTCCTCGCACTCACGGCGTTCGTGGTCCTCGTCACGCCGCAGCCGAGCGTGCAGCGGGCGGCGCTCATGGCCGCGTTCGTCCTGCTGATGGGCGGCTTCGGACGACCGCTCCGGGGCCTCGCCGCACTGGCTCTCGCCGTGATCGTGCTGCTCGTGAACGATCCCTGGTTGGCAGGACAGTACGGGTTCGGCCTGTCGGTGCTCGCGACCGGCGGGCTCCTGCTGCTCAGCGGCCCACTCACGGACCTCCTCGCCCGCTGGTTGCCGCGACGGATCGCGGCCCTGATCGCGATCCCGGCGGCCGCGCAACTCGCCTGCCAACCGATGCTCGTCCTGCTGGATCCGAGCATCCAACTCGGCGGTGTCCCGGCCAACCTGCTGGCCGGTCCGGCGGCCGCACCGTCCACGTTGCTCGGGCTCCTCGCCTGCCTCCTCGCCCCGGTGTCGACGCCACTCGCGATGTCGGTCGCCTGGCTCGGGTGGGTGCCGGCCAGCTGGATCGCCGCGGTCGCGCGGTGGTTCGCGGGGATCCCCGCGGCGCGGGTCCCGTGGCCGGAGGGGCCCCTGGGCGTCGTGCTCGTCACGATCCCGACGCTGCTCATTGCCATCCTCCTCCTGCGCGGGCGCGAGCTTTCGGCCGGATGGAGGAGGGCGATCGCCGTGGTGGTGGTGCTGTCACTGGTCGTGTTGTGCGGTCGAACGGTGGGGGTCGGTCTCGGCACCGCCTTGCACCGCCCAGGTGACTGGACGATCGCTGCCTGCGACGTCGGACAAGGCGACGCCGTGCTGCTCCGACAGGGCGGTTCCACCGCGCTGGTCGACGTGGGACCGGACCCGGAGCCGCTCCGGTCCTGCCTCGACGGACTGGGCGTCACCCGGATCGATCTGCTCGTCCTCACGCACTACGACCTCGACCACGTCGGCGGGCTCGAGGCCGTCGTCGGTCTGGTCGACCACGCCCTCGTCGGGCCGGTGGACGATCCGGCGGACGAGCGCATCGGGCGGGTCCTGCGAGACGCCGGCGCGGAGGTGCGGCAGGCGGCGGCCGGCGACCAAGGTCTCCTCGGGGATCCGCAGACCGGCGCCCCGTGGCAGGTGCTGTGGCCGGATCCCGCTGCCGGCGGCATCGAACCGGGCAACGACGCGAGTGTGGTGGTCCGGTTCGACCTCGTGGCCGCCTCGGTCCTGCTGCTGGGCGATCTCGGTGCCGAGGCACAGGACCGACTCCTCGGTCGACACACCCTCGGGCAGGCGATCGACGTCGTCAAGGTGTCCCATCACGGGTCGGCCGATCAGAGCGAGCGCCTGGCGCGTTCGGTCGCAGCGAGCGTGGCGCTCGTGTCGGTCGGCGCCGACAACGGCTACGGGCACCCGACGCGTTCCGCCCTGGACCTCTACGCGGGCACCGGCGCCGAGATCCTGCGGACGGACGAGTCGGGCACGATCCTGCTCGGGCCGGGGGAGGCCGGGGCGTTCCGGGTCTGGTCGGAACGTGCCGGAGCCGCCGACCCGATCGGCGTCGGCGGCCGCCGGTAGACTCGGACGGTCGAGAGGAGCCGCTGTGGCTGCACCACGTTCCGCCGGTCGCGGTAAGGCCAAGACGGCCGCCAAGGCCTCCGCGGCGATCCCGCAGCTCGGTTGGTCGGAGATCCGGCCGGCCCCGATCGTGCTCGTCTCCGGCACCGAATCCTTCCTGGCCGAACGTGCCATCCGCCGCTTGCGCGACTTCCTCGTCTCCGAGGACCCCTCGCTCGAGGTCAATGACGTCGCCGCAGACAGTTATGCGCCGGGGGAACTCCTCACGGTCGCGAGCCCCTCCCTGTTCGGCGAGCCGCGGCTCGTTCGCGTCAGTCAGGTCGAGAAGTGCTCCGACCAGTTCCTCACCGAGGCCATCCGCTACCTCGAGGCACCACCGGAGGGCGCGTACCTCGTGCTGCGGCACAACGGCGGCGTGCGGGGCAAGAAGCTGCTCGACGCGATCCGTTCCGGGACCGGAGGCGGTGTGGAGATCGTCTGCACCGAGCTCAAGCGCGACAGCGACAAAGCGGACTTCGCTGCCGCGGAGTTCAAGGCGGCGGGCCGACGGATCACTCCACAGGCGTTGCGCGCACTCGTCGGGGCGTTCTCCGACGACCTCGCCGAGCTCGCCGCGGCGTGCAGCCAACTCATGGCCGACGCGTCGGCGGAGATCACCGAGCAGACGGTGGATAAGTACTACGGCGGCCGCGTGGAGACGAGCGCCTTCGACGTGGCCGACGCCGCGATCGGCGGGCGCCACGGTGAGGCCTTGCTCGCCCTCCGTCAGGCGCTCGACTCCGGCGCCGACCCCGTTCCGATCGTGGCCGCCTTCGCGATGAAGATCCGCACGATGGCCAAGGTGTCGTCGGCCCGCGGTGGCTCCGGTCAGATCGCACAGCAGTTCGGCCTGGCTCCCTGGCAGGTCGACCGAGCCCGCCGAGACCTGTCCGGGTGGACGGACGCGGGAATCGGCCGTGTCGTGCAGATGCTCGCCGAGACCGATGCCGGGGTGAAGGGCGCGACCCGCGACCCGGTGTTCGCGCTCGAGCGCCTCGTCGGTGTCATCGCCGCGCGCGGCGTCGATCCGGCCGCGCGGTAGCCGGTCGCGCTCGACGCGCCGCCGATCTGGCTGCCCCTCGACAAGCTCAGGGACCGGCACTGGCTTCAGGGAGCGGGGCGGGCTTCATGGACCGCGGCTGGTTCGATGCGGGTGGCCGCGGACGCGAAAGGCCCCGCACGTTCCGAAGAACGCCGGGGCCTTGAAGCTGGTGTCGCTTAGAGCGCGTTGACCTGCTTGGCGATGGCCGACTTGCGGTTCGCTGCCTGGTTCTGGTGGATGACGCCCTTGCTCACGGCCTTGTCGAGCTTCTTCGCGGCGAGCTTGAGAGCGGACTCGGCCTGAGCCTTGTCGCCGGCGACGACGGCCTCGCGCGTGGCGCGGATGGCGGTCTTCAGCTGGCTCTTGACGGCCTTGTTGCGCTCGTTGGCCTTCTTGTTGGTGCCGATGCGCTTGATCTGCGACTTGATGTTTGCCACGTTGGGTCAACTTTCGGTTCGAGGAAATGATGTTCGGTGCCGTCGGACGGAAGAGGGCGTCTTCAAGCGAGTTCTCGTGTGGTCTCAACTCACACGCAAGCCAACAGGCAACATTACCAGTCAGGCCGAGTTCTGGCAATCCAGGGTACCGCAGCGCGGGTGCTCTCCGCCGTGGGACAATGAGGGTTGCCCGATTCCACCCCTGACCCCGAGGAACGCGTGAGCCCCCAAGCAGTGAAGGCCCTCGAGCCGGCATCGACCGACCCGGCGTTCATCCGGAACTTCTGCATCATCGCCCACATCGACCACGGCAAGTCGACGCTGGCGGACCGCATGCTGCAGATCACGGGTGTGGTGTCGGACCGCGACATGCGGGCGCAGTACCTCGACCGCATGGACATCGAGCGCGAGCGTGGCATCACGATCAAGAGCCAGGCCGTCCGGATGCCGTGGTCGTTGAACGGTGAGACCTTCGCGCTCAACATGATCGACACCCCCGGGCACGTGGACTTCACCTACGAGGTCTCCCGATCGCTCGCCGCCTGCGAGGGCGCGATCCTCCTCGTCGACGCCGCGCAGGGTATCGAGGCGCAGACGCTCGCGAACCTCTACCTGGCGCTTGAGAACGATCTCGAGATCATCCCGGTGCTCAACAAGATCGACCTGCCGGCCGCGGACCCCGACAAGTACGCCAAGGAACTCGCCAGCCTGATCGGTGGTCGACCGGAGGACGTGTTGCGCGTCTCCGGCAAGACGGGCATGGGCGTCGAAGAACTCCTCGACCGGGTGGTCGGCCGCATCCCGAACCCCACCGGCGACCCGGACGCACCGACGCGCGCCATGATCTTCGACTCCGTCTACGACACCTACCGCGGCGTCGTGACCTACGTCCGGATGATCGACGGCCAGCTGAGTCCACGCGAGCGCATCCAGATGATGTCGACCCGCGCCGTACACGACCTCCTCGAGATCGGCGTCAGCTCACCGGAGCCGACGCCCACCAAGGGGCTGGGCGTCGGTGAGGTCGGCTACCTCATCACCGGCGTGAAGGACGTCCGGCAGTCGAAGGTCGGCGACACCGTGACGACGGCGGTCAAGCCGGCGACGGACGCCCTGCCCGGCTACACCGATCCGAAGCCGATGGTGTTCTCCGGTCTGTATCCGATCGACGGCAGCGACTACCCGATCCTGCGCGACGCGCTCGACAAGTTGAAGCTCTCCGACGCCTCGCTGAACTACGAGCCGGAGACCTCGGTCGCCCTCGGCTTCGGGTTCCGCGTCGGTTTCCTCGGGCTGCTGCACCTCGAGATCGTCACCGAGCGGCTCCAGCGCGAGTTCGACCTCGACCTCATCGCCACGGCCCCGTCGGTCACCTACGAGGTGAAGACGGAGGACAAGCAGGTCGTCACCGTGACGAACCCGAGTGAATTCCCGTCGGGCAAGATCCTCGAGGTCTCCGAGCCGATGGTGAAGGTGGGCATCCTCGCGCCGAAGGACTACGTCGGCACCATCATGGAGCTCTGCCAGAGCCGCCGTGGCGCGCTCCTCGGCATGGAGTACCTGGGCGAGGACCGCGTCGAACTCCGGTACACGATGCCGCTCGGTGAGATCGTCTTCGACTTCTTCGACCACCTGAAGAGCCGCACGCAGGGCTACGCCTCGCTCGACTACGAGCCCTCCGGCCAGCAGGCCGCGGATCTCGTCAAGGTCGACATCCTGCTCCAGGGCGATCAGGTCGACGCGTTCAGCGCCATCGTGCACCGCGAGAAGGCCTATGCCTACGGCGTGCTCATGACCGAGCGGCTGAAGAAGCTGATCCCTCGGCAGCAGTTCGAGGTCCCGATCCAGGCGGCGATCGGTGCGCGCATCATCGCCCGCGAGTCCGTCCGTGCGATGCGCAAGGACGTCCTGGCCAAGTGCTACGGCGGTGACATCACCCGCAAGCGGAAGCTCCTCGAGAAGCAGAAGGAGGGCAAGAAGCGTATGAAGATGGTCGGCAAGGTCGAGGTGCCCCAGGAGGCGTTCATCGCGGCGCTCTCCGGGGACGTCGAGACGAAGGACAAGAAGTGACCGCCCGACGCAGTTCGTTCGAGGACGAGGCCGTCGACTACGCGGCGGTCGGCGCGACGCAGCGCAGCGACCTCATGCAGTACCCGCCGGAGGGCTACGTGCCCTCGGAGGACGAGTTCCGACTCGGCAGCGGGGAGGAACGGTTCGCCCTGGCGACCACGGCGCTGCTCACCTGGGGACTGCACCGGGCGAGCGGCGTCGAGATCACCGACGTGCACCCGGGGACGGGCGTGCAATACGGCGGCATCGCCTTCGCGGAGGACGGCACCCCGCTGGAGCCGATCGAGACGCACGAGGAGCAGCGGTTCGCCGAGGACGGTACGCCGTTCATCACGCCGGGAACGACGGTCGTGTTCGCGGGTGCCGTCGGCGGGGAACCGCTCGCGGGCCCGCACCGGGTCATCTCGGTGACCGAGGAGCCGGGGCACGTCAGCCTGGCCATCGGCACGATGGACGGCGACCCCGAGAGCGGCGAGCAGTCCTTCACGATCGAACAGCGTGAGGACGACTCCGTCTGGATCGTGGTGCGCTCCTTCTTCCGCCCGACGAAGGGCGCCGCGAAGCTCGTCGGCTCGAAGCGCCGTCGGAAGACCATGAACGACGCCTACCTGCGCGCACTCCTGCCGTCGCGCGGCCTCTGAGCGACGGATCGTGCCGAGCGCGCTTCCCCTCGCCGATCCGGCGCCGTCCGACGGGCTGCTGCCGGAGTCGGCCGCCGTCGGTGCCCACGAGCGTGCGTTCGGTGTCTACCTGCACGTGCCGTTCTGCCGGGTGCGCTGCGGGTACTGCGACTTCAACACCTACACGTCGACGGAACTCCGCGGCGCGAAACAGTCCGACTACGCCGACGAGGCGGTGGCCGAGATCCGCTTCGGACGCGGCGTGCTGGAGGCGTCCGGCGTCCCCGACCGCGAGGTCTCCACAGTCTTTTTCGGGGGAGGCACCCCGACCCTGCTGCCGGCGGACGACCTGGTCCGCATGCTGCGTGGTGTGACCGACTCCTTCGTCCTCGCGCCCGGCGCCGAGGTGACGACGGAGGCGAACCCGGATTCCGTCGACGCCGCGTACCTCCAGACGCTGGCGGACGCCGGCTTCACCCGCGTCTCGTTCGGCATGCAGTCTGCGGTGCCGAGCGTCCTGGCGACGCTCGAACGAACGCACGACCCGGCCCGGGTGCCGCTAGTGGTGCAGTGGGCGCGCGACGCCGGTCTCGGCGTCAGCCTCGACCTCATCTACGGGACGCCGGGGGAGACGCTCGCCGACTGGCGGGTCTCACTCGAGACCGCCATCGCCTGCGCCCCAGACCATGTGTCGGCCTATTCGCTCATCGTCGAGCCCGGCACGAAGCTCGCCCGCCAGATCCGTTCCGGCGTGGTCGGCACGCCCGACGAGGATCTGCAGGCCGACATGTACGAGCTCGCCGACGACCTCCTGACCGCAGCCGGATACGGCTGGTACGAGGTCAGCAACTGGGCCACGTCCGACGCTCACCGCTCCCGGCACAACCTGTCCTACTGGACGGGTGAGGACTGGTGGGGTGTCGGTCCCGGCTCCCACAGCCACGTCGGCGGGGTGCGCTGGTGGAACGTCAAGCACCCGGCGGCCTACGCCCAGCGCATCGCGGCTGACGAGTCGCCCGCCGCCGGTCGCGAGACCCTCGACGACGAGACCCGCGAACTCGAACGCATCCTGTTGCTCACCCGGACGCGCGACGGCATCCCGATCCGCACCCTCGCCCCCGAGGCGCGAACCGCCGTCGCGGGGCTCATCGCCGAGGAGCTCGTCGATGCGCGGCAGGCGCTCCTCGGCCGCCTCGAGCTCACGCGACGCGGTCGACTCCTCGCCGACGCCGTCGTCCGTCGACTCGTCGGCGACTGACGCGGTCCGGGCGCGTCCCGGCCGGGAGACCGTCGGACGGCGTCAGACCGCCGGAAGACCGACAGCCCCGACCGGCGGACCGGACGGGGCTGTCGAGTGGGGCTCGGAGGATCAGGCCTTGATGAACTGGATCGTGAGCGGGTAGCTGTACAGCTCGCCCTTGTTCGCCTTGATCGCGGCGATGATGCTGAAGACGATCACGACGATGTACACGGCGATGATGACGAGGATGCCGACCACGACGATCGTGAGGATCGAGCCGACCACGAGCGCGATCAGCATGGTCAACTGGAAGTTGAGCGCGGTGAGCGTGTGGGCCTTGATGAACGGCCCGCGGTCCTTGAGCGCCAGGTAGCCGATCAGCGGCGGGATGAACCCGAAGAAGATCCCACCGATGTGGATGAGGGTCGACCAGAGCTTCTCGTCGGACGGGCTCATGGGCTGCGCGACGGGGTAGGGCTGCTGGTACTGCGGAGCGCCGGCGGGCGGCGGCGGGTAGGAACCGGCACCGGGCGGCGGCGGCGCGTAGCCACCGGCGGGTGGCGGCGGGTAGGAGCCTGCCGGCGGCTGGTGAGGAGCTGCGGGCGGGGGCGTCGCGCCGTCTCCTGCAGGCGGAACCGACCCGCCCTTGGCAGGGTCGACGGGCGGTTGAGCGTTCGGATCGGACATCTTCGCACCTTTCACGGAGAGTGATATTCAATTGGTCCAGCAGAGCGTATCGCACCAGGTGTCGCGGAAACGGGACCCACGCCTGTCGCCAACGGTATTCCTGGGCCGCCACGGCGCGCAAGGGATGCCTTCCGGTGGGCCGCGATATGATTGGCAGTCAGGGTGTTTGAGTGCTGACGGTCGGTGTTCGGCGAAGACGAGGAGAGGGGTTCGCCATGGTGTCGGATCGCGGTCTCGAGGTCCTCCGGGTCATCGTCCAGGACTACGTCGCGTCGCGTGAGCCGGTCGGGTCGAAGACGATCGTCGATCGTCACTCCTTCGGCGTCTCGGCGGCCACCATCCGCAACGACATGGCCCAGCTCGAGGACGAGGAGCTCATCGCCGCGCCCCACACCTCCTCGGGGCGCGTCCCGACGGACAAGGGCTACCGCATGTTCGTCGACCACCTCGCCGACCGGCGTCCCCTGAACAACGCACAACGGACGGCGATCGAGACGTTCCTCGGCGCATCCGGCGACCTCGACGAGGTGCTCCACCGCACGGTGAGGCTCCTGTCGCAACTCACGAACCAGGTCGCGCTCGTCCAGTACCCCATGTTCTCCCGTGCCCGCGTCCGGCACCTCGAGCTCGTGAGCGTCACGCCGAACCGGGTGCTCGCCGTCATCATCCTCGACAACGGCCGGGTGGAGCAGCGTCTCATCGAGACGGAGCGGCCGGTCGACGACGACCTCATCGCGCGCCTCCGCGGTGCGTGCAACGAGGCGGTCGCCGGACGTCCCCTCCTCGACGCCCACGACGCCCTCGGCGACGTCCCCGACACGATCGCCGAACTCGACCGGTCCTCGGCGGTCCGCATCGTCGACGCGGTGCGCGAGCAGCTCTCGGCCCAGCGCCAGGACCGCCTCGTAATGGCGGGCGCCGCGAACCTCGCTCGCACGGAGGACGACTTCCCGGGCAGCATCTACCCGGTGCTCGACGCGATCGAGCAGCAGGTGGTCCTCCTCAGGCTCTTCGGCGAGATGGAGTCGGAGCGGGACGGGGTCGTCGCCAGCATCGGGCGGGAGAACGCGTCGTTCGGCCTCGAGACGACGAGTGTCGTCGCGGGGAACTACCGTTCCTCTGGTGGCGAAATCGCCCGCCTCGGCGTGCTCGGCCCCACGAGAATGGACTACGCGAGCAACATGGCGGCGGTCCGAGCCGTTGCCAGATACCTCTCGCGCATCCTCGACGCCGAGTGACGCCTCCTCGTCGCGTCCACCAACACCTTCCGCACCTCGAACGAAAGGCCCTCAGTGGCTGACTACCCCGACCACTACGCAGCCCTCGGCGTCGCCAAGGAGGCGACGCCCGAAGAGATCAAGAAGGCCTACCGCCGCCTCGCGCGCGAGCTGCACCCCGACGTCAACCCGGGATCCGACGCCTCCGAGCGGTTCAAGGAGGTCACGCACGCCTACGACGTGCTCAGTGACCCCAAGCAGCGCCAGCAGTACGACCTGGGTCCGCAGGCGGGTGGGTTCGGTGGCGGCGACGCCGGCTTCAGTGGGTTCGGCGACATCTTCGACACCTTCTTCGGCGGTGGCGGCCAGCAGCGCGGGCCGAAGTCGCGTCGCTCGCGCGGCGAGGACGCCCTCCTCCGCGTCGAGCTCGACCTCGACGAGGTCATCTTCGGCACCCACCGCGACCTCGAGGTCGACACCGCGGTGCTCTGCGGCACCTGCAACGGCTCGTGCTGCCAGCCGGGCACCTCGCCGGTCACCTGCGACATCTGCCACGGCACCGGTTCCATCCAGCGCGCCGTCCGCTCGCTGCTCGGGAACGTCATGACCTCGGCACCCTGCGGCACCTGCCGTGGCTACGGGACGATCATCGCGACCCCGTGTGTCACCTGCCAGGGTCAGGGACGCCTTCGCGCCCGTCGCACCGTGTCGGTCGACATCCCGGCCGGTGTCGACACCGGTCTGCGGCTGCAGATGCCCGGGAGCGGCGAGGTCGGTCCGGCCGGAGGCCCCAACGGCGACCTCTACCTCGAGATGAAGGTCAAGCACCACGACGTCTTCAGCCGCGACGGCGACGACCTGCTGTGCACGCTGGAGGTCCCGATGACGGACGCCATCTTCGGGCGCCACGTCACGGTCCACGCACTCGACGGAGACGTCGAGGTGGAACTGCGTCCGGGCGTCCAGAGTTCCGAGGTCATCACGGTCAAGGACCGCGGCGTGACCCGGCTCCGCGGCAACAGTCGCGGCGATCTCAAGATCGGCGTCCAGGTCGTCACCCCGACCAAGCTCGACCACCGCGAGCGGGAACTCATCAAGAGCTTCGCCTCGGGCAGGCGTCAGGGTCCTCCTGCGCTGGCGCAGTTCCAGCAGGGCCTGTTCGCGAAGATCCGCGACCGTTTCCACGGCGTCGGTTGAGATGAGCTCGCTGTACGTCCGCGAGGACCTCGAATCGACCGGCGTCGGCGACTCGGTCACCCTCCGGGGGCCGGAGGCGAAGCACGCCGTGTCGGTCAGCCGATTGCGGGTGGGGGAGACGACGTCGATCGGCAACGGTCGCGGACTGATCGCCACGGGAACCGTCGTCCGGAGCGAACCGGGCGAGCTCGAGATGCGCGTCGAGTCGGTGGTCGTGCATCCGGAGAACCGTCCGGCACTCGTGCTCGTGCAGGCGCTGGCCAAGGGCGATCGCGACGAACTCGCCATCCAGGCGGCGACCGAGCTCGGGGTCGACCGGATCATCCCTTGGGGTGCTGAGCGCAGCATCTCCCGCTGGCAGGGCGAGAAGGCGAGCAAGGGCCGAGCCCGCTGGCAGCTGATCGTGCGCGAGGCGGCCAAGCAGTCGATCCGCGCCCGGGTGCCCGAGGTGTCCGAGGTCGTCGACGCGCGTGGCCTCGCCGCCCATGCTGACGGACGGACCGTACTCGTCCTGGAGCCCACGGCCGCGCTCAGCCTGACGGACCTCGACCCGTCGACCTTCGACACCGACGAGGTGGTGCTCGTCGTCGGCCCCGAGGGCGGGATCTCGCCCGCCGAGCTCGAGCGACTCGTCGACGCCGGCGCGGTCGCCGTGCGGATCGGCTCGGGTGTGCTGCGCACCTCGACGGCGGGGCCGGCGGCGATCGCAGCGGTGAACGTGCTGCTCGGCCGCTGGTGACCCGGGTCCAGCCCGCGCAGGACGCCGCTGCGAACCTTAGACTGGTGGGCATGAGTGAAGCACCGTCCGTTTTCAGCCGCATCGTGTCCGGGGAGATCCCGACGACCCTCCTCGCCGAGACCGATCGGGTGATCGCCTTCGCCGACATCAACCCCCAGGCGCCGGTGCACCTGCTGGTCGTCCCGAAGACCGCCGAATACCGCGATGTCGTGGCACTGGCGGCCGGCGACCCCTCGCTGCTCGCCGAGATGGTCGAGGTCGCGTCGTCGCTCGCACAGGAACACACGGGCGGCGACTTCCGCCTGGTCTTCAACACCGGTGAGACCGCGGGCCAGACGGTCTTCCACGTGCACGCGCACGTCCTCGGCGGTTCCCTCCAGGAGGGCTCCCTTGGCGGAGCCTGAAGCAACGACCCCTGACGTCCCCGCCGGTCGACGGGAGGATGACGTGGAGCATGTGCTCCAGGTCGACGGCATCGCGATGGTCCGGCTGCTCGGCCCGCAGGATCGCCTGCTCACCACCGTCGAGCGCGAACACCCCGGCGTCTCCGTGCACGTGCGCGGGAACGAGATCACCATCACCGGCCCCTCGGCGCAAGCCGATGCGGCCAGACGACTCGTAGAGGAACTCATCACCATGGTCCGAGAAGGACACGACCCTGGCCCGGCGGAGGTCAGCACCTCGGCCCGGATCCTCGACCAGGACGGCACGGCCTCGCCGTCCGAGGTCCTCGGCCAGGTGATCCTGACCTCCCGTGGCAAGACGATCAAACCGAAGACCGTCGGTCAGCGAGCCTATGTGGACGCCATCGACGAGAACACGATCGTCTTCGGCATCGGTCCGGCCGGCACCGGCAAGACGTACCTCGCCATGGCGAAGGCGGTCCAGGCGCTCCAGCGCAAGGAGGTCAACCGGATCATCCTGACGCGTCCGGCGGTCGAAGCCGGCGAACGGCTCGGTTACCTGCCCGGCACCCTCACGGACAAGATCGACCCGTACCTCCGTCCGCTCTACGATGCACTCAACGAGATGATGGATCCCGAGATCGTCCCGAAGCTGCTCGCAGCCGGCACGATCGAGGTCGCTCCGCTCGCCTACATGCGCGGACGCACCCTGAACGACTCCTTCATCGTCCTCGACGAGGCGCAGAACACCACGCCGGAGCAGATGAAGATGTTCCTCACGCGGCTCGGGTTCGGTTCCAAGATCGTCGTCACCGGCGACGTCACGCAGATCGACCTCCCGACGGGTGCATCGGGACTCCGTCTCGTCACCCGGGTCCTGAAGGACATCGACGACATCCACTTCGCCAACCTGACAAGCGACGACGTCGTCCGTCACACGCTCGTCGGTCGCATCGTCGACGCCTACGGCGAGTACGACGCCGTCCGCCAGGCACAGCGCTTCGAACGCGAGCAGGCGGCCGAGTTCGCCAACCGCGCGGAGCGTCGTGGGTCAGCGCGAGACCACCAGCCGAAACGAGGACGCTCATGACCATCGAGATCAACAACGAATCAGGCGTGGCGGTCGACGAGTCGCGGATCCTCGCACTCGCGTCCTTCGCGCTCGACGCCATGCATGTCAGCCCCGACGCCGAGCTCGCCATCGTCCTCGTCGACGAGGGCGCCATGGAACAGCTGCACGTCCAGTGGATGGACGAGCCCGGCCCGACGGACGTCCTGAGCTTCCCCATGGACGAGCTGCGCCCTGGGACGGAGGAGAACCCGACACCACCCGGACTCCTGGGCGACATCGTCCTCTGCCCGCAGGTCGCCGAGACCCAGGCGACCGCCGCGAAGCACTCCACGATGGAGGAGCTCCAGCTCCTGACCTGCCACGGCGTCCTGCACCTGCTCGGCTACGACCACGCCGAGCCCGACGAGGAGAAGGAGATGTTCGGCATCCAGCGCGACATCCTCCTCGCCTTCGCGCTGCAGGAGAGACGACGCACCAGCTGATGTCCCTCGTCGCCGTCTTCGTCATCGTCGCGTTCCTCCTCGTCGCCTTCGCCGGTCTCATGGCCGCGGCCGACGCGGCGATCGGCGTGCAATCGGGCGCCGACATCCTCGACCTCGCCGAGGGCGCGCGCTCGGCGTCGGCGCTCCGGGCGATCGCCGCGGACCCCGGCGCGCACGTCAACGCCATCAACTTCATCCGGATCCTCGCGGAGACGACCGCGGCCGTCCTCGTGACGCTCGCGCTCGCCTCCTCGATCGATGAACTGTGGCTGGTCCTCGTCCTGGCCGTCATCATCATGACGGGCACCTCCTTCGTCCTCGTCGGCGCGAGCCCGCGAGGGGTCGGGCGGACCCACGCCAGCGGGGTGCTGCGGTTCAGCGCCCCTGCGATCCGCACCGCCCGGGTCGTCCTCGGGCCGATCGCCAACGTCCTGGTCTCCCTGGGCAACCGGGTCACTCCCGGCCTCCCACGCTCGGTCTCCTTCACCTCCGAGGAGCAGCTGCTCAGCATGGTCGACGAGGCGACGGCGCACTCGGTCCTCGAGGAGGACGACCGCGAGCTCATCCACTCGATCTTCGAGTTCAACGAGACGCTCGTCCGGGAGGTGATGGTGCCGCGCACCGACCTCGTCGGCCTGCAACGCGACCTCAGTGTCCGTGAGGCGCTCGAGGTGTTCCTGGAGACGGGCATCTCGCGGGCACCGGTGAGCGACGGCGACATCGACGACCTGGTCGGCATCCTGTACCTGAAGGACCTCGTGAAGGCCATGTTCGGCGGCGAGGGCGCGGCCGAGGTCGGATCGATCGAGCCGCTGCTGCGGCCGGCGAGCTTCGTCCCGGAGTCGAAGAAGGCCGACTCGCTGCTGCAGCAGATGCAGAAGGACTCGAACCACATCGCGATGGTCGTCGACGAGTACGGCGGCATCTCCGGTCTCGTCACGCTCGAAGACCTCATCGAGGAGCTCGTCGGCGACATCTCCGACGAGTACGACACCGACACCCCCGAGGTCACCGACCTCCACGACGGTCGGTTCCGGGTCGACGCCCGTCTCGCTGTCGACGAGCTGGGGGAGTTGTTCGGTCTCGAACTCGACGACGACGACGTCGACTCCGTCGGTGGTCTGCTGGCCAAGGCGCTCGGACGTCTGCCCGTCGTCGGATCCACCGTCTCGACCAACGGACTCGAACTCACCGCCGAGCGGGTCGAGGGGCGGCGGGGACGCATCCTCACCGTCATCGTCCAGCGCGACGACCAGCTGCAGGACGCCCAGCAGGCGTCCACCGAACACCGGGAGCACCCATGAGCGACACCACCCCTCCGTCCGACTTCCGCGCGGGGTTCGTGTCCTTCGTCGGGCGTCCCAACGTCGGCAAGTCCACGTTGACCAACGCCCTCGTGGGGGAGAAGGTCGCGATCACGAGTTCGAAGCCCCAGACCACTCGACGCGCCATCCGCGGCGTCGTGCACCGCGAGCACGGTCAGCTCATCGTCGTCGACACCCCGGGCATCCACCGCCCGCGGACGCTGCTCGGACAGCGGCTCAACGATCTCGTGCAGTCGACGCTCTCGGACGTCGACGTGATCGGCTTCTGCATCCCGGCCAACGAGAAGCTCGGTCCCGGCGACCGCTTCATCAACGAGTCGCTCGACGGCTTCCCGCGGGCGAAGAAGGTCGCGATCGTCACGAAGACCGACACCGCGAGCCGCACCACGATCGCCGAGCAGCTGCTCGCGATCTCCGAGCTCCGCGACTGGGACGCGGTCATCCCGCTGTCAGCCGTGACGGACGACCAGCTCGACATCCTGGTCACCGAGGTGACGAAGCTCATGCCGCTCTCGGAGCGCCTCTACCCCGCGGAGGCGACGACCGACGAGACCGTCGTCGACCGGGTGTCCGAGCTCATCCGTGAGGCCGCCCTCGAGGGTGTCCAGGACGAGCTGCCGCACTCGCTCGCGGTGACCATCGACGACATGATCCCGCGTGAGGGCACCGACCTGCTCGACATCTACGCCAACGTGTTCGTGGAGCGGGACAGCCAGAAGGCCATCATCATCGGCAAGGGCGGCTCGCGCCTGCGCGACGTCGGCGCCCGCGCCCGGGCCGGCATCGAACCGCTCGTGGGGTCACGGGTGTTCCTCTCGATCCGCGTGAAGGTCGCGAAGGACTGGCAGCGCGATCCGAAACTGTTGGGACGCCTCGGATTCTGACCCGCCGTGTCGGCCAGCTGACAGACGGTTGAGCGCGGACTGAGCGCTTGCTGTGCGACAGCGATCGAGCGGGGCGTCCCGCCCTGCGCGCGGACATACTGATCCCGGGGTCGGGAGAGGGTGTCCACGTGTTCGACGGATTGCTGGGATTCCGGCTGGATCAGCCGGTGCTGCTCATCTGGGCGGCGATCGTCGCCGCGCTGCTCGCCGTGATCCTGATCACCGGTCGTCGATCGGTCCGTTCCGTGATCACGAAGGTGCTCGCGGCGGTGTGCGGCGCCGTCTTCGCGTACGTGCTCGCCTGGGTCCTCGGTGACGTCCTCGACGTCTTCGGGATCGGGCTGACCCCGACCACGCGGGCGTGGGCGGCCGTCGCATGCGCCGGTGCCGCACTCGCGATCGTCAGCATCCCGCGGGCCAGAGCCTGGCGCGTCGTCACGGCCGTCGTCGCGGTGCCGGTGTTCCTGCTCATCGGTGCCCTCGGGATCAACCAGGACTTCGGTCAGTTCCCGACCGTGCGGGCGGCGCTCGGGATCAGTCCGTACGGGGCGTTCACCCCGGTGGCTGCGGCGCACGGGACGACCGCGGACTGGCGTGCTCCGAGCGCCCTCCCCGCCGCCGGCCGCGTCGAGCGGGTCGACATCCCGGCCACGACGTCCGGGTTCCGACACCGGGAGGCACTGGTCTACCTGCCGCCCGCTGCGCTGACCGCCCACCCGCCGGCGCTGCCCGTGATCGAGGCGTTCAGCGGTCAGCCGGGCCAGCCGGCCGACCTGTTCGCGTCGGCCGGATTCGCGGGTCTCCTCGACCGTTTCGCGGCGTCCCACCACGGTCTGGCGCCGATCGTGGTGGTGCCGGACCAGCTCGGAGCACCGGACGCCAACCCGATGTGCGTCGACGGCCCGCTCGGGAACTCGGCGAGCTATCTCACCGTCGACGTCCCGGCGTGGATCACGGCGCACCTCCCCGTCTCCGCCACTCGGACGGACTGGTTCATCGCCGGCTTCTCGCAGGGCGGCACCTGTTCCATCCAGCTCGGCGCCGCACATCCCGAACGCTTCGGCGGCATCCTCGACATCTCCGGAGAGGTGGTCCCCACCATCGGTCCGACCACGGTCGCGAAGGGGTTCGGGGGCTCGGAGGCCGCCTATGCCGCTGCGGCCCCGTCCGCGATCATGGCCGAGCGGGCCCCCTACGCGGACACCGTCGCGATCTTCGGGTACGGCAGCGCCGATGCGCGCTACGGGCCTGGCGTCGAGCGGATCCAGGCGGCCGCAGCCGCCGCCGGTATGCGGACGACCACCTTCGTGTCGCAGGGGACCGCGCACGACTGGCACACCGTCCACACGGTCCTCGAACGGGCGCTGCCGGCGGTCGCGTCGCGGTTCGGCCTCGGCTGAGGGCACTCGGACGGACCGGTGGGTCAGTGCTATGCTGGCGACGTGTTCACCGGTCTGCTCCTCCTTAGCTGCCGCGACGAGTCCTAGTTCCAGGCCTCCCTCGTCGCGGAGTTCGTCATTGGCTCACCCCCAATCCCACGAGGAGATCCCAGGATCATGAAGAACACCCAGAAGCCTTCAGGCATGCCGGTCCATCGCTACCGCGCCTACCAGGACCAGTTCGCCGTGTCACTGCCCGACCGCACCTGGCCGGACCGCCGTATCACCGAGGCGCCGCGCTGGTGCGCCGTCGACCTGCGTGACGGCAACCAGGCGCTCATCGACCCCATGAGCCCCGAACGGAAGCGCATCATGTTCGACCTCCTGGTGAAGATGGGCTACAAGGAGATCGAGGTCGGGTTCCCGAGCGCGAGCCAGACCGACTTCGACTTCGTGCGCAGCCTCATCGAAGAGGGCGCGATCCCCGAAGACGTCACCATCCAGGTGCTGACCCAGGCGCGCGACCACCTCATCGAGCGCACCTACGAGTCGCTGCACGGCGCGAAGCAGGCGATCGTGCACCTCTACAACTCGACCAGTGTCCTGCAGCGGGACGTGGTGTTCCGGAGCGACAAGCAGGGCATCATCGACCTCGCCCTGCACGGGGCCCGGAAGTGCCGGGAGATGGAGTCCACCGTCCCAGGGACGGAGATCTACTACGAGTACTCGCCGGAGAGCTACACGGGGACCGAGCTCGAGTTCGCCGTCGACATCTGCAACCAGGTGGTCGAGGTGCTCGAAGCGACGCCGGACCGCAAGGTCATCATCAACCTCCCGGCCACCGTCGAGATGGCCACGCCGAACGTCTACGCGGATTCGATCGAATGGATGAGCCGCAACCTCGCCAATCGCGAGAACATCATCATCTCGTTGCACCCGCACAACGACCGCGGTACGGCGATCGCCGCTGCCGAGCTCGGCTACCAGGCGGGCGCCGACCGCATCGAGGGTTGCCTCTTCGGGAACGGTGAGCGGACGGGCAACGTCGACCTCGTCGCACTCGGCATCAACCTGTTCACCCAGGGTGTCGACCCGCAGATCGACTTCAGCGACATCGACCAGGTCAAGCGGACCGCCGAGCACTGCAACCAGCTGCCGGTGCACGAACGGAGCCCCTGGGCGGGCGACCTGGTCTTCACGGCGTTCAGCGGCTCGCACCAGGACGCGATCAAGAAGGGCTTCGAGGCGATGTCGGTCGAAGCGGCGTCGCAGGGCAAGGACGTCTCCGACCTGGAGTGGGCGGTCCCGTACCTCCCCGTCGACCCGCAGGACCTGGGCCGCAGCTACGAAGCGGTCATCCGCGTCAACTCGCAGTCCGGCAAGGGCGGCGTCGCCTACCTGCTGAAGAACGACCATGCACTGGACCTCCCGCGTCGACTGCAGATCGAGTTCTCCGGAGTCGTGCAGGCCAAGACCGACGCCGAGGGCGGCGAGGTGACGAGCGGCCAGATCTGGGCGGTCTTCCAGGACGAGTACCTCCCGGCGGCTGCGGCCGACGCGAAGTGGGGCCGGTTCGAACTGCAGTCCACCAAGACGTCGAGCGACCTCGCGGGCACCGTGGTGCTCGAGGTCGCCCTCCGCGACGGCGAGGCCGTGGAGGAGCGCACGTCGACCGGGAACGGTCCGATCGCGGCGTTCCTCAACATGCTCTCCGACCGCGGCATCGAGGTCACGCTCTACGACTACGTCGAGCACACGCTGAGCGCCGGCGGTGACGCCGAGGCCGCCGCGTACGTGGAGCTGCAGGTGAACGATCAGCGCCTCTGGGGCGTCGGTATCGACGGTGACATCGCGACCGCGTCGTTGAAGGCCGTCGTGTCGGCGGTCAACCGCGCCGTGCGGTCCGGTGTCGAGGCTCGGGAGCTGGCGGCCATCTGACGTCTCCCGCTGCGCCGGGTCGCCCTTCGGGAAGACCCGGCGCAGCGGCGTTCTCTGGACGTACACCCGGAGGATGATCTTGCGCCGTGGGTGCAGGCCCTCCGGTGGGCAGGTCGTACGGTTGGAGGATGCTCCGCACGCTCCGGCCCGGCCAACTGGCCGTCGACATCGCACTGCCGTCCGTGCTGTTCATCCTCACGTCCCTGTTGTACGCGACGAGGCCGCAGCAGTACGTGATCGTGCTCCTCGGCATGTGCGCCGCCCTCGCCGTGCGCCGGCTCGCCCCGGGGATCTCGCTCGCCATCGCCTGGGTGACGGCCCTCGTGCAGATGCTGCTGCTCCTCGCACCGGACCCCGCGAACTTCGCGATCCCCGTGGTGTTGTACGCCGCCGCGACGTACGGCGGCAAGGTCGCACGATGGCTCTCCTTCGCCTCCGCCTTCCTCGGGGCCGCGCTCATCGTGGTCTACGTGATCGTCGTCCCGAGCTGGACGACGGGCGTGAACGCCGAGATCAACTCCTTCGGACTGGCGACCGACCTGACCCCGATCGCGAAGGTGACGATCGGGCTCTTCATGTTCCTCGCGTTCGCGGCGTTCTTCGGGCTCGCGTGGACGGCCGGTGTCCTCATGCGGACCTGGCGCCGAGCCAGGGACAGTCGCCAGGCCCAGTTGCTGGCCGAACGCGACGTCGCCGTCGAACAGGAGCGCAACCGCATCGCCCGCGACATGCACGACGTCGTCGCGCACTCGCTGGCGGTCGTGATCGCACAGGCCGACGGAGCCAGATACGCTCTGGCCGCCGACCCCGATTCGGCGGACCAGGCGCTGCGGACGATCTCGAGCATCTCCCGGGAGGCCCTGGCCGACGTGCGGGTGCTGCTCGGGCAGTTGCGGTTCCAGCAGAGTGAGGGTCCGCAGCCGGTCATGGCCGACCTCGACCGCCTGTACGAGCAGCTGCGCGGTGCTGGCGTCGACGTCGTGGTCGAGAACCACGGAGCGGAGCGGCCCGTGGCGACCGGGTCGCAGCTCGCGGTGTACCGGATCATCCAGGAGGCGCTCACGAACGCCCTCCGCCACGGCGACCACCGCGCTCCGATCGACGTCCACCTCGACTGGACCGGCCCGGAGCTGCAGGTGTGGATCGTCAACCGCGCGAAGTCGGAACCGCCCAAGCCCGGAACCGGTCACGGACTCGCCGGGATGAACGAGCGCGCTACGCTGGCAGGCGGCAGGTTCGGGACGACCCTGGTGGACGGTCTCTTCACCGTGTACGCATCGATCCCGTTCACGACGGCAGGAGTGACGAGATGACCGATCCACACGGCAACGCGGCGGCGGAGGCGATCACCATCGCGCTGGTGGACGACCAGGCCCTGTTCCGCGGCGGCATCCGCATGCTCATCGGCTCCCAGCCGGACTTGCGGGTCGTCGGTGAAGCGTCCGACGGACGACAGGCGGTGGAGCTCGCTGCCCGCACCCGTCCGCAGGTGATCCTCATGGACGTCCGGATGCCGGTCATGGACGGTATCGAGGCGACCAAGGCGATCCTGGCGGAAGCGGACGCGCGCGGGACGGAGCGCCCCCGCATCATCGTGCTGACCACCTTCGACCTCGACGAGGCGGCCGCGACGGCGATCCGGGCCGGGGCGAGCGGTTTCGTGCTGAAGGACGCCGAACCGGAGTTCCTCCTCGCGGCGATCCGCACGGTGCATGCAGGGAACGCGGTCATCGCGGCGTCCGCGACGCGGGAGCTGTTCGAGCACTTCCGCCAGGCGCCCGCGCCGCCGGTCGCACCCCGGCGCTACGCCGAACTCACCGCTCGGGAGCGGGAGATCTTCCTCCTCGCGGCGCGCGGGCTGAGCAACTCGGAGATCGCGGCGGCAGAATTCCTCAGCGAGGCGACGGTGAAGACCCACATCAGCCGGATCTTCGGCAAGCTCGAAGTACGTGACCGCGTGCAGCTCGTCGTCTTCGCCTTCGAGCACGGGCTCGTCTGACCGGTCGCCCGCTCCACCGCCGGGGTTCGAGGATCATCCGTCCGATGTAGGGGGATCGCTCGGGCGCACGACGCGGACGAAGGGGCTCCCTCCATAGCGTCGAAGTATGGAGAATTCAGCACAACCAGCCGTCGTCGCCAGCGTCCGCGGACTGCGCAAGAGCTACGGCCCGTCGGGCAATCAGGTCGTCGCGCTCGACGGCGTGGACCTCGAGATCCAGCGTGGTCGGTTCACGGCCATCATGGGGCCGAGTGGATCGGGGAAGTCGACGCTCATGCACATCATGGCGGGCCTCGATCAGGCCACCGAGGGCCGCGTCCGGCTCGGTGACCAGGACATCACCGACCTCGACGACGGGCAGCTCACCATCCTGCGCCGGCGCCGGGTGGGGTTCGTCTTCCAGGCGTTCAACCTCGTTCCGACCCTCGACGTCGCAGCCAACATCCGGCTGCCGTTCGAGCTCGACGCCAGACGTCCGACGAGCGAGGAGCAGAGCTGGATCGACGTGCTCGTGAGCACGCTCGGACTCGCGTCGCGGCTGGGGCACCGACCCCATGAGCTCTCGGGCGGCCAGCAGCAGCGGGTCGCGATCGCGCGTGCCCTGGCGACGCGGCCCGAGTTGCTCTTCGCCGACGAGCCGACCGGCAACCTCGACTCACGCACCGGCCGGAGCGTGTTGGCGCTCCTCGCAGCCGCGAGCACGGAGTACGGGCAGAGCATCGCGATGGTCACCCACGACCCGATCGCCGCGAGCTACGCGGACCGGATCGTGTTCCTCGCCGACGGCAAGGTCGTCGAGGACCGTCCGCGGTCGACACCCGAGCAGATCTCCGCACTGATGCTGGGTATGGAGCGTGCGGCGTGAGCGGCTCGGCGCTCGGCCCGCGCGCGAGTGAGCATCGGGCGAGCCTGCTCGTCGCGACGCTGAGCGCGTCGTTCGGGGTCCTCCTGCTGATGGTCACCAGCATCCTGTCGACGTTCATCCTCGCGGACGACGTCACGGGGTCCAGCGGGTCCGTCGTGATCATGCTCGTGCTGGCCGCAGCCGTCTTCGTGTCGCTCGCGGTGTACGTGGGTGCGATCGTCACGGCCAACACCTTCGCGACCATCGTCGCCGGCCGGACGAGGACGATCGCGCTCCTCCGGCTCATCGGATCGACCGCGAGGTCCCAGCGCCGCGCCGTCGCGCGGGAAGGCGTCGTCGTCGGTCTGCTCGGCGGTGGGGCCGGCCTCGTCGTCGGCCTCCTCGTCGCCTTCGCCCTCGTCCGCGTCGGCGTGGCCACCGGTGTGTTGCCGGAGCTGCCGTACCCGATCGCCGAGCCGGCGGTCCTCCTCCCGGTCGCCGCCGTCGTCCTGACGACCTGGCTCGCATCGTGGATCGGTGCTCGTCGGGTCCTGTCGGTCACCCCCATGCAGGCGATCGGCGGATCCCAGGAGCTGAGCCGGGAGGAGACCGTCGCGCGACCCGCTCGGAACGCGGTCGCGATCGGCCTGTTCGTCGTCGGTGTCCTGCTCCTCCTCGCCGGGGTGGGCGTGGGGCTCGTGTCGCCGCTCGGGGTGCTCATCGGCATCGTCGGCGGGATCGTGTCCTTCTCCGGCCTCATCCTCGGTGCGCACCTCGTGATGCCGCCGGCGTTGCGTCTCGTCGGCCGGCTGTTCGGGGGTTCCGCGACGGCCAGGCTCGCCGCCGAGAACGCGGTCCGCTACCCGGAGCGCAGCTCACGCACCACGATCGGTCTCGTGATCGGTGTCACGCTCGTGACGATGTTCGCCGTCGCGGCGGCGAACTTCCAGGAGCTCGTCATGAACGCGCAGTCGATGGAGCCGGAGCTCTATGAGGGGACCCAGACCGTGGTCGCGACGACCGTCGGCGTGTTCTCCGCACTCATCGGGCTGAGTGCGCTCATCGCCGCCGTCGGCATGGTGAACAACCTGTCCCTCAGCGTGCTCCAACGCACCCGCGAACTCGGGCTGCTGCGGGCGCTCGGGTTCTCGGCCCGACAGATCCGCCGGATGATCGTGATCGAGTCGGCGCAGCTGACGATCGCCGCCGTGGCCGTCGGGCTCGTGCTCGGCACCTTCTACGGGTGGGCGGGGGCGCAGTCGATGTTCGGCGCGATCAACGGCTCGCCGGGACTGATCGTGCCGGTCATCCCATGGGGCATCGTGCTCGTGATCGTGGTGCTCGCCGCCCTGCTCACCGCTGCGGCGTCGGTGGCTCCCTCACGACGGGCCACCCGCATCGCCCCGGTCGCCGCGCTCGCGGTCGACTGAGCCCCGCTCAGCCTCGCGTCGAGCGGCGCCAGATCCGCCATCCGCCGATCTGGCGCTGCTCGGGCAGCGTCCACCCGAAGCGCACCGCTAGGAGCCGGATCACCGCGGTCGATGAGACACCGACGATCGCCGCGATCCCGAGCGGAGCGCCGAAGGTGACGGCGAGGACGAGCAGGGCCGTCCCGACCGCGGCGGCGACGGCGTACAGGGAGCCCACGTGCATGAGTGCCACGGGGACGCCCAGCATGACGTCCCGGAGCACGGAGCCGCCGACGGCCGAGACGGTGCCGACGAAGATGGCCGGAATGACGGGGAGCCCTGCCGCCAGTGCCTTGGTGGAGCCGATCGCCCCGAACATGCCGATCGTCAGGGCGTCGAGGCCGATGATCACCGGTCCGAGCCGTGTCACCGTCCGGAGGAGGAGCATGCCGAGCAGGGCCGCCCCCGAGGCGACGGGGAGGTACCAGTTGTTCTGCAGCGATGCCGGAACCTGCCCGAGCAGGATGTCGCGGATGAGGCCGCCGCCGAGCCCGACGACGACCCCGATGATCGCGACGCCGAGCCAGTCGAGCTGACGATCCTGGAACCTGGCGGCGAACATCGCGCCCTGGACGGCGCCGATCGCGACCGCTGAGAGGTCGACCCAGAGTGGGACGACGAAGAGGACCTCGTTCACGGTTGCATCTCTCGCGGCGCTCCTTCGGTCCCGGACGGCGGTTCCCGGGGCACGTTGTCGGTGCGAGGCGGGATAATCGATGCGTGCCGGTATATCGAGACGAAGTGGTGGTGTTGCGGACCCACAAGCTCGGCGAGGCCGATCGCATCGTCACCATGCTCTCACGCAGCAGGGGCAAGATCCGGGCGGTCGCCAAGGGTGTCCGCCGCACCGGGTCGAAGTTCGGCTCGCGGCTGGAGCCGTTCATGGTCGCCGACGTCCAGTTCTACGAGGGCCGCAGCCTCGACACCATCACCCAGGCCGAGTCGCTCGGCTCCTACGGGGCCGAGATCAGCGCCGACTACGGCAGCTACACCGCTGCGAGCGCGATGGTCGAGGCGGCCGACCGGCTGACGGAGTCGGAGGGCTCCCTCCAGCAGTACCTGCTCCTCGTCGGTGCGCTGCGCTCGCTCTCGAAGCACGAGCACGGTCCGCGGCTCACCCTCGACTCGTACCTGTTGCGCGCGTTCTCGCTCGCGGGATGGGCACCGAGCTTCGGCGCCTGCTCACGTTGCGGGACGGAGGGCGACTACTCGCACGTGGTGGTGCAGTTGGGCGGCGTCGTGTGCGACGACTGCGCGCCGTCGGGCAGTCCCCGGCTGGACGCCGAGACCCTCTCGCTCCTCGGCGCCCTGCTGTCCGGCGACTGGGAGTACGCGGAGGCGGCCGCCGAACAGACGGCTTCGCGGGCGAGCGGGTTCACCGCGGCCTACGCGCAATGGCATCTGGAGCGTGGGCTGCGGTCGCTCGCGCACCTCGAACAGGATCGGAGCCGCGGGTGACCCCGAAGCCGTACACCCACCGCGACGCGGTGCCCTTCAAACCGATCGACTGGACGGGGGAGTACCCGCCGGAGTTCAAGCGGGGCGAGGTCCCCGCGCACGTCGCCATCGTCATGGACGGCAACGGCCGGTGGGCCAATCGACGAGGGCTCACCAGGGTCGAGGGGCACAAGGCGGGCGAAGCCGCGCTGCTGGACGTCGTAGCCGGTGCACTGCAGCTCGGCATCAAGCATCTGTCGGTCTATGCGTTCTCGACCGAGAACTGGAAGCGTTCGCCCGACGAGGTCCGCTTCCTCATGGGGTTCAACCGAGAAGTGCTGCACCGCCGGCGCGACCAGCTCAACGAGTGGGGCGTCCGCGTCCGCTGGTCCGGCCGGCGGCCACGCCTCTGGGCGTCGGTCATCAAGGAACTGCAGACGGCTGAGCAGCTCACCCGCGACAACGACCGCCTGACCCTCACCATGTGCGTCAACTACGGCGGGCGCAACGAGATCGTCGACGCGGTGCGCACCATCGCCGACGACGTGGCCGCTGGGCGGATCAAGCCGTCCGCGGTGTCGGAACGGCTCATCCAGAGCCGGCTGTACCTGCCCGACCTCCCCGACGTCGACCTCTTCGTGCGGAGTTCGGGAGAGCAGCGCACGAGCAACTTCCAGCTGTGGCAGTCCGCCTACGCGGAGATGGTCTTCCTCGACACCCTGTGGCCCGACTTCGGTCGGCGTCAGCTGTGGGACGCCGTGGAGCGGTACGCCGGACGCGATCGGCGCTTCGGGGGAGCACGAGACGTCCCCGACGCCGCCGAGTCGACGGGGGAATGACCGGCGCTCCTCCGTGGTTGGCCCTGACATGAGCGAACCCATCAAGATCGACATCTGGTCCGACATCGCGTGCCCGTGGTGCTACATCGGCAAGCGCAAGTTCGAGCGCGGTTCGGCGGAGTTCGCGCAGCTCGGCGACGGACGCGAAGTGGAGGTCGAGTACCACTCCTTCGAGCTCGCGCCCGACACCCCGGTCGACTTCGACGGGACGGAGATCGACTTCCTCGTGAAGCACAAGGGCATGCCAGCCGATCAGGTCCAGCAGATGCTCGACCGCGTGACGGGCATCGCCGCCGAGACCGGCCTCGCGTACGACTTCGGCATCCTCCAGCACACCAACACGGTGAAGGCACATGAGCTGCTCCACTTCGCGAAGGCCGAGGGCAAGCAGCTGGAGATGACCGAGCGTCTCCTCAAGGCCTACTTCACCGAGGGCCGCCACGTCGGACGGGTCGAGGACCTCGCAGACCTCGCCGCGGAGGTGGGACTCGATCGTGAGGCCGTCGTGTCGGCGCTCGAGTCCGGTCGGTTCACGCAGGCGGTCCGTGAGGACCAGGCGACCGCTCAGGGCTACGGCATCCAGGGTGTCCCGTTCTTCGTCATCGACGGTGCGTACGGGGTCTCGGGTGCGCAGGAGCCCGCAGCGTTCGCGCAGGTGCTCGAGCAGGTCTGGACGGAACGCGCGAACGCCGAGCCGGTGCAGGCATGACGACGGAGACGACGTCGCCGACCGAGCCGGCCGAACGCCCCCGGAGCGCGGCGAGCAGACCGCCTCTGCGGATCCTCGGCGCGGACGCCGTCGTCTGCGAGGGCGACAGCTGTCTCGTCCCGACGGGTGCCGCGGCTCAGGACTGAGGGTCCTCCGGCTCCGTGAGGTCGGCCGTGACGGCCCCGATCGCGGCGAGGTAGGCCGCTGCGTCGACGAACGCGCTCCAGCCGTGCTCGCCGGCACCGATCGAGATGCGACCACCGCGGCGGAGGATCCGTTCGTCGGCGTACACGGGCAATGCTCTCGTCGCGCCGAGGACGGTGATCGTGCCGCGCTCGTAACCGGTCGCGCGGAACGCCGTCTCCGCGTCGGGCATCGCGAGCTTGTTGACGCCCAGTAAGGTGCGGAAGGGCGGCCACGAGATCTTGCGCCCGCCGGGGACGAGCGCGAAGAGGTAGTCGCCGCTGCGACGCTTCACGACGATCGTCTTGACGATCTCGGCGGGCTCGATCTCGAGGAGTTCCGCCGCCTCGTGCAGACTGCGCGCGGCCGGGCGCTGGACCAGCTCGACGTCGATGCCGAGGGAGGCCGCCGCAGCCGCGACGCGTTCGCGGCCGACGGGTTCTGGAACGGCTGGCGTGGCGGCGTCTGACATGTGGTCCTCACTGGGCGCCGAAGCGCCGATCATCTGGGAGAATCGAGGGTGATGTCTCTTCCTACCACGCTCCCGCAGCGCCCGAGCCTCGCGATCGGGCCCATCGTGCTCGACTCGCCGGTCGTGCTCGCGCCCATGGCCGGGATCACCAACACCGCGTTCCGTCGCCTCTGCCGTGAGTACGGCGCCGGTTTGTACGTGAGCGAGATGATCACCTCCCGTGCGCTCGTCGAACGCACGCCCGAGACGATGCGGCTCATCCAACACCACGAGAGCGAGACGCTGCGCTCGATCCAGTTGTACGGGGTGGACCCGAAGACGGTCGCCGAGGCCGTCACCATGCTCGTCGCCGAGGACCGGGCCGATCACATCGACCTCAACTTCGGCTGCCCGGTCCCGAAGGTGACCCGCAAGGGCGGTGGCGCCGCGTTGCCGTGGAAGACCGGTCTGTTCCGCGACATCGTCGAGGGCGCCGTCCGCGCCGCCGGCGACGTCCCGCTGACGATCAAGATGCGCAAGGGCATCGATTCCGACCACCTCACCTACCTCGAGGCCGGGCGGATCGCCGAGGGCGCCGGTGTCGCCTCGATCGCCCTGCACGCCAGGACGGCGGCCGAGTTCTACTCGGGACACGCCGACTGGGCGGCGATCACCAAGCTCAAGGAGACGGTCACCTCGGTGCCGGTCCTCGGCAACGGAGACATCTGGTCGGGCGAGGACGCCCTCAGGATGGTCGACGAGACCGGCTGCGACGGCGTCGTCGTGGGCCGTGGCTGCCTCGGGCGCCCCTGGCTCTTCGGCGACCTCAGCTCGGCGTTCGCCGGCGAGGGTACGAAGGCGGAGCCGTCCCTCGGCGACGTCGCTGCCGCGTTCCGGCGTCATGCCGAACTGCTGGCCGAGTTCTTCGAGAGCGAGGAACGCGGGTGCCGCGACATCCGGAAGCACGTCGCGTGGTACTTCAAGGGCTACCCCGTCGGTGGCGACCTGCGGGCCAGCCTCGCCACGGTGGAGTCACTCGAGCAGCTCGACGAGCTCCTGGCGACCCTCGAATGGACGGCTCCATATCCGGGCGCCGCAGCCGAGGGTCAGCGCGGACGAGCCGGCACGCCGAAACGACCGGCGTTGCCTTACGGCTGGCTCGACTCACAGTCGCTCGGTGCCGACGAGCAGACTGAGATCGCGGGCGCGGAACTGGACCACAGTGGCGGATAGCACCACCGAGCAGGGGAGAACGTCCATGGACCAGGACGGCTACACCCTGCACGACGAAGAGCGCTGGCTCCCTGAGCACCACTCCACCCGACGCTCCGACTTCGCCCGCGACCGGGCGCGTCTGCTGCACTCGAGCGCACTCCGCCGTCTCGCCGCGAAGACCCAGGTCCTCAGCCCGACGAGCGGGGTCGACTTCGCTCGGAACCGTCTGACGCACTCCCTCGAGGTGGCGCAGGTCGGCCGTGAGCTCGCCGCCAGTCTCGACCTCGCTCCGGACGTCGTCGACACGGCGTGCCTCGCGCACGACCTCGGCCATCCGCCCTTCGGCCACAACGGCGAGCGGGCGCTCAACGACTGGTCGGCGGGCATCGGCGGCTTCGAGGGCAACGCGCAGACCCTGCGCATCCTCACCCGCCTCGAGTCGAAGGTCTTCGGGCCCGACGGGGAGCCGTACGGGCTGAACCTGACCCGGGCGAGCCTCGACGCCAGCTGCAAGTACCCGTGGCCGGCCGCGCAGTCGATCCCGGACCCGGGTGGCCGCGCCAAATTCGGGTTCTTCGACGAGGACTCGGCGGCCTTCCGATGGTTGCGTGCCGGAGCCCCCGAGCGGGTCCGATGCGTCGAGGCCCAGGTCATGGACCTCGCCGACGACATCGCCTACTCCGTGCACGACTTCGAGGACGCCGTCGTGGGGGAGTACATCGACCCGGCGTTTCTGAACGCGCGAGCAGGCCATGACGGCCTCATCGCCACCGCGCTCTCGTGGGCGGGAGACGACTTCACCCACGACGACCTCGCAGCGGCCTTCGACCGGCTGCAGTCGTCGCACACCTGGATCACGGCGTGGGACGGCTCCCGGCGGGATCTGGGGCGTCTGAAGAACTTCACCAGCCAGATGATCGGCCGGTTCGCCGGTGCGGCGACGGCGGCGACCCGGGAGGCCTTCCCGCAGGCCAGCCTCGTGCGGTTCGGCGCGGACGTGGTGGTGCCGCACGGCATCCAGGCGGAGATCGCCCTGCTCAAGGGGATCGTCGCGGCGTTCGTGATGTACAGCGACTCTCGTCAGCCGCTCTACGTGCGGCAGCGGGAGATCCTCGTCGAGCTGTCCGACGCGGTGTATGCGCTGGGGGAGTCCGCGCTGGACGTGGGGTTCGCCGCCGACTGGCGTGCCGCCGGATCGGACGAGGAGCGCCGACGCGTCGTGGTCGACCAGATCGCGAGCCTGACCGACCAGAGCGCGCTCTCCTGGCACGAGCGCCACACCGGCGCCTGACCCCGCTCCCCACCCTGCCGGGTGACCGCCTCCGTCGGGAGACCGCCGTCAGGGAGGGACGAGAGACCCACGAGACTAGGATCGAAGCATGGCCGGACGGATTCGACAGAGCGATGTTGAAGAGGTCAAAGCCCGCACGAACATCGGCGACGTCGTCGGTGACTACGTCTCCCTGAAGTCCGCCGGTGTCGGGTCGCTCAAAGGGCTCTGCCCCTTCCACGACGAGCGCAGCCCGAGCTTCCATGTGCGTCCGACGGTCGGCCTGTACCACTGCTTCGGCTGCGGTGAGAGCGGCGACGTCTACAGCTTCCTGCAGAAGATGGACCACGTGACGTTCGCGGAGTCGGTGGAGCGGCTCGCGCAACGGATCGGCTACCCACTCAGCTACGAGGAGGGCGGCGGCAAGGTCGACCACGGCAACCGTGCCAGGCTGTTCGCGGCCAACCAGGCGGCGGCCGAGTTCTTCCAGCAACAGCTCCACGACGGCGATGCGGACCTCGGGCGCCGGTTCCTCGGCGAACGCGGATTCGACGCGGCGGCGGCCGACCACTTCGGCATCGGATTCGCTCCCGCCGGCTGGGACCACCTGATGAAGGCGATGCGCGCGCGCGGGTTCACCGACGAGGAGATGCTCGCGGCCGGGCTCGTGTCGAGCGGCGACCGTGGCTCCTACGACCGGTTCCGTGGCCGGTTGATCTGGCCCATCCGCGACACCACCGGCCAGGTGCTCGGCTTCGGCGCGCGGCGCCTGCGCGAGGACGACAAGGGCCCGAAGTACCTCAACACCCCCGAGACCGCGATCTACCACAAGGCCCAGGTCCTGTACGGGCTCGACCTCGCCAAGCGCGACATCTCCCGGGGCAAGCGCGTGGTCGTCGTCGAGGGCTACACCGATGTGATGGCGTGCCACTTGGCAGGGGAGATGACCGCGGTGGCGACCTGCGGGACCTCCTTCGGTGTCGATCACATCAAGATGATCCGACGCGTGATGGGAGACGACTCGGCGACCGGCGAGGTCATCTTCACCTTCGATCCGGACGAGGCGGGCCAGAAGGCGGCCATCCGTGCGTTCGGTGAGGAGAAACGGTTCGCGGCGCAGACGTACGTCGCGGTGTCCGCGGACGGTCTGGACCCGTGCGACCTCCGGCTCAATCGTGGCGACGGCGCCATCCGTAAGCTCGTCGACGGACGCGAGCCCATGTTCGAGTTCATCATCCGGCGGACGCTCGCCGGGTTCGACCTCGAGACGGTCGAAGGTCGCGTCGGTGCCCTCCGTGCGGCCGCCCCGGTCGTCGCCGACATCCGCGACCCCTCGCTCCGGCCCGGGTACACGCGCGTGCTCGCGAAGCAGCTCGGCATGGAGCTCGACGAGGTGGCGCGAGCGGTGCGAGGGGCGGTCGGCAACGCCTCGTCGTCGGCGCGTGACGCCAGGCAGCAGGGTCCGGGCGATCCCGCTGCAGCGCCGCCGCGTGAGCGTCAGGCATCGCTCGCCGATCTCCCGAAAGACCCGTCGACGCGCCTCGAACAGGACGCGCTCCGGGCCATCCTGCAGCTGCCCCAGCACCTCGAACGGCCCATGCTGGAACGCGCCGTGCAGAGCTCCGTCGCCAACAGTTCCCTGGTCGTGGTCCGCGATGCGATGAGCGTGAGTCTCGACCAGCTCGGCTCGAACGCCTGGCTCGAGACGGTCATCGCGCAGGTCCCTCCCGGCTTCGACGGCTTGGTGCGCGAGCTCGGCGTGTCCCCGCTCCCGGAGACGAACGAGGAGAAACTCCCGAGTTACGTCCGCGACATCGCTCGGGCACTGATCGACCGCGATCTGCTCGGACAGAAGGCCGCGCTGCTCGGTTCGCTCCGACGCACCGACCCGCGCGACGAGGCCCACCGGGAGATCACCCGGCGGCTCGCGGCCGTCGAGGCGGAACGTCGGGCGTTGCGCGCCGAAGCCTGACCCGGGGTTCCGCCGTCGAGCGTGGCACGTGGACGCGATGGGATGGCCGGATACACTCGATGGCGATCCGGTGGCGCCCCGTGCACCGGCAGGAGAGGTCTCATGAAGCACCCAGAGCAGGACGGACCGGCTGTCCGGACGAGTGATCTGAGCGTCGACTACGCAGCCCACGGCGTCAGCCCGAGCAATCGGGCACTGGACGGCATCAGCTTCGAACTGCCCGTCGGCGGGTCCCTCGGGGTGATCGGCAGTTCGGGTTCAGGGAAGAGCACCCTTCTCCGGGTCCTCTCCGGTCGGCACCTCACCGGTGGAGACTCGCGCCCGTTCGTCTCCGGTGGTGATGCGACGACCCTCGGTCGGTCGATGCGGAAGGTCGGGCGCCGTGAGCTCACGAAGCTCACCTTCGAGGTCTCGTTGCTCGAGCAGGAGGCGGGCGCTCATCTGAAGCCCGAGCTCACCGTCACGGAACTCATCTCCGAGCCCGTCCTCGCGCGCGACAAGAAGTTCAGCGAGCAGGCACTCGGCGTTCGGGTGGCGACGCTCCTGGACGCCGTGCAGATGCCGCTCTCGAGCCTCGACAAGTACCCGTACGAGCTGAGCGGCGGGCAGCGCCAGCGGATCGCGATCGCGCGGGCGCTCGTGCTCGGCCCACGACTCTTCATCGCCGACGAACCCACCGCCGGCATCGACATCACGGTGCGGCACACGGTGACCGAGTTGCTCAACGGCTTCCGGCAGGACGGCGGCACCGTCATCGTCGTGACGCATGACCTCGCCATGCTGCGGGAGCTCACGGACGATGTGCTCGCGCTGCACCAGTCGCGGGTGGTGGGCTACGGACCGATCGACGCGATGCTCGCGGATCCGCCGCATGATTTCCTCGCAGCACTCGCCCAATCGGGTGGCACCGAGACCCAGTACGAGACTCCCGAGGCCGTCGGCATCGATTGATCGCGTGTCGATTTGGAGTCTACGAATCCTTTGCTACAGTAGATACGCGCTGCAACGCAGAGGCCGGAATCCCCGGCCAGTCGGAGCTCGTATTCCTCGATAGCTCAATTGGCAGAGCAATCGACTGTTAATCGATAGGTTGTTGGTTCGAGTCCAACTCGAGGAGCTGCACTGCATCCCCCGGTCCGTCAGGACCGGGGGATGTGTCGTTGTGGGCGGTTTCACGAATCCGCTCAGACGCCGTACACTTGACCACGAGGCCCGAAGACTCCACTCTTCGGGCCTCGTTGCATGCCTGGGCGGGCTCGTGGGCAGCGTCGGCCACCGGGGAGAGCCGGTGCTGGCGAAGGAGCCCCGCTCAGCCCTCGAGGTCGTCGCGTCCCGGGAGCCAGGTGATGCCGGGCACGCCCCAACCGGACTTCCGGATAGCCTTCGCCGCGCGCCGCGAGTGCGGGAGCTCCAGCCGGTCGACGTAGAGGATCCCGTTGAGGTGGTCGAACTCGTGCTGCAGGATGCGTGCGCGCCAGCCGACGACGCGCAACTCGACCGGCTCGCCTTCCAGGTCGGTGCCGATGAGCATCGCCGCCTCCGACCGCCTGAGTGGGTGGCGCTCACCCGGAACCGAGAGGCACCCCTCCGATTCCTCCTCCTCGTCGAGTTCACCGATCGGCGGGGGACTGATCCACAGCACCGGGTTGATCGCGACCCCGCGCCAGGGGAGGCCGTCGTCGTCCTCGTAGCTGTAGACGAAGAGCCGGAGCGGCACGCCGACCTGCGGAGCCGCGAGCCCCACCCCGGGTGCCAGGTCCATCGTCTCGTACATGTCGGAGACGAGCTGTCGCAGCTCGTCGTCCACGGCGGTGACCGGCCGGGCGGCGGTGTGCAGAACCGGGTCGCCGGTCACGCAGATCTCGAGAATTGCCATTGCTCGAGCCTATCCGCCAAGCTCGGCCTGCCGCGCCGGGATCGGCGGAACGACGGGGTAGCCTCGACGCGTGTTCCCTGCCGCCATCGACATCGCCGACCTCGCGGACGACTTCACCCGCAACCCCTCCCAGTTGCTCGGCATCCCCTTCGCGCTCCTGGGAGCCGTCTTCCTCTCCCTCGGCGCGCAGCTCCAGCACCGGGGTGTCGCCAAGGTCGAGTCGTCGAGCGGCACCGACGCCACCTCCGGTCTCAACCTGGCCCAGCTCCTCGCACTCCTCGGTCGGCCGTCATGGGTGACCGGAACCGTCATGCTAGGGCTCGCGATCGTGCTGCAGCTCGGGAGCCTGTCGCTCGCACCGATCACCCTCGTCCAGCCGCTCGGGGCGGTCGCCCTCGTGATCACGGCGGTCGTCAACAGCCGCATCAGCGGGGTGCGGTTGAACCGCCGCTCCGTGGTCGCCATCGTCGCCTGCGTCGGCGGCGTCGGACTGTTCGTCACCATCGCGGCGATCTTCACCGGCGAGCATCGGATCACGGAGTCCGAACTCATCACGATCCTCGTCATGCTGGGCGTGGTGTTGGTCGCCTTCGGTCTCGGTTTCGTGCTGTTCCGCGCGCGCTTCACCGCCATCTTCTACATCGTCGGGACGGGCGTCCTCTACGGGTTCGTCGCGACCCTCGCGAAGGTCATCATCGGTCGCCTGCAGCAGGGCGAGTTCGACTGGCTCACGGTGCTGTGCGGGCTGGGCCTCGTCGCCGCCAGTGCGCTCGGCGGGTACTTCGTGCAGACCGCGTACTCCTCGGGCCCGCCCGACCTCGTCATCGCCGGGCTCACCGTGATCGATCCGATGATCGCCGTCGGCATCGGCATCATCGTGTTGGGGGAGGCGAGCAACGCCCCGTTCTGGGCCGGGTTCGGCTTCGTCGTGGCCGGCGCGATCGCCGTCTGGGGCGTGTTCCAGCTGGCCCGCCACCACCCGCAGGTCAGCCAGACGCCGGCCGCGGCAGCCGCGGCGAAGGCGCTCGCGACCGGCGACGCGCCAGCCTGAGCCCTGGAGGCGGAACGGGCGGCAGGTATGCTGGGCCATGGCGTTCCGCGCCGCAACCGGGTCGTGAGCACCGCCCGCGCCCCGCACATCACTGGCCAAGCACAGAGGAATCACCGACACCTTGACTTCTCCAGACGACCAGCACCTCGTGACGCCGTCCGACGCGACGACGCCCTCCGACACCCGTCGGCCGTTGAAGGTCGTCATCGGTGCCGACACCTTCTCGCCCGACGTCAACGGCGCGGCACGGTTCGCCGAGCGGCTCGCCGCCGGCCTCGTCCGCCGTGGGCACGACGTCCACATCGTCGCCCCTGCCGGATCGCGCCGGTTCGGCACGTGGAAGGAGACCCACGAGGGTCAGACGATGACCGCGCACCGGCTCTTCAGCCTCCGCTGGTACCCGCACGACTGGCTGCGCTTCGCGATGCCGTGGACCTCGCGACGGAACGCCCGGAAGATCCTCGACCGGGTGAAGCCGGACGTGGTGCACCTGCAGTCGCACGTCGTCGTGGGTCGCGGCCTGTCGATCGAGGCGGAACAGCGCGGGATCCGCATGGTGGCGACGAACCACATCATGCCCGACAACATCCTCGACTTCACCGTCATCCCCGAGCGCACCCAGGAGTGGCTCATCCGCACGCAGTGGGCTGCGGCTCGTCGCGTGTTCGACCGGGCCTTCGCGGTGACGACGCCGACCCGCAAGGCGGCCGACTTCCTCGAACAGTTCAGCGGGCTCACCGGGGTGCACGCGATCTCCTGCGGCATCGAGGCGGGCCAGTACACGCCGTCGTTCGAACCGCGGAAGCGCAACACCATCCTCTTCGTCGGCCGCATCACGAGCGAGAAGCAGATCGACGTGCTCCTCCGGGCGCTCACGAAGATCCCGAAGGAACTCGACGCCTTCGTCGACGTCATCGGCGGCGGCGACCAGGCCAAGAACCTCGAGCAGCTGACGCAGCAGCTCGGTCTCGGCGATCGCGTCCGCTTCCTCGGCAAGGTGTCCGACGACGACGTCAAGCGTGCGTACACCAACGCCACGGTCTTCGCGATGCCGTCCATCGCGGAGCTGCAGAGCATCGCGACGATGGAGGCCATGGCGTCCGGGCTGCCCGTCGTCGCGGCGGACGCGATGGCGCTGCCGCACCTCGTGCATGACCAGGTCAACGGTTACCTGTTCGAGCCCGGCAACGTCGACCAGCTGGCGGAGCGACTCACGACGGTGCTCCGCGCGTCGGACGAAGAGTACCGCCGGATGCAGGACGCCTCGCTCGAGCTCGTCTCCGCACACGACATCGAACGCACCCTCGACACCTTCGAAGCCCTGTACCGCGGTGAGCAGATCGTCGATCCGACCACCGAGCGTCACACCGCCGGCGCCGAGCGCGAAGACTCGCAGGACTGAAGCCCGCCGCCCCGCTCTCTCGGTACACTGGGTTCCGCACGGGGCGGTAGCCAAGCTGGTGAAGGCATTCGGCTCATAACCGAACGATGCGTGGGTTCAAGTCCCACCCGCCCTACCGTGAATCGGTCCCTGAGCCCTCTTCGGTGTCTCGGCTTGTCGCTGGGTGCCCGTCGAGAGGCTCAGGGACCGCGCTGCGCGAGCTCGAGGTCCGGGCTCGATCGGGTCAGGGTCTGAGCACGAGGGCCGCGGCGCCGATCAGGGGACCGTCGGCATCGAGCCCGGACCGGACGACACGCAGCTTCCGGGCGTAGTCGTGCAGCGCCGAGGCGGTCGCCGACTCCTGGACGAGGTCGAGGTAGTCGGGGGAGACCCGGGAGAACCCGCCGCCGACGGCGACGCGTTCCAGATCGAGCAGCGTCGTGATGCTGCAGAGCGCTTCGCCCACCGCCTCGGCTGAGCGGCGGATCGCGCGGACCGCGACGTCCGTTCCCGCAGCCGCGTCCGCGCCGAGCTCCTCGCCCGTCGATCCGCTCCACCCCTGGGCGCGAGCCCAAGCGACGGTCGCCGTTCCGGAAGCGATGCCTTCGAGCGTCCACGGCGCGCCGGCCGCATCCGGCTCCCGCCGACGGAGCTGCATCTGGCCGAGGTGCCCAGCGTTGCCGGAGGCGCCGGCGATGAGCCGGGATCCGAGGATGATCCCGCCTCCGATGCCCGTCGAGACCACGATGCCCATGCCGTTCTCCGTGCCTCGGAGTGCACCCTGCCAGTGCTCGGCCAGAGCGATGCAGGTGCCGTCCAAGCGGAGTTCCACCGGACCGGTCGTGAACCGCCGAACGGCCTCGGCCACCCGGAAGGCCGCCAGCCGCGGCAGGTTGATCGGGGAGATGGTGCCGTCGGTCGTCCCGATCGGGCCCGCTGAACCGATGCCGACGCCGACGACGGATCCTTCGTGCGCGGCGACGCTCCGCTCAGCGGTCGCGATGATCGTCGCCTCGAGTTCCGCGCGGCTCGCGAGAGGACCCGTCGCTCCACGGAACCGGGTGCCGGACACGATCCGTCCGTCGGTGTCGACCACTGCGGCTTCCACCTTCGTCCCGCCGATGTCGATCGCGAGGGCCTCGTGCATCACCGCTCCATCCCGGTTCGGCGCGCGCCGACTCCGCTCCGGAACCAGCGTACTGGGAACGACACGCTTGTCATTTCTCCAGGTCTTGGGGCATAATGCTCGTATCGGCGAGAGTCGAACAACTGCATACACGGAGGTCCGGTTCGCCGGACACCGACATGGATCACACTGCATGGGTCGTTGGGGAAGACGCACCCGGACGCAGTGGAGGAATCATGTCGACACCGATGACGAAGGGTGTGCTGTTCGTGCACTCCTCGCCTCGCGCGCTCTGCCCGCACCTCGAATGGGCGGCAGGTCGCGCACTTGGTCGCGCCATCAGCTTCGATTGGGAAGATCAGCCGATCCTCCGCGGAGCCCAGCGCGCCGAGGTCTTCTGGGAGGGCCCGCACGGAACCGGTGCCGCTCTCGCCTCCGCTCTGCGTGGCTGGGAGCACCTCCGCTACGAGGTGAGTGAGGATCCAGCTCAGGGCGTCGACGGTGCACGCTGGATGCACACCCCTGATCTGGGTATCTTCTACGCGCAGACCGACAGCATCGGCAACGTCGTCGTGCCGGAGGACCGCATCCGCTACGCGATGGAGGTCGCGTCGGGGAACGCCTCGGAATTGCAGCGGGAGCTCCGCGTCGCCCTCGGCCAGCCGTGGGACGACGAACTCGAGCCCTTCCGCCACGCCGGTGACGGGTCCTCCGTCATCTGGCTCCACAACGTGGGCTGAACCGGCCCACCTGCGCGGCGACGTCGCGCAGACAATTCAACACTGACGACAGGGTGTCCACGTGGCGTGGACCGTGCGAGGTCGGTGATCCGTCCCGGCAGACACGAGGTGACGAAACGAGGCACCCTGCTCACGGAACGACGGAGGGCCGTGGTGCAGTGCACCACGGCCCTTCGTCGTCGTCGGCTCAGTAGCTCCGGAAGGCGACGACGGCGTTGTGCCCGCCGAAGCCGAAGGAGTTGCTGATCGCCAGCAGGTCGCCGGAGCCGAGTTCGCGCGGAGACGTCACGACGTCGAGCGGGATCTCCGGGTCCTGGTTGTCGAGGTTGATGGTCGGCGGGATGACCCGGTGGTGCAGGGCGAGAGCCGTGTACGCGGCCTCGATCGCGCCGGCGCCGCCGAGCAGGTGTCCGGTGGACGCCTTGGTGGCCGTCACGGCGATCTGGTCGAGCTGGGCTCCGAAGACGCGACGGAGCGCGTTGTACTCCGCGATGTCGCCGACCGGCGTGCTCGTGGCGTGCGCGTTGACGTGCACCACCTCGTCGAGCGACGCTCCACCGTTCTCCACCGCTGCGCGCATGGCGCGGGCAGCAGCGGAACCCTCAGGGTCGGGGGCGGTGATGTGGTACGCGTCGCTCGTGACCGCACCGCCGAGGAGCTCGGCGTAGATGCGGGCACCGCGGGCCTTGGCGTGCTCCTCGGTCTCGACGATGAGGGCTGCTGCCCCTTCGCCGAGGACGAAACCGTCGCGGTCGACGTCGTAGGGACGCGAGGCGATGGCGGGGTCGTCGTTCCGCTTCGACAACGCCTGCATGGCGGCGAAGGAGGCGAGGGGGAGCGGGTGGATCGCGGCCTCGGACCCACCGGCGACGACGATGTCCGCCAGGCCTGCCTGGAGATGGTCGTAGGCGTTGGCGAGGGACTCGGTGCTGGAGGCGCAGGCCGAGACGACGGTGCGCTCTCCGCCGCGGGCGCCGAGGTCCATGCCGATCGCCGCAGCAGGGCCGTTCGGCATGAGCATCGGGACCGTCATCGGGAGGACACGACGCGGGCCCTTCTCGCGCAGGGTGTCCCAGGCGTCGAGGAGCGTCCAGACGCCACCGATGCCGGTGGCCCAGTCGACGAGCAGTCGTTCGGGGTCGACCTCGGGAGCTCCGGCGTCCTGCCAGGCCTCGCGAGCGGCGATGAGCGCGAACTGGCTCGACGGGTCGAGTCGCTTGACCTCTCGGCGGTCGAGGACGTCCGCGGTCGGGACAGCGGCCTGCGCGGCGAAGCGCACCGGCAGTTCGAGCTCCTCGGCCCACGGCTGCTCGAGGCGGCTCGCGCCGCTCTTGCCTGCGAGGAGGTTGTCCCAGGAGTCGGTGGCGTTGCCACCGAGCGGGGTGGTGGCACCGATGCCGGTGATGACGATGCGTTTGGTGGTCATTGAGTCAAACCTTCTGTGGAGATGACGAGGGGATCCCGAACCCTGCGGCGGTCGAGTCCGTGTTCGGACGGAGCAGCCGTCTCGAACGCTGAAGGGCCGGTCGGCCAGATGCCGGCCGACCCTTCAGCACTGCGCTGGGACTAGCCCTGAGCCTTGACGATGAAGTCGACGGCGTCGCCGACGGTCTTCAGGTTCTTGACTTCTTCGTCCGGGATCTTCACGTCGAACTTCTCCTCCGCGTTGACGACGATGGTCATCATGGAGATCGAGTCGATGTCGAGGTCGTCGGTGAAGGACTTGTCCAGCTCGACGGTGTCGGTCGCGATGCCGGTCTCGTCGTTGATGAGCTCGGCCAGGCCGGCGAGGACTTCTTCGGTGGACAATGCCATTGTTCTACTCCTTGGGTGAGGTTTGACCGTAGTCGAGTGTAGTCGCGTCGGGCGTCCTGCTACGGCAGGACGACGACCTGGGCGCCGAAGACGAGCCCGGCTCCGAACCCGATCTGCAGGGCGAGACCGCCGCTGAGCTCGGGGTGGCCCTGGAGGAGCCGATGGGTGGCGAGGGGGATGGACGCCGCCGAGGTGTTGCCGGTGGTCTCGATGTCGCGGGCGATGACGACGCTCTCCGGCAGCTTCAGCTGCTTGGCGAACTCGTCGACGATGCGCATGTTGGCCTGGTGGGGGATGAACGCCGACAGGTCGGACGCCTCGACGCCGGCGACCTCGAGCGCCTGCTTGGCGACCTTGGCCATCTCCCAGACGGCCCAGCGGAAGACCGTCTGGCCCTCCTGGCGCAGCGTCGGCCAGGCGGCGGTGCCGTCGCGGAACTCGGTGAGCGTGCCGCTCATGCCGACCGCGTCGGCCTTCGAGCCGTCGGAACCCCAGACCGTGGGGGAGATGCCGGGGAAGTCGCTCGGACCGACGACAGCGGCACCGGCGCCGTCACCGAGGAGGAACGAGATGGAGCGGTCGGTCGGGTCGACGATGTCGGAGAGCTTCTCGGCGCCGATGACGAGCGCGTAGTGCGCCGCCCCCGAGCGGATCAGGGCGTCTGCCTGCGCGATGGCGTAGGCGTAACCCGCGCAGGCGGCGTTGAGGTCGTACGCCGCGGCCGGGTTCGCACCGACCCGGTCGGCGACGACCGCGGCCATCGACGGAGACTGCTGCACGTTGCTGATCGTCGCGATGAGGACGAGGTCGACCTGCTCGGGGGCGATACCCGCCGCCTGGATCGCTTCGGCGCCGGCTTCGGCGGCGAGGTCGACGGCACTGACGTCGGCCGACGCCCGGGTGCGGGTGACGATGCCGGTGCGCTGCTGGATCCACTCGTCGGACGAGTTGATCGGACCGACGAGGTCGTCGTTCGGGACGCTGAGGTCGCCGCGGGCGGCACCGAGGCCGAGGATCCGCGTGAACTCGGGACCGCGCGACTGCTTGAGGGTGGGGGTGGTCATTGCTGGTTCTCCGTCTGCGCTACTGCTGGGCGATGAGGTCGAGGGCTGCCGGCAGGTCGTCGGGAGTCTTGATGGCGACGGTCGGCACGCCCTTGAGGCCGCGACGTGCGAGTCCGGTGAGCGCCCCGGCGGGAGCGAGCTCGACGAGTCCGGTGATCCCTGCGGCGCTGAACGCGTCCATGCACAGGTCCCAGCGTACCGGGGAGGCGACCTGGCCGATGAGGAGGTCGAAGAACTTGGCACCCGAGGTGACCTCGGAACCGTCGTGGTTCGTCCAGATCCGCAGCGACGGGTCCTGCGGTTCGACCGTGCGGCTCGCGCCGGCCAGCCAGTCGCGGGCCGACTGCATGAAGCTCGTGTGGAACGCCCCGGCCACCTGCAGCGGGATCACCCGGGTGCCCTTGAGCGGTTCGTCGGCGAGGCGGGCGAGCGCGTCATGGGCACCGGCCACGACGATCTGGCCACCACCGTTGTAGTTGGCCGGCTCGAGGCCGAAGGATCGGACGTACTCGACGACGGCGTCCTGGTCGCCACCCAGCACCGCGCTCATGCCCGTCGGCGTGATCGCAGCCGCTTCGGCCATGGCGACGGCGCGCTCGCTCACGAAGCTCATGGCGTCGCTGTCGGAGAGGATGCCCGCACCGTAGGCCGCGGTGATCTCACCGACGGAGTGACCGGCGATGCCGCCGAACGGAGCCGCATCTGCGGGGAGCGCCTTGCGGAGTGCGTCGAGGGCGACGATGCCGGCGGCGACGATGAGCGGTTGCGCGACGGCGGTGTCGCGGATCGTGTCGGCGTCGGAGACGGTGCCGTGCTTGACGAGGTCGAGTCCGGCTTCGTCGGAGAAGCGGCCGAGCGCTTCCCTCGCGGAGGCGTCCTGCAACCAGGGGTCGAGGAAGCCGGGGGTCTGGGAGCCCTGTCCAGGGCAGGCGATGACGATCACCGGTCCAGTCTGCCAACGGAACGGGCCTCAGTAGTGGAGCAACGCCACGAACCTTTCGGGAAAGTGTTGTGACTGTTCCACAACGGACCTGCCGCCGAGGTGTGCCGCGTCAGGAGGAGAGGCGACGGCGGGACGGTTCCGGTTCGGCGATGGCGCCGAGGATGAGCGCTGCCTGGAGGATGAGGGACTCCCGCGCTCCGGTGGCGTCCCACCCGATCACCTCGGAAACGCGCTTCAGGCGGTACCGGACGGTGTTCGGGTGCACGAACAGCTCGCGCGCCGTGGCCTCGAGGGAGCGACCGTTGTCGAGGTAGCACCAGAGCGTCGTCACCAGCTCGCCCGAGTAGTCCTTCAGCGGGCGGTAGACCCGCTCGATAAGCGTGGTCTTCGCGAGGTTGTCACCTGCCAGCGCACGTTCCGGCAGGAGGTCGTCGGCCGAGACCGGACGCGGCGCGTGACGCCAGGACTTCGCGACGGCGAACCCGGCGAGGGCTGCCTTCGCGCTGCGCGACGCTTCGATGAGCGACGGCACGGCGTGGCCGAGGACGAGGTGACCCGGTCCGAACCCGTGCTCGAGTCTGGCGGCGATGTCGAGGAAGCTGAGCTGGGCGCTCGCGCGTGCGTCGGCAGCGGCCTGTTCCGCTTCGTCGATCGGCTCGGCGTCACCGGCGTCGGTGCTCGGGAGCTCGGCCCGCCCGAGGACGAGGACGAGACGGTTGCCCTGCACGCCGATGAGGACGTCAGCGTCGAGATGCCGGGCGGTACGTCGGAGCATGTCGACGTCGAGGACGCGAGGCGTGGTCCCGACGAGGACACAGGCCTCGCCATGGCCGTGCCAGCCCAAGGCTGCGATCCGGCTCGGGAGTTCGTCGTCGGCCTCGCCGCTCAGGATGGAGTCGACCACGAGGGCCTCCAGGCGCGCGTCCCAGAGTCCGCGGGCCTCGGCCGCGCGGGCGTAGACGTCGGCCGACGCGAACGCGATGTCGCGGGAGTAGAGGAGGATCGCCTCACGGAGGTCGACGCTGCCGGAGGCGACGCGCTCCTCGACGACCTCGACGGTGACCTTGATGAGCTGCAGGGTCTGCTGCAGGCTGACGGATCGGAGCAGCTCGCGAGGAGCCGCCCCGAACACGTCTGCGGCGATCCACGGGGTCGACCGTGGATCGTCGAACCACGAGATGAACGAACTGATGCCCGCCTGAGCCACCAGGCCGACCGCAGAGCGGCGGCCCGGTGGCATCTCGGCGTACCAGGGAAGGGTGTCCTCGAGGCGTTTCAGCGTCGCGGTCGCGAGCTCACCCGAGATCCGGCGGAGCCAGTCGAGTGTCTCGGCCTTCGTCTTCGTCTTCGTCACCGTGGTAGCGATGGAATCAGCTCTCGCCACCCGCGTTGCCGGTGTTGCCGGCGTTCACGTCGTGGAGGCGGTAACGGTCGATCGCCTGCTGCGGGAGGCTCGCGTCGACCTCGCCCCGAGCAGCGAGCTGCTGGAGGGTCCGGACGACGAGCGACGGGCCGTCGATCTTGAAGTATCGACGGGCAGCTGCGCGCGTGTCCGAGAAGCCGAAGTCGTCGGCACCGAGCGTCGCGAAGTCGCCCGGGACGAACTGACGGATCTGGTCCGGCACGGCGTGCATGTGGTCGGTCACGGCGACGAACGGACCGGATGCGCCCTCGAGCTTGCTCGTGACGTACGGCACGCGACGCTCCTCCTGCGGGTGCAGGAAGTTGTGCTGGTCGGCCGCGAGACCGTCACGACGGAGCTCCGTCCAGCTCGTGACGCTCCACACGTCGGCGGAGACACCCCAGTCGTCGGCGAGGAGCTGCTGCGCCTCGATCGCCCACGGCACCGCGACACCGGACGCCATGAGCTGAGCCTTGGGGCCCTGCTTGTCGCTGGTGCTGATGCGGTGGATGCCGCGCACGATGCCGTCGACGTCGACATCCTCCGGCTCGACCGGCATGATCATCGGCTCGTTGTAGACGGTCAGGTAGTACATGACGTTCGGGTCCTGGTGCTCGCCGCCGTACATGCGCTCGATACCGCTGCGCACGATGTGCGCGATCTCGTAGCCGTAGGCCGGGTCGTAGCTCACGACCGCGGGGTTCGACGACGAGAGCAGCAGCGAGTGGCCGTCAGCGTGCTGGAGGCCCTCACCCGTGAGCGTCGTGCGACCGGCGGTGGCGCCGATCATGAACCCACGGGTCATCTGGTCGCCGGCCGCCCAGATGGCGTCGGCGGTGCGCTGGAACCCGAACATCGAGTAGAAGACGTAGACCGGGATGAGCGGCTCGCCCTGCACCGAGTACGAGGTGCCGATTGCGGAGAAGGCCGCGATCGCGCCCGCCTCGTTGATGCCGACGTGGACGATCTGGCCCTGCGGGCTCTCCTTGTAGGCGAGCAGCAGTTCGCGGTCCACCGAGGTGTAGTGCTGACCGTTCGGGTTGTAGATCTTCGCGCTCGGGAAGAACGCGTCCATGCCGAAGGTGCGGGCCTCGTCGGGGATGATCGGGACGATGCGGTTGCCGAAGTCCTTCGCGCGGAGCAGGTCCTTCAGCAGTCGGACGAACGCCATGGTGGTGGCGATCTCCTGCGTACCGGAACCCTTCTTCGCCGCCTTGTAAGCGGAGTCGTCGGGCAGGTTCAGCTGCGTGTACTTGCTGCGACGCTCCGGCACGTAGCCGCCGAGCGCGCGACGACGCTCGTGCAGGTACTGGATCGCCTCGTCGTCCTCGCCCGGGTGGTAGTACGGCGGGAGGTAGGGGTTCTCCTCGAGCTGCGAGTCCGTGATCGGGATGCGCATCGTGTCCCTGAAGGTCTTCAGGTTGTCGAGGGTCATCTTCTTCATCTGGTGGGTCGCGTTGCGGCCCTCGAAGCTCGGACCGAGGCCGTAGCCCTTGATCGTGTGCGCGAGGATGACCGTCGGCTGGCCCTTGTGCTCGCTGGCCGCCTTGAACGCCGCGTAGACCTTGCGGTAGTCGTGGCCACCGCGCTTGAGGTTCCAGACCTCGTCGTCGCTGTAGCCCTCGACGAGCTTCAGGGCGCGCTCGTCGCGGCCGAAGAAGTTCTCGCGGACGTACGCGCCGTCTTCCGTCTTGTACGTCTGGAAGTCGCCGTCAGGCGTGACGTTCATGAGGTTGAGGAGGGCGCTGTCGGTGTCGCGGTTGAGGAGGTCGTCCCACTCGCGGCCCCAGATGACCTTGATGACGTTCCAGCCGGCACCGCGGAAGAAGCTCTCGAGCTCCTGGATGATCTTGCCGTTACCGCGGACCGGGCCGTCGAGGCGCTGCAGGTTGCAGTTGATCACGAAGTTGAGGTTGTCGAGACCCTCGTTCGCGGCGACCTGGAGCTGACCGCGGCTCTCGACCTCGTCCATCTCGCCGTCGCCGAGGAACGCCCAGACCTGCTGGTCGCTCGCGTCCTTGATGCCACGGTTCGTGACGTACTTGGCGAGGTGCGCCTGGTAGATCGCGTTGATCGGACCGAGGCCCATCGACACCGTCGGGAACTGCCAGAAGTCCGGCATGAGCCGCGGGTGCGGGTACGAGGACAGGCCGTGCGGTGCGTGCGACTTCTCCTGGCGGAAGCCGTCGAGCTGGTCGGTGCTGAGGCGTCCTTCGAGGAAGGCGCGGGCATAGGTGCCGGGGGAGGCGTGGCCCTGGATGTAGATCTGGTCGCCACCGCCCGGGGCGTCCTGGCCGCGGAAGAAGTGGTTGAAGCCGACCTCGTACAGCGCCGCGGAGGACGCGTAGGTGGAGATGTGTCCGCCGACACCGATGCCGGGGCGCTGCGCGCGGTGCACGGTCATGGCCGCGTTCCAGCGGATCCAGGCACGGTACCGGCGTTCGATGTCCTCGTCGCCCGGGAAGTCGGGCTCGTTCTCCGAGGCGATGGTGTTGATGTAGTCGGTGGTCGGCACCATCGGCACGCCGAGGTGCAGCTCCTTCGAGCGCTTGAGGAGGCTCAGCATGATGTCGCGGCCGCGACCGCGGCCACGTTCGTCGACGAGGGCGTCGAGGGACTCATTCCACTCGGACGTCTCCTCAGGATCGGCGTCTACGTGGTTGGACGAGTATGGATCCTGGTCGTGAACAGTCACCGTCGACCTTTCTCTCGTGGCAGATCGTGCCTGGGTTGTGATGGTGAACTCCATGCGTCCTGATGGGTATGGACGCGGGCGCCACCTTTCACCCTATCCGGTCACCCCAGGGAACGGTGACCGAGCGGAGCAGGGCTCCGGGTTTGCCCAGCTGCGGTGCGGGGCTAGGATGTGTGACCGGATCGGACCCGTCCACCGCTCGGGCGATCCGGAGCAGGCGCACCCGCCTGAAAGGACTCTCATGGCACTCGAGAACGACACCCTGGCACCCGACTTCGAACTGGCGAACCAGTTCGGTGAACTCGTCAGGTTGAGTCAGTTCCGAGGCCAGTCCGCCGTCGCACTCGTCTTCTTCCCGCTGGCGTTCTCCGGGACGTGCACGGGGGAGTTGTGCGAACTGCGCGACAACCTGAGCCTGTTCACCGACGACCAGGTGACGCTCGTGGGCATCTCCGTCGACTCGAAGCACACCCTGCGGGCTTGGGCCGAGCAGGAGCAGTACGGCTTCCAGCTGCTGGCCGATTTCTGGCCGCATGGTCAGGTCGCCAAGGAGTACGGCGTCTTCCTGCAGGAGAAGGGCTTCGCGAACCGGGCGACGTTCCTCATCGACCAGCAGGGCATCATCCGCGAGAGCTTCATCACCGCGCCTGGCGAGGCCCGTTCGCTCGCGGCCTACCGCGCCGCGCTCGAAGAACTGCGGCAGCCGGCCTGAGCCGCGGCCCGCTGAGGTCGATCCGGTTCGCCGGACGTGTCAGCCGGTGATGACGATCTCGGGTGCGCGCTCGTAGCGGATGAACCGATACGGGACGCCTGTTCGTGATTCCGACCAGCCGTGCGCCGGATCGATCGTGACGGGCACCCATTCCTCACCGATGATCGGCGCGAAGGTGTCGCCCGCGACGTCGAGGTCGAGTTCGGTGACCTCCAAGCGGTCGGCGAGGGGGAGCGCCTCGGCGAAGAGACCCGCGCCGCCGGTGACCCAGGCCTGGCCGTTGCCGGCGAGCTGTGCCGCTTCGAACGCGTCCTCCAGGGAGTGCGCGACGATCGCGCCGTCGGCTGACCACGTGTGATCGCGGGTGACGACGATGTTCGGGCGGCCCGGGAGTGGACGGAACCGTGGGGGGAGCGAATCCCAGGTGCGGCGTCCCATGATCACCGCGTCCGACCCGGTGAGCGCCTTGAAGTGAGCGAGGTCCTCGGGGACGTGCCAGGGCATGTCGCCGTCGGCGCCGATGACGCCGTCGTGGGCCTGGGCCCAGATGAGCGCCAGGCTCATACGGCGACGGCCGCGCGGATGGCGGGGTGGTGCTGGTAGTCGACGATCTCGAGGTCGTCGTACTCCACGTCGAAGATGGAGTCGCGCTTCGTGTTGATGCGCAGCTGCGGGGAGGGGAACGGTGCGCGCGTGAGCTGCTCCGTCACCTGCTCGACGTGATTGTCGTAGATGTGGCAGTCGCCGCCCGTCCAGACGAAGTCGCCGACCTCGAGGCCGACCTGCTCCGCGACGAGGTGGGTCAGGAGGGCGTAGCTGGCGATGTTGAAGGGGACGCCGAGGAAGAGGTCGGCGCTGCGCTGGTAGAGCTGACAGGAGAGCTTGCCGTCGGCCACGTAGAACTGGAAGAACGCGTGGCACGGCGCGAGCGCCATGTTGGGGATATCGGCGACGTTCCAGGCGGAGACGATGATGCGGCGCGAGTTCGGGTCGGTGCGCAGCTGCTCGATGACCTGGGAGATCTGGTCGATGTGCGAGCCGTCGGGGGTCGGCCAGGAGCGCCACTGGACACCGTAGACGGGACCGAGCTCGCCGTCGGCGTCGGCCCATTCGTCCCAGATGGACACGCCGTGCTCCTGGAGCCACCGCACGTTGCCGTCGCCACGGAGGAACCAGAGGAGTTCGTAGGCGATGGACTTCCAGTGGACCCGCTTGGTGGTGATGAGCGGGAAGCCCTCGGAGAGGTCGAAGCGGAGCTGGCGGCCGAACACACTGCGCGTGCCGGTTCCGGTGCGGTCGCCTTTGACGGCGCCGTGCTCGAGCGTGTCGCGCAGGAGGTCTTCGTACGGGGTGGGGATCGTCGTGTCCATCCCCTCGATCGTACGGGCAGCCGCCGCCACCGCGCTCGACCGATCGTCCAGTGTCGCTCGACTTGCCGACCAAGCGCGTGGATCGGCATGATCCCGGCGTTGTTTCTTTGGTGGGCCCTGCCGGGATCGAACCGACGACATCCACGGTGTAAAGACTCCCGACTCAGGTAGTTTCGCGTGTTCCCGGGGTTCAGGGCTTGCCTGAAGGCTCTTTGCGCAGCCTCCATTGCACGATGAGGGGACGCCTCGGGGACGAGCTGAGGGCGTAGACCAACTCGACAGGAACTGCGGATTCACCCCGTTTGATCGACGCCACCCTCGGGTTGATGAATCGCGCCGAAGCAGCAGGGCCGCGACCGACCTGTTCGCAGCCTTGTGCCCTCGTGACGCCACTGGTTCGTAGCGGGCGGGGACTGACGCAATCGGGGGAGGGCATCGGTGACGATCACCGTGTGATCGCTCGAGGTGCCGTTGGGGAAGCAGTGAGCTGTGACCGTTCCGTGAACATGCAACAGTGGTGGCCGCGGCGGGGCCCGCGCTTTGCGCGATCCTACTTGTATGCCTGCGGAAGGCGCCGGCCCACTTGAGACATCAGTGGCCGCGGCTTGGCGCGGATCCGATCGGATGGTAATTGCGTCTGCCATCGAGTGCCAAGTAGGTGCCCCGCGACTGCTCTTGCCGCCGGGGTCCTTAAGTAGCAGACCTGAGCTGATTGATTCCGGGGGCGTCGTCGACGTGTGCGGGCGATTTGTGGATGGCGTACCCGAACGCCGCCCACCTGAGCCACCCATGGCTCATCATCAGTCGTTGGGCGCCCCGGGGGGGGCCAACGACTGTCCCTGTCGGTAAGCGCCCTGAACGGCGGACTCCAGCGGATTGGCGAATCCGGCGGCCTGCCGATTGCGGTTTCGGTTCCCCGGGTCGGTTCAACTTGGGAATCTGAAGTTACCAACTGTCGGCTAACTGGGGCTCACTGGAGCAAAGTGGCGCGAGATTCCGCGGGCGGGTGAGCCGTGATGAAGCTTGGTGCGTTCGATCTTCGGGTGAGATAACCGTGGGTAGAAAGCGTGAGTGCTCTCACTCAGAGCGCTCTGGAAC
>NZ_LMJX01000002.1:1752-518501 GCF_001421315.1 Plantibacter sp. Leaf1 | reverse complement strand
CCCCCCCCCTTGATGCAGCTGGCCGGTTAAGCGCACAACGCCTCAATCCGGCGGCTGCTTTCGCCGAGGAATCCTCACAACGCAGCGGACTTCGCGAGCACCGTCACCCGCACCGCCATCGACGGCAGACGAGACGCTCGCTGCAATAAGGTGTAGCTCAGTCAGCCGATCAGGGTGCGGTCAGTCCCGGCTGCTCGTGCACACATACAGCCTCGAAGTTCGGGTTGCCCGTGGTCGCAGGGGTGCGTTCGTCACACCCCCGGCAAACGGGCTACCCCGCGATCGGTGTACAGTCGTCAAGGTCCGCAGGCGGGCATGAGGCCGTGGCCGCACTCGGATGCGAGGCCAGGAGAAGCTCAAAGGGTGTGATGCCTGGCTTGCATTAGCTCGTCGTCTGTCAAGACCGTTCAGTCAGGCGGCACCAGTCCGAGGCGTGTGCCGTCGGATCGGGACACCATGCCACACGTCAACGACAAACACCTCCTGCAGACGGCTCGGACCGAACTCGGCATCCCGCTTCGGATCCTTCGGGAGATGGCGGGCACTGGCCGCCTCCGCATCGACGACCAACCGGCCGGTCAGCGCGAGTTCAACGGACTACTGTTCCGGTGCCTGACTACAACGCAGGCGCTGAACCCGTGGGACTGGTCGGTGGGTCGGAGTTTCCACGACCTGCAAAGTTACGCCCAGTGGGGCGCTGCCACCCGCAGCGCGTTCCTGCTCGCCACGAACGCACCCGCCCGAGTGGCGGCATATCTTTTGCCCCATGCCCACGGAGACAGAGGAAACGCGCCACACGAACGGATTGCTGGAATCCCAGGCTTGCGGTTGCTCCGCGCATCAGCCGACTCGATCGTCCTGGATCACCTTCCTACTGGCGCAACTCTCGAGCTGACCGAGCGACGGCCCGGTGGGGCCGATCAGGCCTGGATTGCCGGGCAGCTCCAACTCGAACTGGACACTGTCCGACGACGAACGAGAGTCCCGCTCTTTCAACACGCTGCACTGACCGAGCACGAGGTGACCGCCTACGGCGCCTTCCACCGACCATCGGAACTGCTGTCTTCACTTGCTGCAAGGATCGGCCTGTGGTGGGAGCTGGGAGAGTGGGCGACGCTGCACCCGAAACGTCGGAACTCGACCTTAGGGACATTGTCGTGGTCTGCTCCGCAACGTGGCGGCAGCATCGTGGATCGGCTGGCACAATACCCGGTCAGTATCCCGAGTGCGTCAATCACGGTCGGCGTCACCGGCCTGCGCGACATGAATCCGTATCTCTTCCTTGGACAGGAGTCGTTGGAGCTGGACGAGCATCCCGGAGCGCATCGTGGTCGGCTGTGACAGACTCCCGCCGGAGTACCAAGCGTGCCTCGGATATAACTCGCACCTCTGGCCGAATTATGCGGCTGAGGCGAGTGTTCCTGTCATCACCTCTTTGTGCGTCGTTGCCGTCCGAATGCCAATACTCAGGTGACCCCGCCGAGGCTGGCCAGAAGGACCGCTCTCCCGGGATCGTGCAGGGTGGATACTGCGAAGCCGCCGGCGGATTGGAGCGCGGCGATCGGCAGGTATTCGAGGAACCCGTCGAGGCTGCCGGCTGCGAGCCAGTAGGCGACGACGAAGTGCACGAGGGGCATTGCGAGCGCGAATAACTCGCGGAAACCGCAGAGCAGCACATTCGGAGGTGGTCCAAGCAGAGCGTATGGCTACCCCGTGTCGCCGCACTCCGCGCGCGCCGTGATCGAGCCGGATATGCAGACCGTATCCCTGAGGAATGACAACGGCGCCCCCGACTCCAATCCTGGTGGCTACGGTTCCGGCTGGACGCTCTGCCCATCGGCAGTGACGATGTCTTTGCCCCGCTCATGCATCGAGCGCAAGGGCGACAAACGACGACGTCGTCGGATTCCTGACAAGCGCGCGAGAAGTGTTTGATCGGAAGCCGCGTCGCCTTGGTGCGCCGCGGGAATCGCACGTAGGCCGCAGCAGGTTACCTGTCGCTGGACACGGGTCCCGACCTTGTCCTTACTCGCGCTCAACCAAATCCTGCTGATGCGAGAGCTGATACAGCAGAGCAATCGATGTGAGGCGTTGACGGACGAAGTTGGAACCCCGCGCCGAGCTTACTTGAGCGCTTCGAGATTGTGAGGGCAAGTGGTGACGCGGGTGAGGTGTGCGTCGCGGAAGTGTTTTGCGTGGAGTTCTACATGTGGGGGAGTGGTTGCGGTGATGGTGATGAACGAGGCAGCTGCGGTATAGACGACCTCCCTGCCGCGGGATCGGAGCGCGTCGATGATCTGTATTTGTAGCGCCCGAGTGGCGGCGTCGCGTTCCTGGAGCTGCCGACGGACTTCGGGACGGGTAATGATGTCGGCCGTGGCGAGTTGCAGGTAGTCGAGCTCGAACGCAGCAGGGCTAGTGAATCGTGTAGGTGGCGAGTCATGGATGATGCCGCCGAGTCGGATGCCAGCGAGGCCGTAGGTCTTGGAGCAGGAGAAGATCACGTCATAGCGGTCGACGCTGGAGTGAATGAGTCGGGCGAAGGTATCGCTAAACAGCGGCAGGTAGGTGGCGTCGAGAACCCATCGACGTCCGGGACGGAAGTCTGGTGGGACGAACGCTGCCGTGCCGGTGGGGTTGCCTGGCCAGGTCATGATGACCGTTGCGGGTTGACCGCGGGTTGCGGCGGAGAGAGCTGCCGTGGTGCTGTCTGCGTCGTAGTGGATGTGTTCGGGTTGATGTTTTTGCGCGGCGCGGTCGTAGCCGGGGTAGGCAGGGTTCGGGGTGTGGAGGATCTGGTGGGTGGCGGCTGCGTGTCGGATTACGTCGTCGATAGCAGCGTCTGCTCCGCGGGTGAAAGTGATGCGCTCGGGATCGATGCCAAAGTGGTCGGCCAGCCGTTCGCGTGCAGCAGCCGGTTGGGTTTGCGGATAGAACCGCCATTGTTGCTGTCGGACGATATCGACGACGGCAGTTTTGAAATCTTCGTCCCATTCGGCGAAGCTTTCCGTGAAGTCGACCCCTGCCGGTACGGTGCGGTGCAGCAGCGGGATCATGGGACGGGCTTCGCTTGGAGTCGGGAAGGCATGGTGGAACGGATGACGAGGGCGCAGAACAGGAGTCGGCCGATGAGTAGGATGCCCCAGATGCTGGCGGCGGTGAGTTCGGTGAATAGGTTGGCGATCAGGACTGCGGGGACAGCCCAAGCCCAGAGTGCGATGGCGAGCGGAGCGAGAAGCGCGGTGGGGGCGATGAGCACCTTGAGCATCGCGGCACCGAGACCGGTAATTGGTTCGAGGAGCAATTGGACCCCGATGAGGCGGACGGCGAGTTCGGCATCCGCCGTGTCCGGGAGATGCAGAACTGCCATCGCCACTCCTGGAGCGATGACGCAGACGAGTCCGACGGGCGTGAGGGCGATCGCACCCACGCGGACAAGCCGCCAGAACAGTCGCGCTGTGTCGGTGGGGTCGGTGGTCTGCTTACGGATGAGTCGGCCCCCGACAATCCCGAAACTCTTCAGAGGGACGACGATCGTGCGAACCACTGCGATTAGGGAGACGACGGCTGCCCCCGTCGCGGGGCTTTGGAGCAGGGCGACTTGGGAAACGACGAGGAAGGCGCCCATCAGGATGAGCCCGTCGTAACCGCCAGCGGCTGTGCGAGGTACTAGAGCGAATGCGGCTCGTGGTGCTTCCACAAACGAACGAAGGGCCAGGGTCGGGATGCCGCGGATCTCTCCGGCGAGCGAACGGTAGCGGCGCAGGGTGCTCCAGAGATCTCCTGCAACGCACGCAACACCAACGGCCGTCACGGCGACCGCCGCGTCAGTGGCCCAGTTGATCGCGGCGAGGCTCAGCCCGATGCTGATGATGAAGCCCTCGACGGTATGCAGCAGGCTCCGGTGTTCGTGTCCTCGAACTTGTTGCAGACCGCTGAGCGATTGAGCGATCGGTAAGAAAATTGCACTGGTCATGGTCGCAAGATAGGTGCCAAGAAACACTGGTAAAGCGATGGGGAGTATGAGTGCGCTGAGGGCACCGAATACGGCCGCGAGAACGATGAGCACCGCCGTTGATGCCCACGCAGTCGTCATTATTCGGAGCAGGCGCGATCTGGCCGCGCTACCAGATGAGTCTTGGCGGAGCGGTGCCAGGCTCGCCACGACCGCGATACCGTGGCCAGCGCAGAGCAACGCAGCGATGCCGTAGATGTTCTGGGCGTATCCGAAGCTGCCGATCACAGCATCGCCGAACCGGCCCAAAGCCACGAGCAGGATGAGCATCCTGCAGCTCATCAGGAAAACACCAGCGGCGACGAGCCCACCGCGGCCGATAAAACTTCGGATCACAACCTGAGCCGGCCGTTGCTACTAGGCCGCATTTTCGAACTTGAGTGCGTTGATCGCCTCGAGGCTCAGGCCCACCTCGTCACGGAGGAAGTTCACCACCGCCCAGTGCTCAGCGGCCTCGATAGTGAACGGTCCAAAACGAGAGGTGTATTCCGGTACCCATTCCAGGAACTGCGCAACCGACTCTCGATGCCCAACGCGTTCCGAGTACCCGTCCATCCCGATGGATTCGTGATGAATGAATGTTCCACCAGGCAAGGATCGACACAGCTCCGCGTACAAAACAGTTTGCACGATCATCTCGTGCCACACCTCGTCCGCATCCCGTGTGAGAGGAATGAAGCGACTGCTCTGGATGTCGGAGATGATGTAGAGGTACTTGCATACCTCATCGATCTGAGCATTAACTATGCTTGGATCCCGATCCTCGAATTTGCTGGTGACGACTGCCCGGTAGCTGTCGGAAAGCATGTTCCTCCTCCTTGAGGTGTAGGCGGCCGGGGCGTGAGCCCCGGCCGCGCTTGACTAGTTTGCGGGACCCGGATTCGAGTTCGCGCAGCAATCCTGGGCGTGGCGCTTGAGTGCCTCGAAGTGTTCTGATGCCACGCGATTGATGAGTTCAGTCATGGAACTTCCTCTCTTGTCGTGAACCACCGCCATGGTGGCCTTAAAGCAACCTAACAACTTACGGAACATAAAACCATAGGGGTAGCTCCCTTGGTCGCTATTCAGAACGGGCTAAGGATGTGAATTTTCATCGAGCAGAGCCTGGAGCTGAATTATTCGCGGCCAAGCTGTTATGCAAATCCCCGCAGGGGCTAACATGACGAATATCTTATTTGGTCAACCTGTCCTGGCTGCACGCCCACGCAACATTACTTTCGTTCGAGATCAAAGAAGGTAGTTGTCGGACAAGACGCTGGGCATAGTAAGGGCTGCGTGCGTAGCGAGTCGGATGTTTGTCTCGTGACCTCACGCATGCCACTTCCCGTAGGTCAACGAGGTTTTTGCTTGTCGCCGGCACCTGCATGCTGAAAGAGGCAGGGCGCAATCCGCCCCGCCTCTTAGTCCGTTTCGATGCCGCTCTCTTACCTCCCCTCTCCACCGCTGCGTCGGTAGTCGTAGACCGGCAAGGCGGGGCATGGCGGCACATCGAGATGCACCCGCGCAGGTCCGGCCTCAGGTTGGCCGTAGGGCCAATCTTCTCTTTGCTCATTCTGCGAGTCCTTCGCTCGAGTCGGTCAGTCAGTCAGGCCGGTTCGGCGTCACGCGACCCCACGAACGGTGAATCGCGAAGCACCAAGCGGCGAGCTGGGTCGAGACGTTGACGCGATCTGGAGAAGGATCGTCCCGGTCGAGACGCGTGAGCGCGAAGCATTCGACCACGACGACCCGGAAACGCTGCTCCACCGCCAACTCATCGAAATCAAGGACGTGCTGCTCACCAAGGACACTCACGCAGCCCTCACGCCAGACGAGCAAACGACGGTCGAGACCGCACAATCGCGGATGGCGGCCCTCGCCGAGCTCGAGGACGGACGATGAACCTCGCGGTCGTCGGAGGGATCGCAGGTGGCGTGGCGATATGCGCTCTCGCGGCCCTGAGTGCCGTCGGTATCAAGACCGCAAGGCGACTGGTTCTCGGCGGTCCCGTCCGGTATGTCAGCGTTCTCAACGCCGCAGAAGTGATCGCGCCGGGCGGCGCCGTCCGCTTGGGCATCGATGCAGTGACAACCTTCCCCGGTCACTATGCCCTGGAGTTCGACACCGGAGAACGTGTCCTCATCGAAGACGTCCTCTCGGTCGACCATGCCGCGGGCACGGTCGACCGGCTCGTGGCGAAAGGCGAGATCCCCGCGGGAGCGACGCGCGCCCGCTTCACGGGAACCACGCTCACGATGGATGATTTCCCGGAAGCGAGCCTGGACGAGCGGACGCCGTCAGGAGCGTGGCGCTTCGACGCCGGCGCCACGTCCGACACGTGGGTCATCCATGTGCACGGGCTCGGCGCATCCCCGCAATCGACGTTGCGCTCAGTGCGGACTGTCGAAAAGCTCGGCATGCCGTCTCTCGTCGTCTCGTTCGGCCAGCCGTTCGAGGCCCGTCGAGTTGGCTTGGCGTCCGATGACATCGATCAAGTCGTCGCGGCCATCGACAACGCTGTAGCTCTCGGTGCCACGCGAGTCATTCTCTGCGGCTGGTCTTTCGGTGCCGCGATCTGCCTCGCTGCAGCTCGTTCGCGACCGGAATCAGCCGTCGGAGCCATCCTCGTGTCCCCGATGATTAGCCTCGCTGGAGCGGCCTTTGACGGTGCTCGTCGGACGGGACGATCGCGGGTACCCGTCGTGGCCGCGTTCGCTGTGTTGAGCTTCCCGCTAGCTGCTCGGCGGGTGGGAGTACGAGGAGCCCTCAGCATTCGAGCGCTCTCGCGTGGGGTCCCGAACGGTCTCCCGGTACTCGCTCTGCATTCGGTGGGAGACGGGCTCCTACCAATCGAGTCAACCCAATGGGCTGCAGACGCTGCAGACCAGATGACGCTGATCAGTCTGCCCGATGCACCGCACGGCCTCGAATGGAACCGCGACGCCCGACAGTTCGAGAGCGCGATTCGGCGGTGGATGGAAAGCATCAATATCGACACCTGGCCGGGTGAGGTGCCCCCTCGCGCCTCCGTGCATTGAAGTAGCGCCCAGTCCTTGGACGGATGCGGTCACAACCGTTGCGTATTGCGGACGCGTCCAGGCTTCTGCGGCGGTCGCCGAGCTTTGACCATTCCCTGGCGGAGAGGAGGGGCTACTCCGCGATCTCGACTTCGTCATCGGCGACTACCGCCACCTTGGATGGTGATCCACGGAAGAGTTCGCCCGCGAGTTATAATCCGTCGCTATCAGGGTTTCCCAGTTTGGCACTTCGCTAGATGCCGTGGAGGTCGTTGGTCGGGAAGGGACGCTGGTGATGGTTGAAACCGAGTCCGAGTTCTGGGGCAGTCAGGGTCGGCTAGGGCAAATCAGGAAAGGGGAATTACTCAACCGCCATGTGTTTGTATATCCCGACACGGCCGAGCCTTGGTGGACGGTGGTTGTCGAAACTACCCCCGACGCGACAGTGCCGGACGATCGATACATCCCAGATACTGACCTCTTCATGAGCCTCATGCATGACTGGGAAGTTGCGTGGCTCCCACGCGGACAAGAGGAGCAGGACCTCGAAGCGGAACTCTTCGGGTGGAGGCCGCTCAACGACATGCCGAGCTGGACGAGCACGAGCATCCAACCGGCTCGGTTCCGAACCAGCTGACGAGTTGCGCCAGGAGAGCACCAGGAGCATCCGACACCGGCACACCAGGCCGATCCACAGACTGAAATAAGAGCTGCATACCAGTGAATGAGCAACAGGCTCGGCGCGTCGGCGCCGGGCCTGTTGCGATTCGAACTATGGCCGTTCGCAGTGAGCTTGCAGGACGCGCCAGCCGCTAGTTTGGAGTCGACAGATCGATAGGGCTCACGCCGAGCGGTGTGCGGATCTCGAACCGTGTCGGCGTCGTCTGCAGTGACCACTTCCATACCGATCGCCATTCCGTTCCGTCGCCACCTAAGTACATGATGCCTGGGTCCGCGCCATCGGCGGGCAGTTCGGGGAGGGCGATTCGGATCTCAGCAAGATAACTCTCGGCGCCGGTCAACGGAGGGTCCCCGGCTCGGCTTGGGCCGTGGGTTGCTGCGGCCGCGAGGTAGTCCTGCATTGCTCGGCTGTAGATCTCGTCGTACTGCCGGGTGAGGGGCGATGGGATCGCGTCGGCGTATGCGGTCACTGCGCCGTCCTCGCGCGCAATGGTGACGACGACCTCGATTCCTGAGGTCGTCGTCACCGTTCGTGAGAAGGTCATGCAGCTCCCCTGGAGTTGTAGATCTGTTCGATCACTTTGCCGTTTCGTGGCTGTCGGCGGTGGGGATTTCGACGCGTTCGAGGAGGGCGGCTTTGTTCATGCGGGAGTAGCCGGCGATGCGCTGCTGCTTCGCGAGCTGGCGCAGCACGATCATCGTGGGAACGCCTCCAGTGGGCGCCGGCAGCGGAGGCGTCAGCAGAGATCTCCGCTGCGTGCTCAGACGGGACGAGGTTTCGGCGGCTCGCGTTTGCTGTTCGGTCAGTGCGGCGACGGCTTTCTCGTGCTTGGCCGTGAGCTTTTCCGTCCGTTTCGCGAGTGCTGCCGCCTGTTTTCGGAGTTCCTTGCTCGAGGAGCGAACCGCGTCGAGGGCGACGTTCACGGCCTGTTCGGCACGGGCGAGGGCTTTCTCGGCAGCTCGCCGTTGCTGCTTCTCGGCCAGTTTCGCCGCGGCCTTCGCGTCCTGCTTCTTGTCGGTCTTCTTCTTGGACATCGCACGTACCTCCACTGGCTGAACCCGCTCGGTTGTGGCCAACGGTACCCACGATTGGCAGCGCATTCCAGGCGTGCGAACTTCATACTGTGGGAATGCAGAACCAGGACGAAGCACAACAGATCGTGAACGTGGTCGATCGTCTCACGCAGAAGTTCCCAGACACTCCGCGAGACGACGTCGCACGGGTCGTCACCGAAGTGCATCGGGAGCTCGAGGGAAATCCGATCCGCGACTACGTGCCGGTGCTCGTCGAGCACGACGCCCGGCAACGTCTGCGACGCCGCTCGCAGTAGGGGCCGTGGGAGGGTGGGCAGCATGAAAGCCCTCCGCGCCACCGTCCGACCGCGATCCGGCCCGTACGCGCTGCGAAAGCTTCGGCATCACTTCCTCGCGCTGGATCACGTTGTGACCGCACCGGGCGAGTACCTCGTGCAGCTGCCCGGCGCCGGCGCCGTGGCCGTCACCGAGGACGGCGCAACGATCGCGATTGACATCGCCGTTCCAAGCGAGGCTGCCAAACTCACCACCATTGGCGCGATCGAGCAGTTCATCGCGGATCACGACTCGAGCCTCAGCGTGACGTGGACGACGCTGGACGTTGTGCCTGGGTCGCTTCGCTAACCCGCCGGCGCAGGCCCTATCGGACTGACACGGTGACGTCGACGTCGCCGGTGATCGTGACGAGGCCAGAGACGCCCTGCCGGGCGATTTCTCCCGACGCCGTTCGACATTCCACCGTGACGGTGTAGATCCCGGGTGGGACCGAGGGCCAGGTGAACCGGCCGTCGGGTCCGGACCTGACGCCCATCTCGGGGTTGTTGAAGGACAGCGACGACGGCAGGATGTTGCAGCCGCTGACCGGTGCCCCGTCGACGTCGACCACCGCTCCCGAGAGTGTGATGGGTTCATCCGCCACGCACGCGCTGGTGGCGACCAGGACAATCCCGGCCACCGCCAACGCTTTCACGGCCCGACGCATTTAGAAGATGATGCCGTTAATGGTGCTCTTCAGCCCAGCGGTGATGCGGACACCGAGGTTCTCGCCGGGATACACCGCTTGGAGACCCTGCGTATGTATGCCGACAACCGCAGTCGAGGTGATCAGCATTGGTGACCCGCTTTGGCCAGTGGCGGTGTCCACGATGTGTCCGAGGAGGCCGGGCTTGACCGTTGAGATGATCTGCGAGCCCTGCCAGACCGTGCCGTGCGGTTTGTCTGTCGGGTAACCGAAGATGGTCACCGTCGACCCAGGAGACGCTGAGGTGGTGTTGAGGCCGAAGTAACCGTAAGTGCTACCAGCCGAACAGCTGAGCTTGATGATGCCCCAGTCGCCTTCCCAGAGGCTCGAGTTGATCCAGCCAGAGGACGTGTAGGACGCCACGTTGTAGCAGCGCAACCCAGAACCACCGCCATAGGCCGGGAACACGTCGATGTACGGGTAGAAGGACGCGGTCGAGCCGGTTCCCCCCGGATGAACGCAATGTCCTGCGGTCAGCAAGTAGTTCGATGCCACCAAGAAGCCGGTGCAGACGCTAACGATCGCGCTGTTCGCGTTCATGACCTCCAAGTACGTGCCCTTGGCGTTCATGCCCGTCGGAGCGACCTGGACGCGGCCATCTGGCCCGATGACCGATCGCGATGCCGACGGGTCAACGTAGTCCGGGTCCAGGGTCGGATCGGCGACGGTCTGGGGCACGGCGAAGTCGAGTTCAGTGCCGGCATCGGCAAGGTCGCCGGTGCCCTCGAACCCGTCCGGCGAGCCTTCTGCGCTTCTCGAGAAGTCGGGCAGCGTCTCCTCCCCAGTGGACGAGACGGCCGTGATCGACGCGAGCTCATCGGGCAAAGCTCCCCCGGAGTCAGCGACTGCCGGCGCTCCCGCGCCCAGCATCCCGAATGCAACCACCAACACACCGATACCGACCGTACGTAACTTCGTCATTGATGACATATCGCGCCCCCCGAGCTTGTGATTCGCAATCTATGAGCGCGGGAGCCGGGGCACCAGATTCCGGGCATGGAGTTCATCCACCGTTCACGATTGGGAGTCAACCGCGGCTTATGCGGCTCCGTCTCTTGTAGGAATGCGCGACGTGCCGAACTGACCACCGACCGTTTTCGGCTGCCGCGTGCACCCTGCCCCCGGGCTGTCAGGGTGTTCGTGTCGTGGTACCCGTCTGGTGCCGGTAGAGCGTCGCGCGGCTCCAGCCAACGAGCGCGGCGGCTTCTAAGGCGGTGCGGCCGCGATCGCGGGCTTCAGCAGCGATAGCGAGCTTCTCCGCGATGACGTCGGGGTTCACGGGTGGGCGCCCGAAGCGGGTGCCGGATTCGCGTGCTGCGGCAATGCCGGCGTTGACGCGTTCGACGATGAGCTCGCGCTCGTACTCGGCCAAGGTGGCGAGCATATGGAGCATGAGGCGGCCCGTCGACGTCGCGGGGTCGATCCCATCGGAAAGAGACCGCACCTGGATTCCGCGGCTGCGCATGAGGTCGACGGTGTTCCGCGCGTTTCCAGTTGGGGCCGTTCAAGCGGCCGCCGGCCGGTGAGGTGAATAGGAGCTCATTTGGATTGCGTCCACTGGTAAGCGGTACGACTAGCGCGGCGAGTTCACCGGGAAGTGGAACGGTTCGGGCTGCGCCCCCTTTTGTCGAGGTCCGGATTGGCTGGCCGTCTGGTGCGGAACGAGACACGCGGAATGCCGGATACGGCAGCGACTGCACATCCCGAACGCGGAGCGCGACAAGCTCACCCCAACGTAGGCCTGTCAATCCGAGGACGAGGGTGAGGTTGCCTTGGGTCGCTGAGGCGGCCGCGGTCGCTTGGTGCACCCTGCGGAGCCCTGCGAGGTCGAAAGGGAATACCTCGAGATGTTGGTCCTGTCCTCGCCCGCGCGGGACGCGGGACTCGAGGACGATGTTCTTCTGAATGAGTGGGTTTCGTTCGGCCCATCCGAAGAAGGATGACAGGGTGTTGCGGAACCGCATCACGGTCGGTCTGGCGAGAGACCTCAGCATGTTCCCGTAGAGGGCGTCGAGATCGGCAGAGTGAATCGATGCGATCGGTCGATGGCCGAGTTTCGGTGGAATGTGGGCGCGGAGCGCGTAGCCCTCGGTCTGTAGCGTCTTCGACGCGACGGAACCGGAGCGTGACGCCATCCATCGTTCGAGTGCGGCTGCGAGGGTCTCCTTGCCATCGCGAGGATCGACGAATTCTCCGAGGGTCAGAGCCCGCTTCTGCTTCGCTTCCCAAAGGGCGGCGTCTGCCTTCCGATCGAATGTCTGGTCAGCGACGACCTCGCCCTTGGACTTTACTCGGACACGCCACCTGCCGGAGCCTGTCTTGTTGATCATCGTTCGAGCGGCCTGATCGGATCTCGTGAGCCGCTCTTGCGTGTCGACCCACTCGATGAGGGCGGTGTCTCTATATCGGGGTCTGCCGCGAACGTCGATGAACGCGGGACCGGAGCCGTCCTGCCTCATCCGGCACAGCGTTGCCTCGGATATACCGAGATAGGTAGCTACGGTCTTGCTGTCCAGTAGTGGTGTGGTCGATGTGCCTCTGTTCATGGTTCCTCCAAGAGCGTGCTGCGGTGTCTGCTCTTGCGCGAGGTGCACGGGTTGTGCGGACCGCCGGACCGGTCGAGATCTTGGCGCCGAGAAAAACAGGCGGACTCTCCCTTTGTCGGGTCATGGTCGTCTGCCTGAGCGGACGTCCTACGGGGAGAGACGGAGTCCTCAGCTACGACGACACCCAGCGCTCCGCGACGTACTGCAGCCGCGCGCGGAGGTCGTTCCCAGGATCGCGCAGACCCGCGCTCGCGTCGGCGTCGTCAGGACCGTCACGCGGCAGCGACGACGCCCTGCGCGCAGTGGCGCGGATCGACGTGACCCCCGGCAACGGCCCTTCCGCCGTTCAGGCCGTCCACAATCAGAGGCACTCTCGGAATGGGTTACCCCGCGGAGACATCCGATCGAGACTCAATGAGTTTTCTGGCAACGCAAGCAACGCAACGCTCCGTGTGCAGGCCAGCGCAAGCTCAGGGTGGCTGTGCGCGGGGACGCCACGGGGACGTATCCAACACGACGCGTCCACATCCGAGCGTCTCGCAACGCAATGAAAGACCCCCGAGATCGGCATGATCTCGGGGGTCTTCACCTGGTGGGCCCTGCCGGGATCGAACCGACGACATCCACGGTGTAAACGTGGCGCTCTACCAGCTGAGCTAAAGGCCCGCGTTCGGATGGGAACACCCGAAGCGACGCATTGAGTCTACCCGGAGTCGCCGTCGGGATCAGAACGCTCGTCAACCCCTCCAGGATGCGCAACTTGAGTTGGCTCGCGCAGTACATGGGGCACGATTCGGAGTGCTCATAGCTCACACGGAGGTCGGCCCGCGCATCGACACGCAACCACTCCAGGCACTCGACCAAACCTCGGTGTGCGGATTCCTGCTCATCGGGGACTCGACAAGGTCACTCGGCACACCGCCTCGAGCGCACCGAAGTGATCGCCTTCTGCATCCGCGTCATGGCGTGGGACCGACGGGTAGGCTCGAGGAGCGAGAGGAGCCAGCCGTGACGATCTCCATCGAGATGCAACGCAGCAAATGGTTCGGTCCAGTATCGAGCGCGACGGCTGCGGATCGCGCAGCAGCACTGCGTGCCGCGCGGACGCCGGACGAGTATCTTCTCGCAGCACTCGACTCCTTCAGGGTCGGTGATTTCGATTCGAAGAGCATCCTCATCGATCTCCTCAATACGGTGCGCCACCAGCCATTCACGGACTTCGCTGTCCGAGTGTTCGCGTCGGTTGCGACGCACGACGACCTGGCCGACCTCGAGACGATGGCATTCCTGACGAAGGCCGCTCCGTCCACGGTCGTCACCTTCGCGCACAGCACCACATCGATGATGTCCATCGAGGCTGTGGCTCCGATGCTCGCTCTGCTCGAGGACTGGAACGAAGACCCGGAGATCTCCGAGGCGCTGCTCCAGGCCATCGCCAGTCTGGTGCCCTTCCAGGCGGAACTCGGCGATGCTCCGTCCCCCGACGAACTCGCCGAGCACGTCGGCCGCGCCATCCAATCGACTGATCGGACGGCATACGTCCTCTACGGTCAGCCCGCTCACCCCGCGCTGTTGGCACGGAGACTCGTGGAACGCGCCTCGATCGCTGCAGCTTCCGGGGAACAGCTAGGGATCTTCGTTCCGGGGAGCCTCTTGTCGGTCTGGTCCGGTGTCGGCTGTCCCGTCGACTACGACGCGCAGATGAACGGCGACCGGCTCGACGCTGTGCACGCTTACGTCGACGCACTCAGTCGCCAGGACTGGGTCCGCGGCGCGAAGTATTTCTACGGCCACCGACTCTGACTCGGAGCGACCGTGCAGTGCTCCGGTCGTTCGTGCTGGTGACGCGATGGTGCCGCTGCACCGAGCAGGTGGTCGATGCGACCGTCGGCTGCCAGGTGGACTGCCGCATGGTCAGGGCGTCGAGGCGGCGAGCTCCTCGCGGACGATGGCTGTCCCCGCACTCAGTGCACTCAGCTTCTTCCAGGCGAGGTCTCGGGGCAGTGGCGCCATGCCGCAGTTCGTGCTCGGGAGGAGCAGCTCCGCGTCGACGAACCGGAGGGCGCGTCGCAGCGTGTCGGCGACCTCCTCGGGCGTCTCGACGGTCTCGCTCGCGACGTCGATGGCTCCGAGCATGACCTTCTTCCCGCGGACGAGCTCGATGAGCTCCATCGGGACGCGGGAGTGGTGGCACTCCAACGAGACGATGTCGAGCGAGGACCGCTGGAGGAGCGGGAACGACTTCTCGTACTGCCGCCACTCCGACCCGAGCGTCGCCTTCCAGTCGGTGTTCGCCTGGATGCCGTAGCCGTAGCAGATGTGCACGGCGGTCTCCACGCGGAGTCCTTCGGCCGCCCGTTCCAAGGCGGCCACGCCCCAGTCCTGCACCTCGTCGAAGAAGACGGTGAAGGCGGGCTCGTCGAACTGGATGATGTCGACTCCCGCAGCCTGAAGAGCTCTCGCCTCCTCGTTGAGGATCGTCGCGAACTCCCAGGCCAGCTGCTCCCGGCTCCCGTAGTGACGGTCGGAGAGGGTGTCGATCATCGTCATCGGGCCGGGCAGTGCCCACTTGATCGGCTGATCGGTCTGCTCGCGCAGGAACCGGGCGTCGTCTGCGAACACCGGCTTCTCGATGCCCACGGCACCGACGACGGTCGGGACGCTCGCGTCGTATCTGTCGCGGATGCGCACCGTCTCGCGCCGCTCGAAGTCGACACCCGTGAGGTGCTCGATGAACGTCGTGACGAAGTGCTGACGGGTCTGCTCCCCATCGCTGACGATGTCCAGGCCTCGGTGGAGCTGCTCGTGGACAGCTGCGCGGAGGGCGTCCTGCTTCCCCTCGACCAGGGCGTCGCCGGTCAGCCTCCACGGCGACCACAGGGTCTCGGGCTGTGCGAGCCAGGACGGCTTCGGCAGGCTGCCGACGATCGAGGTGGGCAGGAGCGGGAGGGGCGTCGAGGCTCCGCGGGCGGTCATCGGACCGCCTCCGTCTGCCCGGCGGCCCACTGCCGCAGCCGTTCCCCGTGAGGCTTCATCAGATGCTCCTCCGCGAACTGCCCCTGCTCGATCGCGAGCCGGCCTCGCTCCTCGCGGTCGTAGGCGACCGCTGGCCGCGCGTAGTCCTGCTCCTCCAGGTTCGGCCGGTAGACGTCGGCGGCCACCGAGCGCGCACCGTAGATCTCCGGCCGGTAGATCTTCTGGAACGTCTCCATGGTGCTGATGGTGGCGATGAGCTGAAGGTCCGAGTAGTCCTCGAGCAGCTCGCCGCCCGAGTAGAACGCGAGCGGTGCCGCGCTGCCGGGCGGCATGAAGAAACGGGCCCGCAGGCCCATCTGCGCGAAGTACCGGTCGGTCAGCGAGAGCTCGTCCTGCCGGTACTCGATGCCGAGGACCGGATGGCGGCTCCCGGTGCGCCGGTACGTCCGACTCGTCGAGACGCTGATGCAGATGACGGGCGGCGTCGGTGCGAGCTCCGCGTACTGCGCGGAGGTGAGGAAGTGCTTGAAGAGCGTTCCGTGCAGGACGCCGAAGTCGTCGGGGACGGTGAATTCCGTCTGCGAGGCGTTGACCGCCGGCAGCCGCACGCTGAAGTCGTGGTCGCGGAGATAGGACGAGAAGTTGTTTCCTAGGGTTCCGGGCTGACATCGACCGGTGCGGCGGTCGATGATCGTCGTACGCAGGATCTCGAGGAGCGGGAACTCCCGGTCCTCGCCGTCCGCGGTGAGGTGCAGGCCCACGGAGACGATGTCGAGTCCGACGGTGTAGCGGCCCCGGCTCGGATCGTCGCCGGGCACGAGGTCGTTGAACCGGTCGTCGATCATCGCCAGCGCCGTGCGAAGGTTCTCCCTGCGGCGCTCACCCCGGGCCAGATTGGCGAAGTTGGTGGTGATCCGGGAGCTTTCCGCCGGCGTGTAGTCCTCGTCGAAGGAGGTGATGGTCGTACTGAGGGTGAACTCGTTCGTCATGATCGGCCGTTCGATAGGAGAGGCAGAGCGGGGTTCGACTGGCTGGATGTGCGGGTGCACCTACGTTCCGAACAGGTTCGCGCGCGTCCCGCCGGACGCAAGCTCGTCGCGGAGCACCCCGCGCCGCCGCAGAACGGGGACGAGGTCGTCGAGCATCCGATGCAGCGTGACCGGGTGCAGGTCCCCAGAGAAGAGGAAACCGTCGTTATCGCCGTCGTCGCCGAGGTCCTCGACGAAGTCAGCGAACTGCTCCGCGGTGCCCACGAAGCCGGCGCGATCGGCGACAAGGCCCTTGCGCGCCTTCCGGATGAGCAGCTCACGCAGCGGCGCGTCCTCGGTGTCGCCGTACAGGCCCGCGATCGTGCCGTGCGAGACATGCTCGCCGAAGACCGACCGCTCGACAGGGCGATCCAGATCCAGGCCCATCAGATCGGTCTCCAGGTCGCTGGACCAGCCGAGCGCGATCTGCCGCAGCGCGCTCTCCTCGGGGTGCCGAGACGCCTCGACGACGCGTGCCGCTTCTTCGGCGCTCGAGACGATCTCGGGCTTCACGACGAAGAGGACCCGCAGGTCGTCGGCGCTCCTACCCTGCAGCTGGGCCGCGGCGAGGACTCTCGCCCGATAGGCACGGACCGCATGCGCCTCCAGCGGGGCGAGCGCGAGCTGCACGTCCGATTGCGTGCCGGCGAAGGCCAGACCTCGGGGGGAGCCGCCGGGCGAGACGACGATCGGGTCGCCGTTCGCGAACGGTACGGCGTTCAGCGGGCCGTCAACGCGGAAATGCTCACCACGGTGCTGGAACGCGTCGATGCGCGCCCCGTCGGCGTATCGACCCGAACCGGCGTCGGCGACCAGTGCGCCCTCGCCCCAGCTGTGCCAGAGCTGGCGGACGATCGCCATCCACTCGTCGGCCCGGTCGTAGGCCGCGTCGTGGGACAGCGGTTCCAGGCCGACATGGCGGGCGCTGCCCACGTCGGTGACGAGGTTGATCCCGAAACGGTCTGAGCTGAGGTGCTGCAGCGTCGCGGCCTGCCGCGCGGCCAGGTAGGGCGGCGTGATCCCGGCGTTGATCGTCGGCGCCAACCCGATCCGAGTGGTCGCGGCGAACAGGTAGGGCGCCAGGAGGAGCGGGTCATGTTTGGGTCCGCCGTACGCTCCCCGCACCCGCAGGTCGAGCGTGTCCGGGGAGCCGAGTGAGACGGCGTCCTCCATGACGATCAGCTCGAAGCCGGCCTGCTCCAGCTCGCGGGCCGACTGCTGGTAGAGCTCCGGCTTGGTCCAGTCGTGGTTCCACTCCTGGTACGGATGCCCCCAGCCCTGCGGCCCGAATCCGCGAGAGAAGAACCAGCCGAAGTGCTGACGACGCGTCACGCTCACGCCTCCGCGGCCAGGTCACGCACGGCAGCCAGCCCGCGGTTCAGATCCCGAAGGAGGTCGTCGACGTCCTCGATGCCGATCGACAGTCGGAGAAGACCCGGATGGATGCCGGCCGCGGCCCGCTCGGCCGGAGTGCGCCCGGCGTGCGTGGTCGACGCCGGGTGCAGCACCAGGGAGCGCACGTCGCCGAGGTGGGTCATGTGGCTGAAGAGCTCGACGGCGTCGATGAAGGCGGCCGCGCCTGCTTCGCCTCCGGCAACGGTGAACGAGAAGACAGAGCCCTGACCGCGGGGGAGCAGCTGCTGCGCGAGCGCGAACGACGGGCTCGACTCCAGACCGGAGTAGTCCACCGAGAGGACCTCGGACTGTCGTTCGAGGAAGCGGGCGACGGCGAGGGCGTTGCTCGAGTGCCGCTCCACCCGCAGCGACAGCGTCTCGATGCCCTGGCGAAGGAGGAACGAGTTCAGCGGCGACGGCGTCGGGCCGAGGCGCGACACCACGATGTCCCGGGTGTAGGAGACGAACGCGCTCCTGCCCCGCTGCTCGGCCCAGCTGCGCCCGTCGAACGCGCGCTCCGCCTGGTTCAGGTGCGGGAAGAGCGCGGGCCGCGCGCCCCAGTCGAAGGTGCCGGCATCGACGATCACGCCGCCGAGAGCGGCGCCGTGCCCAGCCAGGAACTTGCTGGTCGAGTGCACGACCACGTCGGCCCCGTGCTCGATCGGCCGCAGGAGGTACGGGGTGGCGAGCGTGTTGTCGACGACGAAGGGGAGCCCGTGCCGGTGGGCGATCGCCGCCAGCGCCGGGACATCGAGCAGGTCGTTCTTGGGATTCGGGATGGGCTCACCGAAGAGCACGCGGGTGTCGGGTCCGATCCGGCGCTCCCACTCCTCGAGATCGCCGGCGTCGTCGACGAAGTCCACACCGATCCCGAGCCGTCCGAAGTTCTGCACCAACAGCCCGCGATTGCCCTCGTACAGCCGACGCGACGAGAGCACCCGGTCGCCGGCCTGCACGATCCCCAAGAGTGCGGATGCGGTAGCCGCCTGCCCGCTCGCCACCAGGATCGCCTCTGCCCCGCCCTCGAGGTCGGCGATCCGCCGCTCGACCTCCTCGGTGGTCGGGTTGCCGTTGCGGGTGTACAGGTACCCCTCGTCCTCGCCCGCGAACCGCTCCCGTGCATGCTCGAAACTGTCGAACACGAAGCCGGCGCTGAGGTGCACAGGGGTGACCCGCGCCCCGTGCGCGCCGTCGGGCACGGCACCCGCGTGCACCTGGCGGGTCGAGAAGCCAGCAGCCGCGGAGGACTGCGGTGCGGGCGCCGATCGCGAGATCGCGGCGGCTGCCGGGGCGGTGATGGTCACGGGATGCTCCTGTCCGGGCGCCTGGGAGGCTGATTCCGGGAGCCTGGCAGGTCGCGGCGGGTACGCGCCAGGACATGACGGACTATGACCGCAGGCGTGTGCGGTACATGCGTGCCCACTGGTCCACGGTGTTGCCGTGAGCCCGGTGGGGTAGGTCATCTCTCGGCGCCTGTCAGCGTCACAGCGCCCTCGCGGTCAGGTGCCCTCACTCCTGCGCTGGGGCATCACCGCCGCGGTCCTGTCACGGTGTGCGTCAAGTCGTGTCGTGGCAGTGACGTACACTCACTTCATCGAACATGTGTTCGAATCTGGAGGGTGTGGCATGGCGACGATCGTTGATGAGGCAGTGGACGTTGATCTGGCGGCGGATGGGGATCCGACGGCGTTCGTCTGGAAGCGGTTCGAGCACCGTGTCGTCGGTCAGCCTCAGGCGTTGTTCTCTCGCCAGCCGTGGTGGCGGGGTGATGCGTCGCCTGCACGTATCGACATCGAGACGTGGCGGGTCGACGCGGCTCGCGGCGATGAGGAGCCCACACGCTACGACCTCCGCCGCGACACGACCGGCAGATGGACGCTCGCGGTCGCCTGGACGTGAGCTTCCCACACCTCCACGTCGCGTCGCACCTGTCCGCGCACTACGGCGTCACCTCGAGTGCGGCCCTCGCCGGTCTCGCCGCTGAGGATGGCGCGTCGTTCCTGGCGCTGACGGATCGCGACGGTCTCTACGGCGGCCCGAAGCACGTGGGTGCGTGCCTCGCTGCGGGTATTGCACCGGGGCTCGGCGTGGATCTCGCTGCACTGGACGAACACCAGGAGCCGATCGGCCGTGTGGTCGTCCTCGCCCACGGCCAGAACCAGGGGACCGGATTCGCCCAACTCTGTCGCGTGGTGAGCGCCGCGCACGGCCGCCGTGACGGGCCCGCGATCCTCCGGGAGGAACTCGCGGCGGTGCTGGGCGATGAGCCGGCGCTGACGGTGATGCTCGGGCCGTCGTCCGACGTCGGGCAGGCGGTCGAGCGTCGCGATCGTGCAGCGGCGCGGGTCGCGCTCGACCGGTGGCGCGAGTGCATTCCTGCTGGGCATCTGGTGATCGAGGTCGTCTGTCATCTCACCGACCAGGGTGTACGCGGGAACGTCGCGGCGGCGACCCGCTTACTGAGCCTCGCGGAGTCGGCTGGTGTCCCAGCTGTACTGACCAACGCGGTCCGCTACGGGCTCCCCGACGAGGCAGCGACAGCCGACCTCGCTGATGCGGCACGTTTCCTTCGCCCGTTGGCGGAGCTCGACGATCAGAACGAGCTGCAGGTGAACGGGCAGGCGTGGTTGAAGCCGGCGAAGCAGATGCGGCAGATCGCGCGGATGATCGTCGGCGCCGGCACGCATGACGACGGTGCGGTGCAGCGGTTGTTGGGGGAGACCGAGCGCCTCGCCGAGCGATGCGCCCTGGATCCGGTGTCCGACGTCGGGTGGAAGCAGCCTCGCATGCCGGAGGCATCGGTGATCGGCATCAGCGGAGACCCCCACCAGGCGCTGTGGGAGCGGGCACGGGCCGGTGTGGACGAGCGGTACGCACGCCCGGGGATGCCGTCGCTGGAGGACGCGCACCGTGCGCTCGAGCACGAGATGCGGATCGTGGAGCAGCTGGGGATGCCGTCGTACTTCCTCACGGTCGCGAAGGTCGCCGACATCATCCGCGAGATGGGCATCCGTATCCAGGCGCGCGGGTCAGGTGTCGGGTCCGTCCTCAACTACGCCCTGCACACCTCCTCCGTGGAGCCGATCAGCAACGGACTCATCTTCGAGCGGTTCCTCTCGCCCGAGCGCACCAACCTCCCCGACATCGACCTCGACGTGGAATCCGCACGCCGCCACGATGTCTACCGCGAGATCTTCGCCCGCTTCGGGTCCGACCGCGTCACGCTGATGTCGATGACCAACGCCTACCGGTCACGTGGAGCCGTCCGAGACGCCGGCCTCGCCCTGGGCATGGATGAGTCGATGATCGACATGATCGCCAAACAGATGTGGCGGTTCAATGCCCGGGAGTTCCGCGACGCGCTCCGCGACAAGCCGGAGCTCGCCGACCTGGCCGAAGCGGTCCGCGAGTCGCGCGAGCTCGACCTGCTCGTCGACGTCACGGAACGCCTCGACCGGCTCCCGCGACACATCAGCGTCCACCCCTGTGGCGTCATCCTCTCCGACACCTCGCTCCTGCACCGCACCCCGACGCAGCTGTCGGGCATGGGTCTGCCGATGTCGCAGTACGACAAACACGACATGGACAACATGGGCCTCATCAAGCTCGACATCCTCGGCGTGCGCATGCAGTCCGCGATGGCACACGCCGTCAGCGAGCACGAACGACTGACTGGCGAGACCATCGAGCTCGACGCGCTGCCGCTCGACGACGAACCCACCTACGAACTCCTCCGCTCCACCCGCACCCTCGGGGTGTTCCAGCTCGAATCGCCCGGACAGATGGAACTCGTCGGCAAGCTGCAGCCGGAGGTGTTCAACGACCTCACCGTCGAGATCTCGCTTTTCCGCCCTGGACCGATGCAGAACAACATGCCGCTGCAATACCTACAGGTACGACACGGCGAGACCATGCCCGACTACATCGACCCGCGGCTCCGCCCCATCCTGCGAGAAACACGCGGTGTGGTCGTGTTCCACGAGCAGGTCATGAGAATCATCGATGAACTCACCGGGTGCGGCCTCGGGCCCGCCGACGTCATCCGCCGACAGCTCGCCGACCGTGGCCGCCTCGCCGGCATCGAGACCTTCGTGCGTGACCGTGCCACAGCGCGCGGCTTCCGGCCCGCCGTGATCGACAAGGCCTGGACGATCCTCGCCGGCTTCGGATCCTTCGGCTTCGCCAAGGCCCATGGGGCGGCCTTCGCGCTGCCGACGTTCCAGTCGGCCTGGCTGAAGCGCCATCACCCGGCCGAGTTCATGGCAGGCCTACTCACCCACGACCCGGGCATGTGGCCCAAGGACCTCATCCTCGCGGAAGCCCGTCACCTCGACGTGCCGGTGCTCCCGATCGACGTGCAGCGCTCGGGTCTGGAGTACGTCGTCGAGATCGCACCCGACGGCCGACTCGGCGTGCGCATGTCGCTGGTCGAGCTGCAAGGAAGTAGCGAGAAGGAACGGGCCCGCATCGCGAGGCACCAACCGTTCTCCTCGCTCCAGGACTTCCGGGACCGCGTGCGGCCGCGCCGCCGCACCTTCGAGGCACTGGCCCGGGTCGGCGCGCTCGACGCGTTCATCGACTACATCCCGAGGCGCCGTCACGAACTCCTCGCCCACCTCGCGGGCGTCACCACCAGCGCCCAGCTCATCGCCGACGAGCAACTCGCCTTCGAACTCGACCTCCCCGTGCCGGAGCGCAGCACCATCACCTCACTCGAGCTCCGAGGCCGGACCCAGACCGACCTCGAACTCCAAGAGATGCGCCTGGCGGTGAACCGCCACCAGATGGAACGCTTCTACCCACTCTTCCGGGAACTCGGCGTCACACCGGCACGCGACCTCATGGACCTCCCGGGCGGAACCGAGGTCCTCATCGCGGGCGTCCGCCGAGCAACGAATACACCCCCGATGCGCGGCGGCAAGCGCGTCGTCTTCGTCTCACTCGACGACGGCACCGGACCGGTCTCCAACGTCGTGTTCTTCCACGACGTCCAAGAGCAGATCGGATCGGGCGTCTTCCAGACGCACTACCTGCTCGTACGCGGCACGACGAGGCGCTCAGGTGCGCGAGGCGTCTCGGTCACCGGAGCGGCGGCATGGGACTTGTTCGCCGCGCAGCACGAGTGGTCGGCGAGTGGGTCCGATCTTGTGGACATCACGCCGTTGCGACGGAATGCCGTGTGAAACCGGCACCGACCGGGCCCGGCCCCGATCAGCGCACGCTGATGAAGATCGGATTCGTGTACAGCCAGGTGTCGGCCCAGGGGTCGGCCGGGGAGATCGGGTACGGCTGAGGCGCCCGCGGGTCGACCTCGGCGCCGAGTGGACCGACCCCGTGCACCTGGCCATCGCTGCCGCGAAGGCGGACGTAGCCGTCCTCAGAGGCAGGCTCGAGCGGCACCACGACACGGAACGGGGAGTCACTGCGGTCGGTGACATCGAGCATCTCGACGACTCGGGTGCCGGGTGCGCGCTGTTCGTCACGATCGGCTACGGCCCCGGTGACGCGCCCGCGGATCAGGTCGAGGTGCGCCAATCTCGGTGTCGTGCCCCGCGAGGTCGGCGTCGTCGTGGGCGTGACGTCGATCACGAGCTCGAGGGCGGTGCCGCGCTCGACGGCGAGGATCCCGCCCAAGGTGGCGCTGATCTCCGGCTGGTCGGTGGCCCGGAGCACGACGGAGAGTCCGGCGACGAGGTGCCCGTGGTCGACCCAGACTCGGCCAGCGCGGATCGCGTCGAGCAGGGAGGCGGACGACCGGTCGACGACCCCGACATGCGTGCGGCTGAACTCGCCCGGCCAGAAGTCGGCACCGTTCTGAGGCGTGTCCGTGGCGATCGGGTCGGGCCGACGGCCGGCGCGGTTGAAGTTCGCGAGCGTCGCCCCGGCCTCCCAGCCCGGCCCGGTCGGGAAGTCGCCGACGCGTGTCGCGTCGGACTCCTTGAGGTGCAGATCACTGTTCGTGGTGATCCACCAGCGCCGTCCCTCGCTCAGCAGCGAGTCCCACATGCCGCCGACGACGGCCGTCGTCCAGTCGAAGCCACCGTGCGTCAGGTACGCCTCCGCGGGGTAGCCGGGGAAGGAGAACTCGCTGGGAGTGTTCTCGTACTCGCCGCGCCGCGAGCGTTCGGTCGCATTCGCGGCGATCGCTCCGGCCTGGGCGCCAGGAGCACCCTCCATGCCGACGAACACCTCGGGGTCGGCGTCCTGCCAGGCACGGAGCTCTCCGGGAGAGTCGATGCCGAGGCGGCTCGGGTGGTTCGCCAGGACGATCACGTCGTCGATGACACCTGCACGCTTCTGGGCGCCGAGCCAGGCGATCCCGTCGGTCGCGTGCACGAGCCACTCGGCGGCGTCTTCGGTACCAGGGCGCGGTTTCTCCCAACCGTTGAGCTTGCCGTCGTGGTCCAGCTCGAAGCGGCGCAGCACGAGGGTCGTGCGGGGCCCGGGCGCGACCAGGACGGTCGCGTGCTCGGCTCCCGGGATGTACCACTCGAGGCCCTGGAGCACGAGCATGTCCGGGCGCGCCGCCCGCGCGGTGTCGATCTCGCGTGCCGCGTTGAACACCCCGCCGACGTTGGCATGGCCCGTGTTGCTGTGCTCGGTGAAGGCGATCGCGTCGACCGCGAAGCGCTGCGCCTGATCGAGGATCGTCGTCATCGGGTACTTCGCGTCGTGCGAGTAGACCGAGTGCACGTGGTGGTCGAACACCAGCCAGGAGAGCGCGTCCGGGTCGACGACCGCCGACGCCGATGGCAGCTGTGCGGCCTGGGCGGAGGCCGCGCTCCCGAGCCCGTGGGCGGCCGTTCCCACAGCGACCGTTGCGGCGACGGAAGCCCCCAGGAAGGACCGGCGTGAGAGGCCGGACCGAGCCGATGCGCCCCGGTCCACCTCGGGCACTGAGGATGCGCCACCGGTCGGCGCGGGCTGCTCGGGGCGGGGATCGAAGGGCATGGCATCACTTTCATCGGACGGACGCGCCGATCGTAGGCAGCGCAGGTGAACCTCGGCCCAACGGCCGGTGCTGTGGGTGACGCCCGGCGTTCACGACCCATTCATCTGCGTGGGCGAGAGTCCTGGCGTCGCCGGGTATCGCCGTCCCGGAGGCCCACCGCACCCACCAAAGGTCCCGATGTCTTCCACCGTTCGCGTCACCCACCGTTCTCCGTTCCGCGCCGCAGGGCGCGCCCTGCTCGTCTCGGCAGCTTTCAGCGCCAGCGCGATCCTCTGCCTCGCCGGCGCCGGTGCCGGTGCTGCCGTCGCCGCCACGACGCTGGCCGAACCGGCACCGCTCACGCTGCGCGACACCGCCGGCGCCGCGGTCACGTCAGGTGACGCGCGCGCCGTCCCGTCATTCGGCTCCGCAGTGCTCGCCGCAGGCTGCCCCGCCGACGCGGACGACGGCGCCCGACTCTCCGTGACGGCGGGAGGAACCACCGTCGTCACGTCTCCGACCGTCGCGGTGACCGCCGGGCAGCCGGTCGAGGTGCCGATGGCCATCTCGTTCCAGGAGGTCGTCGACGGCGGCGTCGAACAGGGCGACGTGACCCTCGGGCTGGAGTGCCTCGTCCTCGAGTCAGGCATCCCGTCGTCGGTGGTCACGGCGGCGACCCTGCCCGTGACATTCGCTGCGGGAACCTGGTCGGTTCCCGGCGCTCAGGTCGAGCCGGTCCCTCCGACGGTCACGCCGACCGATGCCCCACCCGCGGAAGGCCCTGGAACAGGGGCGATCACGACACCACGCCCCTCGGCCACAGCATCACCCGCCGCTGACGGAGACCTGGCGCTGACGGGCTGGCAGCTCGGCGGAGCCGTCGTCGTCGCCGCAGGCCTCCTCGCGGGCGGCGGCGCCCTGATGCTGCGCAGGCGGGTCCGTTAGGCGTTCGCCATACGTGCTCTGACAGGGCGACCACCGTTCGGAGGCCTGCTTGGCGGTGCTGTCACCCTGGGCCGGGAAGCTGTCGCCGGCAGCGCCCTTGTCCCTGCCGTCAGCGTTCGGCGCGCAAGGCGGTCCACATCACGACGAACGCTGCAGCGATGCCGAGCACGCTACCCGCGAGCCCGACGATCATGGCGGGGTGGCCGGTGTCGGCGAGGCCGATCGAGCAGGCGACCACACCGACACCGGACGCCATCAGGCCGACGAAGCTGAACGCCGCGAGGACGAAGCGCTTGGCGGTTCGGGTGGGATCGGGAGCGGGAGGGAGCGACATCGTGTCTCGTTTCCGCCGTCGCGTCGGCTGCGTCGGCTCATCCGCATCAGGGTAGAGGGCGTCCGGTCGATGCGGCGAGGGGGTTTCCCCGGGGCAGCGCGGGAGGGGCTGGGGGACCTCGGAGCGGGCCAGATATGGCGGACGCGCGCGGCCAGTGCTGAGCGAGGCTCGAAGCACGACTCGGCGACGTCGACCGCCGCAGGCGTTGGCGTCCCGAGGGTGACGCGTGCCAACCTGGCATCAGCGAGGGAGGACGGACGACATGTCGAAGCGATGCGGAGAAGTACGGTGACGGGTGAGTTCGAGCGCGGTGAGGGCGGCACGCTGGAGCCTGCGTGGACCGGAGGCGAAGCTGTGCCGGTGAGGTTCCGTCGGGCCGTCCCGGCGGACGCGGCTGCGGTGCTGGCGCTCTTCGATGCAGCGATCGCCTGGTTCGTCCGGATCGGCAACACCCGGCAATGGGGTACCGAGCCGGCATCCGGGCAGGAGCGCTGGACCACTCGTGTCGAGCAGTGGTGCGCTTCATCCGATGCCTGGGTCGCTGAGCATCCCGCGATCGGCGTGTGCGGAGCACTCGTGCTCGGCGAGGCGCTCGAGTACGTGCCGGCCGCCACCGAACCGGAGGTCTACGTCCGGGTGTTGATCGGCTCGCGCGACCCGCGGGTGAAGGGCACGGGTCGCCGCTTGCTGGCTCTCGCCGAGGAGCGCGCGCAGGCTGCAGGGGTCGGTCGACTGCGGGTCGACTGCTACGCCGGAGGGTCGGGGGATCTCGTCCGCTTCTACGAGGCCGCAGGCTTCGAGCGTGACGTGACGTTCACGGTCGGCGACGGTATCGACGCATGGCCGGGCCAGGTGTTGTCGCGGCGAGTCGACCTGAAGCGGTAGTGCCGTACCTCAGATCATCCGTCACTCTCGCATCCGATCGGTCGAATACGCCGGCGTCGCGTACACCCCGCCCTGCGGCATGTGCGGGTCGATGTGTTGGGTTTCGCCCCACTGGGAGGCGTCGTCTTGCGGGGTGAAACCGACCGCCGTTCCGGCGTCGAGATCCCACCATCCCTCGGTGTTCGCGGACACCGCGTAGAACACGGCTGTGTGTTCGGTGGTGGTCATCGCCGCGATGAACGCGCGCACGGCGTCGGCGGGGCTGAGCCAGGTCCGCTGCTCTCGCGCGGAACCTGGTTGCTGCTCGTAGCTGCCGATGCGGAGCGAGATGGTGCTGATTCCGAACTTGTCCGCGTAGAGTCGGCACAGCGCTTCTCCGGCGACTTTCGACACCCCGTAGAACCCGTCCGGACGGGGCGGAACATGCGGTGCGATGTGAGCGCCCGACGGGTAGAAGCCCGTCAGACGGTTACTGCTCGCGTACACGACCCGGGCGACGCCGGCCCGCCGGGCGGCCTCGAGGACGTGATAAGTCCCGACGATGTTCACCTCGGCCAAGTCGTGGAAGTCAGCCTCGTCGGGTATCCCGCCGAGGTGGATCACCCCGTGCGCCCCATCGAGCAGCTCGACCAGCGCGGCAAGGTCGGCGAGGTCGGTGCTGGTGACGACTTCCTGCGGACCGAGCGGAGTCATCGAGCGGACGTCGGTGGAGACGAGCACCGCCTCGCGGTGGAGCAGTGCGGAGCGGAGCGCCGATCCGATGTTCCCGGCGGCTCCGGTGATGACCCAACGGGTTCCAGCGATCTCTGTCATCGTGTGAGCGTACAAGACGACATCCAGCAAGCTGAGTGTCTCCACGGCTGCCGCAGTGCAGCAGGTGACAATGGGGCATGCAGAGCGATGAAGCACCTCCAGTCCGCCGGCGGACGATCGAGTGGCAGGATCCGATGATCGGGGCCGCACGGGTCGCCGAGATGGCAGGTATCGACTACCTCCAGGCCATGATCGACGGGGTCCTGCCGCCGCCGCCGATCGTCTCGCTCATGGACATGACCCTGAGCTCGGTCTCGCGTGGGACCGCCACGTTCATCTGTGAGCCGAGCGAGTCCCACTACAACCCGATCGGTGCCGTGCACGGCGGGTTCATGTGCACGGTGCTGGATTCGGCTGCGGGGTGTGCGGTCCAGACCACGCTGCCCGCCGGAGTCGGGTACACCTCGCTGGAGATCAAGGTGAACTACCTGCGGGCAGTGAGCGCCACGTCGGGGCAGCTGACCGCCGTGGGAACCGTCACCAAACCGGGTTCACGGGTGGCGTTCGCCGAAGCGGTGATCACCGATGCGGACGGCCGAGTGGTGGCCACGGCGTCCAGCACGCTGCTCGTCTTCCCGATCCCGGCGTGAACTGACCGGCGCGACGCAGCGCTTACAGGCGTCGATCGTGTCTCGAGTGGTGGCCCCCGAGATCTCAGCTGGTCCAGGCGGAGGCGAGGCTGCGGTCGATGACGCGTCGCCAGCCGACCGGGGCTGAGGGATCGTGGCTTGCGGTTCCGGCCATCCACAGGACGGTCATGAGGTCGTCTGCGGTGAAGTCCGGGGAGAGGGTGCCTGCGGCGTGGGCATCGTCGATCAGGTCTCGGCCGAGTGCCGTCGAACGATCGCACGTCTCGATGAGCGAGGTCGCATCCGGGAACCGGCGGAGCATCGCGTCATTCAGAGCAGGATCGCCGACCTGCAGGTCGATCATTCCCGCGATGAACGCCTCCAGCCGCGCGCGGGGTGATTCTTGGCTGAGCGCCTGCGCTTTGAGCGCGAAGAGCTTCTCGCCGGCGATCGCGGGGATCACGGCGTCGATGAGTGCCTCGCGGGATCCGACCCGGTTGTAGAGGGTGCCGATGCTCACGCCGGCCTCGCGAGCGATCTCCTCCAACGGAGCTGAGAGTCCGCGGCGGGAGAACACCCCCACCGCGGCGGCGTGCAACTTCTCGACGTTGGCCCGAGCGTCTCGGCGGAGACCGTTCGACTGTGACATGACAACTCCAGTGGATATTGAGGGCAACCTCAAGTTATGCTCGATCTTGTTTGAGGGCACCCTCAACTTAGCTCAAGTATGCAACGCCCCACTTCCCCGTGGGATTCGAAAGGACACATCATGTCGCTCATCACCATCATCGGAGCCGGCCCCGGTCTCGGCCTTGAGATCGCCCGCGTTTTCGGGCGTCGGGGCTTCGACGTCGCGCTGGTCGCGCGAACCCAGTCCAAGCTCGACGCGCTCGCCCAGACCCTCGCAGGCGAAGGGATCACCGCTCACGGGTTCGCTGCCGACATCAGCCGACCCGACACCGTCACCGCGGCACTGCGCTCGATCACGGACACCCTCGGCCCGATCGACGTGCTCGAGTTCTCGCCCGCGGACCCGTCCCTCGCGCCCGTCGACGTCCTCGAGGTGACGATGGAGAACCTGCAACCGCAGCTCGACTTCTATCTCGGCGGTGCGTTCGCCGCCGTCGGGGCCGTGCTGCCGGACATGATCGCAGCAGGCAAGGGGACCGTGCTCATCACGACCGGCGGCGGATCCATCAGCCCCATGCCCTTCCTCGGCAACGTGAACATCGCCGCAGCGGGACTTCGCAACTGGACCCTCAACCTGCACAACGCACTGCAACCGAAGGGCGTCTACGTCGCGCACCTGGGCATCACCGCCCTCATCGGCGGCGGCCACCCGGACGCCGAGCCCGAGGTCATCGCGGAGGCCCTGGCGCAGCTGCACGACGAGCGTCAGCAGGCCGAGCTGCACTACGTCGCCTACAACGGCTGACCTGCAGACTTCGCGAGGGACACATCATGAAGCTGACCATCTTCGGCGCCACCGGCCGCACCGGTATCCACCTGGTCGAGCAGGCACTCGCCGCCGGGCATGACGTGGTGGCCTTCATCCGCAATCCGGCGAAGCTCGACCTGCGCCACGACCGACTGCGGGTCGTTCAGGGCGAGCTGACCGACGCGGTCGCCGTTAAAGACGTCGTCCGCGGTGCCGACGCCGTCCTCGCCACCCTGACCGCCCAGATCGTCGGTGGATCCAAGGACATGCCCGTCGCTGCCGGAACGCGCAACATCGTGGCCGCGATGCGCACGCACGGGGTCCGCCGACTCGTCTTCAGTTGGGGACCGAGCATTCTGGTTCCCCGCAGCCCGCTGATGCGCGCAGTGAGCAGGGCGAGCTACGCCCTGCTCAGGCTGGGGCCTGAGTCCACCGAGGTGGGCGAGGCCATCCGCGGCTCTGATCGCGACTGGACGACCGTGGTCGTCACGATGCCCCACGACAAGCCCGGATCGGGAGCGGTCAGGGTGCGAACCGCGGCCGGATCCGGCGACCGGGTCCGTTTGCGCATCGCCCGCGCCGACCTCGCCCGGTTCATGCTCGCTCAGGCCGATGACCTGCGATACGTCCAGCAGGAGCTCCGGATCAGCAACTGACAGCGGCCACGGCGCCGCCGCGGAATGCTCCGCGGTGGCGCTCTGACCACGATCCGGTGTTCGTGAGCGCGGATGTGGATTGCCGGCATCGAGGTGACGACGTCGGTGAGCGAGAACGGCTTGGACCCGTCGAGTCGCACCTTCGCCTTCCTCGGTAGGATCATCCGGATGACCGCACTCGCCGGAGCCACAGACGCGCAGATCGACGCCGTCTGCGAAGCCTTCGCCACGGTGTCCTGGCCCCTCGACCGCGGCGACTTCACGGCGGTCGCGGAGCGCCTCGGGTGGCAGCTCAAGGTGGAGACGTCGAGCGGTGTCCAGCATCGTTCCGGGTACCCCGTGAACCTACCGACCGTTCGTTCGCTCATCGCAGAGCAGGCGGTTTCCCAAGTGACGGTCGCGGTCTCCGACAAGAGCGACGACCGGGCAGGACTACGGAGTGTGGCGCTCGACGTGCAGTCAGCGCTGAGCCGGCACCTCGGTCAGCCGTCCGGTTGCCATGCCGGAGACTCCTTCTGGGAATTGGACAACGGCGGCAGGATCTGGCTCAAGACGGTACCCAAGAAGGTGTTGCTCGTCGTCGAGGGGCAGCGATTCGCCGATGTGGAGCGACGCGAAGAGCGTCTGGGCCTCGGCGCGGACTGAACGCCGACGATCGGGCATTGCGGTTGTGTGGCTCCTGCTGCACGCTGGGGGCATGCGGGAGATGTTGGGGAGCCGGGGCGAGGTCGTCGGCGTGCTGCTCGTGGTCGCGGCCTCGATCGCACTCATCGTCGCCGCCTTCGCCTTCCGCGCGGGGGACGAGCTCGCGTTCTTCGTACTGATCTCCGCTTTCGCTGCGGGGACGACGGGCTTCGGTGTGCACATCGCGAGCCGCGAGGCCCGCTTCCGACGCGACAAGCGCTGAGCTGCGGGAGTCGAGCGGCGAACCCGGTGGCGGGATCGCTTCGCGCACCGACATCGGTACGACTGGTCAGCGTCTGCGGGGGAGCACCGTCGAGGAGGCGAGTCCGGCGATGCCGAACACCGCGAAGACAGCGGTGACTGCCGCGTTCTGGACGATGATCCCGAAGATGATGAACACCACACTGACGACCACCGTCATGACGGCTGCGGCCTGATACAGGTTCGAGTTCGTTGCTCTGGTCATGTGTCGCTCCGTTCCGGTCCTGCTCTCGACCGTAGAAGAACCTGAGGGAGCGCACATCCGCCGGACGGGGGACCGCCCTGCGTCCAGGCGTCTGTCGCTGCGCGCAGAGCGTGGAGGATCAGCTCGAGCGGGTGAGCAGATCGGCGACTCCTGGGCCTGTCAGTTCGGCGCAGTACGCGGAGCGACCCGTCATCGCCATGATGAGCGCCAGGGTGCTGCCCCGCACGACATCACCCTTTCCGATGGTGGTGGCCGTGTCGACCGCTTCCAGTCGCAGACCTCGTACCCGCTTCTTCGCGACGACGACCTGATCGGTGCTTGCGTAGTACCTCAGGAGAGCAGTCAGCGTCGCCTCCGGGTACTCCCGGACGAGACCCAGCGGGCGGCGAATATCCTCGCCGTGAACGACCACCTCGCCGAGGAGCGCCATTCTCGGGAGAGGCGGCGAGATCCGGCTGCCGATCGTCGAACGGAAACGGCTGAGCGTCTCCGCCGGCGACGCGCCAAGCTGCTCGCGCAGACGATCATCCACCTGCTTGTCGAAGTCGAAACGCGCACGCACGACCCCAGCGAACCAACGCGGCCCCGACACGGCCCCACTCACCGTCAGGTGGGCGAGGACCTCGCGGACGGTCATGCCAGCGCAGAGCGACGGCGTCGACCAGTGGGTCTCGTCCAGCGGTGCGAGGTCGCGTGCGAGCGCTTGCCGTTCAGCATCGATGCTCAGCCAGGCTGCGTTCCGCTCCATGCCGTCATCCTCTCGTGCCGCGAGTGCGGGACTGTCCGTCGACGTTCTCGTTCTCGATCATCGGGCTTCGTCCAGTGCGTCCAGGAAACGCAGGAGTGCTGTCGTCACGGCCTCGGGAGCATCCTGCGACGGCACGTGCCCAGCGTCAGGGATCACCACCTCGCCGTTCCCCTCGTGCTCAGCCCAAGCGGGCATCGCCTTCGCGATGTTGCCGGTTCGATCTTGCGCGCCTCTGATGAGGCACAAGGGGATCGGTGTGCGGTAGCGAGGTGCGGGTCGGACGAATGAGGCGGTCGCTTGCCAGATCGCGAGGAAGTGTCGCTTCGGCACTTGTGAGAAGGCGCGCATCAAGTCCTGCTGTGCCGCGTCCGTGACGGCCGAGGCTCGAGCCATGAGGCCTGGAAGTGTGCGCGCGGGGATGAGGCTGAGCGTAGGAGCTGCCAGGTGGAGCAGTCGCCGCTCCATCCACCCGAGTGGTCCGGAGTTCCAGGTCGCGTCGATGACGACGAGTCCCGAGTACGCCTCCGGTTCTCGTCTGACCATCTCCTGGGCGATGTTCCCGCCAAGGGAGTGACCGACCAGCACGGGATGGTCCAGGCCGAGCTCGGATATGAGTGCTTCTGCATCTGCGACGAACAGGTCTGCCGTGATTCGCGAGCGGTTGGGCCTCGACAGCCCGTGCCCCCTCATGTCCCAGACGACTGCTCGGCGACCGGAGTTCGCCACGGCGCCGGCTTGCTTCTCGAACGACACATGGTCTGCTCCAGCGCCATGCAGAAACAGCACCGCGCGCCCGCCGGGCCCCGAGTCCCGGAAGGCCACCGAGCACCCGTTCAGCGGTAGCGTCGCGTTCAGATTCACCATGTCTTGAATCTAACGACTCCCGCCGATGCGCCGGTCGAACCGTGCTCGTGGCCGCAGTGCGCCAGACGGCCGTGACCCGAGTGTTCACCTCGCGCGTCATACTCGTCTGCTAGCGTCGTCGGCGATAGCGCCTAGGGTTCCGGAGCAGCAGTGCTCGGCTGGTCCGAGCGGCGCCACGGTCGAAGCCCATGCAGCGGCCGTCATCTGACAGGACAAAAGCCCGGAGGACCCTCCTTTGTCGCGCCCGCGACCAGGAGAAGGGTCGTCATGTCCTCGCTCGCCGTCCTCATCGTCCTCTCCGCTGCGGTCGCCCATGCGGCCTGGAACGTCCTGGCCCACGGGGTGAGTCGCATCGGTCTGCCGTTCCTCTGGTGGGGAGCCGTGGTCAGCACCGTGCTGTGGGCCGGCGTCATCCCGTTCACCGGGGGAATCGGATCCGGCGGGCCGGACGGATCGGGTGATCTCGCCGGTTTCCTCCTCGGCGTCGGCGTGTCCGGGGTCATCCACGTGGGCTACATGCTCGTGCTGCAGCGGGGCTACGCGACCGGCCGCCTCTCGACCGTGTACACGACCGCCCGGGGGACCGGGCCGACGATCAGCGTGGTGGTCGCCGTGCTCCTGCTCGGCGAACGCCCGTCGGGCATCGCGTTGATCGGTGTGGTGGCGATCCTCGCCGGCGTCGTCGCCGTCGGACTCGCCGACCGGGGGACACCCGGAGGACCCGATGCGCGCATGGCTGGACGCCGGCGGCGCATCGACCCGGGTGTCCTGTGGGGTCTCCTCACCGGCGTCGCCATCGCCACCTACACGATCTGGGACGCCCATGCCGTGCGGACCTGGGAACTCTCACCCGTGGCGTTCATGGTCGGCTGCACGCTCATCGAGATCCCGATCTACTCGATCGCGCTCGGCCGCCGCCGCCGAGAACTGGCCGGCGTGCTGCGACGGCACTGGCCCCGACTCCTCGCCTTCGGTGTGCTCTCGCCGCTGTCCTACATCCTCGTGCTTATCGCCATCACGATGGCGCCGGTCGCGCTCGTCGCGCCGATGCGGGAGATCAGCGTGGTGCTCGTGGCCCTGTTCGGCGTCGTCGTCCTGCGCGAGGGGAGACCTGGGTGGCGGATCGCCGCCTCGCTGATCGTGGTCGTGGGCGTGTTGCTGCTCGCCGGGTAAGCGTCGAGATAGGCATACAAGAGATGAACTTCGCCTGAACTGAAGCGACATAGGTACATTTGTTCGCCGTCGCGTGTCACGATGCTGACGTCCCCTTCACACCGAAAGGCCGTCATGACCCTCCGCCGTTCGCAGTTCGCCGCCGCCCTCGCAGGTGCAGCGCTGCTCGCCACCGTCCTCTCAGGATGTTCCGCCTCCGCGGCCTCCACCTCCACCGACTCAGCCTCCGCAGCGGGCTCGAATGCCGGCACCTTCGCCGTCGACGAGAACACCCTCGTGTTCGGCGTCGTGCCGGACTCGGTCGAGACCGAGACCAACTACCAGCCGCTCATGGACTACATCGCCAAGGAGACCGGCAAGAAGGTCGAGTACCACGAGTCGACCGACTACGCGGCGCTGATCGAAGCCTCGATCGCGGGTCAGATCGATGTCGCCTCCTTCTCGGGCTTCACCTACGTCACCGCCGCGAACAACGGAGCCAAGCTCACCCCGATCTCCTCGATCGTCACCAAGGAGGGCCAGGAGCCCGGCTACTACTCCCAGGCCATCGTCCCGAAGGGGAGCGACATCACCGATCTCGCTGGCTTCAAGGGCAAGAAGGTCTGCTTCGTCGACCCGTCCTCCACCTCGGGCTACCTCTTCCCCAGCTACAACCTGCTCGAGGCCGGCGTCGACCCCGAGAAGGACATCACCCCGGTCTTCGCCGGCAAGCACGACGTCAGCGTCACCAAGGTCGGCGAGGGCGTGGAGTGTGAGGCGGGCTTCGCCGAGGACAGCGAGGTCGCCAAGTCCGACAAGGTCACGGTCATCGCCGAGACCATGGTCCCCGGAGCGCCCATCGTGATGTCGAGCACGCTGCCCACCGAGGTGCAGTCGAAGCTGACCGACGTCCTGGCTGACGTCACCATCGACCAGATCATCAAGGCCGGTGTCACCTCCGCCGACACCGACGGCTTCCGCAGCGTCTTCTACGAGACCAAGCCGGTCGACGACAAGTACTACGACACGATCCGCGACATCTGCAAGAAGACGAACGCCACCCAGTGCAAGAGCTGATCGAGCCCGGCCACTGAACCGTCCACCCGTTGACGAACCCGACCCGGAGACTCCCATGACGAATCCCCAGACGCCGACCGAGACCGTGGTGCGACTGTCCGACGTGACGAAGCGCTTCGGCGCGACACTCGCACTCGACGGCGCATCGCTCGAGGTGCAACGAGGCGAGATCGTCGTCCTCCTGGGACTCTCCGGGTCGGGCAAGTCGACCCTGCTCCGCCACCTGGACGGGCTCGAGCAACCGAGCGCCGGCACCGTCGAGGTCCTCGGCCAGCTGGTGCCCGACCTCTCCGGCCGACGACTCCGCACCCTGCGCGGCCGAGTCGGCTTCATCTTCCAGCAGTTCGAGCTCGTCCCCTCGCTCACCGTGCTCGAGAACGTGCTCACCGGGTCGCTCGCCACCGTCCGCGGCCCACGTCTCGGCCTCTGGTCGTACGGCCGTGCCGGCAAGCTCGCCGCGCTCGGGCACCTCGACCGTGTGGGACTGCTCGACCGCGCCTACCAGCGGGCCGACACCCTCTCCGGCGGCCAGCAGCAACGCGTCGCCATCGCGCGCGCCCTCATGCAGGACCCCGAGATCCTCCTCGCCGACGAGCCGGTCGCCTCGCTCGACCCCGAGTCGAGCGACCAGGTGATGGCGCTCATCCGCGAGATCGCCGTCGACCGCGGCCTGACCGTGGTGTGCAGTCTCCATCAGGTCGATCTGGCCCTCAGCTGGGCCGATCGCATCGTCGGTCTCCGTCACGGCGGCGTCGTCCTCGACACGCCGACTGAGGGGCTGAGTAAGGCACAGGTGATGGAGATCTACGGCCGGGTCGCGACCACCACCAGCGAGCTGCACGCCATCGAGACCGAGCTCCTCGTCGACGCCGTCAGCGAGACCCCGCGATGAGCGCTGACACACGCACCCGACCCGACACCCGGACGGGCCTCCGGACCGCGGACGGCCCGGCAGATCCTGTCGGGCGTGTCCCTCGCCGCGCCGTCTCACCGGAGCGCATCGCCGCCGTCCTGACGCTGCTCGCGCTCCTGGCCGCGTCGATCGTGGCGCTGAACAGCATCGGGATCGATCCGGCCAGGATGGCCCAGAGCTGGTCGAACGCCGAACGCTTCTTCGGCCGGGTGGGCGCCATCTCCTTCCCCGACCCAGGCGAGTTGCTGTACCTCACCGGCTTGACGCTCGGGCTCGTGATCTGCGGCACCCTCCTCGCCGCGGTCATCTCGGTGCCGATCGCCTACCTGGCCGCGTCCAACACCACCCCCGGCACCGGGTGGCGTGCGTTCGCCCGCTTCTTCGGCGTGCTGACCCGGGCGATCCCGGACGTCGTGTTCGCCATGGTCTTCGTGCTGGTCTTCTCGCTCGGGACGCTGCCCGGGATCCTGGCGATCGGCATCCACTCCATCGGCATGATCTCGAAGATGTTCGCCGATGCGATCGAGCAGATCGACGAGGGCCCCCGCCTCGCCATCCGGGCCGCCGGAGGCAGCCGGATGCAGGAGTTCACCGCCGGGGTGCTCCCGCAGGTCATGCCCTCGTGGGTGGCGACCGTGCTGCACCGCAACGACATCAACCTGCGCGGCTCGGTGATCCTCGGCTATGTCGGTGTCGTCGGCCTCGGCATGCAGATGTCGTTCGCCTTCAAGTCCCTCGACTACGGCCTCGGCCTCGGCTATGCCGTCGTCATCTTCGTGCTCTGCGTCGTGATGGAGATCGTCTCGAGCGCGGTGCGCGCCGCCATGCTCGGTATCGCCCCCACGGGCCGTGGACTCGGCGACCGGGTGCTGCGCGGCATCCGCCGTGGCCGCGACGCCTCGCGGCCGGGCACCTCACGCGGTCGGGCACCCGTGGCGACGGTTGACGACGCACTGCGGCGTCCGTGGACGGCGACCCGCGTGCGGAACACCACCTGGGGCTGGCTCGCCGTCGCCGTGGTGGTCGGCAGTCTCCTGATCTGCGACATCCAGTGGCGCGACCTCCTCACCGTGTGGGCGAAGATCCCGGCCGTCGCGGTGCAGTTCTGGCCGCCGTCGTTCGGCAGCTACGAGCTGTCGACCATGACCGACGCGATGGTCGAGACGATCGCCATCGCCCTCGCCGCCACCCTCCTGACGCTCGTGGTCTCGCTCGTGGTCGGGTCGCTCGCGGCCAGGAACGTCGCACCGAGCCGAGGGGTGCGCGGCGGGATGCGGTTCCTGCTCGTCGCCGTCCGCGGTATCCCCGAGATCATCCTCGCCATCGTGCTCATCGTCATCTCCGGGCTCGGCACGCAGGCCGGCACCATCGCCCTCGCGATCGGCGGTGTCGGACTGCTCGGCAAGCTCATCGCCGACTCCTTCGAGGAGGTCAAGGCCGGTCCCGAACGGGCACTCACCGCCGCCGGTGCGTCCCGACTCCAGGTGTATGCCGGCGCGACCGTCCCGCAGGGTGTCCGCGCCCTGATCGGTCACACCTTCTACATGCTCGACACCAACATCCGCGCGGCGACCCTGCTGGGCATCGTCGGCGCCGGGGGAGTCGGCTACTACCTCCTCAACGCCAGCCAGGGCTCGAACTACGGCGTCGTCACCGCGATCGTGCTGATGATCCTCGTCACGGTGCTCGTCGTCGAGGGCATCGCCATCTGGATGCGACGGGTGTTCCGATGAGCGGCGCCGCAGGGGGAGTCTCCGCAGCGCCGGAACGCTTCGACGTCGTCGTCGTGGGTGCGGGCATCGTGGGGCTGGGCGCGGCCCTCGCGGCCGTCGACCGCGGCCGCTCCGTGCTGGTGGTCGACCGCGCGTCCGAGATCGCCGGGGCGAGCATCCGGAACTTCGGTCACCTCTGCTTCACCCCGCAGTCGGGCGTCGCCCGGGACTACGCCGCGACGTCGCGGAAGCTCTGGCTGCGGCTGGCCCGCGACGCCGGCTTCTGGATCGACCAGGCGGGCACGCTCGTCCTCGCGCGCCACGAGGACGAGCTCGCGCTGCTCCGCGAGCTGGCCGAGCGACGACGGCCCCAGCACGACGAGGTGCCCGAGGTCGAGCTGCTCACCGCCTCCGAGATCGAGGCACTGGCCGCGTTACCTGCCGGCACTGCGGTCGGCGGCGCGAGACTGCCCCGCGACCTGCAGGTCGACCCGCGGTTCGCCGCCGACGCCATCCGCGACCATCTGGCCGCGCGCGGGGTCGTCTTCCGGATGCGCACCGCAGCCGGACGGATCACCGGCGGCCGCGTCGAGACCAGCCGCGGCCCGGTCGACGCAGGCCTCGTGGTCGTCGCCGTCAACCACGACATCGACCAGCTCTATCCCGAGCTCGCCGAACGACACGGCGTCATCCGGTGCGGCTTGGACATGCTGCGGGTGACCGCCGACCTCCCGCGTCCACTGGGTGGCCCCCTACTGACCGGGTGGTCACTCATCCGCTACAGCGCGTTCGCCGGCCTCCCGGGCTCCGCCGCTGTGCGCGAGCGCCTCGGGCGGGAGCGGCCCGAGCTGGCCGCCCTCGACCTGAACCAGATGTACACGCAACGGCCCGACGGGTCGCTCATCGTCGGCGACAGCCACTGGAAGGGGGAGACCGTCCCGCCGTTCCAGCCGGAGGCCGCCCCGGAGGCGTTCCTCGCGGAGTTCCGGACGCTCTTCGACCGCGACCCGGCCGTCGTCGAACGGTGGCAGGGCGTCTACGCCACGGGGCCCGAGGAGTTCCTTCTCGAGGAGGTCGAGCCGGGCGTGCTGGTCACCGTCGTGACGACCGGCATCGGCATGACCACCGGCCTCGGGCTCGCCGAACACGTCGTCGGAGGCCATCTCGACACCCACTCCCGTCCGCTGACAGAAAGCACGAGACCATGACCATCACGACCACGACCACCACGATCCCCGACAGCCCCACGGGCGTCCCCGTCGAACTCGTCGTGCTCGACATGGCCGGCACCACCGTCGTCGACGACGGCATCGTCGAGCGCGCCTTCGAGCGTGCCGCACGCCGCACCGGCCTCGACACCCGGCGCCCGGTCGAGGAGTCGCTGCAATACGTCCGCGACACGATGGGGCAGTCGAAGATCGAGGTCTTCCGCCACCTCACCGGCGGGGACGAGGACGCCGCGCAGGCCGGCAACGAGGCCTTCGAAGCCGCCTACGCCGAGCTCATCGACGAGGTCGGCGTCGACCCGATCCCCGGGGCGTCCGACGTGATCGCCGGCCTCCGCGCATCCGGCGTCAAGGTCGCACTGACGACCGGATTCTCGCCCGCCACCCGCGACGCCGTGCTCGCGCGCCTCGGCTGGGAGGTCGACGCCGCCCTCTCGCCCGCCGATGCCGGCCGAGGCCGCCCGGCCCCCGACCTCGTGCTCGCCGCACTCATCGCCACCGGGGCGACCTCGGTGGCCTCGGTGATCGTCGTCGGTGACACCACCAGCGACATGCGCTCGGGCCGGAACGCGGGTGCGGGGCTCGTCGTAGGCGTGACCACCGGCGCGCACACGCGGGACCAGCTGACCGAGGCCGGGGCCGACGTGGTGCTGGACAGCGTCCGGGAGCTGACCGCCCTGCCGCGACTGGCCACGCGGTGACGCTCACGCACGAGGCGACGACGGTGCGGATCGAGCTCGACCCGGCACCGACCGCGATGGTGTGGGTGCAGGCCGGGCGGCGTCACGAGCGCATCGCGGTGCCGTCGGTCTCGCTGGCACCGGGCGAAGCCCTCGTCGCGATCGAGCTGGCGACCATCTGCGGCTCCGACGTGCACACCGTGCTGGGGCACCGCGAGGCCCCCACGCCGCTGGTGCTCGGCCACGAACAGGTCGGCCACGTCGTGGCCGTCGGCGACGGTGCCGTCACCTCCGCCGGAGCACCGTTGCGGGCGGGGCAGCGCGTGGTGTGGGCGCTCACCGTCGGATGCGGCGACTGCCCCACCTGCGTTCGCGGGCTGCCGCAGAAGTGCCAGACCGTGCGCAAGTACGGCCATGAGCGGCTCGAGACCGGGTGGGAGCTCAGCGGGGGATTCGCGTCGCACGCGCACCTGAAGCGCGGCACCGCCATCGTGCCGGTACCCGACGACGATCTCCCCGCCGAGGTGCTCGCACCCGTCTCGTGCGGCACCGCCACGGCAGTTGCCGCCCTCGAGGCCGCCTCGGCGATCGTCGCGCTGGACGGTGAGGTCGTGATCGTGCACGGTGCCGGGCTGATCGGTCTCACCGCCTGCGCGATGGCGAGCGACGCGGGAGCGAGGGTCATCGTGGTGGACCCCGCCAAGCGGCGTCGCAAGCTGTCGACCCGGTTCGGCGCCGCGGCCACCGTCGACCCGACGGAACCGGGATCACTCCAGGCCGCGCTGGATCTCGTCGGAACTCGGCCGCTCGTGGCGATCGAGGCGTCCGGATCTCCGCTCGGTGTCGCCGCGTCGATCGACGTGCTGGGAATCGGCGGCGTCGCCGTGCTGGTCGGCAGCGTGTCGCCGAGCGACCCCGTCGCCCTCGACCCGGAGAGCGTGGTGCGGAGGCTCGTCACCATCCGTGGTGTGCACAACTACGCACCGACGCATCTCGAGCAGGCAGTCCGCTACCTCGCCGAACGCCACGAAGCACACCCGTTCGCCGAACTGGTGGGGGCGACGGTGGCGCTCGGTGACCTCGACGACGGCCTCGAGGCCGCCATGGGTGGACGGGCCGTGCGCATCGGCGTGGCCCCAGGCTTGGCTCCGCTCGCGCCCGGCCATGCGACCCGCGAGGCCGGGTCGCCCCAGCGTTAGGCGGGTTCAGCGCCGATCGCGCCGATCGCCCGGATGAAGTGTCCGCCCTCACGCGCCCGTCCCGAGGCGGAGACCGTGAACCGGATGATGTCGCTGCGGTACCGGTCGTCGGAGGCCTCGAAGATGCGGCCGTCCGGGCCCCTCGTGACTCGGTGGAGGCGGAGGATCGGGGTGCCCGGCTCGACGTCGAGCAGCCGGCTGTCGAGCTCGTCGGCGGCGACGGCGTCGATCTCGTGGTCGACGTCCTGGTAGCCGTAGCCCCGCCCGTTCAGATACTCGGTGATCGAGACCGTGTCGAGGTCGACGTCGAACAGCGCCCGGCCGACCTCCTCGATGAAGGTGAGTCGCTCGAGCATGGTGGGGCGCCCGTCGAGCAGGCGCAGCCGGACGACCTCGACGATCGGGTCGCCGACCGCGATACCGAGCGCGGCGGCCTTCTCCTCGTCGGCGCGACGCAACGACACCTCCTGGGTGCGGGCGCCCGGCGTGGTGCCCATCGATTCCGCCCAGCGTGTGAAGGGGATGGACACGTCGGCCGCCTGCTGCGCCTTTCGCTCCGCGACCCGGGCAGGTCTGCCGCGCCGGGTCTCGATAAGGCCTTCGTTGCGCAGCGTCGCCAGGGCGTTCCGGATCGGCCCGCGCGAACTCCGCCACAGCTCGGCCAGCTCGCCCTCGCTCGGCACGTCGTCACCCGGCGACAGCTCGCCGCTCACGATCTTGCGGCGGAGGTCATCGGCTATCTGGACGTACAGCATGGCGGACACATAGGCATACTAGTTGTCGCCCTCGAGGTGCAGGGTGGTCAGGCCGTGCCGTCCACGTCGCCGCGTTCTCGTGTGGACGATCGCCCGAACCAGTTCCAGAGCGGACGAGCCGTGACGGCGATGAGCACCGCGAACAGACTCTGGTTGACGATTCCGAAGACCGAGAGCCCGCCGAGCGTCGCGAAGACGGTCCAGTTGACCGCGATGTCCGCGACGATCACGGCGCTGCCGAGCACGATGCCGGAGCGCCGACGAAGGATGATCAGCACCACGGTCACCGGATCGAGGATCGTGAGTGACACCCAGAACAGCCGCACACCGGGAGGGAAGCCGCCGTAGACGTCCAGTCCGCCGAAGATCAGATCCGCCGTGTGCGTGGTCGTCCCGATGAGGAAGCCGATCACCCACAGGACTTGGAACACCCTCACCGCTCGTGCTGGTGCGGGGAGAGCGGGCATGCGCCCATGGTACTGAGTCGGCGGTGACCGGCGAGCCGGGCACCGATGGGTCGCCGGCGACGAGACCCCGTCCCGGCCGTGGCAGCTCTACGCGATCTACCTGGCGGCGTCGCACTATGGAAGCGGCGCGGCCCAGGCATTGCTCGATGCGACGATCGGCGCCGGGCCGGCGATGCTCTGGGTGGCGAAGGAGAACCCCCGCGCGACGTCGTTCTACCTGCGTAACGGCTTCGCCTTCGACGGTGTCGAGCAGGTGGATCCCTCCGCGCCGTCCATCACCGACGCCCGCATGGTCCGGTAGGCGCTCTCGCCTCGGACACCATCCGTTAGAGCGGAGGCTGCACGGCGAGACCTCTCCGACGTCCCGGTACACGCGCTGCGAGCCGGACGCAGCGGTGACTATCTGGTCCGTGCCTCGCGGCTCCACGCCTGCGTCGCGACCTGGACCGCGTCCCACGGGGAGCCGAGTGGTGGCGTGTAGGACAGGTCGAGGTCGCTCATCGCGTCGACCGTCATGCCGTGGTGCAGGGCGGTGGCGTAGGTGTCGACGCGTTTCGCGATTTCCGCCCCGCGGGTGCCGACGAGCTGCGCACCGAGTAGTAGCCCGCTGTCGGTCGCTCCGGTGATCCGGATGCTGATCGGTGTTGCGCCCGGGTAATAGGCCTTGTGGTCGTCCGCGATCGCCGTGGAGCTGTGCGCTGCGTACCCGACCGAGACGGCTTCGTGGTCGCGGAGACCGGTGCGAGCGGCGACCAGGTCGAAGACCTTCACCACCTGTGTGCCGAGCGACCCGGCGAAGCGGGCGTTGCCGCCGATCGCGTTCTCGCCCGCGACCCGGCCCTGCTTGTGCGCTGTCGTGCCGAGCGGCAGATACGTGACGCCCAGCAGGCGGTGGTGGGTGACGATACCGTCGCCGGCCGCCCAGACGTGCGGCAGGCCGGTGCGCATCTGCTCGTCGACCATGACCGCGCCGCCGGGTCCGGTCGTCGCGCCGGCCTCCGTGAGCAGGCTCGTGTTCGGCCGGACGCCGACGACGACGAGCACGAGCTCGGCGCTGCGCTCGAACGGCTGGCCGTCCTGCAGGCCGGTCACGGTGAGACCACTATTCGTCTTGCTGAGGTGCTCCACGCGGGTGTCGGTGATGACGTTCACGCCGTGGCGGGTGAGTTCGTCGTGGACGAGGGAGCCGAGCTCGGCGTCGAGGGTGGAGAGGACTTCGGGGCCGCGCTGCAGTTGGGTGACCTGGAGGCCGCGGACGGTGAGGGCTTCGGCCATTTCCAGACCGACGTACCCGGCGCCGACGATGATCGCGGTCTCCGGCTGGTGGGTGTCGAGGTAGCGCTCGAGGGCGAAGGTGTCGCCCATCGAGTGCAGCAGGTGCACACCGTCGTCAGGGCCGAGCTGGTCGAGGCCCGTGATGCCGGCGGTGGAGGGTGAGGCTCCGGTGCCGACCATGAGTTCGTCGTAGGCGATCGTCGATGCCGTCCCTTGCTCGTCGCGGACGGTGAGGCGCTGGTCGGCGACGTCGATTCCGGTCGCGAGGGTGCTCAGGCGCAGGGTCATGCCGGTGGCCTCGAGGTCGGCGTGGGTGCGGTGTGCGAGGGACTGCCAGGGCTGGACCTCACGGGAGAAGTAGTAGGGGATGCCGCAGATGGAGAAGTTCGGGTAGGCGTCCGCGACGATTACCGTCACGTCCATGGAGGGGTCGAGTTCCCGCGCGCGGAGAGCGGTGGAGATGCCGGCGTCACTACCGCCGATGACTGCGAGATGCATGAGGGTGCCTTTCAGAGCTGAGCTGCGGGATGGGGAGCCACGGCCGCAGGGGTGCTGCGCGCGGGAGTCGGGTAGAGCACGAGCACCAGGCCGAGTCCGATGGTCGCGCCGAGGAGCTCCGCGAGGAGGAACGGGCCGACCGAGGCCGGGGCGATCCCGGCGAAGGTGTCGGTGAACATGCGAGCGATCGTCACGGCCGGGTTCGCGAACGACGTCGAGCTGGTGAACCAGTACGCCGCCCCGATGTAGGCTCCTGCCGCGGCCGCGGTCACCGCGCTCTTCCCGGAGCGGGCCAGGGCGAAGATCACCAGGATGAGGCCCGCGGTCGCGACGACCTCACCGAGCACCGTCCCGGCGCTCGCCCGGTCCGTCGTGGAGAGCGCTGGTTCGGTGTCGAACATCGCCCCAGCCAGCACCGTGCCCGCGGTCCCGCCGACGATCTGCGCGACCAGATACGGCAGCAGGTTCCGCAGCGGCAGCCCATGCGGCGTGCCGCGGTTCACCCACCAGTCGACGAATGAAACGACGGGGTTGAAGTGAGCGCCGGAGACCGGGCCGAGGACGAGGATGAGCACGGCGAGCCCGAGCGCGGTCGTCAGACTGTTCTGCAGTAACTGCAGCCCGACGTCATCCGGGGAGAGTCGCTGCGCCATGATGCCGGAGCCGACGACGATCGCCACCAGGAGTCCGGTGCCGATGAACTCGGCAAGCGTCCGACGCAGCAGATGCGGTCGGACCGGGGTGGGTGCGGGGTTCGGTGGGTTCATGGCGGCATCATCTTGACTCACAACGGTACTTCAGTCAATATTGAAACAATGAACATCGAACGAACTGAAGCCGTCGAAGCACGGGCGGCAAAGCACGCCGCGCTCAGCGATCCCACGCGCTTGCAGATGATCGACCTGCTTACCCTGGGCGACCTGTCCCCGACGGAGATCCGGGTCGCGCTCGGCACCCCGGCCAACCTGCTCACCCATCACCTGAACGTGCTCGAATCCGTCGGCATGATCACCCGGGCGACGTCCGAAGGTGACAAGCGCCGCAGCTACGTCCGTCTTGACCCCGACGGGTTCGAGGGCATGGGGCCGGGAGCTGCGGCCTCAGCGAGTCGGGTCGTGTTCGTGTGCTCGGCGAACTCCGCACGCTCCCAGCTCGCCGCCGCCCTCTGGGCGCGGAAGAGCACCATCCCCGTCGCCTCCGGTGGCACACACCCCGCCGAACAGATCGCGCCCGGCGCGATCGCCGCAGCCGCACGCCACCAGCTCGCCCTCCCGTCGAGCGCGCCGAGCGCACTCGCCACCGTGCTGGGTGTGGACGATTTCGTCATCACGGTGTGTGACAACGCGCACGAGGAGATCGGCGTCACGGGCGATCTGCATTGGTCGATCCCCGACCCGGTGCGCGTCGGCACGGATGCCGCGTTCGACGCCGCCTACATCGATTTGGAGCGCCGCATCGCGGACCTCGCTCCCCGCCTGCTCGCCTCCTGACCAGAAAGCACCCAGCGCCCTCATGACCACACCCAAGCCCGTCGTCCTGTTCATCTGCCAGCACAACGCCGGCCGCTCCCAACTCGGCGCAGCCCTGCTCGAACACCTCGCCGGAGACCGCTTCACCGCCACCTCAGCAGGCCTCGCCCCATCGGATGCCGTGAACCCTGCGGTCGCAGCGACCGTCGCTGAGCTCGGCCTCGACATCACCGACCGGGTACCACGGGCCGTCACTGCCGCCGACCTGGATCAGGCCGACGTCGTGGTGCTCATGAAACCCGGCCTGGCCCTGCCGGCCACCCCTCGCGGCGAGGTTTTGGCCTGGTCGTTCCCGAACCCCGAGGCCTGGGACGTCCAAGCCGTGCGCCCGCTGCGGGAAGCCGTGGCCGAGCAGATCCGCACTGAGCTGCTCACCCGGTAGCACCCGCAGCGAGCGGTCAGGCACTTGCTGGTGCGCGACCGATCTGCAGCACCTGCTCCGGCACCGCGCAGCACGAACCACCCAGCGACGCACCAGCAGCATCGAACAGACCAGCCCCACCGCACACGCCCGTGTCCGGGAGGACCAGTTCCACCCGCTCGGCCGCAGCCTGGTCGCCCGCCAGAGCGGCGACGACGGAGCGCACCTGCTCGTATCCGGTCATCGCGAGGAACGTCGGGGCCCGCCCGTAGGACTTCGCGCCGACGATGTAGAAGTCCGGTTCCGGCTGCGCGAGATCCTTCGCACCGGTCGCTGCGACCGAGCCGCAGGAGTGGAGGTTCGGGTCGACCTCGGCCGCGATGCGCACCGGAGCCTGCAGCGTCGCATCCAGCTCGATCCGCAACTCCGACAGGAACGACAGATCAGGCCGGAATCCGGTCAGCACGATCACCCGATCAGCGCCGGGCAGCTCGCGGCCGTCCTCCGACAGCAACACGGTCTGGTCGCCGTCACGCCTCACGCGCTCGACGCGGAAGCCCGTGACGAGGCGGATGAGGCCACCATCGACGAGTTCCTTCGCCTTCAACCCGAGCGCGCCGCGGGCGGGCAGCTCGTCAGCGTCGCCGCCACCGAAGGTGTTCCCGACCGTTCCCCGACGCAGCACCCAGGTGACCGTGGTGTCTGGGTTGCGGCGCACGATCCGAGCGAGGGCGATGACCGCGGTGACTGCCGAGTGCCCGGACCCCACGACGACGGTGTGCTTGCCCTCGAACCCGGCGCGGTTCCGGAAGTCGGGGATCCGGTAGCTGAGCGTCTCGGACGCGGCCCGTTCCCCGAGTGCCGGCAGACCGTCCGCCCCGGCCGGGTTCGGCGTCGACCAGGTGCCCGAGGCGTCGATGACCGCCCGAGCATCGAGGCGGTACTCGCCGTCTGCGGACTCCACGTGCACCGTGAACGGCTGCTCTGCGCGGCCGGCATCCACCAAGCGATCGCGGCCACGGCGAGACACGCCGACGACGCGTGAACCGAACCGCACCCGCTCGCCGAGGGCATCCGCGAGGGGGGCGAGGTACGAGCTGATCCATTGGGCGCCGGTCGGGTACCCCGTCGTCGGCGCGCTCCACCCGGTCGGCGTGAGCAACCGAGCGGACGCCGCGTCGACCAGCTCGGACCAACCAGAGAACAACCGCACATGACCCCATTCCGACACCGCCGCAGCGGCCGAGGAGCCGGCCTCGAGCACCATCACCGGAACGTCGCGCTCCACCAGGTGCGCTGCAGCAGCCAGACCCTGCGGGCCGGCACCGATCACGATCACGGGCAGCTCGTTCACCATCGTCAACTCCAATCGACAACCATCAATACGACGAGACTGATCGACACATCGACACATGTCAATACGATCTGTCAGAATGTGTCCATGCAGATCGAACTGCCCCTCCTGGAAGCCGACGCCACAGCGTGCTGCACCCCTGTGACCGGCGGAGTGCTCGCGCTCGACGAAGCCGAGCGGATCGCCCACATCTTCAAAGCGCTCGCTGACCCGAACCGCGTCCGGCTGCTGTCATTGATCGCGGCGAGCGAGGGCGGTGAGGCGTGCATCTGCGACCTCACCGAACCCGTCGGGCTGACGCAGCCCACGGTGTCGCACCACATGAAGATCCTCGTCGACGCTGGTCTCGCGACCCGCGAACAGCGCGGCCGCTGGGCGTACTTCCGCGTCATCACCGACGGCCTCGAACGCGCCTCCCAGGCGATCCGTCCGTGACCGGAGCGGTGATGGTCCGACTGCTCGGCGCAGTCGAGTGACGATGCGTGGGCGACGGACCGACCGGTCGGTATCTGCCTGAGCTCGGGTCAGCGCAGGCGGCCACCGGTGAACGCACCGGACGCGGCGAGGAGCGTGTCGATCGGCGTGTCGATCGCCACCTCGCCGACCTGGAAGCCCAGCTTGGCGAGTCGTGCGAAGGCCGCCTGCGAGAGGGTGGTGGTGACGCCGGGGGACTGCGCCGTCACCCCGGGCAGGAGGTGGAAGGTGAGGATCCGCCACCGGCCGCGCGAGCGCGTCGAGACGCGCTCGACCGCACCCCAGGGGAGGAAGACCTCGCCCTGCTGGATGCTGCCGCTGAGGCCTGCCGCGTCGAGGGTCATCACCGTGCGGGTCACGGACTGTGCACCCCGCACGGTCGCCAGCTGCAGCGCGAGGAACAGCATGAACCACGAGACGACGATGAACACCAGCCCGGACAGCGCACCCAGCCCGAACCCGCTGACCGAGGCGGTGAAGGCTGCCAGCAGGACGCCGATGATCGGGATCAGGCCGGCGCACACGAGAGCCATCACGAATGCGGGTCGGGTCGCCCGCTCGGTCCGCACCGGGTCGGAACCGACGACGAGCGGTGGGAAGGAGGACGGTGCACCAGTCATGAGGACAGTATGCCGCGCGTGTCGGACAGGGGTTCGGAGCCAGTCCTGCATGCTGGGAGTACCGGGACGAGCCGCCGGCTGGACGATCTGAACGGAGAACACGGTGAAGCAGGTCGGCCTGTCCACGAGGGTGCTGCTCGTCTGCGCTGCGTTCGCCGCCGTGCACCTGTTGCTCCACGTCGCGACGGGGACGTTCCTCGCGGTGTTGGCGCCGACGTCCCCGCCGTTGTACGCGCTCGGCGCGGGCATCCACGGTGTGCTCCCGTTCGTGGCGCGCCGGTACACGGGCGTCGTCGGCAGTGCGACGGTCACCGCGGGCATCGCAGGACTCCTCATCGCGGCGACCAGCCCCTCGGGCGTCGTCATCCTCGTCCCGTTCCTGCTCACCGGTACCATCATCGACCTCGTCGTCTGGAAGGTCGACCGCGGGAACCGGGGTCCGCGGTCAGTCCAGGCCAGGTACCTGCTCGCCGCGGTCATCCTCGGTGCTGCGCTGTTCGGCGTCTCGCTCGCGGTCTTCTCACCGGAGCACCTCACGGTGCCCATCGTCCTGGGGACGCTCCTCGGACGCATCGTCGGTGAGGTCGCCGCCGCCGTGCTCTCGGGGATGATCGCCCGGGCGCTCCAGCGAGCCGGCGTCGGGACACGGTCACGTCGAGCTTCGTCGTCACGGCGATAGGGGAGAGAGCACCGCTCCGCAGTGCTCGAGAGCTCCGAGGCGGGGTGACTCAGGACGTCGGGCGGACGAACCGCTCCCGCGGCGTACGGGTACCGGCGAGGAACTCGGTCAGGCCCGCGCCGAAGTCCATCGATGAGCCCACGAAGAGCACGCTCTCGTCCGGCGCGACGTAGATCTTGCCGCCGCCGCGAACCGTGTGCACGACGCACACCCCGGCATCGTCCTCGAGCGGGATCGAACGCACTTCGGGATCCTGGGTGAGCTGCCGCATATAGCGAGTGCCCACCGCGGTGAGACGGTCGATGGTGGAGTCGGCGGTCATCGTCGGTCCTGTCGTCGGAGGGTCACGGGAGGGCGGGGTCGGGGAACGGCCCGGTGAAGACGGCGGCGTCCCGGTGATCCCACCAGGGTAGATCGCTGCCCCGGATCCGCCAGCGGTCGACACTCCCAGCGGGTCATGGCACTCCGCCCGGAGCGCCACGGTGATCGACGCGGATCCCGAGCCGGTCGACGCCTCTCACGTCCCGGGCCGATCGGAACGTCGTCCGGCGAGGCTTCGGGTCGCCGCGTTACCCTCGGCTCATGGACGCGGACTGGATCGAACATCGACGCTCAGGCGACGGCGAACGGTTGGGCTGGATGCTGCCCGACGGTGACGGATTCATCGTGATCGACCTTTTGGGGCGCCGGAGAACCGGGGCGGTGGACTGGATGGAGGCCGAGGAGACTCTCGACGAGATCGGGTTGAGCTATCTTGCCGAGCCTCATGAGCTCCGCCTGGACGACGGCTCGTGGTTGCGGGTCCGCATCGCAGAGGTCTCGCCGACCGGCATCCGGGTGAAGAAGGACGACTGGGGCGACTTGCGCGCGACGCAGCTGTACACCGACGTGTCCTTTCCCGTGAGTGACGATCGGCTTCGACCGACGCGCCAGTGCACGTCGCCCGAGGTCTGAGCGGTCACCGATGAACGAGACGAACCGACCGCCGAGCCTCGGCCAGCGGATCGCCGCCTGGGTCGGCCTGTCGCCAGCATCTTCCGCTCGGGCCGGTAGCGGAGGCACGAGGGCGACGGGTCCTCGAGTCACTTCGACCGGATTCCCCGAGCCGGTGGGCCCGGCGCCCCGCCACAACGACCCCGAGCTGGTCATCCCGACCATCGAGGCCGAGCTGCAGCCCCTCGCCCGTGAGCTGCTCGGGGCGGGGTTCGCCGTGATCGAGGCCTGGGGGCCGGTGCAGATGGCGTGCGCGGGGTTGCTCCTCGAGCGGGACGGGACGCAGGTGCTGTTCGATGCTGAGCGCGGGATGACCTCGGCCCACCTGATCCGTGACGGACGGAACATCTGGCTCGGTGCTGCGGTCGCCGCGTGGGCTCGGTCTTCGAACGGCGACGGCGAGCCGAACGTGCCCGGCTTCACCCCCTGGTCGTTGATCTCGCTGTTCACCTGGGAGCAGCGCGAGAACCGCAAAGCCGGCGCCCAGCAGGAGACGCGGTACGGACTTGCCGTGTGCGCCTGGTTCGCCAACGCCGATCTCGGCGCGATCGATGCCGTCGAAGCCGAGCGGCGTGCACTCGACGCGTCGAGCCGATCCATCGCGAGACCGACTCCCGAGGAGACGGCCGAGGTGGTCGCCGCCCGGTACGCCGATGCCCTCGATCGGTACTTCGCGGGTCACGGCCCAGGAGCGCCGTCGGACCGCTGAGGCGGCTGAGGAAAGGCGCGCGATCATGCCGGTGTGTTCGTTGATGGTGGAGGTGATGGATGAGGGCTGAATCGGCTTCGGGTGGCGCCAGGAACGCTCGACCGCGATCGTCCGTGTCCGGGCGGGTGGTCACCGTGCTCGTCCTCGTCATCCTGACCGGGTTCTCCGGACTGCTGGGCGCCACCGCAGTGCAGCGTCTCGTCACCGATCTCACGGCCACCCAGACCTCGGTGACGGCGCAGGTGATCGGCGAGGACACGGAACGCGTCATGGAAGGCAACAGCCGCAACCGCCACTGGGTCGAGTACCGGACGGTGAGCGTCGACTACCCGACGGCGAACGGAACGCAGCGGGCCGTCGTGCGCAGCGACGACGCGCGGGTCGGTGGGTCCGTCACAGCGTGGGTGGACGACGGGACGGGTGAGGTCCGCCTGGACCAGCCGAGCCCGCCCGACCTCTGGCAGTGGATCTGGGCGGTCGTGTTCGTAGGCCTCACGATCGCCTTCGCCTGGGGGCTCGTGGTCGTCGTCCGCAACCGTCCGCGCGCTAGCATCTCGGAATGACTTCTGACGTGGACCTGGGCCGCGGAGTGGTGCTCCGCGCCGTGACGATCGACGACTCGGCCGCGCTCGCCGAGGCGTACCGCAAGAATCGCGACCATCTGGCCCCGTGGGACCCGGAACGATCCGAGGCGTTCTACACCGAGAGTGGCCAGGAGTCCGCCACCCGGCAGCTCCTGCTCGATCAGGAGGCCGGGACGGCCCTGCCACTGGTGCTCGCGGAGGCGTCGCGCATCGTCGGGCGGGTCAACCTCACAGGGATCGTGCGGGGCGCCTTCCAGAGCGCGAACCTGGGGTACTGGATCGACGCCGATCATGCGGGTCGAGGGTTGATGACGGCCGCCGTCGGTGACGCCGTCGACCTGGCCCGTGATGACCTCCGGCTGCACCGGATCCAGGCGGGGACCCTGCCGCACAACGTCGCATCGCAGACGGTCCTCAAGCGATGCGGGTTCGTCGAGTTCGGGCTCGCCTCGGAGTACTTGCGTATCGCGGGCCGATGGCAGGACCATCGCCTGTTCCAACGCATCCTTACGAGGTAGCGGGTCGCGAGCGTCGTCCGACCGGCGGCGAAGGACGCGTTCTCCGGCTGAGCCGCTGGTCGTCGACTCGGGGTCGGCATGTGCAGGGGCGCCGCGGCGTCACCGGTGTCGGCGGTCCGTCATAGCTTCGGATCGTGTCGGAACGTGTGGAATCGTGGTGGGCCCGCCGCCAATGGTCGAAGGGCCTCGAGACGCCCTATCCGGTCGGCGCCTATCGGCACGCGTGGGCGCCGTTCCCCGCGCTGTGGCGCCAGTACCACGCCGATCTCAACGCAGGGATCGTCCTCAGCCAGGTGCCGCCGGCGGCCGACGTCCTGCTGCAGTGGCAGTGCGACCGCGGACACCGCTTCGTCGCGACCCCGGCGGAGCAGCGCTCGCGGCCCGGGAGGGAGCGCCGCCGGAGCGCCTGGTGTCCGGAGTGCTCCGACGAGGCGAACCCGTCCAGGGCCGTCGCCCTACCGATGCGGGAATCGGTGACCGATCCGGTACCCGCAGGCGCCGGTGTCGTCCGGGAGCGTCGCGGTCGCCGTCAGGCGTCGCTGTGTGACAAGACGCCGGACCTGCCGGTGGGGGAGGCGTTCACCTCTGCGTGTGCACCGAAGCCGGCTTCCGCCGTCGAGGACCGGCTCCGCGCGGACGTCTACGAGCGTCTGGCCCTGACCACCGGCATGAACGCCGTACGCGTCCAACGCCCGTTCTTCAACCACGTCGAGGTTTGGCCCGACCTGGTCTTCCCGGAACTCCGCATCGCGATCGAGTACGACAGCATCGGCAGGCACGGTGTCGAGCACGTCGGTCGCCGCGAGGAGGCCGACCGACGGAAGGACCGCGCGCTGCGGTCCGCCGGCTGGGAGGTCGTCCGCCTCCGCACCGGGAAGCTCGAACCCCTCGGGCCGCACGACCTGCAGCTCACCTCATGGAACGGCCGGGCCCTCGACCGGCTGGTCGAGACGCTCAGAACCGTCCGCGGCCCGCTGCTGGTCGACGCGTATCTGCGCTGAAGCATGGCGGCCCGACCGGAGTGGCGCAGCGACGGATCGGGCACGGAGTTGCACCTGCCGTAGCGTCATGTGGTGCAGTGGTCATATCCCGCCCACCGAGGAAGGACCACCATGTTCTCGTCATTCACCCCGCCACGCCAGGTCACGATCGGCGGTGCCGCCGCCTTCGTCGGCACCACGCCGCGAGCGATCCGTCACTACCACCAGATCGGTCTGCTTCCGGAGCCCGAGCGGGGGAGTGACGACCGCCGCCGCTACGGCTACGAGGAGATGATCCAGCTGCTGTGGATCCGCCGGATGGCCGACGCCGGTATCGCCCTCGACGACATCCGAGACGCCTTCGCGGCCGTGTCCGACACCGCCGATCAGGACGGCGACGTCACGCAGACCTTGGATCGACTGGAGGCGTCGCTCGTCGCCAAGCAGGCCGAACTCGAGCTGCAGCGCACCGCCGTCCAGCGCATGCGAGCGCAGGGCAGCCGGCTGGGCCTGCTCTCCGACCTGGTGAGCGATCGCCTCGCGGATCTGCCCGAAGGGACGCTCCGGCAGGACGACCTCGACACCCTGCTCGTGACCGAGCGGATCTTCGGCGAACTCAGCGCGTCCGTCCAGGCGTCGCGCTTCATCGCCCTGGCCACCCACCCCGAGTTGCGCGAGGAGGCCGACCGGGTCGACGCCGCCGAACAGGCGCTCGATGACACGGTCGCCGTCGACGACCCCCGCGTGGCGGAGGTGGCGGCCGAGCGGCACGCCTTCGAGACCGCTCTCAACACGGTGATCGAGGACTCCGGCCTGGCGCAGGCGGACGACGAGCGGTTCGAGGCATGGGACGAAGCACACCCTGTCCCCGACGACGGTGCCGGCGCGACGTGCGGGACGACGAGCCTCACCGAGGCGGTGCGGATGATGCCCTACGACTTCTCCCGTGCACGCCTCCGGAGCATGGAACTGGCGCTGGAGCTCGACGTCCTCGACACGGCCTGAGGCGCAGCGCCCCGTGATCGACCATCGCGAGGCGTGAGGGGCCGGGCCGGCGTCGTCGATGCGGTCGGTCGTCCGCTGGCGGCCTGCGAGGATTGGTGCATGCGTGTACTGGTTGCCGGCGGGTCCGGCGTGCTCGGCCGAGCGGTGATTCCGAGGTTGCTCACACTGGGCCATGAGGTCAGCGCGACGTCACGATCGACCGAGAAGCTGGGTGCGCTCGAGCAGCTCGGAGCGACAGGGGTGGTTCTGGACGCCCGCGACCGCGATGCGACGGCTGCGGCCGTCCGGCGCGCAGCACCCGAAGCGATCCTGCACCTCATGACCGACCTCGGCACGGGGGACTCGGCGAGTAACGCGCTGCTTCGATCCGAGGGCACCCGGAACCTGGTCGACGCGGCACGTGCGGCGGGCGTGCGGAGGATCGTCGGACAGAGCATCTCGTGGATCCACCCGCCCTCAGCACTCCCAGCGATCGAGACCGACCCGCTGGATCTGGACGCGCCTGAGCCTCGTCGCTCGACGGTCCAAGCGGTGCAGGCACTCGAGACGGCCGTCCGCGACCTTCCGCAGAGCGTGGTGTTGCGCTTCGGGCAGCTGTACGGCGCAGGCACGTGGTACTCGCGAGCCGGCCGGTTCGCCGAAGCCGCTCGGTCGGGGGCGTTGCCCGCGACGGAGACCGTGACCTCCTTCGTGCACGTCGACGACGCGGCGGCGGCCGTCGTCGAGGCCCTCGGGTGGCCGACCGGCGTGTGGAACATCGTGGACGACGAACCCGCTCCCGGGACCGAATGGGCGCCCGTCTTCGCTCACGCGGTCGGGGCACCGGCGCCCACGGCGGAGCGAACGGGTGATGTCGGCCGGCCGGTGTCGAACGACCGCGCTCGAGCGCAGGGCTTCACGCTCCGCCACCCCAGCTGGCGCGCAGGCTTCGCGACGCTCTGACGAGTGGGTCGAGGATTGGCGGCCCGGCGTCGTTGGTGATCGTCGCCGGCTGAGCCGCCCCTCAGACATGCAGCCGTGCTGCCAGCCGTCATGGTGGCGATGCCCGCCGGGAGCTGAGCCGATGTCTCGGGTGGCGGGACGCGGTCCGGACGCGATTCCGGTGGGTTCGGTCCGAGCGGTCCGGGCGCTGGTACGCCCGCGGACCATCGCCTCAGCCGATGGGAGACAGCAGCGGTTCGTGGCACGTTCACCTCCCGTTCCGTCCCGAGCCGCGCCCCGTCCTCTTCGATGTCCTCCGGGCCCCGTTATCTGGGTGTCGCCCCGAACCGTTCGGGGCGTTTTCCTCTGGGGGTAGCCGTGGCTCGCCGATCGTTGTCACCGAAGCGGTCTCGATGGTTCCAGCGCCTGTACGTCTGGGTGGTCGTCGGGATGATCGCCGGCATCGTCGTCGGATTCCTCGCCCCCGACTTCGGTGCGTCGCTCGAGCCGGTCGGCGACGCCTTCATCGCGCTGATCACGATGCTGCTCGGCCCGATCATCTTCTGCATGGTCGTCGCGGGCATCGCAGCGGTCCACGACCTGCGCAAGCTCGGCGCGGTGGCGTTGCGGTCGTTGATCTACTTCGAGATCGTTACGACCATCGCCATGGTCTTCGGCCTCGTCGCCGTCAACGTCGTCCGCCCCGGCGCCGATCTGCGCGTCGACCCCGCGTCGCTCGAGGTGTCCGCGGACGCCGCGGAGCGGATCGACGCGGCGAAGGGGCTGCACTGGTCCGACTACTTCACCCAGCTAATCCCGTCGAACATCGTCGAGAGTTTCGCAGCCGGTTCGATCCTGCAGATCCTCGTCTTCTCCGTGCTGTTCGGCATCGCCCTCACGGTCGTCGGAGAACCGGCGAAGATCGTCGCCCGCGGTGTCGAACGACTCAGCATGGTGCTGTTCACGATCGTTCGCTTCGTCACCTATCTCGCACCGATCGGTGTCTTCGGGGCGATGGCGTACACCGTCGGTGCCCACGGCGCCGCGGTGATCGCCGGGCTGGTCAAGCTCATCCTCACCTTCTACGGGACCTCCGCGCTCTTCATCGTGATCGTCCTCGGCGGCATCCTGCTGCTCGCCCGCCTGAATCCGCTGTACACCCTGCGGTACTTCCGCGAGGAGGTCCTCCTCGCCCTCGGGGCGTCGTCGTCCGAGGTCGCCCTGCCCGGGATCATCCGCAAGCTCGAGGCCATCGGCGTGGACAAGGGCACCGCGGGTGTCAGCGTGAGCGCCGGCTACTCCTTCAACCTCGACGGCACCTCCATCTACCTGTCGCTCACCACGGTGTTCATCGCCCAGGCGCTCGGTATCGACCTCGACCTCGGACAACAGCTGCTGCTGCTCGCCATCATGCTGCTCTCCTCCAAGGGCACGGGAGGCGTCACCGGTGGTGGCTTCGTGATGCTGAACGCGACGGTCGCATCGACCGGTCTCATCCCCATCGCCGGCACCATGCTCGTCCTCGGGATCGACCGCTTCATGTCGGAGTGCCGAGCCGTGGTGAACTCCCTGGGCAACGCCGTCGCCGGTCTGGTGATCGCCCGCTGGCAGGGGGAGATCACGCCGGGAGCGGCCAACGCGTTCATGCGCGGGCGCGACGTGCCCCCATCCTCTGAACCGGACGAGGCGCCTGCGGTGATCGGATCCGACCTGGCCGAGCGGAGCACCCGGTGACGCTGAACCTGCAACGCCTGCAGACCTTCATCCACGTCGTCGACCTCGGAGGGGTGACGGCGGCAGCCCGGGCCATGGACGTCGCGCAGTCGTCCGTCTCCGCAGCGGTCGGTCAGCTCGAGACGGACGTCTCCGCCCAACTGATCGATCGGGGAGCACGACGCTTCCAGGTCACCGATGCGGGACGGGCCCTCGTCGACCATGGTCGCGCGCTGCTCGTGAGCGCGGAGGAGGTGCTCGACGGCGTCGCCCGAGCGCGTGACGCGCCCGTCGGCGGCCTGCTGCGGGCCGGCGCCACGACCACCGCTGCAGAGCACGTCCTGCCGGCGGCGTTGGCCGGCTTCCTCGCGAGCCACCCGGACGTCGATGTGGACGTCACCGTCGCGCGGACGGAGCAGATCGTCGCTCAGGTGATCGACGGTGCGCTCCCGTTCGCCCTGATCGCGGGAGTCAGCGACGACCCGAGACTCCACTGCGAGCCGATCGCGATGGAGGAGCAGGCGGTCATCATCTCGCCCGAGCATCTCCTGGCCGGCCAGCGGATCGATCCGGCGATGCTGCGCGGTACGCGTCTGCTCCTCCGCGAGCGAGGATCCGGGACCCGCGAGCATCAGTTGCAGCTCGCAGCCCGCTGGCAGATCCCCGCGGTGCAGCACAGCACCCTCACGGGCACCTCGGCGATCCTCGCGGCGGTCGCACACGGCCTCGGGATCACCTGCCTGTCACGATCCATCGTCGACGTCCACCTGCGGGCCGGCGCGGTCGCCGAGGTCGAATTCCCGACCCCGGTTCCTCCGCGGGTCATCTCGCTCATCAGCCGCCCAGTCCGCACCCCGTCCCTCCTCGAGGAGCTCTTCCTCGACCACCTGAAGAAAGGCCGCTCCGCATGAGCACCGTCACCGTCAACGACCGCACCTACACGATCCCCGAACGCACCGTCGTCGTCTTCACCGTCGACGGTGGTGACCCGCGCTACTTCGACGACGCCCTCAGGCGGGACATCATGCCGCGCCTGGCGGCGATGCTCGCCGCGGGCGGCTCGTACGCGCTCGGTGCCTCCGAGATGCCGAGCCTCACCAACCCCAACAACATCTCCATCGTCACCGGCGTCTCACCGGCGATCCACGGCATCCCGGGGAACTACTGCCGGCTCCCCGACGGCACGCTCGAGTTGCTGAACGATCCACGGTTCCTTCGCGCGCCGAGCATCCACGCGGCGTTCGAGGCCGCCGGGGTGCCCACCCTCATGGTGACCACGAAGGACAAGCTCCGCCTGCTGCTCGGCAACGGTGGTGTCCCGTCAGTCAGTGTCGAACGTGCCGCCGGCGCCAGCCTCGACGCCTATGGCATCGACGACGTCGAGCAGCTCGTCGGTGAGTCGGCACCCGGCGTGTACGAACCGCGAGCGAGCCACTACGCGATGCGCATCGGCTTGGCTGCCCTCCGGCACACCCCGGGACTGAAGCTCATCTACGTCTCGCTCACCGACCGGGTACAGCATGCGGCCGCACCGGGGGAGGACCTCGCCGACGAGTTCTTCGTCGAGTTCGACCGACTCCTCGGCGACTACCTCGATGCCGGATGCCTGATCGCGATCACCGCTGACCACGGGATGAACAGCAAGCACGATGCCACCGGTGCAGCACGCGTCATCTACCTCGAGGACACCCTGCGCGACGCGGGCATCGCCTTCGACGAGATCGTGCTGCCGATCACCGACCCGTACACCAAGCACCACGGCGCGCTCGGCTCCTTCGCCTGGATCTACCTCGCCGACGCCGACCGCGAACGCGCCCGTCGAGCCCTGACGGCGGTCCCCGGCATCGAGGAGGTGTGGGACCGGGAGGCCTCTGCCACGATCTACGAACACCCCTTCGACCGCATCGGCGACCTCGCCGTCACCGCCGCCGCCGACACCGCGCTCGGCCGGACGGCTTCCGCCCACGACCTCACGCAGCTCCACGGTGCGCTGCGCTCGCACGGTGGTCGGTACGAGCAGCTCGTCCCGCTCATCATCAGTGGACCGGTGACCGGACCGCTCGCCGAACGCTACGCGGCGAACGTGCTGCGCAGCCGCGACATCCACGATCTCATCCTCAACAACACCTGATCCGTCGGGCGCCTCGGCGAGGCCATCGGTGAAGGCACGACCGGTCGGGTCGGCGGATGGGGAGCGGTCCCCATCCGCCCGGCCGCGCGGGACCAGTAGCGTGTGGCCATGAGGAAACGCACAGCACTCGTCGGCGTACTCGCCATCACCGTCTCGCTCACGGGATGTGCACGGGGGATCGACACGGACGACTCCGGGAGCACCGCGCTCGTTGAGGAGTTCTTCGCACACCTCGAAGCGGGCGAGGCGACGGAGGCGGCGGCGTTGACGACGATCGACTTCCCCGACGAGTTCGTCGACGACGACTTCTACCGCGCATCCGACGCCTTGCCGACCGACGCACGTATCGTCGAGACGAGGGGCTATGACTCCGGAGGATTCAGGGCGACCGTCGAGTACACCTTCGACGGTGCCGAAGCACCTGGCACGCTCGAACTCTCGGTGTCGCGCGAAGACGGCGAGCTCCGGATCACCGGCTGGCGCGGCGACACCCCGATCACGATCGGCGGCATCGAGTCCGCCGCGACCGTGACCGTCAACGACCGGCTGGAGTACCCGCTCGCCGAGGACGGCGCCGAGCTGCAACTCCTCCCCGGTGCGTACGGCGTGAGGTACGAGGATCCGACCGGCCTCACCAAGCTGCTCGGCACGGAGGACGCGTTCACCGCCTATGTCCCCGACCTCGGGGGCGACGAGGGCCGGGCCGACTTCAGCTTCTCGCCGGCGTTCACAGCGGATGTCGAACCGGGACTCGCCGCCGTGGTCGAGGGGCTGCAGGCTGCATGTGCGGCCGAGCGATTCGTCGGGCCGTCCTGTCCGGCCGAGCTGACCGCTTCGCTGCCGGGACCGCTGGGGGAGGCCGTGACCGCGCAGTGGTTCCGCGAGCCGGGTCCCGTGATCACGCTGACCGATGGCGAATACCACGCGACGTCGACCTTCCGCGTCCGCTTCTCCGACGATGAGCTCCCCATCACGACGGTCTCCTACACCGGCGTGCTGACCCGGGACCCGGCCGGCGCGATCGCCTTCACCCCGGAGCCGTCGAGCAGTTCGCCGCAGACCAGCGCGCGGTAGGCTCGCGGCGCGGCGGCGTCCGGCGGCGGTCTGACCGACGGCCACCGAGATCGTGTTGACGCGGCCCCCATCATGGCGGCAGCGTATGGGCCCTTCCTACACCTCGGATAAGGACCTCGACGAGGCGGCCTCGAAGCCGGGGTCAGGACCGCGCCGAGAGGATCGGGGCTTCGATGAGCCGCTCGGTCTCCTCCCAGATGAACGCCCCCAGTGCCGGATCGAGGCTGATGGGCGGCGCGGGGACCACGCGAGGGGTTCCGACCTCGCGCCGTTCCGGACCGATGTACGCCAGGGACGGGAGCTCGGGAGTGCTTGCGGCGAGGACGGCCGATCGGGCCGCCTCGTGTTTGCCGGCGACGATCCGAGAGAAGAGCGGGCCGATCACGGCGGCTGCGGCCCGGACGAATGCGCTGCGCTGGTGAACGCCGGACCGGTCGACGGTGAGGGCGTCGATGGCGGCTCCGGGATGGACGACGATCGACCGCGTCGAGTGGCCCTGGGCTTCGAGCCGACGGGCCAGCTCGAATCCGAACAGCTGCACGGCGTGTTTGGAGTTCGTGTACGCGATGCGGGGTCGGTAGTCACGCTCGGAGAGCCAGTCCGACCGGTCGAAGGGATGGGTCGCCGCGACGAGGCTGCCCTGGTGGACGACTCGGGCACCGACCGTTCGCTCGAGCGCGGGCAGGGCGTGCCGGAGGAGCTCCGCGTGAGCGAGGTGGTTGACGCCCATGGTGTGCTCGATGCCGAACGGCCCGACTCGGCGCGCCCGCGCCGGACCCACCACGCCGGCGTTCAGCACGAGTGCGTCGAGGCGGTCGAGCGCGGCCAGGTGCGCTCCCGCCGAGCGGACGGTGTCGACGTCGTCGAGGTCCGCCGTCAGGGCGTGATGGCGGTGCGGGTGGGGGAGCAGCTCGATCACCGTGCGTGCTCGAGCCGGGGAGCGTCCGATCACGATGATCTCGGCCCCGAGCGCGGCCAGCTGTTCGGCGATGAAGTACCCCACGCCTGAAGTGGCTCCGGTGACCGCGATGACGCAAGAGTCCAGTCGTTCAGTGGTCATAGCAGGTCGTCCTCCGGTCGGGAATATGCTTCGAGTCTTGAATCACCTGCTGACCATAACACTTCAAGTCTCGAAGGGGCTGCTACGGTTTCCCCATGGACCTGAGGACCGCGGACACGGCTTCCGCCCTGCTGGCGGCGTACGACGTCACCGCCCGCACGACGGAGTCGGTGACGCCCGCGCTCGACGAGTTGGGCCTCACCATGAACACCGCCTACGCGTTGTGGATGGTCGACCCCGATGTGGACGCGTTGCCGATGAAGGAGCTCGCCGCACGCATGCACTGCACCCCGCAGAACGCGACGTTCCTCTACGGGCAGCTCGAGCAACGGGGGCTCGTGGAGCGCCGCCCGGACGCCTCGGACGGCCGACAGCGCGTCGTCTCCCTGACGGCACGCGGCGGCACGGTCAGGGCGTCGATGATCGAGGCGGTGCTCCGGCACAGTCCGCTCAACGGCCTCACCCAGCGGGAACTCGCGGTGGTCGGTCGTCTCCTCCTGAAGGCCGCCCGCTCAGGCGCGTAGCGCGACCGCGACGGCAACGTGGACGGAGCCCGCGCCTCGCTCAGCCGGCGTGGAGGGTGTACCCGACGCCGTAGACGGTGACCAGCCTGGCCGGGCGCTGCGGATCGGTCTCGATCTTCGCCCGGAGGTTCTTCACGTGGGTGTCGATGGTGCGGTCGCCGATCCAGCGATCCGTGCCGTGGAGCCGGTCGAGCAGGCGGGCGCGGCTGAGGACGATGCCGGGATGCAGCGCGAACTCCTCGAGGAGGTCGAACTCGGCGCGTGTGAGGTCCAGCGGTCGCTCCCCGAGGGTGGCTTGATGCCGGTCCGGGTCGATCTCGAGGTCGCCGACGGCGATGACCGTCGACGTCGGCGTCGCCCGCCGCGCGCGCCTCAGGAGGGCACGGACCCGAGCGACCAGTTCGCGGGGGCTGTACGGTTTCGCGAGGTAGTCGTCGGCGCCGAGCTCGAGCCCGAGCAGCAGGTCGTTCTCCGTCGAGCGGGCGGTGAGCAGCAGGATCGGCAGGTCGAACTCTTCCTCGCGCAGCGTCCGGCAGACCGTGAGGCCGTCGGCGCCGGGGAGCATCACGTCGAGGACGAGCAGGTCCGGCGTCGAGCGGCGCACCTCCGCGAGCGCCTCGGCACCGTCCGCGAGCACCGTCACGTCGTGCCCCTCGCGTTCGAGGTAGCGGCGCACGAGCTCCGACTGCAGGGCATCGTCCTCGACGATCAAGACTCTGGTCACGTTCCGATCCTAGGCACGGGCCCGGCATGCGGTCGGGCTCGGCACCGTTCGCTCACAAGTCGCTCACATCCGGTGACGAGGGTGGGTCGTAGCCGTCCACACCTGAGGAGGAACCGTGCCACGCACCACCCATCGATCCTTGACCGCCGCAGCGGGGGCCCTGGCGCTCCTGGCGGGACTCACCGCCTGCTCCGCACCCGCCTCCGACCAGGGGGCCGACGGCGGTATCGCGACCCTGGAGACCGCCGCTCCGACCCCGACCGAGGCCGTCGACCCGCTCTTCGCGGAGTACGGCGAGCCCGTGCGCCTGCGTCTCGACATGTCGGATGAGGAGGAGGCGGAGGCCTGGAAGCCGCGGGACCGCTGTCTCGCGGACCACGGCCCGGCGATGCCGGACGCTCCGACGGGCGGCGACGGCGGCTCGGTCAGCGGCGGCGTCGCCGAGGATCTCGCGGGGGTCGCCGAGGCCGAGGCGCTCTGTCTGCGCGTGGCGCCGTTGCCCCCGTGGGAGCTCGATGCGCAGAACCCCGATGCGCTGCGGTTCGTGCAGCGCGTGGTGGACTGCCTGCGCGACCGCGGCGTGCGAGAGGTCGAGATCACCGAAGCGGACCCGTTCGGCCGGATCAACCTCGCTTTCGGCGGCGAGTCGAACGACGCCACCTCGATCTCGCTCGGGATGCAGTACGTGGACGCCTGCATGGCCTCCACCTCGGACGGGAGCGCCGAATGACGAGGCCGCGACGGCGCACCGTGCTCATCGGTTCGCTCGTCCTCTGCGCCGTCCTCGCGACGGGGGCCGGGGGAGCCGCCCTGCTGCTCCGCCCCGCCGCCGATGCGGCTCCGGTCGAGCCGACGGCCGCACCGGCCACCGTGGTCGTCGAGCGGGGAGAGCTCGTCCAGACCGCCCGCCTCGACGGCGCCGTCGGGTTCGGTACCGCGGTGCCCGTGACGACGAAGGCCGACGGCATCATCACCGGCCTGCCCCCGGTCGGCGGTGTCCTCGACCGCGGATCCGTGGCGCTGCGCGCGAACGAGCGACCGGTCGCGGTGCTGATCGGCGAGCTTCCGCTCTATCGCGCGATCGACGGCTCCGGGATGGAGGGGGCGGACGTGAGCATGGTCGCGTCGAACCTCATGGAGCTCGGGTACCTCAGCCGGAGTGATCCGGCGGACTTCGAGACCGGGGAGGCGTTCGGCGAAGCCGTGCGGGACTGGCAGGAATCGCTCGGCCTGGAATGTACCGGCACGCTGGGACCTGCCGATGTGATCGTCCTGAGCGCGCCGAGTCGTATCGCCGCCGTGACCGCACGCCTCGGCGACCCGGCGGGTGGGCAGCCGTTCATGGTCACGCCCACGACCCGCGTCGTCGAGGCGTCGGTCCCGGCCAAGGACGCGGGCGTCATCGGCGCCGGTGCGAAGGCCACGATCGAGTTGCCCGACGGGCGCACCGTCGGCGGATCCATCGTCACGGTGACCACGACCGGCGAAGGAGCCGAGGCGAAGGTGCGTGCGGTCGTGGCGATCGACGATCAGGCCGCGCTCGACGGTGTCGACGCGGCCGCCGTGACCGTCCGGGTCGCCACCCGCTCCGTGCGGGACGTGCTGATTGTTCCTGTGGCGGCCCTCGTCGCGCTCGCGGAAGGCGGGTACGCCCTGCAGGACGAGCGCGGTCGACTCCACGGGGTCGAGATCGGGCTGATCGCGGACGACCGCGTCGAGGTCAGCGGTGGTGGGATCGACGCCGGGATGACCGTGGTATCGGCACGATGACGACGCCGGCGCTCGAACTCGAGCACGTCAGTCGCATCCACCCCGGCGGGGTCGCCGCGCTGGACGACGTCTCCCTGCGGATCGACGCGGGTGAGCTCGCCGCGATCGTCGGGCGCTCCGGCGCCGGCAAGTCGACGTTGCTCAACGTGCTGGGCACGCTCGACCGGCCCACCACCGGCGTGGTCCGCATCGGCGGTGTCGACACCCGTGAGCTCACGGATCGGGCACTGTCCGACGTACGGGGGAGCTCGATCGGGTTCGTCTTCCAGGGGTTCCACCTGTCCGACGGCGTGACCGCCGAACAGAACGTCGTCACGGCGCTGCTCTACAGCGGCGTTCCGAGGCGGGAACGCCGCGACCTCGCCTGCGCGGCGCTCGAGCGGGTGGGCCTCGGACACCGGATCGGGCACGCTGCGCAGGACCTCTCCGGCGGTGAACGGCAGCGGGTCGCCATCGCCAGGGCGATCGTGACCGACCCGCTCGTCGTCCTCGCCGACGAACCGACCGGCGCCCTCGACACCGCGAACGGCGAGCGCGTGCTCGGGCTGCTCGAACGGTTGCACGAGGAGGGGACCACCGTCGTCGTCATCACCCACGACGTCGAGCTGGCCGCACGGCTGCCGCGTCGGATCGAGCTGCGCGACGGTCGCATCATCACCGACACCGACATCGATGCACACACCGAGAGGATGGCCCATGCGTGAGCCCCGCAGACGTCTCGACCTCCGAGACCTCCTGGAGGTCGGCACGGTCGGCCTCCGTACCCGACCCCTTCGTGCCGTGCTCTCGACGATCGGCATCGCCATCGGCATCGCGACCCTCGTGACCGTCACCGCCGTGCCCGCCTCCTCGCAGGCCGCGCTCGACGAGCAGCTCACGGCGCTCGGGGCAGACCTGTTGCGTGCCGATCCCCGTGCCGGCGCCGACGGGTCGCCCGTCCCGCTGCCCGACGAGGCCCTCGGCATGCTGCAGCGCATCGGAACCGTGACCGACGCCGCGACGGTCGGGAACACCCACGCCCCGGTTCGCAGCAACGTGTTCCGCGGGTACCCGGAGACCGGATTGACCACGCTCGCCGTGCGCGGTGACCTCCGAGGGGTGCTGCGGACCGAGGTGACCTCCGGCCGCTGGCTCGATCGGAGCGACCTGCCGACGGCGGTGCTGGGCATCGACGCAGCCGAGCGGTTGGGCCTGTCACGGCTGCCCGATCGGCCGGTCACGATCGATGTCGGCGGCGTCGCGTTCACCGTCGTCGGCGTGCTCGCGAAGACGCCGCTGTCCGCCGACGTGCAGTCGGCGGTCCTCGTCGACGACGCTGCCGCACAGCGCTGGCTGGGTTTCGACGGCGCACCGACGGTCGCCTACGTCACGGGTGTCGAGGCGTCGATCGACGCCCTGCGTCCCGTCGTCGCCGCCACCCTCTCGCCCGGGGCGGGCGGACTCGTGCAGGTGAGTCAGCCCTCGGCCGTGCTCGCCGCGAAAGCCGCGGCCCGGTCGAGCTTCGACGGCCTGTTCCTCGCACTCGCCGCCGTCGCGCTCGTCATCGGTGGCATCGGCGTCGCGAACACGATGTTCGTCTCCGTGCTGGAACGTCGCCGGGAGATCGGATTGCGGCGAGCGCTCGGCGCACACCGGGGTCAGATCCAGGCGCAGTTCCTCGTGGAGGCGGTCACGCTCTGCGCGCTGGGTGGTGCGACGGGCGTGGTGCTCGGTCTGCTCGGCACCTGGGCGTGGAGTGGTCTGCAGCACTGGCCGCTGGTCGTCCCGGTGGAGACGATCCTGTCCGGGATGGCCGCCGCACTGGTGACCGGTGCCGTCGCCGGGCTCGCCCCGTCCATCCGTGCCGCTCGGCAGTCACCGACCGCGGCCCTCGCCGCGACCTGATCGCGTGACGTGGCGATCGGGGCATGGATGCGAACCGGGACGGGAAGCGATGAGAGCATGGCTGACGACATGACTGACAGCGGCGGAGCGGCGACGGTGGGGCGCCGACGCGTACCGCGGCTCCTCGCCCGCTATCTCGCGGCTGGGCTCCTGCTCGTGCTGGCCTCGGTGGGCGGCACGATCTGGCTCGCGCAGACGTCGGAGTACCGGTACGACGAGCAGGCGTCCGGCGCCGATCTCATGCGGGACGAGCAGGTGATGGACGCGCTGACGGTCTGGGCCGGGCATCACCCGGATTGGAACGACGTCGGGTCGACGCTGTTGGTCCTCGGTCAGGAGACGGGACGCCGCATCGCCGTGGTCGACGGCGACGGGACGGTGATCGCGGACACCGCCCCCGAGCTGCCTCGCCCGGCGCGGGCCACCCGGCTGCTCGACCCGCTCGCGCTCCGAGCCGATCCGGTGACGTCCGAGCTGGGGCTGCCCGACGGGATCACCGGGCCGTTCCTGCTCGATGGGACGCAGCGTGCGGAGCTCGCCCGGCAGGCTGACGCGGTGGTGACGTGTCTGGGTGAGGCGGTCGGCGAGACGGCGGTGTGGGCGACCGGCCGACCGGTCGTCTCCGGTGACGAGGATGCCCCGGATTGCGGCCGCGCCGCGCTGGAAACCCCGTTGCCGAGCGAGCAGACCGCCCTCGACGACCTCCGTGATCGGACGAACGCGTGCCTGCTCGCGGCGAACGCACCGCTGATCACCAGCGTCGAACTCGCCCTGTCGCCGTCGGTCGCCCCCGCAGGACTCGCGCTGCGCACCGTCCCGAGCGGTGACGACACCGCCGAGGAGTGCCTGCTCCAGGCGCGCATCGATCAGGCGAAGGCCACGACGGCGCCCGCCGTCACCCTGGTGCTCACCGACGAACGCGGCGACGCCCGCGGCCCGCTCGACGCGAGTCCCGGATCGATCGCCCGCGTCGCCGGGTTCATCGTGGTGCTGCTGGCGCTCCTGTCGGTGGCGGCGGCACTCATCATCGTGCCGACCCTGCGGAGCGCGCGTCGGCTCGAGGGTGCTGTCGAGCGGTTCAGCGCCGGCGATCGGGATGCCCGCGCGGAGCTCCCCGCGGGCGACGACCTCGCCGGCGTCGGAGCGGCGTTCGACCGCATGTCGAGTGAGGTCGCCGGACACGAGGCCTCCCGCCGTCGCCTGCTCGGCGACATCGCCCACGAACTGCGCAGCCCGCTGACGAACATCCGTGGCTGGGTCGAGGCTGCGGAAGACGGACTGGGACTCGACGACGCGGCCCTCCGCCGGCTCGTGCTGGATGAGGCGGGGCGGATGGAGCGGATCACGGGCGACCTGCAGCTGCTCGCGTTGGCGGAGTCCGGGGACCTCGTGTTGGACCTGCGGAGGTGCGATGCGGCGATGGTCGTGCGCGACCTCGCCGAGGCGTACCGGGTGCGCACGGCGGCCTCCGATGTCGCGCTGCACGTCCAGATCACCGGTCCTCTGCGCCTCGAGACCGATCCAGCCCGATTGCGGCAGATCCTCGACAACCTGCTGTCGAACGCCTTGCGGCACACCCCGGCGGGCGGGCGGATCGACCTCGACGCGGTGCTCGTCGACGGTACGGTGCGGATCGCGGTGGTCGACACCGGTGAGGGTATCCCGGCGGCGGATCTGCCTCGGATCTTCGACCGGCTGTGGCGTGGCGAGCCGTCGCGGGTCCGCGCCGGACGGAGCACCGGTCTCGGCCTCTCGATCGCCCGCGGCCTCGCCGAGGCGCTGGGGGGCCGGCTCACCGCGCACAGCACCCTCGGCGAGGGCAGCCGGTTCGAGGTCTCACTCCCGGCGACGGAGCAGCACCGACGCGGGGCGTCGCGCGCGGGAGAGTAGGACGTCGAACCCTGGCCTCGCCGGCTTGCCCGGTCAAGGGGCGGCCCGGGAACGCTTGAGGGCCCCGACCGTCTGGTCGAGGCCCTCAGGCGTTCAGCAGGGACGGGCTCAGTGCTCGTCGTAGTGCTCGCCGTGGGCGGCGTGCTTGTGGCCCTCGTGGACGAAGTCGACGTGGTCGCCGTGCTGGACGGCCTCGTGGCCGCAGTCGTCACCGTGAGCGTGGTCCGTGACGGTGTGCTCGGCGACGCTCTCGTGCTCGTCGTAGTGGTCGCCGTGCTCGGCGTGGTGGTGCGTGCCGTGCACGTAGTCGGTGTGGTCCTCGTGCGCGACGGCCTCGTGGCCGCAGTCGGCTCCGTGGGTGTGGTCGGCGAGGGTGTGCTCGGCGTGGATCTCGGTGGTGCTCATGGGTGCTCCTTCAGCTTCAGGTCCGGCGATGGATCCATCGCACCACATACATAAACGAATTGCAATGTCTTCATGTAATCGATAACGGTTGTCATCGCCGATAGACCTGGTCGCTCACGCCAGAGGCAGGTGTGGCGTCGACCGACCGACTGGCAGACGGTAGGGCCTCTGCGCAACCTCATGGCCGCAGGAACCTCCGGTCTCCGGCGACGGTATACGGTCGGAGCATGAGCCTCACCGCCGACCCGGGCACCCTCAGCGCGCCCTCCGAGACATCGGTGTCGGCGCGTCGACGGCACTACGCGGAGTTCTACGGGCTCGCGCCGCTCCCGGCCGACTTCGGGGTGGTGCTCGGCAACTGTCAGGCCGAATCGCTCCGCACGGTGATGGACGCCGAGGGACGACGGTTCGTGCGCGTTCCCGCCGTGCACGAGATGACCGCCGAGGACGCCGAGCGCCTTCACGAGGTCGTGCGGAGCGCCCACAGCGTGGTGACGCAGCCCGTCCGCGACGACTATCACGGGCTGCCGCTCGGAACCAGGCAGGTGGCGGCCGCCACCGGCGGCCGGGTCCTGACCCTGCCGCCGGTGCGCTTCGGAGGACTGCACCCGTTCCAGGCCTCCATCCGGATCCCGGCGTTCGAGGAGAGCCTCCCGATCGTCGACTACCACGACGTCCGGACGCTCGCCGCCGCCGCCGGCATCCCCGGCGCGGCCGTGCTGCCACCGGACGCCGTGCGGGCGATCGGCCGGTCATCGCTGGAGGTGCTCCGCACGCGTGAAGCGCTCACCGACGTGGCGGTCTCCGATCTGTTCGACGAGGTCACCGCCGATCACGTCCGCACGGTCAACCACCCCGGGAACGCGATCTGGCTTCCCCTGGGGGCGAGGGTGCTCGGCGTGCTCGGTCTGGGCGGTGGCGTCACCGATCCCGGTCGGCCCCTGCTGAACGCCGTGCATGCACCGCTGCTTCCCGAGGTCGTCGACGCATGGTCCCTCGCCGACCAGCCTCGTGACCACTGGATCGTGGACGGTGCCGAGATCGACGACGCCGAGGTTCGCGCCGCCCACACCGACTGGTACGCGTCCCACCCCGGCCTCGTCGTCGCGGCCGTCGGCAGGCTGACGGACCTCCTCGCCGTCTGGCGTGACGCGTGATGGAGGTACCGCTCCTCCTCGTCCACGCGGGCAACCACGGCGTCGCCGTCTACGCGCGGGAACTGGCCGCCGAGGTCGCCGCGCGGCATCCGGCCGTCCGCAGCGTCGACGCGACGCACCTCGATCGCCTCGCCGACGGCACCGCGGTGCACGCGCACTTCACCGATCGCCTCTGGGGCGAGTCACCGGAGCACGCCGCCGACGACTTCGTCCAGCTCGCAGCGCGGTTGCGGGTGAGTGTCACCCTGCACGACGTCCCGCAGGCCTCCGACGGGGCGCACAACCTCCCACGTCGGCGGGCCGCCTACGCCCGGGTGGCAGCGGCCGCGCGCGGCGTGGTCATCAACAGCGACCATGAGCGGGAGCTCCTCCGCGAGGAGGGCGTCTGGTCAGGGCCGGTGGCCCGCATCCCGTTGCCGGTCGAAGTCCAGGACGGGGAACAGCCGCAGGTGCCGGACGGATCCGTGGGCGTCCTCGGCTTCTTCTACCCTGGCAAGGGACACGACGAGGCGGCGGCGGCCGCAGCGGCCGCCGGGATGACCCGACTGACGGTCCTCGGCCGCGCCTCCGACGGACACGCCGCCGACCTCGAGGCCTTCATCCGTCGTGCCGGTGCCCTCGGCGTCGGCGTCGAAGTGACCGGTTGGCTCGACGATGCGGAGATCGCCCGGCGGGGGAGAGCCGTCGCCGTCCCCGTCATCGCGCACCGACACGTCTCGGCATCCGGTTCGCTCGCGTCCTGGATCGGCTGGGGTCGGCGACCGGTGGCCATGCGCAACCGGTACATCGACGAGATGGCCGCCCTGCGCCCGGGTGCGTTGACGTCCGTCGACGAATCGGACCTCGCGGTCGCGGTCCGCAGCGCCGCCGAACAGCCACAGCAGACCTGGCACGGCTTGCGGCGCCTGCCGATGTCGTGGACGGAGGCGACGGACTCGTACCTGCGCTGGTGGGACGGGCTGGACGCATGAGGCGGCCCTGGGTCGTCGGCAACCGTTGGGACACACTCGACGGGATCCACCCCGATCCGCTCCCTCGGGTGTCGGTGATCGTCGCGCACTACGACCAGCCCGGCGAGCTCGGCCGCACGCTGCACGCCCTCGCCGCGCAGGACTACCCGCACGAGCTGCTGGAGATCGTCGTCGCCGACGACGGTTCACCGGGAGCGGTGGACGTGCCCGACGACGTGATCCTCGTCCGGCAGGAGGACCAGGGCTTCCGCCTCGCGGCGGTCCGCAACCTCGGTGTGCGCGCGAGCAGCGGTGAGGTGTTGTGCTTCCTCGACGCCGACACGGTCCCGGAGCCGGGCTACGTCCGTGCGCTGACCCGGCTGCCGGCCCTGCTGCCCGAGGCCGTCACCGTGGGCCGTCGCCGCCACGCCGACTTCTCCGGCATCGATCCGGACGTGCCCGTCGTCGAGGCTGCGGCCGGTCGTGAACTGGCCGAACCCGCCTGGCTCGCCGAGGCGTACGGCAGGTCGCACGACCTCCTCGAGGCCGACGATCGGTCCTACCGGTTCGTGATCGGAGCGGTCATCGCGTGTTCGCGGGCGATGTTCGACGAGGTCGGCGGTTTCGACGAGACCTTCACCACGTACGGCGGCGAGGACTGGGAGTGGGCGCACCGGATGTGGCAGGCCGGTGCTGTGCTCGCTCACGTGCCCGCCGCGGTGGCCTGGCACGACGGCGCGGAGTGGGCCGGGCGCGCCGACTCCGGCATGCACCGCGCGAACGCGCAGACGACCCGGCTGCTCTCGGCGATCCCCGTCCCGGGTTCCGCACCGAGAGCCCTGTGGTCGGACGCGGTCGACGTCGTGATGCGGCTGCGGGGTGAGCACAGCGGGGCCGCCCGGTTCATCGCGGCGGACTCCTTCCTCGCCGCCTTCCCGCAGGCCAGGTTGGTCCTCGAGGACGACGGAGCGCCGGAGCTCCGGGACGACCCGCGCGTGGTCATCGGATCGGATCAGACCGACGCGCGCGTGACGTGGGACCTCGAGCGACCCGTCGTCGTCCTCGACCCGGCGTGGATCACGGACGCCGTCGGACGCCTCGGAACGGGCGAGGTGGGCACCATCGAGCTCGTCGACGACGAAGGCATCCCGCTCGGCACCCTGCGGTCGCGGCGCGCCACGCGTCGAGCGCAGCGCTGGGGTGGCCCTGCCGCGTTCACGACGGAGCGGCTCGTCGCCGAGGGCGTGTTCCCGCTGCGGTCCGACCCTCGCCTCGAGGCTTGGGTCGGCGGCTGGGGCGGACCCTCGTCGTTCTGCTGACGGGTCCCCGACACGAGTCGTCCGCCCGGTCTCATGACCGGCTGACGGCCCGAGCGCAACCCCACCGAGGTCGACCGGTCACTCGTCTAGCGTGGTCGTCATGTCCCCGCATGACCAGTACGAGCTGACCAATCCTGTGACCCGATACGCCCGGGTCGAACCACCCTTGCAGCACCAGCCGGAGCCCGGCGTCCAGGCCCGGATGACGCCGGTTCCCGACCTCGGTGAATCGAGCTACCGGGGGAGCGGACGACTCTCCGGTCGCAAGGCCCTGATCACCGGCGGCGACTCCGGTATCGGTGCCGCCACGGCGATCGCGTTCGCCAGGGAGGGCGCCGACGTGGTCATCGCGCATCTTCCGGGTGAGGAGGAGGACGCCGAGCACGTGCTCGGGCTCATCGACGAGGCCGGGCGACGCGGCCGGGCGATCGTCGCCGACGTCTCGCACGCCGCCGAATGCCGCCGACTCGTGTCGGAGGCCGTCGACTTCCTCGGCGGTCTGGACATCCTCGTCAACAACGCCGGCAAGCAGATCGCCGTCGACCGTGTGGAGGACCTCAGCGACGAACAGTTCGAGGAGACCTTCCGGACGAACGTCTTCGCGAACTTCTGGATCACCAAGGCCGCGCTCGCGCACCTCGGTGCCGGTGCGAGCATCGTCAACACGGCATCGCTGGAGGCTTACAAGCCGTCGCCCGACCGGCTCGATTACGCCGCGACGAAGGCCGCGATCAACAACCTGTCGAAGGGTCTCGCCCTGCAGCTCGCCGACCGGGGGATCCGCGTCAATGTGGTCGCCCCTGGCCCCGTGTGGACCGCACTGCAGGTGTCCGACGGCGTGTCGGACGAGCAGATGACGAACTTCGACGACGAGAACACCTACCAGCGGGCGGGGCAGCCTGCCGAGCTCGCGCCGGCCTACGTCTACCTGGCCTCAGCGGAATCCGGGTACGTCTCCGGTGCCACGCTGAACGTCAACGGCGGCATGGTCACTCCGTGACCGCGGCCGAGTGCACGGTCTTCTTCCTTCCCGGGCTCGGCCTGGACGCGGCGGCGGCGCAGCCCCTCGCTCATGAGCTCGGCGACCGCTTCCGGGTCGTCCCCGTCACCCTCCCCGGTCAGGGCGGCTCCGCCGATGCGCCCGACGGTTCGGTGTCCGCACAGATCGACACCGCCCTCGCGGTGATCGCGGACGAGGCCGACGGCGGCCCGTGGCTGCTGTGTGCGCACAGCATGGGCGGGAAGATCGCTGCCGGGATCGCATCCCGGGTGCGGGACGGCGACGTCCCCGTCTTCGGTCTCCTCGGGGTGGTCCTCCTCGCACCGTCGCCGCCGACACCTGAACCGATGCCCGACGAGAAGCGCAGTCAGATGCTCGCCTGGGTCGAGGACGGCCGCATCGCCGAAGCCGATGCGCAGACCTTCGTCGACGACAACGTGGGTGCTCCGCTGCCGGCCGAGCTCCAGCAGCCGACCGTCGCGTCCGTGCAGGCCATGTCGCCGGTGGCGTGGCGACGCTGGCTGGAGCAGGGCAGTCTCGAGGACACCACCTCGTCCGTCGGCGTCCTGGACCTCCCGTGCACCGTCCTCGCTGGCGACCAGGACGATGCGCTCGGTGCCGCCGTGCAGCCGGACCTGCTGTCCGGTGTATATCCGCGTGCGCGATTCGTCTCCCTCGCCGGAGCGGGACACCTGCTCCCGCTCGAACGCCCTGCCGAGGTCGCGCACGCGATCACGGAGCTGTGGGACGAGATCCTCGTCCACAGCGCGCTCGTGCCCGCCGAGTGGGGGCGCGTCATCGCCTCACCACGCACCACGACGCGCGTCCGGAGCGCCCTTGCACGACGGGCGTTGCCCGACGCTGCCGCATACCGATCGCGTGTGTTGGAGCCGGAGCAGCTCGACCTGCTCCGACAGATCGCCGCGCGGCTCGTGCCGCAGCCGGTCGGCGGGGCGATCGACCTCGCCGCGCGCGTCGACACCGACCTCGCAGCAGGCGGCGGCGACGGCTGGCGGCCGATGGGGGCCTTGACGGACGATGAGGCCTACCGCGTCGGCCTGGACGAGCTCCTGCCGGCTTGGCCGACCTCACCCGACGGCCAGGACGCGATGATCCGCGACGTCATCGACGGGAAGGGCGTGCCCGGCGGGACCGTGGCGGGAGACGAGCTGCGTCGCTGGTTCGAGGACCTGCGCGTCGACCTCGTGCGGGAATGGCTCATCCACCCGGCGTCCCTCGCGCGGGTCGGCTACGACGGCTTCGCGACCGGAGCCGAGGACGTCGACTTCGCCGGCTACCAGCAACTCGCCGCAGACACCCGAGACGAGTGGGAGCCCTCCGACCTCGGCGTCGCCCCACTCGACCAGACGCAGAAGGACACCGCGTGAACCTCGATTCCATGCAGACGTACGACCTCGAGGACAGCGTCGACGTCGTCGTGGTCGGGACCGGAGCGGGAGGTGCGCCACTGCTCGCACGCCTCGCCGCGCAGGGCCTCCGTGTCGTCGCCCTCGAAGCCGGGCCGAACCACGATCCGGCCGAATCCACCCCGGACGAGGTCGATGCGACCACGATCAACTGGATGTCCAGCCGGTTCAGCGGCGGCGACGCCCCGACCGCGTTCGGTCCGAACAACAGCGGATTCGGCGTCGGCGGTGGCACGGTGCACTGGGGCGCGTTCACCCCACGTCCTGATGCCCGCGACCTGCGCCTGCGCAGCGACACCGGGCAGGGAATGGACTGGCCCGTCGACCACGCGGAGCTGACCCGCTACGTCGAGGAGGTCGAGGCGTTCATCGGCGTCTCCGGTCCGACGCCGTACCCCTGGGACCCGGCGCGCACGTACCTGTACGCTCCGCCGCAGCGCAACGCCCCGGCGGACCTCATGGCGAAGGGTGCCGACGCCCTCGGGATCCGGGCCACGGACGCACCAGCCGCGATCATCACCCGCGACCGCGACCAGCCCCACCACGGCCTGCGGCGCGCGACGACGAACGTCGGATCGATCCACCAGGGCGAACGCCACGGTGCGAAGGCGACGACGGCCATCACCTACCTCCCGGCCGCCGTCGCGGCCGGCGCGGAGATCCGTCCGGATGCGGTCGTCCACACCATCGAGCGCGACGCTCGCGGTCAGGTCACCGGCGTGGTCTACCGGCAGGACGGTGCCGACCATCGGCAGCGGTGCGCGGCGCTCGTGCTCGCCGGCGGTGGGATCGAGACGCCCCGCCTCCTGCTCCACAACGGGATCGCCAACTCCAGTGGCCAGGTGGGACGCAACTTCCTCGCCCACGGCGCCGTCCAGGTGTGGGGCCGGTTCGACGAGCAGATCCGCGGATACCGCGGCTACCCGTCGGCACTCATCACCGAGGACTTCCTGCGTCCGAAGGACGCCGATTTCGTCGGCGGATACCTCCTGCAGAGTCTCGGCGTCATGCCCTTCAACTACGCCACGACACTCGTGCGCGGCGGTGGCCTGTGGGGTTCGGAACTGATGGACGAACTCGAGTTGTCACGCCACAGCGCCGGCATCGGCATGAACGCCGAGTGCCTCCCCGCCGACGGCAACCGGCTCGAGCTGTCCTCGGAGGAGGACGAGTGGGGTCTGCCGCGGGCGTCGATCACCTTCTCGCCCGGCGCGAACGAGGAGGCCATCGACCGCCACGCCATCCGGACGATGACGGACATCCTCACGGCGGCAGGCGCTCGGAGCACCCGGGTGCTCGCACGCACGGCGCACACGCTGGGGACGTGCCGGATGAGCACCGATCCATCCGAGGGCGTCGTCGACGGCGACGGTCGCTCGCACGACATCGACAACCTGTGGATCTGCGACAACTCCACGTTCCCGAGCGCCCTGGCGGCGAACCCGGGCCTCGCCCAGATGGCGTTGTCGGTGCGGACCGCGGACCGGATGCTCGCAGCCCGCTGACCGGGAACCGGAGACCGGCTCAGTCGACCCGGGTGCGCGCCAGGTCCTGGCGGACGCGGATCGTCGTCGGGGCCGCCGCCGTCGAGTCCCGCTCCACGAGGAGCGGGACCGAGGGGGCCGTCGTTCGCGCCGGGTCGCCGTTGACGTGGTCGAGGAGCGTGGCGAGCATGGTCCGGCCGACGAGCTCGAAGTCCTGACGGACGGTCGTCAGCGGTGGCGAGAGATGCTCGGCCTCGGGGATGTCGTCGAATCCGACGACGCTGAAGTCGAGCGGGACGCGGACGCCCTGCTCGGTCAGGGCGTGGATCAGCCCGAGCGCCATCTGGTCGTTCGCGGCGAACACCGCGGTCACCTCGTCGTCCAGACGCCGACCCACCACGTAGCCCGAGGTCGGCGTCCAGTCGCCGGTGCCGATCAGCTGCGCGACGAGACCCGCCTCGGCGAGTTCGTCCCGCCACCCACGCTCGCGCTCCCGCGCGTCGACGGCGTCCGCGGGCCCGGCGAGATGGCCGATGCGCCGGTGACCCAGCCGGATGAGGTGCGCGGTCGCGGCCCGTGCGCCTGCGTACTGGTCGACACCGACCGTCACCAGGCCCGCCCGAGGCGTCGCGTGCAGGGCGACGAGCGGCACGCTCAGCTCCATCCCGGCGACGATGTCGGTGACGCCCTCCCGGGCGCTGATGACCGCGATGCCCTCGACGTTCTGGCGGAGGAACCCTTCGACGGCGGCTCGTGCCGATCCGGGGTCGCTGTCCACCATGTTCGCCGTGAACACCGACCACCGGGCGTCCCGAGCGGCCGCGTTGAAGTGGAGCACGGACGACGACGGTCCGAACTCCGTCCCACCGGTGGCGATGAGCCCGATGGTGCGCGACCGCTTCGTGACCAGGGTGCGCGCTGCGGGGGAGGGCACGTACCGCAGCTGTTTGATCGCCTCTTCGACGCGGGCCTTCGTCGCCGGTCGGACGTTCGGCAGGTCGTTGAGCACCCGTGACACCGTCTGATGGGAGACCCCGGCGAGCCGAGCGACGTCGAAGATCGTCGCATGGCGGGACGCCTCAGCCACGGGGTCCGTCCGGCTCGGCGCTCGGACGCTGTTCAGGCACCCGTTCGTCCGGAGCCTCCGACATCGCTGCCAGGAGCTTCGACACGGTCAGATCATGGTTCGGCAGATCCGCGACCTTCCGTCGATCTCTGAGCACGGCGATGCGATGACTGATCCGCAGCACCTCCTCGAGTTCCGCGGAGATGAACACGACCGAGAGCCCGTTCTCGGCGAGGCGACTCACGAGCTTCTGGATCTCCGCCTTCGCGCCGATGTCGATCCCGCGCGTCGGTTCGTCGAGGACGAGGAGTCGCGGGGCGAGCGCCAGCCACCGCGCCAGGAGCACCTTCTGCTGGTTGCCCCCGGAGAGCTCCTTCATGAGCGCATCGGGGCTCGCGGGCCGGATGCCCATGGCCTGGATGTAGCTCTCGGCCAGCTCGTTCTGTCGCCGCAGGGGGATTCGCCGGAACCAGCCGAGGTCGGCCTGCAGAGCGAGGGCGATGTTGTCGCGAACACTGAGCTCACCGATGATCCCCTCCGTCCGGCGGTTCTCGGAGGCGTAGACGATGCGCTGCTTGAGCGCCCGCCGCGGGGTGCTGAGACGGGTCGGTGCACCGGCCACCTGCACCGAACCCGTGTCGGCCCGGTCGACCCCGGTGAGGAGCCTGGCGAGTTCGGTCCGGCCGGAGCCGAGCAGTCCCGCGATGCCCACGATCTCGCCCTCGTAGACCTTCAGGTCGATCGGCTCGACGCCTCCCTGGCGTCCGAGGCCGATGGCGGCGACGAACGGCTCCTCGCCGTCGAGTGTGTCGCCCTCGTCGGAGAGGTCGAGCCCGCGGCGGATCTCGTCGAAGGTCGCGAGCTCCTTACCGATCATCTTGTGGACGAGGTCGATGCGGAGCAGTTCGTGGGGGAGGTACTCGCCGACGAGGCGGCCCTCGCGCAGCACGGTGAGGCGATCGGAGATCTCGTACACCTGGTCGAGGAAGTGCGAGATGAAGAGGATCGCGACCCCTTCGGCCTTGAGGATCGAGATGATCCGGAAGAGCTCGGTGACCTCGTCCGTGTCGAGGCTCGAGGTCGGTTCGTCGAGCACGAGCACCCGGGTGCGGACGGCGATGGCGCGCACGATCGCGACGAGCTGCTGGACGGCCGGCGGATGGGTCGACAGCTGCGACGACGGGTCGATGTCGAGTCCGACGGAAGCGAGCAGCTCCCTGGCCCGCTCGCGCATGCGTCGCCCGGAGATCCCACCCCAGGCGTGCCGTGGCTCACGACCCAGGAGGATGTTCTCCGCGACGGTGAGGTTGGGGAGGAGGTTGACCTCCTGGTAGACCGTGCTGATCCCGTGCGCCTGGGCGTCGGCGACGCTCGAGAAGGACACGTCGCGGCCGTCGAAACCGATGCGACCCGCGTCGACGTGGTGGACGCCCGTCAGCACCTTGACCAGGGTGGACTTCCCGGCACCGTTCTCGCCCATCAGGGCGTGGACCTCACCGGGGAAGAGTCGGAGCTCGACGTCGTCGAGGGCCTGCACACCCGGGAACCGCACGGAGACGCCGCGCAGATGCACGAGCGGCGCGGGTGTGGACATGGGTGACTCTCCATCGAGGCGGGCGGTCGGGTGGAACGCCGACGACCCCGACTCTAGCGCGAGCGACACGTGTCGGGGGAGTGGATCGCGGACGAATGTGAGGGCTCACATTGCCTGTTGACATGGTGTCGCGGCCCTGGCTAATGTTCAGCACAACGCAATTGTGATCGCTAACAATCAGTGCCCACCGGCGTTGCACCAGCAGCACACATCGCATTCACACCGCGCCCCAGTGTCGGGACCGCGGGTCTCAAGGAGGAGATCAATGTTCAGAACAGCACGTGTCCGCGCCATCGCGGGCCTCGCTCTCGTCGGTGCCATCGCGATCAGCGCGACCGCCTGCTCCGGCGGTTCCGGAAGCGCAGGCGGCGACGCCGGCGGCGACGGCGAACTCACCACCATCGGCTTCGTGGCCGTCGGCCCCGAGGGCGGATGGCGCACCGCGAACGAGAAGAACATCCAGGACTCGTTCTCGAAGGAGAACGGCTTCGACCTCAAGTACGCACCGGCGACGAACGGCGACCAGAACTCGCAGATCACCGCCTTCACCTCGTTCATCGACGAGGGCGTCGACGCCATCCTGCTGTCCGCCACCGAGGCGACCGGCTGGGAGAGCGTCCTGAAGCGCGCGAAGGAGGCCGAGATCCCCGTCGTCCTCCTCGACCGCGGCATCGAGCCGAACGACACCGAGCTCTACACGAGCCGGATCGCCCCCGACAACGTCGGCATCTCCGGCTCCGCCGCCGAATGGGCGAACGGCCAGTTCCCCGACGGCGCCAAATACGTGGTGCTCGAGGGGCCTCCCGGACTCTCCGTCGTGAACGACCGCAACAAGGGCTGGGACGAGACCATCGACCCGAACTTCACGAAGCTCGAGTCGCAGTCGGCCAACTGGTCCACCGAAGAGGCGAAGAGCGTCTTCGAGACGATCCTCAAGGCGAACAACAACGACGTCCAGCTCGTGTTCGCCCAGAACGACGAGATGGGCCTCGGCGCAGCCCTCGCCGTGGAGGAGGCCGGTCTGAAGCCCGGCACCGACGTCAAGATCATCACGATCGACGGCACGAAGGCCGCCCTCGAGGCGCTCGAGGCAGGCCGCCTGAGCTTCGTCGCGGAGTACAACCCGCTGTTCGGTGACACCGCGATCGACGTGGTCAAGAAGGCTCTCGCCGGCGATTCGGTCGAGTCCGAGATCGTCGTGCCGAGCGTGACGTTCGACTCGCCCGACGCGGCCAAGGAAGCGCTTCCGACCCGCGCGTACTGATGCATCCCGGTCGCCCGGCAGCGAACGCCTCGCTGCCGGGCGACCGGCCCACACCTTCCGGGGCTCACGCTCCCCAGCGACGACGCCGGACGACCCGGCAGAACGACCAGGCAGACATGGCAATCACCGAGCCGATCGTCGAGATGCAGCACATCTCCATCGAGTTCCCGGGCGTCAAAGCCCTGCAAGACGTGGACTTCCGCCTCTTCCCGGGCGAGGTCCACACCCTCATGGGTGAGAACGGCGCCGGCAAGTCGACGCTCATCAAGGCCCTCACCGGCGTGTACAAGATCGACTCCGGTTCGATCCTGGTCGCGGGCGGGCCGCGCTCCTTCTCCGGGACGGCCGACGCCCAGAGCGCCGGCATCTCCACCGTCTACCAAGAGGTGAACCTCTGCGACAACCTCACCGTCGGTGAGAACGTGATGCTCGGCCACGAGGTCCGTGGTCCGTTCGGCATCAACTGGCGCCGGACCCACGAGGCGGCGCACGAAGCGCTCGTCGGCCTCGGTCTCGGCCACATCGACCCCAAGCAGCCGCTCTCGAGCATCTCGCTCGCGCTGCAACAGCTCGTCGCGATCAGCCGGGCCATGGTCACCAAGTCGAAGGTGCTCATCCTCGACGAACCGACCTCCAGTCTCGACGCCAACGAGGTCGAGGGCCTCTTCCAGGTCATGCGCCGACTGCGCGACCAGGGCGTCGCGATCCTCTTCGTCTCCCACTTCCTCGATCAGGTCTACGCGATCAGCGACCGGCTCACGGTGCTCCGCAACGGCGAGTTCGTCGGCGAGTACCTGACGTCGGAACTGAACCGGACCGAACTCATCTCGAAGATGATCGGCAAGGACTACGGCACGCTCGCCGCCCTCGGCTCCAACCGCGGGCGCGCAGGCGCTGCGGACGCTCCAGCCTTCTACCGCGCCACCGAGCTCGGCCGGAAGGGCTCGATCGACCCCGTCGACATCGAGGTGCACGCCGGCGAGGTCGTCGGTCTCGCCGGACTCCTCGGCTCAGGACGCACCGAACTCGGCCGCCTCATCTACGGGGCCGACCGACCCGACTCGGGTTCCGTCACGATCGACGGATCCCCGGCCGAGGTGCACACCCCCATGGCCGGGCTGTCCAAGAAGATCGCCTTCTCGACGGAGAACCGCCGCGACGAGGGCATCATCGGCGACCTCACCGTGCGCGAGAACCTCATCCTCGCCGTGCAGGCCCGTCGAGGGTGGGCCCGCCCGCTCTCCCGCCGGGAGCAGAACGAGCTGTGCGACAAGTACCTGCTCGAACTCAACGTGCGCCCGTCCGACCCCGAACGTCCCATCAAGAACCTGTCCGGCGGCAACCAGCAGAAGGTGCTCCTCGGCCGGTGGCTCGCGACGAAGCCGCAGCTCATCGTGCTCGACGAGCCCACCCGCGGCATCGACGTCGGCGCGAAGGCCGAGATCCAGGAGGCCATCGCCGCCCTCGCCGAGGACGGCATGTCGGTCGTCTTCATCTCCTCCGAGCTCGAGGAGGTCGTGCGCTTGAGCGAGCGGATCGTCGTGCTGAAGGATCATCGTAAGATCGGCGAGATCGTCAACGGACCCGAGGTCACCGCAGACACCATCGTCGACCTGATCGCCACCGAAGGGAGCGCCACGTGAGCGCCACCAGTCAGGGGCCGGCCCGTTCCGGTTCCTCCGCCAGCGGAGGGCAGCGCTCCGCCCGCGGCATCGTCAGCACCATCGTCCACCAGCCCTACATCTGGGCGATCGTGACCCTGCTGCTGCTGCTCGTCATCAACCTCGTGAAGGACCCCGGCTACCTCGGTGTCTCCGTCAACGGCACGACCGGCAACCTGTCGGGCAACCCGATCGACATCCTCCGCGCGAGCGCCCCGATCATGATGATCGCGGTCGGCATGACCCTCGTCATCGCCACCCGCGGTATCGACCTCTCGGTCGGATCCGTGATGGCCGTCTCCGGCGCCGTGTCGATGGAGTTCATGAGCAACCAGAGCGGCGGTGACGCCGGGACGGCGATCGTCGCGGCCCTGCTCGCGCTCGCTGTCAGCGCCTTCCTCGGGACGGTGAACGGGGTCCTCGTCTCGATCGTCGGCCTGCAGCCGTTCATCACCACGCTGATCACGATGCTCGCCGGCCGAGGCCTCGCGAAGGTCATCACCTCCGGTCAGAACACCTCGGCGACGAACGAGCCCTTCCGGTGGCTCGCGAACGGCACGGTGTTCGGGTTCCCGGTGGTCTTCATCATCGCCGGGGTCATCGTCGCGATCGTCGCCGTCCTCGTGCGGCGCACCGCGCTCGGGCTCATGATCGAGTCCATCGGCATCAACCCGCGGGCGGCGCGGATGGCGGGGATCCGCCCGATCGGCATCCTCATCGCGGTCTACATCGTGAGCGCGGTCCTGGCCGGTGTCGCCGGCATCTTCAGCACGGCCAGCGTCATGACCGTCGAGGTCGCGAAGACCGGTCTGAACGCGGAGATGGACGCGATCCTCGCCGTCGTCATCGGTGGCACCTCGCTCGCTGGCGGCAAGTTCTCCTTGACCGGCAGCGTCATCGGGGCACTCCTCATCGCCACGCTCGACAAGACGATCGTGTTCCTCTCCATCCCCTCGTCGGCGACGCCGGCCTTCAAGGCGGTCGTCATCGTGATCATCTGCCTCCTCCAGTCCCAGCGCGTGCGAGCCCTGTTCGCCCGTCGGAACTCCCGGACGACGCCACCCGCGTCCGTCCCCACGCGAAAGGAAACGGTGTCCGCATGAGCACCCTCAGCGAACGACCGACGCTCGACGCGTCGGCGCCCCCGCGGCGGACGCTGCTGGCACGTCTGACGCCGAACCTCGAGACGCTGCCGACGTTGGCCGCCGTCGTCATCTTCATCGGCATGGTCGTGTACGGCGAGATCGCCTACGGGCGCATCGTCCAGGCGAGCACCATCTCGAACCTGCTCATCAACAACGCGTACCTGATCATCCTCGCCGTCGGGCTCACCTTCGTGATCCTCACCGGGGGCGTGGACCTCTCCGTCGGAGCGATCATCGCGATCAGCAGTCTCGTCGGGGTGATGCTCGCGAACTCGGGCTGGAATCCGATCGCCGTCATGGTGATCATGGTCCTCATCGGCTCGGCCTTCGGCGTCTTCTCAGGGGTGCTCGTCCAGTACTTCAACGTCCAACCCTTCATCGCCACCCTGGCGATGATGTTCCTCGGACGAGGGCTCGCGTCGATGCTCAGCACCACCCCTGAGCGCCTCGCCGACGACTCGCCGATCCGCTCGCTCTCGACCGAGTGGAAGGTGATCGACGGCCCGAAGATCAACGACCTCATCACCACCCCGAACGTCGTGATCGCACTCATCGTCGTCGCCGCGGCCTTCGTCGTCCTGCACAAGACCCGGATGGGTCGCACCGTGTACGCGATCGGCGGTTCCGAGCAGTCGGCCCTCCTCATGGGTCTGCCCGTCGTCCGGACGAAGCTCATGGTCTACATCATCAGCGGCACCCTGGCCGGCCTCGCCGCCGTCGTCTACACCTCGAAGCTCGGCATCGCCCAGAACATCACCGGTGTCGGGTGGGAGCTCGATGCGATCGCCGCGGTCATCATCGGTGGCACGCTGCTCACCGGTGGCGCGGGGTTCGTCCTCGGGTCCGTGGTCGGTGCGCTCGTCCTCGGGCTCATGAACGTCCTCATCACCCGTGACGGCAGCATCCCACCGGAAGCGACGACGATCATCACCGGCGGCATCCTGCTCGTCTTCGTCCTCCTCCAGCGACTCGTCGTCTCGCGCAAGCGCAAGACCTGACGCCCCGGTCGCCCCCGCGACCGCAGCACCACCGTTCCATCCCCGCTCGACAACGAAGCCGAACCAGGAGAACCAACCCCCATGCCTCGACTGCGCCTCAAAACGGTCGTCGCGACCTGCGTCGCGACCCTGATCCTGCCGCTCGTCGGCGTCTCCGGCGCTGCCGCCGCGGCGCCGGGGACCGCCCAGACGTCCACCTCCCAGACGGGTCTCCGAGCCGCCCCCACGGCGCAAGAAGTGCTGGACGCCGCTGCCGCCTCCCTCTCGATCGCCAACGTCGACGACGTCCGCGGCAACCTGACGCTGCCGGGTGCACCGGAGGGGATCACGATCGAGTGGACGTCCTCCGACCCCGCCGTGATCGCCACGGACGGCGTCGTCTCGCGCCCCGCCACCGACACCACCGTCACCCTGACCGCCACACTGCGGCAGGGCGAGGCCACCGCGACGCGCGAGTTCACGGCGACCGTCCGCGCCGCGATCGCGACGCCCGACTACGAGGGCTACGCCTTCGCGTACTTCACCGGCAACTCCCTCGCCGGCGAGAACATCTACTTCGCCGCGAGCGAGGGCAACAACGCGCTCGACTGGAACGAGCTCAACGCCGGACGCCCGGTCCTCACCTCCGACGAGGGGACGAAGGGGCTGCGCGACCCGTTCCTCATCCGCTCTCCCGAGGGCGACACCTTCTACCTCATCGCCACCGACCTCTCGATCGGCAGCGGCACGTCCTGGGGCGACTCGGTCCGCCAGGGCAGCCACTACCTCGAGGTGTGGGAGTCCCACGACCTCGTGACCTGGTCCGACCAGCGGCACATCGAGGTCGCCCCCGAGAACGCCGGCAACACCTGGGCGCCCGAGGCCTACTACGACGACACCATCGGTGCCTACGTCGTGTTCTGGGCGTCGTCGCTCTACGGAGCCGACGACCCGGACCACACGGGGAACAGCTACCACCGCATGATGTACGCGACCACCCGCGACTTCACGACCTTCAGCGACCCGCAGGTCTGGCAGGACCAGGGTGTTTCGCGGATCGACTCCACGGTCATCAGGTCGAGCGACACCTACTACCGCTTCACCAAGGACGAGGGTGCCGGTGGCACCGGGTGCGCCGACATCATCCAGGAGTCCTCGACGGACCTGCGGGCCACGCTCGAGTCCTGGACGGTGCTCGACAGCTGCATCGGTCGCGACGCCGGCACGAGCGCGGTCGAGGGGCCGACGGCGTTCGCCGCCAACCCCGGCGACGTCAACGGCGACAAGTTCTACCTCTTCGTCGACGAGTACGGCGGACGCGGCTACATCCCGCTCGAGACCGAGGACATCGCGAACCCGGACTGGCAGGTCGCGAAGGACTACGACCTCCCCGCGAGCCCGCGGCACGGCACGGTGCTCCCCGTGACTGCGGCCGAACTGCAGCAGCTCCAGGACAGCCTCGGCGGCGTGGCCGAACCGGTGCCAGCGAACGAAGACGGCGAGATCGTCCGCTACGACTTCGCAGGATCCGCAGGATCGACCCTGAACGACGTGTCCGGCAACGGCCTCGACGCCACGGTCGAGGGTGGCGCCTCCTTCGCCGACGGCGCACTGCAGCTCGACGGCGGCGACGACTACGTCAAACTGCCCGACGACCTGCTCGCCGGCGTGACCGACGTCACGGTGGAGGCCCAGGTCTGGATCGACCCGTCGCAGGCCAACCCGTACTTCATCTACGGGCTCGGGAACACCACCGACGGCTCCGGGAACGGCTACCTGTTCAGCACCGGGAACGCGTACCGGACGAGTCTCGCGACCGGCAACTGGAGCACCGAGCAGACCGTGTCGCAGGGCAAGGACCTCACGCGCGGACGCTGGGCCACGCTGACCTACACGCTGCAGGGCACGACGGCGACGATCTACCTCGACGGGATCGCCGTCGGGACCGGGACCGTGACGTCAGATCCTGGTGACATCGGTGCCGGATGGACGAGCGCCAACTACCTCGGTCGCTCCAACTACGACGGCGACAACCGGCTGAAGGGCGCGTTCCGAGAGTTCGCGATCTACAACCGGGCGCTCTCGGCGGACGAGGTGCTCGCCGGCTCAGGGAACAGCGCCGCACTCACCGACATCGGTCTCGAGGAGGACGTACTGAAGACCGCCCCGATCGTCGACAACGACCGCCACGAGGTCGTCTTCCCGGTGCGGCCTGGAACCGACCGTACGGCGCTCAGCCCGACCTTCACGACCGTGGCCGGTGTCACGGCGAGCCCCGCCTCGGGGACCGCCGTCGACCTCAGCAGCCCAGCCACCGTGACGCTCACACCGACCTCCGGTGAACCGGTCACCTGGACGATGCGGGCGGTCGAGATGAAGAGTCCGGTCATCCCGGGGCTGTACGCCGATCCGAACATCTTCGCCTGGGGCGACACGTACTACCTCTACGCGACCTCGGACGGTTTCGCCGGCTGGGGTGGCAAGGAGTTCTTCGTCTGGTCGTCCAAGGACCTCGTCGACTGGGAACGTTCGGCGGAGCCGATCCTGACCCTCGACGGCGCGAACGGGAACGTGCCGTGGGCCACGGGCAACGCCTGGGCGCCGACGATCGGCGAGAAGAACGGCAAGTTCTTCTTCTACTTCAGCGGCCACAACCCCACCGTCGATCGGAAGACCATCGGTGTCGCCGTCGCGGACAGCCCCACCGGCCCGTTCACGGCACAGCCGGACGCGATGATCCTGAACGACGAGGCGGTGACCTCGGGACAGGCGATCGACCCGGCCACCTTCACCGACCCGGTGACGGGGAAGAGCTACCTGTTCTGGGGCAACGGTTCGCCGGTGTACGCGGAACTGTCGGACGACATGCTCTCGATCAAGGCGGACACGCTCAAGCGCATCGACGGCTTGACCGACTTCCGCGAGGGGGCCTTCGTCAACTACCGGGACGGCCTGTACCACCTGACCTACTCGATCGACGACACCGGTTCGGAGAACTACCGGGTCGGCTACGCGACGGCGACGAGCGTCGACGGGCCGTGGACCGCCCACGGCGTGATCCTGCAGAAGCGACCGGAACTCGGCATCCTCGCCACCGGTCACAGCTCGATCCTGAACGTGCCGGGCACCGACGACTGGTACATCGTCTACCACCGGTTCGCCATCCCTGGCGGCGACGGTCAGCACCGCGAGACGACGATCGACCGCGTGACCTTCGATCCGGAGACGGGTCTGATGAACCCGGTCGTCCCGACCCTCGAGAGCGTGGGTCCGCAGCGGATCGCGGTGCCCGGTGCCGAGGGCACGCTGACGATCGATGCGGCGTCGGTGCGGGTCGGGGAGTCGTTCTCGGTGTCCGGGTCCGGCTTCACCGCGGGGGAGCAGGTGCAGCTCACCCTCTTCTCCACCCCGACGGAGCTCGGGATGGTCGTCGCGGACGCTTCGGGCGCGTTCACGACCACGGTGCGGGTTCCCGCGTCGGTGGACCCCGGTGCCCACACGCTGCGGGCCCTGGGTGCGGACTCCGGGATCACGGCGGAGGCGGCGCTGACCGTCCTCGCCGCCGACGGAAGTGCGCCGTCCGCCGGGTCACCGGGCGCGGGAAGCGGCGGGCCGGGCTCGCTCTCGACCACCGGTGTCTCGGTCGTCGGGTTCCTGAGCCTGGCGGGCCTCCTCTTCGCGGCCGGCGCCTGGCTCGTCGTCCGTCGCCGCCGGGCGACCCAGGCGAGCTGATCGCGGCACCGGATGACCGTCCGACCCAGGCGTTCCACCGCCCACGGGTCGGACGGTCAGTCGGTGCTGCGACAATCGTGGATCATGACGGACCTCCCCGCCTCCTCGACCGACGCCTTGTGCTGGGATTGGAACGGCACCCTGCTCGACGACGTCGGGGTCGCACGCGCCGCGATGGATCTGCTCCTCGCCGGTCGGGGCCTGCCAGGGTTCGTCGACGAGGCGGCGTACCGGCGGGTGTTCGGGTTCCCGATCCGCGACTTCTACGAGCGGGTCGGCATCGGTGGAGCCGACTTCGTGGCGGCGGCCGACGAGTATCTTGCCCGGTTCGCCGTCGACGTCGAGACCGCGGCTCTCCACCCGGACGCCCTGCAGACGCTCGAGGCGGTGCACGCGCTCGGCGTCGAACAGGTCCTCATCTCGGCGACCCCCGAGGCCGTGCTCGAGCGTCAACTGGCACCACATGCCCTGACGCATTACTTCTCCGGTGTCCACGGCATCACCGACGTCTACCATGCGTCCAAAGAGCAGGTCGTCGGCTCCTGGCTGGCGGGTTCGGGGCATCACCCGTCGCGCGTGGTCATGGTGGGGGACACGAATCACGACGAGGAGATCGCCGAGCTTCTCGGGGTCCGCTTCGTCCGCTTCCGCAACGGACACCAGGACCCACCCGTCCACGGACGCCACCCGGTGATCGACGGCTTGAGTGAGCTCGTCCCCGAGCTCACCCGGGGGAATTCGGACGACTGAGCCCGGAACCTAGCGGGCGAGGTCGATGCGCAGCGCGTTGCGCCGGACGTGGTCGACGGCGGTGGCGACAGCCCCCTGCGCCACGATGTCCGCACCGAGTGCCGACGCCACGAGCAGCGGCGGCTCGGCGCTCATGTACCCCGGGAGGCGCTCGGAGGCGATCTCGAGCAGCAACGACATCGATGGGGCGATCGCCCCGGCGAACACGATCCGCTCCACGTCCAGGAGCCCACCGAGGACGGCACTCATCCGTGCGACGCGGTCGGCCAGACGCCGGACCAGGTCGAGCGCAGCCTCGTCGCCATCGTCGGCCGCCGCCAGGACGGACGACGCGTCGACCCGCTCGACGGGCAGCCGGCTGAGCGGGCTGCTCTCGGGCAGACCGCCGCTCTCGCGATGGGCGCGACCCCAGTCGCGGAGCACCGCGGCGAAGCCCCGCGCGGAACCGACACCGTCGACGAGGTCGAGGAGGTGCAGTTCGCCCGCCCGTCCTCGGCCGCGCACGAGACGCCCGTCGAGGACGTAGCCGGCGCCGAGCCGTTCACCCGTCATCACGGCGATGTAGGAGTCGACGCCCGCACCGGCACCGCGCGCGCCCTCAGCCACGGCGGCGAGGTTGGCGTCGTTGTCCGTGAGCACCACGCAGCCGTGGTCTTGGAGGCGTTCGCCGAGCCTCGGGTTCATGCGCTCCCAGAAGACGTTGCCCTCGGGGGAGCGCCCGAGCGCGTCGATCGGGGCCGGTACGCCGAGGGTGATGCAGAGCGGCCTCCCCGTGCCGTCGGACTGCAGGACCTCGGTGATCGCCGCGTCGACCACGGAGACGCGTTCCTCCGCGTCGGCGGCCGGGTCGATCGCCCGGTGCGAGCGCGCCAGTTCTCGCCCACGGAGGTCCGCGGCGATCGTCGTGATGGAGTGGGCTCCCGCGTCGACGCCCACGACGACCCCGGCCGCATCGTGCAGCTCGTAGCGCCGCGCAGGGCGCCCCTTGCGATACGCGACACCCGCCTGACGTGCGTCGTCGAGTTCGGTGAACCAGCCGAGATCGATCAGGTCGTCGCAGAGGGCGATCGCCGTCGATCGGGACAGGCCGGTCGCCGCCATGACGTCGGCCGCGGTGAACGCCGATTCGGCCCAGGCGTGGGCCAGCACGGCGGCGAGGTTCGTGGCCCGCGGCTCCGGTGGTCCGGTGAGGCTCGTCGTCGCGTCCATGAGCGTCAACGATATCGGTCCGGGGCGCGGCCGGACGGCGCGGGTCCGCGCGTCGCGCTCGACCGTGAACGATCACGCCCGCGCGGCTCGGCGCGGCGTGACCCAACCGATGCTTGACCCTGCCGCGCGCGGATGGCAGAGTGTCCGACATGAGTTGATTTGCTCTCTGTATTTAGTCAGTGGTCCGGTCGGACCGCGTGGAAGGACAATGATGTCGAACCAACTGAAACGCGCGTTACGCGTCACGGCGGGGGTGGCGACGGGACTCCTGGTCGCGAGCACCCTCGTCGCCTGCTCGAGCGACGGCCGGGAGACCGTCCACTTCACCTTCAGCAAGCGCGAGGCGTTCACCTTCATGAACCAGGCCGTCGCGGACTACAACGCCTCGCAGCAGCAATACGAGGTCGTGATGGACACCTCGGGGCCCGATCCACTCGCCGCCAGCTTCGTCCGAGGCAACCCGCCGGACCTCATGCTCTCGAACTACAACCACGAGGTCTCACGCTTCGTGGAGCGGTGTGCGCTCTCCGACCTCTCCGACACGACGGCGGCGGCGTCCATCCGCGACGACCTCCAGCCGTTGCTCGACCAGTACGGCGTCTGCGAGGGGCGCACGAGTGCGCTGCCCTACTCGGTGATGGCCGCCTCCGTCATCTACAACAAGACGATCTTCGCCGAGAACGGCCTCGAGGTGCCGACGACGTGGAGCGAACTCATCGCCGTCTCCGACACCCTCAAGGCCGCCGGTGTGGCGCCGTTCTACGCGACGTTCGCCGATGCGTGGACCGCCAACCAGGGCTGGTTCGACTATTCGGTCGGCGGCGCCGTCGACATCCCCGAGTTCTACGACCGGCTCGCGGAGGAGGGCACCGAGGTGGGACCTGACGCCCCGGTCTCCTTCGAGAAGGACTTCCTCGAGCCCATCGAGAAGATGCAGCTGCTGGCGAAGGAATACACGCAGGCGGATGCGCCGAGTCGCACCTACGACGCCGGCAACGTCGCGTTCGCCGAAGGCCAGGGCGCCATGTACCTGCAGGGGCCGTGGGCGTTCAGCCAGATCGCACTCACCGCACCCGACCTGGACCTCGGCACCTTCCCCCTGCCGATGACGGAGGACCCGAAGGACCTGAAGGTCCGCGTGAACCTCGACCTCGTGACGATCATCCCCGAGGAGGCGAAGAACCCGGAGGGTGCCCGCGACTTCCTCGAGTACCTGTACCAGCCGGAGGTCATCCAGGCCTACAACGAGTCGCAGCTCGGCTTCGTCCCGACGGACGACGGCACGGCTCCTGACGACCCCCGCGTGGCCGGCATGATCCCGTACTACGACGCCGGAGCGTTCTACCAGGGCCCCGGCGTGCTCAACCCGCGCGCCATCCCGACCGAGAACTACGCGCAATCGCTGGTCCTCGGGACCAACGCGGCGTCGATGCTCCGCACCATGGACGCGGACTGGGCCCGGCTCGCGTTCAGACAGCCGCCCGTGTCGACCAAGGAGGGATCCGAATGAGCGCCACCACCGCCATCGTGACCGGGGGAGACCCGAAGGTCCGCCGCAGCCGCAAGCGCGTCGAACCGATCTACTACCTCTTCCTCTTCCCGGCCGTCGTCCTGTTCACGCTCGCGATCACCGTCCCCGGCGTCGTCGGGATCGTCTTCAGCTTCACCGACTCCATCGGCATCGGTGACTACGAATTCATCGGGTTCACGAACTACATCGCCGCGTTCAGCGACCCGGCGATCCTCACCAGCTTCCTCTTCACCTTCGGGTTCTCCCTCGTGACGGTGATCGTGGTGAACGTCATCGCGTTCCTGCTCGCCGTCGGACTGACCTCGAAGATCAAGTTCAAGATGGGGCTCCGTGGGGTCTTCGTCATCCCGATGGTGATCTCGGGCATCATCATCGCCTACGTGTTCCAGTTCCTGTTCATGAACTCGGTGCCCTCTGCCGGTTCCGCCCTCGGGATCCCCTTCCTCGAGACGAGCATCCTCTCGAACCCGGACCTCGCCTGGCTCGGCATCGTCATCGTCACGGCCTGGCAGTCGATCCCCGGCACGCTGCTCATCTACATCGCCGGCCTGCTCGCGGTGCCCGGCGATGTGTACGAGGCGGCGTCCCTGGACGGCGCGAACAAGCGTCAGCAGCTGCTGCGGATCACGCTGCCGCTCGTGATGGGGTACGTCGTCATCAACGTGATCCTCGGCTTCAAGAACTACCTGAACGCCTACGACATCATCGTCGGCCTGACGAACGGTGGTCCGGGTACCTCCACGCGGAGCATCTCGATGACCATCATCCGCGGGTTCCAGACCGGTGACTACGCGTACCAGATGGCCACGGCCACCCTCTTCTTCATCATCACGATCATCATCGCCCTCGTGCAACTGTCGGCGACGCGCGGAAGGAACGCACTCTGATGGCCACCCCGACCGCACTCAGCACCCGATCCATCACGACGGCGAACGCCAGCACGAAGCAACGCACGAAGGGGGAGCGCGTCAGCTGGTCGACGACGGTCATCCTGCTGCTCTGCGCCGTGACGGTGCTCCTGCCGCTCTACGTGACCATCTCGATGGCGTTCAAGACCGACACCCAATCGGTCGACGGGAACGCCTTCTCGCTGCCGGCGCCGTTCAGCATCGACGGGTTCGTCCAGGCGTGGACCCTCACGAAGTTCCCCGTGGGCTTCGCGATGTCGCTCCTCGTGACCGCGGGGACCGTGGTGGCGACGATCATCCTGGCCTCCTTCGCGGCGTACGCGATCGTGCGCAACTGGGACCGCCGACTGTTCCGCTTCTCGTTCTTCTACCTGCTCGCGGCGATGTTCATCCCGTTCCCGGTGGTGGCGCTCCCGCAGATCCAGCTCACCGGCCGCGTCGGACTCGACAACCCGTTCGGGGTGATCATCCTCGCGACGATGTTCCAGCTGAGTTTCAGCGTGCTGCTGTTCACGGCGTTCCTCCGGTCGATCCCGATCGAGCTCGAGGAGAGCGCCCGGATCGACGGCGCGAGCACCTGGCAGACGTTCTGGCGGCTCATCTTCCCGCTCCTGGCACCGATGAGTGCGACGGTCGGCATCTTCGCGTTCCTGTACGCCTGGAACGACTTCATGATGCCGTCGCTGATCATCTCGGATGCGAGCCTGCAGACCCTCCCGGTGCGGCAGAACCTCTTCCAGACGCAGTTCAGCAGCAACTACAACGTCGCGTTCGCCTCGTACCTCATGGCCATGGCGCCGGCCATCATCGCCTACCTGTTCGCGCAGCGCTGGGTCATGTCCGGCGTGACCCAGGGGGCGGTCAAGGGATGACGCCGACGCCTCGACGCTGAACCGACACCGCAACACCACCACGACCCGAGAGACCGAAGGACCGCACGTCATGACCGATGCCGCACTCGTCGACGCCCAGCAGGCGGCCGCAGCCACCTGGTGGCGCCAGGCCGCCGTCTACCAGATCTATCCGCGGAGCTTCGCCGACGCGGACGGGGACGGACTCGGGGACCTGCCGGGCATCCGGTCGCGGGTGGACTACCTCGCCGCGCTCGGCATCGATGCGATCTGGCTCAGCCCGTTCTACCCCTCGGCGTTGGCGGACGGCGGGTACGACGTCGCGGACTACCGTGACGTCGACCCGCGGCTCGGCACCCTGGCGGACTTCGACGAGCTCATCGCCGCCCTGCACGAGCGCGGTATCCGGGTCATCGTCGACATCGTGCCGAACCACACCTCCGACCGGCACGCCTGGTTCCAGGAGGCGCTGGCCGCGGGTCGCGGTTCGGCCGCGCGAGCGCGGTACCTCTTCCGGGAGGGCACCGGCGAGTCGGGTGAGGAGCCGCCCACCGACTGGGAGTCCGTCTTCGGCGGTTCCTCCTGGGAGCGGGTGGCGGACGGCCAGTGGTACTTCCACCACTTCGCGACCGAGCAGCCGGATCTCGATTGGGATCACCCGGAGGTGCGCGAGGACTTCCTGAAGACCCTCCGGTTCTGGTCGGATCGGGGCGTGGACGGCTTCCGGATCGACGTCGCGCACATGCTCACCAAGGACTTCTCCGAGCCGTTGCCGAGTCGCGCGGAACTGGAGCTGATCCCGCAGGACGGGGCCCACCCGTTGCTCGACCGCGACGACGTGCACGAGGTGTACGCCGAGTGGCGTCGGGTGTTCGACGAGTACGACCCGCCGCGCACCGCCGTGGCCGAGGCGTGGGTGAGCACCCCCGAGCGGCGCGCGAAGTACGCGTCGGCGGCTGGGCTCGGGCAGGCGTTCAACTTCGACCTGCTCGAAGCCGACTTCGACGCGACCGAGTTCCGGACCGTCATCGCGGACAACCTCGCGCAGGCGCAGGCGTCCGGATCATCCACCACGTGGGTGCTCTCGAACCACGACGTCACCCGGCACGCGACGCGGTACGGGCTCCCGCCCCTGGCCGGGCGCCCGGTGAAGCAGGGCACGGAGTGGGTGGCTGCCGGTGGTCCTCCCGACGGGGTCGACCTGGACCAGGGAGCGCGCCGTGCGAGGGCCGCCACCCTCCTCATCCTCGGACTCCCGGGCAGCACCTACCTGTACCAGGGCGAGGAGCTGGGCCTGCACGAGGTCGCCGAGATCACCGACGGGGAACGCCAAGACCCGGCGTTCTTCCGTGGGGGAGCGTATGACGGCCTCGGGCGGGACGGCTGCCGGGTCCCGTTGCCGTGGACGGCGGACGGTGCCTCGTTCGGCTTCGGTGATGCGGTCGCGCACCTGCCGCAACCGCGGTGGTTCGCGCAGCACGCCGTCGAGGTCGAAGCACAGGATCCCACGTCGACGCTCTCGCTGTACCGCGAGGCGCTCCGGCTGCGACGACTGCTGCAGACGGGGGAACAGCTCGACTGGATCGAGACCGGCCGGGAGGACGTCCTGCGGTTCACCCGACCGAACGGTTGGCAGGTGGTGGCGAACTTCGGCACGGAGCCGTATCCGCTCGGCGCGCCCTCCGATGCGGTGGTGCTCGGCGCGCTCCTCGACGACGCGGTTCCCGGGGAGTCGACGGTCTGGATCGCTCCGGCGCAGCTCCTCGGGTGACGGTCGCGGCAGCGCGGAAGCCGGATCGGGCTGGTCGGCTGCGGACCGCCCGGGGGTTCTGACGACGCGGGACCCGCGATCCATTCGTGTCTGCTTATATGGGGAGATGACTGAGGATCTGGAACCGGCTGCCGAACTGTTCAAGGCCCTCTCCTCGGTGTCGCGGCTCCGACTGCTGCGGATCCTCGCCGCCGGCACCTCCACGGTCGGTCAGCTCGCGGACGCGAGCGGCCTGTCCCAACCGCTGGTGTCGCAGCACCTCCGGACGCTGCGTTCGGCGGGCCTCGTGTCGGTGGAGCGCGTCGGACGGGAGGCCCACTACGAGGTCGCCGACGTCCACGTCTCGCACATCGTCGACGACGCGGTGCTCCACGCGCTCGAGGGATAGCCGGCGTCAGCCCTGATCTGCACCACGGCGGGCCGGGCCGACGCGTCGCGAGCGTGGGTCCGTGGCCTTGGGCGCCCCTGCAGGGTCGGCCCGCCGGAGCGGCAGCCGCACCAGGATCGTCGTCCCGGGGTTCCCCGTCGCGAACGCCTCGATCGTGCCGCCGTGCGCGCGGACGATCGACCGGGCGATGGTGAGTCCGAGCCCCGACCCTCGGATGGTCTCCTCCCGCACGTTCGCCGCCCGATGGAAACGCTCGAAGACGGAGGCGAGTTCGTCCTCGGGGATGCCGATCCCCGTGTCCGAGACCCGGATGACCGCCTCTCGTCCGTCCGACCGGGCGCTCACGAAGATCTCACCCTCCCTCGTGTACGCCGCCGCGTTGTCGAGCAGGATGGCGAGCAGCTCCTCGATCCGACGGCGATCGGCGTCGAGGCGCAGTTCGGGACGGGCTCCCAGTCGGAGTTCGACGCCGGTGGGGAGTCCGAGGCGTCGCCGCTCCGCGACCGCGTCGACGACGAGGCCACCGAGGTCGACGGCTTCGGGGGAGAGCTCCAGCTCCGGTGCGCTGGCAGCGAGGAACTGCTCCGCGAGACGCCCGAGGTGGTCGGCGCTCCGGCGGATGACGGCGAGCTGCGAGCGCACCTGCGGAGCGAGGTCGTCGTCGTCACCGAGGAGGTCGAGGTAGCCGAGGATGCTCGTGAGCGGCGTCCGCAGCTCGTGGCTGAGGCTCGTGAGCGACTCGGATCGCATCCGGACCGCCTCGGTGAGTTCGGTCACGTCCTGTCCGACGAGGACCGCTCCGTGCGGTGCGCCGGTCGCATCGCGGACGGACCGGCCGTTGGCGACGAGGGCCCGCTGCTTGCCGGGCGGCCCCACGCGATAGAAGAAGTCGCGGACGTCCTGACCGCCGAGGACCCGGATCACCGGCTGTTCCTCGCGGGCCAGTGGCGTGACACCGTCCGCCGCCCAGACGAAGCGTGCACTCCCGGTCGCCGGGTCGTAGCCGGCCAGCGCGGCGAGCTCGATGGAGGTCCGGTTGTTGAGGATCTGCTCGCCGTGTTCGTCGAAGAAGACGAGTCCGACGTTGACCTCCGCGACCACGGAACGGAGCATCACGGCGAGCCGGTTCTGCGAGGCGAGGGCTTCGACCTTCGCGTCGGCCTCGGCGCGGAGGCTCGCCTGGGCGCGCTCGAACCGTCCGGACTGCAGACTCACGACGACGATGACGAGCAGCAGCAAGACCGTGAGCGCGATCAGCTCGCTCCAGGCCTGGACGCTCCCGGGGTACTCGCCGTAGAGCACGTTCGGCAACCAGATGACGAGCACGCTGCCGATGAGCGCAAGGGCGGCGCCGAGACGACCGAAGCCGTGGGCCAGCCACAACACCGGGAAGGCGAGCAGGACGATCGATGCGCCGAGGACCGGCGACACCGCATGGGTCACGAGCCCGACGACGGCGAGGTCCGCACTGACCAGGATGAGCGCCCAGGCCCGTCCGAGCCGTTCCCACGGGATCGCGAGGGTGGCGATGAGCGCCAAGCCCATGACGACCCAGGACAACTGCAGCTCCCTGACGCTGAGAAGCGCCGGCGTCGTGGCACCGACGATCGCGGTGACCACGACCACCCCCAGCGCCAGCGGCCCCTGGCTCCGGCTCACCAGTCCGAGCCGGGGGTGGCGCTCGCCCTGACCGATCCAACGTGGCATCTGCGTTCCTCCTGCTCGCCGCGGGTGCCTCCCAGTCTGCTGTGGTCGCGTCGCTCACATCCGAGGCGGGCGGCGGGTCCCGGAACCTGCACCGTCAGCGTCGGTCGAACGCGCCGCTGCGAGCGCTCGACGGAGTACGGCGGTTCAGAGTCCGAGTCGGTCGAGCTGCTCCTCGAACCGGATCTGGACGTCCTCCGGCTCGGCGTCGTCGGTCGTGGCCCAGATCGCGTCGAGCTCCGCTTGGACGTCCGTGGGCAGGGCGGCGAACTTCTCGTCCCAGGCGGCGATCGGCGTCCAGTAGCCCACGACCTTGAACCGCGTGGCCGGCAGTCCGAGCTCCCGGCGCAGGTACTTCCGCGCGTCCCGGAGGGCGACCGTCTCACCCGCCACCCAGACGTAGCCCTGATCGAGGGCGAGCCGCTCGTCGACGACGCTCCGGACGAGTCGTCCGAGCGCGCTCGGACCGTGCCCGTTCCCGCCGACCACCCAGGTGACCAGCACATCCGGGCCCGTCTCGAACGCGATCCGGTCCTGCTCGGACGGCACCTCGAGCACCACCCGGGTCCGGAGTCCGCGTGGGGTCTGCGCGACGATCCGGCGGACGGCGGGCAGACCGGAGAGGTCGGCCACCAACACCTGCCACTCGGTGTCCTCCGGAGGGTCGTACAGCCCGGTCGGCGAGTTCAGCCCGAGTACGTGCCCTGGCCGAGCCCGCACCGCCCACGGGCCGGCGACGCCCGCGTCGTGCGCGACGAAGTCGAGGTCGATCTCGCTCTGGTCCGTGCGGACGCCGGAGACCGTGTAGGTCCGCATCGGTGCCTGCGGGGTGCCTTCGGGCCACTCCCACCAGTCGCCGATGGGGAGGGGCAGCGAGACGTCCGCCGGGTCGTCGCCGTGGGGGAAGAAGACGCGGACGTACTCGTCTCCCGTCCCGGTGCTGATGAAGTCGGCGACGCGCGGGCCTCCGAGGGTGACACGGATCAGGTTGGGGCTGAGGACGCTCGTCTCGGTGACGATGCCGCGGTGGATGGTCATGGGTGCTCCGGCTCTGGGGTGGGGTCGGTGGATTCGGTGGATTCGGTGGTGTCGGCGGGTTCGGCGACGTGCTGCCGGTGGGCGAGCCACGAGTCGCGGTAGGCGCCGGGGGCTGCGAGCAGATCGTCATGGGTGCCGTGCGCGATGATCCGGCCGTCCGAGAAGACCGCGATCCGGTCGGCGGTCGCCGCCTGCTCCAGCCGGTGGGCGATGAGGAGGGTGGTGCGATCGGCCCGGAGCCGCAGCATCGCCGCTTCGACGGCTGCACGATGGTGCAGCCCGACGTCGGCCGTCGCCTCGTCCAGGATCACGATGGCCGGGTCCGCCAGGAGGGCTCTGGCGAGGGCGAGTTGCTGGATCCGGCCCTCGTCCAGCGGCACCGGTGCGTCGACCGCATCGGCCGGGTCCCGAGTCGGACCGTCCACCAGTCCGGCGACCGCCCATGCCGCACCGACGGCGTGCACCGCGGCTACCATCTCCTCCTGGCTCGCGTCCGGCGCCCCGAGACGGAGGTTGTCGGCGATCGAGCCGCGGAAGTGGTGGAGCTCCTGCGACAGGGAGTACGGGGTGTCGGCGACGTGCAGACTCCCCGACGTCGGTGCATGGTGCCCCGCGACGACCCGAGCCAGGGTGCTCTTGCCGGAACCGGAGGTGCCGACGAGTGCCGTGGTCGTGCCGCGCGGGACGTCGAGCGTGACCCCGACGATGCCGCGTCCGGTGGTCGGGTACCGGAACGTGAGGTCGCGCACCCGGATCGCCGCTGCGTCGCCGCTGCCGCCGTCGGTCGGTGAGCCGGCCGTCGGCGAGCTCGCCGATGCGAGGTCGATGACCCCGACGAGGCGTGCCAGCCCCACGGTGGCGCGCTGGATGTCGTCGAGCCCGAAGATCACCTGGCCGACCGGGCCGAACAGTCGGTGGAACAGGAGGGCGGCCGTGGTCACGAGGCCGACGGTGACCGCCCCGTGCGCGTGGAGCAGGAATCCGGTCGCCAGGATCGCCGACAGCCCGACGAGTTCACCGCCGTTGATCCACCGGAAGAGCCGGTTCGCCACCCGCACGCCTTCGATCTGCGCGTCGATGGACGCTGCCGCGCGTTCGCCGACGCGCTCGATCGCGTGGTCGGCGGCGGCGAACGCGGTCAGCGTCTCCGCGCCGTGGACGGCGTCCAACACGGCCTGGCTGCGCGACGCCTCGCGCGTGCGGACCTCCCGGAACACGATCCGGGAGCGTCGGAGGAACGCCCGGGTCCCGATGACGTAGCACGGCGCGGCGGCGAGGCCTGCGAGGGCGAGCCGGGGGTCGAGGGCGGCCAGCGCGATCACCGACACGCCGATGGCGAACCCGGCGGACAGCAGGGTGGGGGCGACACCACCGCCGGCCTCGGCGACGGCGTCCACGTCGCCGGTGACCCGGGACAGCAGGTCGGCACTCTCGCCGTCGTCGATGGTGCTCACCGGGAGTCGCATGGCCGAGGCGAACACCTCCTCGCGCAATTCGGCGAGCAGGTCCTGCACGAGGCCGGTGAGGACGCGCACGGCCCAGAGCATGACCACGACCGCGGCGACCGCGCCGACGGCGGCTCCGGCGACCCAGCCCGCGACGACGGACGGCCCGGCCTCCGAGGTGATGGCGTCCACGACCCGCCCGAGGCTGGTGGGCAGCACGACCCCGAGGGCGGAGGCCGCGAGGAACAGGACCACCACGGCAGCGGTCCGCCCACGGTGTCGGCGCAGCAGGGCGGCGACGACAGCGCGGACCCGGGCCGCCTCGGCGACCGGCAGCCGGGCGGTGGTCGCGGAGGTCATGTCTTCATCAGCCACGGTCGGCGTCCTCTCCGCGACCGACCCCGACAACCCGGTCGCAGGCGTTGAGGAGGACGGCGGAGGTCGTGAGGACCACGACGGTGCCATCGTGCTCCGCGAGTGCACGCGCGATGCGGGTCTCGGTCAGCACGTCGACCGCTGACGTCGGTTCGTCGAGGACGAGGACCTCCGCCTCGGCGTGCAGTGCCCGCGCGATCCCGACGCGTTGGCGCTGTCCGCCGGAGAGCCGTCGGCCGGCCTCGCCGACCGGCGACGACCAGCCGCCGAGCTGGACCACCGCGTCGTCGAGCGCGGCCATGGCGACGAACGCCGGGTCGGGGTCGCCGGTCATGCCGTGTCCACGCACCGCGTCGGCCAGGGTGCCGCTCATGACCCGCTGCTCGTGCGGCGGGGCGAGCACCCGCCGGCGGTAGGCGACCGGGTCGAGGTCCTGCTGATCGACGAGCACGCCGTCGACGGCGAGCGAGGCGCTGCCGCGGGCCGCGGGGGTCCGCATGCCCAGCAGGCGGGAGAGGGCGCGCGCCGCGTCGCTGTCCGTCGGACGGACGCCGAGCAGCTCGCCGGCCCGCACGTCCACCCGGGGCTCGGCGTCGCCCGCTCGGAAGGACAGGACGACGTCCCCCGCGGGGCTGGCGGACGATCCAGCCGGCTCCACGGGCTCGTCGAGGAGGTCCGCGGCGTCGACGACCGCGGACAGCCGTTTCGCGGAGGCGAGCTTGTGGATCCAGTTGGACGGGAACGACCCCACCTGCGCGAGGTAGCCGCTGATGAACTGGGCGAGCCCGAGCACGGTGACCAACTCGCCGATGCTGATGCGGCCCGCAGCGGCGAACCAGGCGGACAGTCCCACGAGGGCAGCTGTCACCAGCGCCGCCAGGGCGCCACTCACCGCCTCGGAGGCGGCGAGCGACCGCCCGGCCACGGTCGCCGCCTGTCTCGAGACGTCGCTGGCGGCCCGGTATCGTCGCTCGGCCTCGCCTCGCCCGCCGATGCCGACGAGGACCCGGAACCCGCTCATGAAGTCGGCGGCGACCGCGCCCGCCTCCGTCGCGGCCCGCTGCTCCGCGAGCCCGCGCAGCTCCAGCGGGCGTGAGACGACGCGCATCACGAGCATCATGCCGATGGTGGCGGCGAACACCACGACCGTGGCGATCGGGGAGATCACCGACATCGCGAGCGCCGCGCCGATGATCGCGGCGATCGTGGCGCATTGCTGTGCGACCGACCACGCGACGCCGGCGACGCGATACGTGTCGGAGGTGACGACCGTCAGGGCCTCACCCGGGCTCAGGATCCGTCGGGACAGTCGTGGCCGGAGCATCCGCGAGAGGGTGAGGTGTCGGAGGGCCTGCTCGCCGCGACCGTAGACCGACACCATGAGGCGGGACGCGGACTGGTAGCTGACGGTGAGGACGAGGAACGTGGCCACCAGGACGCTCATCCAGACCGCGAGGGCGACGGGATCCGAGGGGACCACCGCCTGATCGACGGTCGAACCGATGATGACGGGGATCGCCGCCTCCGACAGGGCGTGCACGATGAGGAGGACGGTCGCGGCCGCGAGTGCAGGCCCGCGCCCGTCCGCGACGAGGGCGATCCCGACGAGCCGAGCGGGGGAGCCGGTCACCGGTCCCGCCGCCCGAGCGGGAGCACCAACGGCGTGCCGGAGACGGGATCGGTGATGACCCGGCACGGCAGGTCGTAGACCGCTTCGACGAGCTCGGCGGTGATGATCTCCTGCGGGTCGCCCTGGGCGACGATCGCGCCGTCCCGCATGGCCACGAGATGGGTCGCGTAGCGTGCCGCGTGGTTCAGGTCGTGCAGGACGGCGACGAGGGTCGTCCCGTCGCGGTGGAGATCCGTGAACAGCTCCATCAGCTCGATCTGGTGTGCGATGTCGAGGAACGTCGTCGGTTCGTCGAGGAGGAGGTGCCCGGTCTGCTGCGCGAGGGCCATCGCGACCCAGACCCGTTGTCGTTGCCCGCCGGACAGTTCGTCGACCAGGCGGCGGGACAACTCGGTGACCCCGGTGGCGGCCAGGGCCGCCGCGACGGCCTGCTCGTCGGCTCGGCTCCAGGTCCGCATGGCGCTCTGGTGCGGGAACCGTCCGCGTCCCACGAGATCGGCGACGGTGATGCCGTCAGGGGCGATCGCCGACTGGGGGAGCAGCCCGAGCCGGCGCGCGATGTCCTTGGACTTCAGGGTGCGGATGTCGTCGCCGTCGAGCAGCACGGCCCCGGTGGCGGGTCGCAGGAGCCGGGCGAGCCCGCGTAGCAGGGTCGACTTCCCGCAGGCGTTCGGCCCGATGACGATGGTGAACGAGCCGTCGGGGATCTCGAGCGACAGCCCCGAGACGACGGGGGTGTCCCCGTAGCCCAGGCTCAGGTCGCGGGCGAGGAGCGTCGTGGTCATGGTGGTCCTTTCACGTGCGGCGCAGGAACTGCGCCGCCAGCAGGCAGGTGAGGTAGATGCCGCCGACCGAGACGGTCACCACGCCGACCGGCACGGCGACCAGCTGGGCGACGACGTCGGACACGACGACGAGGGCCGCGCCGGTCAGCATCACCGGCGCGAGCCCCATCGGGGTGTTCGAGCGGGTGAGCCGTTGGGCGATCTGCGGGGCCGCGAGCGCGATGAACGAGATGGGGCCGGCCGCGGCCGTGACGAGGGCCACGAGGGCCACGCCGATGACCATGGCGCCGAGGCGGGTGCGCCCGGGCCGGACGCCGAGCGCGGTGGCCGCGTCGTCGCCCATCTCGAGCACCGGGAGGGTGCGGCGGAGCGGGCGCGCGAGCACGGCGAGGACGAGGAACGCGGTGGCGGCCGGGAGCAGTTGGTCGAAGCCGAGCGACGCGAGCGATCCTGCGCCCCAGGTCGCCGCCATCATCGCCTGCTCGACACTGACCGAGATGAGGATCCAGGACGTGAGTGAGCCGAGCCCTGCGGAGACACCGATGCCGACGATGATGAGGCGGAAGGACGACATCGTGTGCCGGTTCGCGAGCACCGCGACGAGCAAAGCCGTCAGCAGCCCGCCGACGAGTGCTCCGGCCGCCTTGAACAGGTACGTGTTGAGCCCGAGGACGAGCATCGTCAGCGTCACGCCGAACTGCGCTCCGACGCCGAACCCGATGATGTCCGGCGAGCCGAGCGGGTTGCGGGTGAGCGATTGGAAGATGCCTCCCGAGAGGGCGAGCGCCGCTCCGCAGAGCACCGCGAACAGCACCCGGGGGAGCCGCCACTCGAACACGACCTGGCGCACGTCGGGATCGGACGCCGGGTCGACGATCGCCCGGAGCACCGCGTCGAACTCGATCGTGTATGCGCCGATCGTCGTCGCCGCGAGGCCGGCACCGATGATCACCACGATGAGCACGAGGCACACGACGACGGACCGGACGGGGACGAGCGTCGCGAGATGCGCGGTGTCCACGCGGATCTGGCGTCGGCCGTGGTCGACGACGCTCACAGGCCGCTCACCCGCTTGCGGCGCACGAGCATGATCAGGATGGGCGCGCCGAGCAGCGCCGTGACGATCCCGACCCGGAGTTCGCCCGAGGGCAGCACGATCCTGCCGAGCACGTCCGCGAGCAGGAGGAAAGCCGGGCCGACCACCATCGAGGTGCTCAGCACCCAGCGCTGGTCCGGCCCGGTGAACCACCGGACGACGTGGGGGATCATGAGGCCGACGAAGGCGATGGGCCCCGCTGCCGCGACCCCGGTACCGGCCAGGATCGTGACCGCGACGACCACCCACACGCGCGTGCTGCGGACCCGTGCCCCCAGCGCCTGCGCGAGGTCGTCGCCGAGGGTCAGGGCGTTCAACGACCGGGCGCAGGCGAGGCCGATCAGGAGCCCCACGACGATCAGTGGTGCAGCCCACACGAGTTGGTCGAGGGTGCGTCCGCCGATCGACCCGACGCTCCAGAACCGCATGACCTGCAGGGTGCCCTCGTCGCGGAGCACGATCGCCGTCGTGAACCCGGTGCAGGCCGCACCGAGTGCGACCCCCGCGAGGGTCAGCTTCATGGGCGTCGCGCCAGAGGAGCCGACCGATCCCAGGACATACACGAGCAGCGTGAGGACGAAGGCACCGGCGAGCGCGAACGGCACGTAGGCGCCGGGCGTCGTCAATCCCAGCACCCCGACGGCGAAGGTCACGGCGAAGGAGGCTCCGGCGTTCACCCCGAGGATGCCCGGGTCGGCGAGGGGGTTACGGGTGAAGGCCTGGATGAGCCCGCCGCACACCGCGAGCGCGGCACCGACGAGCACTCCGAGGAGGGTGCGGGGCACGCGCAGCTCGACGACCATCAGGTGCAGCGGGTTGTCGTGGTCGTAGGAGAACAGGGCGTGGAGGACGGTCACCGGGTCGATCGCGCGGTTGCCGACGGCGAGGGAGGCGATGGCGGCCGCGGCCAGAATCAGGGTCGCGACGAGGAGACCGGTCGCGAGCACCGCGGTCCGGTGCGGGGAGTCGCTCGAGCGCTTCCCCGCACCGGACGTCGGGACGTCGGTGCCGTCGGCCGGGTCCAGCGTGGCTGGAGCAGCTGGCGGCTGAGACATCGTCGAGATCACTTCCCGTCGATGGTGGGCTCGCCCTGGAGGGCGGCTGCGAGGTCGTCGACGTAACCCGGCAGCACGTACTGCAGGGACAGGACGGTCGGGGCGCTGATCGCCGAGGCCTTCGCGGCGTCGGCGTAGATCACGTACGAGCCTGCGGCGATCGGCGCCCAGCGGGAGACGACGGCGTTCTCGACCGTGTACGTGCCCTCGGCAGCGCTGCCGCCCCAAGCGGCGAAGAGGTCGGCGTCGACGTCGTAGAGCTGCTCGAGGCTCACCCCGGTGTACCAGTTGTCGCCCTCGGCGCTCTGCAGGAAGCTGTCCATCGCCGACGTGGAGGTGAACCCGAGTGCCTCGGTGATGCGCACCCGCGGGTCGTATTCGAGGTAGACGCCGAGGTCGGTCCCGCCCTCGTTGAGGGTCAGACCCCAGACGAAGGTCTTGTCGTCGAACTCCGGGTGGGCGTCGGCGAGCGAGGTGATGAGCGTCTCGGTCTCGGTGATGAGCTCTTCGGCCTTGGCCTCCTCCGACATCGCCTTCCCGACGGTGCGCGTCATGCCCTCCCAGGTGCCGGGGTTCCACGGGCCCTCGATGTACGGGACGGTCGGGGCGATCTCGGTGAGTCGCTCGTACTCGATGTCGGTCACGCCCGAGTACAGGCTGAGGATCAGGTCGGGCTTCAGGGACTTGATCGCCTCGTAGTTGGGGCCGTCGTCGACGAAGGGGATGATCTCGGGCAGCTCGCCGTACGCCTCGGTGACGTAGTCCTCGAACCAGGGCTGGTAGCCGCTCTCGCCGGCGCCCCAGACGGCTTCCACGCCGACGGGGTTCGTGCCGAGGGCCGCGACGATGTCGGGCGTCATCCAGCCGAGGGCGACGATCCGCTTCGGCTTCTCCGGGATGACCGTCTCGCCGTGTGCGTGTTCGATGACGACGCCGTCGCCCGCGGCCGTGGTCGATCCGGTGCTGCCTGCGGCAGTGGAACACCCGACGAGGGCGAGGGCGGTGGCGACGACGACCGCGACGAGCGATGATCTGCGGCGGATGTTCGGGCGCGCGAGAACGTGCGACATGGAGCTCCTTCGGAGTGGTGGGGGAGTGGGCCGCTGCTGCGCGGCCGGAAGTTAGGTAAGCATGTCCTAACAGAATGATCGTAGGGCGCTCCGACGGCGCGCGGTGTCGGCGAACCGACGACTTCTGTCGGGAATCCGCCAGTCTGGGCCCGGCTCCGGGCCGATCAGCGCCAGTAGCGCTGGTGCGCTGGATCCGCCTGGACCCGCGCCACGTACTCCCGCGGCGTCACCCCGAAGCGGGCACGGAAGCTCGCCGAGAACGCGCTCGAGGACGCGTAGCCGCAGCGTTGCGCCGCTGCGCCGATCGGTGTGCCATCGACGATCAGGCGCGCTGCGAGCGTCATCCGGACACTCGTCCGCCACCGCGAGAAGCTCATCCCGATGTCGTGCTGGAAGATCCGCAGGACGGTCCGTTCGTGCAGTCCATGCGCCTCGAACAGGTCCAGCGCACCCCGCGGATCACCCGGGTCGCCGAGCACCGCGCGGACGAGCGGGCGCACGCGGTCGTCGGACGGCATCGGGACCTCACCCCATCCGTCGGTCGCTTCGGGCGCGGGCTGCTGCAGCATCTCGATGAGGACGGCCTGCGCGCGGACACGGAGGTCGGTGGGCATGTCGTTCATTCCGAGGTGGAGGAGCATCTCCTGGACGGCGCGCGGCACCAGCACCTGCCGCACCTCGTCGACCGGCAGGATCAACGAGGCGCGCGGCAGGTAGGTGTAGCAGCCCGTCGAATCGCGTTCATGGTGCGCGGTGTGTTGTGTGTGCGCGGGGATCCACACGCCTTGGCCCGGGGCCAGCCGCCACATGGCGTTCGGGAGGTGCACCCACACCGTGCCGCGGTAGCACCAGGCGAGCATGGCGTCCGGGTGACGGTGCGGCGGCGAGAGCGGGCGGCTCCCGGTGTCCTCGTCGGTGACGACACCGGTGCCCATGAGATACGGTTCGGCGACCGACGACGGATGCTCAGGGCTCTCGTCCCAGTCCACCTGCCCGTAGGTGCTCACCGGGCGTCCCGGACCGGACGACCGTCCACGTCGTCGAGACGTCGGGTCGCTGAGCCTGCCATGTCCGTCATGGTAGCCGCCCCGCTCCGACGACCTCCGTTCCACCTCGTCGGCGACCCGCCTAGGATCGGTGCATGGGAGACCACCGCGAGCTGATCGTCGACCTCGATGTGCGCGCGGCCGAGGTCGAGTCCGCATCGGCGCAGCTGGAGCAGTCGCTGTCGTCCGACGGCTGGATCTCCCGCAGCGACACCGGCACGGATCGGCTGTACCCGGATCGCGTCGCGTTCCTGCTCGGTCAGACGGCCACATCGCGGTTCCCGGTGCACGCGCGGGACTCGCTCGTCATCCTCGCGGCACGCGAACCCTACGGCGTCGGCGACGGCACGACCGACCCGGCCTGCCCATCGTGCGGCTCACGCCTCAGCGCGGAAACTGCAACACCCGTCCTCGCCGCCTGGTGGGACGGCGACGAACAGCTCGCACGCTGCCCGGACTGCGGACTCCAGGCGCCCGTCGGCGATTGGAACCTCCTCGACTCCGTGGCGATCGGCGAACTGGCGGTCGCCCTCGACACCGACGGTCCAGCCGTGGCCGATGCGCTCGCCGAACACCTCACCGCCAGCACCGGACGCCGTTGGGTCCGCACCCACCTGCACCTCTGAGGAAGCAGGCCCTGCCTCGAGGCTCAGCGAGGAGCTGCCGGATCCTCGATCAGGAGGCCGTCGTCGTCGAACCGGACGCCGTGCTCGATGAGCCGTCGCTTCGCCTCGTTGTGCACGACGCCGCGTTTGCGCGGATCCGCCTCGAGGAGCCGGCGGAGCAGCTCATCGGTGGCGTTCGGGTGCAGGGCGATCTCGATGCGGGCGCCCCAGAACCGGTCCTGCAGGAACAGTTCCAACGCCGCCGCGTCCGCCGCAGGGTTGTGCGCGGCGGCGGCGCGGATCGCCTGGTTGGGGTCGCTCGCGAGGACGACGAAGTCGTCGAAGGTCCTCGCTGATCGTGCGAGCTCGTACCGACGTTCCTCGTCGGCGAGCTGCTCGGGCGTCTTGCGCTTGGCCACGGTGGTCCCTTCATCGTGTCGCCGTCAACCTACCCGTCAGGGGTCCGGACGACAACGGTGGCTTGCCCCGTCGGTCCCGACCGGGAACACTGGGGTCGCTGCATGGTCGTCATGAGCGGGATCTTCGGGGGAAGGAGCGGCGATGACTGCTGCACCGGGATGGTACGACGCGGGGACACCAGGCGAACTGCGCTGGTGGGACGGAACGCGGTGGACCGGGCAGGTGGCTGCCGCCGGCCCGACCGCCGGGCCACCGCCGTCGCACCAGTCGCCCGCGCAGTCGGGTTCGCCGATCGGCACCGCTGCCGGCCCGCAGCCCGGCTGGTATCCGACCGGGCCCGATCAGCTGCGGTGGTGGGACGGCTCGCACTGGACGGGGCTGCGGGTGAAGGACGGCAAGCCGGGCACGGACTGGGCGACCACCGAGCAGCCCACCCTGGCGTGGGTGTTCGCCTCGGTGTTCCTCGTCCTCTCGCTGTCGCAGTTCAGCCTGGGACTCCTGTCCAGCCACCTGTCGTTCAACGGCGTCCCCTTGCTGCTCGTGTCGATCCTCTGGTTCGGCATCGCCGCCAAGACGACCGCGGTGCGCAGGATCCCGCGACCCACGGGTGCGCCCACGGTCATCGACGCGGTCCGGCCCTTGCCCGGCGAGCAGGACGGCCCCGGTGCCGGCTGGTACGACGTGTCGTCGCGGGCGACGCGGTGGTGGACCGGGTCGCGCTGGGCCCAGTACGTCGGCACCCAGTACGGCATCCGACCGACGTTCCACGGGGCGCGTGCGTTCCGCACGTATCTCGTCCTGTGCTGGGTGATCCTCGGGATCGGCGTGCTCGGACTCCTCGTCGGTGTCGTGCTCGTGGTCAACGGCTCCGACGACAGCTACGCCTTCCTCCGTGCGGCCATCGGCATCGCCGTCATCGCTGGCGGTGTGCTGTTCGGCGTGCTCGGTGGTGTCCTCCTCGCCATGTCACGGACGCAGCGTCGCCTGCTGCTCCTCCCGGAGCTCCCGCCGGGACGGTGATCAGGAGGCGCTCAAGGGAGGACGGCCCGTCGTCCGCGGGTAGGCTCGTCACTCGGATGCGACGCGTCCGACCACCGACCCGAAGGGCGCACGATGACCACGCAGGAACTGACCATCTCGAACTTCGAGGACACCGTGTCGGCCGAGGGCATCGTCCTCGTCGACTTCTGGGCGGACTGGTGCGGCCCGTGCAAGGCGTTCGCGCCGGTCTTCGAGCAGTCGAGCGAGACCCACGGTGACGTCGTGTTCGCCAAGGTCGACACGGAGGCGAACCAGGAGCTCGCTGGCGGCATGCAGATCACGTCGATCCCGACGCTCATGGCGTTCCGCGACGGCGTCCTCGTCTTCTCCCAGGCCGGAGCCCTGCCGGCACCCGCGCTCGAGGACCTCATCTCGCAGGTGCGCGGTCTCGACATGTCCGAGGTGCACGCGGCCATCGCCGCGGCGAAGGCCGAAGCCCAGGCCGAGTGAGCTGAGGACCGCCGGGCACGTCAGGGCCGACTCCCGACACCTGGCGCGGCGAACACCAGCTCGTGGACACCGGGCGTCGCCAGCAGGATGCGCCGCCGTCCGCTTGGTGCGCCGTCGACGACGTGAGGCGGGCACGGTCCGTGCGGGCCGGTGACGGTGATCGTCGATCCGTCGTCCGGCAGCTCGACGATCACCTCGGCTGCGGCGAGGCGCAGTCGTGCGCTGGAGATGCGGTGATCATTCCACGCCGCCGCGACGACGTGCCCACCACGGACTCGGAACCCTCTGAAGCTCCCGGCCGACCACTCGGCAGGGACGGTCGGGAGGAGCGACACGACGCCGCCATGCCCCTGGACGAGCAGCTCGACGACACCGGCGGTCCCGCCCAGGTTGCCGTCGATCTGGAACACGGCGTCGAGCTCACCCATGGGGTGGAGGTCGAGCAGCGAGGCCGACGACAGCGGTCCGAGCAGGGCCTTGAGCGCGTGCGACGCGAGCTCCGGCTCCCGGAGTCGCGCGGCCAGGCAGAGCACCCACGCCATGCTCCATCCGGTTCCGCCACCACCGTGCTCGAGTCGCTGTCGCAGCGCACGTCGGGCCGCCGCGAAGTCCTCCGGCGTCCCCGTCTCCGTGATCCGCGTCCCCGGATACAGGCCGTACAGGTGGGAGAGGTGCCGGTGGCCGGGCTCGGTCGTCTCGCGTTCCGCCGCCCACTCCAGGAGCGCGCCGTCGTGACCGATCCGCGGGAGGCGGAGGGCGTCGAAGGCCCCCTGCGATCGACCCACGAGGTCGACGTCCGCGAGGCCGACACCGACCCGCTCCGCGAGAGCGAGGTAGTCGCGGAGGCACTCGTACGCCAGCTCCTGGTCCATCGCCGCCCCGGCGGTCAGCGCAGCCGAAGACCCCACGCCGACGACGAACCGGTTCTCCGGGGAGGTCGACGGACTCACCACGAGCGATCCGTCGGCATCGGTGATGAGCATCCCGAGGACGAAGGCGACCACCGGTTCCAGGAGCTGGAGGACCTTCACCTGTGCGGCGCGATCGGCGCCGTCCTCGAGACGGCGGTGGAGGTGCGCGACGAGCCAGGGGAGTGCGCTCGGCCAGTTCGCCCAGTGGGCGTCGAGCGGCACGGCGTCCGTGTGTCGCCAGAGGTCGCTGTTGTGGTGGGCCGCCGCACCGGCGAGTCCGTAGGCGTCTCGAGCGGTGCGCCGCCCGGCGTCCACCAGCTCGCCGATGAAGCGGGCGAGCGGTTCGGCCAGGCCACCGAGTCCGGTGCTCTCCGCCGGCCAGTAGTTCATCTGGAGGTTGATGTTGGTGGTGAAGTTCGCGCTCCAGGGCGGCCGCACCTGATCGTTCCACACGCCCTGGAGGTTCGTCGGTTCGCCTCCGGCTCGGGAACTGCCGATGAGGAGCGACCGTCCGAGGTCGAAGTACCGCTCCGCAGCGTCGGCCGACGCGGACGCCGATCCCGAGAGATCCAGCTCGACACGGTCGAAGAGCGACCGGTGGTCGGCCATGTGCCTGGCGAGCAGGGCACCGTCGGGTTGACGCAGCGCACGCGCGACCGTCGTCCGCGTCTGCGAGAGCAGCGAGGACGGATCACCGAGCGGCCGTTCCCGCCAGCCGCGGTGTCCTGAACGCGCACCGGCGACGAGGCGGAATCCGCCAGGGATCGGCTGCACCGCGATCGTCAGCGCCCACGCCATGCCCGCATCGACGAGACCGTCCGGGTCCGGCAGATCGGTCGCGTATCGGACGGCGTCGTGGTCGTCACCGCCGAGGTAGGAGGGCCGCACCCCCGAGGGCGCGCGGCCCGTCGACGACCACCACCGGGTGTCGCCGACGGCGTCCTTTGTCGTGGTCGACGGGTGCGGTGTCTCGAAACCGAGCATCGGCTCTCGGACCCCGTCGCCCACCACCTCGACGACGAGCACCCCGTCGGGTGCGGACACGAACGCGGAGAGCGTGGCCGCCCGCCCGCTCCACGTGCTCCTCGTCTCGACCACACCCCGTGCGAGGTCGTGTGCTCGTCGCGAGCGCGCACCGTCGTCGGGCGACGCGTAGTCGACGGTGAGCCGGCCGAGGGGCTGGAAGGACTCGGTGAACGTCGTCCCGCGCAGGGCGGCCGCGCGGGCGTCGGCCGCCAGCGGGTCGTCGTCGGCGATCGCCCGACGCACCGAGGCCAGTGCGCCGCGAGCCGAGCGTGGTCGCGACGCACCGTCCGGCCGTCTCGGACCTCCCGACCACAGCGTGTCGAGGGACAGGTCGATGCCCTCGCGTCCCGGTACGCCGTCGAGCGCCGCGCCGAGGGAGCCGTTCCCGATGAGGAACCGGTCGACGAACCGCGTGGCCGGTTCTTCGAGCTCGACCCGATGCCGTGCGACGGGCGGCTGCGGGTGGTGGTCCATCAGTCGTCGATCCGGAGGAGGGCGGCGCCGTGCGCGGTCAGGGACAGGTCGACGGCGCCACCCGTGACGGGTACCGGCTGCGCGCTCCACAGCTCGGTGACGGACGACCGGTCGGCGCACCCGAGATCGGCCAGGTGCATCCGCACCTCGGCGTCCGCGTCTCCCAGCCAGAAGACCGCGCGCCATCGGGTCTCGCCGAGCTCCGCCGCCCAGACGACGAGGTCGCCGTCGCGGATGATCTCCCGGCTGCCGTCACTGCCGAGCAGTGCGAGCACCTGTGGGTTGCTGAGGAGTGAGAGCGTGTGCGCCGGGGTGTCGGGGAGATGGCCTCCGACGAAGAGCGGGGATCTGGCGATGCACCAGAGCGTCATGAGCGTCTGCTGCTCGGTTGCGGTGAGGCGGCTCAGCCGGTCCGCACCGACGTGGGCGCGGATGCCGATCCGCCCGAGCGGCAGCATGTCCGCGTCGGCCCACGCCCCCGGGCGCTGGTGTGGCGCCCAGCGGGCCAGCCGTTGGAACTGTTCGAGCACCGCGGACCAGTCGTCCCAGAGGTCGTCGGAGATCCGCCACAGCTGAGCGGTCGATCGCAGGGTGTCCAGGTGCTCGGTGGATAGCCGCTTCCCGGGGGACAGACTGAGCACCATCGGCCGACCGCTCGTGTCGATCGCCCGCGAGATGGCCTCGATCTCCGCAGTCTGGATCGGCGGGTACAGCACGTCGTCGAGTTTGACGAAGTCGACGCCCCAGTCGGCGAGCTGCGCCATGACCGAGTCGTAGTAGGCCTGGGCGCCAGGCGCGCTCATGTCGACGCCCACGTTGTCGGGGTTCCACGGGCACACGTTGCTCGGATCGGCGATCTCCGCGCACGTGGCCGTCGAGCCGAGGATCGGCAGGTCGAGCTCGACGGCCCGGCGCGGGACGCCCCGCATGAGGTGCACCCCGAAGCGCAGTCCGAGCGCGTGCACCCGGTCGGCGAGGGCGCGGAACCCGCCGGATGCCGCGGACGGGAACCGGTTCGGTGCCGGTTGTGGTCGGCCCCAGGCGTCGAGCGTCGGGTGGGAGACGCGTTCGTAGTCGTCGACCCCCGGCGTCGCTTCGTACCACTGGATGTCCACGACCACCGTGTCCCAGCCGACAGGGAGCAGGTGCTCGGCGAGGAACGCCGCGTTGGCGAGTACCTCGGCCTCCGTGACGGACCCGCCGAAGCAGTCCCAGCTGTTCCACCCCATCGGCGGCCGGGCGGCCTGCGACCGACGCTCGGCGCGCACGGCGGTGTCCGCGTCGTCCACCCCGCTCACGAGGCGACGACCTGAGCCGTGATGGTGGCGAAGGAGTGCGGCGGCAGCGTCACCCGGATACCGGTGGCGGTGACGTGGAGGTCGGTCAGCGGTCGTGGCGACACGGCGTCGGTCTCACCTGGGCGGTTGTGGGCGTCGGGCCGCTCGGCGGTGAGCAGTCGCCCGTGCGGATCCGTCACCGATCCGCCGCGGAAGTCGATCTCGACGACGAGCGGCGCGTCGAGGTCGACGTTCGTCAGCGAGCAGTGCAGGACGCCGTCCTTGACACTCGCCGAGGCGGAGACGGTCGGGATCCCGGGAGCCGTCGCGTCGGCCACCCGGCTCGGTCCGACCACGTGGGTCGGGAGCGAGGTGGCGTCCTGGTGCCGGCTGTTCATCTCGAAGACGTGGAAGGTCGGCGTGCGGACCATCTCGCCGCCCTCGGGATCGGTCAGGAGCATCGCCTGCAGCACGTTGACCGTCTGGGCGATGTTCGCCATGCGCAGCCGGCCGGCGAACCGGTGGAACACGTCGAAGTGCCAGGCCGCGACCATGGCGTCGCGGATGGTGTTCTGCTGGAACAGGTGCCCGGGATGGGTGCCCGGCTCGACGTCCCACCAGGTGCCCCACTCGTCGAGCACCATCCCGAGCCGTTCCTCCGGGTCGTACACGTCCATGACCGCGGCATGCGACGACAGGAGTCGCTCGACCCCCTGGGCCGCGGCGATCGTGCTCCAGTACTCGGCGGCGGCGAACCCGGTCGCGCCGCCCTTCGCCTTCCAGCTGCCGCCGATCGTGTAGTAGTGCACGGAGACGGCCTCCCAGGGCGTCGCCGAGAACGGGTGGGAGGCGACGTCCTCCACGACCTCCATCAGGGTCTTCGTCCAGGCGACGTCGAAGCCGTCGGCACCGGCCGCGATCCGGTAGAGCGGGACCTTCCCACCGCTCTCGCAGAACGTGCCGAACTGGCGTGCCAGGTCCGCGTAGGCGCCGGCGCGCAGATTGCCGCCGCACCCCCACGGCTCGTTGCCCAGCCCCCAGAACGGCACGTCCCAGGGTTCATCGCGGCCGTTCGCTCGGCGCAACTCGGCCATCGGCGTCTCGCCGGCACCGGTCAGGTACTCGATCCAGTCGGCCATCTCCTGCACCGTGCCCGAACCGAGATTGCCCGAGATGTACGCGTCGGCGCCGAGGAGTTCGCACAGCTCCATGAACTCGTGGGTGCCGAACGCGTTCGTCTCGCTCGTCCCACCCCACTGCGTGTTGATGAGCTTCGGGCGGTCCTCGCGAGGCCCGACACCGCTCGTCCAGTGATACCGGTCCGCGAAGCAACCACCCGGCCAGCGGAGGTTCGGGATGCGCAGTTCGCGGAGCGCCTCCACGACGTCGAGCCGGATGCCGCCGACGTTCGGGACGGGCGAGTCCTCGCCGACCCAGAAGCCGTCGTAGATGCCGCGTCCGAGGTGTTCGGCGAAGTGGCCGTAGACGTGTCGGCTGATAGTGGGGCCCGGGCGGTCGAGGTCGACGGCGATGGTCGCAGTGGAGTCCATGGATGGTCCTGTTCTGTGCAGCGGGTCGTGGGTCAGACGGCGGTCACGAGGATCGTGATCACGCGGTCGGGCTGGAAGGTGGGGAGGTCGAGGCCGACTCCGGAGAGCTGGCCACCGCTCAGCACGGGTGCCGCCTCGAGCGCGGCCGGGTCGGCGTCGAGCGGCGGCGCTTCCCGGAGCCAGGCTGGGATCACCCAGCGGGGGCCGAGGGAGTCGTCCTGGGCGACGGCGAGGCGGTAGTGGCCGTCCGGGCGGAGCCCGGGGAGGCGGACCCGACGCCGGGAGTCGGCCGACCGTGGGGGAGTCACGAGGGTGTACAGCGCGGTACCACCGTCCTCGGCGACCACGCCGCGCAGCGTCGGGGCGTCGTCGTCCCACTCGCCGTCGCCGACGACGCGTCCCGAGGCGATGAGGGCCCGGTGACGCTTGAACACGCTGATCCACCGGGCGACGACCGCGCGTTCGTCCTCGTCGAGCTCCCGCAGGTCCCACTCCACGCCGAAATGCCCGAGCAGCGCGATCGCGCTCCGCGTGTGGAGCGTGTGCGTGCGTCCGGTCGTGGCCGATCGTGCCGAGGCCACGTGGGATCCGAGCATCTCGGGTGGCACGAGGAGTCCTGTCCACCGGAGCATCCGTGCGCGCTCGACGGGGTCGTGGTTGTCGGAGGTGTGGACGCGATCGGTCCGTTCGAGGATGCCGAGGTCGATGCGACCGCCACCCGATGCGCAGCTCTCGATCTCGAGCTGCGGGTGCCTCGCCCGGAGCTCGTCGAGCAGCCGGTAGAGGGCTTCGGTCTGGTCGTGCACGGCCGCCCGGCCGGACGACGGATGGCCGGCGTCGACGAGGTCGCGGTTGTGGTCCCACTTGAGGTACGCGATCCCCAGGTCGGTCACCAGCGTGTCGATGGATCGGAGGATGTACGCGAAGGCTGCCGGATTGTCGAGGTCGAGCACCTGCTGGTGCCTGACGGGCGGCGGGAGCTCGTCCCGCGCGCGGAGGATCCAGTCCGGGTGCTCCCGGGCGAGGTCGGAGTCCTCGTTGATCATCTCCGGTTCGAACCACAGCCCGAACTCCATGCCGAGCGACCGGACCCGGTCGGCGAGTGGGGCGAGACCGTCCGGCCAGCGTTCGGGGTCCGGGGTCCAGTCGCCGAGGCCACGGGTGTCGTCGTGGCGTCCACGGAACCACCCGTCGTCGAGGACGAAACGTTCGACCCCGAGATCCGCGGCACGGGTCGCCAGCTCGGCCAGCACGTCGAGGTCGTGATCGAACAGGACCGCCTCCCAGACGTTCAGGGTGACCGGTCGCGGACGACGAGCCGCCCGCGAGGCGGAACGCAACCACCGGTGATACCGCGACGACGCGTCGTCGAGGCCCACGCCGTAGGCGCCGTACAACCACGGCGTCCGGTGGTCGTCACCCGGGCCGAGTCGGATCTCGCCGGGCAGGAGCAGCTCTCCACCACGGAACGCGAGGTGTCCGTCGGTGCGTTCGACACCGATGGTGTGATTCCCGCTCCACCCCACGTGGCACAGCCACACCTCGCCCTGCCGGCTGTCGAACCCCGGCGTTCCGATCGCGGTCACCCCGGTGGCGTCGAGACCGGGGCGACCGTGCCGCGATTCGCGGAGGTGGGTGCCCGTCACGACGGGGTGACGCTGCGGAAGCTTCTCGGTGCCCCACCGCCCGGCGAAATCGAGGATCTCGCGCGCCGACGTCGGGATCGCCAGAGCGGGGGCGACGCCCTCGATCTCGAGGAGGTCGTCGCCGCGGTTCCCGACGGTCGCGCGGGTCCGCAGCAGACCGCTCGACGTCAGCTCGACCTCCAGGAGCATCACGGTGCCGGTCTGTCCGTCGACCGCCGACACCGCGATCAGCGCGGCGCCGCACTGCAGCACCTCGCCGGCCCGCAGGGCTCGACCGTCGACCTCGACCGAGGTGACGTCGAAGCGCGACGACCAGGCGGTTCCGGCCCGATGCGCCCGGAGGCCGGGGAGACCCGACCAGCCCAGCGCGTGTTCGGGCAGGAGGCTCGGCTCGTACGGTGCGTCCGAGCCGTCGACGAGGTCGCCGCGCACGGTGGCTGCAGCAGCCGCCAGCCACTCGGCGTCGGTGCCCTGGACGGCGGCTCCCCAGTGCGCGATCGCCGGGAGACGGGTCCCGCGTTGGGTGAGGACGACGGAGACGCCGTCGCACTGCAGATGGATGACGCGGAGGTCGGGCGTCGCTGGGAGATCGGACATGGTTCCTCCGAACCGGTCGATGAGGTGGTCTGAGTGGCCGGTGGGCCGATGGTCAGGCGGAGTCGCGGACGACGAGCGTCGTGTCGAGCCAGCGCGGAGCGACCGTCCGGCCGGCGATGAGCTCCATGACGAGTTCCGCGGCGACCCGTCCCATCTGCTCCAACGGTTGGCGGACCGAGGTGAGCGGCGGTTCCGCCGTGGCTGCGACGACCGTGTCGTCGAAGCCGACGAGCGCGATGTCGTCCGGGACGCTTCGGCCGCTGGCCTCGAGGACGCGCATCGCCCCGACCGCCATGAGGTCCGAGCCCGCGAAGACGGCGTCGAGGTCCGGGTATCGGGAGAGCAGCCGCGCCATGGCCGACGACCCGCTGGGCATGGTGAAGTCGCCTCGGGCGATCGCCCGGGTGTCGAGGCCGCGCTCGGTGAGGACGTCCCGCCAGCCTCGGACGCGGTCGCTGGAGGCGGCCATGTCGGCGGGGCCCGAGATGACGCCGATCCGCGTGCGGCCGAGGGCGATCAGGTGTTCGGCCGCGAGACGGCCGCCCGCGTAGTTGTCGGAGTCGACGAAGGTGACGTCCTCCGTGTGCTCGCCCATCGGGCGGCCGACGAAGACGATCGGGAGGTCCACCGGCGCGAGCGCCTGGGTGATCGTGCTGATCTCGTGCTGCAGGATCACCACCGCCCCGTCCACGTAGTGCGCCGCCAGGTAGGCGACGAGTGCGTCGAGTTGGTGTGGATCCGCGAGGAACAGGGCGGGCTGCTGGGCCGCCGAGAGAAGGGCGGCGGTCGCGCCCTTGAGCGGTGCCGCGACGAACGAGCCGGAGAACGGTTCGAGTTCGCCGGCCGCGAGGACGATCGCGACGGCGCCCGTCCTGCCGCCGGCCAGCGACCGGGCTGCGACGTTCGTCCGGTAGGCGAGTTTCACGGCCGCCTCCCGGACGGCGACGACCATCGACGCGTCGACCGTCGAGGCTCCGGCGAGGACCCGCGAGGCGGTCGCTCGGGAGACGCCGGCCTCTCGGGCGACGTCGACCAGGGTCGGTTTGCGCATCCTCGCTCCTTTGCGATCGTCCACCTGCCGGTGGTCTGGTGACGAGCATCGCAGAGTCCGAGAGAGCGGTCTCCGAGTTGCGCAATATTGACCTGGTGCCCCGGAACCGCGCTGCCTATGGTGATCACCACGCCCGAACGGTCCGGATGCTTCCCGATCCAGTCGACATCGGCGCGAGCCGGAGATCGCTCTCCGGCCGGTGACCGCAACGTAGCGCGACACCGCGGAACACGATCCCGCATAGGAGGGGGATTTCCAGTGAAATTCCGTCTTGCAGCAGCAGCAACCGTCGCCGTCATGGTCGGCGCCCTGGTCACCGGTTGTTCCGGGTCCGGCGGCGGCGATGACAAGACCTTCCAGTTCTGGTCCTTCACGGGCATCAACCAGAAGGCCGATGTCGCGAAGTACAAAGAAGCCCACCCCGACATCACCGTCAAGCTCACCGAGGTCGGCAGCACGCAGGAGACCGCTCAGGCGCTCACCGCTGCGCTGGCCGGTGGCAAGGTCCCCGACCTGGTGCTCATCCAGGGCGACGACCTGCCGAACTTCGTCGCGAACCCCGACAACTTCGTCGACCTGAGCACGATGGGCGCCGACGACATCTCCAAGGACTACCTGCCATGGGTCTGGGACCAGGCGGTCGCGCAGAACGACGCCGTCGTCGGGGTGCCGACCGACGTGGGCGGGATGTCGATGGCGTACCGCGCGGACCTCTTCGAGGCCGCCGGCCTGCCATCGGACCCGGACGAGGTCGCGGCGCTGTGGCCCACCTGGGACGACTTCATCTCTGTCGGGGAGCAGTACGTCGCCGCCACCGGGAAGCCGTTCCTCGACAACGCCGGCACCTCGGTCTTCTTCCAGACCGTGAACCAGGTCGACGAGAAGTACTACACGCCGGAGGGTGAGCTCGTGTACGACACGAATCCGCAGGTTCGGGAGGCGTTCGACATCTCGATCAAGGCGATCGAGGCGGGCATCACCGCGAACGTCCCCGCCTTCTCCACCGGCTGGAGCACGGGCAAGACCAACGGCGCCTTCGCCGCGATGGCGGCTCCCTCCTGGATGCTGAAGAGCATCAAGACGGACGCGCCGGACACCTCGGGCCAGTGGCGTGTGACGACGGTGCCGAAGGTCGCCGGCAACTGGGGTGGCAGCTACCTCGCCATCCCGAAGCGCGCGGCGAACCCGGAGGCCGCGTGGGCGTACATCAAGGAGATGCAGTCGCCCGAGTCGCAGCTGAAGAACTTCACCGACACCGGTGCCCTGCCCAGCACGGTCTCAGCGTACGAGTCGACGGCGATCGCCGACTACACCGACCCGTTCTTCGGCGACTCGAAGATCGGTGACGTGCTCGGCAAGTCCCTGCAGGAGTTCAAGCCGTTCTTCAACGGTCCGGAGACCGCGACGATCGGCTCGGCGATGATCAACACCGTCACCGACGTCGAGGCGGGCAACACCCCACCGGACAAGGCGTGGGACGCCGCGATGAAGGCCGTGAAGGACGCCCTCGGCGGCTGACCCCACTTCCGTCCACACCTCCGCTCCGACCCGGGGCGTTCCGGCCGAGCAGCACGCCGGAACGCCCCCGAAGGATCATCGTGACTACTTTCATCGCCCCACCCCGGTTGCTGCCGAAGCAGTCGCCGCCCGGTATCGGGACGCGGATCCGCAACACCCTGCCGGAACGCTTCGCCCCGTACCTCTACATCGCCCCGTTCTTCCTGATCTTCGCCGTCTTCGGCCTGATCCCGCTCGTGTTCACCTTCGTGGTCTCCCTGTTCGACTGGAACCCGATCGGGCAACAGACGTTCATCGGCTTCGACAACTTCACGAGACTCGCCGCCGACCCCCGGTTCTGGAACGCGATGCTCAACACCTTCGCGATCTTCATCATCTCGACGGTGCCGCAGCTGGTCATCGCGCTCGGGCTCGCACACCTCCTCAACCACGTGCGTCTGCGCTTCGCGACCGGCTTCCGGATGGCCATGCTCGTGCCGTACATCACCTCGGTCGCGGCGACCACGATCGTGTTCGCCCAGTTGTTCGACCGCGACTACGGCCTGTTCAACTACCTGATCGGCTTCTTCGGGGGCGACCACGTCGACTTCCTGAACGACAAGGTCGGCTCCTGGTTCCTCGTCGCCCTGATGGTCGTCTGGCGATGGACGGGGTACACGACCCTGTTGTACCTGGCGGCCCTGCAGGCGATCCCGCGGGACGTGTACGAAGCCGCCGCGGTCGACGGTGCGGGTGGCTGGAAGCAGTTCGTCTACATCACCATCCCGTCGCTCCGACCGATCATCGTGTTCACGATCGTCACCTCGACGATCGGTGGGCTCCAGGTGTTCACGGAACCGTTGCTGGTCAACCCGGCCACCGGTCTCACCTGTGGTGCGGCCCGACAGTGTCAGACCCTCACGCTGTTCCTGTACGAGCAGGGCTTCGGCCAGTTCGAGTTCGGGTACGGGTCGGCGATCGGTGTCGCCCTGTTCGTGATCGTCGTGCTCGTCGCCCTCCTGAACTTCTTCCTGTCCACCCGAACCCGAGGAGGACGCTGATGTCCGAGACGCTCAACTCCACCCAGCTGCTGGCGAGCGCGACCTCCGCCGGCCGGAAGCGGAACAGTGGCCGGGTCGGCCGCATCCCGTGGTACACCTACGTGCTGCTCGTGTGTGCCGTCATCGTGAGCATGTTCCCGCTGTACTTCATGTTCGTGGTCGCCACCACGGATTCGGCGACGGCGACGACCCTGCCGCCACGGCTGTACCCGGGCGACAACCTGTTCCACCTCGTCGGGCTGGTCCTCGAGACGGTGCCGTTCGTCCAGTCGATGATCAACAGCCTCATCGTCGCGCTGTCGATCGGTGTCGGTTCGGCGCTGCTGTGCGCGCTGGCCGGTTTCGCTTTCGCGAAACTGGAGTTCCGCGGCCGGAACGCCCTGTTCATCCTCGTGGTCCTCACGATGACGGTGCCCACGCAGCTCAGCGTGATCCCGCAGTACCTCATCATCAGCGCCCTCGACTGGGTGGACACCCTGCAGGCGCTCATCGTCCCCGGGCTCGCGAGTGCGTTCGGCATCTTCTGGATGCGGCAGCACATCTCGAGCTCCGTCAGCGACGAACTGCTGCAGGCGGCGAAACTCGACGGTGCCAACACCTGGCAGATCTTCTGGCGGATCGTCTTCCCGGTCATCCGTCCCGCGGCGTTCGTCCTGGGATTGCTCGGCTTCGTCGGGTCCTGGAACGACTTCCTCTGGCCGTTCATCGTCCTGAAGTCGCCCGAGATGTACACCGTCCAGATCGCGATCAAGGCGCTGCAGTCGCAGCGGTCGATCGACCTCGGTCTCGCGATGGCCGGCTCGTTCCTCGCCACCATCCCGCTGCTCATCGCCTTCATCTTCGTCGGCAAGCGCATGGTGACGGGGATCATGGACGGAGCGTTCAAGGGATGACCCTGCAACACGAAGGCCCCCGGTCGGCCACGCGGCCGGTCGAGCGGGGTCGCTGGAACGTCCGCAGTCTGTCGCCGGTGGAGCGGGCGCAGGCGCTCCTGGAAGCGATGACGCTCGAGGAGAAGGTGGCGCAACTCGGTTCGGTGTGGTTCACCGACTCCGGCGGCGACTTCGCCCCGAGTGTCGAAGCGACCGATTCCACCGCAGCCGCGGAGACGGTGTCGTCTCCCACGGACACCGGCTTCGACGGCGGACTCGGACAGCTCACCCGGATCTTCGGGACTGAGCCGGTGACGGTGCCGGACGGGGTGCGCCGACTCAGCGAGCTGCAGCAGCAGGTCGTCGACGGCAACCGCTTCGGCATCCCCGCGATCGCGCACGAGGAGTGCCTGACGGGCTTCGCCGCGTACGGCGCGACCGCGTTCCCGACGCCGCTCGCCTGGGCCGCCTCCTTCGACGAGGACCTCGTCGAACGCCTGGCCGAGTCCATCGGCGCCGACCTGCGCGCCGTCGGGGTGCACCAGGGACTCGCACCCGTCCTCGACGTCGTCCGGGACTACCGCTGGGGCCGGGTCGAGGAGACCCTGGGGGAGGACCCGTACCTCGTCGGCCAGCTCGGCGCCGCCTATGTCCGGGGCCTCGAGCGTACGGGCGTCGTCGCGACGCTCAAGCACTTCGCGGGCTACGCCGCCTCGCGCGGGGCGAAGAACCACGGCCCGGTGAGCATCGGCCGGCGTGAGCTCGCCGACGTCGTGCTGCCGCCGTTCGAGACCGCCATCCGGCTCGGCGGCGCCCGGAGCGTCATGAACGCGTACACCGACCTCGACGGCGTCCCTGCTGGGGCGAGCGTGGAGCTGCTCACGGGCGTCCTGCGCGACGAGTGGGGCTTCGACGGCACCGTCGTCGCCGATTACTGGGCGATCCCGTTCCTCGCGACGATGCACCGGATCGCCGACGGTGCGGCGGAAGCCGGAGCCCTCGCCCTCACCGCGGGGATCGACGTCGAGCTCCCGGAGACCGTGGGGTTCGGCGCCGCTCTGGTCGGCTCGGTCCGGGACGGGACCGTCAGCGAAGCGCTCGTCGATCGGGCCGTCCTCCGGCATCTGCGGCAGAAGGTCGAGCTCGGCCTGCTCGACGGGGGCCCGCTGGTGCCGGAGGACGCCGCGGCGACCGATCTCGACGGTCCGCGGAACCGCGCCATCGCGACCCGGCTCGCCGAGGAGTCGATCGTGCTCCTCCGGAACAGCGGCGTGCTTCCGCTGGACGCGCGGTCGCGCATCGCTGTGATCGGCCCGGCCGCCGACCAGTTCCGCAGTCTCGTCGGGTGTTACGCCTTCCCGAACCACGTCCTGTCGAAGCACCCGGGCCACGATCTCGGGATCGCGATCCCGACCCTGCTGGACGCGGTGCGCACGGAGTTCCCGGGCGCCGACCTCGTGTCGGAGGAGGGCTGTGGCATCACCACCACCGACCGTTCCGGCATCCCGGCGGCCGTGAGGGCGGCGACGGAGGCCGACGTCGTGGTGCTCGCCGTGGGTGACATCGCCGGTCTCTTCGGCGACGGCACCTCTGGTGAGGGGTGCGACGCCGAGGACCTCCGGCTCCCGGGTGGACAGCACGAGCTCGTGCTCGCCGTCCTCGCGACGGGCACACCGGTGGTTCTCGTCGTGTTGTCCGGACGCCCGTACGCGCTGGGCGAGTACGGAGCCGCCGAGGCGGTCGTCCAGGCGTTCTTCCCCGGCCAGGAGGGTGCCGCAGCCGTCGCGGGTGTGCTCTCCGGACGCGTCGCGCCGAGCGGACGGCTCCCGGTCCAGATCCCGCGGTCGCCCGCCATGTCGGGCACCTCGCTGCAACCACCGCTCGGTCTCGCGTCGCGGGGGATCAGCGTGCTCGACCCCACACCGCTCTATCCGTTCGGTCATGGCCTGACCGGCGGCGACGTCCGCTACCGCTCACTCGAGGCGGCGCCCGAACTCGCCGTGGACGGAGAGCTCCTGGTGGAGGTGACGGTCGAGAACGTCGGTGACGCGGACGCCGTCGAGGTCGTCCAGCTCTACGGCTCGGACCTCGTCGCCTCGGTCGTCCGGCCCGCCGTCGAGCTGCTCGCGTTCGCACGGATCGACCTCGCGGCGGGGACGACGGCGACGGTCCGGTTCGCCGTGTCCGCCGATCGGCTCTCGTTCACCGGGGTCGACGGTCGGCGGGTCGTCGAGCCGGGCAGGTCCGTGCTGTCCGCCGGTCCGTCGGCCGGCGAACGGCCCGTCACCCGGACGATCGAGGTGACCGGTACGCGGCGCGTCCTCACCGGCCGACGCAGCCTCAGGGTGGACTGGCACCGACTCGGTCCAGACGATCGCGGCTTCGACCTCGCGGTCGACCCGACGGGAGGTCGGTGAGCCATGCCGTACATCCCCGTCTCCCAGGTGACGCTCACCGGGGGCCCGCTCCTGCAGGCGCAGGAGGCCGACCGCGCCTATCTCCACGCCCTCGAACCGGACCGGCTCCTCGCTCCGTTCCTCCGCGAGGCCGGACTCCCGCCGCGCGCCCCGTCCTACGACGACTGGGAGCGGCGCGGGCTCGACGGCCACACCGCGGGCCACTACCTCTCAGCCTGCTCCCTCATGGTCGCGTCGACCGGCGACGAGGTCCTGGCGTCGCGGCTCGCGTACACCGTCGCCGAGCTCTCGCGTGCGCAGGCCCACCTCGGCACCGGATACGTCGGCGGCATCCCGAGGAGCGCCGAACTCTGGGAGGAGGTGGCGGAGGGCATCACGGCGTCGACCTTCGGTGGCGACCGTTGGGTGCCCTGGTACAACCTGCACAAGCTGTACGCGGGCCTCATCGACGCCGCGTGCCTGACCGGGAACGAGGCGGCCCGTGACGTCGTCGTCCGCCTGGCGGACTGGTGGGAGGCACTGGCGTCCGGCATCGACGAGGAGCACTTCCAGCTGATGCTCGAGACCGAGATCGGTGGGATGAACGAGGCCTACGTCGACCTGTTCGACCTGACGGGAGACCCGCGCCACCTCGCCATGGCGGCACGCTTCACAGGGGCCGCCCTCAGCGGGCCCTTGTCGCGCTCCTCCGACGAACTGACCGGTCTCCACGCGAACACCCGCATCCCGCAGTTCGTCGGCTTCGCCGCGCTGGCCGCTCGCAACGGCGATCCCGCGCTCGGGCGGGCCGCCCGGTTCGCCTGGCAGACCATCGTGACGCGCCGGTCGGTGGCGATCGGCGGCAACAGCGTGCGTGAGCACTTCCACGCGGTCGACGACTTCACGCCGATGACGGAGGACCGTGAAGGCCCCGAGACGTGCAACAGCTACAACCTGATCAAGCTCGCGAGACGGCTCTCCGCCGACGCGGCGGATCCGGACGTCACGGACATGATCGAGCGGATCCTCTTCAACCACCTCCTGTCCGCGCAGCATCCCGGACACGGCGGTCTCGTGTATTTCACCTCGATGCGGCCGGACCACTACCGCGTGTACTCGGCGCCGCAGCACAGCTTCTGGTGCTGCGTCGGGACGGGGCTCGAGAGCCACGCGAAACACGGCGAGTCCCTCTACCGGTTGGACGGCGAGGCGGTGTCGGTGGAGCTCTTCGCGTCGTCGACCGCCCGCGTCCCGGAGCTCGGTCTCACGCTCGAACAGGATACCGCGTTCCCGGTGGACGGCGAGGTGGCGCTGACGTTCCGGCTCGAGCGGGGCAGGCGGTTCCCGGTGCGCATCCGCGTGCCGGGGTGGACCGCCTCGGTGCCGCTCGTGCGGGTGAACGGCACCGACGTCGAGGCGACGGTCGACGGCGGGCACCTCGTCCTGGACCGCGGGTGGGAGGACGGGGACGTCGTGTCGTTCGAGCTCGGGATGACCGGGCGCTCGGAGCCGTTTCCGGACGGATCAGACTGGACGGCGTTGCTCTGGGGTCCGTCCGTCCTCGCCGCACGCGGGTCGGCGCTCGAGGCCGAGACGGTCGTCGCCGACCGGCCGCACGCCGCACACACGGCGGTCGGCCCGCTCACCCCGCTCGCCACGGCACCGATCGTCCCGCGCTCGTCCGTGCCCCGGCGGGATGCGGACGGCGCGTTCTGGGTCGACTCGGATCGGGGCCCGATCCGGCTGGAGCCCTTCGCCGGGCTCCACGACGCGCGGTACACCGTGAGCTTCCCCGTCGCCTCCGGCACGGACCAGCGGTCCGTCGACGAACGCCGCGCGCGTCTGGCGGATCGGGACCGGATCGCCGCGACGCTCGACGGACGCACGGTCGACCGTGTCGCGCTGGGCGAGCAGCAACCGGAGGCCGATCACGGGTTCCGAGGCGCGTCGACCCGCTCAGGAGCGGCGGGCGGGGTCCGGTGGCGCAGCACCTCGGACCGGATGTCGGTCACCCTCGTGGACCCGCACCTGCTGGCGCGCGTCGTCCGGGTCTCGTGGCTGCACGACGACGACGCTCGGGGGTTCGCGACCGAGATCGACGGCCTGGTCGCGGAGGAACAGTTCGGCGGACGCGACGGCGAGCTGGCCTGGGTCGAGGTTCCGTTGCCGCCGACGACCGCCGGCTGGGGCGTCAGACGGTTCACCATCGTCGCCCCGTCGGGCGAGGAGACCCCGCGGGTGACCGAACTCAGGGTGCTGACAGCGAGCGACGCCTGAGCGGCTGCGGGCACGACAACCGCACGTGCGAGACGATGGGGACATGACGACGACGCCCGACCACGAGGACGATCGGGGCGTGACCCTCGCGGACGTCGCTGCGAGGTCCGGCTTCTCGGTGTCCCTCGTCTCGCGCGTGCTGTCCGGCAAGCGCCACGCGGCTCCCGAGACCCGGGACCGGATCCTGGCGGTCGCGCTCGAACTCGGGTACGACCGATCGGCACAGCGGCGCGGCCGGCCACGGTCCGTTCCTCGGCTCCTCGACCTGGCGATGAGCCAGTGGGACGATCCCTGGGCGAACACGGTCGTCACGAGCGTCCGGCGGGCGGCGGCCGCTGCGGACTACGACCTCGTGCTCACGCCGGAGAGCGACTCGATGGTCGACGACTGGCCCAACCGCGCCCGGGCACGCGGCTCGGCCGGCGTCGTCGTGTGCCTGATCCGCCCCAACGTCTCGCAGCTCGACATCCTCGCTTCGGCGAACATCCCGGTCGTGTTGCTCGACCCGCGTGCCGAGCCCGCGCGGAGCCTGCCGAGCGTCGGCTCGACGGACTGGCAGGGCGGCTTCGACGCGGGTCGGCACCTCGCCCGTCGAGGGACCCGGCGGTTCCTGATCATCACCGGAAGACCGAAGTACCGGTTCGGCCGTGCGCGTGAGGCGGGGTTCCGCACCGCGGTCGAGCGGTTCGCCGAGGGTGCGACGGTCGAGGAGGTCTCGTCGCCGTGGTCCTCCGAGAGCGCGTTCGTCTCCGTCCGTCGGTTGCTGCGGCAGGGCGGGCTGCCGATCGGCGTCTTCAGCTGCAACGACGAGATGGCGTACGGCGTCTATCGGGCGGTCGAGGAACTGCAGTTGCGCATCCCCGACGACGTCCGGGTGGTCGGGTTCGACGATCTTCCGCAGTCCCGGCTCATGCCCCCGCCGATGACGACGGTCCGGCAACCCATGCGGGCCATGGCGGCCCGAGCCGTACAGCTCGTGCTCGATGCGGAACCGGGCGCCGACCCGGGGGACCGTGCCGAGTTCCCGACGGAACTCATCGTCCGCGCCTCCAGCTGAGCCGGGCCGCCACGCGCCGCCGCAAGCCCTGCCGCCGGGCGCTCGGCCGCGGCGAGAATGGTCTCCATGACGGGATCACCGAAGCAGGACGAGGTGTCGACGGAGCGCTCCAGCGTCTCCGAGTGGATGCGGGCGTTGGGGCGGGCGACGGGGAACCCCGGCGGTGGTGCCGCGTCCGGTCTCATGCTGTCGATCGCCGCCGGCCTCACCGCGATGGTCGCCGGGTACACCGAGCCGGAGCATGCGTCGGCGGCTGCGTCCGGGCGAGGCGAAGGCACCTCGGGATCCGGTGACGACGCGGAGGCGACGATCACCGCCCTGAGAGCCAGGGCCGAAACACGTTCAGCACTGGCCCTCCGCCTGGCCGATGCCGACGCGGAGGCGTCCCACGCGTTCGGCAGCGCCTTCCGGCGGCCACGGGGTCCGGAGCGTGACGAGGCGATCCGGGCGGCGTCGATCGAGGCGGCCGCCGCATCGGCGCGGCTCGGGGAACACGCCGTCGAGGCCGTCGACGATCTCGCCTGGTTGGCCGAGCACGGCAATCCGGCGTTGATCGCCGACGTCGCGGTCGCGATCGGCGCCCTCCGAGCCGCGATCACCGGTGCGCGCACGAACGTCAGTTTCGACCTCGGTTCGGTGCGCAGCGCCCACGAATCGCTCGAGGAGGTCCGCCGGGCGGAGCCGGCACTGTTCGACCTCGTGCCGGTGTTCGACCGAGCCCTCGAGCGGATCGACCGGCTCGCGGCCTCCATCGACGCCGACGCGGCACCGACGGAGTGACCCGCTGCGCCCGGTCGCGGGTCAGCCCGCGAGCGGACGCGGACGAGCGCCGTCCGGCACGCGGACGATCAACGCGTGGTGGAGGTTGGTCAGGGCGACCGAGGTCACGGCGCCGTGAGAGTCCCCGTCCAGTTGGATCTCCTGGGGCTCGTCCAGTCGCACCCGCATCGACGTCGCCTGGGCGTAGCTGATGGCGCGGACCTTCGGCGAGAACTGCCCGACGAGCCGACCGAACCTCGTGCGGTGGAGCATCCGGTTGAAGGTCAGGCGGTAGCCGATGTTCGTCCATCCCGGGCCGCGTCCCGGCCGGAGCATGACGGCGTCGAGGAGGCCGTCGTCGACGACCGCCTCCGGGAGCAGCAGGACGCCTCCGGTGAGTGTCCCGGAGTTGCCGACGATGATCGTGTGCGCCCTCGCGGTCGCCTCCGGGAGGTCGTCCAGACGGTAGTGCAGGTCGAACTGCCGGTTCCCGAAGATGCTCCGCGCGATGGGATCCGAGTAGGCCAGCCAGCCGATCCGACGTTTCAGCCACGCGTTGGTGTGGCCGGCCATGTGCGCGTCGAGTCCGATGCCCGCCATCACGAGGAAGACCTCCTCGCCGTGCGTGCCGTCCGAACGGCCGAGACGCACCCGACCGACGTCGACGGGCTGATCGCGACCCGAACAGGCGATCTCGACCGACCGACGCAGGTCGTTGAGCGGCAGGCCGAGCGCTCGGGCGAAGAGGTTGCCGGTCCCCGCCGGCACGAGCGCGAGGGGGATGCCGGTGGAGGCGACGACCCCGGCGGCGACCCGGAGCGTCCCGTCCCCGCCGGCGACGAGGATGACGGACGGCGTGGTGGCGATGGCAGCCTCGGCCGCGGCACGGCCGTCGTCGTCGGCGCTCGTCTCGTGCCAGGTCGAGGGGGACAGTCCGTGGAGCGCCTCGGCTTCCGCGACGGCGGCGCGGAGTGCGGCGACATCCACCTTGGAGGGATTGACGACGACGGCGGCCCGTCGGGGGCCGGGTCCGGCTGGTGCATCGTTCACAGCCACAAGGATAGGAGGCCCACGCTCGGAAGCCGCCGTGGACGCCGGGGTGCCGTCGGCCCGTGAGACGCTTGCACCATGGACCTCGAGGTGTCGCCGCAGCTGACGATCCCCGCCGCCGAACTCCGGTGGCGGTTCTCGCGGTCTTCGGGTCCCGGAGGGCAGCACGTCAACACCTCCGACAGTCGCGTCCAGTTGTCCTGGAGTGTGGCCGAGTCCGTCGTGCTCTCCGAGGCGCAGCGTGAGCGACTCCTCGCCCAGCTCGGTGCCCGGCTCGTCGCCGGCACCATCACGGTGACCGTGTCGCAGGAACGGTCACAGCTGCGCAACCGGGAGCTCGCCCTGGACGCGCTGGCCGGACGCCTGCGTACAGCGCTCGCGCCGTCCGCCGCGCCTCGTCGGCCCACCCGCCCGACCCGTGGATCGGCTCGACGTCACACCGCGGCGAAGCAACGGCGTTCGGCCACCAAGCAGCAACGGCGACGCCCCGCCGACGACTGACGGTCGTCGCCGTCCACGGCAAGGGCCTGCATCACCCGCGCGACTCGACTAGCCTGCCGTGCAGGCGCAGCCCCGAGGATGTCGGCGTGCGCGAACGGAGGATCATCATGCGAATCGTCGTCATCGGGGGTACGGGCCACATCGGGTCGTTCCTCGTCCCGAGACTCGTCCGGGCCGGCCACGAGGTCGTCAGCGTCAGCCGTGGGACGCGCGCGCCCTACGCCGAGGCCGCGGAATGGGAGCACGTCGAGCGACTCGTCGTCGATCGGGAGGCCGAAGACCGGGCGGGGACGTTCCCGGCACGGATCGCCGCGCTCGGCTGCGACGTCGTGATCGACCTGGTCTGCTTCACCCTGCCGTCCGCCGAGGCGCTCGTCGAGGGCCTCCGCGGCCACGTCGGACACCTGTTGCACTGCGGGTCGATCTGGCGCTACGGTCCGAGCGCCGTCGTACCCATCGTCGAGGGTGGTGGGACGCCGTCCTTCGGGGAGTACGGCGTCGAGAAGGACCGCATCGCCCGGATGCTCCAGACGGAGACCGCGAACGGCGGCCTGGTGACGACGTCGCTCCACCCCGGGCACATCGTCGGACCCGGCTGGGCCCCGGTGAACCCCCTGGGCAACTTCGACCCCGACGTCTGGCGGATCCTCGCGGACGGGAAGCCGCTGCGGGTTCCCGGGCTCGGCGCCGAGATGCTGCACCACGTGCACGCCGACGACGTCGCCCAGGCGTTCGAGCTCGCCGTGGCGCATCGGGACCGCGTCGCCGGCGAGGACCTCAACGTCACCTCGGCCTCGGCGATCACGGTGCGGGGGTTCGCCGAGGCGGCGGCCTCCTGGTTCGGGCGCTCGGCCGATCTCACCCCGGTCACCTGGGAGGAGTTCCGTTCGACCACGAGTGAGGAACATGCGGACACCTCGTGGGAGCACCTGGTGCGCAGTCACTGCGTCTCGATCGAGAAGGCACGCTCCTTGCTCGGGTACGCACCGGGGCACACCTCGACGGACGCGGTCAGGGACGCGCTCCGCTGGCTCGTCGCCAACGACGAGCTCGACGTCCCGAGCCCGTGAACCAGCAGATCGCCACGACATCGACCGTCGTCCGAGGAACGGAGCAGCGGTGAAAGCACTGATCGCCTCGGGGACGGGTCGGTACGGCGACCCCTGGCACCCGTATCCGAGGACGAGCCCGCGCCTCGCGGAGATCGCGCGGGACGCCGGGTTCGCCGTCGAGGTCGATGAGGACGTCGATCGTGCCATGACCCGGCTCGCCGACGTCGACCTGCTCATCGTGAACGCCGGCGATCCGTGGCGGTCGGAGGAGACCGGCCGAGCACCCGACGCCGCGGTCGCTGGGCTCTCCGAGGCGCTGCATCGAGGCGTCGGCGTCCTCGCGATGCACGCCGCGCTCGCCTCACTCCGCGACTATCCCGAGTGGGCGCCGGCGATCGGCCGGATGTGGCTGCCCGGGGTCTCCTGGCACCCGCCGATCGGCCACTCGGTCGTCCGTGGGCTCACGATGCCCGACGGCGCGCGGGTCGCCGACGTCCCGATCGAGGACGAGCAGTACCTGCGGTTGCAGCAGATCGGTCGGAGCACGACGGTCGCCGAACACGAGGTGGACGGCGAGCGGTTCCCCGCGGTGTGGGTCCGTGAGGTCGGAGCCGCTCGTGTCGCCGTCGACGCGCTCGGACACGATGAGCGCTCGTACGCCGCTCCCGAGCATCGCGCCCTCGTCGCGTCGCTCGCCCGATGGGCGGCGCGGGCCCCGTCGGCATGATGCGGAACGGATCCTGACGGACGCCGTGTGTCGCGTGACCGCTCCGGATGCAAGCCCCGAGGGAAAGGGCGTCGCGCCGCTCGAGCGGGTCTAGGATCCTGTTCGGGGTTGCGAGAGAGCGGGAATACCGGCCGCGGCCCGTGTCAGGATCCGGGACCCCGAGAAAGCCGCACCACGTGTCACACGACCTCATGTCCTCCGAGCGCACCGTCGAGCGCATCATGCGTACCGGAACCGTCTGGTTCGGTGTCGCCGTCGGGAGTACCGCGATCACCCTGGGGCTGCTGCTCGCCTCCGGCTGGCGCCCCGCGATCCTCACCGAGGGGCTCCGCGTGGTGTGGTGGTGCTGCTCCGTCATCGTCGGCTTGAGCATCGGGCTGCTGGGGTGGTCCGGATGCCCGATCCTGGAGGTGGACGTCCCGACGGCGTCCCGCAACAAGTCGCTCACTATGCAGCTCGGCACCATGCTCTTCATCCTCGGCAGCATCGGGGCGATGTTCACGGTGCTGCTCGGCGCACCGAGCTGACGGGCGCTCGAGGGCGCATCCTGCCGCGTTGCCGTCGTAGGGTCGGAGTATGCCCCGATCCTCAGCACCGCTCCGCAGACTCGGCTTCCTCACGATGGGCCTGTTCGACCCCGAGGATCCGGCGGGCGGACACGAGTCGACGCTGCGACTGATCGAGCTCGGCGAGCACCTCGGATTCGACAGCGCCTGGTTGCGTCACCGCCACCTGCAGTTCGGCATCTCGTCCCCGGTCGCCGTCCTCGCCGCGGCCAGCCAGCGCACCACGCGCATCGCGCTCGGGACGGCGGTGACCCCACTGGGTGCCGAGAACCCCTTCCGATTGGCCGAGGACCTCGGCACGGTCGACGTGCTGGCCGGCGGCCGCCTGCTGCCGGGCTTCAGCACGGGTGAGCCGATGCGGTTCGACGCGTTCAAGGACGCCCTCTATCCCACCACCCTCGGGCAGGAGGACCTCGGGTACGACCGCGTCCTGCGGCTGCGGTCGTTCATCCGAGGGGACGTCGTGAGTGACACCGCCGGTCGTGAGGGCCAGGAGGACTACTCCTCGCGCGTCGAGCCACACGCGGCCGGCCTCGCCGAGCGGCTCTGGTACGGCGCCGGCAGCCTCCGCTCGGCCGGGTGGGCCGGGGAACACGGCTTCAACCTCCTCACCAGCAGTGTCATCGCCGCTGAGGACGGCACGACCGACTTCGCCGCGAACCAGGCCGCGCAGGTCAGGCTGTTCCGCGAGCGGCATCCCGACGGCGCGCGGGCCCGCGTGTCGCAGGGCCTCGTGGTCATGCCGACCGATTCCGCCACGTCCGCGCAACGCAGCCGCTACCGCGACTACGTCGAGTCGAGGCGGCACCGCGTCGGCGTCGCGCACGGTCCGCGCCGCATGCTGTTCGCCGAGGACTTGCTGGGGACGAGCGCCGAGATCGCGGAGCGACTGCACGAGCACGCCGGGTTCCAGGAGGTGGACGAGGTCGCGTTCGCGTTGCCGTTCACCCTCGAACCCGACGACTACACCCAGTTGCTCACCGACATCGCCGGCGCCCTCGGGCCGGCGCTCGGATGGCGGCCTGCCGCGGACGGCGAGACCAGGCCCGCCTGAGGGGCGGACGTCCGGCCCGGACGACCCGTCCGAGACCACGCCCGGTCGCGCGTAGGGTGCAGGTATGACGCAGCACGGGTTCAGGCGGTACGTGGCCATCGGCGACAGTTTCAGCGAGGGGTACGGCGACGTCCGCGACGACGGCTCGTTGCGCGGATGGGCCGATTTCGTGGCACTCGGGCTCGCCCGTTCGAGCACCGAGCCGGTCGCGTACGCGAACCTGGCCATCCGGGGCCGCAAGCTCATCCCGATCCTCGACGAGCAGCTCGATCGGGCCATCGGGATGGGGCCGGACCTCGTCAGCTTCAACGGCGGCGGGAACGACATCATGCGCCCACGGGTGTCGATCGACGGCGTCGCCGATCGACTCGACGGTGCGGTCGAACGGCTGCGCAGCGGGGGAGCGCACGTCCTCCTGCTGAGCGGTGCGAACCCGTCCGCGCACATCCCGATGGGCTCGCTCCTCGCGCGCCGCGGCGAGCAACTCGCCCGAGCGGTCCGCGTCCGGTACCCGCGCGACGGCGTCACCTTCGTCGACAACTGGGCCGACGAGCCGCTGGGCGATCTCCGCTACTGGTCCGTGGACCGGCTGCACCTCAACGCGCTCGGCCACGCCCGCGTGGCGAGCAACGTCCTCACGGCCCTCGGGGTGCCGGTGCCCGAGGAGTGGGGGATCGACGACGTCGCGGCGGCGCCGCCCGGCCCACGCCAGCGCCGAACGGCCGCCTACTACCGCGAGCACGTCCTGCCGTGGATCGGACGCCGGTTGACCGGGCGGTCCTCCGGAGACGGTCGCGAACCGAAGATCGCGGAGCTCCAGCCGGTGGACCCGCGCGGCTGACCGCGCGGGCCGGTCGGCTCAGCCGACGCGGACGAGCGTCCGCTGCCACCCGGAGGAACCGTTCGGCGCGATCGGCGCCTGCTCCTCGATCTGCAGGTTCCCGGCCTTGTCGGTGGCGCGGACGGCCACGTAGTGCGTCCCGGCGGTCGCCTCCCAGTCCATCCACCACTGCACCCAGGTGTCGTCGTTGATGGCGGTCGAGAGGTTCACGCTCTGCCAGTCACCGTTGTCGATGCTGACCTCGACCTTGGCGACGCCGACGGTCTGCGCCCAGGCGACACCGGCGATCTTCGCGGGGCCCGGCGTGACCTGCTTGTCGATGCGGGGTGTGTCGATACGCGAGGAGAGCTTGATCGGCGCCTTCGCGTCGTAGCCGCGGGGCGTCCAGTAGGCCTCGTCCTTGTCGAACGTCGTCACCGTCAGCTTCGTGAGCCACTTGGTCGCCGAGACGTACCCGTACAGCCCCGGCACGACCATGCGGACGGGGAAGCCGTGCTCGAGGGGCAGGGGTTCGCCGTTCATCGCGACGGCGAGGATCGCGTCGAGGTTCGGGTCGGTCAGTGACTCCAGCGGGGTGCTCGCGGTGAAGCCGTCGACGCTCGTGGAGAGGACCATGTCGGCCTTCGAGTCGGGCATCGCACGCTTGAGCACGTCGCGCACGGGGATACCGAGCCACTTCGCGTTGCCGAGCAGACTGCCGCCGACCTCGTTGGAGACGCAGGTCATGGTGATGACGTATTCGTCGAGCCCCATGGCCAGCAGCTCGTCGAACGAGATCTGGACCTGTTCGCCGACCATGCCGTCGATCGTGAGCGACCAGGTACCGGGGTCGATGGTCGGCACGGTGAGCGCGGTGTCGACACGGTAGAACTTGTCGTTCGGGGTGAAGAGCGGGCTGATGCCGTCCACGTCCACTTCGGCGCCGTCCGGGATGGTCACGGTCGACTTCGGAGCGGGGAGCTTGAGCGCGTCGCGGACCGCGGTGATCGACGAGGTCGTGACGTTGATGATCCGGGCACCGACTCCCACGACGACCGCTCCGGCGGCGGCGATCCCGGCGACACGGAAGAAGCCACGGCGGTTGAACCCGTCACGTTCGCGGGCCTCGGCTCCAGCCGCACGGCGGTTCGGCAGTCGTCGGCCGAGCAGGATCAGGATGGTGACGCCGGCTGCGAGCCCGAGGATCACCGGGACCACCGCGAGCGGCGTCGCACCGGCACGGGTCACCGTCGTCGCTCCGGCGAACACGCCGGCCGCCACAAGGATCACGACGCCGAGCGGCGGACGGACCTGCTGGAGGACACCGGCGACCGCTGCCGCGATCACGACGGCGACGCCGAGGCTGACGAGCAGGAAGATCTTGTCGTTGCTCCCGAACGCCTCGATCGCGAACTCCTTCGCCCAGCGCGGGACGATGTCGATGACGAAGGAGCCGACGGTCAGCAGTGGGCTGCTGCCGCGGGCGAACAACAGCGCGGCGAGCTCTGCGACGGCGAGGAACACCGCGGCCGAGACGATGCCGGCGAGGGCCGCAGCGAGGACGACGAGGCGTCGTCCCGTTCGGTTGGTGCCGGTCTGATGCTTCGATCGCATGTGCAACTCCCTGGTCGTGGTTCGACAGGAGTTCGGAGCACAGCGACAATCAGGCTGGTCCGATCCGCGCCGGGTGCACCGACCGAGGGCTCAGGCGGTCGCGACGGCCAGTCGGGTGCCGGTCTCTGCCGCCAGGCGCAGGGCCTCGTCGAGCTCCTGCGCACTGCGGTCGCGCTGCCCGGCGAGGCCGGGCTCGCGGTCGGCCAGGGTCAGGCTCGTCGTGATGACGTGGACCTCCATGCCGAGCGCGCCACCGAACAGGGTGCGGAGCGCCGGCACCTCGTGATCCCACCCCTCCGTGGGCGTGCCGGCATCGTACGCGATGCCACGACTGGTGGTGATCACGACCGGCCTGCCGGTCAGGGCACCGGTGTCCGCCGACGTCACGCCGGGGACGTGGATGTGGTCGATCCAGGCCTTGAGCGACGACGGGATCGAGAAGTTGTAGAGCGGTGCCCCGATCACGACGATGTCGGCGGCGAGGAGCTCGTCGAGCAGGATGCGTTGCAGCGCCTCCGCCTCGGCGGGCGGGTTGGAGCCGGGCTCGCGATCGGCGGCGGACCAGTGCAGGCTCGCGTCCGCGAGGTGCGGGACGGGGTCCAGGTGCAGGTCCCGTCGGACGACGACACCGGTGGGATCGGCATCCCGCCAGGCGTCGACCACCGCCTGCGACAGGCGGCGGGATCGGGAGGTGGCCAGATCGGCGGACGAGTCGAGGTGCAGGAGCGTTGGCATGCGGCAACGCTAGCAAGCCGAGCGGTGTGCACCTCCTTGCGGCGCTCATCGGGGCCGGTTAGCGTCGCACCATGAGCGCCACCCTCCCTGTCACGCCCGCCCGTCCGGATGCGCTCGCGCTCGACGCGGACGATCCGCTCGCCGAGCATCTCGCGGCCTTCCTGCCGGCGACCGGGGTCTCCGCGTACTTCGACGGGAACTCGCTGGGGCGCCCACTCCGGGCCACCGCGGACCGCCTGCAGTCGTTCATCACCGAGGAGTGGGGAACGAGGCTCATCCGCTCCTGGGGCGACCGGTGGTTCGCGATGCCGCTGACCCTGGGCGACCGTCTCGGAGCCGTCGTGCTCGGGGCGGCCGGCGGGCAGACCGTCGTCGCCGATTCGACCACCGTGCTCCTGTACAAACTGATCCGCGCCGCGGTCGACACGAGCACCGCCGACGGAACGACGGCACCGGTCCGCGAGGACATCGTCATCGATGTGGGGAACTTCCCGACGGATCGCTTCGTGGTCGAGGGGATCGCAGCCGAGCGTGGTCTCCGCGTGCGGTGGATCGACGCCGACCCGGTCCACGGCGTCACGGTGGACCAGCTGCGGGAGGTCGTCGACGGACGGACGGCCCTCGTGGTGTTGAGCCAGGTCGACTACCGGTCGGGAGCCCTCCTCGACGTCGCGGCGTTGACCGCCGTCGCCCATGATGCCGGCGCCCTCGTGCTCTGGGACCTCTGCCACTCCGCCGGCGCGGTCCCGGTCGAGCTGGACGCCTGGGGCGTCGACCTCGCGGTCGGATGCTCCTACAAGTACCTCGGCGGCGGTCCCGGCGCTCCGGCGTACGCCTACGTCGCGAGGCGGCATCAGGGTCGGCTCCTGCAGCCCGTCCAGGGTTGGATGGGGGCCTCCGACGTGTTCGCGATGGCGGACACGTACCGGCCGGCGGAGGGGATGCGCCGGTTCCTCAGCGGCACCCCGCCGATCGTGGGAATGCTGCCCCTCGAGGACACCCTCTCGCTCATCGCGACCGCGGGTGTCCCGGCGATCCGCGAGAAGTCGCTTGCGCTCACCGCCTTCGCCATCTCGTGGGTCGACGAGCACCTCGCGGCCTTCGGCGTCCGGGTGATGACCCCGCGGGAGCCGGAGCGCCGCGGCGGGCATGTGACCCTCGGGCATCCGTCGTTCCGTGAGATCACGCCGGAGCTGTGGGAGGTGGGCGTCATCCCCGACTTCCGGCACCCGGACGGGCTCCGCATCGGACTCGCCCCGTTGAGCTCCGGGTTCGTGGAACTCGAGCGCGGCCTCCTCCGTATCGCCGCCGCGATCGAGCAGTGGACCCAGCGCGCGGGTTCCACGCCGCCTGGAGGGCAGCCGTCGTAGGCTGACGACATGTCGCCTGTCTCCGGAATCCAGTACCGCCTCAGCCACCTCGGTCCGCACGGTGAGGTCCGGGCGACCGTCACCGAGCTCGCCGCCGGACTGCGCGAGCTCTCCGTCGGCGGGCGCTCGCTCGTCCAATCCTTCGGCGAGGACGTCGTCGCGCCGAAGGGCTGCGGCCTGATCCTCGTGCCCTGGCCGAACCGGGTGCGGGACGCGAGGTGGACGCTCGACGGTGAGCCGCAGCAGCTCGACGTCACCGAGGCTGCCACGGGGAACGCCTCGCACGGTCTGCTCCGCAACACCGGCTATCGAGAGGGGGAACGCACGGACGGCGGCGTCACGCTGACGGCTTCGGTGTTCCCGCAGCACGGCTATCCGTTCCACCTCGACACCTCGGTGGCCTACGCCCTCGTCGATGACGGCCTCCGGGTCACCCATACGATCGTGAACCGGTCGACGCGACCGGCGCCGGTCGCCGTCGGCGCGCACCCGTATCTCGCGCTCGGGGGCGTCTCGACGGCGGATCTCACCGTCACGATCGCCGCCGACTCCTGGTTCGAGACCGACGAGCAGCGTATCCCGGTCGCCACTCGCCCCGTGGACGGCACGGACCACGATCTGCGCTCCGGCATCCGCGTGGGTGACCTCGCGATCGATGTCGGGCTCGGCGACGTCCGCCCGATCGACGGAGGCGTCAGGCATCGGCTCACCGCTCCGGACGGCGATGGTGTCGAGCTCTGGGCGGACGACGACTTCCGGTTCGTCCAGGTCTACACCCCGAGCGACTTCCCGACGCCGGAGGGACCCGTGCAGGCGATCGCGATCGAGCCGATGACGGCCCCGGCGGACGCCTTGAACAGCGGGACCGGTCTGCGGTGGCTGGAACCCGATGAGCAGTGGTCGCTGTCGTGGGGGATCCGTTTGACGGCCTCGTGAGCTGAGCGTCCCCGCAGGCACGCCGACCGGGGGAGGGCGCCTGGTCCCAGGTGCGGACGAGCGTCAGCTCAGAGGATGACTCCGCAGCCGCGATGATCGTCTCATCGTCCGATGCCGACCATGGTGGTCGCGACGGACACTGGATCCATGACCACGCACCTGGACACCAGCCCGATCACCTTCACGATGTCCACGCCGCGCATCGCCCGCGCCGAACGGGTGGCCGTGGCGCGTCCGGTGGACCGACCTCGAGGTCGCGTCGCCGCCTTCGTGGGCGTGCTGCTCGGGAACATCGTGCTCTGGAGCACCCTGTTCCTCACCGTCGGCCTCGTGCTCGTCATGCAGCTCGGTATCGTCGGCGTGATCGCCGCGGCCATGGTGCGCTGACGATCGACGGTGGGGTGTCCCACCGGAGCGGCGAGGAGACGGCGATTCAGTCCGCAGTGGCGCTGTCGTCGGCAGCCGTCGGTTCCGGTGCCTCGTCTTCCAAGAGCTCGTCCTCCACCGCGTCATCGGGGAGACCCGGCAGCATCGCCGCCGCGCCCTCGTCGCGAATGCCTTCGACTGCTCCGAAATCCGACACGGTGTGTTCCTCTCGATCGTCGTGCCCGCCAGCCTAGCCAGCGGGCACGACGATCGACAGGGCTTGCGTGAGCGGTGCGACGTCAGTCGACGATGGAGACGGTGACCTCGATGTTGCCGCGCGTGGCGTTCGAGTACGGGCACACCTGGTGCGCCTGGTCGGCCAGCTGCTGTGCCTCGTCGTGGGAGACGTTGGGCACGTAGACGTCGAGTTCGACCGCGAGGCCGAATCCGCCCTCGCCGTTCGATCCGATGCCCACGCTGGCGGAGACCGCCGCGTCGGTGGTGTCGAGCTTGGAGCTCCGTGCGACGGAGTGCAGGGCACTCAGGAAGCACGCGGCGTAGCCGGCGGCGAAGAGCTGTTCGGGGTTGGTGCCCTCGCCACTCCCACCGAGTTCCTTGGGGGGCCGGGTGTCGAAGTCGAGGAGGTCGTCCTCACTGCGGACGTGTCCGTCTCGTCCGCCTCCGGTGGCATGGGCAACTGCTGTGTACGCGATATCCATTGCTCCATCCTCGCACCGTCGCGCCCGGCTCGCGCACCTTGCTCGCGAGCTCTCGGCTGGCGTTCAGAGGAGTGCGTCGCGAGCGCCGGCGATGACCGCCGACGCGACGGTCTGGAGGAGCGGCGAGTCCAGTCGCCACTGCTGCCAGTACAGCGGCACGTCGAGCACGCCGTCGTCGTCGAGGGCCACGAGGTCGCCCGCCGCGGCCGGTGCCGCCCCTTGCGCATCGGGGAGCATGCCCCAGCCGAGGCCGAGGAGGACGGCGGTCGCGAAGTCCGCCGACGCCGGGACATGGTGTCGGGGCGGGCCGGCCGGGTCGACACCGCGACGACGGAGGTAGGCGTCCTGGAGGTCGTCCTTCCGGTCGAACACGACCACCGGAGCATCGGCCAGGGCGGCTGCCGTCACCCCGTCGGCGAACCACCGTGCTGCGAAGTGCGGCGACGCCACGGGTCGGTACCGCATCCGGCCGAGCGATTGGACGGTGCAGCCTTGGACCGCTTCCGAACTCGAGGTGACCGCCGCCATCGCGGTCCCGTCTCGCAGGAGGGCCGTGGAGTGGTCCTGGTCCTCGCGGGAGAGGTCGAAGGCGACCGGTTCCGTGGCGGCCAGCTCGGCCAGCACCGGGAGGAGCCAGGTGGCGAGCGAGTCGGCGTTGACGACGATCGGGATGGCTGAGGGAGCGGCGCCGCCGGACGCCCCGTCCGGGTGCAGCTCCCTCGAGGCGTCGCGCTCGAGGAGTCGCACCGCTCGCGCGAGGCGGAGGATGGTCTCGCCGGATGCGGTGGTCGTGATGGGTCGCGTCCGGAGGAGCAGGACCCGGCCGACGTGCTGCTCGAGCGCCTTGATCCGCAGACTGATGGCCGACGGGGTCACCGAGAGCTCGCGGGCCGCCGCGTCGAACGAGCCTCGGTCGACGGCGGCGAGGAAGGCACGGAGCTGATCGAACTGGAGGTCCATCATCAGAGTTTCTCATGGTCCATGAGAAACATGAACTGGTCTCATGTTCCTTGGTGGCTTACCGTCGCCTCATGACCTCCGCCATCCAGGACATCCTCGCCGGTTTCGGGCTGGGCCTCTCGCTGATCGTCGCCATCGGTGCGCAGAACGCGTTCGTGCTCCGCCAGGGCATCCGCCGCGAGCACGTCCTCCCGGTCGTCCTCGTCTGCGCCCTGTCGGACGCGGTCCTGATCGTGGCCGGCGTCAGCGGGATCGGGTTCGTGATCGAGCGTTTCCCCCTCGTGCTCGACATCCTCCGTTGGGCCGGTGCCGCCTTCCTCGTCGCGTACGGGCTGCTCGCCGCCCGCCGGGCCATCTCACCGAGTGGTCTCACGGCCGACGGGCCGGGGACGAAGACCTCGCTCCGGGCGGCCGTGCTCACGGTGGTCGGCCTCACCTGGCTCAACCCCCACGTGTACCTCGACACGGTGCTCCTGCTCGGGTCGATCGCGAACACGCACGGCGAATCGGGCCGGTGGTGGTTCGCGGCCGGCGCCGTGCTCGGGAGCGTGGTGTGGTTCACCGCACTCGGCTTCGGCGCACGTCTGCTGAAGGGCCTCTTCGCGAAGCCGGTCGCCTGGCGGGTGCTCGACGCCGCCATCGCCGTGGTGATGGTGACCCTCGCCGTCCTGCTCATCGTGCGGCACTGACCGTCGGTGCCCGCCACCGGCTGATCGTCCATCGTCGGTAGGCTTGCGGGGTGACGAGAACACTCCGTGAGGTCAATGCCGTCGTCGAGCGGCTGTGGCCGCTGTCCGGAGCGTCGGACTGGGATGCGCCCGGCCTCGTGGTCGGCGACCCGGATCAGCCGGTCGCGCGGGTCCTGCTGGCGGTCGACGCCGTGGGTGCCACGGTCGACGAGCTGCTCCAGGAGCCCGGCGGGCTCCTGCTGGTACACCACCCGCTGCTCATGCGTGGCGTCACGACGGTGGCGGGCGACCGCTACAAGGGCGCGCTCATCACACGGCTCATCCGCGGTGATGCGGCCCTCATCGCCGCCCACACGAATGCGGACGTGGTGGTCGATGGTACCTCCGACGTGCTCGCGCACCGCCTCGGCCTCGTGGACGCCGTCCCGATCGTCCCATCGCCCGACGGGGTGACCGGCCTCGGCCGCGTGGGCGACCTGGCCGAACCGACCACCCTCGGGCGGATCGCCCGGCGCCTCGCCGAGGTGCTTCCTGCGACGGCCACCGGCGTGCGCGTGGCCGGCGACGTCGACCAGCCGGTCCGGCGGATCGCGGTCTGCGGGGGAGCGGGCGACTCGCTGCTCTCCCACGACACCGTCCGAGGAGCCGACCTGTACGTCACCGCGGATCTGCGCCACCACCCGGCGTCCGAGGCCCGGGAGCAGGCGATCCTCGCCGGCGGGCCCGCGCTCATCGACGTCTCGCACTGGGCGAGCGAGTCACTCTGGCTGGAGGTCGCGGCCGTCGCGCTGCGCCGGGAGCTCCCGGAGCTCGACATCCGGGTCAGCGGACAGCGCACCGACCCGTGGGATTTCGTCGTCACCCAGGAGGCGACGCGGCCGGTAGGGTGATGAGTCGAGAGTTTGGAACAGACGTGAAAGCCAGCCCAGCAGACCAGAAGACGTTGCTCACCCTGCAAAGCATCGACACCGGCGTGCAGCGCACCGCCCACCGTGCGTCGAACCTCCCCGAGGTCGCCCGGATCGCGCAGCTGCAGGCCGAGATCGAGACCGTCCGGCTCCGTCGGCTGGAGCGTGTCGGGGTGCGCGACGACGCGCAGACCGAGCTCGGACGCATCGAGTCCGACGTCGCCGTCGTCGCGGCCCGCCTGAAGCGCGACGCCGACCGCCTCCAGTCGTCGACCTCCGTCAAGGACGTCGAGGCCCTGCAGAGCGAGATCGCCTCCTTGCAGAACCGGCAGAACAACCTCGAAGAGATCCAGCTGAACGTCATGGAACGGGTCGAGACGGCCGATGAAGCCGTCGCCCAGGTCGACGCCGAGCGCGCCGGACTCCAGGAGCTCCTCGACGAGGTCGTCGCCAAGCGCGACGCGCAGCTCGTCGAACTCGAAGCGGAACGGGCGCGCCTCACCGCCGACCGCGAGTCGCTCGCCCCGGGCATCCCCGCCGATCTCCTCGCGCTCTACGACCAGCGTCGTGCCCGCGGCGGCATCGGCGCGGCCCTCTTCCGTGCCGGCACCTGCGGCGCCTGCAAGATGTCCCTCACCGGCAACGACCTGCAGGCCGTCCGCGCTGCTCCGTCCGAGGACGTCGTGCAGTGCCCGGAATGCGCCGCGATCGTCGTGCGGACGGACGAGTCCGGCCTCATCTGACCCGTCGGGTCCGGCCGAGCAGCACGCCGGTCCATCGTGCCGGCCGTGGGCCGGTAGACTCGTCTTCGTGAACGGGCCGGCTAGACGGTCGCGTCACCGCGGCCTCCGGGTCACGGTGCCGAGGAACGTCCGGGCTCCACAGAGCAGGGCGGTGGGTAACACCCACCCGGGGTGACCCGCGAGACAGTGCCACAGAGAACAGACCGCCGTGGGCGACCACGGTCAGGGTGAAACGGTGGGGTAAGAGCCCACCAGCGACCGGGGTGACCCGGCCGGCTCGGTAAACCTCGTCCGGAGCAAGGTCAACAGGGAACGCTGAGGCTGCTCGCCAAGTTCCCGGGTAGACCGCTAGAGGGCGGCGGCAACGTCGTCCCGAGAGAGATGGCCGTCCAAACGCGAGAGCGTGGGACAGAACCCGGCGTACCGGTCGACCCGTTCACACCCCCCCCTGGCACGGCCACGGTTCCGTCGTGCTACGACGACTCGCCCACGCTGCGACGACATCGCCGCAGCGCGACCGCCGCGCTCAGGCGATGCGTTCCGCGGGGCCGGCGGCGAGTGAGGCCGCGCCGAGGATGCCCGCGTTGTTGCGGTGCACGGCCGGGATGATGGGGGTGTCGAGCTTGAGCAGCGGCAGGAAGTGGTCGGCGTGCTTGGACACCCCGCCACCGACGACGAACTGGTCGGGCGAGAAGTAGAACTCGAGGCGCTCGTAGTACTTCTGCAGGCGCTTGGCCCACTTCTCCCAGCTGAGGTCCTCGCGCTCCTTGACGGCGTAGGAGGCACGGGTCTCCGCATCCTTGCCGTCGATCTCCAGGTGGCCGAGTTCCGCATTGGGGATCAGCGTGCGGTTGTAGATGAGCGCCGTGCCGATACCGGTGCCGAGCGTGGTCAGGATCGTGAGTCCGGACGCGCCTTTCGCCGCTCCGAACTCGGTCTCCGCGTATCCGGCGGCGTCCGCGTCGTTCACGAAGGTGATCTCCCGGCCGAGCCCCTGCTCGAACAGCTCCTCGGCCTCGAGACCGATCCAGGCGTCGGAGACGTTCGCGGCGGACATCGTCCGCCCATTGCGCACGATCGCCGGGAAGCACACGCCGAGCGGCAGCCCGTCGGAGGCGGGTGAGAGCTGCTCGAGCACCTCGCGGACGGTCACGACGATGTCCTTCGGCTCCCCGCCCTTCGGGGTCGGGATCTTCACCCGATCGGTGAGGAGCGCACCCGTCGTGAGATCGACGACCGCGCCCTTGATGCCGGTCCCTCCGATATCGATGCCGACGGCGGACCGGGGAGCTGCATTCGTCATGTCGTCCAGCCTAGAGCGCTCGGGGCGCTGGAGTGGTGTCGATCCCGCTCGGGAGCGTGAGGACCTCGGCACCACGTTCGGTCACGACGAGGGTGTGTTCGAACTGGGCCGTGAGGGACCGGTCGCGCGTCGTGACCGTCCAATCGTCGTCCCACTGCTCCCACTCCTGCGCGCCGATGGTGAGCATCGGTTCGATCGTGAAGACCATACCGACCTCCATGACGGTGTCGTACTGCGGCGCCGCGTCGTAGTGGGGCACGATGAGCCCCGAGTGGAACGACCTGCCGACCCCGTGGCCGGTGAAGTCGCGCACGACGCCGTAGCCGAACCGCTTGGCGTAGTACTCGATCGCCCGCCCGATCACGTTGATCTGGCGGCCGGGTGCGACCGCTTTGATCCCGCGGTTGAGCGCCTCCCTCGTGCGCTCCACGAGGAGGCGCGTCTCCTCGGCGGCGTCGCCGACGAGGAAGGTGACGTTGCTGTCACCGTGGACGCCGTCGAGGTAGGCCGTGATGTCGATGTTGATCAGGTCGCCGTCACGCAGCGCGGTGTCGTCCGGGATGCCGTGGCAGATCACCTCGTTGACGGAGCTGCAGATGGACTTCGGGTACCCGCGGTAGCCGAGTGTCGACGGGTACGCGCCCGCGCCGACGACGAAGGCGTGTCCGATGGCGTCCAGTTCGTCGGTCGTGACCCCGGGGCGGACCGCCGCTCCGACCGCCTGGATCGCGTCGGCCGCGATGGTCCCGGCGACGCGGATCCGCTCGATCTCCTCGGGCGTGTAGAGGTCGCCGCGGTCGTCAGGGGCCGGAGCCGCGCGACCGACGTACTCCGGTCTGGCGATCACCGCCGGCACCGTTCGCGGACGGCCGACGAGGCCGGGGATCAGGTGACCTGCGGAGTCGAAAGGCATAGGATCGAGCCTAACCGAGCAGGGGAGCAGCGCCGTGGCCAAAGAACCGTCCGAGCAGTACTGGTACAACACGAAGACCGGTCAGGTCGAGTTCGGATTCGAGTCGAGCGTCGTCGACCGCGTCGGCCCCTTCGAGACGGCCGCGGAGGCCTCGCACGCACTCGAGCGTCTGCGCGCGAACAGCGCGAAGTGGGACGCCGAGGAAGCCGCCGACGACTGAGCCCCCGGCTCGCGTCGCGAGCGGCGTGCGGGTCTTCCCTCTTCCGGAGCTGCGGTGGGTTCCGCCAGGATGGGCCGAGCGATGAAGCTCGAGCGGGGGGAACATGCACAGGATCGACCGTCCGTGGACGTCACGTGGTGTGCCCTGGAGGGTGGTCGCGGTCCTCGTGGCAGCCGTCGTCGTCCTGCTGCCGGCCATCCCCGCGGTCGCCGTGCCGACGGCTCGCGCCGAGGTCCGCGCAGCCGAGTGCGTGGTCGAGGTGCCGGGCGGTTCCCGCTGCGGTGAGCTGAGCGTCCCGATCTCGCGTGAGGTGCCCGATTCGGCCCAGGCGACGCTCCCGTACGTGGTGGTACCCGCCACCCTCGACACCGGCCGGGCGCCCCTCGTCTACCTCGCCGGAGACACGCCGCTCTCCGAACTCGACGTCGCCGCGCTGACGGTCGAGCGTGGACTGGCGGCCGACCGAGACGTGGTCCTCGTCGAACGGCGGGGCGGAGCGGATGCGGCCCCGACGCTGGCATGCGATCCGGCGGCCGAGGCGTTCCGGTCGGCGCTCGGTACCGAGGGGAGCCGCGAGGAACGGGTCACCGCCGTCGCAGCCGCCTTCACGAGCTGCGCGGAGGGCTGGCAGGAGGACGGCTTCTCGGCGGGCGACTTCGGGGTGCAGGCTGCGGCTGCGGACCTGCGGGACCTCCGTCAGGAACTCGGCTATGCCCGCTGGACGGTGCTGGCGGTCGGCTCCTCGGCCGGTGTCGCGCTCACCGCGGCGGGCGTCGACCCGGAGGGCGTCGAGGGGGTCGTCCTCGACGGACCCGATCTGGGCGCACCGAGGATCGTGTCCTCCGGAGGGCTCGAGGCGGCGCTCTCCGTGATCCGCGCGCGGGGCGACGACCGCGCACCGACTCCGTCGAGCCCCGACGAGACCGAGACGAGCGATGCGGGACCGGCGACCGCCTCGGCGCCCATCCTCGACACCTCCTGGTCGGCTGCGCGGCTGACGGCGGCGAGCGAGGCGCTCACCGCCAGCCCGCACCGCACGACCGGTGCTCGGCCGACGACGATCGGTGGCGACGCACTGCTCACGCTCGTCTCGCACGCCCTGTCCGACCCGACGACCCAGGCGGCGCTGCCCGTGCTGCTGGAGACCGTCGCGGACGGGCACCGTGCCGCGCTCGACCCGCTGGCCGCGGCGGCGGTCGACGACCTCTCGCAGGGCGGCGTGCTCGGGCGCGTGCTCGGGTGTTCGACGGCCGCCTGGCCGGGAGCTGCCGAACGGACCGATCCCGGGACTCCGACGACGACCCTCCTCGAGGACGTCGCCGCGGCGGCCTGCACCGCGTTCGGCGTGGCGGCGAGCCCCGCGCCATCACCGCTCGACCGCCCGCTCCTCGTCGTCAGTGCGCCCGAACAGGACGCCGCCTGGGCGTCCCCGCCGAGCACCTGGTCGGCCTCCGCCATCGCCGCGGTCTTCCCCGGCTCCGGCGCGATCCCCACGGCGAACAGCTCCTGTGCGTCGGTGGCGGTCCGCTCCTGGCTGAGTGAACCGTCGAGCTACCGAGCGGCACTGTGTGCCGGTGACGACGCCGCGATCCCCGTCATCGACGCAGCAGCCGTGTCCCCGAGCGCCAGGTGGGTGACGGACACGACCGGTCGCGGCGGACCGTGGCTCGTCCTGGCGCTCCCGATGCTGTTCGCCCTGGTCGCGATCGGATGGTCCATCGCCTGGGCCTACCGACTGCTCGCCCAGGCACTCCGGCGCGAACCGGTGCAGGACGGTCTCCGCCTGGGGATCGCGCCGGTGTTCGGCGCGAGTTGGGCCGTGGGCGCGGCGGCCCTGCTCCTGCGGGACGGCCTGACGAACCCGGCGGTCGGCCTGATCGGCGTCCCCGCGGCCCTGCCATGGCTGTCGATCGCGCTCCTCGTCAGTTGCCTCGGCCTCGTACCGGTCTGGGAGGGGGCGCACCGCGGTTCACGGGTCCGGATCGCGGCGATCTCCACGCTCTGGGCGGCGACCGCGCTGTGGACGGCGGTCTACGTGCTCGCCTGGTGGTGACGGACCTGTCGAACGCCTCCGCCTGGCGTGCTGATGAGCACGAAGACGGACGGAGCCAGTAGCCTAGACACGGGCCGCCGGCCGAAGGAAGAGGGGCAGATGGATAAGCAGCGCGACTTCGTTCTCCGCACGATCGAGGAGCGGGGCGTCAAGTTCGTCCGGCTGTGGTTCACCGACGTCGTCGGCACCCTCAAGTCCGTCGCGATCGCGCCGGCCGAGGTCGAAGGCGCCTTCTCCGAGGGCCTCGGTTTCGACGGCTCCGCGATCGAGGGGCTCAGCCGTTCCTACGAGTCGGACCTGCTGGCGCACCCGGACCCGACGACGTTCCAGATCCTCCCGTGGCGCGGCGAGATCGACCCGACCGCGCGCATGTTCTGCGACATCACGACGCCCGACGGCCAGCCGGCCGTGGCCGACCCGCGGAACGTCCTGAAGCGCACCCTGGCCAAGGCGGCCGACATGGGGTTCACCTTCTACACGCACCCCGAGATCGAGTTCTACCTCCTGAAGTCCTCGCAGTACGGCGTCGACGGCCCGGAGCCCGTGGACTCCGCCGGCTACTTCGACAACGTCCCCGGCGGGACCGCGCACGACTTCCGTCGTCGCTCCGTCCGGATGCTGGAAGACCTGGGCATCTCCGTCGAGTTCAGCCACCATGAGGCCGGGCCGGGTCAGAACGAGATCGACCTCCGGTACGCGGACGCCCTCACCACGGCGGACAACATCATGACCTTCCGCACCGTCGTGAAGGAGGTGGCGATCGAGCAGGGCGTCTACGCGACCTTCATGCCGAAGCCCCTCGTCCACCAGCCGGGGAGCGGCATGCACACGCACATGTCGCTGTTCGAAGGCGATTCCAACGCGTTCTACGAGGCCGGTGCGCAGTACCAGCTCTCGAAGACGGGTCGGCAGTTCATCGCCGGGCTCCTCACGCACGCTCCGGAGATCACCGCGGTCACCAACCAGTTCGTGAACTCCTACAAGCGACTGTGGGGTGGCGTCGGGCCGAACAAGCTCTCCGAGGCGCCGAGCTTCGTCTGCTGGGGTCACAACAACCGTTCGGCGCTCGTCCGGGTCCCGCTCTACAAGCCCAACAAGGGCCAGAGCGCCCGGGTCGAGTACCGTGCCATCGATTCGGCGGCCAACCCGTACCTCGCGTTCTCGCTCATGCTCGCGGCCGGCCTCAAGGGCATCGAGGAGGGCTACGAACTCCCACCCGAGGCCGAGGACAACGTCTGGACCCTCTCCGACACGGAGCGTCGTGCCCTCGGGTACAACGCCCTGCCCGCCAGCCTCGATCGTGCCGTGAGCCTCATGGAGGGATCAGAACTCGTCGCGGAGACGCTCGGTGAGCAGGTCTTCAACTACGTCCTGCTGAACAAGCGCCAGGAGTGGCAGGAGTACCGCGCCCAGGTGACCCCGTTCGAGTTGGCCAGCAACCTGGAGATGCTCTAACCGAGGGGGCCGGTGGCTCGTATGGTCCGGGAGAACATCTCACTCAGCACCCTCGCGAGGCTCGGCTTCACCGGTCTCGGTGAGGCCCGGGATCGGTTGCAGGAACTCGCGGCGCTCGTCCCGGTCGACCCGGCGGTCATCACGCCGTCGTTCGCCGTCGCGGCGGATCCGGACGCAGCGCTCGTCGGTGTGCTCATGATCGGCCGGAAGTCGCCCGACGAGCTCGCCGCGCTCCTCGCCGACCAGGCGTCGACCGAACGCTTGTTCCGGCTGTTGGGGGCATCGCAGGGGTTCATCGACTTCTTCCTGCGCCACCCCGACCAGTTGTCGGTCTTCGAGTTGCCGGTCACGAGGGTCCCCACCCTCGACGAAGCCCGCGACGAGCTACTCGCGAGCGTCGGTGCCGTGGACGGCTTCGCCGAGGTCGTCGAGGAACCGGCCTGGGACGCGATCCGCGTCGTCTACCGTCGTCTGCTCGCGGAGGTCGCGCTCTTCGACCTCTGCGCACCCGATCCCATCGTCGTCCTCGACCGCGTTGCGAGCGCCCTCTCCGATCTCGCTGCCGGCGCCTTGGAGGCGTCGATCGCGGTCGCCAGGACGCAGACGAGCGGCTCACGCGGTCCCGGCGTCTATCCGCGCGAGGAGGTCGCGGCGACGCGGTTCGCCATCATCGGTATGGGCAAGGCCGGCGCGCGAGAGCTGAACTACGTCTCGGACGTTGATGTCATCTTCGTCGGTGAGGGCTCGGGGGATGACGCGGGCGGCCTCGACAACGGTCGCGCCGTCGAGATCGCCACCCGACTCGCCGTCCTCACCATGCGGGGCCTCGGCCAGGCCGGTCTCGAGCCGAGCCTCTGGGAGGTCGACCCGAACCTGCGCCCGGAGGGAAAGGCGGGCGCCCTGGTGCGCACCCTCGAGTCACACCTGGTCTACTACGACCGGTGGGCGAAGAGCTGGGAGTTCCAGGCCCTCCTCAAGGCCAGGGCTCTCGCCGGCGATCAGGAGCTCGGGGCGCGATACATCGAGGCGGTGCAGCCGAAGGTGTGGGGGAGTGCGTCCCGCGAGGGCTTCGTGGAGTCGGTCCAGCGCATGCGGGAGCGGGTCACCGAGAACATCCCCGCGGAGGACGTCCACTATCAGTTGAAGCTCGGCCCGGGCGGCCTCCGCGACATCGAATTCACCGTCCAGCTCCTGCAGCTGGTGCACGGCCAGCTCGACGACTCCGTCCACCAGCGGGGCACCCTCGCCGCGCTCGACGGCCTCGCCACGGCCGGATACATCGGTCGCGCCGAGGCGCAGGAGTTCGCGCACGACTACCGCCTGCTCCGCGTCCTCGAACACCGACTCCAGCTGACGCGACTGCAACGCACCCACATGATGCCGCGCGACGAGCCGTCGCTCCGGTCGCTCGCCCGCTCGAGTACGCTCGCGACGACCGCCCAGGCGCTCGTCTCCCGGTGGGAGACGACGAAGCACGGCGTCCGGCAACTGCACGAGCGCCTCTTCTACCGTCCGTTGCTCTCGGCGGTCGCCGCCCTGCCCGAGAGCGGACTGAGTCTGACCAGCGGGCAGGCTGAGGCCCGACTCGCGGCGATCGGCTTCGTCGACCCCCGCGGTGCGCTGGCCCACATCGGAGCGCTCACCGCCGGGGTGTCCCGTCGCGCGAACATCCAACGGCACCTCCTCCCCGTCATGCTGGGGTGGTTCGCGGACGGCGCCGACCCCGACTACGGCCTGCTCGCGTTCCGACGACTCAGCGAAGCGCTCGGCGAGTCGCACTGGTTCCTCCGGATGCTGCGCGACTCCTCGGGTGCGGCCGAGCGCCTCACCCGCGTGCTGTCCGGCTCGCGGTTCATCGGCGAGCTCATGGACCGGATCCCGGAGTCCGCTGCCTGGCTCGCCGGCGATGAGGACCTCCGCCCCCGGTCGTCGGCAGCGCTCGGCGAGGAGATCGCTGCGATCCTCCGACGACACGACTCTCCCGACTCCGCGGCCGCAGCCATCCGGGCGGTACGGCGCCGCGAGGTCCTGCGCCTCGCGATGTCCTCCACGGTCGGCATGCTCGACGTCCAGGGGCTGGCCGCAGGTCTCACCGACGTCTCGACGGCCACGCTCGCCGGACTCCTCGGTGCCGTCCGCCGCATCGGCGGGCTCGGAGCCGACATCGAGTTCGCCATCATCGCCATGGGTCGGTACGGCGGAGCCGAGCTGGGCCTCGGCTCGGACCTGGACGTCCTCTACGTGTTCCGGGCGCTTCCGGACGTCGAGCCACAGCTCGCGCAACGGCAGGCGGCTGCGATCGCCGCCGAGCTCAACCGGCTGAGCGAGGACGCACGACTTCCGCTCGACCTCGACCTCGACCTGCGCCCGGAGGGCAAGAACGGGCCACTCGTGCGGTCCCTCGACTCCTACCGGAACTACTACGCGCGCTGGTCGCTCACCTGGGAGGCGCAGGCGCTCCTGCGGGCTGCCGGCGTCGTCGGCGACCCCGACCTCATCGCCGCCTTCACCGAGGTGGCGGACACCGTCCGCTACCCGGCGGAGATCAGTGAGCAGTCCGTCCGTGAGGTGAAGCGGATCAAGGCGCGGGTCGAGAACGAACGACTGCCGCAGGGCGCCGATCCGACCCGACACCTCAAACTCGGACGCGGATCACTGAGCGACGTCGAGTGGTTCGTGCAGCTGCTGCAGCTCGAGCATGGCGCGGATGTGCCTGCACTCCGGACGACGTCGACGCTGCGGGCGCTCGACGCGGCGGTGGAGGCGGACTTCGTCGACCGGGAGTCCGCCGACCGTCTGCGCGACGCGTGGATCCTGGCGTCGCGGATCCGCTCGGCCATGACCCTGTGGTTGAACAAGACCCAGGACGTGCTGCCCAGCGACCGACTGCAGCTCGAGGGCGTCGCACGGCTGTTGGAGTACCCGACCGGATCGGCGAGCCTCCTGGAACAGGACTACCTCGCCGCCACCCGTCGGGCCCGCACCGTCTTCGAGCACGGGTTCTACGGGCTCTGAGCCCGGCTCACCGATCACGCGGAACCGCCCCGCCATCCGGAGGGATGACGGGGCGGTTCGTGGTGCTGAAGGGACTCAGACGCCGTAGTACAGCTCGAACTCGAACGGGTGCGGGCGCTGGGCCAGCGGCTTGATCTCGTTCTCGCGCTTGTACTGGATCCAGGTTTCGATGAGCTCCGGCGTGAAGACGTTGCCGGCGAGGAGGAACTCGTGGTCCGCCTCGAGTGCCTCGAGCGCGGCACCGAGCGACGCGGGCACCTGCGGGATGTTCTTGGCCTCCTCGGGGGGAAGCTCGTAGAGGTCCTTGTCGACGGGCTCGTGCGGCTCGATGCGGTTCTTGATGCCGTCGAGGCCCGCCATCAGCTGCGCGGCGAACGCGAGGTACGGGTTGCCGGAGGCGTCGGGCGCGCGGAACTCGATGCGCTTGGCCTTCGGGTTCGTGCCCGTGATCGGGATACGGATCGACGCGGAGCGGTTGCCGGCCGAGTAGACCAGGTTGACCGGAGCTTCGAAGCCGGGGACGAGGCGGTGGTAGGAGTTCACCGTCGGGTTCGTGAAGGCGAGGACCGCGGGGGCGTGCTTCAGCAGACCACCGATGTACCAGCGGGCGAGGTCGGAGAGACCGCCGTAGCCGTTCTCGTCGTAGAAGAGCGGCTTGCCGTCGCTCCAGAGCGACTGGTGCGTGTGCATGCCCGAACCGTTGTCGCCGAAGAGCGGCTTCGGCATGAAGGTCGCGGTCTTGCCCCACAGCTCAGCCGTGTTCTTGACGATGTACTTGAACTTCAGGATGTCGTCCGCCGCGGCGACCATGGTGTCGAAGCGGTAGTTGATCTCGGCCTGGCCGCCGGTGCCCACCTCGTGGTGAGCGCGCTCGAGGATGAGGCCGGCGTCGATCAGCTTGAGGCTGATGTCGTCGCGGAGGTCGGCCTGCTTGTCGACGGGGCTGACGGGGAAGTAGCCACCCTTGTACGGCGTCTTGTTACCGAGGTTGCCGCCCTCTTCGGCGCGACCGGTGTTCCAAGCTCCCTCTTCGGAGTCCACCGAGTAGAAGCTCGAGTGCTGGTTCACCTCGTAGCGGACGTCGTCGAAGATGTAGAACTCTGCTTCGGGGGCGAAGAAGGCGGTGTCGGCGATGCCGGTCGAGGCGAGGTACTTCTCAGCCTTCTTGGCGACCTGACGCGGGTCCTTCGAGTAGATCTCGCCGTTGCGGGGGTTGTAGATGTCGAACACCATGATGAGCGTGCGCTCGGCACGGAAGGCGTCGATGTAGGCGGTGGAGACATCCGGGATCAGCTGCATGTCGGACTCGTGGATGTTGGCGAAGCCACGGATGGACGAGCCATCGAAGAGCTGGCCGACGGTGAAGAACTCCTCGTCGACGGTGCTGGCCGGGATGTTGAAGTGCTGCTGCACGCCGGGAAGGTCCGTGAAGCGGATGTCGAGGAACTTGACATCGGTGTCCTTGATGAACTTGAGCACTTCGGAAGAATCACTGAACATGTGAATGGCTCCAAATGGGGTTGGTACAGGGAGGCTGCACAGCGCAGCCACCTGTGAGACTACGGGGAGGGGGTTACCCCGCCATGACACCCATGTTTCGTGGATGTTACGAGAATCCCCGCCCGAATAGAATGGCACAGTGCCCCAGACCCCGCAGAATCCACGGACCTTCGGTGAGCTTCCGCCCAGTGCCTTCCCTGGCGAACGGCTCGGACTTCCCGAGAGCGGCGTCCGTTCGGTCGCGCGGGTCGGTCGGCGTATCACCGCCCTCGTGATCGACTGGGCTCTCGCCGTCGTGCTCTCCGTCGCCTTCTTCGCCTACGACGCCACGGCGACGCTCGTCATCTTCGCGATCATGCAGCTCGTGTTCATCCCGACGATCGGTGGCAGCATCGGTCACCGCCTATGCGGCATGCGGTTGATGCCACTGACCGGCGGTTGGGTCGGGCTGTGGCGTCCGGTGGTCCGGACGGTGCTCCTGTGCGTCGTCGTGCCGGCGCTCGTCTGGGACTCGGACCAGCGCGGCTTCCACGACAAGGTCGCCGGCACGGTGCTCCTCCGCGTGCGCTGAATCCGCGCTGACGATCGGAACGCGACAACGGCCGCCCTCCGGAGAGGGCGGCCGTTGCGGTTGCGCGGGAGACGTTGCGCGACGTCAGGTGATCAGCGTGCGCGCTGCGGGCGGACCCGCATCGGGTCGACGCCCTTCGGGATCGGGAGCTGGGTGCCGAACGACGACAGGCGGTTGCTCACGGCGAGCACCTCTGGGTTGGTCAAGGACTTCTTGACCTTCCGGAGGGCACCGGAGAGCTGACGGAGCTGCACGGAGTCGGCGTCGGGGCCGACGTGGAAGACCGTGATGGGGACGTTCGGGAGGATACGGGTGACCTTGCGCTTCTCGTCCTCGAGCAGGCGTGAGGTGCGCGAACGTGGTCCCTCGGCGATGAGGGCGACGCCCCCGCGACCGACGGCGCGGTAGATCGCGTCCTGGGTCTTGGGGTTCACGGCGACGGGCATCTCGCTGGTCTGCCACGAGCGCGGAGCCGCACGGAGGACCTGTCCGACAGCGCCGGGCCGACCCTCGATCTGCGTGTAGACGACCTTGTCCGCGCGACGCGTGAGGATGAACAGCGCAGCCAGGATGCCCGCGAGCACGCCCGCGATGATCCACATGACGAGCGCGAAGATGTTTCCGGCGGAGAACAGCAGCGCCACGGCGATGCCGATGAGCACCGGCAGGATGAACCCACCGAGCATCAACCACTGCGCCGCCTTGTCGTGGCGACGGGTGAGCTGGAACACCTGCCAGAGCTGCTTGATCCGCCCTGGTTCCTTCTGCGCCGCCGGGGGCGCGTCCTTCTGAGCCATGCTCCCAGGATAGCCGGTGCCGGAGGGTCGTGATGCTGCGATGTGCTCCACAGGAGCGCCCCGCCGGTTCCTTGTCCACAACGATGTGAGCGGAGGGACGCACCGGACCCTCGACGTCACAGGATCGGGATATGGAAACGACGATCGATCCGTCCGATGCAGCAGTCACCGTGGCAGGCCGTCGCCTCGTCAGGCGCCTGGGTACCGGCCAGGAGTGGACGGCCTACTCGACGGTCCCGGTCGAGGTCCAGCCCGGCGGACGCGGCGGAGGAGTCCTTGCGCCGACCGTCGCCGACGCCGTCCTGCTCCGCGCCAGGGCGGACGCCGCTGAACGGAGCCTCTGGCGGCGGGCGGCCATCCTGTCGCGTCTCGATCATCCGCACATCGTGAGACTCATCGACGTCGCAGAGGACCCAGGTGGCCTTCCGTGCCTGCTGGTCGAGCGGCTCGCCGGTGGCACGCTGGGGGAGTTGTTACGACGCCGCGAGTCGATCGCTCCTGGCGAAGCCGTCACCATCCTGGCGCCGCTCGTCGACGCCGTCCGAGCGGCGCATCTCGCGGGCATCAGTCACGGTGGCATCGCGGCCACGGCGGTGTCGTTCGCCGCCGACGGTCGACCGGTCCTCGCCGGTTGGTCCCAGGCCGTCGCCGTCGACCGTCCCGGTCTCAGCGGCGGCACCGGCCAACCCGACCCGGCGTTCGTCGAGGATTGGTCGGCGTTCTCCAGACTCATGGACGGCGTGCTGCGATCGACGCCGTCCGCCGATCAGCCCGAGACTGAGTCGTGGGTCGCGGAAGTCGCGCCCGGACTCGCCGACCATGAGATCGCCAACCGCCTGCAGCAGCGGATCCATGCTCTCGCACGACCCCTGCCTGTCCTCCTGGACCGCATCGATCCTCCGACGGGTACCGCAGCCGACGAGATCCGCGCTGCCGTCGAACACGACCGGGCGATGCGGTCGACCGCGCCGCCGACGAGACGTGCCGTCGCCGAGGCGAGGCGCCGCACGCCCCTGACCACGAGGCTGCGTCAGCGCATCGACGTTCGTGGGGGTCACCGCTCACGTGAGGCGAGCGCCGACCGCCCTGCGGTGCGGCGGAGCGGCCCACCGCGCCGGCGCCTGATCCTCGGGGGAGCGGGCATGGCGGTGGTACTGGCGTCGACCGCGATGGTGCTCCTGCCACCGGAGGTGCCGAGCACCGCCGACGCTGGTTCGAGCGAGCAGCAGCCCTCGACGGTGCAGGCGCCGTCCTCCGCTCCTGCGCCCGTCCCCTCCGTGCAGGCCGATGCCGCCGAGGCCGGCGAGGGCGGCGAGGGCGATGAGGCCGTCGAGGGCGATGACCCGCTCGCAGCCGCCCGCGCACTCGTGCTCAGACGCGACCAGTGTCGTTCGAGTTCGGATGCAACGTGCCTCTGGGAGGCTGTCGAACCCGGATCGCCGTTCGGCGACGAGGAGCAGGTGGGCGACGGGATCGGATCGATCGAGGCGGCGACGCTGGAGCTCGTCGACCGCCAGGGCGACGCGGCGGTCCTCCGTGGCACCGGCGAAGGAGTGGCCACGGACGGCGGTGCGACGAAACGACGCCAGCCCGTCACGCTCCTCGTGGTGAGGGGCGAGACGGGCTGGCGTCTGCGGGAGGTCTTCACCGCCGGATGAGGCGGAGATCCCCGGGTGGTCGTCCTGCGATCAGATCCCGAGCGAGCCGCGGAAGTCGCCTGCTTCGAGGCGGTTCTTCACCTGGACGAGGAAGCGTGCAGCGTCCGCGCCGTCGATGATCCGGTGGTCGTAGCTCAGGGCGAGGTAGACCGTCGAGCGGATGGCGATGGCGTCAGCCCCGTCGACCGTCACGACGACCGGCTTCTTGGTCACGATGCCGGTTCCGAGGATCGCCGACTGCGGCAGGAACACGATCGGGGTGTCGAACAGCGCACCCCGCGAGCCGGTGTTGGTCAGCGTGAACGTCCCGCCGGAGAGCTCGTCGGGCTGCAGCTTGTTGTCGCGCGTCCGCTGAGCGAGGTCGGCGATCTCCGCGCCGAGCTCCGCGATCGACTTGGAGCCGGAGTCACGGATGACCGGGGTGAGGAGACCACGCTCGGTGTCGACCGCGATCGCGAGGTTCTCGGTCTCCGGGTAGACGATCTGATCGCCGTCGACCGTGGCGTTGATGATCGGGTACGTCTGGAGCGCCTCGCTGGCTGCGAGGGCGAAGAACGGCAGGAAGGAGAGCTTGTTGCCGGTCTTGGCCAGGAACTCGTCCTTGACGGCCGTGCGCAGGGCGGCGACCTTCGTGACGTCGACCTCGACCACGCTCGTGAGCTGGGCGGTGCCCTGCATCGAAGCGACGGCGCGCTCGGCGACGACCTTGCGGAGACGCGACATGGCCTTGCTCGTGCCGCGGAGTTCCGAGACCTGGACGGCGGGTGCCGCTGCGGTCTCGGTGTCGGTCGTGCTGCCGGCACGCTGTGCCTGGAGGACGTCCTCCTTGCGGATGCGTCCACCGACACCGGTGCCGGTGACGGTGTTGAGGTCGACCCCGTGCTGGTTCGCCAGGCGGCGGACGAGCGGCGTGACATAGCCGGAGTTGACGACACCGGAAGGCTGCTCGGAAGCAGCAGGTGCCGGAGCAGCGGCCGGAGCCGGAGCAGCAGGCGCGGGAGCCGGAGCAGCGGCGGGGGCCGGAGCAGCGGCAGGTGCCGGAGCCGGAGCAGCGGCCTGAGTCGGAGCAGCGGCAGGTGCCGGAGCCGGAGCAGCGGCAGGCGCCGGAGCAGCGGCGGGAGCCGGAGCAGCAGCGGGCTCGGGTGCCGGCGCAGGTTCGGGCTCGGCGGCGGGTGCTTCAGCTGCCGGCTCCGCCGCGGGGGCGGGCTCTTCGGCTGCGGCAGCGCCCGAACCATCACCGATGGTCACGAGGGCGGTACCGACCTCGACGGTCTCGTCTTCCTGGACGAGGATCGCTTCGATGACACCCGCGACGGGCGAAGGGATCTCGGTGTCGACCTTGTCGGTCGAAACTTCGAGCAACGGCTCGTCGACCTCCACGGTGTCGCCGACATTCTTCAGCCAGCGGGTGACCGTACCCTCGGTGACACTCTCGCCGAGTGCCGGGAGGCTGACGGATTCGCTCATGACCTTGTCTCCTTTGAAACCTGTTGTGTGTGCTTTAGCTTATTGGGGTGTTCGGGCCGCGTCACAGCGCGTGCAGGGGCTTGCCTGCGAGCGCGAGGAATGCTTCGCCGAGCGCCTCGTTCTGCGTGGGGTGTGCGTGGATGAGCGGCGCGATGTCCTCCGGGTATGCCTCCCAGTTGACGGCGAGCTGGCCTTCGGCGATGAGCTCGCCTACCCGGGCACCGATCATGTGGACGCCGATCACCGGGCCGTCGTTCACGCGGATGACCTTGACGTTGCCGCTCGTGCCGATGATCTCGCTCTTACCGTTGCCGGCGAGGTTGAAGTCGTAGCTCGTGATGTTGTCGGCGCCGTACTGCTCAGCCGCCTTCGCCTCGCTCAGACCGACCGACGCGATCTCGGGGTCGCTGTAGGTGACCTTCGGGATGTTGATGTCCTCGATGACGACCGGCTTGAGACCGGCGATCTCCTCGGCGACGAAGATGCCCTGCTGGAAGCCGCGGTGCGCGAGCTGGAGGCCGGGCACGATGTCGCCGACGGCGTAGAGGCCGGGGATGTTCGTCTCGAGGCGGTCGTTGGTGATGACGAAGCCGCGGTCGATGGTGACACCGACCTCCTCGAAACCGAGTCCGGCGGTCGACGGGCCACGGCCGACGGCGACGAGCAGGAGCTCGGCGTCGATGGTCTTGCCGTCCTCGAGCGTGATCTGCACACCCTGGTCGTCCTGGGTGACGCCCTGGAACCGGACGCCGAGCGAGTACTCGATCCCGCGCTTGCGGAACGCGCGCTCGAGGGCCTTGCTGATGGCCTCGTCCTCGTTGGGGACGAGGTGGGGGAGCGCCTCGATGATCGTCACCTCGGTGCCGAAGGACTTCCACACGCTGGCGAACTCGACGCCGATCACGCCGCCGCCGAGCACGGCGACCTTCTTGGGGACGAAGTCGAGCTGCAGCGCCTGCTCGCTCGTGATGACACGGCCACCGATCTCGAGGCCGGGGAGCGAGCGGCTGTACGAACCCGTCGCGAGGATGACGTTCTTGCCCGTGATGAGGTCGTCGCCGACCTGCACGCTCGTCGGGGAGACCAGACGGCCCTCACCCTCGATCGTGGTGATGCCACGAGCCTTCACAAGGCCTTGGAGCCCCTTGTACTTCTTCGCGACGATGCCCTCGCGGTACTTCGTGACACCCTCGATGTCGATGCCCTCGAAGGTCGACTTGACGCCGAACTTCTCGGACTCGCGGGACGCGTCGGCGACCTCGGCGGAGTGCAGCAGCGCCTTGGTCGGGATGCAGCCGCGGTGCAAGCAGGTGCCGCCGACCTTGTCCTTCTCGATCATGCCGACGGTGAGGCCGAGCTGCGAAGCGCGCAGCGCCGCAGCGTATCCGCCGCTTCCGCCTCCCAGGACTACCAGGTCAAAATTCTGCTCGGACACTCCGTTGCTCCTTGTGTGTGCTTCGTGGTCGATCGGAAACCGTCGTGGTGTGTTCGGCGGTGTCGAGGCAGGTCGAACCGCCCCCGTCGACCTTACTACGGGTGGCTAATCTCCTCGGCCATTGCGAGGAGGGTACGGACCGCGACACCGGTCGGTCCCTTGGCGGTGAAGCCGTATGCGGCGTCGCCGTTCATGGCGCTGCCGGCGATGTCCAGGTGCGCCCACGGGATGCGGGTCGCCACGCCCTCGGCATCGGTGCGTTCGGGGATGAACTCCTGCAGGAAGGTCCCGGCGACGAGCATGCCGCCCGCGGTGGTGCCAGGCTTCGCGTTCGCGAGGTCGGCCACGTCCGAGTCGAGCACCTTGCGGAGTTCCGCTGGGAACGGCATCGGCCAGAAGAGCTCGTCGGCGCCGGACCCGGTCGCGATGAGGTCGGTCACGAACGCGGCGTCGCCCATGACCCCGGTGTAGCGGTTGCCCAGCGCCACCACGGCGGCGCCGGTGAGGGTCGCGACGTCGATGATCGCGTCCGGCTCCTCCTCGCCGGCGGCGACCAGACCGTCCGCCAGGACCAGACGGCCCTCGGCGTCGGTGTTGGTGACCTCGACCGTGCGTCCACCACGGATGGTGAGGACGTCGTTCGGTCGGATCGCGGTCCCGGAGGGGAGGTTCTCGGCGAGACACAACCAGGCGGTGAGTCTCGTCGGCACGCCGAGGCGCGCAGCAGCGGCCAGGACGGCGAGGACGGTGGCCGCCCCGGTCATGTCGTACTTCATGCCGACCATCGACACCGGCGGCTTCAACGACAGCCCACCGCTGTCGAACGTGATGCCCTTGCCGACGAGCGCGAGGTGCGTTCGAGCCGCCTCCGGGTGGTAGCTCAGCTTCACGAGACGCGGGGGCCGTGAGGATCCCTGCCCGACCCCGAGGATGCCGCCGAAGCCGTCCTCGGCCAGGCGGGTCTCGTCCCATTCCTCGACCTCGACGTCGAGGCCGTCGACGGCGGCCCGCGCCGCGTCGGCGAAGGTCGCCGGGTAGAGCTCGTTGGGTGGGGTGTTGACGAGGTCCTTGACGAGCCCGATGGCTTCGGCGACCGCCGCAGCGTGCTCGGCGACGTCGATACCAGGGGCGTCGAGGGCGGGCGGGACGACGACGGTGACGCGCTCGAGGGGGTCGGGCGCCGACGGCGTTCCGGTGCCGCGGGACGCGGTGTAGCGGTACGCGCCGATGGCCGCACCCTCGAGGACCGCTTCGGCTGCCTGCGCCGTCCCCTCCGTCAGTGCGAACGTGATGGAGGCGTGGCCGTCCAGCCCTCGGGTCACCGCGCCTGCGGCGCGACGGAAGGCCGCAGGGTCCGTGTCGGCGCCGAGTCCCATGAGGACGAGACCCGCCGCGGTCCCGAAGTGGTCGGGGAGCCGACGCACCTGGTCTTCGGCCCCGGAGACACCAGAGGCGCGAAGTTCGGCGGTCAGTGCCGTGTACGGCTCGGGAGCGAGCAGTTCCGGGCCGTCCTGGCCCTGCCTCACTGCGAGGACGAGTAACTCGCCTTCGAGCTGCTCCACGGTGGCGGACACGACGGACAGTGCGGGGATCGTCATGTCTCCATCGTAGGCACGCGCCCCGCGGGCCGGACGCGACGCCGCCCCTGTTCGCTCTCGGCGGTACCCGGAGGGGCCAGAGGGGCGGAGCCCTCGGACACCCCCGTTTAGAGTTGTACCATGCCTACGCCAGACGACCTCTACGAGGTGCACGCAGAGATCGACGTGCCGGCCGGCCTACACCTGGTCGCGGGGCTCACCGGTTTCTCCGACGCCGGGGGAGCGGTCGGGCAGCTGAACTCCTACCTCGACGACGTGCTCGACACGACGGTCGTCGCCGAGTTCGACGCCGACGTGCTGCTCGACTACCGCGCGCGCCGACCGATCATCTCCTTCGACCAGGACCACCTGACGGAATACCGTCCGCCGCGGTTGACGCTCTCGCTCGCGCATGACGAGCTCGGATCGCCGTTCCTCCTCCTCACCGGCTTCGAGCCGGACTTCCTGTGGGGACGGTTCGTCGCCGCGGTGCTGGAACTCGTCGACCGGTTCCGGGTGAGCGACACGACGTGGGTCCACGCGATCCCCATGCCGGTCCCGCACACCCGACCCATCGGCGTGACCGTGAGCGGCAACCGCTTCGATCTCATCGAGTCGCTCTCGGTCTGGCGCCCGCGGACACAGGTGCCGTCCAACGTGCTGCACCTGCTCGAACACCGCCTCTATGAGCGCGGCGACAGCATCGCGGCGTTCGTCCTCCTCGTCCCGCACTACCTGGCGGACACGGAGTTCCCCGCCGCGGCGATCATGGCCATCGAGAGCCTGAGTGCCGCGACCGGATTGATCTTCCCCACGGACCGGCTCCGTGAGGACGGCCGTGACTTCCTCGCCAAGATCGACGAACAGGTCGGCACGAACCACGAACTCGGTCAGCTGGTCACGACGCTCGAAGAGCGCTACGACGCCTACATGGCGGACAACTCCCCGAAGTCGCCGCTCACCGACATCGACGGCGCCCTGCCGACCGCCGACGAGATCGCGGCCGAACTCGAGAAGTTCCTCGCCAGCAGGCGGCACGGCGACGAGGACCGTTCGAGCACCTAAGCTGGATCGGTGGGATCTCGACGCGTCTGGTGGGTGTTCGGCGTTGGAGTGTTCGCCTACCTCATCACCGTCATGCAGCGGTCGACGCTCGGTGTCGCAGCCGTCGACGCCACAGGCCGATTCCACATCGACGCCGCCGCCCTGTCGACGCTGGCGGTCGCGCAGCTGATCGTCTACGCCGCGATGCAGGTCCCCGTCGGCGTCCTCATCGACCGCCTCGGTCCACGGATCCTCATCGCAGCGGGCTTGTCGGTCGTCATGTTCGGCCAGGTCTGGCTGGGGCTCACGACCGAGCTGGGCGGCGCCATCATCGGGCGGATGCTCGTCGGACTCGGCGATGCCGCCGTGTTCACCTCGGTCCTCCGGCTCGTGAACTCCTGGTTCCCGACGCACCGGGTCCCGATCGTCTCGCAGTGGGTCGGCAACATCGGGCAGATCGGGCAGGTCCTGTCGGCGGTCCCCTTCTCGTTCGTCCTGCACGCCCTCGGGTGGTCGCCGGCGTTCCTCGGCGCGGCGGGCCTCGTCCTGCTCGCCCTGGTCGGCGTGTTGATCGTCGTCCGCGACCGCCCGACGGGGTCCGACGAGGCACCCCGGCCGGAGAGCTGGGGCCACGTCGTCCGCGAGGTGGTGGTCAGCCTGCGGCGGCCCGGCACCCGTCTCGGGTTCTGGTCGCACTTCGTGACCCAGTCCTCCGGGACCGTCCTCACCCTCCTCTGGGGCTTCCCGTTCATGGTCTACGCGCTCGGGTACTCGCAGCCGCTTGCGGCGTCGCTCCTCATCGTGATCGTCGTCTCCGGCATGATCGCGGGACCGATCATCGGCGTGCTCACCGCTCGGTTCCCGTATCGGCGCAGCAACCTGGTGCTCTGCATCGTGACCGTCATGGGCCTTGCGTGGGCGGCGCTGCTCCTGTGGCCCGGCGTGCCACCGATGTGGCTCGTCATCGTCCTGTTCGTCGTCGTGGGGGTCGGCGGACCGGGGTCGCTGATCGGGTTCGACTTCGCCAGGACCTTCAACCCCATCCGTGCGCTCGGCGGTGCGAACGGCATCGTCAACGTCGGAGGGTTCCTCGCGAGCTTCGTCATCATGTTCCTGATCGGCCTCATCATCGACGCGGTCAGTGGCGGCTCGCGCGCCGACTACTCGATGGACAGCTTCAGGATCGCGTTCTCGGTGCAGTACCTCGTGATCGGCTTCGGCGTCGCCATGCTGCTCGTGGCCAGGTCGCGCACACGGAAGCGCTTCGTCGAGGAGGAGGGGATCGCGGTCGGCCCGCTGTGGATCGCCGTTCGCGCCCGACTCGGTCGCCGTCGCTGAGCGTTCGCCCCGTGCGCCGGACCGGCTCTTGACAAACCGCCGGTGGCTCTGCGGCCTTCCGTAGCGCGCTATAATGGATATCGGACCCGTTCACCTCTCGGAATGTCGGCGGCCCTTTTCGGGTTGCACTGCACCAAGACTTGACATGGGTCCTCGTAATGTCCGAAATCACGGACGATCCGGCGTTGACTCTCGAAGCCGGGTCCGAACAGGAAGGTGCAGCTATGGCCACCAAGACCGCTCGCGCAGACGAAGCAGCGCCGGCAGACGAGGCCACGGAGGCTCCCGCAGCGAAGGCTCGGACCACCAAGGCCGCAACGCCGCGCACGAAAGCCGCTCCCAAGGCGAAGGCCACGCGCGCCAAGGCCGCCCCGAAGGCGAACTCGGAGGCCGATGAGGCTGCCGACGACGAGGACGTCGTCGTCGAGGTCGTCGCCGACGACGCCGTGGTCGACGCACCCGCCGGCGAAGCGACGGAGACGGTCGAGGAGGAGGACGACAAGTCCGTCCCCGAGATCACCCTCCCCACCGACGCACTCGTGCTCTCCAACAGCGACGACGACGAGATCCCGGTCTACTCCGCCGCGATCACCGGCGCGACCGCCGACCCGGTGAAGGACTACCTCAAGCAGATCGGTAAGGTCGCCCTCCTCAACGCAGCAGAGGAGGTCGAACTCGCCATGCGCATCGAGGCCGGACTCTTCGCGGAGGACAAGCTCTCGCAGCTGTCCGACCTCGAGAAGCGTTCGCGGGTCGGCCGAGAACTCCAGTGGGTCGCGAAGGACGGAGCCCGGGCGAAGAGCCACCTGCTCGGTGCCAACCTCCGACTCGTCGTGAGCCTCGCCAAGCGCTACACCGGACGAGGCATGCAGTTCCTCGACCTCATCCAAGAGGGCAACCTCGGTCTCATCCGTGCCGTCGAGAAGTTCGACTACACGAAGGGCTTCAAGTTCTCCACCTACGCGACCTGGTGGATCCGTCAGGCCATCACGCGAGCCATGGCCGACCAGGCGCGGACCATCCGCATCCCCGTGCACATGGTCGAGGTCATCAACAAGCTCGCTCGCGTCCAGCGCCAGATGCTCCAGGACCTCGGCCGCGAACCCACGCCTGAGGAACTCAGCCGTGAGCTCGACATGACGCCCGAGAAGGTCATCGAGGTGCAGAAGTACGGCCGCGAGCCCATCTCGCTGCACACCCCGCTGGGGGAGGACGGCGACAGCGAGTTCGGCGACCTGATCGAGGACACCGAGGCGGTCGTCCCCGCCGATGCGGTGAGCTTCACCATGCTGCAGAAGCAGTTGGAGTCGCTGCTCGATTCACTGTCCGAGCGTGAAGCCGGGGTCATCCGGATGCGCTTCGGCCTCGGAGACGGCATGCCGAAGACGCTCGACCAGATCGGCGACACGTTCGGCGTCACGCGCGAGCGGATCCGACAGATCGAGTCGAAGACCATGGCGAAGCTGCGTCACCCGAGCCGATCCCAGTCGCTCCGCGACTACCTCGAGTAGGAGCATGCGCTACGCCCCCGCCATCCTCGCGGGTCGAGCCGTCCGATTCCTCGCCAGGCTGCGTAAGCCGGGCGGGGGATCTGCCGTTCCCGGCCTCGTGGTCAACCGGGTCGCGCCCGGGTTCCTGCCAGATACGCTGAACAGCTTCCCGCGTGGCCTCGTCATCGTGAGCGGGTCGAGCGGGAAGTCCACCACGACCAAGATGCTCGTGGGTATCCTCCGCGCGCATCAGGTCTCGGTGTTCACGAACCCGTCCACGGCGAACATCTCACAGGGCCTCACCTCGGCATTGCTGGAACGTGCCGACCTGCGAGGTCGGATCGACGCGGACCTGGGCGTGCTCGAGATGGACGAGGGCCACGGCGCCCTGATCGCCCCGCGGCTCCGTCCAGCGCATGTCATCCTGACGAACGTGTCCGTCGACCAGATCGACCGCTTCCACGATGCCGCCATGGTGTCCCGGATGCTCGACGCGATCGCCGGACGATCGACCGGTTCGCTGGTGCTGAACGGCGACGACGCGCTGGTCGACGAGGTCGCCTCGGGCAGTGCCGCGACCCGGTGGCGGTACGGCGTCTCGGCCTCGGTCCTGGAAGCCAGCCCACGTGGTCTCGGTTACAGCTCGACCGCCCCGGATCGTGTGGACGCGGACGCCGGCACGGTGGTGCAGTCGCTGGCCGGCGACGAGGTGGTCATCGCGCACCGAGGCGAGACCGCGCGGTTCCGTCTTCCCGCTCGCGGCGTGCACTACGCCGTCGACGCGGCTGCAGCCATCTCCGGTGCCGCGGCCATCCTCGGGCCGGAGTTCCGACTCGCCACGGCGGCGGCCTCGTTCGAGGCCCTGACCCCGGTGTTCGGCCGAGGCGAGGTGACCACCGTGCGTGGTGTCGAGGTGGAGTTCGTGCTCGTCCAGAACCCGGCGAGCTTCCAACTGAACGTCGACAGTCTCGCTCCGGACACGGAACAGATCCTGGTGGCCGTCGGCAGCGACGTCCGCGACCCGTCCTACCTGTGGCCGGTCGACACGGCCCGTCTCGGTCGTGTCGCCGTCGTCTCCGGGTCGAAGGCCTGGGAGGCGGCGCTCCAGCTCGGGTACGACGGCGTCGAGATCGATCGCATCGAGCCGGATCTCGGTGCGGCCCTCGACGCGTTCCTGGCGCTTCCCGCCCCACGTGTCGGCCGCAAGACCGTCATCTTCACCGCCGACTCGATGCGTCGCACGCGTGCGCACCTCGGGCTCGCCTCGAACGATCAGGACGACGCATGACGACCGAGCCGACGATCATCATCGCCGTCCTGCTGCCGTCGAGCTGCAACGTCAACGGCGACGCCGAGAACGGCTCGGTCCTCGCTCGCCGTGGTCGCGCTCGGGGACTCACCGTCGAGCTGGTCCCGGTCGAGTCGGTGGCGGACCTGCCGGACGCGGTCCACGCCGTCGTGCTCGGCTCCTGCGACGACCCGTCCGCCCCGGTCGTCCTCGAAGCGCTCCGGCCGTTCCACGACGCCTTCATCGCGTGGGTGGAGGCTGGGGTGCCGGTCCTCGCCGTGGCGAACGGATGGAAGCTCCTCACCCGTCGTCTCGAACTGACACCGGGCAGCTGGGTGGACGGACTCGCGATCATCGAGGGGGACGCCCCGCTCCGCAGCGCCCGGGCCAGCGACGACCTGCTCGTCGTGCCGGCCGGCGACCTCGAGCTGGAGTCGCCCGTCCTCGTGGGCTACGAGAACCACGCGAGGGACTTCCGCGCCGGTACGGGCGTCCAGGCGGTCGGCGCGGTGCGCCACGGCCGCGGCAACGGAGACGGCACCGAGGGTGCGATGGTCGGTCCGTTCATCGGCACCCATCTGCACGGACCGGTGCTGGCGAAGAACCCCGAACTGGCCGACCGGCTGCTCCGTCAGGCCATCGCCGTCGCCGGTGGGACGTCGATGCTCGACGAGTCGCCGGAACTGAGGGCGCTCGACGACATCGCCGAGCAGGCACGGGCACAGATTGTCACGTCCATCGGCTGAACCCATGACGAAGGGCCCCGGATCTCGGATCCGGGGCCCTTCGTCATGACTGGGGAGGCTACGCGCGCTGCTCGGTGAAGAGCCGCGCGGACTCGTCGTGCCAGTCGGTCGCGACCTGCGTCAGCTTCTCCTGGTACTTCTTGCCGTGGTGCGCGCAGAACAGCAGCTCACCGCTGTTCATCTGCACGCGGATGTAGGCCTGTGCTCCGCACAGATCGCAACGATCGGCGGCAGTCAGTTGCTGGGCGTCGAGGTCACTCGGCGTGCTCTCGGTAGCAGTCTGTGACATGTGCTCCTCCTGACTCGGGCGGCTACGAAACTCGTAGTACTCATGAAAGCACGCGTTCGCCGCAACGGTGTGCCTTTGCGCGTTCGTTTCGCTCTGCGCGTAGATCATTCGGACCAGACCCTCAGCCGGATGGGTGGCCGGCCGGAATGCAGGATGGCGGGATCGCCGCCGAGTGTCACCATCGGCGTGTCGGACGCGGAGACTACTCTTGAGAGGTGAGCAGCGACTACTCCGCCCGGCATCTCTCCGTCCTCGAAGGCCTCGAGGCGGTGCGCAAGCGACCCGGCATGTACATCGGATCGACGGACTCGCGGGGCCTCATGCACTGCCTCTGGGAGATCATCGACAACTCGGTCGACGAGGCACTCGGCGGGCACGGTGACGAGATCGAGATCATCCTGCACGCCGACCAGAGCGTCGAGGTCCGAGACCACGCGCGAGGCATCCCGGTCGACATCGAGCCGAAGACCGGCCTGTCGGGCGTCGAGGTCGTGTTCACGAAGCTGCACGCCGGCGGCAAGTTCGGCGGTGGGTCCTACGCCGCGTCGGGCGGGCTGCACGGCGTCGGCGCCTCCGTCGTCAATGCGCTCTCGGAACGGCTCGATGTCGAGGTGGACCGCGGTGGCAAGACCTACGCGATGTCCTTCCACCGTGGCGAGCCCGGCATCTTCGCCGACACCGGTGAGCCCACGCCGGACGCACCGTTCACCCCCTTCGAGAAGCAGAGCGAACTCCGGGTCATCGGGAAGACCAAGCGCGGCGTGACGGGCACGCGGATCCGCTACTGGGCCGACCGCCAGATCTTCACGAAGGGTGCGCAGTTCCAGGCTGAGGAGCTGTTGGGCCGAGCCCGTCAGACGGCCTTCCTCATCAAGGGGCTCGGCATCCACATCCGCGACGAGACCGTCGAGGAACCGACCGAGGCGATGTACCGCTATGAGGGCGGCATCTCGGAGTTCGTCGACTACCTGGCGGGCGACACCGCCCTCACCGACACCTGGCGTCTCACCGGAAGCGGCACGTTCACCGAGACGGTGCCCGTCCTGTCGCCGTCGGGCACCATGGTCGCGACCGAGGTGGAACGGGAGGCGGAGGTCGACATCGCCCTTCGCTGGGGGACCGGGTACGAGACGGTCATGCGGAGCTTCGTCAACATCATCGCCACGCCGAAGGGCGGCACGCACCAGCTGGGGTTCGATCAGGGGCTGCTGAAGTTCCTCCGGGCCCAGGTGGAGCAGAACGCCCGCCGCCTGAAGGTCGGCTCGGACAAGCTCGAGAAGGACGACGTCCTCGCCGGCCTGACCGCCGTGCTGACGGTCCGGCTCGCGGAGCCGCAGTTCGAGGGCCAGACGAAGGAGATCCTCGGGACGCCTGCCGTGCGGGCCATCGTGGCGAACGTCGTCGCCAAGGAACTCAAGGAGCGGTTCGCGTCGACGAAACGGGATGACAAGGCGCAGACGGCGCTCGTGCTCGAGAAGATCGTGTCCGAGATGAAGTCCCGGATCTCCGCCCGGACCCACAAGGAGACGCAGCGCCGGAAGAACGCCCTCGAGAACTCGTCACTGCCGGCCAAGTTGGTCGACTGCCGCTCGGGCAACCTCGAGTCGAGTGAACTGTTCATCGTCGAGGGGGACTCCGCCCTCGGGACGGCGAAGCTGGCGCGCGACAGCTCGTACCAGGCGCTCCTCCCGATCCGCGGCAAGATCCTGAACGTGCAGAAGGCCTCCGTCTCCGACATGCTGTCGAACGCCGAGTGCGCGTCCATCATCCAGGTCATCGGAGCCGGGTCAGGTCGATCCTTCGACCTCGACGCCGCCCGGTACGGGAAGATCATCCTGATGAGCGACGCGGACGTCGACGGTGCGCACATCCGCACGCTCCTACTCACGCTCTTCTTCCGCTACATGCGGCCGCTCATCGAGGCGGGCCGCGTCTTCGCTGCGGTGCCACCGCTCCATCGGGTCATCGTCATCAACCCCGGTTCGAAGCCGAACGAGACGATCTACACCTACTCCGAAGCCGAGCTGCACGCCGTGCTCGCCGACCTCAAGCGCACCGGCAAGAAGCATCAGGAACCGATCCAGCGGTACAAGGGACTCGGCGAGATGGACGCCGACCAGTTGGCGACGACCACGATGGATCGACGCCACCGCACGCTCCGCCGCGTGCGCGTCGAGGACGCCGAGTCGGCCGGACGTATCTTCGAACTCCTCATGGGCAACGACGTCGCCCCGAGGAAGGAGTTCATCGTGGACAGCTCCGACCGACTGTCCCGGGAGAGCATCGACGTCTGATCCTCGCGGGGTTCACGAGGCCCGAGGACGACCCCTCTGGTTCGGGAACGATCGAGGCCCGGTGCGAGCGGATGCTCGGACCGGGCCTCGTCGGCGCAGGACAGGATTCAGTCGGATTCGTCGCCGGCGGTCGCGTCATCCGTGGTCGGCGGAGCGACCGGCGGTGTGATCGCGCCGCCGATGAACCCGATGGGAGCGTCGAGCGGCGTGCCGGATGCGTCACGCTTGGCCCCGACCTCCGGGAGCGTCCGAGGCGTCCCGTCCGTGCCGACGGCGTGTGCCGGAGCGGCGCCGACCCAGGCGACGGCCAGCTGATCCTCACCCTTCAGGAAGCGTTGCGACCGGACCCCGCCCGTCGCCCGACCCTTGGCGGGGAACTCCGAGAACTCGGACACCTTCGCGCTGCCGGTGTCCGTCCCGGCCAGCGTGAGTGAGTTCGTCGCGACGGTGACGACGACGACCTCGTCGTCCGGGAGGACGGCGGTGAAGGAGATGACCTTCGCACCGGCGGCGAGGTTGATGCCGGCCATGCCACCCGCGGCACGACCCTGCGGCCGGACGGACGACGCGGCGAAGCGGAGGAGCTGCGCGTCGGAGGCGACGAACACGAGCTCGGCGTCGTCACCGACCTGCGCCGCACCGATGACGCGGTCGCGCGGCTTCAGCGTGATGACCTCGAAGTCGGGCTTCGCGGGCAGATCGCCCGGGATGACGCGTTTGACCACGCCGGTCTCGGTGCCGAGCACGATCGGCTGCTCGCTGGAGAGGGAGACGATGGCCAGCACCCGCTCATCGCGGTCGGGCAGGGAGAGGTACTCACCGATCCGGACGCCGGCCGCGAGCTGGATGGACGCCGCGGGCACCGCGGGGAGGTCGAGCGGCGTGAACCGGATGAGCCGTCCCTTGCTCGTGACGGCGCCGAGCTCGGTGCGGCTGGTGGTCTCGACGACGCTCAGGATCGCATCGTGCTTGCTCCGACGTCCTGGCCGGGGCGCCTGAGCGTCCGGGTCGAGGTCGACGCGGAGCGCCCGTCCCGTCGCGCTGAGGTAGACACGGCACGGGGTGTCGGCCAGTTCGAGGATCGGGGCGCTCTTGCCGCGCCCGGTCGTCGCGACGCTCGGCTTGGCGTTCGTCAGCATCGTCCGTCGTGGGGTGCCGAACTGCTCGGCTGCGGCGGCGAGTTCCGCCGAGACCGCCGCCCGGATCAGTCGCTGGCTCCCGAGCAGGCGCTCGAGTTCGGCGATCTCCGCGAGCAGCTTGTCGCGCTCCGCCTCGAGTTCGATCCGCGAGAACTTCGTGAGCCGTCGAAGCCGGAGCTCCAGGATGTACTCGGCCTGCAGCTGGGACAGGTCGAAGACCTCGATCAGTCTCGCGCGGGCCTGCTCCGAGTCGTCGCTCGCCCGGATGACTTGGATGACCTCGTCGATGTCGAGGATCGCGATGAGGAGGCCCTCGACGAGGTGCAGGCGTTCCTTCCGCCTCGCCAGCCGGAACCGGCTCCGGCGGGTGACCACACTGATGCGGTGGTCGACGTACACCTGGAGCAGCTCGCGGAGACCGAGCGTCTGCGGGCCGCCGTCCACGAGGGCGACGTTGTTGATGCTGAACGAGTCCTCGAGGGGGGTGTACCGGTAGAGCTGCTCGAGGACGGCTTCGGGGGAGAAGCCGGTCTTGATCCCGATCACGAGCCGAAGTCCGTGCATCCGGTCGGTGAGGTCGGTGACGTCCGAGATGCCGTTGAGCTTCTTGGAGGTGACGCCGTCCTTGATCTTCTCGATGATCTTCTCGGGCCCGACCAGGTACGGGAGTTCCGTGATGACGAGGCCGGTCTTCCGGGCGGTCACCGGTTCGACGGACACCTTCGCGCGGGTCTTGAAGGAACCACGGCCCGTCGCGTATGCGTCCTTGATCCCGTCGAGCCCCACGATCGTCCCGCCGGACGGCAGGTCCGGTCCGGGCACGAACTCCATGAGGTCCTCGAGGGTCGCCTGCGGGTGCGCGATGAGGTGCCGGGCGGCGCCGATGACCTCGACGAGGTTGTGCGGCGCCATGTTCGTCGCCATACCGACCGCGATGCCGCTGGCACCGTTCACGAGCAGGTTGGGGAACGCCGCCGGCAGCACCTCCGGCTGCATGAACTGGTTGTCGTAGTTCGGGACGAAGTCGACGACGTCCTCGTCGAGGTCGGCGGTGAGCGCGAGGGCAGCGGCGTCCAGCCGGGCCTCCGTGTACCGGGGGGCGGCTGGTCCGTCGTCGAGCGATCCGAAGTTGCCGTGGCCGTCGATCAGCGGCACACGCAGGGTGAACGGCTGCGCGAGGCGGACGAGCGCGTCGTAGATCGCCGTGTCGCCGTGCGGGTGCAGCTTGCCCATCACCTCACCGACGACCCGCGCCGACTTCACGTGACCGCGATCCGGGCGGAGACCCATCTCGGTCATCTGATAGAGGATGCGGCGCTGGACGGGCTTCAGCCCGTCGCGGGCATCAGGGAGGGCGCGGGCGTAGATGACCGAATAGGCGTACTCCAGGAAGGAGGTCTGCATCTCCGACGAGACATCGATGTCCTCGATGCGCTCGCCACTGGGCTCCGTCGGCGGGGTCTGCTGTTGGCGGGTCATTCCGTGTCTCTGCTGAGGGACACCGAGCCGATGCTCGGCGGCGATGGCGGGGCTCGCTCGACCATGCGGTGTGCGAGACTGAGCCCGATGACCTCCATGCTACCGACGGTCGATCCTGACTCGCGCAGCCTTGCCGATGTCCTCCCGGATTGCCTCGCATCCCTGACCTCGAGCGGTGGATCGCTGCCGTCGGCCGACCACGCCATCGTCGTCCTCGTCGACGGCCTCGGCGCTGCGAACCTCCGCGGAGCCGCCGCTCACGCCCGCTTCCTCGCCCCCCGTCTCGGCCCTCGGTCGACGACGACCTCCGCGTTCCCGTCGACGACCGCCGCCGGGATCGCGACGCTGACCACCGGGGCACTCCCCGGCCGTCACGGACTCGTCAGCTATCGAGCCAGGGACCTCGCCGGAGACCGGGTCGTCAACCAGCTGAGCGGCTGGGACCCCGGCATGGTCCCCGAGACCTGGCAGCGTCTGCCCACCGTGTTCGAACGGGCACGTGCGGAGGGTGTCACCACCACCGTCATCGGCCAGGAGCGGTACCGCGGTTCGGGCTTCACCCGAGCGGTCCTCCGTGGCGCGGACTACCGGGCGGGACGCTCGATGGCCGACCGTCTCGACGCGGCGCTCGACGTCGTCGCCGCGAGCTCCGGACGGACCCTGAGCTACGTGTACGTCCCGGAACTCGACCAGGCGGCGCACGAGTACGGATGGGAGTCCGCCCGCTGGACGGCGCTGCTCGAAGAGCTCGACGGCGACCTGAGACGGTGGTCGGCCCGGCTACCGGCCACGGCCGGAGCCCTCGTCACCGCCGACCACGGCGTCATCGACGTCCCGGCCCACCAGCACGTCCTGTTCGATCAGGCCCCGGCGCTCGTGGACGGCGTCCGACACGTCGGCGGCGAGCCGCGATGCCTGCACCTCTATCTCGACGCCGACGCGGACGCCGCGGACCACGAGCGGCTGGCGGCGTCCTGGAGGTCAGAAGAGGGCGCTCGGTCCTGGGTCGCGACGCGAGCCGAGGCGATCGAGCACGGCTGGTACGGCGAGGTCGATCCGGAGGTGCTGCCGCGTATCGGGGACGTCATCGTGGCCGCCCGCAAACGCATCGCCTACTACGACTCCCGGCCGACCGATCAGAGTGCGCGCGGGATGATCGGTCAGCACGGGTCACTCACCGACGACGAACGTCGGATCCCGCTCCTCGGCCTCGGGCGCTACGAGCCCTGACGGCTCCGCCGATCAGACGGGGTCGTCGTCGGACTTCGCACCGAACACGATCTCGTCCCAGGACGGCATCGACGCCCGTCCGCGTCGTGCCTTCGCACCGGCCGGTGTAGCACCGTCCCCATGGGGATCGGTGTCGCGCGAGCGTCGCTGCTGCGCCGCCTCGAACTCACCGGTGTCGAACACCGCCAGGGGCGTCTGCTGGTCCGGCACGGCATGCGGCGTCGACGGCCGTTCGGCGGGTTCGGGTTCGCTGGGCGCGGACTCCCGCTCACCTCGACGCTTCCGGAGCGCCTCGAGGAGGTCCGCGGTCTGGTTGTGCTGATCGGGGCTGGAGGCCTCACGGTTGATGGCCGCCTGGGTCGCCGCCTTCGAGGAGGGCGCGCGGCCGAAGCCGGTGTCGGCCGCGAACGGCAGCGGATCGATCGGACGGGTCTCCGCCGCTCGCGTCACCTCGGCGGGCGGTTCCGTGGACGCCCGGTCGAGGGAGAACGCTCCGCTGTCGAAGCGGGAGGTGTCGGGGGAGTCGTCGGTGTCGACCGCACGCAGGCGTGGGATCAGCGCGGCCGGGAGGTCGCCCTGCCGGGAGAGCGTGGTGGCTTCACTGCCGATGGGGGTGAGCGCGAGCTTCTTCGGCTCGAACGCCCACCGCGCGTCGTGGTCGACCTGTTCAGCCGTGAAGGAGAGCTTGACGATCCAGCCACCCTCCGGTTCCTTCCAGCTGGTCCAACGTTCGTCGGTGGCTCCGAGCTTCTCGAGCCGGGCCCGGATGACGTTCCCGAACGTCGCCTCGATGTCGTCGGCGGTGGTGTCCGTCGTCGGGAGCACGGCGACCCCGAGGGCGGTGCCGACGATGTGTTCGCGTTCCGCCATCACCGGACCCTCGAACCGCTGGACGTACTCCAGGGACGCTCCCGTGACCGCGGCGACGTCCTCGGCGGACAGACCGCTGCGGATGTGCGCCTGCACTTCGCGCGGGCTGATCTTGGTGGCGCCGCCGATGGGGGCCCCGGCCAGTTTCGCCCGCCGGAGGTTGACGTGGAATGCGTCGTCGACGATGAGGCGGTACTCCTCCTCGTTCCGATCAGCAACGATCAGAGCTCCGAGCTCCGCCCCGACTACCTTCAATTCCTGCATGATGAATGCCTCTCAGCGCGCCACGTGATTGACCCACGTTCTCACGGATCACCGGGTGATCCGGGGAATACACCGGGCGTGCCGTCAGTTGCACGGGAAGGTTCCGCACCCCCTCCTGAACACGGTTTGCTATTCACGCGGAACTGATGCAAACTGTGCCCGCCGATTTTGTATCCGACGGCATCGAGAAGTGGATAGGCATGGCAACTGATTACGACGCTCCCCGCAAGACCGACGACGATTCCGAGTCGATCGAGGCCCTGAAGGAGCGCGTTCCAGACAAGCTGTCGGGAGTCGTCGACTCCGAAGACGCCGACAACCCGGGTGATTACAACCTGGGCGGATCCGATCTCTCCGACCTCGACCTCGACGTCGTCGTGCTCCCGCCTCAGGCGGACGAGTTCACCTGCATGGAGTGCTTCCTCGTGAAGCACCGCTCGCAGCTGGACCACGAGGGCAAGTTCGGCCCGATCTGCGCGGAGTGCGCAGCCTGACGACACCACCGCATCAGCGGTAGACGGAACCCCTCCGGATCTCGATCCGGAGGGGTTCCGTCGTTCCCGCTCCCGCCGGGTGCGGTTCGGTCGGGTTCAGACGGTCGAGCGCGCGGTGGCGATCGCGTCGGCGAGCAGCTGCGGCCGCCGGGACGACAACAACCAGTACGGCGTCGGGTCGGCCGGGTCGGTGATCTCCACCTTGACGAGGCTGTGGACCCACCCGCGGATCATCAGCCACGCCCTGGCGTCCAGCTTGGTGCGGAGCTGTGCGGTCGCCTCCGCTCCGGTGTACACGACGACCTCGCCCACCTGCGCGAGCGGGATGGACGCCTTGCCGACCGACAGGGTCGTACCGGAGACCTCGATCCTCGGCGCCGACCCGAAGGCGAAGGCGAGACACCCGCCGTAGAGGACCACCGCCCCGATGACCCCGGCCGGAAGCGACACCGGCGCGAGGACGAGCATGGTCGCCGGCACCACGAGGGCGAGGGCGATGATGACCCAGGGACTGGGCCAGAGGGTTTCACGGTACGGCTGCATGTCTGCCTTGTCTCAGAGAACTGCACTACCCTCGATTCGTGACCGAAAGCGTTGACGTACTCATTATCGCGCCGGATCTGCCCGGCTACGCACACCCGGGCGATGCGGGAGCCGATCTCGTCTCCGCCGAACACGTCGTCCTCCAACCGGGGGAGCGTGCCCTCGTCGGAACCGGGGTGTCCATCGCCCTGCCCGACGGGTTCGCCGCCTTCGTCGTCCCCCGGAGCGGCCTCGCAGCCAAGCACGGCATCACGGTCGTCAACGCGCCGGGCACCGTCGACGCCGGCTATCGGGGCGAAGTCAAGGTCACCCTCCTCAACACGGACCGCGACGCCGCGTTCACGATCGAGCCCGGCGACCGGATCGCCCAGCTCATCGTGATGCCGGTGGCCCGCGCCAACTTCATCCCGGTGGACCGCCTGCCGGGGAGCGCACGCGGAACGGGTGGGTTCGGCTCGACGGGCCGCGGCGCCCTCGCACACGCACCCGCCGACTCATCCACCAGCACCCACGGTGCCGCGCAGACAGGAACCCTCGCATGAGCGAACTCGAAGACCTTCCCGACCTCGACGTCGACGCCGAGCTGCCCGACGACGCGAAGTCCGCGCCGGAGGACCGCGACAGCGCCGGCCCGTTCGACGAGAGCGAGGCCAACCCGGTCCGTCCGTACATCGACCTCGGCGGCGTCAAGGTGTTGCCGCGCGAGGGCCTGAACCTCCGGCTCGAGGTCGAGGAGGCCACCAAGCGTGTCGTCGCCGTCGGCCTCGACTACGCCGGTTCGACCCTGCAGGTCCAGCCCTTCGCCGCCCCGCGGTCCACCGGACTGTGGAACGAGACCCGCGCCCAGATCGCCGAGCAGATCGCGCAGCAGGGTGGGACGGTCACCGAGCGCGAAGGGGAGTTCGGCCCGGAACTCGTCGCCGAGGTCCCGACCGGCGGAGCCGCCGGTGCCGAAGCCACCCACCTCGCACGGTTCATCGGGGTCGACGGCCCGCGCTGGTTCCTCCGTGGCGTGGTCGCCGGCGAGGGTGCCTCCAAGCCGGACGCCGCAGCGCTCGTCGACGACCTCTTCCGCAGCCTCGTCGTCGTCCGCGGCAACTCGCCGATGCCGCCGCGCGACCTCATCCCGCTGCGCATGCCGACGGCCACGAGCGCCTAGAGCATGTCGGGAGCAGCAGGAACCGGGCCGCACGACCCCGAGCGGCACGCCGCGGCCTCGGCCGAGGGCGCCGATCCGGTGGCCGATGACGGTCGTCCGCAGGCGGGTCCGTCGATGAGCGCCGCGTTCGGTGCGGCAGCCCGCAAGTCGGGCCTCGGAGCCATGGCGGAGGGTGACGCCCCCACGGGGAAGGCCCTCCTCGCGGCCATGGGCGGCATCCGGGGCATCGCCGAGGCGATCCTGCCCGGACTCGTCTTCCTCATCGTCTACACCCTCACCTTCGACCTCGTGCCGTCGATCGTGGCTCCCGTCGCCCTCGGCGTCCTGTTCGCCGTCGCGAGACTCGTACAGCGCCAGCCGGTGACCCAGGCTGTCGGTGGACTACTCGGGATCGCGCTCTCCGCCGCCCTCGCGCTGCTCTCCGGACGCGCCGAAGACTTCTACGTGCTCGGATTCTGGACGAACGGGGCGTACGCGGTGGCCCTGCTCGTCTCCGTGCTCGTCGGATGGCCGGCCGTCGGACTCGTCGCCGGGTATCTCATGGGGAGTGGTATCAGCTGGCGCACCCACCCAGGACAGCGCCGCGCCATGCGCTGGCTCACGCTCGTGTGGGTGGCGATGTTCGCCGCCCGTCTCCTCGTCCAGCTCCCGCTGTACTTCAGCGGGAACGTCGAACTGCTCGGAACCCTCCGCCTCCTGATGGGGATCCCGCTCTACGCTCCGCTGCTCGTGCTCAGCTGGCTCGTCGTGCGGGCCGTGTTCCCGAAAGCGCCGGCGTCCACCGTCGCGTGACCACGACCGAGAGCCCGGACCGACGCCGTCGTGCGTTCGGCACCGGGCTCTCGTGCTGTCCGGCATCCTGACGGCGCGGTGCTAGAATTGTCTCGACATCAAGATATATGCGCGGTGCCGAGATGACACGACGACTCCGACCCTGTAGTTAGGCAAGCCTTGCTAGCCCCGGAGACCCCGGCCGAAGCAAGATTGGTCGCAACGCACGTGAGTACTCGCCGCCGCCAATGAAGGAGAAGACGTTATGTCCACCGTGAACAGCTTCGGGGCGAAAGACACCCTGACTGTCGGGACGACCGACTACGAGATCTATCGCATCGACACGGTGGAGGGCCACGAGAAGCTGCCGTTCAGCTTGAAGGTGCTCCTCGAGAACCTGCTGCGGACCGAGGACGGCGCCAACATCACCGACGCGCACATCCGCGCCATCGGTGAATGGGTCCCGACCGCCGAGCCCGACACCGAGATCCAGTTCACGCCGGCCCGCGTCGTGATGCAGGACTTCACCGGCGTCCCGTGCATCGTCGACCTCGCCACCATGCGAGAGGCCGTCGAGGCCCTCGGTGGTTCGGCGGACAAGATCAACCCGCTCGCCCCGGCCGAGATGGTCATCGACCACTCCGTCATCGCCGACCTCTTCGGCAGCGAGAACGCGCTCGAGCGCAACGTCGAGCTCGAGTACGAGCGCAACGGCGAGCGGTACCAGTTCCTCCGTTGGGGCCAGACCGCGTTCGACGACTTCAAGGTCGTCCCGCCGGGAACCGGCATCGTGCACCAGGTGAACATCGAGTACCTGGCGCGCGTCACCATGACCCGCGAGGTCGGCGGCGTCCTGCGCGCCTACCCCGACACCTGTGTCGGAACCGACTCCCACACCACCATGGTCAACGGCCTCGGCGTGCTCGGCTGGGGCGTCGGCGGCATCGAGGCCGAGGCCGCGATGCTCGGTCAGCCGGTCTCCATGCTCATCCCGAAGGTCGTCGGCTTCAAGCTCAACGGCTCGATCCCGACCGGTGTCACGGCGACCGACGTCGTGCTGACGATCACGCAGATGCTCCGGAAGCACGGCGTCGTCGGCAAGTTCGTCGAGTTCTACGGTGCCGGTGTCGCCGAGGTCCCGCTGGCCAACCGCGCCACCATCGGCAACATGAGCCCCGAGTTCGGTTCGACCGCCGCCATGTTCCCGATCGACGACGTCACGCTCGACTACCTGCGCCTCACCGGTCGCAGCGAGGAGCAGATCGCCCTGGTCGAGGCCTACGCCAAGACCCAGAAGCTCTGGCACGATGCCGACGTCGAGCCCGCCTTCAGCGAGTACCTCGAGCTCGATCTCGCGACGGTCGTCCCCTCGATCGCCGGCCCGAAGCGCCCGCAGGACCGCATCGAGCTGAGCGACGCGAAGTCGCAGTTCGAGCGCGACCTGGTGGACTACGCCTCCGTCGAGCACGACATCGTCGACCTCGTCGGCGCCGACTCGTTCCCCGCGTCCGACCCCGCCGGAACGACGCCGCAGGACGAGGACAACCAGCACCACCACACCCACCGCAGCCACGCGCCGAAGTCGCTGTCCAAGCCGACGTCGGTCAGGCTCGAGGAGAACGGGGTCGACTTCACCCTCGACCACGGGGCCGTCGCCATCGCGGCGATCACCTCGTGCACGAACACCTCGAACCCGTCGGTCATGCTGGCCGCCGGCCTCCTGGCCCGCAACGCCAGCAAGAAGGGCCTGAAGGCGAAGCCGTGGGTCAAGACCACGCTCGCCCCGGGCTCCAAGGTCGTCACCGACTACTACGCGAAGGCAGGCCTCACCGAGTACCTCGAGGACCTCGGCTTCTACACCGTCGGCTACGGCTGCACGACCTGCATCGGCAACTCCGGTCCACTGCTCGACGAGATCTCGACCGCCGTCCAGGACAACGACCTCGCCGTCACCGCGGTGCTCTCGGGTAACCGCAACTTCGAGGGGCGCATCAACCCTGACGTGAAGATGAACTACCTGGCGAGCCCGCCGCTCGTCATCGCCTACGCCCTCGCCGGATCGATGAACTTCGACTTCGAGGTCGACGCCCTGGGCGTCGACGCCGACGGCAACGACATCTTCCTGAAGGACATCTGGCCCGACGCGGCCGAGGTCCAGGACACGATCGACTCCTCCATCAACAAGGAGATGTTCGACCACGAGTACAGCGGTGTCTTCGACGGTGATGAGCGCTGGCGTTCGCTCCAGACCCCCGAGGGCTCGACCTTCGAGTGGGACGAGCAGTCGACGTACGTCCGGAAGCCCCCGTACTTCGACGGCATGACCATGGAGACGACCCCCGTCTCCGACATCGTCGGCGCCCGCGTCCTCGCGAAGCTCGGCGACTCGGTCACGACCGACCACATCAGCCCGGCCGGCAACATCAAGGCCGACTCGCCCGCAGGTCGGTACCTCGACGAGCACGGCGTCGGACGCAAGGACTACAACTCCTACGGCTCGCGCCGCGGCAACCACGAGGTCATGATCCGCGGCACGTTCGCGAACATCCGCCTGAAGAACCAGCTGCTCGACGGCGTGGAGGGTGGGTACACCCGCGACTTCACGCAGGCCGATGCACCGCAGTCCTTCATCTACGACGCGTCGCAGAACTACCAGGCCGAGGGCACGCCCCTCGTCATCTTCGGTGGCAAGGAGTACGGCTCCGGTTCCTCCCGCGACTGGGCGGCGAAGGGCACGAGCCTCCTCGGCGTCAAGGCGGTCATCACCGAGAGCTTCGAGCGCATCCACCGCTCGAACCTCATCGGCATGGGTGTCGTGCCCCTGCAGTTCCCGGCCGGTGAGAGCTGGTCGTCCCTCGGTCTCGACGGCACGGAGGTCGTCTCGATCGCCGGCCTCGAGGAGCTCAACAACGGCACCACGCCGAAGACGGTCCGCGTGACGGCTGCTCCGAGCGAGCACTCGGCTCCCGGCAAGGAGACCGTCGAGTTCGACGCGGTCGTCCGCATCGACACCCCGGGCGAGGCAGACTACTACCGCAACGGCGGCATCCTGCAGTACGTGCTCCGCAGCCTCGTCTGACGCCGAGGTTCTACCACCAGGCCGGTCCCGACAGCAACCGTCGGGGCCGGCCTGCGGCGTTCGCCGCCCACCCCGTCCACGACGCGTACACTCGAAAGAAGGGCTCCGAGCGATCGGGAGGCCCACGGTGGAGGGACGACAGCGTGACAGTGCTCGATCAGGTGAACGGCCCACGGGACCTCGACCGCCTCACGGAGGCGGAACTCGTCGAACTCGCCGGAGACATCCGTGCCTTCCTCATCGCCAACGTCTCCAAGACCGGCGGGCACCTCGGGCCGAACCTCGGTGTCGTCGAACTCACGATCGCGATGCACCGGGTGTTCGACTCCCCGACGGACCCGATGGTGTTCGACACCGGTCACCAGTCGTACGTGCACAAACTCCTGACCGGCCGCCAGGAGTTCTCCGGTCTCCGGACCCGTGGTGGCCTCGCCGGCTACCCGCAGCGTTCCGAGTCCGAGCACGACATCGTCGAGAGTTCCCACGCGTCGAGTTCCCTCAGCTGGGCTGACGGCATCTCCCGCGCCTTCCAGATGACCGGGCAGGACGAACGACACGTCGTCGCCGTCGTCGGCGATGGAGCCCTCACCGGTGGGATGACGTGGGAGGCGCTCAACAACATCAGCGACGACAACACGCGTCGGCTGGTCATCATCGTGAACGACAACGGGCGCTCCTACGCGCCGACGATCGGTGGCATGGCACGCTTCCTGAGCGGCGTCCGCACCCGGCGGACGTACCGCGACCTGCGTGAGCGCAGCCAGCGTGCGTTCAACCTGCTCGGTGCACCCGGTCGCGCCATCTACCGGGGTGTCCGCGGAGGCGCCCACGGGTTCCTGTCCCGGCTCACGAACAACGAGGCGCTCTACTCCAACCTCGACATCAAGTACATCGGGCCGGTCGACGGACACGACATCCACGCGATGGAGGAGGCACTGACCCAGGCGAAGCACTACGGCGCACCGGTGATCGTCCACGCGATCACCGAGAAGGGTCGCGGGTTCCAGCCGGCACGGGACGACGACGCGGATCAGTTCCATGCCGTCGGCGTGATCGATCCCGAGACCGGGGAACCGGTCGGGGCAGCGTCCCGACCGTCCTGGACGGCCGTGTTCAGCGAGGAGATGCTCGCGGTGGCCGAGGCCGACGACCGCGTCGTGGCCATCACGGCCGCCATGCTGCGACCGGTCGGGCTCCACGCCTTCGCCGAACGCTTCCCCGAGCGGGTGCACGACGTCGGCATCGCCGAGCAGCACGCCTTCACTTCAGCGGCCGGGCTCGCCTTCGGTGGACTGCACCCGGTGGTGGCCGTGTACGCGACGTTCGTGAACCGCGCCTTCGACCAACTGCTCATGGACGTCGCGCTGCACCGCGCGGGGGTCACGATCGTCCTCGACCGCGCCGGCGTGACCGGCCCCGACGGACCGAGCCACCACGGCATCTGGGACCTCGCGATCCTGCAGGTCGTCCCGGGTATCCGGATCGCGGCGCCGCGTGATGGTGAGCGGCTGCGCGAGGAACTGCGTGAGGCCGTCTCGATCGACGACGCCCCGACCGTCATCCGATTCCCGAAGGGCAGCGCCCCCGCCGAGCTCCCGGCCGTCGAGCGTCTCCACGACGGTGTCGACGTCCTCCGGACGACTGAGCAGCCGGACGTCCTCATCGTCGCCGTCGGCCCGATGGCGCCCATCGCGATCGACGTGGCGGACCGGCTCGCCCAGCAGGGCATCGGTGCGACCGTCGTCGACCCTCGCTGGGTGGTCCCCGTCGCCGAATCGCTCGTCGAGCTCGCCGCGGCACATCGGCTCGTGATCACCATCGAGGACGGTATCCGCGTCGGAGGCATCGGCACCCGCATCAGGCAGACCCTCCGCGAGGCCGGTGTCGACACGGCCGTCGACGAACTGGGCGTGCCGGACGAGTTCATCGACCACGCGTCCCGCGAGCAGATCCTCGAGGATGCGGGCCTCACGGCGCAGCAGATCGCCCGCGACGTCGTGGCACAGGTCCTCGGTAGCCGGATCCCCGTCGCCCGCCCACTGCCTGACGACCGCGTCGAGCAGGACACGTCTTCGGAGCGGAGCACGACGAGGCCGCACGGCGCCTGACCGCGGGCTGTGGCGCGCTTGACTTCGAGCGCACTCGAAGTCGTATCGTGTGGACATGACCACTCTCCACGAGGGCTACGCCATCTCCGACGTCGCTGAACGAACCGGACTGAGCGTCCACACGCTCCGGTACTACGAGCGCGCAGGGCTCATGCCACGTCCGATCGGCCGCAGCTCATCGACGCACCGCCGCTACAGCGAGGGCGACGTGTCCTGGGTCGTGTTCCTGACGAGGCTCCGATCGACGGGCATGCCGATCGCGACGCTCCGCGAGTACACGGAGTTGGCTCAGCGCGGTGACGACACCGCCGAGGCGAGGCTCGAGCTGCTGCTGCGGCATCGGATCTCGTTCCTGGCCCGCCTCGAGGAGATGCAGCAGTCGCTGGGGGTCATCGATCGCAAGATCGAACTCTACACAGAACAGGTGGCAACACGATGAAGCACATCACACTCGGCACAGCGGGACCAGACATCGCCCGGATCGGCCTCGGCTGCATGGGGATGTCCGCGTTCTACACCGGTGCCGCCCTCGACGACGCGGCGTCGACCGCGACGATCCACCGTGCCTTGGACCTCGGCGTGACCTTCTTCGACACCGCGGAGATGTACGGCCCCTACCTCAACGAGGAACTGCTCGGAGCTGCACTCGGCTCACGCCGGGACGAGGTGACCCTCGCGACCAAGTTCGGCACGATCCGCAATTCCAGTGACGGACAGTTCGGCGCCGATGGCAGCGCCGCGAACGTGCGCCTGTCGATCGAGGGATCGCTGCGCCGGCTCGGCACCGACGTCGTGGACCTCTACTACCTCCACCGCGTGGATCCGGGCGTGCCCATCGAGGAGACGGTGGGTGCACTCTCGGAGCTCGTCACCGAGGGCAAGATCCGGTACATCGGTCTGTCGGAGGCGGCTCCGGACACGATCCGGCGTGCACACGCCGTGCACCCGATCACGGCTCTGCAGACGGAGTACTCGCTCTGGAGTCGCGACCCCGAGGCGGAGATCCTGCCGACCGTCCGTGCGTTGGGCATCGGCTTCGTCCCGTACTCGCCGCTCGGTCGTGGGTTCCTCACCGGCACGATCCGATCGCTCGACGTGCTCGACGAAACCGACTTCCGTCGCGCCAACCCGCGCTTCACGGGGGACAACCTCGCTGCGAACATCGCGATCGTCGAGGAGGTCGACCGGATCGCCGCGTCGCTCGACGCGACACCGGCCCAGGTGGCGCTCGCCTGGTTGCTGGCCCAGGGTGACGACATCGCGCCGATCCCCGGCACGAAGCGGATCCCATACCTCGAGGAGAACCTCGGCGCCGACGAGCTCTCCCTGTCGGCCGACGCGCTCGCTCGACTCGACGCACTCCGTCTCCCCGCCGGTGACCGGTATCCGGACATGAGCACCGTCAACCGCTGAGCTCCGGCCGGCATCGAGCGCCGGCCTCGCGCGAGCCGCCGCCACGAGAGCGGGGTGCCGTCCACCGATGGTGGACGACACCCCGCTCTCGTGAGACCGCGCGGACTACGCCTGCACCCCGCGGATGGGCGGATGATGGAACGTGTCGCCGAAGGCACGCTCACTGGCACCCACACGGTCGAGGTACGGCGTCGCCCCACCGTCCTGGAACGGCCAGCCGGCCCCCAGGATGAGACCGAGGTCGATGTCCTGCGCCGCAGCGACCACACCCTCGTCCAACATGAGCTTGATCTCCGACGCGAGACCGTCCTCGACCCGGCGCAGGATCTCGGCTTCCGAGAGCGGCGCATCGCCCGTGACGAGCGCCTTCTGCGCCTGCTTCGTGAAGCCCGTCACCTTGCCGCCCTTGTCCTTCTCTACGACCGAGTCCAGCGCGGCCAATCGGTGCAGGTTCTCGGAGGCGAAGAAGCGATCCGGGAACTTGCCGACCATGGTGTCCTGCACGTGCGCGGCGACCTTCCAGCCGACCAGGTCGATGAGCTGGAACGGCGTCATGGGGAGGCCGATGGGTGCGAAGGCGCGTTCGACGGTCAGCACCGGGGTGCCGGCGTCGAGCGCGTGCGCCGCTTCGCCCATCACCTTCGCGAGGAGCCGGTTCACGATGAAGCCGGGCGCGTCTGCCGTGAGGATCGCACTCTTCTTCAGCTTCGCCGCGGTGGCGAAGGCCGTCGCGAGCGTCTCATCGTCGGTCTGCGGCGTCTTCACGACCTCCAGCAGCGGCATGACGGCCACCGGGTTGAAGAAGTGGAAGCCGACGAGCCGCTCCGGGTGGGCGAGCTTGGCGCCGATCTCCTCGACGGAGAGTGACGAGGTGTTCGTCGCGAGGACGGTCTGCTCCGAGACGTACTGCTCGACCTCGGCGAAGACGCTCTGCTTCACCCCGACCTCTTCGAAGACGGCCTCGATCACCCAGTCGCAGTCCGCGAAGTCGGCCTTGTCCGTGGTGCCGGACAGGAGCGCCTTCAGGCGGTTCGACTCGTCGGGGGAGATGCGACCCTTCTCGCGAAGCGTGTCGATCTCGCCGTGGATCCGGGTGACGCCGGCGTCCACGTGCCCCTGATCGAGGTCGGTGATGACGACCGGGACCTGCAGCCGCCGGAGGAACAGCAACGCGAACTGACTGGCCATGAGCCCGGCACCGATGATGCCGACCTTGGTGACCCGTCGGGCGAGCTGCTTGTCGGGCGCTCCTGCCGGGCGCTTGGCGCGCTTCTGCACGAGGTCGAACGCATACATGCTCGCCTGGAACTGGTCGCCGACGATGAGCTCGGACAGCGCCCGGTCCTCTCGCTCGAACCCCTGTGCCTTCGTGCCGCTGCGGGCGGCCTCGAGCAGGTCGAGGGCCGCGTAGGGCGACTTCGCGACGGTGCCGATCTTGCTCTCGAGCATCTTGCGGGCGGTGCTGATGGCGAGCGGCCACTTGATCGTCCGCTCGACCTTGCCCGGCACGTTCTTACGCTGCACGGTCACCGTGCCACCGAGCACCCCGTCGGCCCAGCGCAACGAGTCCTCGAGGAAGGTGGCGGCGGGGAACATGACGTCGGCGATGCCGTAGGCGAGCGCGTCCTGCGCCTTGAGCATCCGGTTGTTCTTGAGCGGGTTCGAGATGACGACGTTGAGTGCGTTCTCGATGCCGATCAGGTTCGGGAGCAGGTAGGCACCGCCCCAGCCCGGGATGAGTCCGAGGAACACCTCGGGGAGCGCGATCGCGGGCGCCGAGGCGTCGACGGTCCGGTAGTTCGCGTTGAGGCCGATCTCGAGTCCGCCACCGAGCGCGAGCCCGTTGATGAAGACGAAGGTCGGTACGCCGAGGTCCTCGAGCTTGCCGAAGACATGGTGGCCGAGCTGCGCGAGCTTCGTCGCCACCGCACGGGACGGGATGTCGCCGACCTTGCTCAGGTCGGCACCCGCCGCCAGGATGAACGGCTTGCCCGTGATGGCGAGTCCGTCGATCTCACCGGATGCGGCACGGGTCCGCTGCGTCTCGATGACCCCGTCGAGTTCGAGCAGGGTCACCGGGCCGAGGGTGTTCGGCCGGGTGTGGTCGCGTCCGTTGTCGAGAGTGATGAGCGCGATCGTGCGCCCGCTCGCCATCGTGACGTCCTTGACGTACGAGCGGGTGACGACCTCGTCGTCGCCGCTGATCGCGACGAGTTCCGAGAAGTCGATGGTCGTGTAGTCGGTCATCTACTTGCGTCCCTTCTTGCCGGTGAAGTGCGGGTTCTCCCAGATCACGGTGCCGCCCTGGCCGAGGCCGACACACATGGCGGTGAGTCCGTAGCGGACCTCGGGGTGCTCGGCGAACTGCGCGGCGAGCTGGATCATGAGCCGGACGCCGGATGCCGCGAGCGGGTGTCCGACGGCGATCGCGCCACCCCACGGGTTCACGCGCGGGTCTTCGTCGTCGATGCCGAAGTGGTCGAGGAAGGAGAGCACCTGGACGGCGAACGCCTCGTTCAGTTCGAACAGACCGATGTCGTCGATGGAGAGCCCCGCCTTGCGCAGGGCCTTCTCGGTGGACGGGACGGGGCCGATGCCCATGATCTCCGGTTCGACACCGGCGAAGGCGAAGCTGACGAGCCGCATCTTCGACGTGAGGCCCAGCTCCTTGGCCGTGTCGGCGCTCGCGAGCATGCTCACGGTCGCCCCGTCGGTCAACGGCGAGGCGTTGCCGGCGGTGACGCGGCCGTGGGGCCGGAACGGCGTCTTCAGCCCGGCGAGACCCTCCATGGTGGTCTCGGGCCGCAGCCCCTCGTCGCTCGTCGCGAGTCCCCAACCGCTGTCGCTCCGGAGTGCGACGGGGATGAGGTCCGGCTGGAGGCGTCCCGCCTCGTAGGCGGCCGCGACCTTCTGCTGGCTCCGCATGCCGAAGCGGTCGGAGCGTTCCTTCGTCAGGTGGGGGAACCGGTCGTGGATCCGTTCCGCCGTCTTACCCATGTTCAGTGCGTCCTCGCTCACGAGGCGCTCGGCGAGGAAGCGGGGGTTCGGGTCGGCGTCGAGCCCCATCGGGTGGCGGCCCATGTGCTCGACACCGCCGGCGAGGACCAGGTCGTAGGCACCGAACGCGATGCCGCTGCCCAGGGTGGTGACCGAGGTCATCGCCCCGGCGCACATGCGGTCGATCGCGAAGCCGGGGACGGACTTCGGCAGGCCCGCGAGCAGCGCAGCCGTCCGGCCGAGCGTGAGTCCCTGGTCACCCTGCTGGGTCGTGGCGGCGATGGCCACCTCGTCGATCCGGTCGAGTGGCAGACCAGGGTGACGTTCGAGCAATCCGATGATCGCCTTGACGATCAGATCGTCGGCCCTGGTGTTCCAGTACATGCCCTTTTCGCCGGCTCGTCCGAACGGTGTCCGGACTCCATCAACGAATACGACGTCGGCTTGTTCGGCCACGTTGCCTCCTCATTCTCGGGTACGCCCCGATCCTAGGCGGCGGACGCGTACCGGCGTCCTGGTGCAACGCTTCCTACGAAGCGTCCGGGTCAGGCTCCTCGAGGGATTGGGCCGACTCCACAAAGGCGTCGGTGATCGCGCGAGCGGTCGCGTCGATCTGCCAGGGCCGTGCATCGTGCTCGGAGAGGGCTGCCGCGACCGCCTCGACGGTGAGCGGCTCGGGCGGCGACCACGCCAGGCGGCGCAGCGTCTCCGGGGTGAGCAGGTTCTCGACGGGCATCGTCAGGAACTCCGCCGTCGCGAGGATGCGCGTCCGTGCCGCGGTGTACCTGGCGTGCGCCTCGGGGTTCTTGTCGGTCCAGCTGCGCGGGGGAGGGAGCGTGTCGGAGCTCGGGCGCGCTCCCGGCAGGTCCTCGGTGGTCTGGCCCGTGTGGATCGCAGTCCACCAGAGGTCGAGCTCCGTGCGGCTCGCACGGCCGCGGAAGTCGGAGAGTGCCGCGAGGTCGCGTTTCGACGCCGGGTTCGCCTTGGCTGCCGCGGTGATCGACGCATCGGGGATGAGGCGACCCGGCGCGGTGTCGCGGCGCTGCGCGAGGGCGTCGCGGGCGAGCCACAGCTCTCGGGCGACCGCGAGGTTCCGCTGCCCGCGGACGGCATGGAGTCCGGAGAGCCGACGCCACGGTTCGGCTCGGGGCGCTTTGGCCTCGCGCGCGAGCGTCGCCTCGAACTCCTGCCGGGCGATGTCGCTCTTGCCGGCCTCCTCGATCCGGGCGGCCAGTTCGTCCGCCGCGTCCACGAGGAGTTCGACGTCGAGCGCCGCGTATTCGAGCCAGGCGGCCGGCAGTGGACGGGTCGACCAGTCGGCCGCGGAGTGCTCCTTGGCCAGGTGGATACCCAGCAGCTCCTCGACCACGGCTCCGAGCCCGACCCGCGGCAGGCCGAGCAGCCGCGCACCGAGTTCGGTGTCGAAGAGTTCACTCGGATCGACGCCCACCTCGCGGAGGCAGGCGAGGTCTTGGCTCGCGGCGTGGAGGATCGACCGCTCGCCCTGGATCAGCTCGCCGAGTTCGGCCATGGAGCCGATCGCCGGCGGGTCGTAGAGGAACACACCGGCGCCGCGGCGGTAGACCTGGATGAGATAGGCACGCTGGGAGTAGCGGTACCCGGAAGCACGCTCGGCGTCGAGTGCGAACGGGCCGTTCCCGGCTGCCAGGACCTCGAGCGAGGCGAGGTAGGCCTCGCGGGTGTCGGTGACGATCCGTGGTCCGGTGGATGCGGGTGGGTCGAGCAGCGGTGCTGGTTCGGGGGCCGCGTCACTCACGGTGAGCTCGTTTGACGGACAACAGGGACACCCCTTCGGTGGTCGGAGGCAAGCCGGCGAGCATGCACAGCAGCTCTCCCCATCCTTCCACGTGCGCCGCGACGTCGCTCTCGAGCGGCGTCCACGAGGCCCGGAGCTCGATCTGTGCGCCGTCGCCCTGGCGAGCCAGTTCCCCGAAGCCGCTCGAGATGATCTTCGTCGCCGTTCCGGAGGCGGCCTGATAGGCGGCACCTCGGGTGTCCAGCGCGTCGACGAGCCAGGACCACGCGACGTCGGCGAGGAACGGGTCGAGGCCGATCTCGGTCTCCAGCGGCGCCTGCGCGAAGCAGACCACGCGGAACCGGCCACCCCAGGCCTCCGAGCCCTCCGGGTCGTAGAGGAGCACGAAGCGTCCCGTGCCGAGGTCCGAGTCCGCGTCGTGTCGACTCGGCGACACATCCGCAGCGAGGGCGATCGCGAAGGGCGCGAGGTTGCTCGGCGCGGGGATCTCCGTGACCCGCAGATCGGGTCGGACGGCAGCCGCGCGAACAGCGTCCACCGCTCGGGCGAACTCTTCGGGAACCTTTGCCGTCGTCGGACTCTCTACCACGACTGAAGACTAGAGTTACATCCCGATGAATGGGCAGAGGCACGCCGGGCGGAGACGCGGACCCGGGTCGTTGGCGGGCGGTCTTGGATCGACGATCAGCGAGGTCCGTCGACGACGTTCACCGGTCACCGACGCGGTCCTCATCGCGGGTGGGGCGACGGCCGCTGTCGGCGCCCTGGGACTTGCGATCGTGGCGACCATCGCACGGAAGGTCGTGGTGCCGGCCCGCGACCGACCGAGCGAGGCGCGCATCCTCGCGCTCGATCGAGCGGCGGGGACGCTCGAGCTGGTCGCGACCCCGGACACCGTGGTCCCCGGCCGGTACGGCAGCTGGGTCACCCGGCGAGCCGCCTACGTGCAACTGGGGGACATCGTCGAGATGCGCCCGCACACCGTCGTCCGCACGCTGCTCGGCGGAGACGTGGACGCGCTCCGGGTCGGTCAGGAGGCCGAGTTCAGCGGCTGGTTCTTCCGGCGGCCCGATGAGCTCGGACTCGCCGCGGAGGACGTGCTCGTGCCAACACCGCTCGGTCCAGCCCCGGCGTGGGCGATCCATCCGGAGGAGGGCCCGTCGACGCGCTGGGCCGTCCTCGTACACGGTCGGGGAACGACCCGGTCCGAAGCCCTGCGGGCCGTGCCCAGCTTCCGGAACGCCGGGTACTCCTGCCTGCTCGTCTCCTACCGGAACGACGGGGACGCACCGCCGGCACTCGACTTCCGGTACGCCCTCGGCGACGAGGAGTGGCGGGACGTCGACGCGGCGATCGGCTGGGTGCGCGAGCAGGGTGCCGCGGACGTGGTGCTCATGGGATGGTCCATGGGCGGCGCCATCGTGCTGCAGGCCTCACGCCGGACGACGCACCCCGAGTTGATCCGTGCCGTCGCGCTCGACTCGCCGGTCATCGACTGGGTGGACGTCCTGCAGCACCAGGCACGGGAGAACCGTATCCCGAGCGTGGTGGGGCGCGTCGCGCTGCTCGCCATCAGCCGTCGGTGGGGGAGACTCCTCACCGGGCAGGCGACGAGCATCGACCTCGCCAGGCTCGACTACGTCGCCAACGCCGCCGACCTCGCGCTTCCCATCCTCCTGATGCACAGCGACGACGACGGATACGTCCCCGCCGGACCGTCGAGGGCCCTCGCGCTCGCCCGCCCGGACATCGTGACCTTCGTCCCCTTCACCGTCGCCAGACACACGAAGCTCTGGAACTACGACCCGGAGCGCTGGACCGCGGCGGTCTCGGACTGGCTCGACGAGATCGTGCCGCTCCCTCCCGGCCACTGAACGGGCGTTCGCGCGAGCTCCGGCGACCGTCCGCCGCGCTCGACGGACGAGCGGCGGCGGTGGCTCAGGCGAACTCGCGGAGGCGACGCTTGGCGCGACCGAGGAGGGCCGACATCCCTCGCAGCCGAAGCGGGGAGACCGCGCGCGACAGCCCGATCATCTGCGGGAAGTCGTCCGGGACGGCGAGCACCTCGTCGACCGTCAAGCCCTCGAGCCCCTGGACCAGGATGCTCGCGAACCCGCGCGTCGTCGGTGCCTCCTCCGGCGCCGTGGCGAACAGGTGCACGATCCCGTCCTCGTCGACCTCGATGAAGAAGAACACGGGCGCCTGACACTCGAGCACGCGTTCCATGAGGTCCGGGTGGTCGCGGTAGCGCTCGGGCAGCGGCGGCAACTCGTCGCTGAACTCGAGCAGCAGTTGGAGCCGGGATCGTTCCTCGACGGCGAGGAATTCGTCGCGGATCTCGGCGAGGTTCGGGGCGAGGAGGGCATCGGTCATGGTTCCTCCAGTATCGCAGCCACCGGACGCGGAACCGCCCTCCGAGCCGTGGACGGGTCTCGGAGGGCGGTCAGGGAACGTGCGGTCAGTGGACGAGCACTCAGCGCGTCGGCACCTCGCCGGGCTCGGAGCCCTGCGTGATCGGCACCCGGACGGCGCTGCCCCACTCCGTCCACGAGCCGTCGTAGTTGCGGACGTCATCGAAGCCCAGGAGGTGCTGCAGCACGAACCAGGTGTGGCTCGACCGCTCGCCGATGCGGCAGTAGGCGATCACCTCGTCGCCCTCGGCCAGACCGGCTCCGTCCCGGTAGATCGCGTCGAGTTCCTCGGCCGGCCGGAACGTGCCGTCCTCGGCCACGGCCTTGCCCCACGGGACACTCTGGGCGCTCGGGATGTGCCCGGCGCGCAGCGCACCCTCCTCGGGGTAGGCGGGAGCGGTCGTCCGCTCGCCGCTGTACTCCTCGGGGGAGCGCACGTCGATGAGCGGCTTCCCGAGGTGCGCGAGCACGTCGTCCTTGTAGGCGCGGAGCTTCGAGTCGTCGCGCTCCACGACGGGGTACGTGGTCGCCTCGCGGTCGGCGACGTCGCGGGTGATCGCCCGGCCGTCCGCGATCCACTTGTCGCGCCCGCCGTCGAGCAGGCGGACGTCCTCGTGTCCGAAGAGGCTGAACACCCAGAGCGCGTACGCGGCCCACCAGTTGTTCTTGTCGCCGTAGACGACGATCGTGTCGTCGCGGGAGATCCCTCGGGAGCCGAGCAGGTCCGCGAAGGCGGCCCCGTCGATGTAGTCGCGCTCGACGGGGTCGTTGAGGTCCGTGTGCCAGTCGATCTTCACCGCACCCGGGATGTGACCGGCCTCGTACAGCAACACGTCCTCGTCGGACTCGACGACGACGAGCCCCGGTTCGCCCAGGTGCGCTTCCAGCCAATCCGCCGTGACGAGGCGCTCGGGGTGGGCGTAGGCGGCGAACTTGGTCGAGGTCGAATCGGCGTCGACGGTCATGGGTACCTCCGGTCGTGCAGCTGGCTGCGATGGGGCTCGGGTGTCGTGCATCTAGGCTGGAAGCCTGTCCCTTCGACAGTACGCCGTCCGGGCCGTCGCCCCGCACCGATCCGTCAGACGCCGTAACCCTGCACCAGACTCAGAGCCAGAGGTTTGCCGTGACCATGTCCTCCGTCCCGACCGGGAACCGCAGCCTCACGGACCGCAATCCGGCGGTCAGCGGAGCCGAGATCGTCGCCAGCCTGACGCCGCCGCGACAGTTCCATGAGGCGAGCTTCGACTCGTACCGTCCGGATCCCGACTTCCCGGGCCAGGCGGCCGCCGTCGAGCAGTTGCGTGGCTTCTTCGCCCCGCAGGCCGGCGGCGGAGGCGGCTTCTTCGGCCGACGGAAGTCCAAGGAACCGAAGGCCAAACCCGGCGTCTACCTCGACGGCGGCTTCGGCGTCGGCAAGACCCACCTGCTCGCCGCGCTCTGGCACGACGCCCCCGGGCGGAAGAAGTACTTCGGCACCTTCATCGAGTACACCGCGCTCGTCGGCGCGCTCGGGTACGCGGCGACGGTCGCCGAGCTCAGCGGTGCCACGCTCATCTGCATCGACGAGTTCGAGCTCGACGACCCGGGCGACACCATGGTGATGACCCGGCTGCTCGGCGAACTCGTGTCGACCGGCACCCGGATCGCGGCGACCTCCAACACGCCGCCGAACGCCCTCGGCGAAGGCCGATTCGCCGCAGCCGACTTCCTCCGCGAGATCCAGGCCATCAGCGCCAACTTCGAGACCCTGCGCATCGACGGGACCGACTACCGTCGCCGCAGCATCGAGGGACACGCCGTCGTGAGTTCCGACGAGCGGTTCGACGAACGCGTCGCCGACGCCGCAGCCGCCGGCCGCCACGTCACCGTCGACAGCTTCGACGAGCTCATCACCCATCTCGCGGCCGTGCACCCCTCCCGGTTCATCGGACTGCTCGAGGGGGTCGACGTCATCGCACTCCGCGAGGTGCACGTCCTCACCGACCAGGGCCAGGCGCTGCGCCTCGTCGCCTTCATCGACCGCGTGTACGACGCCCAGATCCCCCTGGTCACGACCGGGACCGCCCTGGACGAGGTCTTCGGCGGCGACATGCTGAACGGTGGCTACCGCAAGAAGTACCTGCGGGCGATGTCGCGCATGATCGCCCTCACCTCGATGGACTGACCGGTCCCACCGGGTCACGAAACACGCTGTTTACCTGGGCGGCACTCGCGTAACACATCGGAAACACGCTGACCGTCGCGCCGAAACCTCCATTCCCCAGACTGGTCGCTGTACCGAGTCGGACGGCGAGACCTGGCTCAGCCGGTCCTCACCATCTCGGTCACCCGTTGCAAGACCACGATGTGTGAGGAAGATCCAATGGATACAGGCAGTATCGCCTGGGGAGTCACGGCAACCGCTCTGGTGCTGTTCATGACCCCCGGCGTCGCATTCTTCTACGGCGGCCTCGTGAAGGCGAAGAGCGTCGTCAGCATGATGATGATGAGTTTCGGCGCACTGGGCCTCATCAGCGTGCTGTGGATCCTCTACGGCTTCAACATGTCGGCCGTCGGCAGCCCGCTCGAGTTCGCGGGCAACCCGTTCTCCGACTTCGGGATGACCGCACTCGCGAGCGGCGAGACGGCGAACACCGACCTGGTGGGAGCGACCTACGGCGCCACCTTCGCCATCATCACGATCGCGCTGATCTCCGGCGCCATCGCCGACCGTGCAAAGTTCGGCTCCTGGATGATCTTCGCCGGTCTCTTCGCGACCATCGCCTACTTCCCGATCGCCGCCTGGGTCTGGGGCGGCGGCTGGATCATGAACCTCGGCACGACGCTGTTCGGCGAGGACGCCGGCATCGGCGTCATCGACTACGCGGGCGGAACCGCGGTACACATCAACGCCGGAGCCGCCGCCCTCGCCCTCGCTCTGGTCCTCGGCAAGCGCATCGGCTTCCAGAAGGGCATCACGAAGCCGCACAACGTGCCGCTGACCCTCCTCGGTGCGGCCATCCTGTGGTTCGGCTGGTTCGGCTTCAACGCCGGTGCGGAATGGCTGAACGAGCTCGCGAACGTCGGACTCATCGTCGTCAACACCGTCGGGGCGACCGCGGCCGCCATCATCGGTTGGATCGTCGTCGAGAAGGTCAAGGACGGCAAGGCGACCTCGGTGGGCGCCGCGTCCGGTGCCGTCGCGGGCCTCGTCGCCATCACCCCGGCGTGCGCGAACCTGACTCCGGGTTGGGCGCTGCTGCTCGGCATCGTGGCCGGCGCCGTCTGCGCCATCGCCGTCGAGCTGAAGTTCAAGCTCGGCTTCGACGACTCGCTCGACGTCGTCGGCATCCACCTCGTCGGCGGCCTCATCGGGACGCTCTACCTCGGTCTCTTCGCCACCGGGACCGGCCTCTTCGTCGGCGGCGGTGTCGAGCAGCTCGCGGTCCAGGCCATCGCCGCCTTCGCCGTCCTCGTCTACTCCTTCGTCGTGGCCTTCATCATCGGCTTCGCGATCGAGAAGACGATCGGCTTCCGCGTCAAGAACGAGGACGAGATCGCCGGCGTCGACACCTCCGTGCACGGCGAGGAGGGGTACGCCCTCGTCGATTGACGCGCACTGCAGTGCACCACGGAGTGGGCGTCGTCCAGTTGGACGGCGCCCACTCCGCGTTGCAGGCCGTCGGCCAGGACCGGCGGTCAGGCGGCGGACGGTAGGGTGACGGCGTGCCAACCTTCGTCTCGATCCTCCGCCGGGTGGCGGGTGCCCTCCTCGGCCCGTCGACGAGCGCCGCCTCGAGCGCCGCTCGCACGGCTCGCGGCTCGTCCGCCCCGACCACGACGCACGCCTCCACCCCGACGACGACCGCCACACCGGGACGGACCGGTCCGACCGCGACGGTCGAAGTGGATCCGCGGGCTGTCCGCGGCGTGTCGCTCGAGTACGCACCGGTCGTCGACGGAGATCCCGACCCGGGGGAGATCGTCTGGACCTGGGTCCCCTACGAGGAGCGTGACGGGCGCGGCAAGGACCGCCCGGTCCTCATCGTGGCCCGGTCCACCGGCGGCCGGGTGCTCGCGGTGCAGTTGACGAGCAAGGACCACTCGCAGGAGGGCGACTTCGTCCCGCTCGGCTCAGGTGCTTGGGACAGTGCCGGCCGCCCGAGCTGGGCGAACCTCGACCGGGTGTTCCACGTCCACCCCGACGGGATGCGGCGAGAGGCGGCGCAGGTCCCTCGCGACCGCTTCACCCGGGTCGCCGCGGCCTTGCGTGTGCGATACGGATGGCGCTGACGACCACGAGCCGGACGCCTCAGGCGTAGCGGTCGCTCCGACGAGGTGCGGCGTCCCACGGCACCTGGCCGTGTTCCCACGGATCCTCAGCCGTGGCCGCCTTCGGCGACGGAGCCGTCCGTCGGCCGACCGGCACGGATCGCTCCGCCTCCGCGAGCGTCGCGAAGCGGCCGATCAGTCGGCGATCCGCTGAACGCGGTGCCCATGAGACGCACCGGAAGTACGCGGGCGCTCCGCTGGGGGCGAAGTACTTCACCAGCGCGGCAGGCCGGTCCGGTTCTTCGCGCATGATGATCCATTCGGCCTCGCCGATGCGGATCGGCGGGGCCGCGACACGCGATGCACCACTCGGATCCGGCATGATTCGAACATATGTTCGAATCCACCCGGAGTCAAGTCGAGTGCAGGCGGTCGCCACCCCACCCCCGGGTCACCCGATCCGTTCGAGCGGCTCGACGGGCTCGGCACGCTCGATCTCCGCCACCCAGGCGTGTCGTGTCTCCGGGTCCTTCCGGATGGACAGGAGTCGGTCCATGTATGGCTCGAGCGCCGTCACCTTGTCGAGCGGGGCACCGATCACGAGCTGGAACCCGAGACGGAGCCAGGCCACCACGGCCCGGCCGGCGAACTCCGAGTCCGCCTTGATGAAGCCTTCGTCGAGCAGGACGGGCGCGAACCTCGGCCGAGGCCGGTCCTCGTCACCGAGCTGGTAGCGGAGGGCGGCTCCGACGATGAACGCGACGAGCTCCTGGGTCTCGCCACCACTCTTGTCGCCGAGCGAGGAGTAGACGCTCACATCGCGACCGGAGGTGTCGTACCGCACGGCGGTGATCTCGACGTGTCGACGGACGTCGAGCACCTGGTCGCGGGTGGACGCCGAAGTCGACGTGGCAGCGGTGTCCCGCATCGACTCCATGAAGCGGCGCAGGCGCTGGAACCGGCCCTCCAGGGCGTCGTCGTCGAGTTCGGCGGTCACCTCGCCCGAGAGCGCCCGGAGCTCCCGTCGGAAGGCGGCGGCCTCCTCGCGGTGCACCCGGCGGAGGACGATCTTCAGCCGGTCGTGGGCGGGCCCGAACGGGAGGTCGCGCAGGATGTCGTTGACCGGGACGAGCCGGTCCTCGATCTCCTCGACCGCGCTGTCGAACGCGCTGCTGAGGGGGACCAGGTCCTCGCCGCTCCACTGGGACAACCGGCGGCGCCACTCCTGGCGGCGCTCGGGCAGGCCGGTGCCGAGGATGCCGTCGAGGATCGCGCGGTAGTCCCCGTAGGACTCGAGCGTCGTGCCGAGGTTGGGGTCGTGCCAGATCGACTGGTAGTGCTCGAACACGTGGACCTGGGCGATGGCGGCCTGTTCCGCCAGGCGGACGGCGGCGCTCAGCTCGTCACCGAGACGGGTGCGGAGCCGTTTCATCGCGTCCGCGAAGCCGCCCAGGGACGGGACGCCTCCCACGGCGGCGAGGGCGGCCTCGATGCGTTCGACGTCGTCGGTGGAGACCTCGTCGACGCCGGAACGCTCGAAGCGGTCGATCACCGTCGTCGCCGCGTCCTGCTGGTCGACGAGCGAACCGTGTTCCTCGTCCAGGCGTCGGACGCGGTCCTCGGCGGGGAACCGCTCGGCGTTCGCGGCGTCGAGTTCGCGCTGGGCGGCCGTCACCGAACCCTGCAGCTCCTGCAGGACGTCGCTGGCGTCCAGCAGGCGTTCGAGGTCCGCCGCGGCGGCATCCCGACGCGCTGCGGCTCCGTCGACATCGATCCGCGACCACTCGCTGTCGAGGCGGTAGCGGTGGGCCGCACGCTCGGCCTCCCTGCCCGCCAGGCGCCGCTGGACCGCGGCCTGGCGACCGGCGATGAGCTCGAGTCGCCCGCGGAGCTCGGCCATCTCGGACTCGATGGACGCGATCCGTGCCTCGTTCGTGAAGCCGAGGATGGGGGCCCCACCGGGATCCCCGTGTGAGCCACGACGTCCGTCGCGCAGCTGGCCGTTGGCCGTGACGCGTCGGCCACCTCCCGAGAGCTGGGACGGTGAGTCGACGCATCGGGCGTCGATGCGGTCCGACGTCACCCGCTGCTCGACCCAGGCACTGAACGGGGAGGCCTTGTACGTGATGCGGCCCGAGACGAAGGCGGGATCACCCGGCGCCGGGGCCGTGGTCGCGCCGAGCGGCACCCCCTCGAACTGCAGGCGGACCGGGATCCGCACCGCGTCGATCGCCCGCGCGAACGCGTCGAGGTGCTCCTCGTCGACCAGTACCGTCCTGGCGAGTCCGTGCAGGGTGACCTCGATCGCCGGACGCCAGGCGGCGTGCGTCGGCGCCACGTCGATGAGCTCCGCGACGAACGGCAGCTGCTCCGGATCGAGCCCGGCGGCTTCGGCAAGCGCGAGTCTCGCCCGGTGGAGCCGATCGGGGACCGCGCCGTCGCGACCACGGAGGGACTGCAGCTCGAGCCGGAGTTCGGTGTTCCGCTCCTCGAGCGGGAACGCCTCGCGGTGGAGCTCGGCGCGTTCGGCCTCGATGGCCTCGAGTGCCGCGTCGTCGTCGTCGAGGAACTCCTCGCTGCGGCTGAGCGCCGCCACGAACGAGGCCTCATCGTGGAGTGGTTCGTCGAGGGGTTCGGTCCGCTCGTCGAACAGGGCTCGTGTCCGGACGGCCTCGGCGTGGGCCGCTTCCGCCGCCTCGCGACGTTCCTCCGCCCGGCGCAGCGCACTGCCGCCCTGCTCGGACACCTGGCGTTCGAGCTCCCGCACCCGGACCCCGGCGGCGGTCGCCCGGGCTCGAGCCGCCTCGAGGGTCGCACCGGCGGCGAGTTTCTCACGGCGGTTCCGAGAGACGGCCTCGTCGAGCAATGCCTCGTGCGCACGACTGCGCCACACGGCGAAGGGCGTTTCGCCGTCTTCAGCGAAGCCGAGCCGCTCGAGTTCGGCTGCGGCCCGGTGTCCGTCCTCGTAGTCCCGTCGGAGTTCGCCGAGCCGTTCCAGGACCCGCGCCTTGCGGCTCTCGGTCTCCATGGCGAGGTATGCCTCGTCGAGCGCCTCGAAGTGGGAGAGCGCGCGATCGGCCGCCTCATAGGTGCTCGGTCGCTCCAGCACCATCGACTTGTACAGTCCGTCGACCGTCGGCAGGTGCTGCCCGGCCTGGATGCGCGCCAACAACCGCATCGCACGGCCGCCGTCACCGCCGGCTCCGATGCCGAGACGGGTGTGCAGCGTGTAGGACAGCTCCGCGTACGTGTCGCGGACGACGAACCCGGGGATCCGACCCTGGAGCTCACCGGCGTCGAACCGCTTGGGGACGAAGGCCTCGAGCTCGGTGAGGTCGAAGGGTCCGTCGACGGTCGCCATCGTCATCGACAGGTCGCCGGTGCGGAGCGCACGTCGAGGGACGAGGTACGCGCGGACGACGGTGAACCGGCGGTCGTCGTCATTGACGAAGGTGACCGCCACGGCGCCCCAGGTGAGTTGCTCCGATCCGCGGAGGTTGATGTCGCGCATGGCGCCGGTCTGGGGGTCTCTGGCCGAGTCGACCTTGCCGCGCAGGTAGGTCAGCAGGTTCCGCTGATCCGGGTTGCGCGCTCGTCCCACGGCCGCATCGTTCGACGCCCCGTTGAACGGGACGTCCGACGGCATCATGACCGCGAGGTAGGCGTCCATGAGTGAGCTCTTGCCGGTGCCGGACGCGCCGGAGATGAGCGTCGCCCGTGAGGCGAAGTCGACCGAGCGGTACCCGTCGAACCCACCCCAGTTGATGAGCTGCATGCGCTCGATGCGCCACTGCTCGACGAGGTCGAGCAGGGTGTCGGTGTCGGTGGGGCGGCTCATCGTCCGTCCTCTCCTGGTCGTGATGCGGTGTCCGATGCCACGTCGTCCGGCTCGGTGTCGTCGGGTTCGGCGTCGTCGTCTCCATCGGTGGCTGCTGCCCCCGGACCGGACGGCGTGTCCGGCTCCTGCTCGGGTTGCGGTGCATCGGCCGCGGGCGTCTGCGTCTCCAGCCACTCGAGCAGCTCCTGGAGGCGTTCGAGCGGGAGAAGCGTCTCGACGACGGAGGCGATGCGATGACGACGGGCGTCCTTGGTGCGAAGCAACACGCGGGCGGTCAGCAGCTTCTCGATCGCGCGCTCCACCCGGCCGTCGTCGCGGGCCCGGTCGGTGGCGTGCTCGGGTCGGAAGCTCGCGACGAAGCCGAGGAGTTCGTCGTGCTCGACGATGGCGGCGCGGGCGCCGTTCGCCAATTCGGTGCGCAACCGGGTGCGCAGGTAGACGAGCAGGATCGTCTCCTCACGGCTGTAGCTCGTGTCGTGGAGCAGCGTCGGGAACGGCCGCCGCCCGCTCTCGGAGCCGGCCTGGCGTTTGAAGGCGACCTCGGCGGATCGATCGACCTGGAGTTCCAAGAACAGCTCGTTCAGCCGCGAGCCGAGCAGGGCCTCCGACTCGAGGATGGTCCGCCATTCGGCCGGTTGCAGTGCCGGGCTGACGTACCGGTGCTTCAGTAGGGCGACCAGCGCGCGGCGCTGAGCGGCGTCGAGTCGACCCTCGTCGCCCTCGAAGAGCGCGAACGACTCGGCGTCCGAGGCGCGGTCCGGCGTCGCGACCGGGGCAGCGCTGAGGGCGCCGTCGGTCGCCGCCTCGGTCGATTCACGGTGGGTGGGTTCCGGTTCGATGGTCATGTCATTCCGTTCCGCGCGACGCGCGATCGCGGGTCGCCGTGGTCGAGGTCGTCGTGGCCCGGGTCAAGCCGGTGATGCCGGTCTCGCCGAGGGGGAAGGCCGGAAGGTCGAAGGCCGCCGTCGTCCCGTCGGGGCGGACCGTCTCATAGCGGCGTCGGGGACCCGCCTCGTCGTACGCGCCGAGCTGCGTCATCAGGTGGACCAGACCGAACAGTTCGACGGGGCGCCGCAGCTCGGGGTCGAGCCCGGTGAACGCCGTGTGGGCGTCCGAGGCTCCGGACGTCGCCGCCGCGAGCAACCCGGCTCGGAGCTCGTCGAGCAGGGGGCCGCCCTGCGAGCGCAAGGTGTCGAGTGACATGGACGCGACGTCCGTCCGTTCCGGCGCCGTGGTGATCGGCGGGGGAGCGGCTTCGACGTCGGGGTCGTAGAAGCGTTCACGCAGGTGTTCGACGTCGATCGCCTCGGGGAGCAACGGCACGTCCACCGTCGCGCGGGGACCAGCGGTCCGCATCCAGATGCCGAGTCGCTGGTTGAGCGCGCGCAGCGTCGTGTCGAGCTCGCGGTCCTGGACGACGTCGTGATGGACGATGTGGTCGCGGAGCGTCGCGGTGAGCCGACGCCGCTGCGCGAGGACGTCGTCGATGCCCTGACGGATGATGCCGACGGCGCCGCGGAAGCCCCGGAGCTCCGCCGGGCCGAGGCGGGAGGAGAAGGGGTGGTCGAGGATCGTCGAGAGGTCGCGTTTGAGGTCCTGCAGCAGCTCGTCGTTCCGCAGCAGCTCGAACGCGCCCTCGAACGCACGGCCCTCGGCGGTGGCCGTCATCAGTTCGTCGGTGCGCCGGAGGTAGTCGTCGAGGATCTCACCGATCGGCCGCGTGTCGTTCCGGAAGTCCTCGACGATGCGCCGGTGCATCGCGATCACGGACTCCTCGACCCGGCGGAAGTCGCTCGGCAGCTGGCGGATGAGGTCGGCGATGTTCGCGTAGCCGTCGTGCATGCGGTCGTCACTCGCTGCGACGACCGTTCCGCCGGCCGCGACACGCTCGCGCTCCGCCTGGAGTTCAGCGAGTTGCGCGTCGATGCGCCGCAGGTGCTCCTCCCGATCGGGGTCGGCCTGCAGCGCCCAGCGACGGACGGAGTCGAGGATCATCGTCAGCCGCGATTCGCTGATCAACGCCCGGTCGTGCGCCAGTCCGTCGACGAGCGACACCGCCTCCAGCGCGTGGGACGTGAGCGAATACTGCTCCTCGCCGTCGTCGGTGCTGGTCCGGACGAGCCACTGATCGTGCACCCACTCCCGGCAGAGGGTCCGCCCGCCACCGCGCTCGTCGCCGCCCGCCGGGATCCGGGCGCCACGGGCTCCGAGCTCCGCGAGATACTCCTCCACCTGCAGGTGGAAGCGATCGGCCGCGACGAACTGGACGTCCCGCCCGAAGGTGGTGCGGAAGATCGCGACGACGGCCGGCGCCGTGGGACGACTCAGCAAGCGGATGGCGGGCCGTTCCAGAGCGTTCCGGACACGGTCGAACTCGCCGTCGATCTCTCCCACTGCACTCCTCGATCGTCCGGGCACACGAACACCCCGAGGCCACTGCAGAAGCAAGATTATCAGCGCCGCGCGCCTCTCGACGGCCGACGGGGTGGAGCAGGCCCTCCTGTCAAGGTCCGAGGCCGTGCCGGGCGCCCCCGATACGGTGATGGCATGGGAACAGGTGCACGCCCCGGCCTTCGGCGGGGAGACGATTGAGGCGGACGGCGGTGCGACGGTGATCCGGTCCGCACTGCGGACGCTCGGCTGGTGGATCCGCGACTACGGCTACGCCGCCGTCTGGCAGGTGCGGGCGTTCGCCAGTCGGACGGACCCGCACGGGTTCCTCTCCGGCGACCGATCACCCGTCGTCGTCCTCCCGGGCGTCTACGAGACCTGGCGCTTCCTCGAACCGCTCATCCGCCGCCTCCACGACGACGGTCACCCGGTGCACGTGATCGACCCGCTCGGGCGCAACGACCGGACGGTCCCGGTCGCGGCCCGGCTGGTCGCCGACTACCTGGTGGCGACCGACCTCCAGGACGCGGTGCTCCTCGCACACAGCAAGGGCGGCCTCGTGGGCAAGTACGTCATGTCGCTCGGCGGAAGCGGAGACCGGATCACCGGGATGGTGGCCGTCGCCGCACCGTTCGCCGGATCGCGGTACGCGAGGCTCATGCTCCTCCCGAGTCTTCGGATCTTCGTCCCGAACGACCCGACGATCCTCGCCTTGGCCCGCGAGGCAGCCGTGAACCCGAGGATCGTGTCCGTGTACGGCCGCTTCGACCCGCACATCCCCGGAGGAAGCCGACTCGACGGCGCCAAGAACGTGCAGCTGGACACCGGCGGCCACTTCCGGATCCTCGCGCACCCTCGGGTGTTCGCCGAGGCCCGGCTCCTCGCCGACGGAGGAGACGCATGACGATCGAGAGCACCGACGTCGAGACCGTGACCGTCGACGTGGTCGTACCGGTCAAGGACGACGCCGCGCTCCTGCGCCGCTGCCTGCGCTCGCTGCGGGCGCAGGACACCCGACCGGCGTCGATCATCGTCGTCGACAACGGCAGCCGGGACCGGGACGAGGTCGCCGCGATCGCGGAGCGGTACGGAGCCGTCCTCATCGACGAGCCGGTGCCCGGCATCCCGGCCGCCAACGCCGCAGGGTTCGACCGGGCGACGGCGACCGTCGTGGCGAGACTCGACGCGGACTGCGTGCCACCGCCCGACTGGCTGACCCGCATCGCCGAGGCCTTCCAGGCGGAGCCCGAGCTCGACGCGCTCACGGGACCGGCGACCTTCATCGACGGTCCTCGCCCGCTTCGGGCGCCGCTCGCGGCCGTCTACCTCGGCGCATACCGGCTTTTCGTCGGCGCGGCCCTCGCGCAGACGCCCATTTTCGGATCCAACTGCGCGATCCGTCGGACGACCTGGGACGAGATCGCGCACGCGGTGCACCGACACGACGCCGAGCTGCACGACGACCTGGACGTGTCTGCCCATCTGGGCCTCGACCGACGCGTCCGCTACGACCGCGAGCTCGGGATGGGGATGTCGATGCGCCCGTTCAGCGATGCCGGATCGTTGGCGATCCGCCTCCGCCGTGGGTGGGCGACGTTGCGGGTGCACTGGCCGCAGGAGCTGCCGATCGTCCGATGGGCGCATCACACCACACGGTTGCATGCCGCGGTGACGGCTGCCCCGACCGGGTCGTCGGGCCGCGTCAGCACCGCTCGCTCGTCGCGACGACGACGGAGCACGCGGGGCTGACCAGCCACACGGGTGGGCGTCGACCCTTACGCGCCCGACCCCGTCGCCAGGGATCTGGTGGCCGCCGTCGACGAGCTGCTGCGCCCGGTCGGCTGAACACGGACCCAATCGCCGTCGACGTTCCGCACGGCTCCGGCCTCGGCGAACGCCTCCAGCCACCCCGTCATGGGCCACGAGCCCCATCGCGCGGCGAAGCGGGCTCCGTTCCGGAGGATGTCGTCGAGGTGCTGCCACGGCGGGCGTTGGGTCTCGTGGTATTGGTGATAGGCGTGCGCGCCGCCGACCCACACCAGCGGTGTACCGGCCTCACGGAGGGCGAACGCGAAGTCGGTGTCCTCGCCGCCGTACCCTTCGTACCCCTCGTCGAACCCGGTCGTCGCGGACCAGGTCGTGGCGCTGGTCGCGAAGGACAGCGACCAGAACAGCGGGTACTCGTCCGCCGTCGCGACACGCTCGTCGTCCGCCGGGGGATTCGGCCGGGCCGGATGGGGCGCAGTCGCGGCGGCCAGTACTCGCACATCGGAGACGTCCGTCCCCGGCTGGAGGTAGGTCACCGGCCCGCAGAGCACGGCATCGACGTGCCGGTCGGACGCCTCACGGTAGCGGGGGAGCAGTGCCGGTCCGGGGACGCAGTCCGCGTCGAGGAACACCAGGAGCTCGGCCCCGTGCTGGACCGCGAGCGCCGCACCGGCGTTCCGACCGGCGGCCAGTCGCAACCCGTCTGGTCCGGGCGGGACATGGATCACCCGCTCGGCGTCGAGGGCCGGTGGTTCATCGTGGCCGATCCAGACCACGATGCGTTCCACGACGTCCGGCGTCGTGCCGATCGATGCTCCGACGGCCTCGAGCTGACGTTCGAGGTGCTGCAGCCTCGGGCTCGAGCACATCGTGACCACGGCGATCCTCATCGGTCTCCTCCGGGCGGTGCATCGGCGGCGACGGCCTCGATGACCCCTGCCGCCCGGCGAGCCGCTCCGACCACCTGCCATCGGTCCCAATCGGGTTCGAGCGTCGCTGCGCGGTCGAGGAGGCCCGGCCACTCGGCGGGATCCGGCCAGCCGTCCGGGACGATCGCCAGGCCGGCCCGCTGGAGGGCCAGAGCCGTCGTCACCTGTTCTTCGAACGGCCGTTCCTGCGGGAGGACCACGGCCTTGGCTCCGACGGCGGCGAGGTCGGCGACGGCGTTCTGACCGGCCCAGGACACGACCACCTCGGCGCGGCAGAGCGCATCCCACGGGTCGTCGGCCCAGACGGATCCGGCACCGGCACCGAGGGACGCCCAACGACGCCCGCTTGCTTGAGCCGCGGCTTCGATCGCCTCGACGGACACCGCGGTGCCGCCGGCCCCACCGAGGAGCAGCACCCCGCTCCGACCGCCGTCGGGTCGCGGACGGTCGCGACCCTCGAACCGGCTGATCCCGCCGGTATGGACCACCTTGTCCTGGACGGCTCGGAGGTGGTCCAGGTCCAGCATTCCGGCCGGCCACGGCGCGATGATCCGCGACGCAGCGCGGAACGCCAGGGTGTGTGGTGTGTCGTCGCGTCGGCCCGGCTGCGCCATCACCACGGTCGCGACGCCGAGGAGTCGGGCGAGCAACACGACCTCGGCCGACACGTCGACCACCATCGTGTCGATGCGTCGCCGCGCGAGCGTCTCGGCGATGGTCCCGAGGCGGGCTCGGTGCCCGACGTGGCCGAGTGGCGCCCAGTGGAGCAGCCCGTCGGCGGTCGGGTCGGACTCGTCCGGCCGTGGTCCACCCTCCGGGACCTCGTCGTCGCGGTCGAGCCTCACCCACGTGCAGTGCGGCGGAAGACCGTCCGGGCGCGGTAGCGAGCTGAAACAGACGACGTCGGCGTCGAGGTGGGGGACGATGGCGAGCAGCCGCGTGACATGACCCCGACCGTGGTGGTGCACGTACCACCCGATCCGCGGCCTCACGACGTCAACTCGTCGACGCGGCCGGTGTCGAGCATGGGCGAGTCGGACAGTAGTGCCTCGAAGTGGCCCTCGAGTCGGGTCACCCGGGCCTCGAGGGAGAACCGAGCGAGGGCCGAGGCGCGAATCGTGCCCCGGAACCCGCGATCCAGTTCCGACTGGCGGATCAGTCCATCGACCCGGTCCGCCATCGCGGCCAGATCACCGGCGGCGACGACCTGCATGCCGACGCTCGCCTGGGCGATCTCCGGGACGCCACCGACGGCGAAGCTGACGACCGGCGTCCCCGTCATGAGTGCTTCCGGTGCCACGAGCCCGAACGGCTCCGCCCAGGCCGGCGTCGACACGGCTGCGGCGCTGCGGCCGACGAGTGCGGCGAGCCGGGTCGGTTCGAGGGGGCCGACGTGGCGGACGTCGCGACCGAGCAGGGGTGCCAGGACGCGCTCGGCGTAGGCCGGATCGCCGACCCGGCCGGCGATGACGAGCCGTCGTCCGAGCCGCCGCGCGACGTCGACCGCGAGGTGCGGCGCCTTCTCGGCGACGATCCGCCCGAACCAGACGAGGTCCTCCCCACCACGTCCTGCCGGCCATGCCGTCGGGTCGATGCCGTTGAGCAACACCTCGGACTCGACACCCGCGTCCGCCCAGGTCCGACGGGTGTACTCGCTCACCGACAGGAATCGGCTTCCCCTGACACCGGAACGGTTCGCCGCGGCGGCCACCGAGGCGTCGACCGGCGTGTGGAGCGTGGTGACCATCGGGACGCCCAACCGGGGCGCCAGTTCCACCGGGAGCGCGTCCAGGCAGTGGTTCGAGATGACGTCGTACCGTCCCGGTCGGGCGGAGACCGCCTCGAGCGCACGCCGGAGCGCCGGGATCGAGCGTGTCGCGTGGCTCGGCGGGTAGCGCTCGTCGTCCGGCGAGGCCCACCGCGGCCACCGCAGTTCGGGGAGCTCGAAGACGCTGCCGCGCTCGACGAAGTCGGACCCGCGGACACCGATGAACGTCACCTCGTGGCCTCTGGCCCGGAGCGCGGCCACCTCCGACCAGACGGCGGACTCGAGGCCGCCGGCGTGCGGGCGACGGATGGGGAACCGCAGCGGGGCGACGACGACGACGCGCAGTCGGCGACCGGCCGTCACGAGGCCCGCTCGGCGAGGACTCGGCGGTACACCGCGACGTGGGCGGCGACCCCGTCGGCGTCCGTGGTGGCACGGCGGGAGCGATGCTCGGCCACGGCGGCGAGGCGGCCGGGGGAACCCGGGCGGGTCGCGCCTGCAGCCTGGACGAGGTCGTCGAGGGCGCGCTCGAGGGCGACCGCGTCTCCCGGGCGGTAGGCGACGACGGTGTCGTCAGCGTGCTGCTCGGCGTACTGCCCGACGCCGTCGGGGACCGCGACGGGGACGGCGAGGTCCCAGCAGAGCTCGAGCCAGCCGGAGTGTGTGCCGTGGCGGTAGGGGAGGACGCAGACGTCGAGCCGACTGAGGGCGATGGCGAGTCCGTCGTCGTCCAGACGCTCGTGCTCGATGAGGAGGGCGGCGTCCGACGCCGCTGCGAGCCGCCGGACCGTGTCCCGGGCGTCCGGATCGCGGACGGAGTGGTGCAGGCGCACCTCGGCGACCACGGCGGCTCCCTTTGCGCGGAGTCGGCCGACGGCCTCGAGCAGCGTCGTGACGGTGCCGACCGCGTCGACGTTGGGACGGAGGTCCTTCAGGTGGACGCCGACGCGGATCTCAGCGGAGGCCAGGACGGCTGGGACACGGACCTCGTCCGAGAGCAGCGACGGGTGCCGGATGACGGTCGCGTCGCGACCCCAGCGCTCACGGATCCGGTCAGCGGCTCCCTGCGTGAGGGTCACCAGGGCGTCGGCGCCGCGGACGAGCTCGTCGAGCTGGTCGTCGTAGGCTGCCTGCTCCTCGAGCTGCGGGTGCTCGAGGTCGTGCACGGTGTACACGACCGGCCATCCCGCCTCGTGTGCAGCCGCGAGGCACGCGGTGAGGTACCCGGGTGGGAAGGATTCCGTCCCGAAGTGGATGTGGAGGAGGTCTGCCTCGGCGGCGTTCGCTCGGATCCAGGCGGGGTCGAGGGCGACCGGTGGCCACCAGACGCCGGCCGGCGCGCCGGTGACCGGGGGATCGCTCAGCACCTCGATCTCGGTCGACGCGGAGATCCGGCGGACGTAGGGGTGCGCCGCCGGTACCGACACGACCCGGATCGGGCGGGTCGAGGGTTCGGCGACTCGGGCGCCGGGATGTGGCGTCACGATCGACTGCATGGCGGAATCCCCTGTTCGACTGCGGGCGCGATGCGCACGGACATGCCGGCGTATGAACACGCCGTCATCCGACGATAGGGCCGATGATCAGACTGCCCTGGACCCTTGACGCGGCACCCCCGCTGCACCAACATGCCGACGACGAAGCGCCGGGTCGCACCGGTGCCGTCGAGACGGCTCCCTGCACGCCCTTCGGCGCGAGCGCCACCCCTGTCGTCCGATTCGGGATTCTGGAACGGTTGGACGATGACGCCTGATGAACCGCACGCATCGCCGACCGACTCCTGGCCGTCGCGGGAGGGGGCAGCACCGGTGTCGGACGCGACCCTCGAGCAGGTCGACGCCTGGTGGCGAGCCGCGAACTACCTGTCCGTCGGTCAGATCTACCTGCTCGACAACCCGCTGCTCCGGCGCCCGCTCGAGGCGGGCGACATCAAGCGCCGGCTGCTCGGTCACTGGGGGACCGCCCCCGGTCTGAACCTCGCCTACGCGCACCTCAACCGGGTCATCGTGGAACGCAGGCAGTCGGCGATGTTCATCGCCGGACCCGGACACGGTGGTCCGGCGATCCTCGCGAGCGCCTATCTGGACGGCACCTACAGCGAGATCTACCCCGACGTCGCCGAGACCGAGGCGGGCCTCACCCGATTCTTCCGGCAGTTCAGCTTCCCGGGCGGGGTGCCGAGTCATGCGGCGCCCGAGACCCCGGGGAGCATCCATGAAGGTGGCGAGCTGGGGTACGTCCTCAGCCACGCTTACGGCGCCGCCTTCGACAACCCCGACCTTCTCGTCGCCGCGGTCGTCGGTGATGGGGAGGCGGAGACCGGTCCGCTCGCCACGAGCTGGCATTCCAACAAGTTCATCGATCCGCTCCAGGACGGCGTGGTCCTCCCGATCCTCCACCTGAACGGGTACAAGATCGCGAACCCGACACTCCTGGCCCGCATCCCGCATGCTGAGCTCGACAGCCTGCTCCGCGGGTACGGCCACGAGCCGTTCTTCGTCGAGGGCGGGTTCGACGGCGAGGATCCCGTGCACGTCCATCGGCGACTGGCCGAGGTCCTCGACCTCGTACTCGACCGCATCGCGGCGATCAAGGCGCGAGCCGCGGCGGGGGAGACCGAGCGGCCCGTCTGGCCGATGATCGTCCTGCGCACACCGAAGGGGTGGACCTGCCCCGAGGAGATCGACGGGACACGCGTCGAAGGGACCTTCCACGCGCACCAGGTCCCGCTCGCGAACGCCCGCGACACCGCGGAGCACACGGCGATCCTTGAGGCCTGGATGCGGAGCTACCGACCCGAGGAGCTGTTCGACGAGCACGGGGCGGTGATCCCCGAGGTGCGCGCCCTGGCCCCGCGTGGGGACGCCAGGATGAGCGCGACGCCGCATGCCAACGGCGGCCTGCTGCGCACGGACCTCGACCTGCCGCCGATCGACGACGCCGCGGTCGTCTCCACAGCGCCCGGAGGTGTCGATGCCGGCGCGACGGGTGTCCTCGGCCACTGGCTCGCCGAGGTCATCCGACGGAACCCTTCCACCTTCCGGATCTTCGCTCCCGACGAGCTCGCCAGCAACCGGCTCCAGGCCGTGTTCGACGTCACCGAGCGCCAATGGAACGCAGAGACCGTCCCGGGTGACGAACATCTGGCCCGCGTCGGACGGGTGATGGAGATGCTGAGCGAACACCAGTGCGAGGGCTGGCTGGAGGGCTACCTGCTGACGGGCAGGCACGGTCTCTTCACCTGTTATGAGGCCTTCATCCACATCGTCGACTCCATGTTCAACCAGCACGCGAAGTGGTTGAACGGCGCTCGCGCGCTCGAATGGCGTCGCCCGGTGGCGAGCTTGAACTACCTGCTCACGAGCCACGTCTGGCGTCAGGACCACAACGGGTTCTCCCACCAGGATCCTGGGTTCATCGACCACGTCGTCAACAAGAAGCCCGGTGTCATCCGGGTCTACCTCCCGTTCGACGCGAACACCCTGCTCGTCGTCGCGGAGCACTGCCTGCGGAGCACGGACGAGATCAACGTGATCGTCGCCGGGAAGGACGTCGAGCCGGTCTGGCTGGGTGTCGACGACGCGCGTGATCACTGCGCCCGCGGGCTCGGCGTCCTCCCCTTCGCCGGCTCGGAGCGTCCGGGGGAGCAGCCGGACCTCGTGATGGCCTGCGCGGGGGACGTCCCCACCCTCGAGACCCTGGCCGCCGTCAGCATCCTTCGGGAGCGCATCCCCGGTCTCGCCGTCCGCGTCGTGAACGTCGTCGACCTCATGCGGCTCATGAGTGAGAACCAGCATCCCCACGGCATCTCGGACGCCGAGTACGACAGCGTGTTCACCGCGGACCGGCCCGTCGTCTTCGCGTACCACGGGTACCCGTGGCTCATCCATCGACTGACCTACAAACGCCACGGACACGAGCAGTTGCACGTCCGCGGCTACCTGGAGAACGGGACCACGACCACGCCCTTCGACATGGTCATGCTCAACCGGATCGACCGTTATTCGCTCGTCTGCGACGCCATCGACCGGACTCCCGGGCTCGGCGAACGGTACGCGGAACTCCGCCAGGAGATGCAGGACGCCCGGCATCGTGCACAGGAGCACACGCGCGAGTTCGGTGAGGATGCGCCCGAGATCACCTCCTGGCGCTGGCCGGTGGTCTCCTAGGGCGTCTCGTCGCCCGAGCGCTCGAGCGACTGGAGCACCATCGGGAACTCGTCGGCGAACTCGCGGGCGAGCGCACCCGACGTCCCCATGCGTTCGGCGACCCGATCACCGGACGAGGCGTGGAGCACGGTGCCCCAGCAGCTCGCCGCCAGTGGGGAGAGCCCTCTTGCCGCGAGCCCAGCGATCGCTCCGGCGAGCACGTCTCCGCTCCCGGCGGTGCCGAGGACCGGGCCGCCACCGGGCGCGACGAAGTCCTGACGCCCGTCAGAGATCCGTCCCTGGCAGGTGACGGCGGCACCGTGGCGTCGTGCCAGCTCGCCTGGCGCGGTCTCGGGGTCCGCCTCGTCGACGTCGAGGAGGATCGCCGCCTCCGCGACGTTCGGGGTGAAGACGAGCCGGTCCTCGAGCCCCTTCGAGAATTCGGGGAGATGCGAGAGCGCCCCGAGCCCGAAGGCGTCGAGGATCACGACCGTCTCCGCGCCCAGCGACGGCCGGATCCGACGGAGCAGGGCGACTGCCTCATCCGCGTCGTCGAGGCCGGGGCCGAGCAGGACGCAGTCGACGTCCAGTTCGTCGTCGAGACGGTCGACGGCGTCACCGCGGACGGCTCCGTCGGTGGTCTCGGCCAGGCCGATCACGCCGGCCTCGGGGAACGCCACGGCGAGCGCGGACGCCGCCGACTCGCCGACCGCGAGGGTGATCCTGCCGGCACCGACCCGCAATGCGGCAAGCCCGGCCAAGGCGACGGCGCCAGGGGTCATCCGAGCTCCTCCGACGACGAGCACCGATCCGCGGTCGTCCTTGGACGAGCCGGGATCGGGAAGCGGCCAGGCGGCGAGCGCGCCCGGCGTGAGCGCGACGGGTTCAGTGGTGGACATCAGGCACCCCCGCGTGCTCGGTGACCGCGACCTGCTCCTGCTGCAGATGGGCGGTCGCGTTCGCCGCCCGAGCCCGCCAGGCCCGACCGTCGTGGACCAGGTGGGTGAACGAGGCGTTCGGGGTGGGGCGCAACGCCGCCTCCTCGAGGACGCGGTGTTCGTCCCACCCCTCGCACACGTAGCGGAAGAGCGAGATCACGGCGTCGTGGCAGACCACCAGGGCGCGCGTGCGGTCCGGGTATCGGTCGAGGTCCCGGAGGAACGACCGGATGCGGAGCGCCACGTCGGTCCACGACTCACCTCCCGGCGGCCGGTAGTAGAACTTCCCGAGGAAGCGCCGTCTCGCAGCCTCGTCCGGGAATTCGGCATCGACGCCGAGTGAGGTGAGCGTGTCGAGGATCCCGAGGTCGCGGTCGCGCAGTCGTTCGTCGACGAGCGGTCGCAAGCCGTCGGCGTCCATGGCGGCCGCGCGGAGGGCGACGACCGCGGTCTCGTGGGCGCGTCGGAAGGGCGAACTGAACACGATGTCCGGGTGGTCCGTCGGAGCCAGACCCGCCAGACGGGTGCCGACCGCGGCGGCCTGTTCCACCCCGAGGGGTGTCAGCTGGACGTCGGCGTCGCGATCCGGGACGGCGATCCGGTGGGCCCCGGTGCGTTCGGCTTCGCGTGCTGCGACGTTGCCGGCGCTTTCACCGTGGCGGACGAGGATGAGTTCCGTGATGGCCATCCACCCACGCTAATCAGCCGTTCTCCGTGGTCACACACCTTGACGATTCGCCGATGATCCGGCATGGGCCGAGGTCACGGACCGCCGGTGGAGGCGGATCGTGGTTCGGCCAGCTTTTGCGACAAAGCGACGATGCACGACCGATGAGCGCGTCATATCGTTCGACCATGCCTGCACCGTCTGCAACCCCACCCGCGCAACCGTCAGCATGGGCACCCATGGCGATCACCGCCTTCAGGGTGCTGTGGTTCGCCCAGTTGGGCAGCAACATCGGGACCTGGATGCAGACCGTCGGAGCCCAGTGGTACCTAGTCGAGGCCGCTGCGGGAGCGGCGGTGATCGCCCTCGTGCAGACCGCGAGCCTCGCACCGGCCATCCTGGTGGCCCTCCCGGCCGGGGTCCTCGCGGACTCGCTCGACCGACGACGGCTGCTGATCTGGGGATCGTCGGCGAGCGCCGTCCTCGCAGCCGCCCTCACGGTGGTGGCGGCGACCGGTGCACTGACCCCCTGGACGATCCTCGGCTTCACCTTCCTGCTCGGCATCACCTCCACCCTCACGTCGCCCGCATGGCAGGCGATCCAGCCGGAGCTGGTGCCCCGCAACCTCATCGCGGCGTCGTCCGCGCTCGGCGGGGTGACGGTGAACGGTGCTCGCGCGGTCGGTCCCGCCCTGGCCGGCGTCGCGCTGTCGGCCTTCGGCGCGCCCGTCGTGTTCGGGATCAACGCGCTGAGCTTCGTCGGGGCCGTGATCGCCCTCGTGTGGTGGAAGCGTCCGGCGCAGGCCGGTCTGGACGACCGGGAGCGGTTCGGCGCCGCACTGCAGGCGGGGGTCCGCTACGTCGTCTCTGCGCACCTCGTCCGCCGGATCCTGCTGCGGTCCGCACTCTTCGCCCTCCCGGCCAGCGCACTCTGGGCACTGCTGCCCCTCACCGCGAAGCGGCTCCATCTCGATTCGAGCGGGTACGGCTTCCTGCTCGGCGCGCTCGGCCTCGGTGCCGTCCTGGGCATCTTCGCCCTGCCGCTCGCTCGACGCCGGTTCTCCGACAACCTCGTCATCGCGGCGAGTGCGGTGCTCTTCGCCGCGGGGTCGCTCGCGGCGGCGTTCCTGCCATTCATACCGACCCTCGTCCTGCTGGTGCTCGCGGGGCTGGCCTGGATCGGCACCCTCACCGTGCTGAACGCCGCCCTGCAGCTCACCCTGCCGCAGTGGGTGCGGTCCCGCGGAGCCTCGATCTACATCCTCGTCTTCATGGGAGCGATGGCCGTCGGCTCGATCGGTTGGGGACTCGCCGCGCAGGCACTCGGGACGTCGGTCGCCTACGCCGCTTCGGCCGTCCTGCTGCTCCTCGTGGCGGTCAGTGTGCGGGTGCTGCCCCTGCTGCCGGGAACGGGCACCGTCGACCGCAGCATCACGATGTCGTGGCCGACGCCCACGCTGGTGTTCGAGCCGCAGCCGACCGACGGGCCGGTGCTCGTGCAGATCTCCTACACGGTCCACCCCGACTCGCTCGCCGCGTTCCAGACCGCGATGGGTCGCGTCGAGAGCTCCCGTCGCCGAACCGGCGCATCCAGATGGGCCCTGTACCGGAGCGGCGAGGTGGCCGACGTCCAGCTGGAGACCTTCATGGTGCCGTCGTGGGGGGAGTTCCGGCGACAGGAGACGCAGCGTCTCACCGGCCGCGACCGCGACATTCGTTCAGCAGCGTTGGAGCATGCCGAGGGCGAGCCCGTCGAGCGGCACTTCTTCCCGAGCCGGACCCGCGCGTGACCCGAGGCTGAGGCCGGGCTGGAACGGCCGGCACGCCCAGGGGCGGGTGCCTGACCAACGAAAAAACTCCTGGCGGACCAGGAGTGTGCTGTGGGCGATACCGGACTCGAACCGATGACCTCTTCCGTGTGAAGGAAGCGCGCTACCAACTGCGCCAATCGCCCGCAGGTCGTTCGCACCGGGGTGCCGAACAGCCGCGAGTCACGATACTAGCCGATGCGGAGTGTCGAACGCACATCGGCCACGCGCAGAGCGCGGCGTGCGCGTCGGTTTGAACATCGGTCCCGGTTTCGGCTAGAGTCGTTCGAGCACGCAGTGATGCGAGCAATGCGGATGTGGCGCAGTGGTAGCGCATCACCTTGCCAAGGTGAGGGTCGCGAGTTCGAATCTCGTCATCCGCTCGAGTGTCAGTGGTGTCGTTCCGTGAGGAACCCCATTCGGCAGTGTGTTCGGTCACACATGGTGGCGTGGCCGAGAGGCTAGGCAGCGGCCTGCAAAGCCGTCCACACGGGTTCGAATCCCGTCGCCACCTCCACTCGGTAGCATCGGTTCCATCAGCAACATCCCGGCGTCGTGTCCACACACGCCACCCGGGCGATTGGCGCAGCGGTAGCGCGCTTCCCTGACACGGAAGAGGTCACTGGTTCGATCCCAGTATCGCCCACCAGCATCACGACGGCCCCGGACGAACACGTCCGGGGCCGTCGTCGTTTCCCACCACGCCCGACGGCGGAGACCCACACCCCACCGCGACGCGCCCGGAAACATCGATTTTCACCCGCGTTTTTCCCCGGAACATCAAGGATCCTGGTGACTCGCCGAGACGGACGTGTCACCAGGGGGCTCGAAGATCGGCTAGAGTTTCCAAGCACCCGGAAACGGGTGTGAATGCGGATGTGGCGCAGTGGTAGCGCATCACCTTGCCAAGGTGAGGGTCGCGAGTTCGAATCTCGTCATCCGCTCGAGTGTCAGCAGGATCGTGTGAACGTCCCGCTCGACAGTGTGTTCAGTCACACGTGGTGGCGTGGCCGAGAGGCTAGGCAGCGGCCTGCAAAGCCGTCCACACGGGTTCGAATCCCGTCGCCACCTCGGTACAACACCACTCACCTGGGCGATTGGCGCAGCGGTAGCGCGCTTCCCTGACACGGAAGAGGTCACTGGTTCGATCCCAGTATCGCCCACAGGAAGACGAAGGGCCCGAGCGATCAGCTCGGGCCCTTCGTCGTTGAACCCCCGACGCGCGGGTCGGGTGTCCGCTCAGACGGAGACGACCGACCGTTCGCGGCGGCGCAGGATCTCCGCGACACCCCACACGATGAGGCCTTGGCCCGCAGCGTAGGTGGCCATGATGATCTCGTCCGCCGCCCAGACCGTCACCGCGGGGACGAAGCGGTCGAGCCCGATCAGCGAGTCGGAGACCAGGAACAGCGCACCGCCGACGGCGATCGTCGGCGTCGTCATCGTCGACGCCGCCGCCATGGCCCCGATCACGACGGCGTAGAGGACGACCGCCGGATACAGCGCCCCCATGTCCTGCTGGCTGAGCAGTGCGATGCCGGCGACGAGCCACACCAGGTACACGAGCGCCCAGGCGGGCGGACGCTTCCTGGTCCGCAGATGCCGCACGAAGAGGACGACGTAGCCGGCCTGCGCGAGCATGAAGAACAGGATCCCCACACCGAACGCGAGTTGCCCCGGAACCATGAGCGCGATGTCGCCCGCCCAGCTGCAGAGGATCGCGACGAGCGCGGTGACCGCAGCGGCCGTCAGTCGTCGGATCGACCAGACGAGCGCCAATGCGAGGACGAGCATGATGAACGGCTTGGTGAGGAGCGACAGCCACTCCTGGCCGGAGGCGAGGGCGACGATGTGCACGAGTGCGACCGCGGGGAGCGCGGCGAAGAGCGCGGTCGCGGCCCCGGTCCTGTGCCCAGCCGTCATCAGCGCCACCCCCGTCACGTCGTAGGCCTTCACTCTAGCGATGCGGCCGAGCGCGGACCATGGCCGCAGCGTCCCGCCGTCGCGGACGACGATAGGCTTGCACGGCCAAGGTTTCACCTGAGAAAGAGAGATCATCCGTGAGTGACGGGTTCGCACTGTTCACCGACCGATCCGTGGTCGCCATGCGCGTCAACGGCGAACTGAAGGACCTCGCGGCCACCGTGACGGAGACGGACACCGTCGAACCGGTCCACCTCGACTCGCCGGACGGTCTCAGCATCCTGCGCCACTCGGCCGCCCACGTGCTCGCACAGGCCGTGCAGCAGATCGACCCGCATGCCAACCTCGGCATCGGTCCTCCCGTCACCGACGGCTTCTACTACGACTTCGACGTCGCCGCGCCCTTCACGCCTGAGGCGCTCAAGGTGCTGCAGAAGACGATGGAGCGCATCATCCGTCAGGGCCAGCGGTTCGTGCGCCGCGTCGTGACCGAGGACGAGGCGCGGACGGAACTCGCCGGGGAGCCCTACAAGCTCGAGCTGATCGGCCTCAAGGGCGGATCGGCGGCCGACGACGAGAACGTCGAGGTCGGCGGCGCCGAGCTCACCATCTACGACAACGTCGACCCGAAGACGGGGGAGACGGTCTGGAAGGACCTCTGCCGCGGGCCGCACCTCCCGAACACCCGCATGATCGGCAACGGCTGGGCCCTGACCCGCCTCGCCGCCGCCTACTGGCGGGGGAGCGAGAAGAACCCGCAGCTGCAGCGCATCTACGGCACGGCCTGGGCGACGAAGGACGAGCTCCGCGCCTACCAGACCCGGATCGAGGAGGCGGCCAAGCGCGACCACCGCAAGCTCGGTGCCGAACTCGACCTCTTCAGCTTCCCGGAGGAGATCGGCTCCGGTCTCGCGGTGTTCCACCCCAAGGGCGGCATCATCCGCAACGAGATCGAGAACTACATGCGCGAGCGTCTGCTCGCATCCGGCTACGAGCTGGTCAACACCCCGCACATCACCAAGGGGCACCTCTTCGAGGTCAGCCAGCACCTCGCCTGGTACAAGGACGGCATGTTCCCGGCGATGCACCTCGACCAGGAGGTCGACGCCGACGGTCACGTCACCCGCCAGGGACAGGACTACTACCTGAAGCCCATGAACTGCCCGATGCACAACCTGATCTACCGTGCACGCGGCCGCAGTTACCGTGAGCTCCCGCTCCGGCTCGCCGAGTTCGGCACGGTCTACCGGTACGAGAAGAGCGGGACGCTCTCCGGCCTGACCCGCGTCCGTGGGCTCACGCAGGACGACGCCCACATCTACGTGACCGACGACCAGGTCAAGGACGAGGTCGGGCGTCAGCTGCAGTTCGTCCTGGAGACCCTCCGCGGGTACGGCCTCGACGACTTCTACCTCGAGCTCTCGACGAAGGACCCCGACAAGTACGTCGGCACCGACGAGGTCTGGGACGAAGCGACGGAGACCCTCCGGGAGGTCGCGATCGAATCCGGTCTCGAGCTCGTGCTCGATCCGGCCGGCGCCGCGTTCTACGGCCCGAAGATCTCCGTGCAGGCCCGCGACGCGATCGGCCGGACCTGGCAGCTGTCCACCGTGCAGCTCGACTTCAACCTGCCCGAGCTCTTCGAACTCGAATACACGGCGGCAGACGGCACGCGGAAGCGCCCGGCGATGATCCACCGGGCACTGCTCGGCTCGATCGAGCGCTTCTTCGCGATCCTCCTCGAGCACTACGCCGGAGCGTTCCCCGTGTGGCTCGCCCCCGTCCAGGTCGTCGGCATCCCCGTGTCCGAGCAGTACGAGGAGTTCCTCGGCGGGGTCGTCGCCGAGTTGCGCTCGTCCGGCGTCCGCGCCGAACTCGACGCCTCCGACGACCGGATGCAGAAGAAGATCCGCAACCACACCAAGGCCAAGACCCCGGTGCAGCTGATTGTGGGCGAGGAGGACCAGGCCAACGGCGCGGTGAGCTTCCGCTTCCGCGACGGCACCCAGGAGAACGGTGTGCCCGTCGCCGACGCGGTACGTCGGATCCGAGCCGCCATCGCCGCGAAGCTGCAGGTGAACACCGCATCGGATCTGCCCGCATGACCTCGGGCACGGATCCGGAGTCGTTCGAGTCGATCGACACCTCCCACCTGGTGGGCGTCCCGGACGCGTTCCAGCGTCTGTGGACGCCCCACCGGATGGTGTACATCAAGCAGGGTCAACCGTCCGACGACGGCTGCCCGTTCTGCATCGCACCGACCCTCGACGACGAGTCCGCGCTCATCGTGCACCGCGGAGAACACGCCTTCGTGCTCCTCAACCTGTTCCCGTACAACTCCGGGCACCTGCTCGTCTGCCCGTACCGCCACGTCGCGATGTACGACGACGCGACGCCTGCCGAGGTCGCCGAGATCGGCAGTCTGACGCAGACGGCGATGCGGGTACTCCGATCGGTGTCGAACAACGACGGCTTCAACCTGGGCATGAACCAGGGTGCGGTCGCCGGCGCCGGGATCGCCGCCCACCTCCACCAGCACATCGTCCCGCGCTGGGCGACGGACGCGAACTTCTTCCCGATCATCGCCCAGACCAAGGCGCTCCCGCAGCTCCTCGGCGACGTGCGCCGATCCATCGCGGAGGCCTGGCCGAGCTCCGACTGATCCGCCGGGGCCGATCCGGGTCGAGACCGCTCGAGCCCAAGTCCAATTTCCGGCCGTTGGACGGAGCATCGCCAGGCCACTCGGGGCTACGCTCGCCACCATGACCGACAGCAGCACGACCACTGGACAGCACGGCTCGAACCGCGTGAAGCGAGGCCTCGCCGAGATGCTCAAGGGCGGCGTCATCATGGACGTCGTCACCGCCGAGCAAGCCCGCATCGCCGAGGACGCCGGGGCCGTCGCCGTGATGGCCCTCGAGCGCGTTCCCGCCGACATCCGCTCGCAGGGTGGCGTCGCTCGGATGAGCGACCCCGACCTCATCGAGTCCATCATCGCCGAGGTGTCCATTCCGGTGATGGCCAAGGCCCGCATCGGCCACTTCGTCGAGGCGCAGGTGCTGCAGGCGCTCGACGTCGACTACATCGACGAGTCCGAGGTGCTGAGTCCGGCCGACTACGTCAACCACATCGACAAGTGGAACTTCGACGTCCCGTTCGTCTGCGGTGCGACCAACCTGGGCGAGGCGCTGCGACGGATCACCGAGGGCGCGGCGATGATCCGTTCGAAGGGGGAGGCGGGTACGGGAGACGTCTCCGAGGCGACGAAGCACATCCGGAAGATCCGCTCGGAGATCGCGAGCCTGTCGTCGATGTCGAAGGACGAGCTCTACGTCGCGGCCAAGGAGCTGCAGGCTCCCTACGACCTCGTCGTCGAGATCGCCGAGACCGGCAAGCTCCCCGTCGTGCTGTTCACCGCCGGCGGCGTCGCGACGCCTGCCGACGCCGCGATGATGATGCAGCTCGGAGCAGACGGTGTCTTCGTCGGCTCGGGCATCTTCAAGTCCGGCAACCCCGCCCAGCGCGCGGCGGCGGTCGTCAAGGCGACGACGTTCTTCGACGATCCAGCCGTCATCGCCGAGGTCTCGCGTGGACTCGGCGAGGCGATGGTCGGTATCAACGTCGCCGACCTCGCGGCCCCGCACCGGCTCTCCGAGCGTGGCTGGTAGCGGCTTCCCGGCGCTGCGCGACGCCTCGGCCCAGGTCGAGCGATGACGACGCGACCGCGGGTCGGCGTCCTCGCGCTCCAAGGGGACTTCCGCGAGCACGCGGCGGTGCTCGAACACCTCGGAGCGGACGTCAGGATGGTCAGGCGTCCGTCCGAGCTGTCGGGTGTCGACGGACTCGTCCTCCCCGGTGGCGAATCGAGCGTCATGGAGAAACTCGCGCGTGCCTTCGACCTCGTCGACCCGTTGCGCCAGGCGATCGCCGAGGGACTGCCGGTGTACGGCACCTGCGCCGGCCTGATCCTGCTGGCGGATCGCATCCTCGACGGCATCGCCGGACAGCACGGTCTCGGCGGACTCGACGTGTCCGTCCGCCGCAACGCCTTCGGCTCGCAGCTCGACTCCTTCGAGACGGAGCTGCGCATCCCGGTCCTCGGCGAACCCCCGGTGCACGCGGTCTTCATCCGCGCGCCGGTCGTGGAGGCGGCGGGTCCCGACGTGACGCCACTCGCCTCGTTGCCGGACGGCCGGATGGTCGCCGTCCAGCAGGGGCGACTGCTCGGCACCTCCTTCCACCCGGAGGTGACCGGGGACACCCGCTTCCACGCCTACTTCCTCGACACGGTCCGTTCGGCCGTTTGAGGCTCGGGTGCGGCACCGCCGCGACGCGCACCGTGATCGCGAGTTCCGGGCCGCTGGCCTAGACTGGTCAGGTTCTTTTCACGCAGTTAGGGAGCACATGTCCGGACACTCCAAGTGGGCCACGACCAAGCACAAGAAGGCGGTCATCGACGGCCGTCGCGCGAAGTCCTTCGCCAAGCTCATCAAGAACATCGAGGTCGCCGCCAAGATGGGCGGTGCAGACCTCGCGGGCAACCCGACGCTGCAGGACGCCATCCAGAAGGCGAAGAAGACCTCGGTCCCGAACGACAACATCGACCGCGCCGTCAAGCGTGGCGCCGGCCTCACCGGCGAGGTCATCGACTACACCACGATCATGTACGAGGGGTACGGTCCGAACGGCGTCGCCCTCCTCGTCGAGTGCCTCACCGACAACAAGAACCGAGCCGCAGCCGACGTCCGGACACTGATGTCCCGCAACGGCGGCACCATGGCCGACCCGGGCTCCGTCGCCTACAACTTCCAGCGCAAGGGACTCATCGTCGTCCAGGCCGAGGGCACCACCGAGGACGACGTCCTCGCCGCGGTGCTCGACGCCGGTGCCGAGGAGGTCAACGCCGAGGCCGAGACCTTCGAGGTCGTCACCGAACCGAGCGACATGGTCGCGACCCGCACGGCGTTGCAGGAGGCGGGCATCGACTACGACTCGGCCGATGTCGCCTTCGTCCCGAGCCTCAAGGTCGAGATCGACGCCGACACCGCCCGGAAGGTCTTCAAGCTGATCGATGCGCTCGAGGACAACGACGACGTCCAGAACATCTACAGCAACTTCGACCTGACCCCCGAGGTGCAGGCCGAGTTGGAGTCCGACGACGAGTAGCACCTGTCCCGACCGGGCGCCCGCGTTCGAACGGATGTACAACACTCCGTCTCGAGGAGCCGGTACCCGCCCGAGGCTCGCTTAGGGTCGGAGTATGACTCTGCGTGTCCTCGGCATCGATCCCGGCCTGACCCGATGCGGGGTGGGCGTCGTGGACGTCAAGCCGGGACGGAAGGCCACGATGGTGGAGTACGGCGTCATCCGCACCGACGCGCACGCGCCTCTCGAACAACGGCTGCTGCTGATCGCTCAGGGCATCGCCGAGGCGATCGAACGCACGTCGCCGACCGCCATGGCCGTCGAACGGGTGTTCGCGCAGCACAACGTCCGGACCGTCATGGGCACGGCCCAGGCGAGCGGCCTGGCGCTGCACGCCGCGGCCGCGAACGGGATCCCCGTCGGACTGCACACCCCGAGCGAGGTCAAAGCCGCCGTGACCGGGTACGGACGCGCCGACAAACTCCAGGTGCAGACGATGGTCGCGCGGATCCTGGGTCTCGACGAGCTGCCCAAACCGGCCGACGCCGCCGACGCCCTGGCACTCGCCATCTGCCACGCCTGGAGACCGGTCGTATCGACCGCCGCGACACCGGCCGGTGCATCACCGCGGGGGAGCGCCGCGCTCACCCCGGCGCAGCTCGCCTGGGCTGCTGCGGAGCGGGGCGGGGGTCCACGCGAGGCGGCGGTCCGAGCCCGCGCCGCCCAGAGCCCTAGGCTGGAAGCATGATCTCCTCCCTCCGTGGCACCGTTCTGAGCGCGGTCGGCAACCTCGTGGTGGTCGAGGTCGGCGGGGTCGGCTTCGCGGTCCAGGTGACCCCGGCGCACGCGCTGTCGCTGCGCGTCGGCTCCGAAGCCCTGCTCTCCACCACCCTCATCGTCCGCGAGGACTCGCTGTCCCTGTTCGGCTTCCGGTCCGCAGAGGAGCTGTCGGTCTTCGAACTCCTCGTCAGCGTCACCGGCGTCGGCCCGAAGTCGGCGCTCGGCGTGCTCGAGGCCCTCACTCCCGAGCAGATCGCGACCGCCATCGCCGCCGATGACGACGCGCCGTTCCGGAAGGTCTCCGGCATCGGCCCGAAGACCGCCAAACTCATCACCCTCTCGCTCGCCGGCAAGCTGCGCGTCACCCGCACGGCCCCGGAGGCTCCGGCCACCACGGTCAACGCCGCCGCGGTCGCCGATCAGGTCGTGACGGCCCTCATCGGCCTGGGATGGCCTGAGAAGACCGCGACCCAGGCGGTCGTCGAGGCCTCTGCCGAGGCGAGCGCAGCCGACCTCTCCGCGGTGCCGTCGCTCATCCGTCTCGCCCTCGGGAGACTCGGACCGGCGCATGCCGGAGGCCGGACCTCGTGACGGACACCCCCGAAGACCTCACCAACCCGGCATCCGAGTCCGACGCGGAACTGGCGTTCGAAGGCGCACTTCGTCCGCGATCGCTCTCCGAGTTCGTCGGGCAGTCCAAAGCGCGCGGGCAACTGCAGCTGCTCATCACCGCCGCCGGCATGCAGAACCGCACGCCGGACCACATCCTCCTCGCGGGTCCGCCCGGACTCGGCAAGACGACGCTCGCCATGATCGTCGCGCACGAGACGGGCAAGCCGCTTCGACTGACCAGCGGCCCGGCGATCCAGCACGCCGGAGACCTCGCCGCCGTCCTGTCATCCCTGACGCCGGGCGAGGTCCTGTTCATCGACGAGATCCACCGCATGGCCCGGCCGGCGGAGGAGATGCTCTACCTCGCGATGGAGGACTTCCGCATCGACATCATGGTCGGCAAGGGTGCCGGCGCGACGAGCATCCCGCTGGAGCTCGCTCCGTTCACGCTCGTCGGCGCCACCACGAGGTCCGGACTCCTGCCGAACCCGCTGCGTGACCGCTTCGGGTTCACCGCGCACCTCGAGTTCTACGACGAGCCGGAACTCCAGCAGGTGCTCCACCGGACGGCGGACATGCTCGGTCTCGACATCGATGCCCGCGCGGTCGAGGAGATCGCCGGTCGGTGCCGGGGAACCCCTCGGATAGCGAACCGGCTGTTGCGTCGGGTCCGCGACTACGCGCTCGTGCATGGCGGTCGTGCCGACCTCGACACGGTCCGGGCAGCCCTCGAGCTCTACGACGTCGACGCCCTCGGCCTCGACCGTCTCGACCGCTCGGTGATGGAGGGCATGTTGGATCGTTTCGCCGGGGGCCCGGTCGGCCTCAGCACCCTGGCGGTCTCCGTGGGTGAGGAACCCGAGACGATCGAGTCCGTCGTGGAGCCGTTCCTCGTCCGGATCGGCCTCATCACGCGGACACCGCGGGGCCGTGTGGCGACGCCGTCGGCCTGGCGCCACTTCGGCAGAACACCTTCCCAGCCCGGCGCCACCCTCGATGGCCTATAATTTCCCTTTGGCGGTGCGTTCCCAACGTCTCCCGCCCTCAATCTCCTCTGGAAGGTTCCCATCGTGGATGCAATGACCCTCGTCCTGTTCGGCCTCGCCGGCGTCATGATCGTGTTCATGATGGTGAGCAACAACAAGCGGAAGAAGCAGGCCGCGGAGACGGAGCAGAAGCTCCTCCCGGGTGCAGAGGTGCTCACCGGCTTCGGCGTGTACGGCACGCTCATCTCCATGGACCGCGACGCCCGGAAGGCCGACGTCGAGATCGCTCCCGGGGTCATCGTCACGATCGACCCGCGCTACGCCGGTGCCGTCGTGCCCCCTGCCGTCTCCGAGACCATCGAGGACGCTCCGGTCGTCGAGTCGATCCCGGACGACGCCGCAGGCATCGAGACCAAGGCCGAGTACGGTCAGCGCGTCGAGGACTCCTCGAAGCCCCAGAAGAGCGACGACTAGTCCCAATCCCTTCCCGGGCAGGCGCCGTCGTGCGTCTGCTCGCAGAGAAAGCTGAGTTCCGAGTTTGGCAAAGTCGACTCCGGTCAAGAAGGCGTGGCGTTCGCTCACGTGGCTTGGCGTAATCCTCATCGGTTTGTTCGCGATCAACGCGGCCGGAGTCCTCTGGGGGAACAGTTCCTGGGCGCCCAAGCTGGCCCTGGACCTCGAGGGTGGCACGCAGATCATCCTGGCGCCGAAGCTCGAGTCCGGCCAGACGGTCTCGAACGAGCAGCTCAACCAGGCGGTGGCCATCATCCGGCAGCGTGTGGACGCGTCCGGTGTCTCCGAAGCCGAGATCACCACGCAGGGCCAGAACGTCGTCGTCGCCATCCCCGGCACGCCCGACGAAGCGACGCTGCAGCGCATCCAGTCCTCGGCGAAGCTCGAGTTCCGGCCGGTCCTGACGTCGCAGCAGTTGACGCCCGGCCAGCCGTCGAACACCTTCATCGGAGAGGACGGCGCTTCGACGCCGTACCCGACACCCGACCCCGGTCTCGAGAGCACCCCGACGGCCGCCCCCACCGACGCGAGCGACCTCTCCCAGGTCACGCCGGCGCTGTACGCCCAGTTCCAGGCGTATGACTGCGCCGCCGAGGCCGATTCGCTCGACGCCACGGCAGCGCCTGCAGCGGAACCGCTCGTCACCTGCGACGTCGACGGCACGTTCAAGTACGTCCTCGGTCCCGTCGAGGTGTCCGGTCAGGATCTCTCGGACGCGAGCGCCGGCATCAAGACCACGCAGAACGGCGCCAGCACCGGCGAGTGGGCCGTCTACCCGGTCTTCAACGAGCAGGGCACGAAGCTCTTCGCCGACGTCACCGGTCGACTCACCGCGCTGCAGAGCCCGCAGAACCAGTTCGCGATCGTGCTCGACGGCAACGTCATCTCCGCACCGCAGTCCCTCGCGGTCATCTCCGACGGCAAGCCGGAGATCAGCGGGTCGTTCACCGAGGAGTCCGCGAAGACCCTCGCCGACCAGCTCAAGTTCGGCGCGTTGCCCATCAGCTTCGTGGTCCAGAGCCAGGACACCATCTCGGCGACCCTCGGGTCCACGCAGCTCGAGAGCGGATTGATCGCCGGGCTCATCGGACTCATCCTGGTCGTGATCTACACCCTGTTCCAATACCGGTTGCTGGGTACCGTCACGATCGCCTCGCTCGTCGCCGCTGCGGTCCTGACGTACATCGTGATCCTGCTGATGTCCTGGCGACAGGGCTTCCGACTGTCGCTCGCCGGCATAGCGGGGTTGATCGTGGCCATCGGGTTCACGGCCGACTCGTTCATCGTCTACTTCGAGCGCATCAAGGACGAGCTTCGCGACGGACGCGGGCTGGAGTCCGCCGTCGAGGCCGGATGGAAGCGTGCGAAGCGCACCATCTATGCGGCGAAGGGCGTCAACCTCCTGTCGGCCGTCGTGCTCTACGTCCTCGCCATCGGCAACGTCCGTGGGTTCGCGTTGACCCTCGGCGTGACGACCATCATCGACGTCATCGTCGTGCTGCTCTTCACGCACCCGATGATGCAGCTCCTCGGGCAGACGAAGCTGTTCAACAGCGGCAAGCCGTTCACGGGCCTCGACCCGTCCGCGCTCGGGGCGATCTACCGCGGCCGTGCCGAGTTCCGCAAGCCGACGGGCGTCCCCGGCGTCAAGGCCTCCTCCAGCAGCCGTGAGGCGGCGAAGCGGCAGACGATCGCGGAGCGGAAGCAGGCCGCCCTCGTGGGCGGCGGTGCAGAGACCAGATCAGACGATCTGCCGACCGATGGGAAGGACTCCTGATGGGTGCGTTCGCACGGTTCGGAAACGAGCTCTACACGGGCAAGCGCTCCTACGACTTCGTCGGTAAGCGCAAGATCTGGTACACGATCGCCATCATCGCGGTCGTCGCCTCCATCCTGATCCCCGTCGTCAAGGGCGGCTTCAACTTCGGCATCGAGTTCCGCGGTGGTTCGCAGTTCCAGATCGCCGACGTCGAGAGCACGGACCAGACCCTCGCCGAAGACGCGGTCTCCTCCGTCGTCTCCGGCGCGACGACCCACGTGACCGTCGTGGGTGGAGACGCCGTCCGCGTCCAGACCGACCAGCTCGAGAACGACAAGGTGACCCAGCAGGTGGCGGCAGCACTGGCCGACGCCTACGGGGTCGAGCAGTCCGACATCACCAGCTCGTTCATCGGGCCGTCCTGGGGTCAGGACGTCTCCAAGCAGGCGATCGTCGGCCTGATCGTGTTCCTGGTGCTCGCAGCGATCCTCATGGCGCTGTACTTCCGCACCTGGAAGATGTCGGCCGCCGCCCTGCTGTCCCTCATGCACGACCTCGTGATCACCGCGGGTGTGTATGCCGCCACCGGGTGGGAGATCACCCCGGCGGCCATGATCGGCTTCCTCACCATCCTCGGCTTCTCGCTCTACGACACCGTGGTGGTGTTCGACAAGATCCGCGAGAACACGACGCTCGACGCCGATGGTGCCGCGCGGACGTTCGGGGAGTCCGTGAACCTCGCGGTGAACCAGACCCTCGTCCGCTCGATCAACACGGGCGTCGTCGCTGCTCTCCCGGTCGCCGCGATCCTCTTCTTCGGTGCGTTCGTGCTCGGAGCGGACACCCTCCGCGACATCTCCCTCGCCCTGCTCGTCGGCATCCTCGTCGGCACGTACTCGACGATCTTCGTCGCGGCGCCGCTCTACGCGAACTTCCGACACAACGAGCCCCGCATCGCCAAGCACGACAAGCGCGTGCTGCAGGCGCGCGAGCGGGCCCAGGGATCGGAAGCCGCCGACGGCGAACAGACGGAAGCCGACGCGCCGCTGGCGCGTTGACCTGACAGCGACGAACAACCGCGTGCACGGACGCAGGGAGGCCTGAGATGGCGGACACCACGACATCCTCGACGGCCTCCCTGCGCCGTCTCGTCCCTCGGATCTTCTCGAAGGCGCAGCCTGCAGGAGCCGTCGACACGCTCATGCGGACGGTGCGCCAGCACCACCCGAAGGCGGACCTCGCGCTCATCGAGCGCGCGTACACGGTGGCGGAGCGGGCCCACTCGGGTCAGAAACGCCAGAGCGGTGAGCCCTACATCACCCACCCGGTCGCCGTGTCGCAGATCCTCGCAGACCTCGGTATCGGCCCGAAGACGATCGTCGCCGCACTCCTGCACGACACGGTCGAAGACACCGAGTACTCGCTCGACCAGTTGCACGCGGACTTCGGCGACGAAGTGGCGATGCTCGTCGACGGAGTGACGAAGCTCGACAAGGTCAAGTACGGCGACAGCGCGCAGGCCGAGACGGTCCGGAAAATGATCGTCGCGATGTCGAAGGACATCCGGGTCCTGATCATCAAGCTCGCGGACCGTCTGCACAATGCGCGCACCTGGGGTTTCGTCCCGGCCGAGAAGGCCGCGAAGAAGGCCACCGAGACGCTCGAGATCTACGCGCCGCTCGCCCACCGGCTCGGTATCCAGGCGATCAAGTGGGAGCTCGAGGACCTCTCGTTCGCCGTGCTGTACCCCAAGCTGTACGCCGAGATCGAGTCCCTCGTGAAGCAGCGGACGCCGCAGCGCGAGGAGTACGTGCAGCACGTCATCGACGCGGTGAACGAGGACCTCAAAGCACAGAAGATCCGCGGCAAGGTGGCCGGTCGACCCAAGCAGTACTACTCGATCTACCAGAAGATGGTGGTCCGGGGCCGCGAGTTCGACGACATCTACGACCTCGTCGGCATCAGGGTGCTCGTCAACTCGCTGCGCGACTGTTACGCGGTGCTCGGCTCGATCCACGCGCGGTGGACGCCCGTCCCCGGTCGGTTCAAGGACTACATCGCGACGCCGAAGTTCAACCTGTACCAGTCGCTGCACACGACCGTCGTCGGCCCCGGCGGCAAGCCGGTGGAGATCCAGATCCGGACGAACGAGATGCACCAGCGTGCCGAGTTCGGTGTCGCAGCGCATTGGAAGTACAAGGAGCGGATGAACAGCGGGAAGACCGCGACCTCCGCTGAACCCGACAACTCGATGGCCTGGCTCGCGCACATCTCGGACTGGCAGGCCGAGACCGCCGACCCGGGGGAGTTCCTCGACTCGCTGCGCTTCGAGATCGGCGCGAAAGAGGTCTACGTCTTCACCCCGAAGGGTCGAGTCGTCGGGCTCCCCGCGGGCGCCACGCCGGTCGACTTCGCGTACGCGGTCCACACGGAGGTCGGCCACCGCACGATGGGTGCCCGGGTGAACGGTCGACTCGTGCCGCTCGAGAGCTCGTTGAACACCGGTGACGTCGTCGAGGTGTTCACCTCGAAGAACCCCGACTCCGGTCCGAGCCAGGACTGGCTGAACTTCGTCAAGAGCCCCAGGGCGCGCAACAAGATCCGTCAGTGGTTCACCAAGGAACGCCGGGACGAGGCGATCGAACAGGGTCGCGACGCCATCGCGCGTGCCATGCGGAAGCAGAACCTGCCCCTGCAGAAGCTGATGAACCAGGACTCCTTCGCGGAGGTCGCGGCGCAGTTGCGCTACGAGGACGTCACCGCGCTCTACGCCGCCGTCGGCGAGGGCCACGTCTCGACGCAGTCGGTGCTCGAGAAGGTCGTCGCGCTGCTGCAGAAGGATGCAGACAGCGAGCACGCGGAATACACCGTGCCGGTCCGTGGGAGCCGACGCGAGCGGCTGCAGAACAGCGACTCCGGTGTCCTGGTGCTGGGTGCCCCCGACATCCTCGTCAAACTCGCCAAGTGCTGTACGCCGGTGCCGGGGGATGAGATCGTCGGGTTCGTCACCCGAGGGTCCGGCGTCTCCGTCCATCGGGGCGATTGCCACAACGTGCAGAGCCTCCTGCAGGAGCCGGAGCGCATGATCGACGTCGAGTGGGCGCCGTCGTCGAAGAGCGTGTTCCTCGTGCAGATCCAGGTCGAGGCCTTGGACCGCGCCGGCCTGCTCTCGGATGTGACCCGGGTGCTGTCCGAGTACCACGTCAACATCCTCTCCGCGACAGTCAACACCTCGAGCGATCGTCTGGCGATCAGTCGTTTCGTGTTCGAGATGGGCGACACCACCCACCTCGATCGCGTCCTCAACGCCGTCCGGCGCATCGACACCGTCTACGACGTCTACCGCGTCAACGGCGGCTGAGCGGGAGCGACCACGAGGCGAGTTCCCCGGCGGTCGGTTCGAGACCGGGGAGCATGACCTCGGTCGCGCCCGACACGACCCGGAGGATCCGCGAGCCACCGAGGACCCGCGGGACCGAGCGGACCCAGGCGACGACCTCCTCGGGGCTGGTCAGGCCGAGTAGGAAGTAGTTGCGGATCGTGGCCAACGCCGGCTCGGCGTCCGCACCGGTCCGCCGCGCCAGGTCGGCCACCGTGCGGGTGGGCGTCGTGACCCGCAGCGGGCCGCACGGCTCACTGTCGCCTGGCCGCAAGGACACCTGACGGAGCTGCACCCGTGCCACTCGCCGACTCCGGCGGTCCGGCGTCACGAACCCCGTGTGGATGCGGGGTGCGACCAGGGCTGCGCCGTGGAGCCAGGCGGCACTCGTCTCGGCGATGGTCGCGCCGTCCAGACCCGACAACCGCGTGAGGACCGTGGCGCGCAAGCGGACCGTGTCGGGTTCGTCGACACTGCAGTAGCCGTCTTCGAAGGCGAAGACCTCGCCGTCCAGGCGGGCGGCGGCGAACTCGGCGACCGAGAGCTCGGGCGGCTGCAGATAGACCGCCAGGCGCCCGGAATGCACCCCGCTCGTCGAGCTGGTCTGGGTTCGGCCGGGGGAGCGCGTGGGAGGTGCCGTGGACATACGACGATCCTCCTGCAGCGGGGCTGCTGCAGGAGGATCGTCCGATGGATCTGTGGAGAACGCGACCGGAGGGCGGGGCGTGGAGTGGATTCGCTCAGCGGATCGCGCCGAGCCACGCCTTCCGTGCGTCGAGGGCTTCGATGGCCGCCGTGAGCCGGTCGGCGTCGCCGGAGGCACGAGCAGCCTCCACCTCGTCCTCGAGCTTGGCGATGGCATCGGCGAGCTGGCTCGCGAGCCCTTCGGTGCGGGCCTTCGTCTCCGGGTTGTTCCGCTTCCAGTGCTCGTCCTCGAGCTGCTTCACATGCGACTCGACCTTGCGGAGTCGATCTTCGACGACCCGCACCTGCTCGCGGGGGACCTTGCCGATCTCGTCCCAACGACGCTGGATGTCGGTGAGCGCCTTGCGGGCAGAATCGCGGTTCGTGTTCGACAGGATCGGTTCGGCCTCGGTGAGCAGCGCGAGCTTCAGATCGAGGTTGCCCTGGAACTCCTCGTTGTCGCGTGCGTCGATCTCGGCCTTGGCACCGTAGATCGCATCGCCGGCGGCCTTGAACTTGGCCCAGAGCGCGTCGTCCTGACGCTTCCCGGCACGGGGGGACTGCTTCCACTCGTCGAGCAGGCTGCGGTAGGCCGGGATGCCGTCGGCGCCCTTCGCGATGAGTTCCTCGGCGCGCTCGACCAGCTTCTGCTTGATCGAGCGGGCCTCCTTGTGCACCGAGTCGAGCTCGGTGTAGAACGCACGTCGGTGCTGCTCGATCGCCGCGCGGGCGGTCCTGAACCGCTTCCACAGGTCGTTCGCGTCGTTCTTGGGGAGTCGTGGTCCGTCGTGCTGCTGGCGCTGCCACTCGGCGAACAGTTCGTCGAGTCGGCTGGAGGTCTGCTTCCACTGCACGCGCGCGGGATCCTGCTGCGCGAGCTGTTCGGCCTCCTCGACGATGGTGAGGCGGGCTCGGACCGCCTCGTCGAGGGCCGCCTTGCTCTCCTGGCTCTGGGCCTCGGTCAGCTCGGTCACCGTGCCGTCGAGGGCAGCGAGGCGGGTCAGGAGGGCCTGCAGGTTGCCGACCGCGTTGGCCGATTCCACCTGCTTGGTGATCGACTTGACCGCCTTCGCCACGTCGGCTGCCGGGGCTCCGCGCTTCGCGCGCTGTTCGAGCAGCGTCACCTGCCCGGCGAGATCGGTGAACTTCCGTTCGAAGTAGGCGAGTGCTTCCTCCTTGGAACCGTCGGGATACTGGCCGACCACTCGCTCGCCGTCGGCCTCACGGACGTAGACGGTACCGTCGTCGTCGACACGGCCCCACGGTTCGATCTCTGGACTGGTCACGCGCATCACCCTTGCTGTGTGTTGACCGCCGTTGATGGCGATCGTGATCGATCCACAAGCCTATTACCCCGAGCCGAGCTCGGGGAGACCGCTTGCGCCGGTCGGTTCCGTCTGGTGCAGGTTACTGCACCGGCTACTGCACCGTCACCGAGGTGATCGTGGCCGGCACCGCGGGCTTGCCGTCGCCGCTGCCGTCAGCGACCCCAGCGGACACGACGCCGGAGACGAGCTGGTCCAGGCCGCTCGTGATCTGCCCGAGGACGGTGTACCCGCCCGCGGCGTCCGACGGGATGGTCGAGTCCTGGTAGACGAGGAAGAACTGTGAGCCGTTGCTGTAGCCGTTCCCGCCCTGACGGGCCATCGCGATGGTGCCGGCCGGGTAGACGTCGTCCGTCGGGGCGTTCTCGACCGGGCCGTAGCTGTACCCGGGGCCCCCGGTGCCGGTGCCGTCCGGGTCGCCGCACTGGAGGACGTAGATCCCGCTCGTCGTGAGACGGTGGCACGTCACGCCGTCGTAGAAGCCGGACTGCGCGAGGGAGATGAAGGACGACACGCCCTGCGGTGCGCACGCGCCGTCGAGGGTCAGGTTCATGACGACGTCGTTGATCGTCATCTCGCCGGTCCAGTCCCGATCCTCGGCGACCGTGGTCGCGGGTACCGTTCCCGTGTTCACGCCGTCGGTCGCGCCGGTCACGCCGCACGCTCCCGCCTCGGCGGTGGCGGTCGGCGTCGCCACCGGGGCCCCAGGGCCGCCGGCGAAGAAGAAGACCTGTGCGGCGGTGGCGCCGGCCAGGACGAGGACGAGCGCCGCGGCCGCGATGACGTTGTCCCGCACCCGCCGCTTCGAGCGGTGCTCATGCACGGTACGACGGGCGTTGTAGGCACGCAGCCGTGCGCGTGCTGCGCGTGCCTCTTTGTCCGGACCCTTGCTCGTTGCCACGTCGTTCCCTCCAGGTGCCGTCGCGGTGAGCGGCGGCATCGCGCTGTCGTCTGGCGTCCCGCCTGCGGCGGGCTGCCCAGGAGAACCTTACGGGGACGGCTCCACGCGGACCAAACGACGCTGCGTGGAACCGTGTCCGAGGCTGCGGCTAGCCTGGAGGAATGTTCAGTCGAGGACCCGGCATCGCCGGCGCACCGGTCCCACTCGCCGTGCGCATGCGCCCTCGCAGCCTCGAGGAGGTCGCCGGTCAACAGCACCTGTTGCGCCCGGGTTCACCGCTCGTCCGACTCGCGAGCGACCGGGAGGGGACGCAGGCGGCCGTGTCGGTCATCCTCTGGGGCCCGCCGGGCACCGGTAAGACGACCCTGGCGCAGGCGATCGCCCACAGCTCGGGCCGACGCTTCGTCGAGCTCTCGGCGGTCACAGCAGGGGTGAAGGACGTCCGTCAGGTCATGGAGGAGGCGATGTCGAGCCGCGACCTCTACGGCAGCTCGACCGTCCTGTTCCTCGACGAGATCCACCGCTTCACCAAGGCGCAACAGGACGCCCTGCTGCCTGGGGTGGAGAACGGCTGGGTCATCCTCGTGGCCGCCACGACCGAGAACCCGTCGTTCTCCGTCATCTCCCCGTTGCTCTCCCGGTCGCTCCTGCTCACGCTCGAGCAGCTCAGCGACGACGACCTGGGCATCCTCATCGACCGCGCCGTCACCGATCCACGTGGCCTCGCCGGTCGCTTCACGGTCACCCCCGAGGCGCGGGCCGCGATCATCCAGCTCTCCTCCGGCGACGCCCGCCGAGCGCTCACCGCGTTGGAGGCGGCGGCCATCGCGGCCGACTCCGACCTCGGTGCGGCAGTCGACCCGGACGAGCTCGATCTCGACGACGTCGGCCTCCTGGACGTCGGCGACGAGGATGACGAGGACGAGGGAACGTCGGACGCGGGTGATGCAGGTGACGCGGCACCGCGCGGTCCCGTCATCACCGACGAACTCGTGTCCCAGGCGGTCGACCGCGCTCTGCTGCGATACGACCGGAACGGCGACGAGCACTACGACGTCATCAGCGCGTTCATCAAGAGCATCAGGGGTTCCGACGTCGACGCCGCGCTGCATTACCTGGCACGCATGATCGAGGCCGGGGAGGACCCGCGCTTCATCGCGCGCCGGATCATCATCTCGGCGGCCGAGGACATCGGCATCGCCGACCCGCAGGCGCTGCCGATCGCGGTCGCGGCGGCCGACGCCGTCCAGTTCATCGGCATGCCGGAGGGCAGGATCCCGCTCGCCGAAGCCGTGGTGTACCTGGCCACGGCGGCGAAGTCGAACGCGGCCTACGTCGCGATCGACCGGGCTATCGCCGACGTCCGCGCCGGAGCGTTCGGGCGCGTACCCAAGCCCATGCGCGACGCCCACTACGCGGGCGCCAAGCGTCTCGGACACGGCAAGGGCTACCGCTACCCGCACGACCACCCGATCGGTGTCGTCGCCCAGCAGTACCTCCCCGACGAGCTCACCGAGGTGCGCTACTACGAGCCCACCGACCACGGTCACGAGCGCGACATCTCGGCGCGGTTGGACAAGCTCCGCAAGATCGTCCGAGGCGAGTGAACCACCCGCGTCGGCGTCCGGCTGCCGAGGTCACCTCGTGCTAGTATTGATCCGCCTAGAACCGGTGTGACTGCGCGGCTGCTCGATCACCGTGTTCGACGGGCGTGTTCTGTAGCCGAACAGCCCCGGCGGACCCCTCTGACTTTGTCCGGTGTGATTCCGGATCACCGGCGCGTTCTCGCGTCGGTCATTCATCGTTTGAGACTTCATTGAAAGGAAACCGTGTCTACCAAGTCACGTACCCGCAGCAAGACCCGCCTCTCGCGGGCCCTCGGCATCGCCCTCACCCCGAAGGCTGCCAAGTACCTCGAGAAGCGTCCCTACGCTCCCGGTGAGCACGGCCGCACCAAGCGCAAGGCCGACAGCGACTACGCGGTCCGTCTGCGCGAGAAGCAGCGTCTGCGCGCCCAGTACGGCATCCGCGAGGCCCAGCTCAAGATCGCCTTCCAGGAAGCGCGTCGCACCCAGGGCCTGACCGGTGAGAACCTCGTCGAGATCCTCGAGACGCGTCTCGACGCGCTCGTCCTCCGCGCCGGCTTCGCCCGCACCACGGCTCAGGCCCGCCAGATGGTCGTGCACCGTCACATCATGGTCGACGGCCAGCTCGTCGACCGCCCGTCGTTCCGTGTGAAGCCGGGTCAGCTCATCCACGTCAAGCCGCGCTCCGAGGGCACCGAGCCCTTCCAGGTCGCTGCAGCCGGCGGCCACGTCGACGTCCTTCCGAAGGTGCCCTCGTACCTCTCGGTCGAGCTCGACAAGCTCCAGGCACGGCTCGAGCGTCGCCCCAAGCGCGCCGAGATCCCCGTGACCTGCGAGGTCCAGCTCGTCGTCGAGTACTACGCAGCCCGCTAGGACTGCGGCCCGGTCCCGGGCGAACCACGAAGAGGCATCGGCTCCGGCCGGTGCCTCTTCGTCGTTCACCGACGCCATCCGGTTCCAGGGCTCGACTACGATGGTTGCTTGGCACGCCCGAGCACACCCGGGTGATCGCACCGCAGATGAGGAGTCCCCATGAAGAACGTGTTCTGGCTGATCGTCGGTATCGGCGCCGGCTTCGTCGTCGCCCACGAGATCAACAAGACACAGTCCGGCAAGCGGTTCTTCTCCGAGCTCGACTCCCGCATCAGGGAGTTCACCGACACCGTCGGCGACGCCTACAAGGAGCGCGAGGCGCAGTTGCGCGACTCGGCGGAGACCGTCGTCTCCCGCGTCGAGGACGCTGCCGAAGGCCTTACCAAGCCGTGACGGTCCGCCCACCCGGGCACCGCCGCTGCTACACGAACATCGACACGCACACCCCCTGACGTACGGACACCATGGACACCGCTGACATCCGCTCCCGCTGGCTCACCTTCTTCGGCGATCGGGGGCACACCGTCGTCCCCTCCGCCTCGCTCGTCAGCGACGACCCGTCGTTGCTCTTCACGGTCGCGGGCATGGTGCCGTTCGTGCCGTACCTCACCGGGGTCGTCCCCGCGCCGTTCGATCGTGCGACGAGCGTCCAGAAGTGCATCAGGACCAACGACATCGAAGAGGTCGGCAAGACCCCTCGCCACGGCACCTTCTTCCAGATGAACGGCAACTTCTCCTTCGGCGACTACTTCAAGGAGGGGGCGATCACCTACGCCTGGGAGCTCCTGACCGGCAGTGAGTCGAGCGGCGGCCTCGCCTTCGACGAGAAGGACCTCTGGGTCACCGTCTACAAGGACGACGACGAGGCGATCGACCTGTGGAAGCGGGTCGCAGGTCTGCCGGAGCACCGGATCCAGCGTCTCGACAAGGACACCAACTACTGGTCGACCGGCCAGCCCGGTCCCGCAGGACCCTGCTCCGAGATCTTCTTCGACCGTGGCCCGAAGTACGGCATCGACGGTGGTCCCGCGACGGACGACGACCGCTACGTCGAGATCTGGAACCTCGTCTTCATGCAGTACCTGATCGAGAACGTACGCGGCAAGGTCGACTTCGACATCGTCGGTGAGCTCCCGAAGAAGAACATCGACACCGGGATGGGTCTCGAGCGCGTCGCCTTCCTCAAGCAGGGCGTCGAGAACATGTACGAGATCGACCAGGTCCGGCCCGTGCTCGACCGCGCGGCGGAGTTGAGCGGCCGTCGATACGGCGCGGATCACGACGACGACGTCCGCATGCGGGTCATCGCCGACCACGTGCGCTCCTCGCTCATGCTCATGAGCGACGGGATCACCCCGTCGAACGAAGGCCGCGGGTACATCCTCCGGCGCCTCATGCGTCGGACCGTCCGTGCCATGCGCCTCCTCGGTGTCGACACGGCCACCTTCCCCGAGCTCTTCTCCGCCTCTCGCGACGCCATGAAGGCGGCCTACCCCGAGGTGGAGGCCGACTTCGGCCGGATCTCGCAGAGCGCCTACGCCGAGGAGGAGACCTTCCTCCGCACACTGGCCAGCGGCACGACCATCCTCGACCTCGCCCTCGAGAAGACCAAGGAGTCCGGTCAGCCGGCACTCGCCGGGGATTCGGCCTTCCTCCTCCACGACACCTACGGGTTCCCGATCGACCTGACGCTCGAGATCGCGGAGGAGGCGGGTCTCTCCGTCGACCGCGGCGCGTTCGACTCCCTCATGACGGCACAGCGCCAGCGCGCGAAGGCCGACGCGAAGGCGAAGAAGAGCGTCCTCGCCGACCTCTCCGTGTACAGCGACATCCGCGCCAAGGGTGAGACGGTGTTCACCGGGTACACCGAGCTCGAGACCGAGAGTCGCATCCTCGGGATCATCGTCGACGGACACCCCGTCCAGCGTGCGGTCGCCGGAGACATCGCCGAGGTGATCCTCGCGGAGACCTCCCTCTACGCCGAGTCCGGTGGTCAGGAAGCCGACCAGGGCGTGATCGTCGGTCCCGGGTTCGAGCTCGAGGTCCTCGACGTCCAGAAGCCCGTGAAGGGCCTCATCGCGCACAAGGTGCAGGTGAGCCAGGGCGAGGTCGGTCTCGACGCCCCGGCGACCACGGTCGTCGACGCGAGCTACCGACGCGGGGCGCAGCAGGCGCACTCGGGGACGCACATCATCCACGCCGCCCTGCGGCAGGTCCTCGGTTCCAGCGCACACCAGTCCGGCTCGTCGAACAAGGCCGGCTACCTGCGGCTCGACTTCACGTGGAACCAGCCGCTCTCACCGGCGACGAAGACGGAGATCGAGGAGATCTCCAACAACGCGATCCGCGACAACCTGCAGGTGTCCACCCGCGAGATGGCGTTGGACGACGCGAAGGCGCTCGGAGCCATGGCGCTCTTCGGCGAGAAGTACGGCGAAACGGTCCGGGTCGTCGACATCGGCGGCCCCTGGTCTCGCGAACTGTGCGCGGGGACGCACGTCGACTCCAGTGCCGAGATCGGGCTCATCAGCTTGATCAGCGAGTCCTCGGTCGGTTCGACGAACCGTCGTGTCGAGTCCCTCGTCGGGTTGGAGGCCTTCCGTGACCTCACCGCTGAGCGGGCACTCGTGTCGCAGCTCTCCGGCAGCTTGAAGACCCCGAAGGAGCAGCTGCCGGAGCGGATCTCCGAGCTCGTCGCGAATCTCAAGGCCGCTGAGAAGAAGATCGCGGCCTTCGAAGCCCGCGGCCTGAGCGAACGCCTCCCGGCGCTCATGCAGACCGCGCACCAGGTCGGAGCGGTGTCGCTCGTGGCCGAGCACCTCGGCGAGCTCGGTTCACCGAACGACGTCCGCACGCTGGTCACGCAGCTCCGGGAGCGCCTCGGAACGGCTCCTGCCGTCGTCGCGCTCGGCGCCGTCGTCGCCGGGAAGCCGGCGATCGTGGTGGCGACCAACGAGGGTGCTCGCGACGCAGGGCTCAAGGCGGGGGCGCTCGTGCGGGTCGCCGCCGGCGTGCTCGGCGGCAACGGTGGCGGCAAGGACGACATGGCGCAGGGTGGCGGCGTCGACGCCGCCGCGCTGGGCGATGCGCTCGCGGCCGTCGCCCGCGAGATCGGCTGACGTGGAGGCGTTCCGCCGGGGCGTCCGCCTCGGCGTCGACGTCGGGAAGGCGCGGGTCGGGGTCGCGCGGAGCGACCCCGACGGTCTGCTCGCCACCCCCGTGGAGACGGTTCAGCGCGACCTCGGAGGCGACGCCGACCTCAGGGCGATCGCTGCGATCGCGACGGAGCTCGGCGCGGTCGAGCTGGTCGTCGGGCTTCCCATCGCACTGTCGGGCAAGGACACCGCGTCCACGCAGGACGCCCGGGAGTTCGCGGCGAGACTGGTGGCCCTGACAGGAGTCCCAGGCCGATTGGTCGACGAGCGGTTGACGACGGTGACCGCGCACAGCGCCTTGCGCTCGGCTGGAAAACGGCAGAAGCAGACGCGTTCGATTGTCGATCAAGTGGCGGCCGTCATACTCTTGCAGTACGCCCTCGACGCCGAACGCGGTTCGGGGCGTCCCCCCGGAACCCTCGTCGACCCGTGAACAGGACGTGCCTGTGTCGAATCTGACACCTCAGAACAGCCCAGAAGACGACCCGCTGGCGGACCTCTTCACGTCCGAGCGGAACGCCGCGGGCCCAGAGCAGCCGGCACCGTTGTCCCGTCGAGAGGCCCGCCAGCGACGCGAAGCGGCTGCCGCCTCATCGGCGCCGGCCGACCAGGGGGACCTCACCGAGGCTGCGGACCGCGAGGCCGCAGAGGCACCGGGCGGAGCGAACCAGAGCGCCTCCGTTTCGAACCCGGGCCCCACGGCCCCCTCCGCGACGGCGGCCACCACGCCGCTCGATCGAGTGCCGTCCGAATCGTCCGACGCCTCGCCGGCCGCCGCGTCGTCGCCCACCTCGACCGCCACCGGCCCGGAATCGGGCGACGCCGAATCATCCGCGCCCCGTTCGCTCACCGAAGAACCGTCGCCGAAGCCGGCCAGGACGACCACCATCCCCGCGTTCGAGGACCTGCTCGCCGAGGACGACTCCGCCGACGAGGCCGGAGCGCAACCCATCCACCGAGGGCGACGACGCTCGCTCGCCGGCGGCGAGCCGCCCAAGCGGCGCCGCGGCCGTCGCGGACTCATCGCCCTCATCGTGTCGATCGTCGTCGTCGGCGGTCTCGCGGCCTGCGCCGCGGTCGTCTGGACGAGCTACGAGCCGCAGATCCGGAAGGTGCTCGGTTGGGAGGAGCCCAACGACTTCGAAGGCGCCGGGAGCGGCGAGGTCGTCGTGATGATCAACGAGGGCGACATCGGAGAGGACATCGCGACGAACCTGCACGACGCTGGTGTCACGAAGTCGTTCGACGCCTTCTACGACCTCCTCCTCGCGCAGCCGACCCAGCCGGAGTTCTTCCCCGGGGCGTACAAGCTGAAGCTCAAGATGAGCGCCGAAACCGCCCTCGCGGCGCTGACCGATGAAGCGAACCGTATGGAGGACACCTTCGTGATCCCCGAGGGGACCGCCGAGCAGGACGCCCTGCCGTCCATCGCCGAGGGGACCGGCATCCCACTGGAGGAGCTGCAGGCCGCGGCCTCCGACGTCGCGTCGTTCGGCCTGCCCGCCGAGGCGACTTCCCTCGAGGGCTTCCTGTTCCCGGCCACGTACAGCCTCCCGGACGGCGGCGATGCGCACGCGGTCCTGCAGACCCTCGTGAACCGGTCGTTCCAGGCCCTCGACGACGCCGGCGTGAAGCCGGAGGACCGCTGGAAGACGATCGTCCTCGCCTCGCTCATCCAGAAGGAGGCCGGCCTCCGCGACGACTACTACAAGGTCTCGCGGGTCTTCCTCAACCGTCTCGACCCGTCCCAGTGGGAGAGCGGCCTGTTGCAGTCCGACGCGACGGTGGCCTACGGCACGGGGAACACGCACCGCGTCTCGACCACGGACGCCGAGCGCGAGGACGCCTCGAACCCCTACAACACCTACGTCCACCCGGGGATGGTCGTCCGACCGATCTCCAACCCGGGCGACCTGGCGATCGACGCGGCGTTGCACCCGGCGGAGGGTCCCTGGCTCTACTTCGTCACCTGGAACCTCGACTCCGGCGAGACCATCTTCTCCACCACCCAGGAGGAGCACGAGGCAGCGGTCGACAAGTGGTTGTCCTGGATGGACGAACACCCCGAGTACCAGTAGCCGTGCAGGACACCATGCGGGGAACGGAACCGGCTGACGGACCTGAAGTCCGAACTTGCCTGGCCGTGCTCGGGTCGCCGATCGAGCACTCCAAGTCACCGGCCCTGCACACGGCCGCCTACCGGGTGCTCGGCCTGGACTGGAGCTACGGTCGACACGAGCTCGACGCCGCCCGGCTCGACGCCTTCTTGGACGACCTCGGTCCGGCGTGGCGCGGCCTCTCCCTGACCATGCCGTTGAAGCATCGCGCGCTCGAACTCGTCGACCACGCCGACCGTGCAGCCCACGAGACGGGAGCCGTCAACACCGTTCGCATCGGGTACACCGCGGACGGCGCTCGACGGGTGGAGGGCTTCAACACCGACGTCGGCGGGATCGTGCGGGCGATCGGCGCGGCGGGTGTCGACGTGGTCACGGGCGCCGTCGTGCTCGGCGGGGGAGCGACGGCAGCCTCCGCGATCATGGCGGTGGCCGAGCTCGGCGCGCAGGAGGTGCACGTGGCACTCCGCACGCCGGCGCAGGCGCAGCCGCTCCAGACGCTGGCCGAGCACCTGGGGCTGCGATTCGGTTCAGGACCGATCGACGGCCGAGTGCCCGATGCGCCGCTCGTCATCAGCACGCTCCCTGGCGGCGCGCTCACCGAACCGGGTCCCGTGCTGACCCTGGCACCCGGCGGACTGCTGCTCGACGTCGCGTACGATCCCTGGCCCAGTGCGCTCGCGACGGCCTGGTCGGCGGCCGGAGGGTCCGTCCTCAGCGGCTTGTCGATGCTCGTCCATCAGGCACTGCTGCAGGTGCGGATCTTCGTGCACGGCGATCCCTCGGTCCCGCTCGACGAGGAGCCGGCGGTCCTCGGCGCCATGCTCGCAGCCGTCGACCTGGACGCGACGGGGACACCGGTCGACGGATCTCACCCTCAGAGATGACCGAACGGGCCACGATCGGCCGGCGTCCGGTCCGCCGCGCACCGGCGGGTCCCGGCTCTGTGGAAGGATAGGTCCATGCTTCGTTGGCTCACTGCCGGAGAGTCTCACGGCCCGGAACTCATCGCCGTCCTCGAGGGACTCCCGTCCGGCGTCCCCATCTCCATGGACGGCATTCGTGCCGACCTCGCCCGCCGCAAGCTCGGCTACGGCCGCGGCTCCCGCATGAAGTTCGAGGCGGACGAGCTGCATCTCTCGGGTGGCGTCCGTCACGGCTTCTCGATGGGTAGCCCGGTCGCGATCCGCGTCGGCAACACCGAGTGGCCGAAGTGGGAAGAGGTGATGAGCCCCGAGCCGACCGAGGTCTCCGAGAAGTCCCGCGGTCGCAGCGCAGCCCTCACCCGTCCTCGCCCCGGTCACGCCGATCTCACCGGCATGCAGAAGTACGGCTTCGACGAGGCCCGCCCCGTCCTCGAGCGCGCGAGCGCTCGGGAGACCGCCGCTCGCGTCGCCCTCGGCGCCGTCGCGCGGTCCTTCCTCGCAGAACTCGGGATCACGCTCGTCAGCCACACCCTGTCGATCGGCCCCGTCCGCGTGCCGGAGGACGCCCGGCTCCCGCTCCCGTCCGACGTCGACGCACTCGACGCCGATCCGCTGCGCTGCTTCGACGCCGCCACGTCCGAGCGGATGGTCGCCGAGGTCGACGCGGCCAAGAAGGACGGCGACACCCTCGGTGGCATCGTCGAGGTCCTGGCCTACGGTCTCCCGCCGGGCCTCGGCTCGTACGTGCACTGGGATCGTCGGCTCGACGCCCGGCTCGCGGCCGCGCTCATGGGCATCCAGGCCATCAAGGGCGTCGAGGTCGGCGACGGCTTCCTCACCACGACACGCCGTGGCTCGGCGGCACACGACGAACTCGTCCAGGAGGCCGACGGCATCGCGCGTCAGAGCGATCGCGCCGGTGGCACCGAGGGCGGCATGACGACGGGCACGGTCCTCCGTGTCCGTGCCGGCATGAAGCCCATCGCGACGGTCCCGCGCTCGCTCCGGACGGTCGACGTCGCGACGAGCGAGGCCGCGACCGCCCACCACCAGCGGTCCGACGTCTGTGCGGTGCCAGCCTCGGGCGTCGTGGCCGAGGCCATGGTCGCCCTCGTCCTCGCCGAGGCGGTGCTGGAGAAGTTCGGCGGCGACTCGGTCACCGAGACGAAGCGCAACCTCGACGGATACCTCGCGGCGATCCCGTCGAACCTGCGCACGCGAGGCGATCACGCCTCCGGCGCCGATGCCTGATCAGGCCGACGGGCTCCGGCTCCCGGTCGTCCTGATCGGACCGATGGGCTCGGGGAAGAGCCGCGTCGGCAAGCAGCTCGCGAAACGCCTCGGGCTCCCGTTCGTCGATACCGACAACGTCGTCTCCGGCGAGCACGGCCCCATTGCACGGATCTTCGAGCAGCACGGTGAAGCGCACTTCCGTGCCCTCGAGCGCGAGGCGGTCGCGGCGGCGCTCGCACAGCCGGCGATCGTGTCACTGGGTGGAGGAGCAGTCCTCGACGAGGACACACAGCGTGAGCTCTCCGATGCTCGGGTCGTGCTGCTCACCGTGACCGAGCAGGCCGTGCTGGCACGGGCCAACCTCGACAAACGGCCGCTCCTCCGCGACGATCCCGGTGCCTGGTCACGCATCGCCGCAGCACGCCGCCCCCTCTACGAACGACTCGCGGATGTCACCTTCGACACCTCGCACCGACCCATCTCAGGCATCGTCGACGAGCTCGTCGCCTGGGTGAAGGAGCCTGCATGAGCACCGAACCGACCACCTCGTCCGAGCGCACCGTCATCGAGGTCACGGGCTCCGCACCGTACTCGATCACGATCGGTCGCGGGCTCGAGGACACGATCGTCGACGCACTGGGCACGGGCGTGCAGCGGGTCCTCATCGTGCACCCGTCGACACTGGGGGAGAAGGCCTCGAAGCTGCGCGAGTCCCTCAGCGACCGCTACCAGGTGCTCCTTGCCGAGGTGCCCGACGCCGAAGCCGGCAAGCGCGTCGAGGTCGCCGCGTTCTGTTGGGGCGTGCTCGGGCAGGCCGATTTCACGCGATCCGACGCGGTCATCGGTTTCGGCGGCGGCGCGGTCACCGACCTCGCCGGCTTCGTGGCGGCCACCTGGCTGCGCGGCGTCCGACTCGTGCAGCTCCCGACGACGGTCCTCGGCATGGTCGATGCGGCGGTCGGCGGGAAGACGGGCATCAACACCGCCGAGGGCAAGAACCTCGTCGGCGCCTTCTACGCACCCGCTGCCGTGATCGCGGACCTCGACACCCTCGACACGCTGCCGAAGAACGAGATCCTCGCGGGCTTCGCTGAGGTCGCCAAGGCCGGGTTCATCCGTTACCCCGAGATCCTCGACCTCATCGAGGCGGACGTCGACGCGGCCACCGATCCGACGACCCCGGCCTTCCGCCGATGCATCGAGCTCGCCATCCGGATGAAGGCCGACGTCGTCAGCGAGGACTTCACCGAACAGGGGCTCCGCGAGATCCTCAACTACGGCCACACCCTGGGTCACGCGATCGAGCACGCCGAGCGCTACCAGTGGCGGCACGGCGCCGCCGTCGCCATCGGCATGATGTACGTCGCGGAGCTGTCCCGTCTCGCGGGTCGGTTGTCTGACGAGGTCGTCGACCGCCACCGCCGTGTCCTGGAGTCGCTCAGCCTGCCGACCGCATATCCCGTCGGTCGCTGGAACACCCTCCTCGCCACCATGCAGCGCGACAAGAAGACCCGTGGGTCGATGTTGCGGTTCATCGTGCTCGACGACCTGGCCAAGCCGACCGTCCTGCAGGGCCCCGAGACCTCGCTGCTGTTCGCCGCCTACCAGGAGATCGGCTCCTGATCGACGCCAACGCGCGCCGCGAGCGCTCGTCCGGAACGGATACCCTCGACACATGACCACCGTGCTCGTCCTCAACGGACCGAACCTCGGACGCCTCGGCAGCCGCGAACCCGACGTCTACGGCTCGGCCGACCTCGATGCACTGCGCACGCTGCTCGAGGGAGAGGCGGGTACCGGGACACGGATCGACCTCCGCCAGACGGACGACGAGGGCGAACTCATCGGCTGGCTCCACGAGGCTGTGGATGCACGGACACCGGTGATCCTGAATCCCGCAGCGTTCACGCATTACAGCTACGGCCTCCGGGATGCCGCGGCCATGGTCACCAAAGCGGGTCTCATCCTCGTCGAGGTGCACCTGTCGAATCCGCACACCCGGGAGACGTTCCGACACACGAGCGTCATCTCGGCGGTCGCGACCGGGGTCATCGCCGGATTCGGTTTCGACTCCTACCGTCTCGCACTCGACCTCGTCGTGCGCCGGACCACCGCCTGACGACCGACACGACCCGGAACGCCACGGCCGCGTTGGTCAGCGGTACTCCCAGCGGTTACACTCGTTCGTTGGGTCGTATCCGGCCGCACACTTTCCACGAACGGACATTCTCGCGCATGGCTTCTACCGCTGACATCAAGAACGGCATCGTCCTGAACATCGACGGGCAGCTCTGGACGGTGATCGAGTTCCAGCACGTCAAGCCGGGCAAGGGTGGCGCGTTCGTCCGCACCAAGATGAAGAACATCATGACCGGCAAGGTCGTCGACAAGACGTACAACGCGGGCACGAAGATCGACGTCGAGAACGTGGACCGTCGCGACTTCACCTACCTGTACGCGGACGGCGACTCCTTCGTGTTCATGGACAAGAGCGACTACGACCAGATCACGATCCCGGCCGTCGTCGTGGGCGACACCAAGAACTTCCTCCTGGAGAACCAGGACGTCACGGTCGCCCTCAACAACGGCAACCCGCTGTACGTCGAGCTCCCCGCGTCGGTCATCCTCGAGGTCACCTACACGGAGCCCGGTCTCCAGGGCGACCGCTCGACCGGCGGCACGAAGCCGGCGACCGTCGAGACCGGCTACGAGATCCAGGTCCCGCTGTTCCTCGAGACCGGCACCAAGGTCAAGGTCGACACCCGCACCGGTGACTACCTCGGTCGCGTCAACGAGTGAGCGCTCGGACCAAGGCGCGGAAACGCGCCCTCGATCTCCTGTACCAGGCCGACGTCCGTCAGCAGACCCTCGCCGAGGTCCTCTCGGCTGAGGCGGCACGTGCGGTCAGCGAACCCGACCGCCAGGCCTCCTGGCTGTACGCCCGCGAGATCGTCGACGGCGTCGGCGACCACGCCGAGGAGATCGACGAGCAGATCGAGACGTACGCCCAGGGCTGGACCCTCGCGCGGATGCCGACGGTCGACCGCGCCATCCTCCGGATCGCCATCTGGGAGATCCTGTTCAACGACGAGGTGCCGCACGGCGTCGCCATCGACGAGGCGGTCGAAGCGGCCAAGACGCTGTCGACCGACGACTCGGCGGGGTTCATCAACGGGCTCCTCGGCAAGATCTCGCAGATCAACCCGCGATGACCATGGGCGACGAGACCGGCCCGGCCCTGCCGCTGAAGCGCGTGCACCACATCGCGATCATCGCCAGCGACTACGAGCGGTCGAAGCGCTTCTACACCTCGGTGCTCGGCTGCGAGCTGATCACCGAGGTGTACCGCGCGGAGCGCGACTCCTGGATGGGCGACCTCGCCCTGAACGGCGAGTACCTCATCGAGCTGTTCTCCTTCCCGGACCCGCCGGCGCGCGCATCAGGGCCCGAAGCGCTCGGTCTGCGGCACCTGGCGTTCGCGGTCGACGACGTCGACGCCGGCCACGCCCGTCTGGTCGAGCTGGGTGTGCGGGTCGAAGACGTCCGGATCGACCCGCACACCTCCCGGAAGATGCTGTTCTTCTTCGATCCCGACGGTCTCCCGTTGGAGCTCTACGAGGCCTGATCCGGCTGCTAGGCTCGGGTGTTGACCAAGACAACCTTTAAGACCGTCCAGAGAGGCGGAGAAGGGAGTCGGCGATGAGCGCACGTACCGTGCTGCACGAAGCTGACATCACGCGGGCGTTGACTCGGATCTCCCACGAGATCCTCGAGTCCAACCGCGGAGCTGACGACCTCGTCATCCTCGGCATCCCCACCCGCGGGGTCATCCTCGCGACACGGATCGCCGCCTCGATCTCCGCCATCTCCGGCGCGACCATCCGGTCTGGTGCCCTCGACGTCACGATGTACCGCGACGACCTGGCGAAGCACCCGACCCGTGCACCACAGCCGACGACGCTCCCACCGGAGGGCATCGACGGCCGCACGGTCGTCCTCGTCGACGACGTCTTGTACTCGGGGCGCACGATCCGCGCCGCTCTGGACGCCCTGACGGATCTCGGCCGCCCACGCGTCGTGCGGCTCGCCGCCCTCGTCGACCGCGGCCACCGCGAGCTCCCGATCCGACCCGACTTCGTCGGCAAGAACCTGCCGTCGTCGCAGGCGGAGCGCATCTACGTCAGGCTCACCGAATTCGACGGGGTCGACGCGGTCACGATCGAGGGGAGTGGCGAGTGAGGCACCTGCTGTCGACGAAGACGCTGACGCGCGACGAGGCGATCGAGATCCTCGACGTCGCCGAGGACATGGCCGACACGCAGTCGCGCGAGGTCAAGAAGCTGCCGACCCTCCGCGGCAAGACGGTCGTCAACCTGTTCTTCGAGGATTCGACCCGCACCAGGATCTCCTTCGAGGCGGCTGCGAAGCGGTTGTCGGCCGATGTGATCACCTTCAGCGCCAAGGGATCGAGCGTCTCGAAGGGCGAGAGCCTCAAGGACACCGCGCAGACCCTCGCCGCCATGCACGCCGACGCCGTCGTGATCCGGCACTCCGCCTCAGGGGCTCCGCAGACCCTCGCGGACAGCGGGTGGATCGACGCCGGCATCCTCAACGCGGGAGACGGGACGCACGAGCACCCGACGCAGGCCCTGCTGGACGCGTTCACGATGCGCAAGCGCATCCACGGTGGCGGGTCACGCGGCCGTGCGCTCGACGGCGTCGCGGTGACGATCGTCGGCGACATCCTCCACTCGCGGGTCGCCCGCTCGAACGTCTGGTTGCTGGACACCCTCGGCGCCGAGGTCACCCTCGTCGCCCCGCCGACGCTGCTCCCGGTGGACCTCGGCCCCTGGCCGGCGACCGTCCGCTACGACCTGGACGACGCCATCGCCCAGCGTCCCGACGTCCTGATGATGCTCCGGATCCAGTCCGAACGCATGCAGGCCGCCTTTTTCCCGAACAGCCGGGAGTATTCCAGACGCTGGGGGCTCGACGACGAACGGCTCGCGCGGCTCGACCCGGCTAGCATTGTCATGCACCCCGGACCGATGAACCGCGGACTGGAGATCTCGTCCGGGGCAGCCGACTCGCCCCAGTCGACCGTCCTCGAACAGGTCGCCAACGGGGTGTCGGTCCGGATGGCCGCGCTGTACCTGCTGCTGTCCGGCGATCGAGAGGAATCCACCCGTGTCTGAGCCCGTATCGAACCCCGACGTCACGCTGATCACCGGAGCGACCCTCGCCGACGGATCACGCACCGACCTCCTCCTCCGGGAGGGACGGATCGCGGAACTCGGCTCCGGCCTGAGCGCCTCGGGAGCCACCGTCGTCGACGCGGACGGCCTGCTGGCCCTGCCGGGACTCGTCGACCTCCACACGCATCTCCGCGAGCCCGGCTTCGAGCAGAGCGAGACGGTGCTCACCGGGACGCGTGCCGCGGCGGCCGGTGGCTTCACCGCGGTGTTCGCGATGGCCAACACCTCGCCGGTCGCCGACACGGCCGGGGTCGTCGAGCAGGAGCAGTCGCTCGGTGAACGCGCCGGCTACGCCACCGTGCAGCCGATCGGCGCTGTGACGGTCGGACTCGCGGGGGAGCGGCTCGCCGAACTCGGCGCGATGGCCTCCTCGCGTGCCAAGGTCCGCGTCTTCTCGGACGACGGCCTGTGTGTGTCCGACCCGCTGCTCATGCGTCGTGCGCTGGAGTACGTGAAGGCCTTCGACGGCGTCATCGCGCAGCATGCGCAGGAACCGCGGCTCACCGTCGGCGCACAGATGAACGAGGGCGCCCTCTCGGGTGAACTCGGTCTCACGGGCTGGCCGGCGGTCGCCGAGGAGTCGATCATCGCGCGGGATGTGCTCCTCGCCGAGCACGTCGGTTCCCGCCTGCACATCTGTCACGTCTCGACGGCCGGCTCCGTCGACGTCATCCGATGGGCCAAGGCCCGCGGCATCCCGGTCACCGCCGAAGTCACGCCGCACCACCTGCTGCTCACCGAGGAGTCCGTGGCGAGCTACGACGCCCGGTACAAGGTGAACCCTCCGCTGCGTCGGGCTGAAGACGTCCAAGCGCTGCGCGAGGCCCTCGCGGACGGCACGATCGACATCGTCGCGACGGACCACGCACCCCACCCGGTCGAAGCGAAGGACTGCGAGTGGGACGCCGCGGCGAACGGCATGGTGGGGCTGGAGTCCGCCCTCTCCGTCGTGCACGCGTCGATGGTGGCGACGGGGCTGCTCGACTGGAACGACGTCGCCCGGGTGCTGTCTGCGACGCCCGCGAGGATCGGGCGGATCACCGGTCAGGGGTCCCCGCTCGAGGTGGGTGCGCCCGCGGAACTCGTGCTGTACGACACCGCGGCCAGCCGGCCGTTCGGCACGGTCGACCTCGCCGGCAAGGGCGTGAACTCGCCCTACCTCGGCCTGGAGCTGCCCGGCCGGGTCATCGCGACCTTCCACCGGGGCTACGCGACCGTCCTGGAGGGCGCCGTGCTGCCGGCGGAGCAGGTCACGGCCGCCGCACGACGCGCCGCGCGCTCCGCCGAGGTCGAGCACTGATGGACGGACGCATCCTCGCCGCGCTCCTCGTCGCCGTCTTCCTCCTCGGCGTCCTCGCCCTCATGGCGCTCGCCTGGCGGCGTCGGGTCTCCCGCGACGCCCGGATCGGACCGCTCCCCGAGCTCCCCGACCCCCGTCCCGTCCCGTCCCTGACGGTCGAGGTCCTCTACGTCGCGACGTCGAAGCACGACCAGCCGCTGGAGCGCCTGGCCCTCGAAGGTCTGCGCTACCGCTCGCGGGTGACGCTCGAGCTCGGAGCCGCCGGTGTCGTCGTCGACGTCCCCGGGGAGCGGCCGACCTTCATCCCGGCGACGAGCATCGTCGGGCTCGACCAGACCAACCTTACGATCGACCGGGTCGTCGAGCCGGGCGGGCTCCTCCGTCTGAGCTGGCGCCCCGTCCCGTCGGTGATCGCCGACAGCACCTTCCGCGTCCTCGAGCAGGCCGACCGCGCCCGCATCATCGACGCCGTCACGAGCATCATCCCCGCCGCGGACGCCGGACTCCGGCCGACCGGCACCCCAGACACCGTCGGCGAGGCCTCCTCGACCGACGACCGCACCCCACCGCCTCACGAGAGGGCTCGACCATGACCTCCTTCACCCCACCCAGTCCAGCGGTACTCGTCCTCGAGGACGGCAACCGCTACGTCGGGCACGCCTATGGTGCCACCGGCCGCACGCTCGGCGAGGTCGTCTTCGCCACCGGCATGACCGGCTACCAGGAGACCCTGACCGACCCGTCCTACGCCGGCCAGATCGTCCTCATGACGGCGCCGCACATCGGCAACACCGGCGTCAACCGCGAGGACATGGAGTCCGCCCGCGTCTGGGTCGCCGGGTACGTGGTGCGCGACGCCTCCCGCGTCGTCTCCAACTTCCGCGCGGACCGCTCGCTCGACGACGAACTCGTCCAGGACGGTGTCGTGGGCATCAGCGGCATCGACACCCGTGCGGTGACCCGACACATCCGTTCCGCCGGCTCCATGCGCGGCGGCGTGTTCTCCGGGGAGGACTTCGAGCTCTCCGGCGCCGAGCAGCTCAGTCTCGTCCGCGCCGGTACGCAGATGGCCGGTCTCAACCTGTCCGGTCAGGTCTCCACCACCGAGCAGTACACCGTCGAGGCCGTGGGCGAGCGTGTCGGTTCCGTCGCGGTCCTCGACCTCGGCGTCAAGACCTCCACGCTCAACCACCTCGCCGCCCGCGGCTTCGACGTCGTGGTGCTGCCGCAGTCGGTGACCTCGGCCGAGGTCCTCGCGCTCGAGCCCTCCGCCCTGTTCTTCTCGAACGGCCCCGGCGACCCAGCCGCCAGCGACGCGCACGTCGCGCTCCTGCAGGACGTGCTCCGGGCAGGCGTGCCGTACTTCGGGATCTGCTTCGGCAACCAGCTGCTGGGCCGGGCGCTCGGCTTCGACACCTACAAGCTGCCCTTCGGCCACCGTGGGATCAACCAGCCGGTCCTCGACAAGGCGACCGGCCGGGTGGAGATCACCTCGCAGAACCACGGGTTCGCGGTCGACCTGCCCATCGAGGGCCGTCACGAGACGCCTGCCGGGTTCGGGCTCGCCGAGGTCAGCCACTACAGCCTGAACGATGAGGTCGTCGAGGGCATCAACTGCATCGACATCCCCGCCTTCTCGGTCCAGTACCACCCGGAGTCCGCCTCCGGTCCGCACGACGCGGTCTACCTGTTCGACCGGTTCCGCGATCTCGTGACCGGCCACGCCACCACTTCCAGCACCAAGGAGAACAACTAGTGCCCAAGCGCGACGACATCAACAGCGTCCTCGTCATCGGCTCCGGGCCGATCGTCATCGGGCAGGCCGCGGAGTTCGACTACTCGGGCACCCAGGCCTGCCGAGTCCTGCGAGAGGAGGGCGTCCGCGTCATCCTCGTCAACTCGAACCCGGCGACGATCATGACCGACCCCGACTTCGCCGACGCGACCTACGTCGAGCCGATCACGTGGCAGGTCATCGAGACGATCATCGCGAAGGAGAAGCCCGACGCCATCCTCCCGACGCTCGGCGGCCAGACGGCCCTGAACGCGGCGATCCAGCTCCACGAGCACGGGATCCTCGAGAAGTACGACGTCGAGCTCATCGGAGCGAACTTCGAGGCGATCAACAAGGGCGAGGACCGCCAGATCTTCAAGCAGCTCGTCCTCGACGCCGGCGCCGACGTGGCCCGCTCCTACATCGCCCACACGGTCGAGGAGGCCGTCGGCTACGCCGAGGACCTCGGCTACCCGCTCGTCGTCCGTCCCTCGTTCACCATGGGCGGTCTCGGCTCGGGCTTCGCGTACACCGAGGCTGAGCTCCGTCGCATCGTCGGCGACGGCCTCCACCAGAGCCCGACCACCGAGGTGCTCCTCGAGGAGTCGATCCTCGGTTGGAAGGAGTACGAGCTCGAACTCATGCGCGACACGGCGGACAACACCGTCGTCGTCTGCTCGATCGAGAACGTCGACCCCGTCGGTGTCCACACCGGAGACTCGATCACGGTGGCTCCCGCGCTGACGCTGACCGACCGCGAGTACCAGAAGCTCCGCGACATCGGCATCGACATCATCCGCGCGGTCGGTGTCGACACCGGTGGTTGCAACATCCAGTTCGCCGTGGACCCGGCCGACGGCCGCATCATCGTCATCGAGATGAACCCGCGCGTCTCGCGCTCGAGCGCCCTCGCCTCGAAGGCGACCGGCTTCCCGATCGCGAAGATCGCGGCGAAGCTGGCCATCGGTTACCGTCTCGACGAGATCCCGAACGACATCACCAAGGTCACCCCGGCGAGCTTCGAGCCCACGCTCGACTACGTCGTCGTCAAGGTCCCGCGGTTCGCGTTCGAGAAGTTCCCGGCCGCGGACCCGACGCTGACCACCACCATGAAGTCGGTGGGCGAGGCGATGGCCATCGGCCGCAACTACGCCACGGCCCTCCAGAAGGCGCTCCGCTCGCTCGAGAAGCGCGGCTCCAGCTTCCACTGGGGCGAGGAGTCACGCAGCGCCGACGAGCTGCTCGAGATCTCGAAGACGCCCACCGACGGCCGTATCGTCGTGGTCCAGCAGGCGCTCCGGAAGGGTGCGACCGCCGAGCAGGTCTTCGAGGCGACCAAGATCGACCCGTGGTTCATCGATCAGATCGTCCTCATCAACGACGTCGCCGACTGGATCGCCGCGGCCGAACGCCTCGACACCGAGGTGCTTCGGACCGCCAAGAACCACGGCTTCTCCGACGCGCAGATCGGTCAGCTCCGCGGCTTCGGCGAGCAGGAGGTGCGCGAGGTCCGCCACATCCTCGGCGTGCGTCCGGTCTACAAGACGGTCGACACCTGCGCCGGGGAGTTCCCCGCCCTCACGCCGTACCACTACTCCAGCTACGACACGGAGACCGAGGTGGTCGCGAGCGACCGCCGCAAGGTCGTCATCCTCGGCTCCGGGCCGAACCGGATCGGTCAGGGCATCGAGTTCGACTACTCCTGTGTGCACGCCTCGTTCGCGCTGCAGGCCGCCGGCTTCGAGACCATCATGATCAACTGCAACCCCGAGACGGTCTCCACGGACTACGACACGAGCGACCGCCTGTACTTCGAGCCGCTCACACTCGAAGACGTGCTCGAGGTCATCCACGCGGAGAGCGAGTCCGGCGAGCTCGTCGGGGTCGTCGTCCAGCTGGGCGGCCAGACGGCACTCGGCCTCGCGAAGGGGCTTGAAGCCGCCGGAGTCCCGATCCTCGGCACCACGCCGACCGCCATCGACCTCGCCGAGGAGCGCGGACAGTTCCAGCAGATCCTCGACGCCGCCGGGCTCGTCGCACCGAAGAACGGCACCGCGGTCGAGATCGAGGGCGCGCTCCGGGTCGCCGAGGAGATCGGCTACCCGGTCCTCGTGCGTCCGAGCTTCGTCCTCGGCGGTCGCGGCATGGAGATCATCTACGACAGCGCTTCGCTGACGGACTACTTCGTGCGCATCGAGGACCAGGGCATCGTTGGCCCGGCGCAGCCGCTGCTCGTGGACCACTTCCTCGACGACGCGATCGAGATCGACGTGGACGCCCTGTTCGACGGTGAGGAACTCTACATCGGCGGTGTCATGGAGCACATCGAGGAGGCCGGGATCCACTCGGGCGACTCCAGCTGCACCCTGCCACCGGTCTCCCTCGGCCGTGCCGAGATCGACCGGGTCCGTACCGCAACGCTCGCGATCGCCCAGGGGATCGGGGTCCGTGGCCTGCTCAACGTGCAGTTCGCCATCGGCGCCGGCATCCTCTACGTCATCGAGGCCAACCCACGGGCGTCCCGCACCGTGCCGTTCGTCTCGAAGGCGCTCGGTATCCCGCTGGCGAAGGCCGCGTCCCTCATCATGACGGGCGCCACGGTCGCCGAGCTCAAGGACTCGGGGCTCCTACCCCCGGTCGACGGGTCGCGCGTGCCGATCGACTCCCCGGTGTCGGTGAAGGAGGCCGTGCTGCCCTTCAAGCGGTTCCGAACGAAGGACGGCCAGATCGTCGACAGCGTCCTCGGGCCGGAGATGCGCTCCACCGGTGAGGTCATGGGCATCGACAAGGACTTCCCGCGCGCTTTCGCGAAGAGCCAGGAGGCGGCCTACGGCGGTCTGCCCTCGAGCGGCACGGTGTTCGTCTCGGTCTCCGACCGCGACAAGCGCTCGATCATCCTGCCGGTGCTCCGCCTGCAGCAGCTCGGCTTCGACATCCTCGCCACCGACGGCACGGCGGAGGTCCTGAACCGGAACGGCATCAGCGCGCGGACGGTGCGCAAGTACAGCGAGACCACCGCAGCGGGGGAGGACGACTCGATCGTCGACCTGATCAACCGCGACGAGGTCGACATGGTCATCAACACGCCGAGTGGCCGATCCGCCCGCGCGGACGGCTACGAGATCCGCGCGGCAGCCGTCGCAGCGGACAAGCCGCTCTTCACGACGATCGCGCAGTTGACGGCCGCTGTCGGCTCCTTCGAGGCACTCGGCGGGGGCTTCGAGGTCCGGTCCCTTCAGGAGTACGCACTCGATCGGGCTGCACGCTCGTGACGGCTTCGTTCGGAACCCGACTGGACGAGGTCTTCGTCCGGTCGGGCCGGCTCTGCGTCGGCATCGATCCGCACCGCTTCCTGCTCGAGGCATGGGGGCTGCCCGACACCGCCGCCGGCGCCGGGGCCTTCGGGCTCGCCGTCGTCGAGGCGTCGGCGGGCCGGGCCGGCATCGTGAAACCGCAGGTGGCGTTCTTCGAACGGTTCGGGTCGGCGGGCTACGTCGCGCTGGAAGGTGTCCTCGCCGCAGCACGCGACGCCGGACTCCTCGTGATCGGCGATGCCAAGCGTGGCGAGATCGGGACGAGCATGGAGGGGTACGCCGAGGCCTGGCTGACCCCGGGTTCCCCGCTCGAAGTCGACGCGCTCACCGTGAACCCGTACCTGGGTTTCGGCTCGCTCCAGCCGGCGCTCGAGCTCGCCGAACACGAGGGCAAGGGATTGTTCGTGCTGACGGCGACCTCGAATCCCGAGGGACGCGACGTCCAGCTCGCCGAGGACCGCGCAGGCCTCACGGTCGCAGCGTCGATGCTCGGCGAGATCGACCACTGGAACGCGAGACATCACCCAGGGTCGACGGGTTCGATCGGTGCCGTCATCGGTGCCACGCTCCGTCTGGAGGAGTTCGGCATGACGGCGGTGCCGACCCGATCGGTCGTCCCGATCCTCGCTCCCGGCTTCGGCCATCAGGGTGCAGCGGTCGCCGACCTCGAATCCATCTACGGTGACCTCGCTCCAGGCGTCATCGTCTCCGAGTCCCGCAGCATCCTCGCCGCCGGGCCGTCGGGGATCGCGGACGCCGTCGAGCGCTCCGCCGACGCCGTGAGGAGCGCCCGTGGTTGACCAGGAACCGGACCAGCGCGCGAGGAGCATGCCGGAGGTCGACCGGGCAGCGGCCTCCCGGGAGGCCGTCCGCAAGCGACGTGCCCGTGCCACCGTCAAGGCCTCCATCGCCTCGGGCGCGCGCACGCCGCTCGAGGTCCTCGACGCCGCGACGGCGGATCCCGACGGCATCGAAGGAGGCGTCCGCGTCACCGAGTACCTCCTCAGCATCCCGAGCGTCGGGGTCACGAAGCTCGGGCGCATCCTCGAATCGCTCGGCATCTCCTCCGTCAAACGTCTCGGCGGACTCGGCCGACTGCAGCGGGAACGCCTCCGCGCGTTCATCGCGGAACGGTACCCGGGCACGGCCCGCAGCCGACTCGTAGTGCTCGCCGGCCCGACGGCCGTCGGTAAGGGGACCGTCGCGGCCTACATCCGCGACCACTACCCGGAGGTGCACCTCTCCGTCTCCGCCACGACGCGGAAGCCGCGCCCGGGCGAACAACACGAGGTCAACTACTACTTCGTGGACGACGACGAGTTCGACGGGCTCATCGCCGGCGACCGGCTCCTCGAGTACGCGACGGTGCACAACGCCTACCGGTACGGCACGCCGCGCGAGCCGATCGAGCGTGCCCTCGCCGCCGGAGACAGCGCGCTCCTGGAGATCGACATCCAGGGTGCCAGGCAGGTCAGAGCGGCGATGCCGGAGGCGACCCTCGTCTTCCTCCTGCCTCCGAGCTGGGACGAACTCGTCCGTCGGCTCGTGGGGCGAGGCACCGAGGACGAGGAGGAACGGGAGCGTAGACTGCGCACCGCGAAGGTCGAACTGGCCGCTGCGGACGAGTTCGACCACCGTGTCGTGAACGACGACGTGGCCCGTGCGGCCCAAGAGGTCGTAGACTTGATGAAGATTCACGGGGATTGACGTCCGACGCGCACCCCGCATCGATCAGATCTTCCCCGAACACAACCACACGAGGAGTGTGAACCTGCATGGCTGACAAGCTCAAGGGCATCATCGATCCGCCCATCGACTCCCTGCTCACCAAGGTCGAGTCCAAGTACGCGCTCGTGATCTTCGCGTCCAAGCGCGCGCGCCAGATCAACGACTACTACGCCGACCTCCACGAGGGCAGCCTGTTCGACAACGTCGGGCCGCTGGTCGACTCGTCCGTCGAGGACAAGCCGCTCTCCATCGCGATGCACGAGATCAACGAGGACAAGCTCCAGATCAAGCCGATCGCCGAGTAGCACCCTCACCACGACGAATCCGCCGGGCGCCAGACGACCGGCGGATTCGTCGTGTCCGGGCAGGCGTACCGCCGACGACGTCTCGCGTCACGGACGGATGCCACGTCGGAGGCCTGGGCTAGAGTGATGAAGGCTCTGGCCTCGACGTCTGCGACGGCCGCCCCTCCACCTCCGCTCCACCACTTCCGACGGGAGACCGCATGACCGAGCTGCGCCTGTTCACCTCCGAATCCGTGACCGAGGGCCACCCCGACAAGATCTGCGACCAGATCTCGGACAGCATCCTCGACGCACTCCTCCAGGTGGATCCGCGCAGTCGAGTCGCCGTCGAGACACTCGTCACCACCGGTCTCGTCCACGTCGCCGGCGAGGTCTCCACGAGCGGCTACGTCGACATCCCGACGATCGTCCGCGAGCGCATCCGCTCCATCGGATACACCTCGTCGGACATCGGCTTCGACGGGGACTCCTGCGGGGTCAGCGTGTCGATCGGCTCCCAGTCCGCCGACATCGCCGCAGGAGTCGATCACGCCTTCGAGTCCCGCGAGCAGTCCAGCGTGGACGCCTACGACCTCCAGGGCGCCGGCGACCAGGGCATCATGTTCGGGTTCGCGACGACCGAGACGCCGCAGTACATGCCGCTGCCCAGCTGGATCGCGCACCGGCTCGCGGAGCGACTCGCCGAGGTCCGCAAGTCGGGCCAGCTCGACTACCTGCGCCCGGACGGCAAGACCCAGGTCACGATCGGGTACGACGGTTTCCTGCCGAAGACCGTCGAGACGGTGGTGGTCTCCACGCAGCACAACCCCGGCGTCTCGACCGAACAGCTGCGCCGCGACGTCCAGCGCCACGTCATCGAGCCGGTCCTCGCGACGGTCGAACTCGACAGCTCGAACGTCACTCACCTGATCAACCCGACCGGTATCTTCGTCGTCGGCGGCCCCATGGGCGACGCCGGCCTCACCGGACGCAAGATCATCATCGACACCTATGGTGGTGCCGCGCGTCATGGCGGGGGAGCGTTCAGCGGCAAGGACCCGTCGAAGGTCGACCGTTCGGCCGCGTACGCCATGCGATGGGTCGCGAAGAACGCCGTGGCCGCCGGATTCGCCGAGCGACTCGAGGTGCAGGTCGCCTACGCCATCGGCAAGGCGGCGCCGGTCGGACTCTACGTCGAGACGTTCGGGACGGCGCACGTGCCCGAAGCCGACATCACGCGTGCCATCCGGGACGTCTTCGACCTCCGGCCCGCCGCGATCATCGCCGACCTCGACCTCATCCGGCCCATCTACGCCGCCACCGCCGCCTACGGGCACTTCGGCCGCGAGCTCCCCGACTTCACCTGGGAGCGTCTCGACCGGGTGGAGGCGTTGCGGTCAGCAGCCGGGCTCTAGTCGTGGCAGGCGCGAGGGTCGCCAGGGTGGTGCTCGACTCGCCGTTGCCGCAGCTCGACCACCTGTTCGACTACGCCGTGCCCGCCGAGCTCGCCGACGACGCGGTGCTCGGTGCCCGGGTGACGGTCCCGTTCCGGTCGGCAGGGAGATCGGCGAACGGGTTCATCGTCGACCTCACGGACTCGAGCGAGTTCAGTGGGACGCTCAGTCCGGTGCAGTCGGTCGTGTCGTCGGTGCCGGTGCTGACCCCGGCCTTGTGGACGCTGGCGCGTCGCGTCGCCGATCGCAGCGCCGGCAGCGCGATGGACGTCCTGCGCCTCGCGATCCCGCCGAGGCAGGTCCGGGTGGAGAAGACCTGGGCCGCGACCACGCCGCCGGAACCCGCCGCCGTGGAGCGACGCACCGTCCCAGGTTTCGCTCCCGGCACACTCGACCGGGTCGAGCCTGGCGAGCGGTACGCGGTCACGGCGATCCCGGCGTTGACGGCCACGTCCACGGGCACATCGCTGCCCGACTGGTCCTTCACCTTCGCAGCCCTCGCGGTGAACCAACTCGCCGCAGGGCGCAGCACGATCCTCGCCGTGCCCGACTATCGCGACGTCGAGCACCTCCTGGCCGCGCTGGAGGACCTCGGGGCCGGGTCCGCGGTCGCGCGGGCCGATGCGAAGCAGACCCCCGCGGCGCGGTACCGCTCCTACCTGGACGGCCTGCACCCCGTGCCCCGGATCGTGGTGGGCAACCGTTCGGCCGTGTACGCGCCCGCGCACGACCTCGGCCTCATCGCCCTCTGGGACGACGGGGATCCACTCCATCAGGAGCAGCTCGCCCCGTACGTACACGCCCGCGACGTCGCCCTGACGAGGCAGGAGATGAGCGGCGCCGCGCTCGTCTTCGCCGCCCATTCGCGGAGTACCGAGACGCAGCGTCTGGTCGAGCTCGGGTGGTTGCGCGAGGTGTCACCGACACCCCCCGTCCGTCCGCGGGTGGTCGTGTCCCGAGCGAGTGGCGACGACGCCATGACGAGCCAGGCCCGCATCCCGTCGAGCGCGTGGCGGGCCGTCGACGAGGCATTGCACCACGGTCCCGTGCTGGTGCAGGTGGCGCGTCCCGGATACGCGCCGCATCTCGCCTGCCGCCGTTGCGGGACGAGGGTCCACTGCTCGGTGTGTCACGGTCCACTCCTCCTGGCGACGGCGCGGTCACAGCCTTCCTGCCGTTGGTGTGGTCACCTCGCAACCGGGTGGTCGTGCGAGACGTGCCACGACACCGCGTTCCGCGTCACGGCGGCAGGGACGGGCCGGACCGCCGAGGAACTCGGTCGTGCCTTCCCCCGATACCGGGTCGTGGTGTCCGACGGCGATGCACCGAAGCTCGAGGTGGGGTCGGAACCGGCCCTGGTGATCGCGACGCGGGGTGCCGAGCCGATCGCGGACGGCGGGTACGCCGCCGTGCTCCTGGTCGACGCCGACCGCATGCTCGCACGTGAGTCGCTCCGCGTGGCCGAGGACTGCCTCCGATGGTGGTCGAACGCCGCCGCGCTGGCGGCGCCACGCGCTCCGGTGCTGCTCATCGGCGTCGAAGCGCCGGTCGCGAACGCCCTCGCCCTCTGGCAGCAGCCACGGTTCGCGAGCGAAGAACTCGCCGAACGCCGCGAGCTCGGCTTCCCACCGGCGGTCAGGAGTGCGACCCTCACCGGCACCCGCGAGGCGGTCGACGCCGCCCTCGCCGGCCTGCCGCCGGAGTACCGGAGCCGAGTCCTCGGCCCCACGGTCGACGACGCGGGGGAGACCGTCGCGATCCTCCGCGTCGACTACGGGCACGCCCGTGCGGTCGCCGAGCAGTTGCGCGCGACCGTCGTCGCCCAAGCGGCGAAGCGCCGACGACCGACCCCCGGCAGGCGGGCGCCGAAGGCCCCGCCTACACTCAGAGTACGATTCGACGATCCGGAGATGCTGTCATGATCCACCCCGACCACGAATGCCGAACCGCGTGAGGCTCGTCTTCGCCGGCACCCCGACCGTAGCCGTTCCGACCCTCGAGGCACTCGTCGAAGCCGGGCACGAGATCGCCGCCGTGGTGACCCGTCCCGACGCGCCGATCGGTCGTAAACGCGTCCTCACACCGTCACCCGTCGCCGCGGCCGCCGAGCGCCTCGGGCTCGACGTCGTCCGCGCCGCCAAGCTCGACGACGAGGCGACCGCCCAGATCTCGGCCCTGCGTCCTGACCTCGGTGTCATCGTCGCGTACGGCGGGCTCGTGCGTGAACCGCTCCTGTCGGCGCCCGAGCACGGGTGGATCAATCTGCACTTCTCCCTCCTGCCGGCCTGGCGCGGAGCGGCGCCCGTCCAACGATCCGTGATGGCCGGGGACCAGGTCACCGGGGCATCGGTCTTCCGGCTCGTGCCGGCGCTCGACGCCGGCGACGTCTTCGCGACGATCGAGACGCCCATCGGCTTGGGGGAGACCGCAGGGCGCCTCCTCGACCGCCTCGCGGACCTCGGGGCACCGCTGACGGTGGACGTCGTCGCCGCGATCGCCTCTGGCACCGCCGTCGCCGTCCCACAGGAAGGACAGCCCACGCTCGCGCCGAAGCTCGACGGCCTCGCCGGCCGCATCCAGTGGGACCGCCCCGGTTCCGAGGTGTGGTCGCACATCCGAGGGGTCACGCCGGAGCCCGGTGCGTACACCCTCGTCGACGACGCACGGTTGAAGGTGCACGCCGCCGCCCCGGCCCCCGACCTCCCGATCGACCCGCCGGCTCCCGGCACGATCGTCGAGTTCGACGGTCTGATCCTCGTGGGGACCCTCGACACCCCACTCCAGCTGCTCCAGGTACAGCCGGCCGGACGGACCGCCATGCCGGCCGCCGACTGGTGGAGGGGTGCCGCCAACGGCACGGATCGGCTGGTGACCGCATGAGCGCTCAGCAACCCGACGGCAGACCACGCCGCGACCGACGTCCACAGAGCGAGGAGCCACGACGGGGTCGGCAGCGTCCGACCCGGCCGCGCGACTCGTCGACCGTGCAGCCCGCCCGCCGGGTCGCCTTCGACGTCGTCCACGCGGTCAGCACCTCCGACGCGTACGCGAACCTCCTGCTCCCGCACCGTCTCGCGGAGGCGAAGCTGAATCCGGCCGACGCCGGACTCGCCACCGAGCTGACCTACGGGACGCTCCGTCGTCGTGGCTACTACGACCGGGTGATCGCGCTCGTCGCGAAGCGACCGGTCACGGAGATCGACGACGCGATCCTCGACGTCCTCCGGCTCGGCGCGCATCAGCTCCTCTCCATGCGTGTCGCCGGCCATGCCGCGGTGAACGAGTCGGTCGAACTCGCACGCTCGGCCGGGTCGCGGTCGGCCGCCGGATTCACCAACGGTGTGCTCCGCACCATCTCGCGGACCGAACCCGCCGAGTGGGAACGTCTCCTCCTCGACGAGGCCACGAACGACACCGATCGCCTCGCCATCGCGACCGCCCACCCCTCGTGGGTCGTCCGGGCGATCCGCCAGTCCCTGGACCTCCAGGGCCACGGCGACGAACTCGAAGCCGCCCTCGACGCCGACAACCTCGCGCCGCAGGTCAACCTCGTCGCGCTGCCGGGCCTCGCCGAACGGCCGACGGACGCCGAGCCCAACCGGTTCTCGCCCTACGGGTTCCGGAGCCCCGGCGGAGACCCGGTCCAGCTCGTCGGCACCGGCGGCGGTCGTCTCCGGGTGCAGGACGAAGGCTCGCAGCTCGCGGCACTCGCCCTCACCCGGGCTGAGCCGGTCACGGCCGGCGAACGCTGGCTCGACCTCTGCGCAGGACCCGGCGGGAAAGCGGCGCTCTTGGCCGCCGAGGCCCTGGCCGGGGGAGCACACCTCGACGCGAACGAACTCGTCCCCGCTCGGGCACGCCTCGTCGAGCGCGCACTCGCCGGTGTCCCGCTCGAGGTGGAGGTGTCGACCGCCGACGGTGCGACGCTCGCGGCCTCACGTCCGGAGGGGTACGACCGCATCCTCCTCGACGCCCCCTGCACGGGCCTCGGTGCGTTGCGTCGACGACCGGAGGCGCGCTGGCGGAAGACCCCGAAGGACGTCGCCGACCTGACCCGTCTCCAATCGTCGCTCCTCGACGCCGCGATCCTGGCGCTCGCCCCCGGTGGCATCGTCGCGTACGTGACGTGCTCGCCGCACGTCGCCGAGACCGCCCTCATCGTGGAGAGCGCCCTCCGCGCCCACCCCACGATGGAACGGCTCGACACGGCCGAGATCCTCGACCGGGTCACGGTGGAACCGCTCGACGCAGCCGCCCCCGGTGGCGCCGTGCAGCTCTGGCCGCACCGGCAGGGGACCGACGCCATGTTCATCGCGCTGCTGCGGAAGCCCGCGGCGGCGGCCGAACCCACTGTCGATCGCTAGGCTCGATCACATGTCCGTGCGTATCAACCCGAGCATCCTGTCCGCCGACTTCGTGAACCTCCAGACCGATCTGGAGCGGATCGCCACCGCCGACCTCGTCCATGTCGACGTCATGGACAACCACTTCGTCCCGAACCTCACCTTCGGCACGCAGATGGTCGGACGGATCCAGGACGTCTCGCCGATCCCGCTCGACGTCCACCTCATGATCTCGGACGCCGACCGCTGGGCTCCCGGCTACGCCGAGCTCGGCGCCTACTCGGTGACGTTCCACGCCGAGGCGGCCACCGACCCCGTCGCCCTGGCCAGGCGCCTGCGCTCCATCGGAGCGCGCGCCGGGATCGCCGTGAAGCCGGGCACGTCCATCGAGCCGTACCTCGAGCTGCTGCCGGAGTTCGACCAGGTGCTCGTCATGACGGTCGAACCGGGCTTCGGCGGGCAGTCGTTCATGCCGGAGACCATGCCCAAACTGCGCGCGCTCTCCGCCGAGGTCGCGCGGACCGGTCTCGACGTCTGGCTGCAGGTCGACGGTGGGATCTCCGCGGACACGATCGGGATCGCCGCGGAAGCCGGTGCGGACACCTTCGTCGCGGGGTCTGCGGTCTACAGCGGGTCCGACCCGGCAGCGAACATCGCGCTGCTGCGGGCCGCCGCCGAGGCGTCGACGCACAGCCACTGAGCCCGCGACCCGCTCCGTCCACCCCGGCGGCGCGCACCCCCGCCCGGAACCGGTACCCTGGAGCACGTGAAAACCTTCGACGAGCTGTTCGACGAGCTGCGCCAGAAGGCCGAGTCCCGGCCTGAGGGGTCCGGCACGGTCCGCGAACTCGACACCGGCGTGCACGGCATCGGGAAGAAGATCGTCGAAGAGGCGGCCGAGGTCTGGATGGCGGCCGAGTACCAGAGCGACACCGAGACGGCCGAGGAGATCTCCCAGCTGATCTACCACGTGCAGGTGATGATGGTGGCGAAGGGCCTCACCCCCGCCGACGTCTACCGACATCTGTAGGCCGGACGAGTCCGCCGGAGCACAACCGTCTCCGGGAACCGTCGAGGACGGACCCCGACGCCATGGGTCCGCGCACCCCGCACGCCACCACGCCACGAGATGAGATCCCCATGCTGAGAGTCGCCGTGCCCAACAAGGGCTCGCTGTCCGAGACCGCCGTCGAGATGCTCCAGGAGGCCGGGTACGCCACCCGCCGCGACACCAAGGAGCTGCACGTCGTCGACGCGCGGAACGACGTCGAGTTCTTCTACCTGCGTCCGCGGGACATCGCGACGTACGTCGGTTCGGGTGCGCTCGATATCGGCATCACGGGCCGCGACCTCCTGCTCGACTCGCACTCCGCTGCGACCGAACTCGCCGAACTCGGCTTCGGGGGTTCCACCTTCCGCTTCGCTGGTCCGGCAGGGGAGTTCGCGGAACTCTCCGACCTCGCCGGGAAGACCGTCGCCACGAGCTACCCCGGCCTGGTCGGGAACTTCCTGCGCGAGGCCGGTGTCGACGCGACGCTCGTCCACCTCGACGGCGCGGTCGAATCCGCCGTCCAGCTCGGGGTCGCCGACGCGGTCGCCGACGTGGTCTCCACCGGTACGACCCTCAGGAAGGCCGGCCTCGGCATCTTCGGCCCCGTCATCCTCGACTCCACAGCCGTCCTCATCGCCTCTCCCGAGACGAAGCCCAGCACGGCCACCCTCATCCGTCGTCTGCAGGGAGTCCTCGTCGCGCGGCAGTACGTGCTCGTCGACTACGACCTCCCGGTCCGACTCCTGGAGCAGGCCACCGCGGTCGCCGGTGGCATCGAGTCGCCGACGATCTCGCCGCTGCGCGACCCCGAGTGGGTGGCCGTCCGGGTCATGATCCCGCGCGGCGAGGCGAACGACGTCATGGACCGCCTCTACGAGCTCGGCGCGCGCGCGATCCTCGTCACGGCGATCCACGCGGCTCGACTCTGAGCACCGAACCCATCCCAGACCGCTCCAGTCGCCCCGCGGAGGCCATCGTGTCACTCGCCACCCGAGTCATCCCCTGCCTCGACGTCGCCGACGGCCGCGTCGTGAAGGGGGTCAACTTCCTCGATCTGCGCGATGCCGGCGATCCCGTCGAGCTCGCCAAGCGGTACGCCGAGCAGGGCGCCGACGAACTCACCTTCCTCGACGTCACCGCGACCGTCGCCGAACGCGAGACCACCTACGACCTCGTCAGCCGCACGGCGGAACAGGTCTTCATCCCGCTGACCGTGGGCGGCGGCGTGCGGACCACGCACGACGTGTCGCGGCTCCTCGCGAGCGGAGCCGACAAGGTCGGGGTGAACAGCGCGGCGATCGCACGGCCGGAGCTCCTCGGAGAGATCGCCGACCGGTTCGGTGCGCAGGTGCTGGTGCTCTCGCTGGACGTCAAGCGGCACGCCGGCAGCGCGTCGGGATGGATCGTCACGACGCACGGTGGTCGTCGTGAGACCGGACTCGACGCGCTCGTCTGGGCGGCCGAGGCGATCGAACGCGGAGCGGGGGAGTTGCTGGTGAACTCGATCGACGCCGACGGCACCAAGGCCGGCTTCGACACCGAGCTCATCCGCGCCATGCGCGAGGTGAGCCGGGTGCCGGTGATCGCGTCCGGTGGGGCGGGCAAGCTCGCCGACTTCCCGCCGGCGATCGCAGCCGGCGCTGACGCCGTCCTCGCAGCCAGCGTCTTCCACAACGGGGAGCTGACGATCGGACAGGTCAAGCAGGAGCTCGCCGATGCGGGTTGGACGGTCCGAGCATGAGCGCCGACATCACCATCCCCGTCGGAGCCGACCCGGAGACCGCGATCCGGCAACTCACCTTCGACGCGCAGGGGCTGATCCCTGCCGTGGTCCAGCAGTGGGACTCCCGGGAGGTCCTCATGCTCGGCTGGATGGACGCCGAAGCCGTTCGTCGCACGATGACCGAGGGACGCGTCACCTACTGGTCGCGATCCCGCCAAGAGTACTGGCGGAAGGGCGACACCTCCGGGCACGCACAGTTCGTGCGAGGGGTCTCCTACGACTGCGACGGCGATACCCTGTTGGTGGAGGTCGACCAGCTCGGCGCCGCGTGCCACACGGGCACCCGCAGCTGCTTCGACGCCCGGAGCCTCGACGTCGTCGCCGCGCCATCGTCGACACCATGAATCGAGTTCGAGCATGACCGAGACCAATGAGACAGCATCGTCCGCGCCTGAAGCGTCCCCGGCCGACGACCTCGAGGCGCGGGCCCTCCGCAGCCGTCAGCGCCGTCTGAAGACGCTGCTCCTCGTCACCGCGGTCCTGGCGAACGCCCTCATCCTCGCCGCGTGGACGCAGTCCTGGCTCTCGATCAGCCTCGTCGGCGTCGGACCGCACTCCGGTGCCCTCGACGTGGTGGGGTCCGTCGCGGCCCCAGCCCTGTCGGCGCTCGCGCTCGCCGGTCTGGCGCTCGTCGCCGCCCTGGCGATCGCCGGGCCGGTCTTCCGCATCATCCTCGGTGTGCTCGAGGCAGTGATCGGCGTGTGCGTCGCCATCTCGGCGATCACCGTCCTCACCGCTCCCGCGACCGCCGGCGCAGCGGCCGTGACGGAGGCGACGGGCGTCGCCGGCAACCAGTCGACCGTCGACCTCGTCGCCGCGACGTCGCTCACCGCGTGGCCGGCCGTCGCGCTGGTCCTCGGAATCGTCCTCGGTCTCGCCGGCCTCGCCACCGCGGTCACGCACCGGATGTGGCCCGGCCCGTCGCGCAAGTACCAGGCCGTGCGTTTCACGCAGGTCGAGTCGGCCCCGAGCGCCGATCCGGTCGGCGCCTGGGACGACCTCAGCCGCGGCGACGACCCCACCCGGTGAGTCGAGGCCGGGGCTCAGGCCACCTGGGAACTCGTGGCCCACGCACGGAACCGTCCATGACTTGCCGGTACACTGGAAACCGCACCCGCACAGAAGGAGAACCATGAGCACCGACCCCTCGGACCCCGGCCACGGACACTCGCCCGCCGCCTGGACCGCCGTGATCATCATGTTGGTCGCGTTCGCCGCCGGTACGGTCTTCTTCTGGCTCGACATGCCCCTGCTCGTCTGGATCTCGGCCGGTGTGCTGCTCCTCGGTTGGATCACCGGTGGCATCCTCGCCAAGGCCGGGTACGGCGTCGGCGGCTCCAAGACCCTGGCGAAAGAGCACTGAACATGCTCGCCGACCTGATGGCCGGCGCGAAGGAGGATGCCCTCGGGCGCCTCGCGGGCCGTCCGGCTGCAGCCGTCGAGGCTCTGGCGGTCGACGCCCCTCCGGCGATCGATGCGTTGGCCGCGCTCGCTCCTGCCGAGCGCGTGAAGATCATCGCCGAGGTCAAGCGGTCGAGCCCCTCTCGAGGCGCCTTGGCCGACATCCCCGACCCGGCGCTCCTCGCCTCGCTCTACGAGCAGGGCGGCGCCAGTGCGGTCAGTGTCCTCACGGAGGGGCGGAAGTTCGGCGGTTCGCTGGGCGACCTCGAAGCCGTCCGTGCGTCGATCCGGATCCCGGTGTTGCGCAAGGACTTCATCTCGCTGCCCTATCAGGTCTTCGAGGCCCGGGCCGCGGGCGCAGACCTCGTCCTGCTCATCGTCGCCGGGCTCGACCAGCCCACCCTGCTGTCGCTGCACGAGCTCGTCGTCCAGCTCGGCATGACGCCATTGGTCGAGACCCACTCGGCTGACGAGCTCGCTCGGGCGAGCGACATCGGCGCCCGGCTCATCGGCGTCAACGCGCGGAACCTCAGCACCTTCGAACTCGATCGCAACCTCTTCGGCTCGCTGACGGACCGGTTCCCCGCCGACGCGATCAAGATCGCCGAGTCCGCCGTGCTCGGCGCGTCGGACGTCGCAGCCTACCGACGTGACGGCGCGGACGTCGTCCTGGTCGGCGAAGCACTCGTCACCGGCGACCCCGTCGCCACCCTCGAACAGTTCCTGGGAGCATCCGAATGACCCTGTCACCCCCCACGCCCGCGAACACCGAGCCCACCCACCTGCGAGACGAAGCCGGCCCGTTCTTCGGCGACTTCGGCGGACGCTACATGCCGGAGGCGCTCATCGCCGCGGTCGACGAGCTGGCAGCCGCCTACGAGGCCGCGAAGGTCGATGAGACCTTCCAGGCCGAGCTCACCACGCTGCTGCGCGACTACGCCGGCCGACCGTCGATCATCACCGAGGTCCCGCGGTTCGCAGCCTCCGCCGGCGGAGCGCGCATCTTCCTCAAGCGCGAGGACCTCAATCACACCGGGTCCCACAAGATCAACAACGTGCTCGGCCAGGCGCTGCTGACGAAGCGCATCGGCAAGACGCGCGTGATCGCCGAGACCGGGGCAGGTCAGCACGGGGTCGCCACGGCGACCGCCGCCGCCCTGTTCGGTCTCGACTGCACGATCTACATGGGCGAGGTCGACACCGAACGGCAGGCGCTCAACGTCGCACGCATGCGCCTCCTCGGCGCCACCGTCATCCCGGTCACCTCCGGCTCGCGCACGCTCAAGGACGCGATCAACGAGGCGTACCGCGACTGGGTCGCCTCGGTCGAGACGACCAACTACCTCTTCGGCACCGCTGCGGGACCACACCCCTTCCCCGTCATGGTGCGCGACTTCCAGAAGATCATCGGCGAGGAGGCTCGCGCCCAGCTCCTCGAACTGAACGGGTCCCTCCCCGACGCGGTCGTCGCCTGTGTCGGCGGCGGCTCGAACGCCATCGGCATCTTCCACGCCTTCCTCGACGACGCGGACGTCGCCCTCTACGGTGTCGAGGCGGCCGGCGACGGCGTCGACACCCCTCGACACGCCGCGTCCATCGGACGCGGACGTCCCGGCGTCCTCCACGGTGCCCGGACGTTCGTCCTCCAGGACGACGACGGCCAGACGGTCGAGTCGCACTCCATCTCCGCCGGGCTCGACTACCCGGGCGTCGGCCCCGAGCACGCCTGGCTCGCCGACACCGGACGCGCGACGTACGTCCCCGCGACCGACGCGGAGGCGATGGAGGCGTTCCGGCTCCTGAGCCGGACCGAGGGGATCATCCCGGCCATCGAGTCGGCGCACGCCCTCGCGGGTGCCATCGTGCTCGGCAAGGAGCTGGGTCCCGACGCGACCATCCTGGTCAACCTGTCAGGACGTGGCGACAAGGACGTCGAGACCGCTGGTGCCTACTTCGGGCTCCTCGACGAAGCCGGGCGCAACGCATGACCGCTCAGCAGGCGGGCCCCGCCGTGGCGTCGGCCGTCTCGACGGCCATCGACGCCGCAGCGACCGAACGCGCCGGCGCACTCATCGGGTACCTGCCGGTCGGGTTCCCCGATCTCCAGACGAGCATCGATGCCGCCATCGCGCTGGCGCAGAACGGCGTCGACGTCCTCGAGCTGGGTGTGCCCTACTCCGATCCGGTCATGGACGGTGCCGTCATCCAAGCCGCCACCATGACGGCGCTGGCCGGAGGCTTCAGACTGCGCGACGTCTTCACGGCGGTCAGTGCGATCCGCGCCGCGGTCGACGTCCCGGTCCTCGTCATGACCTACTGGAACCCGGTGACGCAGTACGGCGTCGAGCGTTTCGCCTCAGACCTCGCTGCGGCGGGGGGAGCCGGCCTGATCACGCCGGACATCACCCCGGACGCCGCCGCGGAGTGGCTGGACGTCAGCGAGCGACTGGGGCTCGACCGCGTCTTCCTCGCGGCCCCGACGTCGAGTGACGAGCGCCTCTCGCTCGTGACCGAGCACTCGAAGGGCTTCGTCTACACCGTCTCGACGATGGGTATCACGGGAGCGCGGCAGGATCTCGACGCCGCCGCCAAGACGCTCGTCGGACGCCTCCGCGCAGCCGGCGCCGAGCACGCCTGCGTGGGTATCGGCATCTCGACGGCCGAGCAGGTGCGATCCGTCCTCGAGTACGCCAACGGCGCGATCGTCGGGTCGGTCTTCGTCAAGGCCCTCGCCGACGGCGGCGTCCCCGCTGTCACCGAGGTCGTCCGGTCGCTCGCAGCCGGCACCAAGCGCTGAGCCGCACGCCCGGACCCGTCGCGGCATTCCGTCGACGGGCGCGCTGAGGGTAGCCTCAGCACGTCCGCGATGCCGAAGGCCGTACACTCGATCAGAGTTCGTAACGAAAGGCGACCACTGCAGTGATTGCACCCCTCAGCATCCCGAGCCCGAACCCGGACATCGCGTCGTTCAGCGTCGGTCCGTTCACGGTGCACATGTACGCGCTGTGCATCATCGCCGGGATCGTCGTCGCGACCATCCTGACCTCCCGTCGCCTGACCAAGCGCGGAGCCGAGCCGGGCATCGTGCTCGACATCATCCTGTGGGCCATTCCGCTCGGCATCATCGGAGCGCGGATCTTCCACGTCTTGACGCACCCCGGGGACTACTTCTACCCGGGCGCCGACCTCCTGCGTACGCTCTACATCTGGGAGGGCGGCATCGCGATCTTCGGTTCGCTCCTCGGAGGAGCCGTCGGCGCCTACATCGGCTGCCGGATGACGGGCATCCGCTTCTGGACCTTCGCCGACGCGCTGGCGCCAGGGCTGCTGCTCGCACAGGCCTTCGGGCGCCTCGGCAACTACTTCAACCACGAGCTGTACGGTCTGCCGACCGACCTGCCGTGGGGCCTGGAGATCGAGGCCAGCAACCCGGCGTTCCCGATCGGTCTGCCGGCCGGCACCCTGTTCCACCCGACGTTCCTGTACGAGATCATCTGGAACCTCCTCGGTGTCGCCGTCATCCTGTGGATCGGTCACCGCTTCAACCCGCAGTGGGGTCGGCTCTTCGGCGTATACCTCATCTGGTACGGCGCCGGCCGCACCGTCTGGGAGACCATCCGGATCGACCCGAGCGAGTACCTGTTCGGCATCCGCGCCAACGTGTGGGCCGCCATCCTCGCGATCGTCGTGGGTATCGCGATCATCGTCATCCAGTCGCGCCGTCACACCGGCACGGAGCCGTCGGCCTATGTCGCCGGTCGCGCCTGGAACGATCCGAAGGCTGCGGTAGACTACTACGACACCGACGCGGAGAACCTGGGGCTGCGCAGTGCCGCGACCGGCGATGATGCCGGTCGTCCACGGAGCACTGCATCGTCCGCTCCGACGTCCAAGGACACGGTCGCCACAAGCAAGACCGGCTCACCCTCCTAGGCCAGGCATACCCTCACTCCGGCCGGGTGGATCCCGACGACGCACGGGGTCCACCAACCGTTTCGTTCCAGGGCCAGTGACGTCCCGCTTCTGATCCCCCATTCGTGAGGACGGTAATCCCATGGCGCATGCACCGTACGCTTCGTTCAGCGCAGTCCCGCCCAAGCAGGGCATGTACGACCCGGCGAACGAGAAGGACGCCTGCGGTCTGGCGATGGTGGCGACCCTGACGGGCGACGCCTCGCACAGCATCATCGACGCCGCACTCGGCTCGCTCCGGAACCTGGAGCACCGAGGTGCGATCGGTTCCGACGCAGGCACCGGCGACGGCGCCGGCATCCTCACCCAGATGCCCGATGAGTTCCTGCGCGGCGTCGCCGGGTTCGAACTCCCGCCGCTCGGCGAGTACGCGGTCGGGATCGCCTTCCTCCCCACGGACGACTCGGCACGAGCGCTCCTCAAGTCCGAGATCGCGGCGATCGCCGCCGACGAGCAGCTCACGGTGCTCGGTTGGCGCGAGGTCCCCGTCGACCCCGACGAGCTGGGCAAGCTCGCGCGCGCCGCCATGCCCGCCTTCGAGCAGCTGTTCGTCACCGGGTCGGACCCCTCGAAGCCGTCCGGCATCGCCCTCGACCGCCTCGCCTTCCGTCTGCGGAAGCGCGCGGAGCGCGAACTCGGCGCGTACTTCATCTCCCTGTCCAGCCGGACCCTCGTCTACAAGGGCATGGTCACCACCCTGCAGCTCGAACCCTTCTACCCGGATCTCTCCGACGAACGGTTCGCGACCAAGCTCGCCATCGTGCACTCCCGGTACTCCACCAACACGTTCCCGTCGTGGCCGCTCGCCCAGCCCCTGCGGATGATGGCGCACAACGGCGAGATCAACACGGTGGAGGGCAACCGCAACTGGATGCGCGCCCGTCAGTCCCAGCTCGAGTCCGAACTCATCGGCGACGTCCGGCCACTACTCCCCATCATCACGCCCGGTGCGAGTGACTCCGCGTCCTTCGACGAGGTGCTCGAGCTGCTGACGCTGACGGGCCGGTCGCTGCCGCACGCGATGATGATGATGGTGCCCGAGGCCTGGGAGAAGCAGACCGGTCTCTCGCAGCAGCGTCGAGACTTCTACGAGTTCAACTCCATGCAGATGGAACCGTGGGACGGTCCGGCCGCCCTCACCTTCACCGACGGCTCGCTCGTGGGCGCCACCCTCGACCGCAACGGGCTGCGCCCGGGACGCTGGCTGGAGACCACCGACGGGCTCGTCGTCCTCGGCAGCGAGATCGGCGTGCTCGACATCGAGCCGAGCCGGGTGAAGCGCAAGGGCCGTCTGCGTCCGGGCAAGATGTTCCTCGTCGACACCGTCGCAGGACGCATCATCGAGGACGACGAGATCAAGGACGAGCTGTCGGCCTCCGCCCCCTGGGGCGAGTGGCTCGAGCAGGGCCGGATCAACCTCAGCGACCTCCCCGAGCGCGAGCACATCGTGCACACGCCCGCTTCGGTGACCCGCCGCCAGCGGACCTTCGGGTACACGGAGGAGGAGGTCCGCATCCTCCTCCAGCCGATGGGCCAGAACGGCGCGGAGCCGCTCGGAGCGATGGGCTCCGACACGCCGATCGCCGTGCTCTCGGATCGGCCACGGCTCCTGTTCGACTACTTCGTGCAGCAGTTCGCGCAGGTGACGAACCCGCCGCTCGACTCCATCCGAGAGGAGGTCGTCACCTCCCTGAAGCTCGGCCTCGGGCCGGAGCGGAACCTGCTGTCCTGGGGTCCGGAGCATGCGAAGCAGGTCGTGCTCGACTTCCCGGTCATCGACAACGACGAGCTGGCGAAGATCCAACACATCGACCCGACCCCGGGGAGCCCGCTGACGGCCACGGTGCGGGCGCTGTACCGGGTCGAGGACGGAGCCGCGGGCCTCGAGTCCAGGCTCCGCGAGATGTGCGCCGAGGTCGACGAGGCGATCCTCGCAGGCTCGGAGTTCATCGTCCTCAGCGATCGTGACTCGAACTCGGATCTCGCCCCGATCCCGTCGCTGCTGTCGCTGGCCGCCGTCCACCACCATCTCATCCGCGCCGAGAACCGGATGAAGGTCGGGCTCGTCGTCGAAGCCGGCGACGTCCGCGAGGTCCACCATGTCGCCCTGCTGATCGGGTACGGCGCGTCGGCGATCAACCCGTACCTGGCGATGGAGAGCTGCGAGGATCTCGTCCGCAGCGGTCTCATCCAGGGCGTCACGCGCGAACAGGCCGTGAAGAACGTCATCAAGGCGCTCGGCAAGGGCGTCCTGAAGATCATGTCCAAGATGGGCATCTCGACCGTCTCCTCCTACGCGGGTGCGCAGGCGTTCGAAGCGGTCGGCCTGAGTGAGCAGCTCGTCGAGACCTACTTCACCGGCACCGAGACGAAGCTCGGGGGCGTCGGCATCGAGGTCATCGCCGAGGAGAACGCGAAGCGTCACCGCTACGCCTACCCGGAGGACGCCGCGTCGACCGCGCACGAACGCCTGCAGTCCGGTGGCGAGTACCAGTGGCGGCGCGACGGCTCACCACACCTCTTCAACCCCGAGACCGTCTTCAAGCTCCAGCACGCCACGAAGACCCGCCGGTACGACATCTTCCGTGAGTACACGCACATGGTCGACTCACAGGCGGCACAGCTCATGACGCTGCGAGGGATGTTCACGCTCCGCGCGGGCGCCCGTCCGCCGGTCCCGCTGGACGAGGTGGAGTCGGTCTCCTCGATCGTCAAGCGGTTCTCGACCGGGGCGATGAGCTACGGCTCGATCTCGCGGGAGGCCCATGAGACCCTGGCGATCGCGATGAACAGCATCGGCGCGAAGTCCAACACGGGCGAGGGCGGCGAGGACGTCGATCGTCTGCTGGACCCGACGCGACGCAGTGCGATCAAGCAGGTCGCGTCCGGCCGGTTCGGCGTGACGAGCATGTACCTGACCCACGCCGACGACATCCAGATCAAACTCGCCCAGGGCGCGAAGCCCGGCGAGGGTGGGCAGCTGCCCCCGACGAAGGTCTACCCGTGGGTGGCCCGGACCCGGCACGCGACGGCCGGTGTCGGCTTGATCTCGCCGCCACCGCACCATGACATCTACTCCATCGAGGACCTCAAACAGCTGATCTTCGACCTGAAGCGTGCGAACCCGAAGGCCCGGATCCACACGAAGCTGGTCAGCCAGTCCGGCATCGGTGCGGTCGCGGCGGGCGTCGCGAAGGCGCTCTCCGACGTGATCCTCGTCTCGGGCCACGACGGCGGGACCGGCGCGAGCCCGTTGAACTCGTTGAAGCACGCCGGTACGCCGTGGGAGCTGGGCCTCGCCGAGACCCAGCAGACCCTGATGCTCAACAACATGCGCGACCGCGTCGTCGTGCAGGTGGACGGTCAGATGAAGACCGGCCGTGACGTCGTCATCGGTGCGCTGCTCGGCGCGGAGGAGTTCGGGTTCGCGACCGCACCGCTCGTCGTCTCCGGTTGTGTCATGATGCGCGTCTGCCACCTCGACACCTGCCCCGTCGGTGTCGCGACCCAGAACCCCGTGCTCCGTCAGCGGTTCACCGGCAAGCCGGAGTTCGTCGTCAACTTCTTCGAGTTCATCGCTCAAGAAGTGCGCGAGTATCTCGCCGAGCTCGGATTCCGCACGCTCGAGGAGGCCATCGGCCACAACGAGCTGATCGACGCCGACCGCGCGATCGATCATTGGAAGGCGTCCGGTCTCGACCTGTCGCCCGTCCTCGTCGGCCCGGTCTTCGCCGACGACGAACCGCGGATCAACCGTCGGGCTCAGGAGCACGAACTCGACAAGCACTTCGACCAGCAGCTCATCACCGCGGCCGCGGAGGTGTTGGAGCACGGTGGTCACTTCTCCGTGGACCTGCCCATCCGCAACACCGAGCGCGCCGTCGGCACCATGCTGGGCCACGAGGTCACCCGCCGTCACGGCGAGAACGGCCTTCCGGCCGGCAGCATCGACGTCACCCTGCGCGGCTCGGCCGGGCAGTCGTTCGGCGCGTTCCTCCCGGGCGGCATCGCGCTGCGCCTGGTCGGCGATTCGAACGACTACGTCGGCAAGGGCCTGTCCGGCGGGCAGATCGTCGTCAGACCGCCCGAGAGCGCCGCGTTCCTCCCCGAGGACAACGTCATCGCCGGCAACGTCATCGGCTACGGCGCGACCCAGGGCACGATGTTCCTCGGCGGGATCGTCGGCGAACGCTTCCTGGTGCGCAACTCCGGTGCCACGGCGGTCGTCGAGGGCGTCGGCGACCACGCCCTGGAGTACATGACCGGTGGGCTGGCGCTCATCCTCGGGCAGACCGGCAGGAACCTCGGCGCCGGCATGTCGGGCGGGACCGCCTACGTGTTCGACCTGCAGCGCGACCAGGTGAACCGCGACTCGCTCGCCTCCGGTGAGCTGACCCTGTCGGAGCTCGACAGCGCTGACGTCGAGATCGTCCACGACCTCCTCGAACGGCACGTCCTCGAGACGGGGTCGCCGCTCGCCGGCCGCCTGCTCGCGGACTTCGAGGACACGGTCACCAGATTCGTCAAGGTCCTGCCGCGCGACTACGCGGCGGTCCTGGCGACACGACAGACCGCGCTCGACGAGGGGCTCGACCCCGACGGCGACATCGTTTGGAACCGAATCTTGGAGGTGACCGGTGGCTGATCCCAAGGGATTCCTGAAGGTACCGGAGCGGGAGCTCCCGAAACGTCGGCCTGTGCCGGTCCGCATCATGGACTGGAAAGAGGTCTACGAGCAGAGCGATCCGGCGACCGTGCGGAAGCAGGCCGGGCGCTGCATGGACTGCGGCATCCCGTTCTGTCACCAGGGCTGCCCGCTCGGCAACCTCATCCCCGAGTGGAACGACCTGATGTGGCGTGGTGAGGGGCGTTCGGCCATCGAGCGCCTGCACGCCACCAACAACTTCCCCGAGTTCACGGGACGTCTGTGCCCGGCTCCGTGTGAGAGTTCGTGCGTCCTGGGGATCAATCAGCCCGCGGTCACGATCAAGCAGGTCGAGGTGTCCATCATCGACCAGGCGTTCGCGAACGGTTGGGTCGAATCGCACCCGCCGGAGCGGTTGACCGGGAAGACGGTCGCCGTCGTCGGGTCGGGACCTGCCGGTCTCGCAGCAGCCCAGCAGCTCACGCGTGCCGGCCACACCGTGGCCGTCTACGAGCGTGACGACCGCATCGGCGGTCTGCTCCGGTACGGCATCCCGGACTTCAAGATGGAGAAGAAGCACCTCGACATCCGGCTGAAGCAGATGCAGGACGAGGGGACGCGCTTCCGGGCCGGCGTGAACATCGGTGTCGACATCACCTGGGACGAGCTCCGCGCCCGGTACGACGCCGTCGTCATCGCCACCGGCGCGATGGTGCCGCGCGACCTCCCGATCCCGGGTCGCGACCTGTCGGGCGTGCACTTCGCGATGGAGTACCTCGTCCAGGCGAACCGGGTCGGTGCCGGCGACACGGTGTCGGACCAGATCACGGCGGAGGACAAGCACGTCGTCGTCCTCGGCGGCGGCGACACCGGCGCCGACTGCATCGGCACCGCTCACCGTCAGGGCGCCGCGTCCGTCACGAACCTGGCGATCGGCACCCAGCCGGCGGGGGAGCGACCCGAGCACCAGCCGTGGCCCATGATGCCCACCCTGTTCGAGGTCGCGAGCGCGCACGAGGAGGGTGGTGACCGCGAGTTCCTGGTGTCCACCGTCGAGTTCCTCGCCAACGACGCCGGAGAGGTGCGAGCCATCCGTGTCGCGGAGACGGAGTTCATCGACGGCCGCCGTGTCCCGAAGAGCGGGACCGAACGGGAGATCCCCGCGGACCTCGTGCTGCTCGCCCTCGGCTTCACCGGCCCGGAGGAGGCTGCGCTCGAGTCGCAGTTCCAGCTCCCGTTCACGGGCCGCGGCAACGTGGCCAGGGAGCAGGACTACCAGACGAACCAGCCCGGTGTGTTCGTGGCCGGCGACGCCGGTCGCGGTCAGTCGCTCATCGTGTGGGCGATCGCCGAGGGCCGTGCGGCCGCAGCGGCGGTCGACGAGTACCTCGAAGGTGCCACCCAGCTTCCCTCCCCGGTCCGTCCCACGGACCAGCCCATCTCCCTCTAGGCTTTCAGGCGGACGACAAGCGTCGGACGCATCATGCCGAGCAGTGAGTACCGAAGCGCCTCGTGCGCAGAAACCATGGAGAACACACACATATGAGACGAGCCAAGATCGTCGCAACGCTGGGCCCTGCGGTCTCCAGCTATGAGAACATCCGGGCCATCATCGATGCGGGGGTCGATGTCACCCGGATGAACCTGAGCCACGGCAGCTATGACGTGCACGAGGCCATCTACGCCAACGTCCGCAAGGCGACAGAGGACTCCGGCCGTGCGGTCGCCGTCCTCGTCGACCTCCAGGGCCCGAAGATCCGCCTCGGCAAGTTCGAGGGCGGCCCGTACGACCTCGCCGTCGGCGACATCTTCAAGATCACCACCGAGGACATCCTCGGCACCAAGGAGATCTCCTCGACGACCTTCAAGGGCCTGCCCCAGGACGTCAAGCCGGGCGACTTCCTGCTGATCGACGACGGCAAGGTCAAGGTCGAGGTCGTTGAAGCGGACGACACCGTCGTGACCACGCGCGTGATCGTCGCCGGTCCGGTGTCGAACAACAAGGGCATCAACCTCCCGGGTGTCGCCGTCAACGTCCCCGCGCTCAGCGAGAAGGACGAAGCGGACCTCCGTTGGGGCCTGCGTCTCGGCGCCGACCTCATCGCCCTGTCCTTCGTGCGTGACGCAGCCGACATCGACCGCGTCCACGAGATCATGGCGGAGGAGGGCCGCAAGGTCCCCGTGATCGCGAAGATCGAGAAGCCGCAGGCCGTCGAGAACCTCGAGAGCATCGTCGAGGCGTTCGACGCCATCATGGTCGCCCGAGGCGACCTGGGTGTCGAGCTTCCGCTCGAGGCCGTCCCGATCGTGCAGAAGCGCGCCGTCGAACTCGCCCGCCGCATGGCGAAGCCGGTCATCGTCGCGACGCAGATGCTCGAGTCGATGATCTCCAGCCCGATCCCGACACGCGCGGAGACCTCCGACGTCGCCAACGCGGTGCTCGACGGCGCGGACGCGGTCATGCTGAGTGGTGAGACCAGCGTCGGCGCCTATCCGGTGATCACGGTCCAGACCATGGCCCGCATCGTCGAGTCGACCGAGATCCACGGTCTCGACCGCGTCCCGCCGCTCGGCACGAAGCCGCGCACGCAGGCCGGTGCGATCACCCTCGCGGCGGTCGAGGTCGCCGACTTCGTCGAGGCGAAGTTCCTCTGCGTCTTCACGGAGTCGGGGGAGTCGGTGCGCCGGATGGCGCGCCTGCGCAACCGGATCCCGATCCTCGCGTTCACGCCCGACCCGGCGATCCGTCGTCGCATGGCGCTGAACTGGGGCGTCGAGTCCTTCGTGGTCGAGCGCGTGACGCACACCGACCAGATGGTCGCCCAGGTCGACGAGGTCCTCGTCGCCACCGGCAAGGCCGCGGTCGGCGAGCCCGTCATCATCATCTCCGGTTCCCCTCCCGGGATCCCCGGAACGACGAACGACATCCGCGTCCACAAGGTGGGCGACGTCCTCTAGTCGGATGTGGTTGCCGAAGGCCGTGGTCCTCCCGTACGGGGACCACGGCCTTCGTCGTCCGGGTGCGATGACGCCGCGATTCCGGGCGCCATGGGTCTAGCCTGATGCCCATGAACCGTTCCGTCCTCGTCGACGATGCTCTCCGCAGCGCCGTGGGACTGGACCCGGGAGGGGTCGACCGTGAGGCGACCGGGTCGGCGGGACTCCTGGCCTCCCGATTCGCCGTCCTGGAGCTCGCCGCGGTCGCCGTCGGCGCGGTGGAGGACGCCGCCGACCGGCTCCGTATCGCCCTCGGATTCGAGCCGCTGCACGCGTCGCTCGACCTCGAGCGGATCGCCGCGGCCTACCAGAGCGACCGCCTGTTGCGGATCGACGGAGCAGCCGTCGACGCGTTCGCGCCGCTGTCCGGCTTCTTCGCCGCCGCAGACGGCTGGGTCCGCACGCACGCGAACTACCCCACCATCGTCGCCGCTTGACCGCCATGCTCGGGATCGACGATCAGGCCACCCGCCCAGAGCTCGCCTCGGCGATCGCCTCCCGCTCGGCGCTCGACCTGGAATCGGAGGCCGCCGGCGTCGGCGCGCTCCTCGTCGCCGTCCGGACCGCCGTCGAATGGTCGTCCACACCGCAGGCCTCGGTCGATGATGGACCGCTCGTCAGACGCCACGGTGGCTCCGCCGGATCGAGGATCGCCTCCTCGCTGCGGCCCACGAGGCGGCACCCCTTGCGCGGCCTCCGCGTCCTCGACCTGACGCGGGTGATCGCCGGTCCGGTGTCCACGAGGACCCTCGCGCTCCTCGGCGCGGACGTCCTGCGTGTGGATCCGCCGCAGATACCTGAGATCCCGTGGCAGTACACCGACAGCGGTCAGGGGAAGCGGACGGCGGCCCTCGACGCGTCGACACCGCGCGGCCTCGCGACGCTGCAGAGCCTGAGCGACGAGGCCGACATCCTGGTGACGGGGTATCGACCACACGCCCTCGACGGCCTCGGGCTACGACGTCGCGACGGGCTGGTCACCGGCTCCGTCGACGCTTGGGGCGCGACGGGGCCTTGGGGTGATCGACGCGGTTTCGACAGCCTGGTACAGGCCGCCACGGGCATCGCGGTGGTCGAAGGGGAGGACGGCGCTCCGGGCGCCCTGCCGGCTCAGGCACTCGACCACAGCGCGGGATACCTGCTGGCAGCGGCCATCGTCGACGACGTGGTGAGGGTCGTCGACGGCGGCGAGGCCGGCCGGTCATCGGTGTCGCTCGCGCGCGTCGGTGCAGCGCTCCAACGGCTCCCACGTACCGAGGATCGTCACCCGTCCGCCCTCCCGGGAGCGCGGTGCCTGGTCACCCATGGTGCGGTGACGACGGCCCGCCCCGCGCTCAGTGCCTTCGACGACCACGCGTTCCCGGCGGCGGTCCTGGGGAGCGCCGCACCGCAGTGGATTGCTCGCACCTGATCCCGGCACACTCCGCGCCGGGGGATGACCACCGTCCGGTCGCTCGCCTACCCTGGAGGTATGCGCCTCATCCTCATCAGACACGGTCAGACCTCGTCCAACGTCGCCGGCCTGCTCGACACCGCGATCCCCGGGGCCGTCCTCACCGAACTCGGCGAGACGCAGGCGGCCGCCCTCCCCAAAGCGCTCGTTGGCGAGCGGATCGACGCGGTCTACGCCTCCACCGCGGTGCGGGCGCAACAGACCGCCGCACCCGTCGCCGAGGTCAGCGGGCTTCCGGTGATCGTCCGCGACGGACTCCGGGAGATCAGCGCCGGCGACAACGAGATGCACGGGTCGCCCGAGGCCGTGCAGGTCTACATCGACACCATCGTGGCGTGGGCGATGGGCGACCTCGACACCCGGATGCCGGGCGGCGAGAACGGCCACGAGGTGTTCGCGCGCTTCGACGCGGTGATCGAGGAGCTCGAGGGCTCCGGACTGGAGAGTGTCGTGGTCGTGAGCCACGGAGCGATGCTCCGGTCCTGGCTCGGGCTCCGCTCGACGAACGTCGACGGACACTTCATCGGCACACACCCCATCACGAACACGGGCGTCATCATCGTCGACGGAGACACGACGACCGGGTGGCGGGTCGACACGTGGACGGGCGATGCCGTCGGTGGGCCGGAGCTGACGACGGACGCCGACGGTCCGGCCGCCGCTGTCGAGCGCGGCTTCTGATCAGTTCGCGTCGTCGGCCGGGGTCGCGCCGTCCGTGAGGAACGGTCCGGGCTCGTCGCCGGGCTGACCCGGGAGTGAGCCGACGAGTCGGTCGAGCTCGGTGGCGTCGACGTCGATGCCCTGGTCGCTGAGCCGGTCCGCCAGCGCTGCGCGGACGTCGAGGTCGGGAGTGAGGGACCGGTCTGCTGAGACCTGCACGAGGATGCCCTGGAGCCGGTCGTCGGTGCTGGCGTCGTGGACGTCCTGGCGCGGGTCGGTGTGCTCTGTTGTCATGGTGTCGGGTCCCATCGTGTCGGACGACGTCCTGCACGTCGTGCCTTCGACGTTACGCTACGGCGTCCGCCGACCCCGCCCGAATGGCTTGACCGCCTCGTCACTGGTCGGTCAGGCGAGCTCCCTGGTACCGGTGGTGGGACTCGAACCCACACGTCTTTCGACAAAGCATGTTGAGTGCACCCGGCTGGGAAACGCCGCATTCGTGGTACCGGTGGTGGGACTCGAACCCACACGTCTTTCGACAAAGCATTTTGAGTGCTCCGCGTCTGCCATTCCGCCACACCGGCGCGTCCGCCGCACGGCGAACAGCAACCTGCATCAGAGTACCGTAGGATTTGAGGGTGACCGAGCAAGAGACCCCTCCCGTAGCCCCGCGGCGCGTCGTCGTCGCTGAGGACGAATCCCTCATCCGCCTCGACATCGTCGAGATCCTTCGCGACAACGGTTTCGAGGTCGTCGGCGAGGCCGGCGACGGCGAGACCGCCGTCGCGCTCGCGACGGAGCTCCGTCCGGACCTCGTGATCATGGATGTGAAGATGCCCCAGCTCGACGGCATCTCCGCCGCCGAGCGCATCGGCAAGGCGCACATCGCACCGGTGGTGCTCCTCACCGCGTTCAGCCAGAAGGAACTGGTCGAGCGGGCGAGCGAGGCCGGTGCCCTGGCGTACGTCGTGAAGCCGTTCACCCCGAACGACCTCCTGCCCGCGATCGAGATCGCCCTCTCGCGGTACCAGCAGATCATCACCCTCGAGGCCGAGGTCGCCGACATGGTCGAGCGCTTCGAGACCCGGAAGCTCGTCGACCGGGCGAAGGGCCTGCTCAATGAGAAGATGGGCCTTACGGAGCCCGAGGCGTTCCGCTGGATCCAGAAGGCCTCCATGGACCGCCGTCTCACCATGCACGATGTGGCGCAGGCGATCATCGAGCAGCTGAGCGCCAAGAAGTAGCCCTCTCCCACCTCGTCGCAAGAGCGGCCCGTCCCGTCGGGGGCGGGCCGCTCTGCGTTGTCCGGGGTGGCGCGTCAGGTGCCCGGTGCGTCCTTGATGAGGTTCGTGATGCGGATCGTCGAACAGCGTCGACCCTGCTCGTCGCTGACCGCGATCTCGTGGACGGTGAGCGACCGCCCGAGGTGGATGGGGGTGCAGACACCGGTCACGATCCCCTCGGTGGCCGAACGGGTGTGCGTGGCGTTGATGTCGATGCCGACGGCGAGCTTGCCTGGGCCGGCGAAGAGGTTGGCGGCCATCGACCCGAGGGATTCACCGAGGACGACGTAGGCGCCTCCGTGCAGCAGCATCGCGGGTTGCGTGTTGCCCTCGACCGGCATGGTCGCGACGGACCGTTGGACCGTGAACTCCGTGAACTCGATCCCCATCTTGGCGGCGAGTGCGCCGCTGCCTCTCGTCCTCAGGAACTCGAGGGCTTGGTCGGTCTCGTTCGTCATGTCCACCTTCGGATCGGTCCTGAGCCGTGTCGGCACCGGCTTGTAGGCTGGGCGCGTGTCGGAATCAGAAAAGCCTACCCTCCTCGTCGTCGACGGCCACTCGCTCGCCTTCCGGGCGTTCTACGCCCTGCCGGTCGACAGCTTCCAAACCCGCGACGGCCAGCACACGAACGCCATTCACGGCTTCATCTCCATGCTGATCAGCCTGCTGAAGAACGAGAACCCGAGCCATATCGCCGTGGCCTTCGACATCTCCCGCCGCTCGTTCCGGACCCGTGAGTACCCCGAGTACAAGGGGACGCGCGGCGAGACCCCGCCCGAGTTCAAGGGTCAGGTGCCGCTGTTGGAGGAGGCGCTCAAGGCGATGAACATCACCACGATCAGCAAAGAGGACTACGAGGCCGACGACATCCTCGCCACCCTCGCCAAGCAGGGTGGCGAGGAGGGCTTCCGCGTCCTCGTCGTCTCGGGCGACCGCGACACCATCCAGTTGGTGACCGACGACGTGACGCTGCTCTACCCGTCCAGCCAGGGCGTCTCGGCGCTGACGCGCTACGACGGCGCCAAGGTGTTCGAGCGCTACGGCATCCGTCCCGAGCAGTACCCGGAGATCGCCGCGCTGGTGGGCGAGACGAGCGACAACCTCCCCGGCATCCCGAAGGTGGGCGAGAAGACGGCCGTCAAATGGCTCAACCAGTTCGGCTCGCTGGAGCAGATCCTGGAACGCGCAGACGAGATCACCGGCAAGGTGGGGGAGAGCCTCCGCGAACACAAGGAGAACGCCGTCCGCAACCGGCGCTTGAACCGGCTCCTCACCGACGTCGAACTGCCGGTCGGCCCGAAGGACCTCGAGCGACGTCCGATCGACGCCGACGCCGTGGCCGCCGTGTTCGGTCGACTGGAGTTCCGCACGCTCCTCGACCGGGTGCTGAAGCTCGACGGTCTCGAGGCGAACACCGACGTGTCGGCATCGCACGCGGCCGGCGTGGTGATGCCGCCACGGAAGGAACTGCTCGACGAAGAACTCGAGGCGTGGCTCGCCCGCGCCGTGGCAGCCCACCCGGGCGGCATCGGACTCCACCTCGACCTGGACGGCGACCTGCCGGTCGCCGCTGGTCTGGCCACCCCCACGGAGATCGTGTCTCTCGCCTGGCGTCCCGGTGAGGCCGATTACGCGCCGCTCGAAGCCTGGCTCGCGAGCGACGCCCCGAAGATCATGCACGATGCGAAACCGCAGGTGAAGGCCGTCACACGCGCCGGCCTCAAGCTCGACGGGCTGGCGTACGACACGGCGGTCGCCGGCTGGCTCCTCCGCCCGAGCGGCGGCGACAAGAACCTCGGCGACCTCACCGCACGGTACCTCGACGAGACGATGCCTGTGGCGGACCCGAACCAACTGGTCCCTGAGACCGACCCGGTCGGTGTCGGGGGGACGGCCTGGTACGCGTTCCGCGTCGCAGAGGCCACCCGCGCCGCCCTCGACCCGGGGTCGCTCGGCGTCCTGCTCGACATGGAGCTGCCGGTCCTGCAGGTGCTGGCGCACATGGAACTCACCGGGGTGACCGTCGACCACGGCATCCTGAGCGGTCTGTCCGAGCAGCTCGGGAACCGGTCAGCGGAACTGGCGAGCAACGCCTACGCCGAGATCGGTCGCGAGGTCAACCTCGGTTCACCCAAGCAGCTCCAGGAGGTGCTGTTCGACCAACTGGCCATGCCCAAGACCCGGGCCAACAAGACCGGGTTCTCCACCGACGCCGGTGCACTCGCCGACCTCCAGGAGAAGAGCCCGCACCCGTTCCTCGGCCTGCTCCTCGAACACCGCGACGCGACGAAGCTCCGTCAGATCGTGGAGACGCTCGACAAAGCGATCACCGACGACGGTCGCATCCACACCACCTACGTCCAGATCGGGACGAGCACGGGCCGGATCTCCTCGACCGACCCGAACCTCCAGAACATCCCGGTGCGCACCGAGGAGGGACGACGGATCCGCGCGGCCTTCCAGGCCGGGACCGGGTACGAGACCCTGCTCACGGCCGACTACTCGCAGATCGAGATGCGGATCATGGCCCACCTCTCCGGCGATGCCGGCCTCATCGAGGCGTTCAAGTCCGGCGAGGACCTCCACCGCTTCGTGGGTGCACGCATCTTCAGCGTGGCCGCGGAAGACGTCACGCCCGCCATGCGCAACAAGGTGAAGGCCATGTCGTACGGCCTCGCCTACGGGCTCAGCGCCTTCGGCCTCTCGAAGCAGCTCCGGATCTCCAGCGCCGAGGCGAAGCAGCTGATGGTCGACTACTTCGAGCGGTTCGGCGCGGTGCGCGACTATCTGCGGAACGTCGTCGAGCAGGCGAAGCTCGACGGGTACACCGAGACCATCTTCGGTCGTCGTCGGCTGTTCCCCGAGCTCGCGAGCCCGAACCGGCTCGTGCGCGAGAACGCCGAACGGCAGGCGCTGAACGCTCCGATCCAGGGTTCCGCAGCGGACATCATGAAGCGCGCCATGATCGGCATCGAGTCGGACCTCCGGTCGCAGTCGCTCCGCTCCCAGATGATGCTGCAGGTGCATGACGAATTGATCTTCGAGGTCGCCGAGGGGGAGTGGGACGCCCTCGAGGCGATCGTCCGGAAGCAGATGGCGGGTGCCGCCGAGCTGTCGGTGCCGCTCGACGTCCAGATCGGACACGGCCACGATTGGGACTCGGCCGCGCACTGACGCTCCGGCGGATCCACGAGCCGCGCACCCGGGGCGCGGACTAGGCTCGTCGGCATGTCTCACGAAGAACCTCGCCAGAGCACACCGATCGACGCCATCGCCGAAAGCTGGGTGGAGACGCTCGTCCAGCTGCGGCCCGAGGTGGGCACCTACATCGGCCGAACCGATGTCGGCGGGCGCTACAGCGACACCTCGCCGGCCGGGCACGAGGCCTATGTCGAGGCCGCGGCCCGCACGCTGAGCGCCCTCCGCTCGGCCACTGCCGTCGACGCCGTCGACCGCGTCACCCAGACCGACCTCACCGCGGAGCTCGAACTCGACCTCGCCTCCTCCGAAGCCGGCCTGCAGTACCGGGATCTGAACGTGATCGCGTCGCCGTCACAGGAGCTCCGCGACGTCTTCGACCTCATGCCGACGGCCACCGTGGACGACTGGAGCACGATCAGCACCCGTCTGGGTGCGTTGCCCGAAGCGGTCGACGGATACATCGAGACGCTTCGCGAGGGGATCGCGAAGGGCATCACCCCCGCACGACGCCAGGTGAAGGAGGTCTACGAGCAGGTGCTCCGCACCGGCGCCGACGACGGCTTCTTCATCGGCTTCGCGGCGGAAGCCGGTCCGGAGGACGGCCAGCTCCCAGCGTCGCTCGCCGGAGAGCTGTCGACCGGAGCCGGCGCGGCCGCCGTCGCCTACAACCGCCTCGCCGACTTCCTCGCCCATGAACTGATGCCCGCCGCGACCGAGGAGGACGCGATCGGCCGCGAGCTGTACGCCCTGCAGTCCCGACGGTTCCTCGGAGCGACGGTCGATCTCGACGAGAGCTACGAGTGGGGGATCGAGGAGCTGGCCCGCATGGTCTCCGAGCAGGAGTCGATCGCGAACGAGATCCTCCCCGGAGCCTCGGTGGAGGAGGCGGTCGCCTTCCTCGAGCAGGATCCCGCGCGCAAACTGCACGGCACGGAGGCGCTGCAGCGCTGGATGCAGGAGACGAGCGATCGCGCGGTCGACGAGCTCGGCCGCAGCCAGTTCGACATCCCCCAGGAGATCCGCGCGCTCGAGTGCATGATCGCTCCCACACAGGAGGGCGGGATCTACTACACGGGCCCGACCGACGACTTCTCCCGTCCCGGCCGCATGTGGTGGTCGGTCCCCGTCGGCGTCACCGAGTTCGACACCTGGCGCGAGCTGACGACGGTCTACCACGAGGGCGTTCCCGGGCACCACCTGCAGATCGGGCAGGCGGTGGTCAACCGCAAGACCCTCAACCTCTGGCGCCGGCAGCTCGCCGGCACCTCCGGACACGCCGAGGGTTGGGCGCTGTACGCGGAGCGGTTGATGGAGCAGCTCGGGTACCTCGACGACCCGGCCGATCGCCTGGGCATGCTCGACGGTCAGCGGATGCGTGCGGCTCGGGTCGTCCTCGACATCGGCGTGCACCTCGGCAAGCGGCTCCCCGACGGGAGCGGCACCTGGACCGCCGAGTACGCGTTCGACTTCATGGGCCGGAACGTGAACATGTCTCCGGAGTTCGTCCGCTTCGAGGTGAACCGGTACCTCGGCTGGCCCGGGCAGGCGCCGTCCTACAAGATCGGGCAGCGCATCTGGGAGCAGCTCCGCGATGACGCGGCCCGCCGAGCCGGTGACGCCTTCGACATCAAGGACTTCCACCGTCGGGCGCTCGACCTCGGGGGCGTCGGGCTCGACACGCTGCGGTCGGCGATGCTCGAATGACGTCCGAGCGGATCGTCGTCGCCGGAGCGTCCGGGTTCATCGGGCGTCGGCTGGTCGAGTCCTTCCGAGCCGACGGCGCAACGGTCTCCGTCATCGGTCGAGGTGCGGCCGACGCCCGGTGGGGTGATCGAGCGGGTATCGCCCGACTGGTCGACGGCGCGGACCTCCTGGTCAACCTGGCGGGGAAGAGCGTGAACTGCCGGTACACCGCTTCGAACCGTGCCGCGATCCTCCGGTCACGCGTCGACACGACGACGGAGCTGTCGCGAGCGGTCCGCGAAGCGGCCTCGCCTCCTCCGCTGTGGATCAACGCGTCGACGGCGACCATCTACCGCGACGCGGACGACCGCGCCATGACGGAAGTCGACGGCGAGATCGGATCGGGCTTTTCCGTAGACGTCGCCACGGCATGGGAGCGGGCACTGTTCGCCGACGATCTGCCGGCCACACGACGGGTCGCTCTCCGGATCGCCATCGTCCTCGGCGACGGAGGGGCGCTCACACCGTTGCTGTGGTTGGCGCGCCTCGGCCTCGGGGGACCGCAGCTCGACGGACGCTGGCCCCGTTCGCGATCGCGTCGGGCCGCCGGAACGGGTCATCGGTTCACGACGCCCCATGGTCGGCAACGGTTCAGTTGGATCCACCTGGACGACGTCATCGGCATCGTCCGGTTCCTCCGCGACCACCCGGAGCTCTCAGGCGCCGTCAACGTGACCTCGCCGAGCCCCACGGACAACCGCGGCTTCATGCGGACCCTGCGGCACGTGCTCGGGATGCCGATCGGCCTTCCCGCACCCCGCTGGCTCCTGGAGATCGGGATGTTCCTCCTCCGCACGGAGAGCGAGCTCGTCCTGAAGAGTCGCTGGGCGCTCCCGGAACGGTTGCTGCAAGCGGGCTACCGCTTCGAGCACCCGACCCTGGATCCGGCGCTCCGGGAGATCGTCTCGGCACGCGGCTTGCCCACAGGTCCTCGATCCCGCTAAACTGGACTGTCACAATTGTGACGTCCTATCCGCCTGCCCGTCTCGCAGAGCGATCCCGATCCTCGGATCGGTTCACACAACAGCATCGCCCCGATCAACGTCCGTGGTCATCCACGGGTCCGGAGCAGTGCGCGAGCCGCGGCCTGAATCATTGTCCACCTGGAGCAATTACTACATGACAAGCGCAACGACCGCCCCCAAGCAGGTCGCAATCAACGACATCGGATCTGCTGAGGACTTCCTCGCAGCGGTCGAAAAGACTCTGAAGTTCTTCAACGACGGCGACCTCATCGAGGGCACCGTGGTGAAGATCGACCGCGACGAGGTCCTCCTCGACGTCGGCTACAAGACCGAGGGCGTCATCCCCTCGCGTGAACTCTCCATCAAGCACGACGTCGACCCCTCCGAGGTCGTCAACGTCGGCGACACGATCGAGGCTCTCGTTCTCCAGAAGGAGGACAAGGAAGGCCGTCTGATCCTGTCGAAGAAGCGCGCGCAGTACGAGCGTGCTTGGGGCGACGTGGAGAAGATCAAGGAATCCGACGGCGTCGTCACCGGTTCGGTCATCGAGGTCGTCAAGGGTGGCCTCATCGTCGACATCGGCCTCCGTGGCTTCCTCCCGGCTTCGCTCATCGAGCTGCGCCGCGTCCGCGACCTCACGCCGTACCTCGGCCAGGAGATCGAGGCGAAGATCCTCGAGCTCGACAAGAACCGCAACAACGTGGTCCTGTCGCGCCGTGCGCTCCTCGAGCAGACGCAGTCCGAGAGCCGCACCACCTTCCTCAACAACCTCCAGAAGGGACAGGTCCGCAAGGGCGTCGTCTCCTCGATCGTCAACTTCGGCGCGTTCGTCGACCTCGGCGGCGTCGACGGTCTCGTCCACGTCTCCGAGCTCAGCTGGAAGCACATCGAGCACGCCAGCGAGGTCGTCGAGGTCGGTCAGGAAGTCACCGTCGAGATCCTCGAGGTCGACCTGGACCGCGAGCGCGTCTCGCTGTCGCTCAAGGCGACCCAGGAGGACCCGTGGCAGGTCTTCGCCCGCACCCACGCCATCGGCCAGGTTGCTCCGGGTAAGGTCACCAAGCTGGTTCCGTTCGGTGCGTTCGTCCGCGTCGCAGACGGCATCGAGGGCCTCGTGCACATCTCGGAGCTGTCCGGCAAGCACGTCGAGCTCGCCGAGCAGGTCGTGTCGGTCGGCGAAGAGGTCTTCGTCAAGGTCATCGACATCGACCTCGAGCGTCGCCGCATCTCGCTGAGCCTCAAGCAGGCCAACGAGGGTGTCGACCCCGAGGGCACCGAGTTCGACCCGGCCCTCTACGGCATGCTCACGGAGTACGACGAGCTCGGGAACTACAAGTACCCCGAGGGCTTCGACGCCGAGACGCAGGAGTGGAAGGAAGGCTTCGACGCCGAGCGCGAGAAGTGGGAGCAGGACTACGCTGCCGCCCAGGCTCGCTGGGAAGCGCACAAGAAGCAGGTTGCGGCTGCAGCCGTCGAAGAGGCCAACCAGGCCTCCTCGTCGACCGCTTCCTCGTCGGCCGGTTCCTCGTTCTCGAGCGACTCCGCCGGTGGCGGAACGCTCGCCGACGACGAGTCCCTCGCGGCACTCCGCGAGAAGCTCTCGAGCAACTAGTCACCCCAGCACCGACTTCGGTCGGTGTCCGGCAGGGGGTCGCCTTCGGGCGGCCCCCTGCTGCGTTGTGTGCGGCGTCACGCCCGGAACCCCGATGGCACCACGGGTACGCTGGCAGGCATGTACCTCATCGGCCTCACCGGCGGCATCGCCTCGGGCAAATCGACCATCGCGACCCGGCTCGCCGAGCACGGAGCCGTCGTCATCGACGCGGATGTGCTCTCCCGTGAGGTCGTCGAGCCAGGCACTCCTGGGCTGGCGGCCATCGCGGCGCGGTTCGGTGCAGACGTGATCGGTCCCGACGGCACGCTCGACCGTCCGGCTCTCGGCGCGATCGTCTTCTCCGACGAGCAGGCCAGAGCCGATCTCAACGCGATCGTCCACCCCGAGGTCAAGCGTCGGTCACAGGCCAGGATCGCCGAGGCGTCGAGCGATCCGGCGGCGATCGTCGTCTACGACGTCCCCCTGCTCGTGGAGACCGGCCGTGCCGACGAGTTCGACCTGGTGATCGTCGCTTCGGCACCTAAATCGGTGCGTGCCGATCGACTGGTCGAACTGCGCGGGCTCGACCGGGGTGAGGCTGAACGTCGGATCGCCTCGCAGGCGACAGAGGCGCAACGCACGGCCGTCGCCGACGTCGTGATCGACACGGCGGGCACCCTCGCGCACACCGTCGACCAGGTCGACGCGGTGTGGCGCCGTGCACTGTCGAACGGTGCGCCGGACGAAGCTCCTCGCGACGCCGACGTCTGAGCCGGTCGCTCGCTCCGCTGTGGGCGAAGCGGGGGAGTGCTGTCGGTGGTCCTCCGTAGACTCGGAGTATGGAACCAACACGCGCCGTCCGCCCCTTCGAGGTGATCAGCGAGTACGAGCCGAGCGGCGACCAGCCCGCCGCCATCGAGCAGCTGTCCGGGCGTATCAACGCCGGCGAGACCGACGTCGTGCTCCTCGGCGCGACCGGTACCGGCAAGTCGGCGACCACCGCGTGGCTCATCGAGGCGGTCCAACGCCCGACCCTCGTCCTCGCGCACAACAAGACACTCGCAGCGCAGCTCGCGAACGAGTTCCGAGAACTCATGCCGAACAACGCGGTCGAGTACTTCGTCTCCTACTACGACTACTACCAGCCGGAGGCCTACGTCCCGCAGACCGACACCTTCATCGAGAAGGACTCGTCGATCAACGCCGAGGTCGAGCGGTTGCGCCACTCGACGACGAACTCGCTGCTCAGCCGTCGAGACGTCATCGTGGTCTCGACCGTCTCGTGCATCTACGGTCTCGGGGCAGCGGAGGAGTACCTGGAGGCGATGGCGGCCCTGCAGGTCGGCCAGAACATCGGGCGCGACCGGCTCATCCGCAAGTTCGTCGGCATGCAGTACAACCGCAACGACGTCGACTTCTCGCGCGGCAACTTCCGTGTACGCGGCGACACCATCGAGATCATCCCGGTCTACGAGGAGCTGGCGATCCGCATCGAGTTCTTCGGCGACGAGATCGAGGCGCTCTACGCCCTGCATCCGCTGACCGGCGATGTCGTCAAGAAGCTCGACGCGGTGTCCGTCTTCCCGGCCTCGCACTACGCGGCCAGCCCGCAGACGATCCAGCGCGCGATCGGCACCATCCAGGAGGAGCTCGCCGAGCGGTTGCAGTCCCTGGAGCGTGAGGGCAAGCTCCTGGAGGCCCAGCGGCTCCGGATGCGGACGACCTTCGACCTCGAGATGATGCAGCAGATCGGGTTCTGCTCGGGGATCGAGAACTACTCCCGCCACATCGACGGCCGCTCGGCCGGCGAGGCCCCGAACTGCCTCCTCGACTACTTCCCCGACGACTTCCTCACGGTCATCGACGAGTCGCACGTCACGGTGCCACAGATCGGCGCGATGTTCGAGGGCGACGCCTCGCGCAAGCGGACGCTCGTCGAGCACGGATTCCGGCTCCCGAGCGCGATGGACAACCGGCCTCTCCGCTGGGACGAGTTCAAGAACCGGGTCGGCCAGACGGTCTACCTCTCGGCCACGCCCGGCAAGTACGAGATGGGCATCGCCGACGGCATCGTCGAGCAGATCATCCGCCCGACCGGTCTCGTCGACCCGGCCATCATCGTCAAGCCGTCCAACGGCCAGATCGACGATCTGCTCGAGGAGATCCGCGTCCGCGCCGAGCGCGACGAACGCGTCCTCGTCACCACGCTCACGAAGAAGATGGCCGAAGAGCTCACCGACTTCCTCACCGAGGCGGGCGTTCGCGTCAGGTATCTGCACTCCGACGTCGACACGCTGCGGCGCGTCGAGCTGCTGAGCGAACTCCGTCAGGGCGTCTACGACGTCCTCATCGGCATCAACCTCCTGCGCGAGGGACTCGACCTCCCCGAGGTCTCGCTCGTGGCCATCCTCGACGCCGACAAGGAGGGCTTCCTGCGGTCATCGACCTCGCTCATCCAGACCATCGGTCGCGCCGCGCGCAACGTGTCCGGCGAGGTCCACATGTACGCCGACGTCCTGACTGACTCGATGAAGCGCGCGATCGAGGAGACCGATCGCCGCCGTGAGAAGCAGGTGGCGTACAACGAGGAACGCGGCATCGATCCGCAGCCACTGCGCAAGCGGATCGCCGACATCACGGAGGCACTCGCGCGCGAGGGTGCCGACACCGCGGCACTCCTGGCGGGACGCGACAACGGCAAGAAGAAGAGCCCGACGCCGAACCTCAGACGCGAGGGCATCGCCGCCGAGGGCGCGAACGATCTCGAGTCGATCATCGCCGACCTCAACGCGCAGATGCTCGCCGCCGCGGCGGAACTCAAGTTCGAGCTGGCCGGCCGGCTCCGCGACGAGGTCTCCGAATTGAAGCAGGAATTGCGGCAGATGGCGAAGGCCGGACACATCTAGCCGGAGGCTTCGCTGAGAGCGCAGTACCACAGACACCGCTCGGGAGTCCGGTGTCGGTGGTGCTGCGTAGACTCGAAGGGTGTCAATTGCCAAGGTAGATCACCACTCAACGCTCAGTGTCCGCGGTGCCCGCGTGCACAACCTCCAGAACGTGGACCTCGAGATCCCGCGCGACTCGCTGGTCGTCTTCACCGGCCTGTCGGGCTCCGGGAAGTCCTCCCTCGCCTTCGACACGATCTTCGCCGAAGGGCAGCGACGATACGTCGAGTCGCTGTCGGCGTACGCACGGCAGTTCCTCGGTCAGGTCGACCGCCCGGACGTCGACTTCATCGAGGGTCTGAGCCCCGCGGTCTCCATCGACCAGAAGTCGACCAACCGCAACCCGCGATCGACCGTCGGAACGATCACCGAGGTCTACGACTACATGCGTCTCCTGTGGGCGCGCATCGGTGTCCCGCACTGCCCCGTCTGTGGCGAGGTCATCCAGCGCCAGACGGTGCAGCAGATCGCCGACCAGCTGATGGAGCTCGAAGAGCGTCGCCGGTATCAGATCGTCGCCCCGGTGGTGAGCCAGAAGAAGGGGGAGTTCGTCGACCTCTTCAAGGAGCTCTCGGCGAAGGGCTTCGCCCGTGCGATCGTCGACGGTGAAGCGATCCAGCTCGCCGAGCCCCCGACCTTGAAGAAGCAGGTCAAGCACGACATCGCCGTCGTCGTCGACCGCCTCGTGGCCGGCCCCGAGATCCTCGGTCGCCTCACCGACTCGCTCGAGACCGCCCTCCAGCTCACCGACGGCCTCGTCACCATCAACTTCGTCGACGAAGAGGGCGACGACGCATGGCGGACGTTCTCCGAGAAGCTGTCCTGCCCGAACAACCACCCGCTGCAGCTGACCGAGATCGAGCCACGGACGTTCTCCTTCAACGCACCGTTCGGTGCGTGCCCCGAGTGCTCCGGCCTCGGTACGCGCATGTCCGTCGATGCCGAACTCCTCCTCGGCGACGAGGAGCTCAGCATCAACGAGGGCGTCATCGTCCCGTGGACCACGCAGGGCAAGGGGCTGTACCAGTACTACGAGAAGCTGCTCGACGGTCTCGCCCGCGACCTCGACTTCTCGCTCGACACCCCGTGGCGCGACCTGCCGGCATCCGTCCAGGAGGCGGTGCTCCGCGGCGACAACTTCAAGGTCAAGGTGAAGTGGAAGAACCGCTTCGGACGCGAGATGAGCTACTCGTCGGGCTTCGAGGGTGTCATCCCGTACATCGAGCGCCAGTACCTGCAGGCCGACACCGACAGCCAGCGTGTGCGCTGGTCCGAGTACCTCCGAGAGGTCCCGTGCCAGGTGTGCGGCGGACGCCGCCTGAAGCCCGAGGTCCTGTCGGTCCTCATCCACGAGCACAGCATCGCCGAGGTCGCCGAGCTGAGCCTGTCTGACGCCCGGGCCTTCATGGACCGTCTCGAACTGAGCGACCGCGAGGCCCACATCGCCGCGCAGGTCCTCCGCGAGATCAAGGTGCGGCTCGACTTCCTCATCCAGGTCGGTCTCAACTACCTCGACCTCGCCCGCACCGCGGGCTCGCTGTCCGGTGGTGAGGCACAGCGCATCCGCCTCGCGACGCAGATCGGTTCCGGCCTGACCGGTGTCCTCTACGTCCTCGACGAACCGAGCATCGGCCTGCACCAGCGCGACAACCGCCGCCTCATCGAGACCCTCGTGGCCCTGCGGGACCTCGGCAACACGCTGATCGTCGTCGAGCACGACGAGGACACCATCCGCACCGCGGACTGGATCGTCGACATCGGCCCGGGCGCCGGGGTCAACGGCGGCAAGGTCGTGCACTCCGGTTCCTACGAGGCGCTCGAAGCGAACACCGAGTCGCTGACCGGCGACTACCTGTCCGGTCGGAAGGCCATCGAGATCCCGGCCAAGCGCCGGCCGATCGACACGAAGCGCCAGATCCAGGTGATCGGAGCGCAGGCGAACAACCTGAAGAAGGTCAGCGCCGACTTCCCACTCGGTGTCCTGACGGCCGTCACCGGCGTGAGCGGATCCGGTAAGTCCTCCCTCGTCAACGACGTCCTGTACCGCGTCCTCGCGAACAAGTTGAACGGTGCACGCAAGTTGCCCGGCAAGCACACCCGCGTCACGGGTCTCGAGCACCTCGACAAGGTCATCCACGTCGACCAGGCCCCCATCGGTCGCACGCCGCGGTCGAACCCGGCCACCTACACGGGCGTGTTCGACAAGATCAGGAACCTCTTCGCCGAGACCCAGGAGGCTAAGGTCCGTGGGTACCTGGCCGGGCGGTTCAGCTTCAACGTCAAGGGCGGCCGGTGCGAGGCGTGCTCGGGCGACGGCACGATCAAGATCGAGATGAACTTCCTGCCCGACGTCTACGTCGCCTGTGAAGTGTGCGGGGGAGCGCGGTACAACCGCGACACCCTGACCATCCACTACAAGGGCAAGAACATCGCCGAGGTGCTCGACATGCCGATCGCCGAGGCGGCGGAGTTCTTCGAGCCCATCTCCTCCATCCACCGGTTCCTCAAGACGCTCGTCGAGGTCGGACTGGGTTACGTCCGCCTCGGTCAGAGCGCCACGACGCTGTCGGGTGGCGAGGCCCAGCGGGTCAAGCTGGCGACGGAGTTGCAGCGCCGGAGCAACGGCCGGAGCGTCTACGTGCTGGACGAGCCGACGACCGGCCTCCACTTCGAGGACGTCCGGAAGCTGCTCCTCGTGCTCAACGGCCTGGTCGACAAGGGCAACACGGTCATCGTGATCGAGCACAACCTCGACGTCATCAAGTCGTCGGACTGGCTCATCGACATGGGTCCCGAGGGCGGGGCCGGCGGCGGGACGGTCCTCGCCACCGGCACCCCTGAGCACCTGGCGACGGTCCCCGGCAGCCACACGGGCTTCTTCCTGAACGAACTGTTCGAGGCAGAGGCCGGCGGCAGCCGCAAGGCGGGCTGACGTGGCGGCTGCCCGCGGGGGGAGCGGCCTGGCGTACCGGCCGAAGGCAGGGGAGATCCCCACCCTGCCCGGCGTCTACCGCTTCAGTGACGACTCGGGGAGGGTGCTCTACGTCGGCAAGGCGATGAACCTCCGCGCGAGGTTGAGCAACTACTTCGCACCGCTGCACACGCTGCACGAGCGCACCCGGCGGATGGTCACGACCGCGACGGGCGTGACCTGGACGACGGTCGGAAGCGACGTCGAGGCGTTGCAGTTGGAGTACACCTGGATCAAGGAGTACGACCCGCCCTTCAACGTCAAATTCCGCGACGACAAGTCGTACCCGTACCTCGCGGTGACCCTCGGCGACGAGGCACCGCGCGTCATGGTGACCCGCAACACCCGGATCCCCGGAGCCAAGTACTTCGGTCCGTACCCCAAGATCTGGGCCGTCCACGACACCGTCGACCTCATGATCAAGGTCTTCCCGATCCGCACCTGCTCGGACTCGGCCTACAAGCGCGCCATGGCGTCGGGGAAGCCGTGCTTCCCCGGTCAGATCGGACGCTGCGGCGGGCCATGCTCCGGGAAGGTGTCCATCCAGGAACACCGCGCCATCGTCGACGACTTCGTCTCGTTCATGGTGGGGAACGACCGCCGGTTCACGACGCGGATCACGGCCGACATGAAGGCCGCGGCGGCGCGCCAGGACTACGAGTCCGCAGCGGTGTACCGGGATCAGCTCCAGGCGCTCGACCAGGTACTCGCGAAGAGCGCCGTGGTGCTCCGCGACGCCGTCGACGCCGACCTCTTCGGCATCGACCACGACGAGCTCGCGGCGTCCGTCCAGCAGTTCATCGTGCGCGGCGGACGCATCCGCGGTGTCCGTTCCTGGACCGTCGACAAGGAACTCGACATGTCGACGGCGGAACTCGTCGACAGCGTCGTCCAGCGGGTCTACGCCGCCGCGAACGGGCCCGATGTCCCGCGCGAGGTCCTCGTTCCCGAGCTGCCCGACGACGCTGCCAGCCTCGAGGACTGGCTCGCCGAGCGCCGCGGTTCCAAGGTCGCCGTGCGGGTCGCCCAGCGTGGCGAGAAGGCGACGCTCATGGAGACCGCCGTCGTCAACGCCAAACAGGCCCTGATGCTCTACAAGACCCGTCGCAGCTCCGACTTCGTGGCCAGGACCCAGGCACTCGAGGACATCCGGGACGCCCTCGGCATGACCGAGGCGCCGCTGCGGATCGAGTGCTTCGACGTCTCGCACCTGAGCGGTACCAACATCGTCGCGTCCATGGTGGTGTTCGAGGACGGACTCTCCCGGAAGGACGAATACCGTCGCTTCGGTGTCGCCGAGTCCACCGACGACACCGACTCGATCTACCAGGTCGTGTCGCGTCGCCTCGCCCACCTCACGTCGAGCGAACCGGTCGAGACGGTCGACGAGACGACCGGGGAGCGCAAGCGGCGCAAGTTCACCTATCCGCCGCAGTTGCTCATCGTCGACGGCGGGCAACCGCAGGTCGCGGCCGCCGCTCGCGCGCTCGAGGAGTCGGGTCTGACCGGGATCACCCTGTGCGGGCTGGCGAAGCGACTGGAGGAGATCTGGCTCCCGGACGACCCGTACCCGGTGATCCTGCCGCGGGGGAGCGAGTCGCTGTTCCTCCTCCAGCGGGTGCGCGACGAGGCGCACCGGTTCGCCATCAGCTTCCAGCGCCAGAAGCGCAAGCGCGACATCTCCACCGTCCTCGGTGAGATCCCGGGGCTCGGCCCTGCGAAGGTGCGTGAGCTCCTGCGCCACTTCGGCTCCGTCGCACGGCTGAAGACCGCGACACCGGCGGAGATCGAGGAGGTGAAGGGCATCGGCGGCAAACTGGCGGCGACCGTGTACGAGGCCCTGGCCTCGGGTTCCACGGGGCCCTCGGCCGGCCCCAGGAATGGGTAGGCTGGGACTTCAAACCTTCGAGGAAAGCGTGTCGATGACCCCGGGCCAGCCGCAGCATCAGCAGGAAGTGCTCATCGTCACCGGGATGTCCGGCGCCGGCCGCTCCACGGTCGCGAACGCTCTCGAAGATCTCGGCTGGTACGTCGTCGACAACCTGCCGCCACAGATGCTCCGGCCTCTGGTGGACCTCGCCGAGCGCGCGGGTTCTCGCCTGCCGCGGATCGCGGCGGTCGTGGACGTCCGCGGGCGCGACTTCTTCAGCGAGCTGCAGGAGATCGTCCCGGCGCTCCGAGGCGGCACGCATCTCCGCATGATCTTCCTCGAGGCGACCGATGCGGCACTCGTGCGCCGGTTCGAAGCCGTCCGCCGCCCGCACCCGCTGCAGGGCGAGGGGACGATCCTGGACGGCATCGTCGCCGAGCGGCACCGCCTGAGCGAGATCCGGGAGTCGAGCGACGTCATCATCGACACGAGCGACCTCAACATCCATCAACTCGCCACCACCACCCGCGAGCTCTTCGCCGGCGCGGAGACGCCCGGCGTGCAGGTGACCGTGTTGAGCTTCGGCTTCAAGTACGGGCTCCCGCCCGACGCGGATCTCGTCGCCGACATGCGGTTCCTCCCGAACCCGTTCTGGGTTCCCGAGCTCCGTGCGTTGAGCGGCCAGGACGCCGAGGTCAGCGAGTACGTCCTCTCCCAGCCGGGTGCGTCGGAGTTCCTCGAGAGCTATGCGCACGCCCTTGAGCCGGTGCTGGCCGGCTACCAACGCGAGAACAAGCGGCACGTCACCATCGCCGTCGGATGCACCGGCGGTAAGCACCGTTCGGTCGCCGTCGCGCTCGAACTCGCCGACCGGCTGCGCAGCCAGTCCGGCGTCGCCGTGCACGTCCGGCATCGGGACCTCGGGCGCGAATGACGCCCATCGGGCCGGGCGCATCCGCGTCCGAGCCCATGCGATCCGGGTGCACCACGCCCCCGGATCGAGAACATGCAGGATCGCCGCCGCACTCCGACGGCGCGATCACGACAGATAGGAACCACCGTGGCCCTCACCGCCGACGTCAAGAACGAACTGGCGCTCGTCCGCGAGACCCGCAACTCGGTCCGTGCGGCCGAACTCGCCTCGCTCCTCCGCTTCTCCGGCGGACTGCACACGATCTCCGGACGGGTGGCCATCGAGGCGGAACTCGACAGCCCGACCCTCGCGCAACGCGTGCGGCGTGACATCGGCGAACTGTACGGGATCCGCAGCGAGATCCTCGTGCAGAACCCCGGCAGCTCCGGTAAGCCGACCCTCTTTGTGGTGCGGGTCATCGAGGGGGGCGAGACCCTGGCGCGCCAGACAGGACTCCTGGACGCCCGCCGTCGCGCGGTGCGTGGGCTCCCCAACCGACTGACCACCGGCTCGCGCGATGAGCTCTCCGCCGTCTGGCGCGGTGCGTTCCTCGCGACGGGTTCGCTCACGGATCCGGGCCGCTCCGCCTCGCTCGACGTCGTGTGCCCGGGGAACGAGTCGGCCATGGCCCTCGTCGGCGCGGCGGGTCGGATCGGCGTCCCGGCGAAGGCCAGGGAGGTCCGTGGCATCCACCGGGTCGTGATCCGTGAGGGCGACGCGATCAGCGGCATGCTCTCGCTCATGGGCGCCACCGGCACCGTCACGTCCTGGGAGGAGATGCGTCAACGCAAGGAGGTCCGCGCGACCGCGAACCGCCTGGTCAACTTCGACGATGCCAACCTCCGTCGTTCCGCACAGGCCGCCGTCGCCGCGTGCGCGCGGGTCGAGCGAGCGCTCGAGATCCTCGGTGACGAGGTCCCCGAGCACCTGCAGTACGCCGGTGCGCTCCGCCTCGACCACCGCGAGGCCAGCCTGGACGAGCTGGGGCACTTCGCGGATCCGCCCATGACCAAGGACGCCATCGCGGGCCGCATCCGTCGGCTGCTCGCCATGGCCGACAAGCACGCGAGCGATCTCGGCATCCCCGGCACCGACGCCAACCTCCCGGCGGACTACGAGGACTGATCCCGCCTGTCGCTCGACGCCGACGACGTATCGTCGCGGTTCGTCATCCTGGGAACAAGCCCCGTCTCGCCGTGGTTGCCGCTCGCTAGACTGGGCCGTGACGCTCAGAGCCGTGTGCAGACAGCGCACGGGACAACACGAGGAGATCACACAGAACATGGCTGTTTACTCACTGCCCGAATTGCCGTACGACTACACCGCGCTCGAGCCGCACATCAGTGCGACCATCACGGAGCTCCACCACGACAAGCACCACGCCACCTACGTGGCCGGTGCGAACACGGCCCTCGTGAAGCTCGAAGAGGCGCGCGACGCCAACGACTTCACGAACGTCAACAAGCTGGAGAAGGACCTCGCGTTCAACCTCGGCGGCCACGTCAACCACACCATCTGGTGGAACAACCTCTCCCCGGACGGCGGCGACAAGCCGACGGGTGAGCTCGAGTCGGCGGTCGACGAGTACTTCGGCAGCTTCGACAAGTTCCAGGCCCACTTCACCGCGGCCGCGCTCGGCGTCCAGGGCTCCGGTTGGGCTGCGCTCACCTGGGACACCCTCGGTCAGCGCATCAACATCCAGCAGTTCTTCGACCAGCAGGGCAACTTCCCGGCCGGCACCGTCCCGCTGCTGCTGCTCGACGTGTGGGAGCACGCGTACTACCTGGACTACAAGAACGTCCGCGCCGACTACGTGAAGGCGTTCTGGAACATCGTCAACTGGGCAGACGTCCAGGCACGCTTCGAGGTCGCGCGCAAGCAGACCAACGGCCTGCTGGTACTGTCGTAGTAGACCGGTCCGTCCCGGTCCCTGGGGCCGGGACGGACCACTTCCTCCTCAGTCGAGGAGGCGCTCACTCCGAGCAGACCGTACAATCGCGCCGTCTGGCGCCTCAGTATCAGGAGTCATCTGTGTCCGTCAAGATCGGCATCAACGGCTTCGGCCGCATCGGCCGCAACTTCTTCCGCGCCGCCCTCGCCAAGGGCAGCGACCTCGAGATCGTCGCAGTCAACGACCTCACCGACAACAAGGCGCTCGCCCACCTCCTGAAGTACGACTCCATCACGGGTCGTCTGGACGCCACGGTCGAGCTCGACGGCGACAAGATCATCGTCAACGGCAAGCCCATCATCGTCCTCGCCGAGCGCGACCCCGCCGACCTCCCCTGGGGCGAGCTGGGTGTCGACATCGTCATCGAGTCGACCGGCCGCTTCACGAAGTCCGACGACGCGCGCAAGCACATCACCGCCGGCGCCAAGAAGGTCCTCGTCTCCGCTCCCGCCACCGGTAGCGACGTCGCGACCATCGTCCTCGGCGTGAACGAGGGCACCTACGACGCCGCGACGCACGACATCATCTCCAACGCGTCCTGCACCACGAACTGCCTCGCGCCGCTCGCCAAGGTGCTGCTCGACAACTTCGGCATCGAGCGTGGCCTCATGACCACGGTCCACGCCTACACCGCCGACCAGAACCTGCAGGACGGCCCGCACAGCGACCTCCGTCGTGCACGCGCTGCGGCCGTCAACATCATCCCGACGTCGACCGGTGCAGCCAAGGCACTCGGCCTCGTCATCCCGGAGCTCGTCGGCAAGCTCGACGGCTACGCCCTGCGCGTTCCGGTCCCGACCGGTTCCATCACGGACCTCACGGTCGAGCTGACCAACCCGGCCACGGTCGAGGAGATCAACGCGGCCTACAAGACCGCCGCAGAGGGTCCGCTCAAGGGCATCCTCAAGTACACCGAGGACCCGATCGTCTCGAGCGACATCGTGACCGACCCGCACTCCTCGATCTTCGACGCCGGCCTCACCAAGGTCATCGGCACGCAGGTCAAGGTCGCCTCCTGGTACGACAACGAGTGGGGTTACTCCAACCGCCTCGTCGACCTCACCGAGTACGTCGCGGACCGCCTCTAACCACCGGCGGTCTGACCACCTCCTCACCAGAGCAGCCAGACACCGCATGGTCCGAACGGGCGTCCTGAACCAGCTTCAGGGCGCCCGTTCGGCTTCCTCGGCGGCCGTCGGCTCAGTGCAAGAAAGACCTTCTCCATGACCCTTCGCACCCTCGACTCGCTCGGAGCCCTCGGCGGCCGTCGTGCTGTCGTCCGCCTCGACCTGAACGTCCCGCTCAAGGACGGCGTCATCACCGACGACGGACGCATCCGCGCGGCGCTCCCCACCCTGAACGCGCTCATCAACCAGGGCGCTCGCGTCGTCATCGTCTCGCACCTCGGACGCCCCGACGGATCGCCGGACGCGAAGTACAGCCTCGCCCCCGTCGCTCAGCGCCTGTCGGAACTCCTCGGCAAGCCGGTGACCTTCGCTGCCGACACCGTCGGAAGCGCCGCGAGCGATGCCGTCGCCGCCCAGACCGACGGCGACGTCGTGCTGCTCGAGAACCTGCGGTTCAACTCGGCCGAGACCAGCAAGGACGCCGGCGAGCGCGAGGCGTTCGCCGCGAAGCTCGCCGCATTCGGCGATGTGGTCGTCTCAGACGGCTTCGGCGTCGTGCACCGCAAGCAGGCGAGCGTGTACGAACTCGCGAAGCTCCTCCCGAGCGCAGCGGGTCTGCTCATCTCCACCGAACTCGAAGTCCTCGATCGCCTGACCGAGACCCCCGAGCGGCCGTACACGGTCGTCCTCGGCGGCTCGAAGGTGTCCGACAAGCTGGGCGTCATCGGCCACCTGCTCCCTCGCGTCGACTCCTTGCTCATCGGGGGCGGCATGCTCTTCACCTTCCTGGCGGCACAGGGCCACTCGGTCGGATCGAGCCTGCTCGAGGCCGACCAGATCGACACGGTCCGCGGCTACCTCGCGAAGGCGGAGGAACTCGGCGTCACCATCGTGCTGCCGACGGACGTCGTCGTCGCGGCCGGGTTCAGCGCCGACGCCGAGCACGTCGTCCGCCCGGCTGACCGCATCGAGGACACCCCGTTCGGCGCGAAGGGTCTGGGACTCGACATCGGACCCGACACCGCCAAGGCGTTCGCCGAGATCGTGGCCGGATCGAAGACGGTGTTCTGGAACGGTCCGATGGGCGTGTTCGAGCTGGCCCCCTTCGCCGCCGGCACTCGCGCGGTCGCGGAAGCACTCACCCGCACGGACGGCCTCAGCGTCGTCGGTGGCGGTGACTCGGCCGCAGCGGTCCGCGCGCTCGGCTTCGATGATGACCAGTTCGGTCACATCTCAACTGGTGGCGGCGCAAGCCTCGAGTTCCTCGAGGGCAAGCGTCTGCCTGGACTGGAGGTCCTCGGATGGCAGCAGTAACCCCCGGGCGCACGCGTGTGCCCCTCATCGCCGGCAACTGGAAGCTCAACCTGGATCACCTCCAGGCCATCGCCCTCGTCCAGAAGCTCGACTGGACGCTGAAGGACGGCAAGCACGACTATGCCGACGCCGAGGTGGCGATCTTCCCCCCGTTCACCGATCTCCGCTCCGTCCAGACGATCGTCGCAGCCGACAAGCTCAAGCTCGCGTACGGTGCTCAGGACCTCTCCCAGCACGACTCGGGCGCCTACACCGGCGAGATCTCCGGCGCGTTCCTCGCAAAGCTCGATTGCGCGTACGTCCTCGTCGGCCACTCCGAACGTCGGACGCTCCACAATGAGACCGACGAGCTCGTCCGGGCCAAGACGGCTGCCGCCGTGCGACACGGTCTCGTCCCCGTCATCTGCATCGGTGAGACGGCCGAAGACCTCGAACAGCACGGCCCCTCCGCGGTCCCCGTCGCGCAGCTCCGCGCGGCGATCGACGGACTCGGTCGCGATGCCGACATCGTCGTGGCGTACGAGCCGGTCTGGGCCATCGGGTCCGGACAGGCGGCGACGCCCGACCAGGCGCAGCAGGTCGCGGCAGCACTGCGCAGCACGCTCGCCGAGGTCCTCGGAGACGAGGCCGCACAGCGCACGCGCATCCTGTACGGCGGCTCCGTGAAGGCGTCGAACATCGCCGGTTTCATGCGCGAGCCCGACGTCGACGGCGCGCTCGTCGGCGGCGCGAGTCTGCTCGCGGAGGAGTTCGCCGGTATCGCCCGGTTCTCGCAGCACGTCGGTCTGTGACGGGCTCCGACACCTGACACGCCAGGACGGCTCGGTCCGCGGCACCAGCCGCGGGCCGAGCCGTGACCGTTTCATCGTCGAGGTATACTGGACGGCGGTTCAGCCCCTCTGAACGCGAATGCGAAAGGTCTCACGTGGAGATTCTCCAGGTCATCCTGCAGGTGCTGCTCGGCATCACCAGCCTCCTGCTCACCTTCCTGATCCTGCTGCACAAGGGCCGCGGCGGCGGACTCTCCGACATGTTCGGCGGCGGGTCCTCCAGCAACCTCGGCTCCTCCGGCGTCGCTGAACGCAACCTGAACCGCTTCACCGTCATCCTCGGCCTCACCTGGGGCGCCTGCATCGTCGTGATCGGGCTGCTGACGAAGTTCGCCGCCGCGTAGTCGGCCGCGACGCCCGCCAGCGGGCCGCACTCCACCAAACATCCGACCGCTCTCGACAGCACGAGAAAGAGAACACACCATGGCATCAGGCGGAAGCGCAATCAGGGGATCACGCGTCGGCGCTGGTCCCATGGGCGAACAGGACCACGGCTACCACGCGGACCGCATCGCCATCTCCTACTGGGACGCCCTCGGCAACGAGACGATCCGTCACTTCGCGGCGAACGTCCCGGACGAGGAGATCCCGGAGACGATCGACTGCCCGACCTCCGGCCTCCCCGCCGGACGAGACAAGGCGAACCCGCCCGAGGTCGCGAAGCTGGAGCCCTACAAGACCCACCTCGCGTACGTGAAGGAGCGTCGCACCGAGGCCGAGGCCGAGGAGTTGCTCGAAGAAGCGCTGCAGCAGCTCCGTGCACGCCGCGGCACCGTGTCGAAGTAGCGTCGACCACCAGGACCACGAAGAAAGGCCGTTCCCCGGGGGGAACGGCCTTTCTTCGTGGTCCTGTCGACGCGCCCGCTGTGCTGTCTAGTACTCCGGCAGGATCAACGAGTCGGGGACCTCGGCGGCGGCCTCCTGGTCGACGAAGAAGACCGTCCGTTTCCGACCCTTTGCCCCGGCGGCAGGAACCTCGTTGTAGCTCGCGCCGGCGAGGGCGAGCCCCAAGGCGGAGGCCTTGTCGGTCCCGGCGAGGACGAGCCAGACCCGGACAGACGAGTTGATCGCCGGACGCGTGAGGCTCAACCGCTCGGCCGGCGGCTTGGGGGAGTTCCGGACCGGGACGACCGAGGTGTCCGTCACCGAGACCTCCGCACGTTCCGGGAAGAGCGATGCGATGTGGCCGTCGGGGCCGACCCCGAGGAAGGTGATGTCGAACCGCGGATGGGATTCTCCGGGCTTCGCGAACCGACGGAGCTCGTCCGCGTACCGGACCGCGGCCGTGTCGAGGTCGATCCCGTCCTCCGGCGCCGGGTAGCCGTGCACGTGCTCAGCGACGAGAGCGCGCTCGGGGAGACCCAGCAGGCTGTCGAGGAGCGCCTCCCGAGCCTGCAGCTCGTTCCGATCGGCATCGTCGCGCGCGACCCACCGTTCGTCTCCCCACCAGAGGTGTACCCGGGACCAGTCGACCCGGTCGCGATCCTTCGACACGGCGACCGCGGCGAGCGTGCCGGTCCCGACCGTTCCGCCGGTGAGGACCACGTGCACGGTGTCCTGGGACTCCAGGAGTTCGCGGGTCCGGGACAGGAACCGTTTGGCGACCGAGGTCGTCAGTTGGTCGCGGTCCTGATAGACGAGGACGCGTCGCTCGGTCGGCATCAGCTCGTCCGAGCGCGCAGCGTGACCGGCTCGCCGAGTCCGGGGAGGCCGACGGTGATGACCTGGCCGTACAGCACGTCCGGGTCGAGCGTCCGCAGCTCCTCCGCGAGGCAGTCGCGCAGACTACGACGGGGGAGGGACAGGTCGTGCGTCGGCTGACCGGGCTGGATGAGCGTCGCGATGTCGGGCACGGGGCGCTCGAGGACGACGTTGCCGGAGGCGCGCGTCAGTCGGACCCCGTGGATGCCACTGGAGCCGTGGGCCATGCTGAGCTCGTGGGTGACGTCGACCTGCAGCTGGAGCTGCAGCCACGCTGCCAGGAGTTCGGTCGACGGCGAGTCGGAGGCACCGGACACCTCGATGGCCGTGACCGGCTCGTACGGAGGCTGGTCCAACACGGCAGCGAGCTGCGCGCGCCACAGGGTGAGTCGGGTCCAGGCGAAGTCGGTGTCGCCCGGGGCATAGTTGGCCGCACGGCCGCGCAGGGCGGCGTGGGTGTCCGCCGCCGCGGACGCGTCGGTGATGCGACGCTGGGCGATGCGGCCGATCGGGGAGGTCGAGACGCGCTCCGGCGCCTCACCCGGCCACCAGGCCACGACGGGGGCGTCGGGCAGCAGCAGGCCGGTGACGAGGCTCTCCTCGTTCTCGGCCACCGCACCGTAGGCGCGGAGGATGACGACCTCGCTCGCGCCGGCGTCGCCGCCGACGCGGATCTGGGCGTCGAGCCGGTCTCCGATCGTGGAGTCGTTGTCGTCGTGCTCCGTGGAGAGGACGATGACGCGCATCGGGTGCTCGCGCGAGGCCTCGTTGGCGGCCTCGATGGCCTCCTCCTCCGCGCCGAGGCGCGTGGAGATGACCAGGGTGAGCACGCGACCGAGGGCGACCGCGCCGCCATCCTCGCGGATGGTGACGAGCGCCTTCGACAGCTTGCTGGTGGTGGTGTCTGGCAGGTCTACGATCATGGTCGTCTCCAGGTGCGTCCGTCGCGGGTCATGAGGTCGTCGGCGGAGGACGGCCCCCAGGTGCCGGGAGCGTACTGCTCGAGCGGCTGGTCCTGTGCCGCCCAGTACTCCTCGATGGGGTCGAGGATCTTCCAGGAGAGCTCGACCTCCTCGTGACGGGGGAAGAGCGGGGGGTCGCCCAGGAGGACGTCGAGGATGAGTCGTTCGTACGCTTCGGGGCTCGCCTCGGTGAAGGCGTGTCCGTACCCGAAGTCCATGGTCACGTCGCGGACCTGGGTTCCGGCCCCTGGAACCTTCGAGCCGAAACGGATCGTGACACCCTCGTCGGGCTGGACCCGGATGACGAGCGCGTTCTGCCCGAGCGCCGAGGTCTGGCTCTCGGCGAACAGGTACTGCGGAGCGCGCTTGAACACGACGGCGATCTCCGTGACACGACGCCCGAGGCGCTTGCCTGCACGGAGGTAGAACGGCACGCCGGCCCATCGTCGCGTGTTGATGTCGAGACGCATGGCCGCGTAGGTCTCCGTCGTCGAGGCGGGGTTCATCCCGTCCTCGTCGAGGAAGCCGAGCACATGCTCACCGCCCTGCCAGCCACCGGCGTACTGCCCACGGGCGGTCGCCGCGCCGAGGTCGTCCGGCAGGCGGACGGCCGCGAGGACCTTCTCCTTCTCCGCGCGGAGATCCGAGGCGTTGAAGGAGATGGGCTCCTCCATGGCCGTGAGCGCGAGCAGCTGCAGCAGGTGGTTCTGGATGACGTCGCGCGCCGCGCCGATGCCGTCGTAGTACCCGGCACGACCCCCGACGCCGATGTCCTCGGCCATGGTGATCTGGACGTGGTCGACGTAGTTGGCGTTCCAGATGGGCTCGTAGAGCTGGTTGGCGAACCGGAGCGCCAGAATGTTCTGGACGGTCTCCTTGCCGAGGTAGTGGTCGATCCGGAAGATCGAATCCGACGGGAACACGGACTGCACGATGTCGTTCAGCTCGCGAGCCGTCTTCAGGTCACTCCCGAAGGGCTTCTCGATGACGACACGACGCCACTGCCCGTCCGCGGGCTCCGCGAGGCCGGATCGACGCAACTGCTCGGTCACCTGGGGGAAGGCCTTCGGGGGGATCGACAGGTAGAACGCGTGGTTGCCCATCGTTCCGCGATCCGCGTCCAGCTCCTCGATGGTGGCCTTCAGCTTCTCGAAGGCCGCGTCGTCCCCGAACTCGCCGGGGACGAAGCGGATGCCCTGCGCGAGCTGATTCCAGACGTCCTCACGGAACTCCGTGCGGGCGTACTGCTTCACCGAGTCGTGGACGACCTCCATGAAGTCCTGGTCCTCCCAGTCCCGTCGGGCGAACCCGACGAGCGAGAACCCTGGGGGCAGCAGCCCCCGGTTCGCGAGGTCGTACACGGCCGGCATCAACTTCTTGCGGGACAGGTCGCCTGTCACACCGAAGATGATGAGGCCGCTCGGACCGGCGATCCGATTGAGGCGCCGATCGGAGTCAACCCGCAGCGGGTTGGACTCCGGGGTGATTTCCACCGGGGACATGAAGCTCCTTGTGCAGTGACGCGTTAGTCGTTGACGGCGTCGAAGAGGGTGACGATGTTCTGGTCCGGCGACGTGAGGGTCAACGTGAGGACCGGACGACCGTGCTCGGCGAGGACGCGGGCGTCGCCACCCGCCTGGGCCTCGATGAGCTGGCCGAAGGTGAACGGTCGTTCCGGGATCTCCAGGTCGACGGGCGCCGTCTCGGTGATCTGCAGGAACACGCCGTTCGCCGGGCCGCCCTTGTGGTACTGACCCGTCGAGTGCAGGAAGCGCGGACCCCAACCGAAGGTGGTGGGGCGACCGGCCTTCGCCGCGACGAGGTCGCGGATGCTCTCGAGCTGGGGCGAGGCGAGGCGGTCGACGTAGCCCTGGATCGCGACGTAGCCGTCCTCCGGGAGCCTTGCGAGCAGTGCCTCGACGGCACCGGACAGGGTGGTCACGCCATCCAGGAGGTCGGTCGTCCCGCGGACCTCGATACCGTCGGCGACGAAGGCGGGTGCCTCAGGCTCCGGGCGGTTGTCGAGCAGCCCGCGCGTGGCGACCTTCGCCGACTCGACGTCGGGCTGATCGAACGGGTCGATGCCGATGAGGCGACCGGCGATCACGGTGGCGTACTCCCACACGAGCATCATCGCGCCCAGGCTGCCGCTCACGAGGATCTCGCCCTCGTGACGGTCGCGGGGGAGCAGGTGGAACTCGTGGGCGTCGTCGACGATCCGCACGATCTGCAGATCGGACGGCTTCGACTCCAACTCGGGTGCGAGCGGGTTGAGCACGACCGGCAGGAGTCCGCGACCGGACTTGCCGGTGGATTCGGCGATGAGCTGCTCGGCCCAGTCGGGGAAACCGACGATGTGCGTGCCGTCGGTGATGAGTCCGACCTTGTCGCGCAGCGGGACGGTACCGCCGAGCGCCGCGCCGAGGATGAGCCCCGGGTTCGACGCGTCGTCGATGGCCAGCTCACCGAGCACGGCGTCGGCTTCGTCGAGCAGCGCACCGATGTCGACCCCGGCGAGACCGGAGGGGACGAGACCGAACGCGGTGAGCGCGCTGTAGCGGCCGCCCACGTTCGGGTCGGCGTTGAAGATGCGGTAACCCGCCTCGTTCGCCGCCGCCTCGAGCGGCGAGCCCGGGTCGGTGACGATGACGATCCGACCGGCGGGGTCGATGCCGGCCGCCGTGAACGCAGCCTCGTAGGCACGTCGCTGGCTGTCGGTCTCCACCGTGGAGCCGGACTTCGAGGAGACGACGAGCACGGAGGTCTCGAGGCGGTCCGCGAGAGCCGAGAGCACCTGACCGGGTGCGGTCGAGTCGAGCACCGTCAGGTGGCCCCCGAGGGTGCCCGTGATGACCTCGGGTGCGAGGGAGGATCCGCCCATGCCCGCGAGGACGATGTGGTCGACACCCTGGTCGTTGAACTGCTCGCGCAGAGCGAGGATCGGCTCGACGAGCGGGCGGGAGACGGAGACCGCCTGCACCCAGCCGAGGCGCTTGGACGCCTCGGCCTCGGCTGCAGGACCCCACAGGGTGGGGTCCTGGTCGGTGATCCGCGATGCGACGAGGTCGCTGACGAGCGTCGGGACGACCGACGCGACGGCGGCCTCGGCCGCACCGCTCACGTGGATCTTGAAGCTCACTTGGAGGCCTCCAGCGCCGTCTTCACCGTCTCGAGCAACTCGTTCCAGGAGACGATGAACTTCTCGACGCCCTCGCGTTCGAGGAGCTCGGTGACCTCGTCGTAGGACACACCCTGCGCGGCGATCGCGTCGAGGACCTCGTTGGCCGCTGCGTAGGAGCCGGTGACGGTGTCGCCGGTGATGACGCCGTGGTCGAAGGTCGCCTCGAGCGTCTTCTCCGGCATGGTGTTGACGACACCGTCGGCGACGAGCTCGGTCACGTAGAGCGTGTCGGGGAGGTCGGCGGACTTGACGCCCGTCGAGGCCCAGAGCGGACGCTGCTTGTTGGCGCCGGCCTCGAGGAGGGCGGTGGCCCGCTCGCTCGCGAACTCCTGCTCGAAGACCTGGTAGGCCAGCTGGGCGTTGGCGACGCCGGCCTTGCTCTTCAGCGCGGCCGCTTCGGGGGTGCCGACGGCCTCGAGACGCTTGTCGATCTCCGTGTCGACGCGCGACACGAAGAAGGAGGCGACCGAGTGGATCGTCGAGAGGTCGTGCCCAGCCGCCTTGGCCTGCTCGAGACCGGTCAGGAAGGCGTTGATCACCTCGCGGTAGCGCGTGAGGCTGAAGATCAGGGTGACGTTGACGCTGATGCCGGCGCCGATGACCGCGGTGATGGCCTCGAGACCTTCGACGGTCGCGGGGATCTTGATCATCGCGTTGGGCTGGTTGACCTTGGTCCAGAGGGCCTTGGCCTGCTCGATCGTGGCAGCGGCGTCGTGGGCGAAGCCCGGCTCGACCTCGATCGAGACCCGGCCGTCGTACCCGCCGGAGGCGTCGTAGACGCCACGGAAGATCTTCGACGCGGACGCGACGTCGTCGGTGGTGATCTCGAAGACCGCCTCGGTGACGTCCTTGCCTGCTGCGGCCAGCTGGGCGACCTGCTCGGCGTAGACGTCGCCGTTGCTGAGCGCCGAGGCGAAGATGGTCGGGTTCGTGGTGACGCCGACGACGTTGCGGTCGGCGATGAGCTGCTCGAGGCCACCGGACTGGATGCGTCCGCGGGAGAGGTCGTCGAGCCAGATGCTGACGCCGGCGGCTGACAGCTGGGCGGTTGGGGTTTCAGTCATGTTCTTCTGTCTCCTTCGCCCGGGCTACTTGCCGAGCGTCTCGTGTGCTGCGGAGACGACTGCCTCCGTGGTGATGCCGAACTCACGGAACAGCGTCTTGTAGTCGGCGGAGGCACCGAAGTGCTCGATCGACACGGTGCGGCCGGCGTCGCCGACGATGCTCTTCCAGGTCAGGCCGAGACCCGCCTCGACGGAGACGCGCGCGGTGACGGCCTTCGGCAGGACGGACTCGCGGTACTCGGCGGACTGCTCCTCGAACCACTCGAGCGCGGGGACCGAGACGACGCGGGCGTTGACGCCCTCGCCGCGGAGGACCTCGCGGGCCTCGACGGCGAGCTGGAGCTCGGAACCCGTCGCGATGAGGATGACGTCGGGCGTGCCGTTCGGCGCCTCGGCGAGCACGTACGCACCCTTCGAGACGTTGGACGCGGCGGCGAAGGTCTCGCCGGACGCGTCGCCCGTGCCTCGCTCGAACACCGGGATGTTCTGACGGGTCAGCGCGATGCCGGTGGGGCCGCCGCGGCGCTTGAGGATCTCCAGCCAGGCGTAGGCGACTTCGTTCGCGTCACCCGGTCGCACGACGGCGAGGTTCGGGATGGCACGGAGCGAGGCGAGCTGCTCGATCGGCTGGTGCGTCGGGCCGTCCTCACCCAGGGCGACGGAGTCGTGGGTCCACACGAAGATGGACGGCACGTTCATGAGCGCGGCCAGACGGACGGCCGGACGCATGTAGTCGCTGAAGATGAGGAAGGTGCCACCGAACGCGCGGGTGGGTCCGTGGAGGACGATGCCGTTGAGGATGGCGGCCATCGCGTGCTCACGGATACCGAAGTGCAGGACGCGTCCGTACGGGTTGCCGGTCCACTCGTGGGTGGAGTGCTCGCTCGGGATGAACGACGCACCGCCCTCGATGGTGGTGTTGTTCGACTCGGCGAGGTCGGCCGAGCCGCCCCAGAGTTCGGGGATGACCGGGCCGAGGGCGTTGAGCACCTTGCCGGAAGCGGCGCGCGTGGAGACGTCCTTGCCTGCCTCGAAGACGGGCAGTGCGGACTCGACGCCCTCGGGGAGTTCGCCGGTCTCGAGACGCGAGAGCAGCGCAGCACGCTCGGGGTTGGCCGCGGCCCAGGCGTCGAACGCCTGCTGCCACTCGGCACGGGCCTCGGCACCACGGTCGATCGCCTTGCGGGTGTGCTCGATGACTTCGTCGGCGACGACGAAGCTCTGCTCGGGGTCGAACCCGAGGACCTCCTTGACGGCGGCGAGTTCCTCGGCACCCAGTGCGGAGCCGTGGATCTTGCCAGTGTTCTGCTTCTTGGGAGCCGGCCAGCCGATGATCGTCTTGAGGATGATCAGCGACGGCTTCTCGGTCTCGGCCTTGGCTGCCTCGATCGCGTCGTTCAGCGCGTGGACGTCTTCGACGTACTCGCCGGTCTGCTTCCAGTCGACGACCTGGACGTGCCAGTGGTACGCCTCGTAGCGAGCCTTGACGTCCTCGGTGAAGGCGATGTTGGTGTCGTCCTCGATCGAGATCTGGTTGGAGTCGTAGATCGCGATGAGGTTGCCGAGCTGCTGGTGGCCGGCGAGCGAGGAGGCCTCGCTCGTCACACCCTCCTGCAGGTCGCCGTCACCCGCGATGACGTAGACGAAGTGGTCGAAGGGGCTCGTGCCGGCGTCTGCTTCGGGGTCGAACAGGCCGCGCTCGAAACGGGACGCGTAGGCGAAGCCGACGGCGGATGCGAGGCCCTGGCCGAGCGGACCGGTGGTGATCTCGACACCCTTGGTGTGCCCGTACTCCGGGTGGCCGGGCGTCAGCGAACCCCAGGTGCGGAGCGCCTCGAGGTCGGAGAGTTCGAGGCCATAGCCACCGAGGTAGAGCTGGACGTACTGCGTCAGCGAGCTGTGCCCGACCGACAGCACGAAGCGGTCGCGCCCGAGCCAGTCCTGGTCCTTCGGGTCGCGGCGCATGACCTTCTGGAACAGGAGGTATGCGGCGGGGGCGAGACTCATCGCCGTCCCCGGGTGGCCGTTGCCGACCTTCTCGACCGCGTCGGCGGCGAGGATGCGCGCCGTATCGACCGCTTTGCTGTCAATGCTTTCCCACTGCAGATCTGCCACTGAATACTGACCCTTCTCATCGGAACAGGAGGCCGACGAGCGGTCGAGCCTTCTTCTGTACGTTCGCGGCCCACGTCGTCTTCGGCGTCCGAGCACACGACACCGCTCTTCGAACTGGGTGAAGGGGGCGCACGCGTGCACAGTGGCTGGCGAGCACTTCCCAGCATAGCGACAGACCGCAGCTGTCGGTCGATGTTCGACCAGCGCGAACACGGGTGGACTTTCGACGTCACAGAGCTTGCCGACGAGCCTGCCGGCGGTGAGCCGCGCGCAGCGCCCTCGCGGAGTACGGTGCGCCTCGCCGGTGTCGTAGAATCGTCTGCGGACCGCGTACCGGGCGAGCAGTGCGTGGTGAACCGAACGTTAGAGGAGCAATGGACGTCGCTGTAGCAGAACGTGTGTCGAGCCCCAGGCTCGGTTTCCGACGCAAGGCGAAGGCGTACATCGCCCTCACCAAGCCCCGGGTCATGGAACTGCTGCTGGTGACGACGATCCCGGTCATGATCCTCGCGAAGGGCGGCCTGCCGGACTGGTGGCTCGTCATCGCGACGGTGATCGGCGGCGCGCTCAGCGCCGGCTCCGCCGCAGCGTTCAACTGCTACATCGACCGCGACATCGACGCGGTGATGGACCGCACGAAGAAGCGCCCCCTCGTGACCGGCGAGGTCACGCCGCGCGAGGCCCTCGTGTTCGCCTGGACGCTCGGCGTCGTGTCGACGGTGTGGCTCCTCGCCACCACCAACTGGCTGGCCGCTTCGCTGTCGGTCGGCGCGATCCTCTTCTACGTGTTCGTCTACACCCTGTGGTTGAAGCGACGCACCCAGCAGAACATCATCTGGGGCGGGATCGCCGGTTGCTTCCCCGTCGTCATTGGTTGGGCCGCCGTCACCGGTTCGCTCACCTGGGCACCGATCATCCTGTTCGCCGTCGTGTTCCTGTGGACGCCGCCGCACTACTGGCCGCTGTCCATGAAGTACCGGAGCGACTACCAGGCCGTCGGCGTACCGATGCTCGCCGTCGTCCGCGGGCGGGCACAGGTCGGCCTGCAGGTCATCCTCTACGCCTGGGCCACGGTCGCCTGCTCCCTCCTGCTCATCCCCGTGGCGGACATGGGACTGCTCTACAGTGCGGTCGCCCTCCTGTCCGGCGGCTGGTTCGTCTACGAGACCCACCGCCTCTACAACCTGGCGATCCGCCACGAGCACGTCTCGCCCATGCGCGTGTTCCACGGTTCGATCACCTACCTGACCCTGCTGTTCCTCGCCGTCGGCATCGACCCGCTGCTCCCGTTCTGACCCGGTGGCTGACGCAGCGGAACGTGGCCGGCTGATCGCTGCGATGGGGGAGAGCCCCGACATCGTCTTCGACCGGTTCGTCTCCTGGGCCGAAGCCGGCGGTCTCAGCCTCTACCCGGCCCAGGAGGAGGCGCTCATCGGCATCGTCGACGGCGCCAACGTCATCCTGTCCACGCCCACGGGCACCGGGAAGAGCCTCGTCGCCGCAGGCGCGCACTTCGCCGCGTTGAGTTCCGGCCGACGCAGTTACTACACGGCCCCCATCAAGGCACTCGTCAGCGAGAAGTTCTTCGCCCTCGTCGAGATGTTCGGCGCGGAGAACGTCGGGATGGTCACCGGCGACTCCTCGGTGAACGCCGACGCGCCGATCGTCTGCTGCACCGCGGAGATCGTGGCCAACCTGGCGTTGCGACACGGCACCGATGCGGGCATCGACCAGGTCGTGATGGACGAGTTCCACTTCTACGCCGACCCGGATCGGGGTTGGGCCTGGCAGGTCCCGCTGCTCACGTTGCCGGACACCCAGTTCATCCTGATGTCCGCGACGCTCGGAGACGTCGGCGAACTCGCGGCCGACCTCGAGCGCCGCACCGGCCGCGAGACCGCCGTCGTGACGGGCGTCGAACGCCCCGTGCCGTTGCACTTCTCCTACGCGACGACGCCGATCCACGAAACGGTGGAGGATCTCCTCCACACCGGCCAGGCGCCCGTCTACATCGTGCACTTCGCCCAGGCGGCCGCGCTCGAGCGGGCGCAGGCGTTGACGAGCCTCAAGGTCGTCACGCGGGAGCAGCGCGACGAGATCGCCGCGGCCATCGGTGACTTCCGGTTCAGCACCGCGTTCGGCACGACCCTGTCCCGACTCGTCCGCAGCGGTATCGGCGTGCACCACGCCGGCATGCTACCGAAGTACCGACGCCTCGTCGAGCAACTGGCGCAACGGGGCCTCCTCCGGGTCATCTGCGGGACCGACACCCTCGGGGTCGGGATCAACGTCCCGATCCGTACCGTCCTGTTCACCGCGCTCACGAAGTACGACGGCACGAAGATGCGGCAGGTGAACGCGAGGGAGTTCCACCAGATCGCCGGGCGAGCGGGTCGAGCGGGGTACGACACCGCGGGCACCGTGGTGGTGCAGGCACCCGAGCACGAGACCGAGAACCTCAAACTGATCGAGAAGGCCGGCGACGACCCGAAGAAGCGCCGCAAGATCATCCGCAAGAAGGCACCCGAAGGCTTCGTGTCATGGGGAGAGCCCAGTTTCCAACGGCTGGTCTCGGCCGAACCGGAGACGCTGACGAGCCACATGCAGCTCACCCACGCGATGATGCTCAGTGTCATCGCGCGTGGCGGCGACAGCTTCGGCACCATCCGTTCGCTCGTGTTCGACAACCACGAACCGCGCGCCAGACGCTTCGCCCTCGCCAGACGCGCGCTCGAGATCTATCGCACGCTGCGCACCGCCGGCGTGATCACCCAGACCACCGATCCCGACACGGGTGAGGTCGTCATCGGTCTCACGGTCGAGTTGCAGCCCAACTTCGCCCTCAACGCCCCACTCTCACCCTTCGCCCTCGCGGCGTTCGAGCTCCTCGACCCGGCGGAACCCGGCTTCGCACTCGACGTCATCTCGGTGGTGGAGTCGACCCTCGACGACCCCCGTCAGATCGTGATGGCCCAGCAGCACCTCGCCAGGGGCGAGGCCGTGCAGGCGATGAAGGCCGAGGGGATCGAGTACGACCAGCGCATGGAGCTCCTCGAACAGGTCACCCACCCGAAGCCACTCGCAGAGCTCCTCGAGGCGGCGTTCACCAGCTACACCGCCGCCCAGCCCTGGGCACTCGACCTCGAGCTCCGCCCGAAGGCGGTCGTCCGCGACTTCATCGAGCGGGCGCTGAACTTCAGCGAGTTCGTGTCGTTCTACAGCCTGTCGAGGTCTGAGGGGCTCGTCCTGCGCTATCTGTCGGACGCCTTCCGGGCGATCCGCCAGAGTGTCCCGGACGAATTCAAGGACGAGGAACTCCAGGACCTCATCGAGTGGCTCGGCGAACTCGTCCGCCAGGTCGACTCGAGCTTGCTCGACGAGTGGGAGGAACTCTCCCACCCGGATCCGGAACGGCATGCCGAGGCCGTCCACGCACTCCCGCCGACACCGCGCAGCGTGCTCGCGAACCGGCGTGCGTTCACGGTCCTGGTCCGGAACGAACTCTTCCGCCGGGTCCAGCTCGCCTCCCTGGAGCAATACGACGCGCTCGGCGAGCTCGACGCCTCTGCGGGATTCGACGCCGACGCCTGGGCCGATGCCATGGACCCCTACTTCGAGGAGCACGGCGAGTTGCCGACGGGAGCCGCGGCGCGGAGCCCTGCCCTCCTCGTGATCGACGACGAGGACGAACGCCCCGTCGGCGATGCCGGGGGAGTCTGGCGCGTGCGCCAGGTGTTCGCCGACCCGGCCGGTGACCACGACTGGGGGATCGCTGCCGTCATCGACCTCGACGCCTCCGACGAGACCGGCACGGCCGTGGTCCGCGTGACCGCCGTCGGGATGCTCTGAGCCGTCGTCCGAGGGCAGCACCTCCAGCGGCGCGCGTCGACCCGTCGTCGACGACGCGGCGGAGTCAGCGCGCGGCGCTGAGGGAGACCGGACGCTCGTCGTTCGACGCCGTCCGCACCGGGATCCGCTGCTGCAGGACGACCCAGGTCATCGCGGCGACGAGGAGTCCGGCGAGCACCATGTGCAGCCCGACCAGCACCTCGGGGAGTCCGAGGCGCGCCTGGGTGAGTCCCACGACGATCTGCGCGACTTCGACCGCGAGGAGTGTGGTGACCGCGGTGCGGACGCCGCGCGACCCTCGGCGTGCGCCGAGCACGATCGCCCCGATGAGGAGGACGACGGTGCCCGCGAGCGTCGCGTAGGCGGGCCAGCTGTGGAGGTGCTGCAGGAACTCCGGGTCGAAGCCGTTCCGCGGAGCGGGCACCTCCTTGGAGTTGTCGCCGGCGTGGGGTCCCGAGCCCGTGGTCAGGATGCCGAAGACGACCGTCACAGCCACGAACAGGCTCGTGAGGTGGACGACGCCGAGGTACCAACCGGGCATGACCTTCACCGCGCCACGGGGCCCGCGGTAGACCCGGTGGACGAGCATCGTCGCGAGGGCGACCAGGACGATCGAGATGACGAAGTGCAGCCCCACCACGTACGGGTTCAGGCCGGTGAGCACGGTGATACCGCCGAGGACGGCCTGTGCCGGGATGGACAGCCCCTGGAGCAGGGTCAGTCGGAAGAGGTCCGGCCGCTGCCGACGCATGCGGATGACCGCGAGGAACGCGGCGATCACGATGATCGCCAGGACGAACGTCAGCAGACGGTTGCCGAACTCGATGATCCCGTGGATCCCCATCTCCGGCGTGTTCACGAACGAGTCGTCCGTGCAGCGAGGCCAGGTGGGGCAACCGAGACCGGAAGCGGTCAAGCGGACGGCTCCACCGGTGCCGATGAGGACGAGCTGGAACGCGAACGAGAACCAGGCGACGACCCGCACCCGCTTGTCGATCGTCGTCGGCAACCACTGCCAGAACCGCGTGGCGCGCACCCGCTCGGGGAGGCTGCGCGGCGGCGTCGCGCGACTGGCGGTCTTGGAGTGGTCTGACACGGGTCGGTCCTTCGGTTCGCGGTGGCCACGGCGACGGTATGCACCGTCCTCACCCACAACCCACAGGAAGCTGTAGGATTATGAGGTTCACGGTGCGCGCGAGAAGCGCCATGGTTCAAGAACATTGTAGGTTCGCGAAGAAGCCGCCCGCACATCCCCTCCCCAACCCGCTCCGATCAGGCGCGTCCCACGGGAGGGAATGACGACCTCCATCCGGTGGTTGTCTCCAGGGAGGAAAGAGGGACACATGTCAGACATCCTGATCGATCGCCCAGAGCTCGCCGGACTCGGCCAATACGAGTTCGGATGGCACGACGGCGACGTCGCCGGCGCCTCAGCGCGCCGCGGTATCTCCACCGAGGTCGTGGCCGACATCTCCGCGCTGAAGAGCGAACCGGACTGGATGCTGCAGCGGCGCCTCAAGGCCCTGCAGCTGTTCGAGCGCAAGCCCATGCCGACGTGGGGCGCCGACCTCTCCGAGATCGACTTCGAGAACATCAAGTACTTCGTCCGCTCGACCGAGAAGCAGGCCCAGACCTGGGAAGACCTGCCGGACGACATCAAGAACACCTACGAGAAGCTCGGCATCCCCGAGGCCGAGCGCCAGCGCCTCGTCTCCGGCGTCGCCGCGCAGTACGAGTCCGAGGTGGTCTACCACCAGATCAACGAGGAACTCGAGGCGCAGGGTGTCATCTTCATGGACACCGACACCGCGTTGCGCGAGCACCCCGAGTTCTTCGAGGAGTACTTCGGCACGGTCATCCCGTCCGGCGACAACAAGTTCGCGGCGCTGAACACGGCCGTGTGGTCCGGTGGCTCCTTCGTCTACGTGCCGCCCGGCGTGCACGTGGAGATCCCGCTGCAGGCCTACTTCCGGATCAACACCGAGAACATGGGCCAGTTCGAGCGGACGCTGATCATCGCCGACGAGGGCAGCTACGTGCATTACATCGAGGGCTGCACCGCGCCGATCTACAAGTCGGACTCGCTGCACTCCGCGGTCGTCGAGATCATCGTCAAGAAGAACGCGCGTGTGCGGTACACGACCATCCAGAACTGGTCGAACAACGTCTACAACCTGGTCACGAAGCGTGCCACGGCCGCTGAGGGCGCGACCATGGAGTGGATCGACGGCAACATCGGATCCAAGGTCACGATGAAGTACCCGTCCATCTACCTCATGGGCGAGCACGCCAAGGGCGAGACCCTGTCCGTCGCGTTCGCCGGCCCCGGCCAGCACCAGGACGCCGGCGCCAAGATGATCCACATGGCTCCGTACACGCAGTCGTCGATCGTGTCGAAGTCGATCGCCCGTGGTGGCGGCCGTGCCGGCTACCGCGGTGAGGTCCGGGTCGACGCCAACGCCCACCACTCGGCCAACACCGTGCGGTGCGACGCGCTCCTCGTCGACACCATCTCCCGGAGCGACACCTACCCGGCGATCGACATCCGCGTGGACGACGTCCAGCTCGGACACGAGGCGACGGTGTCGAAGGTCAGCGAAGAGCAGCTCTTCTACCTGATGAGCCGCGGCATGCCGGAGGACGAGGCCATGGCCATGATCGTCCGCGGCTTCATCGAGCCGATCGCCCGCGAGCTGCCCATGGAGTACGCACTCGAACTCAACAAGCTCATCGAGATGGGCATGGAAGGATCCGTCGGTTAATGACGACTGCAGCACCGACTCAGACCGAAGGACAGCACGGCATCACGGCACACAGCGACGGCGCAGGACGCGTCATCCCGGTGCAGACCCGATCGGAGCGCTTCAGCTCCTATGATGTGGCCGACTTCCCAGCGGTGACGGGACGCGAGGCGGTCTGGAAGCTCAGCCCGGTCGCGAAGTTCACCGACCTCACCGCGGGGGAGCTCGACGGCTCGCCCACCCCGGTCCAGCACGACGACGTCGACGGCTTCGGCATCGAGTGGATCGGTCGTGACGACGCGCGCGTCGGATCGGCTGGTGTTCCGGAGGAGCGCGCATCGGCGAACGCGTGGTCGAGTTTCGAGCAGGCGCTCGCGATCTCGGTCACCGGTGAGGAGCCCAAGACCCTCCGCATCGAGCGCAGCGCGCTCGGCGGTGGCCCTCGCGCCGCGCACACGGTCATCACGGCCGCACCGTTCAGCCGCGGCCTGATCATCATCGAGAACTCCGGCGACGCACGCCTCACGGAGAACGTCGAGATCGTCGTCGGCGAGCAGGCGGACGTGACCGTCGTGTCGGTGCAGTGGTGGGACGACGAGGCCGTGCACCTCGCGAGCCACTTCGCCTCCATCGGCCGCGACGCACACCTCAAGCACGTCGTCGTGTCCCTCGGTGGCAAGGTCGTCCGAGTGAACCCCACGCTGCACCTCTCCGGTCAGGGCTCCGATCTCGACTCACTGGGCGTCTACTTCTCGGATGCGGGCCAGCACCTCGAGCAGCAGGTGTACATGCACCACGACGCTCCGAACACCCGGGGCCGCGTGACCTACAAGGGCGCCTTGCAGGGTGAGGGCGCCCGGTCCGTCTGGATCGGCGACGTCCTCATCAGCAACCGTGCCGTCGCCACGGACAGCTACGAGCAGAACCGCAACCTGGTCCTCTCGGACGGCACTCGTGCCGACTCCGTTCCGAACCTCGAGATCGAGACCGGCGACATCGCCGGAGCCGGCCACGCGAGCGCGACCGGACGCTTCGACGACGAGCAGCTCTTCTACCTGCAGGCGCGAGGCATCCCGGAGGACGAAGCACGGCGACTCGTCGTCCGTGGATTCCTCGTCGAGATCATCCAGCAGATCGGCGACGCCGAGCTGCAGGAGCGCCTCTCGGCGGCCATCGAAGCAGAGCTGTTGGGCGCCGACGGACAGGACGACGGCGGAGCGCAGCACTGATGGCGACGAAGGTGTGCTCGTTCGACGAGCTCGCCGTGAACCAGGCCAAGCGGGTCGTGGTGGACGGCGTGCCGATCGCCCTCGTCCGGGACGCGTCTGACGACGTGTTCGCCATCGGGGACGTCTGCACCCACGGCGACATCTCGCTGTCCGAAGGCTTCGTCGAAGACGGCAACCTCGAGTGCTGGGCTCACGGTTCGCAGTTCTCGCTCACCACGGGCAAGCCGTTGACCCTGCCGGCCTACGAGCCGGTCCCCGTCTACACCGTCGAGCTCATCGACGGCGACATCTACATCGACCCGACCGCAACGAAAGAGATCTAGCACCATGTCAGTCCTCGAAATCCGCGACCTGCACGTCAGTGTCGAAACCGAACAGGGCACGAAGCCGATCCTGCGTGGCGTCGACCTCACCATCCGCAAGGGCGAGACGCACGCCATCATGGGCCCGAACGGCTCGGGCAAGTCGACGCTCGCGTACACGATCGCCGGTCACCCGAAGTACACCGTCGACAGCGGCTCGATCACCCTCGACGGTGAGGACGTCCTCGCGATGAGCGTCGACGAGCGTGCGCGCGCCGGACTCTTCCTTGCCATGCAGTACCCGGTCGAGATCCCGGGTGTCACGGTCACCAACTTCCTCCGCACCGCGAAGACCGCGGTCGACGGCGAGGCACCGGCCATCCGTGGCTGGATCAAGGACGTCCGCGAGTCGATGAGCAACCTGCGCATGGAACCGGCCTTCGCCGAGCGGAACGTGAACGAGGGCTTCTCGGGCGGAGAGAAGAAGCGCCACGAGATCCTGCAGCTCGAGCTGCTCAAGCCGCAGTTCGCCGTCCTCGACGAGACCGACTCCGGTCTCGACGTCGACGCGCTCAAGATCGTCTCCGAGGGCGTCAACCGCGCCAAGGAGAACACCGGTCTCGGCGTCTTGCTCATCACGCACTACACGCGCATCCTCCGCTACATCAAGCCGGACTTCGTGCACGTCTTCGTCGCCGGCAAGATCGCCGAACAGGGCGGTCCCGAGCTCGCCGACCGACTCGAAAACGAAGGGTACGACCGCTTCCTCGTCGACGCCGTCGTGGCCCCGGAAGGCGCCTGAGCCCGCGAAGGCGGTCTAAGATAACGACATGGTAACAACGCTCAGTCCGCAACGATTCGACGAGGTCGAAGAAGCACTCAAGGACGTCATGGACCCCGAGCTCGGGGTGAACGTGGTCGACCTCGGTCTCATCTACGATCTCGGTTGGGATGACGAGAACGACGCGCTCATCATCCACATGACCCTGACCTCCGCCGGCTGTCCGCTCACGGACGTGCTGGAGGAACAGACCGGTCAGGCACTCGACGGGATCGTCGACGCGTTCCGCATCAACTGGGTCTGGATGCCGCCGTGGGGTCCCGAGCGGATCACGGACGACGGCCGCGACATGATGCGAGCCCTCGGCTTCTCGATCTGATCGATCCTCCACGACGACGGACGGCTGTGTTCCAGCCGTCCGTCGTCGTCGTTCACGGCGGTTGTGCCCGACGCGCCGACCGCGGATAGGGTCGAGCCATGACCGAGACCGTTTCCGCCGACTCCCTCGACCTGCTCCGCACCCGGACGAGCGAGAAGTGGTCCGAGTACCCGGACGACGTCCTGCCGATGTTCGTCGCGGAGATGGACGTCCCGCTCGCGCCCGTGATCCGCGCCGCACTCCACGCTGCGATCGATCGCGGGGACGCCGGATACGTGGCGAGCCGCACGCGACTTCCCGAGGCGTTCGCCGGCTTCGCGTCACGACGCTGGGGGTGGGAGGTGGACCCCGGATCCGTCTTCACCACCGCCGACGTCAGCATGGGCATCGTGGAGATCCTCCGTCGCGTCATCACCCCTGGGGACCGGGTCGTCGTCACGTCCCCGGTGTACCCGCCCTTCTTCGACCTCGTCGCCGAGGCCGGTGGGGTCGTCGCCGACGTACCGTTGCGCGGTTCGAGTCGTCCGGGGGACCCGGCCGGTGGGCTCCGCCTCGATCTCGGCGCGCTGGAGACCGCGTTCCGCGACGGCGCGAAGGCCTTCCTGCTCTGCAACCCGCACAACCCGATCGGGCGGACGCACACGGTCGAGGAACTCCGCTCCGTCGCCTCACTCGCAGCCCGCTACGGGGTCGTGGTGGTGAGCGATGAGATCCATGCCCCACTCACGCAGCCCGGCGAGCGGTTCGTCCCCTACCTCAGCGTCTCCGAGGAGGCCGCAGCGCACGGATACGCCGTCCTGTCGGCCAGCAAGGCCTGGAATCTGGCAGGCCTGAAGTGCGCGGTCATGGTGACGGCTGGTGCCGGTCCGCGGAGCGTGATCGCTGGTATGCCGGTCGAGGTCTTCTGGCGCACCGGTCAGTTCGGCGTGCTGGCCTCGATCGCGGCGTTCGAATCCGGGGAACCGTGGCTCGACGGCCTTCTGGGTCTCATCGATGGGAATCGACGCCTGCTGGGTGACCTCCTGAGCGCCGAGCTCCCGGAGATCGGTTACCGCATGCCCGCCGCCGGCTATCTGGCCTGGCTCGACTGCTCCACCCTCGGTTGGTCGGAACCGCCCGCCCGTCACATCCTGCGGGTGGCGAAGGTCGCTCTGCAGGAGGGAGCGCCGTTCGGTCCGTCCGGCGCCGGCCACGCGCGGTTGAACCTCGCCTGTTCGCCGGAGCTGTTGACCGAGGCCATCCGACGGATCTCGGCGCTGCGCTGAGTCCGAACGGGCGCCCTCGGACGCACGCGAGACGGCCGCGGTGCCGAGCATCGATTTCACGATTTATACTGGGAAGTTGACCCCCACCCCCGCGTTATCGAAACGCACCTGAAGAAATGGACCATGCCTGTGCTGAGTGTGCACGACCTCGAGATCCGCGTGGGGGCACGCGTGCTCATGGAGCACGTGAACTTCCGCGTGTCCGCCGGCGACAAGATCGGCCTCGTCGGCCGCAACGGCGCCGGGAAGACCACCCTGACCAAGACCCTGGCCGGCGAGACCCTGCCGACCAACGGCAAGATCGATCGTGGCGGGGAGATCGGCTACCTCCCGCAGGATCCGCGTTCCGGCAACCCCGAGGACCTCGCCCGCACCCGCATCCTCGACGCCCGCGGCCTCGGCCAGCTCGCGCTCGGCATGCACGAGTCGAGCATGGCCATGGCGAGCGACGACCCGAAGGTCGCCGAAGCCGCCATGAAGAAGTACGGCAACCTCACGGACCGGTTCAACGCCCTCGGGGGATACGCCGCCGAGGCCGAAGCCGCGTCGATCGCGTCGAACCTGAATCTGCCCGACCGCATCCTCGACCAGCAGCTGAAGACGCTCTCCGGAGGACAGCGCCGCCGCATCGAACTCGCGCGCATCCTCTTCTCCGACGCCGAGACGCTCATCCTCGACGAGCCGACCAACCACTTGGACGCCGACTCGGTCGTGTGGCTGCGGGAGTTCCTCAAGCAGTACAAGGGCGGGTTCATCGTGATCTCGCACGACATCGAGCTCGTGGGGGAGACGGTCAACCGGGTCTTCTACCTCGATGCGAACCGCACTGTCATCGACATCTACAACATGAACTGGAAGAACTACCAGCGGCAGCGCGAGGCCGACGAGGAGCGCCGGAAGAAGGAGCGCACCAACGTCGAGAAGAAGGCGACCGCGCTCCAGCTCCAGGCGGCCAAGTTCGGCGCGAAGGCCAGCAAGGCGGCCGCGGCGCACCAGATGGTCGCACGCGCTGAGCGGATGCTCTCCGGCCTCGAGGAGGTCCGCGCCCAGGATCGCGTCGCGAAGCTGCGGTTCCCAACCCCGGCCCCCTGCGGCCGCACGCCGCTCATGGCGAGCAACCTGTCGAAGAGCTACGGATCACTCGAGATCTTCACGGCGGTCGACCTCGCGATCGACCGCGGGTCGAAAGTCGTCATCCTCGGGTTCAACGGTGCGGGCAAGACCACGCTGCTGCGGATCCTGGCCGGTGTGGACCAGCCCGACACCGGCCAGCTCGAGCCCGGTCACGGGCTACGGATCGGCTACTACGCCCAGGAACACGAGACGATCGACGTCAAGCGCAGCGTCCTGGAGAACATGGTCTCCTCCTCGCCGAACATCACTGAGATGGAAGCGCGCAAGGTGCTCGGTTCGTTCCTGTTCACCGGCGACGACTCCAACAAGCTCGCGGGGGTGCTCTCCGGTGGCGAGAAGACGCGACTCGCCCTCGCGATGATCGTCGTCTCGGGAGCGAACATGCTCCTGCTCGACGAACCGACCAACAACCTCGACCCGGCCAGCCGGCTGGAGATCCTCGACGCGCTCGCCCACTACGAGGGCGCGGTCGTACTCGTCAGCCACGACGAGGGAGCGGTCGAGGCATTGAACCCGGAACGGGTCCTCATCCTGCCCGACGGCGTCGAGGACCACTGGAACAAGGACTACCAGGACCTCGTCAGTCTGGCCTGACGCGCTGGGCCCGTGTGCATCACGGGCCCGGCTCGGCCGCCCGGTGAATCCGGTGGGCGGCGTGGGTCAGCGACGCGACTCGAGGATCTCGTCCTCGATGTCGGCGTCGGACCTCGCCTTGTTGGCGAGGCGTTCGGCGCGCGCGGCCGCCCGCCGCTGCTCCTTCGGGTCGTCCGAGTTCAGGATGCGGTACTCCTGGCGGATCGCGTAGGCGAGGAAGATGAAGCCCATCAGCGCGAACACGACCCACTGCAGCGCGTAGGACAGGTGCATGCCCTCGTTCGGCTCGGGTTTGATCGGGCCGAGGGGCGCCGCCTCCGCGGGCGCCGGGCGCTCCGAGAGCAGCATCCCGTACGCGCCCGTGTAGACCGTCTCACCGCGGAGTTCGGCGATCTGGGGGAGGTTGATCGTCGCCACCTGGCCGTCGGCGGCACCGCGGCCCGGGAGGGTCGGCTCGCCCGGCCGGATCCGGACGACGACCGAGACCTCGCCGGACGGGGGAGCGGGAATCGACTCCGGTGCGTCGAGCGTGTCGCCCGCCGGGACCCAGCCGCGATCGACGATGAAGACGTCGCCGTTGGCCAGTCGGAGCGGCGTGAGGACGTCAAAGCCCGCCTGGTTGTTCCGGGGACGGTTGCGGACGAGCAGCTGCTCGTCCGTCAGGTAGGTTCCGCTCATCGACACCGGGTGCCATTCGTCGGCGACGCTGAAGGAGTCGAGCGATGGGAGTGCCTCGTCGAGCGGGATCGGGGTCGCGTCCCAGTTGGTGGCGATGCGCTGGACCTCTTCCTCCTTCTCGCTCGCGCGTGCGAGCTGCCAGTTGGAGAGGAGCACGCAGACGACGGCGAAGACGATGGCGACGCCCAGGTATCCGAGCCAGCGCCGGCTGAAGGCGAAGCGCCATCCGGCGCTCATGATCCCACCACCGGGGCGAGGCGCACCCGCTCGAGCGGGAAGGAGCGGGCCTCGAGGAAGGCTTCCAGGAAGTCGACGTGCTCCTCGCAGGCGGTCCAGGTCTTCACGCGGTCTCCGGTGTGGATCTTCGGATTCTGCCAGTCGATCCGCCAGTCCGCCACTGCACGGCACCCGGCGCGAGAACAGATCACCCCGTCGGGCTCGGCTCCGAACCCGATCATGCCTGGTCGGCCGGGCGGGGAGGGACGGAGTCGTCGACGATGTTCGGCCGCTGGGACACCACGACACCACTGGGGCGTTCGATCTCGCCCTGCGACGGCAGCGAACCGGCGTTCGCGATGATCACGGCGATGTACGGGAGGAAGATGGCGCCGGCCGCGACCACGAACATCCAACCGCCCTGCACGAATGGGAGCGCGGCGAGGCAAAGCAACCGGACACCCATGGTGATCGAGTACTTGATGAGCCGCTGCCGGCGTTCCTGATCGGGCGCCGGTGGGAGTGAGGTGATGCTCTGCTGCTTCATGCCAGTCTCAGCCTACGCTCTCGACGGGCGCTCGATGCCCTGAAGTGACCGGGAGGAACCGGAGACCACCATATGCTGGTACGGGTCCGCGGCCGGAGCGTCACGGACCTCGACGGCCGCCGCTCGAATCGGTCCGTCCCGCCGCAGGAGAGGAATCGACCATGACCGCACCACGCACCGTCCTCGTCACCGGAGGCAACCGGGGGATCGGCTTCGCCATCGCCGAGGAGTTCGTCGCGCAGGGTCACCGGGTGGCCGTGACCGCGCGGTCGGGCGAGGGACCGGCCGGCACGCTGACGGTCCGCGCGGACGTCACGGACGCCGCCTCGGTGGACGCGGCCTTCACCGAGATCGAAGCCCAGCTCGGTCCCGTCGAGGTGCTCGTGGCCAATGCGGGCATCACGAAGGACACCCTGCTCATGCGGATGACCGAGGACGACTTCGACCGGGTCGTCGACACGAACCTGGGTGGTTCCTTCCGGGTCGTCAAGCGAGCGTCGAAAGGCATGCTCAAGGCGAGGTTCGGGCGCATCGTGCTCATCTCGAGTGTCGTCGGCCTCTACGGCTCCGCCGGCCAGGTCAATTACGCCGCCTCGAAGAGCGGCCTCGTCGGCATGGCGCGTTCCATCACCCGTGAACTCGGTGCACGCGGGATCACGGCGAACGTCATCGCGCCCGGCTTCATCGAGACGGACATGACCGCCGAGCTGCCGGCCGAGACGCAGGCCGAGTACAAGAAGAGCATCCCCGCCGCCCGGTTCGCGAGCGCGAACGAGGTCGCGAAGGTCGTCACCTGGATCGCCGGCGATGACGCCGGGTACATCTCCGGGGCGGTCATCCCGGTCGACGGCGGCCTCGGCATGGGGCACTGACCCGAGGTCGAACACCCGGGGTCGACTCAGCGGCGCTGAGGCCCGCTCTCGAGGCCGAGGAGCGGCAGGACGTCGCCGAGGTCGACCCTGCCTGCGACGACGTCCGCGTGCCGACGCACGATCGGCTTCGCGTTGAAGGCGACCGAGAGGCCCGCGACCTCCATCATGGCGAGATCGTTTGCGCCGTCGCCGACCGCGATGGTCCGCACCAGCGGGACGTCATCGAGGGCGGCCCACTCCTGCAACGCATCCGCCTTGGCCGCTGCGTCGATGATCGGCCCACTGAGCCCGCCGGTCAGTCGACCGTCGGCCGTCTCGAGCCGGTTCGCCCGCACATGGTCGAGGCCGAGGGTCGCTGCGAGCGGATCGAGGAGTTCATGGAATCCGCCGGAGACCACACCGATCGTCGATCCGTGCGCGTGCAGCCCGTCGATGAGCCGCTCGAGCCCGCGGGTGATGCGGATCCGCCGGGCGATCACGGGGATGCGGTCAACCCGCAGGCCGGTGAGCGTCGCCACCCGCGCCCGGAGGCTGTCGGCGAAGTCGAGCTCGCCCCGCATCGCCCGCTCCGTGATCGCAGCGACCTCGGGAAGACTGCCGACCTCCTCGGCGAGGAGTTCGATCACCTCGTTCTCGATGAGCGTCGAGTCGGCGTCCAGGACCGCGAGGAACCGGACGCCTCGTCCGGCCTGTGGGGGGAGTGCTGCCTCGGGATCCGCCACTGCCGAACGATCGGTACTCATGGAACGACGCGTACTCCCTTGCCAACCACGGTGAGACCGGACTCGGTGACGGTGAATCCGCGAGCGCGGTCCCGGTCGTGGTCGACACCGACGCTCGCGCCGGAGGTGACCACCACATCCTTGTCCAGGATAGCCCGCTTGACGACGGCGTCCGGTTCAATGTGGACCTTGTCGAACACCACGGAGTCCGAGACGTGAGCGCCCGACTCCACGAGTGCCCAGGGCCCGAGGACACTGCGCTCGATGTGCGCTCCGGACAGCAGTGACCCGAGCGAGACGATCGAGTCGATGGTCTGGCCGAGGTTGCCCTTCGCATCCCGCACGAACTTGGCCGGCGGCGAGTTCAACTGCGAGCTGAAGATCGGCCAGTCACGGTTGTAGAGGTTGAAGATGGGGAGCGTCGAGATGAGGTCCTGGTGCGCCTCGTAGAAGGACTCGATCGTCCCCACGTCGCGCCAGTAGTAGCGGTCGCGGTCGGTGGAGCCCGGTACGTCGTTCCGCTGGAGGTCGTACACGCCGGCTTCACCGCGATCGACGAAGTACGGGACGATGTCGCCACCCATGTCGTGGTTCGAACTCGTCACCTCGCCGTCGTCGATGACCGCCTGCATGAGTGCGTCCGCGTCGAACACGTAGTTGCCCATGGAGGCGAGGACTTCACCGGGGGAGTCCGGCAGGCCGGGAGCGTCGAGGGGCTTCTCGAGGAAGCGCGCGATCGTCGTGGGGTCGTCCGCGTCCACGTCGATGACACCGAACTGGTCCGAGAGGGAGATCGGCTGACGGATCGCGGCGACGGTGGCCTTCTTACCGGACTGGATGTGCGCTTCGATCATCTGCGCGAAGTCCATGCGGTACACGTGGTCCGCGCCGACGACCACGACGATGTCGGGCTTCTCGTCGCGGATGAGGTTGAGGCTCTGCAGGATCGCGTCGGCGGAGCCGCTGAACCAACGCTTGCCGAGGCGCTGCTGCGCCGGCACGGATGCGACATAGGAGTCGAGCAGCCCGGAGAGACGCCACGTCTGCGAGACGTGGCGGTCGAGGCTGTGGGACTTGTACTGGGTGAGGACGACGATCTGGGTGAGTCCCGAGTTGATGAGGTTGGACAGCGCGAAGTCGATCAGACGGTACTGCCCGCCGAACGGTACGGCCGGTTTCGCGCGGTCCGCGGTCAGCGGCATCAACCGCTTCCCTTCCCCACCAGCGAGGACGATTCCGAAAATCTTCTTTGAGGCGGCCATGGCTTCAGAATAGATGCCGGAGGTGACCTGTACTAGCGTCTAGACATGCGAGTTGATCTTGTGACAAAGGAGTACCCGCCGGAGATCTACGGCGGAGCAGGTGTCCACGTCGCGGAGTTGGTGAAATCCCTCCGCAGCGACATCGACGTGACCGTCCGCTGCTTCGGCGCCCCGCGCGACGAGGCCGACACGGTCGCCTACGGCGTGCCGGCCGAACTCCAGGGCGCCAACGGATCGCTCACCACCCTTGGGACGGACCTCCTCATCGCCCAGGACGTCGCGGGGGCCGACCTCGTGCACTCGCACACCTGGTACGCGAACGGTGCCGGGCATCTCGCCTCCCTCCTGCACGGCATCCCGCACGTCGTCACCGCGCACAGCCTGGAACCGCTGCGGCCTTGGAAGGCCGAACAGCTCGGTGGCGGGTACCGCGTGTCGAGCTGGCTCGAGCAGTCCGCCTACGAAGGGGCCGCGGCCGTCGTCGCGGTCAGTGACGGCATGCGACGGGACATCCTGCGGTCCTACCCGAGCCTCGACCCGGCCAAGGTGCAGGTCATCTACAACGGCATCGACCTCACCGACTGGCAGCCTCGGGTCGACGATGACCTGCTGCAGTCCCTCGGCATCGACCCGTCGCGTCCGTCCGTCGTCTTCGTCGGCCGGATCACCCGGCAGAAGGGGCTGCCGTACCTGCTTCGAGCGGCCCGTCTGCTGCCGCCCGACGTCCAGCTCATCCTGTGCGCCGGCGCTCCCGACACCCCCGAGATCCTCGCCGAGGTCAAGGGACTCGTCGAGGAGCTGCAGCAGGAGCGCACCGGGGTCGTCTGGATCGAACGACTGCTCCCGCGCCACGAGCTCTGCACCGTGCTCACCGCCGCGACCACCTTCGTGTGCCCGTCGATCTACGAGCCGCTCGGCATCGTGAACCTCGAGGCCATGGCCTGTGGGGCCGCGGTCGTCGGGACCGGGACCGGCGGCATCCCGGAGGTCGTCCAGGACGGCGTCACGGGCCGGATCGTCCCCCTCGCGCAGGCGTCCGACGGCACCGGGACCCCGCTCGACCCCGAGCGCTTCGTCGCCGACCTCGCCGCCACCCTCACGGAGGTCGTCCAGGATCCGGCGCAGGCGAGGGCGTACGGGGCGGCAGGACGTCGCCGAGCGGAGTCCGATTTCAGCTGGTCGCGGATCGCCTCCCAGACGGCGGAGCTGTACCGCAGCCTCGTCTGAACCGCTTCCCGGGTACGCCCCGGAGGGCGACGTGCGGGGACCTGGTCCGGATAGGCTAGGACCATGCCGAGCGTGTTGCAGTTCTCCGATGTGTCCGTGGTCCGCAATCTCAACCCCATCCTCGACGGTGTCGACTGGACGGTGACGGGCGACCAGCGATGGATCGTCCTCGGCCCGAACGGCGCCGGGAAGACGACACTCCTGCAGCTGGCCGCGACGCTCATCCATCCCTCGAAGGGAACGGTGTCGGTCCTCGACGAGACCCTCGGTCGCGTCGACGTCTTCGAGTTGCGTCCCCGCATCGGGTTCGCCTCGTCGGCGCTCGCGAAGCGGGTGCCGCCGGAGGAGACCGTCCTCGACGTGGTCCTGACGGCCGCCTACTCCGTCACGGGACGCTGGGTCGAGCAATACGAGGACATCGACGTGAAGCGTGCGTCCCGGGTGCTCGCCGAATGGAAGCTCGACCACCTCGCCGACCGTCGCTTCGGCACGCTCAGCGACGGCGAACAGAAGCGTGTCCAGATCGCCCGCGCGATCATGACGGACCCCGAGCTGCTCCTCCTGGACGAGCCGGCGGCGAGTCTCGACCTCGGCACCCGCGAAGAACTCGTCGAACTCCTCGGCGGCTATGCGAGCGCGGACGACTCACCGGCGATCATCATGGTGACGCACCACGTCGAGGAGATCCCGGTCGGCTTCACGCACGTGCTGCTTGTCCGGGACGGCGGCGTCGTCGCGGCTGGACCGATCACCGAGATCCTGACGTCAGAGCACCTCAGTGAGACGTTCGACCTCCCGATCGAGCTGACTGAGGAGGACGGGCGCTTCCATGCCCGTTCCACCCGCGCCGGCCGGTCCGCCGTCGCACCGGTCTGACGACCCCACCTCGGCGCGTCGATCGCCCTCGGCGAGCAGACGCGCGCCGAGTCTGGTAAAGTTGACCTTTGGCTCGCGGAGCCAAGAGCTTTCTGCCTCGTGCCTGGAGTTCCGAGCGCGGGTACTACCCACACCATCCACTCAACAAGGACTGCTGATGAAATCTGACATCCACCCCACGTACGAAGCCGTCGTCTTCCGCGACCTCGCCTCCGGCGCGACGTTCCTCACGCGCTCGACGGTCTCGTCCGGCAAGACGATCGACCTCGACGGCGTCACCTACCCGGTGATCGACGTGGAGATCTCGTCCGAGTCGCACCCGTTCTACACGGGTAAGCAGCGCATCATGGACTCGGCCGGCCGTGTCGAGAAGTTCAACCAGCGCTTCAAGGGCTTCGGCAAGTAGTCCACTCCGCTGTACACGAAACGCCCCGATCCTCGGATCGGGGCGTTTCGTCGTCGACAGACCGGATCGTGGGGTTCAGATGCCGAGGGGGAGCTGATCCGCCGGCACGATGATGGGCGCCTCGGATGGTGCGACAACACGACCGGTGCGGATCGGCCACCCTCCGTCCGCGACGAACTCGGGATCGCGCACGCGGCGCATGTAGGACTGGAAGCTCTCGGCCTGCTCGAGCGACCAGGCCCGCTGAGCCTCGTGCAGCTCGTCCACGTTCGTCGGGAGGGCGTCGGCGTACCGGCGGCCGATGGCCTGCGCGACCCGCCCGGCCGCGACGGCGTCCACACCGGCGTCGTGCGCCCCTTCGAGCGGGACGCCGTGGAGCGCGGCGACGACCTCGAGCGTCCGCTTCCCGCGGCGGAACGTGTCGAGGCGACGGTCGAGGATCAACGGGTCGACGACCGGGGTCGGTTGGGTGATCGAGGGCACACCGTGGCGTTCCGCCTCGAAGTGCAGGAGCGAGAAATCGTACGGGGCGTTGTACGCGACCACCGGCAGGCGAGCGGCGAAGAGCTCGGTCAGGGTGGCGACGATCTCGCCGACGACGACCGACGACGGCCGGCCCTCAGCCCGCGCGCGTTCCGTGGTGACGCCGTGGATCTCGGCGGCACGAGCGGGGATCTCGACACCCGGATCGGCCATCCACGACCAGGACCGTTCGATCGAACCGTCAGCCGCGATGACGCCGACGAAGGCGGTCACGATGCGACTCGTCTCCACCTCGATCCCCGTCGTCTCGAGATCGAAGACCGCGAGGCGGTCCGTCCAGTGGGGATGCACATCGGCCGTGTTCACGCCTTCACCCTACGACGCACGTCCGACAGGGGACCGTGCCACGCCGAACCGGCTCGGTCCGCTCCATCCCGGAACGCGGAGCCTGACTCCGTACACTGAGGGGATGCCTGTCGAATCACCGTACGCCGACCAGCTCGACCGCATCCCCGTCCAGGAGCGCTCGCTCATCGTGGACGGTGCCGAGACCCGGTTCTGGGACTACGGCGACAGTGCGGCCTCGACGACGATCGTGATGGTGCACGGGTTCCGTGGCGACCACCACGGACTCGAACCGGTGGTCGCCCAACTCTCCGGGTTCCGCATCATCGCGCCCGACCTCCCGGGCTTCGGCAGCTCGGCGCCCTTCCTGGACGGCACGCACTCCGTCGAGGGCTACGCCGCCTGGCTGGGGCGGTTCCTCGAGGAATTGGACCTCTCCGGACGAGTCGTCCTCCTCGGGCACTCCTTCGGCTCGATCGTCTCGAGTGCCGCGGTCGCCGGCGGGCTCCGACCGGACGACCTCGTCCTCATCAATCCCATCGCCGCTCCGGCACTCCAAGGCCCCAGAGGCGTCCTGACGAGGCTCGCGGTGTTCTACTACTGGGCGTCCGCGAAGCTCCCGAAGCGCCTGGGATTCGCCTTCCTCCGCAACAAGGGCGTCGTCCGGATCATGAGCGTGGCGATGTCGAAGACCAAGGACCCGGTGCTCCGGCGGTGGATCCACGCCCAGCACGACCAGTACTTCAGCGCCTTCGCGGACCGCGAGGTCGTCCTCGAGTCGTTCACTGCCTCGGTGAGCCACGACGTCAGCGAATACGCCGACCGTGTCCCGAGCCGCACCCTGCTCATCGCCGCCGAGCGCGACGACATCACCCCCGTGGCGGCGCAGTTCGCGCTCGCGAAGCGCTTCGCTGACGCTCAGCTCCACGTGATCCCGGCCGTCGGCCACCTGATCCACTACGAGGAGCCCCACAACGCGGCCGAGCGGCTCACCGCGTTCCTGGCGGGGGAGCCGGAGCGACGCTGACGCTCAGGCGTCGGTCGCCTCCTGCGAGACGACACTCGTGAACCCGTCCGGCAACAGCCGTGCCGCGATCGCCGTCAGGGTCTCGCTCGCGCCGGCGTCGAGCTTCACGTCGGCGCGGCCGTCGGCCTTCGTCACCCCGCGATTGACGACCACGATGGGGAGTCGCTTCCGACGCGCGAGCTCGAGCAGTCGGATGCCCGAGTTCACGACGAGCGACGATCCGGCGATCACCAGGGCGTCGGCACCCCTGACGAGCGCGGCGGCCTCGGCGTACTTCTCCGTCGGGATGAACTCGCCGAAGAAGACCACGTCCGGTTTCAGCATGCCGCCGCAGACCGTGCACACCGGGACGACGATCTCGTCCACCCGCCCGACCTCGGCGTCACCGTCCGGATTGATCGTGACGTCCGTCTCGGTGTCGAGCCACGGGTTGAGGGTGGTCATCCGTTCGGCGATGCTCGACCGCGCATAGCTCTGCCCGCAGGAGAGGCAGCTGACCCGGTCCATCGACCCGTGCAGGTCGACGACGCGGCGGGAGCCGGCCCGGACGTGGAGTCCGTCGACGTTCTGCGTGATGACGCCGTCGGCGATCCCCGCCTCCTCGAGGAGCGCGATCGCCCGGTGGCCTGCGTTCGGGCGAGCGCCGTCGAACCGCTTCCACCCGAGGTGGCTGCCGGCCCAGTAGCGTTTGCGCGCGGCATCGTCGTTGGAGAGGAACTGATCGACCGTCATCGGCGTGCGCACCGGCGCACCCTGGCCGCGGTAGTCGGGGATCCCCGAGTCCGTGCTCACGCCAGCCCCGGTGAGGAACGCGACACGTCGGTCCGTGAGCAGCGCGATCACCCGGTCGAGTCCGGCTTCGGCCGTCTCGTCAGCGGGATCCCCTGCTGCGGTCAGCGTGCTCATCCTGTTCCGTCCCGTCGGTCCGCGACGCCCGGAGCGCTCCGGGCCATCACTGCTCCTGAGTCTAAACGGCCTCGTTTTCGATCGTGTTCCCACTCTGGCAAGGTGGAGGTCGTACACCGCGTCGAGAGGACGTCTCCCATGCAGGTCATCCGCATCACCGATCTCGACGACGGACGACTCGACGACTACGCACGCCTGACGGACGTCGCTCTCCGGCGCGTGTCCGAACCGGCGGGCGGCCTGTACATCGCCGAGTCGACGAAGGTCATGGAACGCGCGCTCCGGGCCGGTCACCGACCCCGTTCGGTGTTGCTGCAGGAGAAGTGGCTCGAGGACGTCGCGCCGCTCCTCGCCGACCACGACGTCCCGGTCTTCGTCGGCGAGCCCGAGCTGCTCGAACAGCTGACGGGCTTCCACCTGCACCGCGGCGCACTCGCGGCGATGCACCGCCCACCGCTCGCGGACCCCGCCGAACTCCTCGCCGACGCCCGGCGCGTGGTCATCCTCGAGGACATCGTGGACCACACCAACGTCGGCGCGATCTTCCGGTCCGTCGCCGGCCTCGGGGCCGACGCGGTGCTCATCACCCCGCGATGCGCGGACCCGCTGTACCGCCGGAGTGTCCGGGTCAGCATGGGGACGGTGCTGCAGGTGCCGTGGACCCGTCTCCCGGAGTGGGACGTCGCGTCGGGCATCCTGCACGACGCCGGCTTCGAGACCGCGGCGCTCGCCCTGTCCGACGACGCCGTCGACCTCGACACCTACGCACGCACGGCTCCGGACCGGCTCGCCATCGTGCTCGGCGCCGAGGGGGACGGGCTGAGCGCCTCCGCCCTCGCGGCCGCCGACACGATCGTCACCATCCCGATGCTGCACGGTGTCGACTCGCTGAACGTCGCGTCGGCCAGCGCCGTCGCCCTGTGGGAGCTGCGTACGCGCTGAGGGTCCCTGCGGACCTATCGGCACCCACCCGACCGGCACGGCGCCGCAGGGGATGCGCAGGCATGCCCGGTACCATGACCGGGTGCCACTCACGAGACGACAGATCTATCGCCGCCGCCGTCTCGCCGTCTTCGGCGTCCTCGCCATCGTCATCGGCGTCCTCGGCTACAGCGGCGGCGCGCTCCTCAGGCCCATCCCCGCTGCTGCGGCGACCCTGGAGGCTCCCGAAGCCCTCACGTCCACGCTGGTGCAACCGACCACCCCGGTCTCATGGCCCGGTTTCGGGCGCGGCGCGCTCGGCGCCGTCGGATTCGACGGTGTCCTGACCTCGAGCGGTGAGCAGACGCCGTTCCCGATCGCCAGCATCACGAAGACCATCACGTCCCTCGTGGTCCTCGACGCCAAGCCCCTCGCCGCGGGGGATCAGGGCCCGTCGATCACCCTGACGGACGCGGACGTCGGCTTCTACTACGACACCGTCGCGGAGAACGGTTCGGCGGCGCCCGTCGTGGCCGGTTCCGTCTTCACGCAGCGTCAGATGCTCGAGGCCCTCCTGCTGCCGTCCGCGAACAACTACAGCATCTCGCTGGCCGTCTGGGCGTTCGGTTCGGTGGACGCGTATCTCGATGCGGCCCGAGCCTGGCTCGACGCACGAGGCCTCACGGGCACGACGGTCACCAACACGAGCGGCCTCGGCGAGACGAACGTCAGCACCCCGAGCGACCTCGTGACCATCGGCAAGCTCGTCCTCGCCGACCCCGCCCTGGCCTCCATCGTCAACGAACCCACGGCGACCCTGCCGGCGATCGGTGAGGTCGAGAACACCAACGCGCTCCTCGGACAGTACGGCGTGACCGGCCTGAAGACCGGCACGGACGACGCGTCAGGAGCATGCCTGCTCTTCTCCGCAGACCTGCAGGTCGCTGGTCGGACGGTCACCGTCGTCGGCGTCATCCTGGGTGCCGACAACCACACCGTGCTGAACGACGCCGTCGTGTCGCTCCTCCAGAGCGTGCCCGCCGGCTTCCACCAGGTACAGCTCGCGACCGCGGGTGCAGCGGTCGGCTCGTACGACACGGCCTGGGGCGAAGCCGCCAAGGTCGTCGTCGCCTCCGACGCCTCGGTCCTCGTCTGGCAGGACACCCCGGTCACGGTGGAGACCCGCGCGCGGGCGATCGAGGCCGGTGCCACGGGATCCACCGTCGGGACGCTCAGCTACACCGTCGGAGCCGGTGCCGAGGGCGGTGCCGCGACCATCGAGGTCCCGATCGCCCTCGACGCGGACGTCGCCCCCGTCACCCCGTGGTGGCGCCTGACCAACCCGTGACCGGCGCGGTCGCCCGATGACCCGGTGACACGCGTCAGACGTCGAGCTCCTGGTCCTGAGCGGCCGCCGAGACGAACGGACCGGCGAGAGGCCGCTTCGCGCTGATGTGATCGCCCGACGACTGGTGGCGCACCCGCCGCATGACCCACGGCACCAGGTACTCCCGCGCCCAGGCGAGGTCCTCCGTCCGCGCCTGTCGCCACCGTCGCACTGGGAGCGGCTCCGGCTGCAGGGGCTTGAGGTCGTTGTCAACGTCGAGCGCGTGGAGGACGAGACGGGCGACCTCGTGGTGCCCGAGCGCGTTCAGGTGCAGGCGATCCGGCGACCACATGCGCGGATCCTGGATCGTCTGGAGCGCCCACTGGTCGGCGATGACGCACCCGTGACGCGCGGCGATGGCCCGCAGGTTCTCGTTGTAGATCGCGACCTTGCCGCGGATGCTCCGGAAGACGGGGGAGAAGCCGACGTCGACACCCGTGAACAGCACGACCGTCGCGCCATCGCTCCGCAGCCGGATGATCGCCTGCTCGAGGCGCCTGGCGATGTCGTCCGGATCGGTACCCGGTCGGATCACGTCGTTGCCGCCCGCGGAGATCGTGATGAGGTCGGGATGCAGCTCGAGGGCCGGCTCGACCTGGTCGTCGAGGATCTGGCGCGCGAGCTTGCCCCGGACCGCGAGGTTCGCGTAGGCGAACTCCGGGTGCTGAGCAGCGAGCACCTCGGCCACCCGGTCCGCCCAGCCGCGGTGACCGCCCGGCACCCCCGGCTCGGGATCGCCGATCCCCTCCGTGAACGAGTCGCCGATGGCGACGTACCGTGACCAGGGATGGTGCTGTTCGGTCATGCGTGCTTCCTCCTGCTGTCCCTCTGGACTCTCCAGGGTACGCCTGGCCCCGCGGCGGCGGATCAGTCGCGAGTCGGAGATCCGGTCCTCACCGGGCTGCGCCCTCCATGGTCGGCGGGGTCGGTCCTGTCGGGTACATTGGTCTCCAGTGAACGCGGAAATCTCTTCTCCCCAGCATCTGGGCGGGTCCGCAGCCGAACACCTCTCCCCGGCCTTCCCGGAGCGGGCAGCGTGGGGCACGGCGAGCAAGCTTCGAGCCTGGCAGGCCGAGGCCCTCGAGCAGTACTTCACGACGGAACCGCGCGACTTCCTCGCGGCCGCGACGCCCGGGGCAGGCAAGACCACCTTCGCGCTGCGACTCGCGTCCGAGCTCCTCCATCGCGGTACCGTCCAACGCATCACCGTCGTCGCGCCGACCGACCACCTGAAGCGTCAGTGGGCCGAGGCCGCCAGTCGCGTCGGCATCCGGCTCGACCCCAACTTCGCGAATCGCGACCAGGTGTTCGGCCGCCATTACCACGGCGTCGCCGTCACCTACGCCCAGGTCGCCGCCAACCCGCCCGTGCACCAGCGCGCCACCGATTCCGCGCCGACCCTCGTCATCCTCGACGAGGTCCATCACGGGGGAGACGCGCTCAGTTGGGGCGACGGCATCCACGAGGCGTTCTCGCGGGCGACGCGTCGGCTCTCCCTCACCGGTACCCCGTTCCGCTCGGACACCGCCCCCATCCCGTTCGTCGTGTACCAGCCCGATCATCAGGGCATCAGGACCTCCGTCACCGACTACAACTACGGCTACGGGCGAGCCCTCCAGGACGGGGTCGTCCGCCCGGTGCTGTTCATGGTGTACGCCGGGCACATGCGCTGGCGCACCAAGGCCGGCGACGAGATGGAGGCGAGGCTCGGCGAGGGGAACACGAAGGACATCACCTCGGCGGCCTGGCGGACCGCCCTCGACCCGCAGGGCGACTGGATTCCGGCGGTGCTGAAGTCGGCCGACCTTCGGCTGTCAGAGGTCCGTCAGGCGGTCCCGGACGCCGGCGGACTCGTCATCGCCACCGACCAGACGACCGCGCGAGCCTACGCCGCCATCCTGCATGAGCTGACGGGGGAGCAGCCCACGGTCGTCCTGTCCGACGAGAAGGAGGCCAGCGACCGGATCGCCGACTTCTCCTCGAACACGAAACGTTGGATGGTCGCCGTCCGCATGGTGTCCGAAGGCGTCGACGTCCCGAGACTCGCGGTCGGCGTGTACGCGACCTCCTCGGCCACACCGCTGTTCTTCGCCCAGGCCATCGGGCGGTTCGTGCGGGCCCGACGCCGTGGCGAGATCGCCAGCATCTTCCTGCCCAACGTCCCGAACCTCATGGCCCTCGCGGAGAAGCTCGAACTCGAGCGCGACCACGCCCTCGACCGGCCGAGCGACCCGGAGGCGGAGGGCGACCTCTTCAATCCGGAGGACGCCATGATGGCGGCCGCGGAACGCGAGGACAAGGCGTCCGACTCCCTCCTCGAGGAGTTCACCTGGCAGGCGGTGTCGTCGAACGCGCACTTCGACCGCGTCGTGTTCGACGGGGACGAGTTCGGGGAACTCGCGCAGCCCGGCACGGAGGAGGAGTTCGACTTCATCGGCTTCCCCGGCCTTCTCGAACCGGAGCAGGTGCACGAGCTCCTCGTCCAACGGCAGAGCCGTCAGGCCAAACGCGGTGCCTTCGTCGACAAGAACGCCGGATCGCCGAAGCCCGAGGCGGACATCCCGGCGCCCCTGTACCGCACGCTCAAGGAGCAGCGTCAGGTGCTCAACACGCTGGTCGGGCTCTACGCGAAACACACGAAGGAACCGCACGGACTGGTACACGCCGAGCTCCGACGCGTCTGCGGCGGTCCGGCGGTGGCTCAGGCGAGTGTCACGCAGTTGCAGGCGCGGATCGACCTGCTCCGACGACGACTCGGGCACGGTCACTGACGACTCGGGCACGGTCACTGAGGACATGACCTCAGGCATCCGTCGGCCACAGAGCGTTGATCTCGGGTGTCGGCGTCTCGTGGAGTCCGGCGGGAAAACAAGAACGGCCGGAGCTTTCGCTCCGGCCGTTCGCCGTCTCAACACGGTGTGCGCGAAGGGGGACTTGAACCCCCACGCCCGTAAGGGCACTAGCACCTCAAGCTAGCGCGTCTGCCATTTCCGCCACCCGCGCGTGTTGTGATCGTGTCCGGCTTTCGCTGGGCACGAGAAGAAACTCTAGCACGGATTTCGGCACCTGTTCACCACCCCGTCGCTCACGGCATCCGTCGCGTCGCCGTCCGAACCGCACCGCACCCCGGACCCGCACGTGCAGGCGACGGGAACGGCGGGTAGCGTTGAGGCATGACCTCCGGCTCAGACGCACCCGATCCCCAGCTCGACGAGACCACGCGGATCGCGCGGGACCTCATCCGCATGGACACCACGAACTACGGCGAGGGCCGGTCCAACGGTGAGACGGAGGCCGCCGAGTACGTGGAGGCGTACCTCAAGGACCTCGGCCTCGAGCCCGAGCTGATCGACGCGGCTCCTGGCCGCACCAGCGTCGTCGCCCGAGTGGCCGGAACGAACCCGTCGAAGCCTGCGCTCGTCGTGCACGGCCACCTCGACGTGGTACCCGCCGATCCCGCGAACTGGTCCGTCGACCCGTTCGGCGGCGAGATCAAGGACGGCCTGTTGTGGGGGCGCGGGGCGGTGGACATGAAGAACATGGACGCGATGATCCTCGCCTCCCTCCGGGAGATCCTCGGCAGTGGCCGTCGACCGGAACGCGATCTCGTCGTGGCGATGTTCTCCGACGAGGAGAACGGCGGCGTGTTCGGATCCCATCACCTCGTGACGGAGCGACCCGAGCTCTTCGCCGGCGCGACGGAGGCCATCAGCGAGGTCGGTGGGTATTCGATCACCTTCGGTGGCCGGCGCTCCTACCTGCTGCAGACCTCCGAGAAGGCCCTCGTCTGGATCAAACTGGTCGCGAGGGGCCGCGCGGCCCACGGCTCCCGATACGTCCAGGACAACGCCGTGACCCGTCTCGCCGAGGCCGTCGCCGCGATCGGCCGGACCGAGTGGCCCATCCGCCTCACGGACACCACGGAGCAGCTGCTCCGGGAGATCGCGAACATCCTCGGCACCACGCCGGAACGGTTGGGGCCGGACGAACTCGCCCTCGCGACGGGGACGGCATCCGGATTCATCCAGGCCTCCCTCCGCACCACCAGCAACCCGACCCTGCTGCAGGCGGGGTACAAGCACAACGTGATCCCCGACCGCGCGGAGGCACTCGTCGACATCCGCACCCTCCCCGGCGAGGAGGACGACGTCCTCGCGCGCGTCGCGGAGATCGTGGGGGAGGACATCGAGATCGTCGTGATGCATCGCGACATCGGGCTCGAGACGCCGTTCTCCGGGCCCCTCGTGGATGCGGTGGTGGAGACGCTCGGACGCCACGACCCCGGGGCTCCGGTCCTGCCGTACATGCTCTCCGGAGGGACCGACAACAAGGCGCTGTCGTTGCTCGGCATCACGGGGTACGGTTTCGCACCGCTCCGGCTGCCCGAACACCTGGACTTCCCTGCGATGTTCCACGGCGTCGACGAGCGGGTGCCGCTCGACGCGCTAGGGTTTGGCAGGCAGGTCCTCACGGACCTCCTCCTCGACTACTGAGAAAACCACGGACCGCTCCCGCGCCGACTGCGCTGCGTGGCGCTCCGGGAGCCGCCCCGCCGACGAACGCCGGATCCGGCCGAACACCAGCCATCCGGCTGCAGACTGAGCCGTACGGCTTCAGAAAGGTGCGCTGTGGACGTCATCAACGCCATCATCCTCGGACTCGTCCAAGGACTGACCGAATTCCTCCCGATCTCCTCGAGCGCGCACCTGCGCATCCTGGGTGAGTTCCTCCCCGGCGCGAAGGACCCTGGGGCGGCGTTCACCGCGATCACCCAGATCGGCACCGAGGCCGCCGTCGTGGTGTTCTTCTGGCGCGACATCGTCCGGATCATCTCCTCCTGGTGCAAGGCCCTCGTGGGCAAGATCCCACGCGACGATGCCGACGCCCGCATGGGGTGGCTCATCATCATCGGCAGCGTCCCGATCGTCGTCCTCGGTCTCCTGTTCCAGGACCAGATCGAGACGACGTTCCGCTCGCTGTGGATCGTCGCCGTCATGCTCATCGTCTTCGGTGTCCTGCTCGGCGTCGCCGACGCGGTCGGCGCGAAGAAGCGTCGACTGAAGAGCCTGACGTACGGCGACGGGGCGATCTTCGGCGGGGCCCAGGCGCTCGCACTCATCCCCGGCGTCTCCCGTTCCGGCGGAACCATCACCGCCGGCCTCTTCATGGGCTACGAACGACGCGCCGCCGCGCGCTACGCGTTCCTGCTGGCCATCCCCGCCGTCTTCGGCAGCGGTTTCTACCAGGTGTTCAAGAGCATCGGCGAACCGAGCCCCTACGGCCCGGTCGAGACCCTCATCGCGACGGTCATCGCGTTCGTCGTGGGACTCGCCGTCATCGCCTTCTTCATGAGCTACATCTCGAAGCGCAGCTTCCTTCCCTTCGTCATCTACCGCATCGTGCTCGGCGTCGTCCTGCTGGTCCTGCTCGGCACCGGCGTGATCGCCGCATGAGGGCCTGGTCCGCTCCCGTCATCCCCGAGCTGCCAGGATCCGGCACGGCACCGTGCCTCTGGGACACGCCGAGCGGCGGGCTCATCGAGGCCTCGGCGGAACGAACCGCACGCCTGTACGTCTGCGGCATCACGCCGTACGACGCCACCCACCTCGGTCACGCGTCGAGCTACCTGGCGTACGACACGCTGCAGCGGGTCTGGCTCGACGCCGGATACGAGGTGCACTACGCCCAGAACATCACCGACGTCGACGACCCGCTCCTCGAGCGTGCGAACGCGACCGGTGTCGACTGGCGCGAGCTCGCGGCGAGCCAGGTGGAGCTCTTCCGGAACGACATGGAACGGCTCCGCATCCTCCCGCCCGAGGACTACGTCGCGGTCACCGAGGTCATCGGACCGATCGCCGACGCCGTCGCGCTCCTCATCGAGCGCGGCGTCGCCTACACGGTCGACACCCCGGACAGCGAGGCGGGTGACGACATCTACTTCGACGTCCGTGCCGCGGCAGACGACGTCTGGCACCTCGGAGCCGAGAGCGGTCTCGACGAGGCGACGATGGCGGTCTTCTTCGCGGAGCGCGGGGGAGACCCCGACCGACCGGGCAAGCGCGACGCGTTCGACCCATTGCTCTGGCGCTCGGAACGCGCCGACGAGCCGAGCTGGGACTCCGTCGTCGGCCGAGGACGTCCGGGGTGGCACATCGAGTGTTCGGTCATCGCCCTCGAACACCTCGGTTCCGACTTCACCGTCCAAGGCGGCGGCTCGGACCTCGTCTTCCCGCACCACGACCTGAGCGCCGGCCACGCGGCCGCACTGTCCGGTCGGCCGCTCGCCAAGGTGTTCAGTCACGCGGGGATGGTCGCCTACGAGGGCACCAAGATGTCGAAGTCGCTCGGCAACCTCGTCCTCGTGTCCCGTCTGGCCGCCGACGGCGCCGACCCCTCGGCGATCCGGCTGGCGATCCTCGCGCACCACTACCGCAGCGACTGGGAGTGGCACGACGAGGATCTCACCCGGGCCGACGGGCGACTCGCGACGTGGCGCTCGTCCTTCGCGGCGGACGCCGTGGACGGCGCCTCAGCGGACGGACTCCTGCAGGCGATCCGCGTCCGGCTCGCCGACGACCTCGACACGCCGGGCGCGATCGCGCTGGTCGACGACGCCGCGGCCACCGGCGTCGACGACGCCGCGCTGGTGCGCTCCGCCATCGACGCGCTGCTCGGCGTGAGCTGATGTCGGGCACCCGCTCGACACCACGGTCACCCGGGACTGCGAGCTAGTCGCGGTCCTTGCGCCAGGGTTCGTCGCCCTTGCCTTCGTCTCGACGAAGGTAGCGTTCGAACTCCTTCGCGATCGCCTCGCCGCTCGCCTCAGGTGACTCGACCGTGTCCCGCGCCTGCTCCAACTGCTGGATGTACGCGGCCATGTCCTCGTCCTCGGCGGCCAGCGTGTCGATCCCGTTCTGCCACTCGCCCGACTCCTCGATGAGCGCTCCGCGCGGGATGACGACGTCGATGAGTTCCTCGAGCTTGTCGATGAGGGCGAGGACGGCCTTCGGTGACGGCGCACTGTGGACGTAGTGGGGGACCGACGCCCAGACCGACAGGCTCTGGACGCCCTGGCGCTCCGCGGCGTCCGCGAGCACGCTGAGGATCCCGACGGGGCCCTCGTACGTGCTCCGTTCGAGCTGGAGGGCATGGCGCAGCTCGGCGTTCTCGCTCGAGGCGAAGACCGAGATCGGCCGAGTGTGCGGGACGTCGGCGAGCATCGCGCCGAGCATGACCATGGTCGTGATCCGCTCCTCGGCGATCACCGTCAGGATCTCGTCCACAAACGCCTTCCAACCGCGGGACGGCTCGGCGCCGAGCAGGACGTAGACGTTCTCGCCACCGCCTTCGCTGACGCGGAGTGCGGCGTCCTCGGCCAGCGGGGTCGCCGGCCGGGACGCGTCCGGGTCCGGCCCGGAGACCGTCGTCCCCGGCCAGGTCAGCGACCGCTTGCCGTCCTCGTCGACGCCGACGGTCGGGCGATTGAACTGGTAGTCGTAATAGGGCTCGGGGTCGATCTCGAGCAGGGGGCGGAGCGCCAGCGAATCCCGCAGGACGCGCACGGCCCCGCTGGCCGCCTCACCGGCGTCGTTCCAGCCCTCGAACGCCACGACGAGTAGGCGACCGCCCAGTGGCTCCTTGGTGTGTTCCGTCACGTCTCACTCCTCGATGCTCGGGGACCTCCCGCGACCATCCATCCAGGATAGGCGCTCCGCCACCCGGTAGCATGGCACCCCGTGACCACTCTCCTCCCCGCTGCAGTCCTCTGGGACATGGACGGCACCGTCGTCGACACCGAGCCCTACTGGATGGAGGCCGAGACCGAGCTGGTCGCGGCCCACGGCGGGACCTGGACCCACGAGGACGGTCTGCTCCTCGTGGGCAACGGCCTGTGGGACTCCGCAGCCATCCTGCAGGGTCGCGGCGTGGCACTGGACGCCGACACGATCGTCGCGCACCTCACCGATCACGTCCGGCGACTCATCGAGGAACGCGGTGTGCCGTTCCGTCCCGGTGCGCAGGAGCTGCTCCGCGAGCTCCGGGAAGCCGGCGTGCCGACCGCGCTCGTGACGATGTCGATCCGGTCCATGGCCGAGGACATCGCCGCCGGGATCCCGTTCGAGGCGTTCGACCTGATCGTGGCCGGCGACGAGGTGGACCACCCGAAACCACATCCCGACGCCTACCTGCGGGCCGCCCGCGCGCTCGGCGTCGATCCCGCGGAGTGCATCGCGATCGAGGACTCGGCGACGGGGCTGGCCTCCGCCCTCGCCGCCGGCACGATCGCCGTGTCGGTCCCGCACATCGTGCCGATCCCGGCAGGCCCGCACCACACCACCTGGGACACCCTCGCCGGGCGGAGGGTCACCGACCTCGCCGAGCTCCGCGAGCACGCGACGACCGCAACCCACCACCCCGAGACAGAGGCAGTACAGCGATGAGCGCCAACCACCAGCCGGCGAACAGCGGTCCGTTCCGCGAAGGCGACCGTGTCCAGCTCACCGGACCGAAGGGGCGGCGGAACACCATCACCCTGGAGGCCGGCAAGGTCTTCCACACCCACCGCGGGATGATCGCGCACACGGACATCATCGGTCTGCCGGACGGCAGCGTCGTCGCCAACACCGAGGGCATCGAACACCTCGCCCTCCGCCCGCTGCTCGTGGACTTCGTCATGTCTATGCCGCGTGGGGCCGCCATCATCTATCCGAAGGACGCCGCCGAGATCATCGGTCAGGCCGACATCTTCCCGGGTGCCACGGTCGTCGAGGCCGGCGTCGGTTCCGGCGCCCTCTCCCTCTGGCTCCTCCGTGCCATCGGCCCGTCCGGCCGTCTGGCGTCGTTCGAGCGGCGCGACGAGTTCGCCGACGTCGCCAGGGGCAACGTCGCGACCTTCTTCGGCTACGACCCGCAGAACTGGTCGGTCACGGTCGGCGACCTCCAGGAGACCCTGCCGGAGACGATGCCGGCCGAGTCCGTCGACCGCGTGGTGCTCGACATGCTCGCACCCTGGGAGTGCCTCGACGTCGCTTGGGAGGCACTCAAGCCCGGCGGCGTCATCCTCTGCTACGTCGCGACCGTCACCCAGCTGTCCCGTGTCGCCGAGGCGATCCGCGGGACCGGCGGGTTCACCAACCCGCAGTCGAACGAGACGATGATGCGCGGTTGGCACGTCGAAGGTCTGGCGGTGCGGCCGGACCACCGCATGATCGGCCACACCGGATTCCTCATCACCGCTCGCAAGCTCGCGCCGGGGACGGTCCTGCCCGAGCTCAAGCGTCGGGCGTCCAAGAGCGACTTCAGCGCGGAGGACGTCGAGCTGTGGACGCCCGGAGCGCTCGGCGAGCGGTCGGCGAGTGCCAAGATCCTGCGGAAGCGCGCCAGGAGCGCCGGCGCGAGCGCCGAACTGTCCCGTGCCCGAGGCCTCGATGTCGGAGCCGGCGATCCGGACGACGCGGCCGGACCGCAGTCCGCCGAGCCGGTCGACGGCGACGAGCGGTGACCGCCGTCCGCGTCGACTAAACTGTGCGACGGCGACCTGCCGTCCCACCCGTACCACCGAAACGAGGATCCGTGCGTACTGCACCAGCTCTCATCGCCGCAGCAGGTCTCCTGCTCGTCTCCCTCACCGGGTGCACCGCTCCTGGCTCGGCGTCCTGCGACACGGGGGCGTCCGCCGGCGACGCCACCAAGCTCATCTCGGTCTCGGGCGACTTCGGCGCGACGCCGACGGTCGAGCTGCCGAAGCCGTTGTACACGAAGACCACCGAGCGCGACGTCGTGATCACCGGTGACGGTGCGCTGGTCCAGGCCGACGGCACGGTGGGCGTGAACCTGATGCTCCTCAACGGTCGAACCGGCGAGGTACTGCAGCAGACCGACTTCTCCGGTCCGGGGGCCTCGCTGATCGCCCTGGCCGGGAACCCCACGGGGTTCGCGAAGGCACTCGCCTGCACGACGGTGGGATCACGCGTGGTCGCGGCCATCTCGTCGAAGGACGCCTTCGGCCCGGCCGGCGCCAACGAGGCGATCGGCCTCAAGAAGGACGACACGATCATCCTCGTCGCCGACATCCACAGTGCCGCGCTCCCCAAGGCGGACGGCGCGGAGCGGCCGATCCCCTCGGGCTTCCCGTCCGTCGTGACGGCTCCGAGCGGTCAACCCGGGATCACGATCCCCGCAGCGCCGGCGCCGACCGAGACGAAGCAGACGCTGTCGCGCGTCGGTGACGGAGCCACCGTGAAGGCCGGCGACCAGGTCATGGTCAACTACACCGGCGTCCTGTGGGACCAGAAGAGCGTGTTCGACAGCAGCTGGGAGAAGGGGCAGCCCCTCGTCTTCCAGGCCGACGGCGGCCAGATGATCAAGGCGTTCAACGACGCGGTCGTGGGCGCGAAGGTCGGTTCCCAGATCATCCTCGTCGTCGCACCGAAGGACGGCTACGGCGACCAGGGATCCGGGACCATTCCGGGCGGGGCGACGCTCGTGTTCGTCATCGACGTGCTGGGGACGCAGCGCCCGACGCAGTAACCGCCGCTCACAGCCAGACGGCCCGTCTCCCGCCCGCGTCGCAGGGGGGAGGCGGGCCGTCCGTCGGTAGACTGGACCGGTGTCCTCAGCCCTCGAGTCCCCGAAGCCGGTGCCGGTCGAGGAGCGGCTCTTCAGCCTCGTGCTCGCCCTCCTCGCCACCCAGACCGGCCTGACGAAGAACGAGATCCTGTCGACCGTGCAGGGGTACCGTCAGCAGTACTCGAGCGGCGGTGGCAACGCCAGCCTGGAGCGACAGTTCGAGCGCGACAAGGACAACATCCGCGAGCTCGGCGTCCCCCTCGAGACGATCGAACAGCCGGGCGAACCCGGGAACAACCAGTCGATGCGCTATCGGATCCCGAAGGGTGCGTACGAGCTGCCCGCCGACGTCCGGTTCACTCCCGCGGAGTTGTCGTTGTTGTCGCTCGCGGCGACGGTGTGGCGCGAGGGTTCGCTCTCCGGTCAGTCGCAGCGAGCCATGACGAAACTGCGGTCGCTCGGCATCGAGCCGGACGAACCGATCATCGGGTACGCCCCGCGGCTGCGCACACGCGAGGCCTCGTTCGAACCGCTCGACGCCGCGCTGGAACGGCGCGCCGTCGTCGCCTTCCCCTACCTGAAACCGGGGGAGGAGCGCCCGCGCGTGCGCACCGTGGCTCCTCTCGCGCTCGTCCAGCACGAGGGGCGATGGCACCTGTTCGCGACCGACCGAACCGTGGACCAACCGCGGACGTTCCTCCTGTCGCGCATCGTCGGACCGGTGAAGCCGACGGGTGAGTCGTTCCCGGCGGACGGTGTCGACCACGCGGCCGACGCCATCGAGGGGCTTCGGCGGGTCTCCTCCTCACAACGCGCCGTGGTCCGCGTCCGACCGGGGACCGACGCCGCCGCACGTCTGGGCAACCGATACGGCGTGGCCGACGCCGACCACGCGGAACTCACGATCCCCTACCTCGACCACCACATCCTCGCCGACGAACTCGCCGGGTTCGGTCCCGAGGTCCTCGTCGTCGACCCGCCCGCTCTCGCGGACGCCATCGCGGCGAGACTCCGGCTCGTCGTCGCCCGACACACCGACACCGATGACGCACCGGAGCCGAAGGAGCCCACCCGTGGCTAAGCGACCGGCAGCACCCCGCGCTCAAGACAAACTGATCTTCCTCCTGTCGCTCGTCCCCTACCTCATCGACCGTGAGCGGGTGACGGTCGAGGAGGCCGCCCGACACTTCGGCCTCTCGCCGCGCCAGATCCGCGAGGCGGTCGAGCTCCTCACCGTGTCGGGTGTGCCGGGCGACACCCGGCAGTATCTCGCCGGCGATCTCTTCGACATCGACTGGGGCAGCTTCGAGGAGGACGACGAGATCGTCCTCACCCACCGGGTCGCCCTGGACGACAGTCCTCGGTTCTCAGCGCGAGAGGCGTCGGCGCTCATCGCCGGTCTCCAGTCCTTGCAGCGGCTCCCGGAGTTCGTCGACAGCGACGTCATCGGCGGGGTGATGGCGAAGCTGGCGCGCGGTGCATCGTCGGCACCCGGCCAGCTCGCCGTCACGGAGTCGTACTCCGCACGAGCCGTCGGCATCATCCGCGCCGCACTCGCGGCCGGGCGAAGCGTGGCGTTCGACTACGTCGATGCGAGTGGTTCGACCGAGGCGAGGCTCGTCGACCCGCTCCGTCTCGAGTCCCAGGATCAAGACTGGTACCTCTACGGCTGGTGCCACCTCAGAGAGGCGACGCGACGCTTCCGACTGGATCGGATGACGGAGCTCCGACAGAGCGAGGCCGAGGTCGTGTTCCGCGAGGCCGAGGTCGTCGTCCCGACGGCGTTGTTCGAGCCGAGCGACTCCGACCGCAACGTCACCGTGCTCGTGCGACGTTCGGTCCTCCCACTCATCGACGACTACGTGGTCGCCGTCGACGGCGCGGCGAACACCGCGGCGGGGGCCGACGAGGTCGACGGCGAGGTGACCGCCACACTCCGTCTCGCGCATCACCACGGCCTCAAGCGGCTCGTCGCCGCCCATCCCGGACTCATCACGGTGTTGGCCCCGGCGGACGCCCGGGACGCCGTCGCCGACTGGGCTGCCGCCGGCCTCGCGCAGTACCCCGCCGTCGCCGCGGAGTGACTGCGCACACTTCCGGCGGTGTACGGGCCGATGCAGGGTAGAGTGGGGGAACCTCGACCTCGAAGATCAGGAACGAAGACTATGTTCGGCAACGCATTCACCGGATGGCACCTCGTCATCATCCTCCTCATCGTCCTGCTCCTGTTCGGCGCACCGAAGCTCCCCGGGCTCGCCCGAAGCGTCGGTCAGTCCATGCGCATCTTCAAGAGCGAGGTCAAGAGCATGCGCGACGACGAGCCCGCTGCGGGCGACGCCACGACGCCGGTCCCGCCGGCGGGCACGACGCCCGTCGAGCCGACTCCGGCCGCCACGGCCCCGCAGAAGCCGACCGACCCGCCCGTCAAGCCGTAACCCTGAGGACCACGCGAGCCCGATGACGCCAGTACCTGGCACCCGACGAGTGCGCCTCGAATCCGCTGTCGAGCGACGGACGATCCAGCCATGGCGGTGACCGAACGGCGCCCGAAGAAGCAGAACCGCGAGGGGCGCATGTCCCTGGGCGAGCACCTCGTCGAGCTGCGGAAGCGCCTCTTCTACTCCGCCATCGGCATCATCGTCGGCATGGTCGCCGGCTTCATCGCCTCGGAGTGGATCATCGACGCGATGAGCGCACCGATCCTCGTCATCGCCGACGACCGCGGTCAGGCCTTCTTGAACTTCACGAACGTCACCAGTGCGTTCGACCTCCGGATGAAGATCGCGCTGACCACGGGCGTCGTCCTTTCGAGCCCCGTGTGGCTGTACCAGATCTGGGCCTTCCTGGTACCCGGTCTCACGAGGAAGGAACTCAAGTACGCCGTCGGCTTCTTCGCCACGGCCGTGCCGCTCTTCCTCGCCGGCTGCTACGCCGGCTGGTTCGTGCTCCCGCACATCGTCGAGCTCATGCTCGGATTCACGCCCGCGGCCGCCGCCAACTTCCTCGACGCCACGACGTACTACGACTTCGTCCTGAAGCTCGTGCTCGCCGTCGGTGTCGCGTTCGTCCTCCCGGTGTTCCTGGTGCTCCTCAACTTCGTCGGCGTCCTCTCGGCGGCCGCGATCATCAAGGCGTGGCGCGTGGCGATCCTCGTCATCGTGCTCTTCACCGCGATCGCGACCCCTGCGGCCGACATCGTCTCGATGTTCGTGCTCGCGATCCCGATGGTCGTCCTGTACTTCGCCGCCTACGGTGTCGCCTGGCTGCACGACCGACGCGCGGCCAAGCGGCAGCTGCGCATCGACGCCGAACTCGGCAGCAAGGGCCTCGTATGACTGACGCCGCTTCCCCCGCCGAACGGTATCGGGCGGCGGCGGTCCGGAACGCGACCCCACGGCTCCAGGAGTTCCGGGCACGGCAGCGGTTCGACCTCGATGCGTTCCAACTCGAGGCCTGCGAACGGATCGAGCAGGGGAGCAGTGTGCTCGTCGCCGCGCCGACGGGGGCAGGCAAGACCATCGTCGCCGAGTTCGCCATCGCCCTCGCCATGCACGGCGCGCGCGGCAAGGTCTTCTACACCACGCCGATGAAGGCACTCAGCAATCAGAAGTTCCAGGAGCTCACCGCCGAGTACGGCTCGGAGCACGTCGGACTCCTCACGGGCGACACGAACGTCAACGGGAACGCCCGCATCGTCGTGATGACCACCGAGGTCCTGCGCAACATGCTGTACGCGGATTCCGACGCCCTGACCGACCTCGCCTTCGTCGTCATGGACGAGGTCCACTACCTCGCGGACCGCTTCCGCGGGGCGGTCTGGGAAGAGGTCATCATCCACCTCCCGCAGTCGGTCCGCATGGTGTCGTTGAGCGCCACCGTCTCGAACGCGGAGGAGTTCGGCGACTGGCTCCAAGCGGTCCGTGGCGACACCGCGGTGATCGTGTCCGAGGAACGCCCGGTGCCGCTGACCCAGCACGTGCTGATGCGGAACAAGCTCGTCGATCTGTTCGCCGCGCCGAGCCTCGCCGACACCCACCAGGTGAACCCGGAGCTCGTGCGCATGGCCCAGTTCGGTGGACGGGCACCCAACAGCCGCCAGTACAAGGACATCAGTCGGTACAACCAGCGTCGCGCCCCGCACCGTGCCGAGAAGCTCGACCGCGGGCACTTCGTCCAGATGCTCGACGACCACCATCTGCTCCCGGCCATCTTCTTCGTCTTCAGCCGTGTCGGTTGCGACCAGGCGGTGAAGCAGGTCCTCCGCTCGGGCATCCGCTTGACCGAGGCGCACGAACGCGACGAGATCCGCCAGATCGTCGATGAACGCTGCCGGACCCTCCTCGACGAGGACCTCGCCGTCCTGGGGTACTGGGAGTGGCTCGACGGCCTCGAGCGCGGCGTCGCCGCCCACCACGCCGGCCTCCTGCCTGCGTTCAAGGAGGTCGTCGAGGAACTGTTCCGTCGCAAGCTCGTGAAGGTCGTCTTCGCCACGGAGACCCTCGCACTCGGCATCAACATGCCGGCCCGGACGGTCGTCCTCGAGAAGCTCGAGAAGTTCAACGGCGAGGCCAGAGTGCCGATCACGCCGGGGGAGTACACGCAGATCACCGGACGAGCCGGTCGTCGTGGTATCGACGTCGAAGGCCATGCGGTGATCCAATGGGCCGAGGGGCTGCACCCGCAGTCGGTCGCCTCCCTCGCCTCACGACGCACCTACCCGCTCAACTCCAGCTTCCGCCCCACGTACAACATGGCCGTGAACCTCATCGACCAGTTCGGTCGGCAGCGGACGCGCCAGATCCTCGAGTCGTCGTTCGCACAATTCCAGGCAGACCGCGCCGTCGTGGGGATCGCCCGGAAGGTGCGCGAGCAGGAGTCCTCCCTCGCGGGATACGAGCGGTCGATGTCCTGTCACCTCGGTGACTTCATCGAATACGCCGGCATCAGACGCGAACTCACCGATCTCGAACGCAAGGGCGAACCGAACGGTTCGCGGGCGGCAAAGGATCGACGACAGCGCAAGCTCGCCGAGCTCCGCAAGCGGATGCGCGCCCACGCCTGCCACGTGTGCCCGCATCGGGAGGATCACGCGCGCTGGGCGGAGCGGTGGTTCAAGCTCAAGAAGCAGACCGACCAACTCCGGCAGCAGATCCAGACGCGCACGGGTGCCGTCGCCCGGGTGTTCGACCGTGTCGTCGACGTACTCCTCGAATACGACTACCTCACCCGCGACGAGCACGGGGTGGTCGTCGTCGCCGCACCTGGACGGACCTTGAAGCGGATCTACGGAGAGCGGGACCTCCTCGTCGCGGAGAGCCTGCGCACGGGTGCCTGGAACGAGCTGGACGCGGCATCGCTCGCGGCGATGGCCGCGGCGATCGTCTACGAGCCGCGACGCGAAGAGCAGAACACGCCCGAGCGCTTCCTGCCTCGCGGACCGTTCCGCTCGGCGCTCGAACGGACACAGGACATCTGGAGTCGGCTCGACGACAGCGAACGCGAGCACCGCCTCCCCGGCAGCAACCCCATCTCCACGGGGCTCTCCCTCGCCATGCACCAGTGGGCGAAGGGCGCCAACCTCGACACGGTGCTGATCGAGGCGGAGCTCGCCGCGGGCGACTTCGTTCGGTGGTGCAAGCAGACCATCGACCTGCTCGACCAGCTGCGTATCGTCGACGGGCCGGTCGGTCGCACGTCGCGTCAGGCGCTCGATTCGATCCGGCGCGGCATCGTCGCGTACAGCTCGCTGTGATCGCTGGAATGCATCGGAGCGCGCGGCCCATCCCGATCGACGCATCAGGTGACGGCCGCCCGCCGCTTCCCCTGTGGCTGGCCGTCGTGGTGGCCATCGCCGCCGGCCCCATCCTGGACGGCGGATTCCCCGATCGCGGTGTCTGGCCGCTGACCTTCGTCGGCATCGCGCTCGTCCTCCTGACCCTCATGGGTCGGAGCGTCTGGGGTGCCCTGCTCGTCGGGTTCCTGGCGGGGGAGTCGTTCTACCTGGTGCACATCGAGTGGGCGACGGCGTACCTCGGCCCCGTCCCGTGGGCGGCATTGTCGACCCTGGAGGCGATGTTCTTCGGAGCGGGGGCCGTGCTGGTGACGCTCGCCTACCGCTGGGTCCCTCGGGCGTTCCCCGGTGTCGCCGGGCGGGTCTGGCTGACGGCGGCCGTCGTTGCCGCCCTCTGGACGGCGAGGGAGACGCTCGTGAGCACCTGGCCGTACGGCGGGTTCCCGTGGGCGAGGATGTCGCTCAGCCAGTCGGAGAGCCCGTTCGCACCGCTCGTGGCCTGGGTGGGGTTCTCGGGCCTGTCGTTCCTCATGGTGCTCCTCGTCGCGTTGGCCCTCCAGTTGGCCGCGACGGCCGATCTCCCCGTCGTCACCAGGGTCGGGACCGCCGTCCTCGCCGTCCTCGCGGTCCTCCTCGTGCCGGCCTGGCCCACCACCACGACCGGGAGCATCCGGGTGGCGGCGATCCAGGGGAACGGCCCCGCGGGGTACTTCGATGCGGCGGCCCCCGGGACGGTCATGCAGACCCAGATCGACGAGACCCTGCGCGTCATCGATGCGGACGTCGACGTGGTGGTCTGGCCGGAGGGCAGCGCCGACCTCGACCCGCAGCGGGTCCCGCAGTCCGCAGCCGCACTCGACGCTCTGAGCCGCCGGATGGACGCACCGTTCGTCGTCGGGGCGATCTCGGAGCGGGGCGACCGCTACTTCAACTCGTCGCTGCTCTGGGATGCGGGCGACGGTGTCCGCGACGTCTACGACAAGAAGCACCCGGTGCCCTTCGGGGAGTACGTCCCCGACCGCGACTTCTGGGAGCCGTTCGCGCCCGACCTCATCGGTCTCATCCAGCGCGAGTACACCCCGGGGACGAAAGACAACGTCTTCGACATCGACGGCGTGCTCGCCGGCATCAGCATCTGCTTCGACATCGCCGACGACCAGCTCACCCGCGACGCCGTGGCGGGCGGGGCGCGCGTCGTGTTCGCGCAGACCAACAACGCGGACTTCGGCCAGACGGACGAGAACCAGCAGCAGCTGGCCATCGCCCGCCTGCGAGCGATCGAGTCGGCACGGTCGGTCGTGAACATCTCGACCGTGGGCACGAGTCAGATCATCGGTCCTGACGGAGCGACGATCGACAGCATCCCGGCGTTCCAGCCTGGTTCCATGGTGTCGGACGTGCCCCTCGCCGACACCGTGACGCCGTCGATGGCGTTCGGCCGCCAATTCGAAGCGTTCATCGGGGGCATGGGACTCGCGTCGCTGGTGCTCGCCGGCTTCGCCGCCCGGGTCCAGCGCCGAGGGCGGTGACGGACACCACCCGACCCCGTCCGGACATGACGATCGGCCGATCCGAAGTCGGATCAGCCGATCGAGGGGAGGCCTGGAATGGGCTCGGAGCTACGCGCTCTTCTGCTGGCCGCGACGCGCGCGGAGGTAGGACAGCCGCTCTTCGAGCAGTTCCTCCAGCTCGTCGCGCGAGCGACGTTCGAGCAACATGTCCCAGTGGCTCCTCGGGATCTTCACATCGCCGCGGTCGACGACCACCGGCTGTGAGTCGACGAGCAGGACAGCCTCGGCACCGCAGTGCCGGCACTCCCACAGCTCGGGGACTTCCGCATCGGCGGCGAACGTCATCGTGGTCTCGCGCTCACAACTCTGGCACCGGTAGGTGTGGTTGCTCCGCGCCGAGAATATGACGCCCTCTTCCGTTTGTAGACTCTGGGCGCCCAAGCGCATTCCGCGCAAACTGCGATCTGCCATTGTGTGGTCTCCTCTCGCTCGGCATGCACAGTTATAAACCCACAAGCTGGGTAAAGTGTTCCGTTCACCCACCCGGCTCCCAGGTCACGCCCAGCTCGCAGCTGGCGGATGGCGACGGCTCCGGGTGGACGTCGCTCAGCGCGAGCGCAGGACCTCGAAGGCGAGGTCGCACCGGTCGGTGACGAGACCGTCGACACCGAGATCGAGCAGGCGGCGCATGTCGGCCGGATCGTTGACGGTCCAGACGTGCACCTCGACGCCGAGGGCGTGCATCCGGCGCAGGAGTCGTCTGGTCAGGAGGGGGACGCCGCGATACCGCTCGGGGATCTGGAGGGCGTGCACACCGTCCAGTGCCCGGCGGAGCGCCGTGTCGCCGCGGCGGAGGGCGACTGTCGGCAGCACCCGGAGCAGGATCGCCGCCGACGCCGAGGTGGGGATGTCCGCCGATCCGGCGTCGCCGCCGATCGCGTCCAGCACCGCCGACCGCCGACCCTCGTCGAACGAGGTGACGAGGACCCGGTCGCGCGCGCCGGCACGGAGGATGGCCTCGGCAGCCGGCAGTGCTGCGGCCGCATCCTTCACGTCCAGGTTGAAGCGCGCCTCGGGGAAGGCCATGAGCGCCTCGTGGAGCGTCGGGACGTGGTCACCGCCGAGGTCGATCTGCTGGAGGTCCGCCAGGTCCAGCTCGGCGATCGGCCTCGGATCGCCGGTGATCCGTCGCAACGACGCGTCGTGGAACAGGACCGCATGCCCGTCGCGCGTTCGGTGCGTGTCGGTCTCGAGAGCGTCGGCGCCCGTGGCGAGGGCCCGACGGAAGGAGGACAGCGTGTTCTCCGGAACACCGGGACCGGCCAGCCCCCGGTGCGCGAACACCCGAGGACCGGCCGGCTGGAAGAAGGGGAGGCTCGATGCCGCCACCGTGTGCTCAGGACTCCGGGTGGCCGGGTACCTGCGTCGACGCCGAGGCCGACGGCGCCTGGGACGATGACGTCGACGGCGTGAAGGGCGGTGCGGCGGCGGCCGCGGCAGCAGACCGAGCGGCAGCCGCGGGGTCGCGCGTGTTGCCGGGTCCGAACGCGGAGCCGATGCCCTTGAGTGCTTCCGTCAGCTCACTCGGGATCACCCAGAGCTTGTTGGCCTGACCTTCGGCGAGCTTCGGGAGCATCTGCAGGTACTGGTACCCGAGGAGCTTCTCGTCCGGGTCGCCGTCGTGGATGGCCTTGAAGACCGTCTGGATGGCCGAGGCCTCACCCTGCGCCCGCAGGACGGCGGCCTGCGCGTCACCCTCGGCGCGGAGGATCTCCGCCTGTCGGGCACCCTCCGCGGTCAGGATCGCGGACTGCTTGGTTCCCTCCGCGGTCAGGATGAGCGCTCGGCGATCCCGCTCGGCGCGCATCTGCTTCTCCATCGAGTCCTGGATCGAGAGCGGCGGGTCGATCGCCTTGAGCTCGACGCGGCCGACGCGGATGCCCCACTTGCCGGTCGCCTCGTCGAGGACGATCCGGAGCTTGCTGTTGATCTCGTCCCGGCTGGTGAGCGCCTCCTCGAGATTCAAGCCACCGACGACGTTCCTGAGGGTCGTCGTCGTGAGCTGCTCGACGGCACCCAGGTAGTTCGCGATCTCATAGGTGGCCGCACGAGCGTCGGTGACCTGGAAGTAGACGACCGTGTCGATCGAGACGACGAGGTTGTCCTCGGTGATCACCGGCTGGGGCGGGAACGACACGACGGTCTCGCGGAGGTCGATGAGCGGCCGCAGGCGGTCGATGAAGGGGATGAGGAGGTTCAAGCCCGGCAGGAGGGTCTTGTGGTACTTCCCGAGCCGTTCGACCACGCCTGCACTGGCCTGCGGGATGATGCGGATGGAGCGGAACAGCACCACCAGCACGAAGATGACGACGATGGCGGCAATCACCCAGCCGATGATCGCTCCTGATGAGATGTCGTTCACGACTGCTCCTTCTGCTCGCCCGACGGGGTCGGGTGGGTTGGGACGGGGACGACGACGGCGGTGGCGCCGTCGACGACGGACAGGATGATGCGGGTGCCTGGCTCCAGCGAGGAGGCGGGGGAGTCCAGGGGGGTGCGGGCGGTCCAGACCTCGCCGTTGCCGAGCTTGACCTGGCCGCCGTGCGGGGTGACCGTGGACATGACGAGCCCTGGCATGCCGAGCAGCGCGTCGATGTTGCTCCTGGCCGGGTCCGCGCCGCGTTGCAACGCTCGGAGCAGGGGCGGCCTGACGGCGAGGAGCAGGAGGACGGCGGCGGCCGCGGCGATGAGCAGCTGCAACCACCACGGGGCTCCGACCAGGCCGGAGAGCAACCCGACGACGCCTCCGAGCGCGAGCATCAGGAAGGTGAACTCCAGCGAAAGGATCTCGATGATGACGAACACGAGGATCACCACCAGCCAGGCGATCCAGGCGTACTCGGTGATGACGTCCATGATGTGGATTCCTCCCGGATCGGCTCGTGCGACTGCCGCCTCGTGACCCGGGGGAGCGCGAGACGGTGCGCCGGTCGTCAGCAACGCTATCAGGTGGACCGTGCGCGCGACCGGATCCGTCCGTCCGGTTGTTGGTAGGGTCGTTGGCTGGAACCAGCCGCCGACGAGCGGCCCCAGAACTGAAGGAGCCCTCCCGTGACGAACCCTCTGGCCGCCGGATCCCTCGCCGGGAAGAACGTCCTCGTGACGGGCTCGTCGCGCGGCATCGGCGCAGACACCATCCGATACTTCGCCGGCGCCGGCGCGAACGTGGTCATCAACTACCGCAACAAGGAGGCGCGCGCCGTCAAGCTCGCCGACGAGGTGCGGGCGCTCGGTGTGCAGGCGGTCGTCGTCGGAGCCGACCTCACGGACCCGGCCTCGGTCGCCGCGATGTTCGCGACGACGAAAGCCGAGCTGGGCGACCTCGACGTCCTGGTCCTGAACGCCTCCGGAGGCATGGAGAGCGGCATGGCCGAGGACTACGCCATGCAGCTCAACCGTGACGCCCAGGTGAGCGTGGTCGAGCACGCCATGCCGCTGCTGCGCCCGGGCTCACGGATCGTCTTCGTCACGAGCCACCAGGCGCACTTCATCCGGACCACCCCGACGATGCCCGAGTACGTGCCCGTCGCAACCTCCAAGCGAGCCGGTGAGGACGCCCTCCGCGCCAAGCAGGACACCTTCGACGCTGCCGGGGTCGACTTCGTCGTCGTGTCGGGCGACATGATCGAGGGGACCATCACCGCGACCCTGCTGGAACGCGCGAACCCTGGTGCGATCAGCTCGCGCAAGGAGTCGGCCGGACGTCTCTACAACGTCGGCGAGTTCGCTGCGGAGGTCGCCGCAGCCGCGGTGGAGCCGATCCCCGCGCAGCACACCCGGTACGTCGGCGACACGAGCGACTTCATCGCCGAATAGTCGACACCCATCGCACGACGGACGCCCGGGCTCACGAGAGCCCGGGCGTCCTGCGTGTTCCGGCCGTGTTCAGCCGGCGAGCCCGGCCCGCTTCACCTGCTTACCGAAGGTGACCGCCTGGATGATCTCGACGACGCCGGCGGCGATAAGGAAGAACGCAGTGACGAGCAGCAGCGTGAAGGCGGCGAGGAGCGGATTCGCGAGCACGAACACGCCGGCGACGACACTGATCACCCCGTAGAGGACCGTGATCCACCGCGACACGTCCGGTGCTGCGTCGAACAGTGAGGCGACGCCTTCGACGATCCAGGAGAGGCCGATCACGAAGACGAGCGCGCCGATACCGAGCAACGGGTCGATGACGATGTAGACGCCTGCCGCGAGGAGCAGCACGCCGAACACGATGGTGAGGACCCTCCAGAGTCCACCGTGCTCCCGCGCGAGGACGCCGCGAACGATGCGGGCGATCCCGGCGATGAGGAAGTAGATCGCGAAGATCCAGGCGACGGCGACGAGCGAAGCCTTCGGCGCGAGCAGCAGGAAGACTCCGAGGAGGATGGTGAGGACACCGCCGACGGCGAACGCCCAACGGACGCCGGAGATCTGCCCGGCGGTGAGTTTCGCCGCATTCAAGGTGTAGGTGGTCACGGGTTCGGTCATGGTCGGCTCCTGACAGGTGGACGGTGCGGTGGCGCCTCCGAGCGATCGGACCGCCTGCCATCAGTGTGACGCATCCGTACAGGGTTTTCCCAGCATGACCTCGGAAGTCACCTCGACGGCCGCCTTCGTCGGTCGGACGCCGACCGAGCACGGCGGCTACGCTGATCGCCATGGACGCCGCATCGCATGACACCCGGGTCGCCGACACCCACGACGTGATCCGGGTCAAGGGCGCCCGTGAGCACAATCTCCGAAACGTCGACGTCGAGCTCCCGAAGCGTCGCCTGACGGTCTTCACCGGTGTGTCCGGCTCGGGGAAGAGCTCGCTCGTGTTCGGGACGATCGCGGCCGAGTCCCAGCGCATGATCAACGAGACCTACAGCGCCTTCGTCCAGGGCTTCATGCCGTCGCAGGCACGCCCGGACGTCGACGTGCTCGAAGGCCTCACCACGGCGATCATCGTCGATCAGGAGCGGATGGGCTCGAACTCGCGGTCGACGGTCGGCACGGCGACCGACGCGAACACCATGTTGCGCATCCTCTTCAGTCGGCTCGGAGACCCGGCCATCGGATCGCCGCAGGCGTTCTCCTTCAACGTCGCCTCGATCAGCGGCGCCGGAGCGGTGACCATCGAGCGTGGGGGACAGAGCACGAAGGAGCGGCGGAGCTTCTCGATCACCGGCGGGATGTGCCCGCAGTGCGAGGGCATGGGCACGGTGAACGACATCGACCGCTCCCAGCTCTACGACGCCACGAAGTCGCTCAACGAGGGCGCGCTCACCATCCCCGGCTACACGCCGGACGGGTGGGGTGTGCGCATCTTCACCGGGTCCGGCTTCCTCGACGCGGACAAACCCATCCAGGACTACACGGAGCGCGAGCTCCACGACTTCCTCCACAAGGAGCCTGTGAAGGTCAAGGTCGGCGACATCAACATGACCTACGAGGGTCTGATCCCGAAGGTGCAGAAGTCCTTCCTCTCGAAGGATCGTGAGGCGATGCAGCCACACATCCGCGCCTTCGTGGACCGTGCCGTCACCTTCACCACCTGTCCCGCGTGCCAGGGGACCCGTCTGAGCGAGGGCGCACGGAGCTCCCGTATCGCCGGACGGAACATCGCGGAGCTGTGCGCGATGCAGATCAGCGACCTCGCGGCGTGGGTCCGGGGGCTCGACGAGCCGTCGGTGCGGCCGCTGCTGACGGTCCTCCAGGAGACCTTGGACTCCTTCGTCGCCATCGGGCTGGGGTACCTGTCCCTCGACCGTGCCACCGGTACCCTCTCGGGTGGCGAAGCACAGCGGACCAAGATGATCCGCCATCTCGGATCGTCACTCACCGATGTGACGTATGTCTTCGACGAGCCGACCGTCGGACTGCACCCCCACGACATCCAGCGGATGAACGAACTCCTCCTGCGACTCCGCGACAAAGGCAACACCGTCCTCGTCGTGGAACACAAACCGGAGACGATCACGATCGCCGACCACGTCGTCGACCTCGGCCCCGGAGCCGGCAGGAGCGGGGGACAGGTGATGTTCGAGGGGACGGTCGACGGTCTGCGGGCCAGCGACACCCTCACCGGACGCCACCTCGACGACCGGGCGGCACTGAAGCCGGATGTACGTCGTCCGACGGGGGTCATCGAGGTCCGCGGAGCAGATCGGCACAACCTCCAGGGCGTCGACGTCGACGTACCACTGGGCGTCCTGGTGGTCGTCACGGGCGTCGCCGGATCAGGGAAGAGCTCCCTCATCCACGGTTCGATCGCCGGACGTCCGGGCGTCGTGACGGTGGACCAGAGTCCGATCCGCGGCTCGCGTCGCAGCAACCCGGCGACCTACACCGGCCTGCTCGAGCCCATCCGCAAGGCGTTCGCGAAGGCGAACGGTGTGAAGCCCGCGCTGTTCAGCTCGAACTCGGCCGGAGCCTGCCCGAACTGCAACGGTGCCGGTGTCGTCTTCACCGATCTCGGTGTCATGGCGAGCGTCTCGGCCGTCTGCGAGGTATGCGAGGGCCGCCGCTTCGACGCTTCCGTTCTGGAATATCACTTGGGGGAGCGGGACATCAGTGACGTGCTCGCCATGTCCGTGACAGAGGCCGAGGCGTTCTTCGACGAGGGGCCGGCCCGGACGCCCGCCGCACACGCGATCCTGGCCCGACTCGCGGATGTCGGACTGGGGTACCTCAGCCTCGGCCAGCCGTTGACGACCCTGTCGGGCGGTGAACGCCAGCGGCTCAAGCTGGCGACGCAGATGGCCGACGCCGGCGACGTCTACATCCTGGACGAGCCGACGACGGGCCTGCACCTCGCCGACGTGGAACAGCTGCTCGGGTTGCTCGACCGCCTGGTGGACTCGGGCAAGTCGGTGATCGTCATCGAGCACCATCAGGCGGTGATGGCTCACGCGGACTGGATCGTCGATCTGGGGCCCGGCGCGGGTCACGACGGCGGGCGCCTGGTGTTCGCCGGGACGCCCGGAGCACTCATCGAAGCGCGATCGACCCTGACTGCAGAACATCTGGCGCGGTACGTGGGCGCCTGACGCAGGCTGACCGTCAAAGCGATTTCCGGTTCGGTGATCCGTGACCTGGTGAGCTGATCCGACCCCGCTCGCGGCGGGCTGGAAAGAGCTGATAATGCGCATTATGTCAACTCAGTGATCCAGGGCCCTCCTTCCATCTCCGGCTCGTGCGGTGTCCGCGTGGACGGGTACGCCGAACCGCCACGCCGGTTTCCGGACGGTAATCCCTGGTTCACCAGGCTAGAATTCCTAGAGCGTTCACTCTAGAGCGCACGCTCTAGGAACCAGGAAGGCGCTCATGCCCCGTGTAGTGGACCAGCAGCGCTTCACGGAACGACAGACCGTGATCCTCGCCGCGGCATACCGGTGCTTCGCCGCCCAGGGATTCGAAGGCACCACGACGGCCGACGTCTGCCGAGCGGCTCGTGTCTCCTCCGGAACCCTGTTCCACTATTTCCCGACGAAGATCGACATCCTGCTCACCCTGCTCCGAGCCAGTGCCGCGTGGACCGAGGAACACCTCCACCGCGCCACGCGCACCGGCCGCGGGAAGCCGGCCCTTGCGAGTTACCTCACGGCACTCGACCGCGAGCACGACGCCGAGCGTCAGGCGGGATTCGCCCGAGCGGTCCACGGTGCCGCACACCTCCCCGAGGTGAGAGCCGTCCTCGTCGAGGAGGCGGAGCTCGTCGACCGCTTCCTCCTGGAGCACATCACCGAAGCGGTGCGCACCCGAGCCGCACGCACGGATGTCCCACCGGAGCGCCTGGCCCGATGGACACGATGGATCATCGACGGCGAGGCCGTCGACGATGACGAGCAGCGGCCCGCCGGCCGCCTGAGCGTCGCCGTCCGATCGCTCCTCGATCTGGGGTGACCCGGCAGGACCCCACGCGTCGTCAGGCGGGCGGAGCCTGTCGGTCCGGGTCCTCTTCCCACAGGGGCATCCCGAATTCGTTGACCGGGATGGACGACTCCGCCGGGTCCGGCAGTCGATCCTGCGTCGGACAGGTCATGAAGTGATCGTGGTCCGAGGACCGATCGAAGGTGTGCTCGGCGAGCGGATGGCCGCAGACCGTGCAGGGGCGGTCATCGGTGTCCGACGTCTTCGTCTGTTCATCCATGGGGGTGATGCTACGCCGCCGCTCCCCCACCGCCCACCCGGTTGCGTCGACACGCACGAGGTGCTCCGCCCGGCGTCGACGGAGCTGACCTCACGCCTCACCGAAGCCGGACTCGATGAGCGACGTGAGCGCCTGGACGGCGTCTTCGGCATCGACCCCGTCGGCCTGCAGATGCACCTCGGCGCCCTTCACGAGGCCGAGCGACATGATCCCGAGCAGACTCTTCGCGTCCTTGCCGTTCACGACGACGTTCGCCGCGAACCTGCTGGCGGACCGCACGAACTCTGCAGCGGGTCTGGCATGGAGACCGTCCTTGTTGCGCAGCCTCACCGTCGCTGCGGCGTGGGGCGTGTCCGTCGGCCCGGCCGTCACCGATCCGGTCTCCGTCCTCGGGGCGTCCATGTCCGGTCGGCCGGCGGCGGACCGGGCGGCCGCGACGACCTCGTCGAGCGACCGACCGGTCTGGGCGGCGACGGCCGCGGCGACGCCTCCCTCCACGAGCGGGGCGTCCACGATGCGGACTCGCGCGCGAACAGCGTCGTCGAGGAAGTCGAGCGCGGTCTCGGCCGTCAGGATCGCCGAGCCGAGGTCGCACAGGACCACGACGCCGGCTCCGGCATCGACGGCGGTGATCCCGGCGGAGACCAGCGCGAAGCTGGTGCCGATCCCACCGTCGTCGGTGCCTCCGGCCGCTGCCAGAGCGGCGTCTGGGGCCATCTGGCGGGCCACGTCGACGAGTCCCTCAGCGATCAGCGCGCTGTGGGAGACGAAGACGAGTCCGACGGGTCCGCCGCTCATGCAGTCTCCCCCGATGCCGCCGCCGAAGCCGCACCGAGCAGGTACGCGGTCGACTGCGCGCCGGGATCGCGATGGCCGATCGCACGCTCACCGAGGTAGCTTGCGCGCCCCTTCCGCGCCACGAGCGGTTCGGTCGACACGGCACCGGCCTGGGCCGCCGTAGCGGCGGCAGCGAGGACGCCGTCCGGGGTCTCCCCCGCGGCGGCGGCGTCCGCGGCAGTGTCGACGGCCGGTGTCCAGGCGTCGACCATGGTCTTGTCGCCGGTCGTCGCCTTGCCTCGGAGCACGATCCCGTCGCGCGCCGCCGTCAGCAAGGCGACCACGGCGTCCGCATCCAACTCGGCCTTCCCCGCCACGGCGATCGACGCTTTCAGCAGTGCCGTGCCGTACAGCGGTCCGCTGGCGCCGCCGACCGTGGAGATGAGCGTCGTCGCCGCGAGCTTCAGGATGTCCGAGGGCGTCGCGTCGGCCGGCTGCCCGTCCAGTTTCCCGAGGACCGCAGAGAACCCCCGGTCGAGGTTCTCACCGTGGTCCCCGTCGCCGATGTCGCGGTCGAGCGTGATGAGCTCCACGCGGCGCTCCGAGATCACCGCAGCACTCCCCCGCATCCAGGCGATCGCCCAGGCTCCATCCAGTGCCATCCGTCTACCGTCCCCACCGGAGCGCGGCGGTCTGCACCGGCGCGTCCCACAATTCGGTCAATTCGTCGTCGAGTTTCAGGAGGGTGATCGACACCCCCTGCATCTCGAGGCTCGTCGTGTAGTTGCCGACCAACGATCGGGCGACCTCGATCCCCCGCTCCGCGAGGGCTTCGGCGACGCGGCGGTACACGATGAAGAGTTCGAGCTGCGGCGTCCCGCCCATGCCGTTCACGAGGACGAGCGCCCGTTCACCCGGCGCATACGGCAGATCCTCGAGGATGGCGCCGAGCAACCGGTCGACGATACGGTCCGCCGGTTCCAACGGGATACGTTCGCGACCCGGCTCGCCGTGGATGCCGATGCCGATCTCGATCTCGTCGTCGGCGAGGGTGAAACTGGGCTCACCGGCGTGCGGGACGACGCAAGGGGTGAGAGCGACACCCATCGTGCGCGTCCGCGCGTTGACCTTGAGGGCGACCTCGGCGACCTCGTCGAGCCCTCCCCCGGCCTCTGCCCGGGCACCCGCGATCTTCTCCACCAGGACGGTCCCGGCGACGCCGCGGCGTCCGGCGGTGTAGAGCGAGTCCTTGACGGCGACGTCGTCGTCGATGACGACCGATCGCACCTCGATCCCCTCGGCCAGCGCGAGGTCGGCCGCGGTCTCGAAGTTGAGCACGTCCCCCGTGTAGTTCTTCACGATGTGGAGCACCCCGGCGCCCCCGTCCACGGCCTTGGTCGCGGCGACGATCGGGTCGGGCGTCGGTGAGGTGAAGACCGGCCCGGGCACCGCCGCGTCGAGCATGCCGAACCCGACGAATCCGCCGTGGAGGGGCTCATGTCCGCTCCCTCCGCCGCTCACGATCCCGACCTTCCCGGCGACCGGCGCGTCCGCGCGCGTGATGAACACGGGGTCGAGGGACACGGAGACGAGATCGGCGTGCGCGGCTCCGAAGCCGGCCACCGCCTCAGCGACGACGTCCTTCGGATCATTGATGAGCTTCTTCATTGAATCCTCCTGCAAGATCGGTTCGGGACCGCCGGCCGGGTGCGCCGGCATCGGGTCTCAACCTACGCGCTGGGCCGCGCCGCCGGTAGGGCCCGGTCGGGCGTGGTCGCGGCGTCGATCAGCGCGAACCGAGGGCGCGGGTCGCCTCGACCCAGGCGTCGAGTCTGGCCGTCGCCGCGCCGGAGTCGATCGCGCCCGCCGCGGACAGCAACGCGGCGGCGAACCGGTCGAGGATCGGCCGTTGGGCCTGCGTCGGATCCTCGGAGAGTTCGAACGCCACGATCCCGGCGGCCGCGTTCAACAGCACGATGTCGCGGACCGGGCCCTCCTCGCCGGCGAGGGTCGCCCGGACGACACCGGCGTTGTGCTGAGCGTCGCCGCCGATCAGGTCGTCGATCGTCGCGCGCCGGATACCCAGCTCGCGCGGATCGAGGTCGTGTTCGGTGACGGCACCGCGCGTGACCTCCCACAGGTGACTGTGTCCCGTCGTGGTGAGCTCGTCGAGACCGTCGTCGCCACGGAAGACGAGCGCGGTGGCTCCGCGCGTCTGGAACACCCCGACGAACAGCGGGATCCGGTCGGCATGCGCCACGCCGACGGCGGAGGCCTCCGGTCGAGCAGGATTGACGAGCGGGCCGAGGAAGTTGAAGACGGTCGGAACGCCGAGCTCCGCGCGCACCGCGCCGGCGTGGCGGAAGCCCGGGTGGAAGGCGGCGGCGTAGGCGAAGGTGATGCCCGTGGATGCGAGCACCTCCCCCACCAGTTCCGTCGGCAAGGCCAGGTCGACGCCGAGGGCGGACAACACGTCACTCGAGCCGGAGGCAGAACTCGCGGCGCGGTTGCCGTGCTTGATGACGGGGATGCCGGTCGCCGCAGCGACGATGGAAGCCGTGGTCGAGATGTTCACCGTCCCGAACCGGTCGCCGCCGGTTCCCACGATGTCGAGCGCGCGGGACGGTGCGACGAGCGGCATCGCGTGGTCGAGGATCGCGTCACGGAACCCGACGATCTCGTCGACCGTCTCCCCCTTCCTCCGCAGTGCGATGAGGAATCCGGCGAGCTGGGCGTCGGTGACCTGCCCCGTCATGATGCGTTCCATGGCCCACGTGGACTCGGACACGCTGAGATCGGTTCCGGCGAGCAGGTCGCCGATGAGCGTCGGCCAGGTCGTGAGAGGCATGACGACGATCTTACAAGCGCGACCCGCCGTGGCCCGGGGCGCTCCACCCGGCGAGGATCACATGAATTCCGCAGCAGAACCGAAGATCCCGGTCAGGAAATAAGGATAGCCTTACTGCTCCGTACGCCATCGTCGCCCCCGAAATGCGAAAAACCGCTCGCGCTATCGGCCATAATGGAGGGGTGACGAGCACCTCAATCAACCTCGCGCCGAGCGCGCCCCGGATCAACCGACCGAACACGGTCGCCGTTGGAACGATCGTCTGGCTGGGCAGCGAGGTCATGTTCTTCGCCGGCCTCTTCGCGATCTACTTCACGCTGCGATCGATGGCTCCCGAGCTGTGGGCGGCCGAAGCCGGCCGCTTGAACGTCCCGTATTCGACGATCAACACGATCATCCTCGTGTCCTCGTCGTTCACGTGCCAGTTCGGCGTCTTCGCGGCAGAACGCATGCAGCCCCGCATGACGGGCTGGAGCCCACGCAAGTGGGGCATGGTCGAGTGGTTCTTCCTCACCTACGCCCTGGGCGCCGTCTTCGTCGCCGGCCAGGTGCTCGAGTACGCCACGCTCGTCAGCGAGGGCATCTCCCTCAGCTCGAACGCGTACGGCTCGGCGTTCTACCTCACCACCGGCTTCCACGGCCTGCACGTGACCGGCGGCCTGATCGCTTTCCTCCTCGTGATCGGCCGCGCCTTCGCGGTCAAGCGATTCGGCCACAAGGAGGCGACGAGCGCCATCGTCGTCTCGTACTACTGGCACTTCGTCGACGTCGTGTGGATCGGCCTCTACTTCGTCATCTACATCCTGCGCTAACCCGGAATGACTGACTCCATGAAGACTGACCCCACCCAGCCGACGGCCACCAAGTCGTCCAAGAAGACCGCTCGCGCGAACCGCAAGAGCGGTCGCCGCAGCCCCTTCGCCTCGGCAGCACTCCTCGCGATCGGCCTGCTCGTGACCGGCGGAGCGTACGCGGCCGTCAGCGTCAGCACGGCCAGCGCCGAGCCCGTCGCCGCCGCGAAGTCGCAGGCCTCGGTCGACGAGGGCGAGAAGCTGTTCTCGGCCAACTGCGCCACCTGCCACGGACTCGACATGCAGGGCACGACCGCCGGACCGAGCCTGCTCGGCGTCGGCGCTGCCGCGGTCGACTTCCAGGTCGGTACGGGTCGCATGCCGTTGCAGAACCAGGGCCCGCAGGCTCCCGAGAAGCCCGTGCAGTTCACCGAGGAGCAGATCTCCTCGCTGGCCGCGTACGTCGCCTCAGTGGCCCCCGGCCCGGAGATCCCCGACGAGCAGTACCTCGACGCCGCCGGCGACTCCTCCAACGGAGCACAGCTCTTCCGGATCAACTGCGCCATGTGCCACAACGTCGCTGCAGCCGGTGGCGCCCTGACCGAGGGCAAGTACGCTCCCTCGCTCGTGGGCGTTAGCGAAGCCCACATCTACGAGGCCATGGTCACCGGCCCGCAGAACATGCCGGTCTTCAACGACATGAACCTCTCCCCCGAGGACAAGCGCGACATCATCACCGCGCTCAAGTTCATGGAGGCCAACCCGTCACCGGGCGGTAACGACCTCGGCTCGCTCGGCCCCGTCTCCGAGGGCTTGTTCCTCTGGATCTTCGGCCTCGGCTCGATCGTCGCCCTCACCGTCTGGATCACCGCGAAGTCGAACTGACCGACGCGGATCGACAACACGTAAGAAGGAGCACAATGGCTCACGACAACTCGAGCGGTTCGGGTCACCCGACCGCCGACTCGTCTGCCGATCCGTCCGCCCACGGGCAGGAGCTGCAGGTCGCGACCGGCACCGGGGTCATCGCCCGCGATGCCATCGCCGACCCTGGTCTGCCTCCGCACCGGAAGCGCGTCACGGACCTCGACCCCAAGAAGGACAAGCGGGCCGAGCGCGCCGTCTACACCCTCTTCTACCTGTCGATCGCCGGCAGCGTCTGGGCGGTCGCCGCCTACATGGCGTTCCCGATCGAGCCGGAGGACATCGGATCCGTCCGGTTGAACAACCTCTTCATCGGTCTCGGCATGGCGCTCGCCCTGCTCGCGATCGGTATCGGCGCCGTGCACTGGGGGAAGGCCCTCATGCACGACGAGGAGGGCATCGACTACCGCCACAAGGTCGGCGGCAACCAGGTCAGCCGCGATCGTGCCGTCGAGATCATGCACGAGGCGAACGTCGAGTCCGGCATCGGACGCCGTGCGCTCATCCGCAACAGCCTCATCGGGTCGCTCATCGTCTTCCCGCTCCCCGGCATCGCCCTCTTCCGCGGCCTCGCGCCGTACGACGAGGACCCGGTCGAGCTCATGCAGCACACGATGTGGAAGGAAGGAACGCGTCTCGCTCGCGACCCCTCCGGCACGCCGATCAAGGCGTCCGACGTCACGCTCGGAAGCGCCTTCCACGTCATCCCCGAGAACCTCCACGAGGCCGAGCACGTCCTCAACGAGAAGGCCAAGGCGATCGTCCTCCTCATGCGGTTGAAGCCCGAGGATCTCGTCGAGGAGGAGTCCAAGAAGGACTGGTCCTACGACGGCATCGTCGCCTACTCCAAGGTCTGCACCCACGTCGGGTGCCCGGTGGCGCTGTACGAGCAGCAGACGCACCACCTCCTCTGCCCTTGCCACCAGTCGCAGTTCGACGTCACGAACCACTGCGCGGTCATCTTCGGACCGGCCGCCCGGCCGCTCCCGCAGCTGCCGATCACCGTCGACGATGAGGGTTACCTCGTCGCGCGGAGCGACTTCCACGAACCTGTCGGCCCGAGCTTCTGGGAGCGTCATTGAGCACCTCGACCGCAACACGCGCCCCTGAGCAGGCCAAGGCCGCTCCGGCGAAGAGCTCCGGTGGTTTCACCGGCGCTGCAGCCAACTACCTCGAAGAACGGACGTCCATCTCGGTCGCCGTCAAGGAGTTCGGTCGCAAGATCTTCCCCGACCACTGGTCGTTCCTCCTCGGTGAGGTGGCCCTCTACAGCTTCGTCATCATCCTGCTGTCGGGATCGTTCCTCACCTTCTTCTTCCAGGCCTCCATGGCCGAGGTGCACTACGACGGCTCGTTCGTCCCGCTGAAGAACATCGAGATGTCGGTCGCCATGGCGTCGACCCTCGACATCTCGTTCGACATCCGCGGCGGCCTCCTGATGCGTCAGGTGCACCACTGGGCAGCGCTGTTGTTCGTCGCGTCCATCGGCCTGCACATGCTGCGGATCTTCTTCACCGGAGCGTTCCGCAAGCCGCGCGAGCTCAACTGGGTGATCGGCTTCGTCCTCTTCATCCTGGCGATGGCCGAGGGCTTCACGGGCTACTCGCTCCCCGACGACCTGCTCTCCGGTAACGGTCTGCGGATCATCGACGGCATGGTGAAGGGTCTGCCGATCATCGGCACCTGGACGACGTTCCTGCTCTTCGGCGGTGAGTTCCCAGGCACCGACATCGTCGGCCGGCTCTACACCCTGCACATCCTGTTGCTCCCCGCGCTGGTGCTGCTCTTCATCGCCCTGCACCTGGTGTTCGTCGTCGTGCACAAGCACACGCAGTTCCCGGGTGCCGGTCGCACCGAGCAGAACGTGGTCGGCTTCCCCGTCCTCCCCGTGTACGCCGCGAAGGCGGGTGGATTCTTCTTCATCGTCTTCGGTGTCGTGATGCTCATCGCGTCGCTCTTCACGATCAACCCGATCTGGAACTACGGCCCATACGACCCCTCACCGGTCTCCGCGGGTACGCAGCCCGACTGGTACATCGGCTTCGCCGACGGGGCGCTCCGCCTGGTGCCACCGCACCTCGAGTTCGTCCTGTTGGACCACACGTTCTCGTTCAACATCATCCTTCCCGTCCTCGTCCTGGGCCTGTTCATCGTCACGGTGTTCATCTACCCGTTCGTCGAGGCGTGGATCACCGGTGACAAGCGCGAGCACCACATCCTCGACCGCCCGCGCAACGCGCCGACCCGCACCGCCATCGGTGCTGCCGGCGTCACGTTCTACGCCGCCCTGTGGGCAGCCGCGAGCTCGGACATCATCGCGACCCACTTCAAGGTGACGATGGAAGGCGTGATCCACACGCTGCAGGCCATCCTCATCCTCGGACCGGTCATCGCGTACTTCCTCGCCAAGCGGACCTGCCTGGCGCTGCAGAAGAAAGACCGCGAGATCCTCCTCCACGGTTACGAGACCGGACGCATCGTCCGCCTCCCCGGTGGCGAGTTCATCGAGGTCCACGAGCCGGTGGACGAGTACGAGCGCTGGCGTCTGGCGAGCTACGACGACCACAAGCCGTTGATGATCCGTCCGAACGCCAAGGGCAAGATCACTGGCGTGCAGAAGGCCCGTGCAGCCATGTCGCGCTGGTTCTTCGAAGATCGGATCGCTCCGGTCACGCAGACGGAGATCGAACGCTCCCACGGCGACCACCACTAGTCATCACCCCACGACGGAAGCCCCGCAGTCCACACGGACTGCGGGGCTTCTCTCATTCCCGACGTGCAGACCGCGTGACGCTGGAGACCATCGGACCTAGCCTGCGACCGGCCGGGAGCTTCGGGCTTGTGTGACGATCGACTGCGGGATGGCGTCCCGTACTCGGAGGAGGTTCGTTGGCGCCATCGGGACGCGGCCAGCGGCATCGTCTCGCCGCCGGGGACTGGTCCGCTCCCCCGACGGACGGCGGCCATGCTTGGCTCCCAGCGCGCGACACGGACAGCGCTCCCACGCGTGAGCTCTGACCGTTGTGTGGCGCACCTGGTCCGCCCATCTACCCCGTGGAGAGCTCGGCCCCAGAGGCTCTGGGTAGGGCCTCCGGTTGCCATCCTCGGGACCTAGGAGCCCGGCTCCGGATTCAGCGTCTGCGACCTGGCCTGTGCGCCCCTGGCCGGCGGGGGCTTCACAGTCGTCGACCGCGTGCTGCTGGTGGTTGGGTCACTCCGCTGGATCCTGGAGAGGGAGACGTCGTCGTCCAAGCTGCTCGTCGAACGCGGTGGTAAGCCAGTGTGTTGGGCGGCGGTGGGTGGCACGCATGAGCGTCCGCGCAGGCGGCCGGCTCGGGCCGTCGTCGAGCAGCTGAGGCGTATCCCCCGCTGGACACGAAAAAGCCCCCGAGCGATGTGCTCGAGGGCTCTTCGTCGCTTCGGCTCTCAGCCCAGCGGGAGGATCTTCTTGTAGAACTCTGCGGTGACGTTGTAGCCGAGGCGACGGTAGAAGTCTCCGGCGCGTGAGGTGGACATCGTCAACTGACGGGCGCCGCGTTCCACCGCGTAGTGCTCGTTCGCCTCGACGAGGGCCGAGCCGATACCCGCACCGCGGGCGCTCTCATCGACGACCAGCTCCTGCAGGTGGGCGGTGAGACCCGCGGCATGCAGCAGACGCGACACGGTCATCAGCGTGTAGCCGACGACGCGGTCGTCCTGGTCCACGGCGACGTACAGCACGTTCGTCTCATCTTCGCGGGGACGCATGACGTTGTTGTACGCAGTCATGAAGTCATCGGCGGCCGGTGGGATCGAACCGGTGATGAGCTGGTCAGCCAGCCCGAAAACCGCCGAGCGGTCGTCGGGCTGACCCCGGCGGATGCTGAACGAGTCGACCATCAGCGGGCGAAGTATCCGCGGTAGTACTCGTAGTTCCAACCGACGACGGCGATGACGACCAGCGGGATCCCGATGATCGCAATCCAGAAGCCGACGGCCAGACCCAGCACGAGCAGACCACACGCACCGGCGAGGATGATCGGCCACCAGCTCCACGGGCTGAAGTGCCCGATCTCCGGGTCGCCGTCATCGATGTTCGCCGTGAGGGTGTCCTCGGGGAGCTCGGCTCCCTGGCTCTTGTGGACACGGCTGAGGTAGAAGCCGAGGAAGGCGCTCAGGATGGCCGCGAGAGCCAGCGTGACCGTTCCGACCCACTCGACGCGGCCGTGCAGCGGGTCGATGAGCGACCACACCGTGTAGACCGCACAGAGGAGCGCACAGAACACCGTGAGGATCGTGAAGAGGATGATATTGGCGCGCATGGAGGCTACTTCACCTTTCCGGAGTCGACGTCGAGCGTGGGTGCGTCAGGCGCGTCCTTCGCAGGACCGACGCCGACCGGGATACCGACCTCAGGGTGGTGGAGGTCGAACGCCGGGCGCTCCGAACGGATGCGCGGGATCGACACGAAGTTGTGACGCGGGGGCGGCGAGCTGGTCGCCCATTCGAGCGATCCGCCGTAACCCCACGGGTCGTCCTCGGTCACCCGGGGAGCCTTGCGGATCGTGACGTACACGTTCAGGAAGAACGGCAGCAGTGAGATCGCCAGGATGAACGACCCGACGGTGGACAGCTGGTTCATCCACGTGAAGCCGTCTTCCGGCGAGTACGTCGCGTACCGACGCGGGAACCCGATGACGCCGAGCCAGTGCTGGATCAGGAACGTCGTGTGGAAGCCGATGAACAGCAGCCAGAAGTGCCAGTAGCCGAGCTTCTCGTTGAGCATCTTGCCGGTCCACTTCGGCCACCAGAAGTAGAAGCCGGCGAACATGGCGAACACGACCGTGCCGAAGACGACGTAGTGGAAGTGCGCCACGACGAAGTACGAGTCGGAGACGTGGAAGTCGAGCGGCGGAGACGCGAGGATGACACCGGTGAGCCCACCGAAGACGAAGGTGATCAGGAAGCCGATCGACCAGAGCATCGGGGTCTCGAAGGTGACGGAGCCGCGCCACATGGTGCCGAGCCAGTTGAAGATCTTCACACCGGTCGGAACCGCGATGAGCATCGTCATGAGCGCGAAGAACGGCAGCAGCACGGAGCCGGTGACGTACATGTGGTGCGCCCACACGGTCACGGAGAGGGCTGCGATGGCGATCGTCGCGTAGATCAGGGTCTTGTAACCGAAGATCGGCTTGCGGCTGAACACCGGGAAGATCTCCGACACGATGCCGAAGAACGGCAGCGCGATGATGTAGACCTCAGGGTGACCGAAGAACCAGAACAGGTGCTGCCACAGGATGACGCCACCGTTCGCGGCATCGTAGATGTGGGCGTCGAACACGCGGTCCGCGGCGAGACCGAAGAGCGCGGCGGCGAGGACCGGGAACGCCATGAGGACGAGGATCGACGTCACGAGCACGTTCCACGTGAAGATCGGCATGCGGAACATCGTCATGCCGGGAGCGCGCATGGTGATGATCGTGGTGATGAAGTTGACGCCACCGAGGATGGTTCCGAACCCGCTCAGTGCCAGACCGAGTACCCAGAGATTCCCTCCGAGGCCCGGTGAGAAGGTCGTACTCGACAATGGCGCATACGCGAACCAGCCGAAGGCCGCTGCACCCTGCGGGGTGAGGAAGCCACCGACGGCGATGAGGCTGCCGAAGGCGTAGAGCCAGAAGGCGAAGGCGTTCAGCCGCGGGAAGGCGACGTCCGGTGCGCCGATCTGCAGTGGCATGAGCGCGTTCGCGAAGCCGGCGAAGAGCGGCGTCGCGAACATGAGCAGCATGATCGTGCCGTGCATCGTGAACAGCTGGTTGTACTGCTCCTTCGTCTCGACGATCGTTCCGCCGGGCTCGAAGAGCTGCGCACGGATGATGAGCGCCATGACGCCACCGAGGCAGAAGAAGATGAACGAGGCGATCAGGTACATGTACCCGATGGTCTTGTGGTCGGTGGAGGTGATCCACTTGACCAGGATGTTGCCCTTGCGCTCGACCGAGGTGCGTCCGACGACGCTCGCTTGGCCTGCAGGAAGCGTGGTGGAGGTCATTCCCCGTCTCCGTGCTCTTCGAGACCTGCCGGCGCCTTGGTGCCGGGGAGGTTGCTGTTGCGGTCGTATTCCGTGCCGTAGTCACCGATGTTGCCGGAGTCGGCCAGGTCTTCCAGGTGCTTGTCGTACTCGGCCTGCGAGACGACCTTCACGTTGAAGAGCATGAGCGAGTGGTACTCGCCACACAGCTCGGCGCACTTGCCGGCGTAGGTTCCCTCACGCTCGGGCGTGAAGGACATGTAGTTGGTCTTCCCCGGGAACATGTCCTTCTTGTAGAGGAAGTCGATGACCCAGAAGGAGTGGATGACGTCGCGCGACTGCAGCGCGATCTTCACCGTCTTGCCGACGGGCAGGTACAGGGTGGGGAGCGCGTCCTGGTCGATGACGCCACCGGGCTTCTCGTCGGCCTGCACGCCTGCGGTCCAGACGTCCTGGCCGTTGACGGCCTCGTCGTACACGAAGTCCCAGGCCCACTGCTTGGCGAAGACCTCGATCGCGACGTCGGGATCCTCGTACTGGGTCTCGATCGCGTTCTGGTCGCGCGCCGTGAAGGCGAAGAAGCCGAGCACCAGGATGAGCGGGACGACCGTGTAGAAGATCTCGATCGGCATGTTGTACCGGAGCTGCACGGGGAGGCCCGTCTGGCCCTTGCGGCGGCGGTAGACGATGACGGCCCAGATGATGAGCCCCCACGTCACCACGCCGACGGCCAGCAGCACCAGCCAGGCGGTCACCCACAGGCCCGCGATGCGGTCCGTGTGGTTCGTGACGGGAGATTCGCCCTCGACGAATCCCGGCAGGTAACCATGTAGTTCCGCCTGCGTACAACCCGCCAGGACTATGGCGAGTGTGGCTGCGACCGGAATGGCAGCCCATCTGAGACGACGAGTCGAGCGCACCTCTGAAACCTTTCGAATACACACCTGTGGATCGCCTCCCAGTCTAGTGGGGATGGGTGGTGAACGCCGGACCATTCGCGTCCGCGGTGCCGGATCGTGACCGGAATGTCGAAGGGGAAACCACCCGGGACCGGGTGATTTCCCCTTCAGGAAGAATCTGCCTCAGTGGAAGCTGTCGCCGCAGGCGCAGCTGCCCTCGGCGTTGGGGTTGTCGATGGTGAACCCCTGCTTCTGGATGGTGTCCTCGAAGTCGATCGAGGCGCCGTCGAGGTAGGGGACGCTCATCTTGTCGACGATGACCTCGACGCCGTCGAAGTCGACGGTCGCGTCGCCGTCGAGCATGCGCTCGTCGAAGTAGAGCTGGTAGATGAGTCCGGAGCAGCCGCCGGGCTGGACGGCGACGCGCAGGCGGAGGTCGTCGCGACCCTCCTGCTCGAGGAGGCTCTTGACCTTCTGCGCCGCCGTGTCGGAGAGTCCGACGCCGTGGGCCGCGTCGATCTTGGTCTCGGTCAGGATGGTGTCGCTCATGATGCTCCTCGCGAGGTCTGGCGGCGCCGGACGACGCCTGTCTGTCATTCTACCGCTCGGGGCGGCGGGCGCACCCCATGATGCCGGGGGTGTTCCCACCGACGCGGATCACCCGGCCGAGGGCTTGGGCGCCGAGGCGAGCCGACCGAGGAGGACCGCCTCGGTGAGGATCGCCTTCTGGAACACCCCGAGGTGCAGCGACTCGTTCGGGCTGTGCGCCCTCGAGTGCGGGTCCTCGACGCCCGTCACCAGGATCTGCGCCTCCGGGAAGACCCGGACGAGGTCGGCGATGAACGGGATGGATCCGCCGACACCCATCTCCACCGGCTCGACCTCCCAGGCGTCGTGCATGGCGCGCTTCGCCTCGGCGACGGCCCAGCCGGTCGTGTCGACGAGGAACGGACTCCCCTGGTCGACCTCGTCGATGGTCAGTTGCGCTCCGAAGGGCGCGTGGGCCATGAGGTGCGTCTCGAGGGCTCGGTAGGCGTCCGCCGGGTCCTGGCCGGGGGCGATCCGCGCACTGATGCGGACGGCCACCTCCGGAATGAGGGTGTTCGAGGCGTTGGCCACGGTCGGTGCGTCGATCCCGGTGACGGTGATCGCGGGCTGGGACCAGATCCGGCTGAGGATGGAACCCCGACCGATGGGCGAGACACCGTCGGCGAGGCCGGACTCCGCGCGGAGCTGTGCCTCGTCGAACTCGGGGGTGACGGCGTCGTGCGAGGTGAGCCCCTCGACCGCCACGGAACCGTCGGCGTCCCACAGGGTCGCGAGCAGGGTGACGACCGCGAGCATGGCGTCGGGCACCGCTCCCCCGAGCATCCCCGAGTGCGAGGCGTGGTCGAGCGTCTTCACGCTCAGCCGGAACGTCACATTGCCGCGCAGGCCAATCGTGAGGGCCGGAGTCCGTTCGTCCCAGTTGTCGCTGTCGGCGACGACGATGACGTCGGCTGCGAGGGTCTCGCGGTGCTCCTCCAGGAACGAGCCGAACGATCGTGATCCGAACTCCTCCTCCCCCTCGATGAACAGGACGATGCCGAGGTCGAGATCGGAGCCGAGCACCTCGGTCACCGCGCGGATCGCCGCGATGTGGGACATCACGCCGGCTTTGTCGTCGGCCGCGCCGCGCCCGTAGAGGCGGCCGTCGCGGACGGTCGGCTCGAAGGGCGGCGACTCCCACTTGTCGTCGCTTCCGGGCGGCTGGACGTCGTGGTGCGCGTAGAGCAGGACGGTCGGGCGACCGTTGCGGGCCTCGCGCCGGGCGAGGACCGCGGGCTGCCCGAGCTCCGTGCCCCCGTCGACGGCGGCACGGCGCACCGAGACCTCGTCGAACACACCGAGATCGCGCGCGAGTTCGGCGACGGCCTCGGCGCTTCGGGCCACCTCGGCGGCGTCGAACGCCGACCAGGACACCGATGGGATCCGCACGAGTGCCGACAGGTCGGCGATCGAGGAGGGCAGTGCGCCCGCGACCGATTCGCGGAGTCGGTCGAGGAGTTCCTGGTCGTTGTGTGGATCTTGGGCCGATTCCGTCGTGGTACCTGTCGTCATGCGAGTAATCTTAAGCGAATCCCCCGATCAAGGACGTTCCACCGTGGCCAAACAGCAGAGCACCCCAGCATCAGAGCCCCTCGTCGAGACCGCGGCGCAGACCGCCGAGCGCCTCGCCCGCGGCGCCAAGGAGGCGAAGGGCCGCCCGACGCCGTCGCGCGCCGAACGCGAGGCGCAGAACAAGCGTCCGCTCGTCCCCTCCGACCGCAAGGAGGCCTCACGCGCGGCGAAGGCCCAGCAGGCCGAGGCTCGACGACGAGCACAGGCCGGCATGGCGGCGGGCGACGACAAGTTCCTCCCGGCTCGCGAACGCGGCCCGCAGAAGAAGTTCGTCCGCGACTACGTCGACGCCCGGTTCAATATCGGCGAGTTCATGATCCCCGTCATGTTCCTCGTGATCATCCTCACGTTCATGCCGGTCCCCGAGATCCAGGTCTACGGCATGCTGACCCTCTGGGTCTTCTTCATCATCGCCATCGCCGACTGCTTCTTCCTCGGCTTCCGTGTCCGGAAGGCGCTCCGAGCGAAGTTCGGCCAGGACGAGCCGCGCGTGCGCTGGTACGCCGCCATGCGCGCTCTGCAGCTGCGCCCGCTCCGCCTGCCGAAGCCGCAGGTGAAGCGCGGTCAGTTCCCCAACAAGTAAGTCCCGCACCACGAACGCCCGCCGGTCCCAGACCGGCGGGCGTTCGTCGTCAGTGCCGCGAGATCAGCTCAGCGACCGGCTCTGGCGAGGCGATCGAGCCCACGGTTGATCTGCCGCGCCCAGAGCGGACCGCGGTACAGGAACGCCGTGTACCCCTGGACGAGCGTTGCACCGGCGTCGAGCCGTTCCCGCACGTCCGCGGCGGTCTCGACACCGCCGACGGAGATCACGCACAGCTCCGCCGGGACGATGGCGCGGATCCGTCGCAGGACCGCGATCGACCGGTCGGCGAGTGGCGCGCCGGAGAGTCCACCGGCACCGGCAGCCTCCACGGTCGACCGGTCGGTCTCGAGGCCGTCACGGGAGATCGTCGTGTTCGTCGCGATGATCCCGTCGAGCCCCAGGTCGACGACGAGCTGAGCGATGCGGTCCACTTCAGCGTCCGTGAGGTCCGGTGCGATCTTCACGAGGAGCGGTGTCGTTCCGGCGGCGGCACGCACCGCGTCCAGGAGGGGCGACAGCTGATCGAGCTCCTGGAGACCTCGGAGACCAGGGGTGTTCGGTGAACTGACGTTGACCACGAGGTAGTCGGCCGTGGGTGCCAGCAGGGTGGCGCTCGAGACGTAGTCGGCCGTGGCGTCGGCGACGTCCACGACACGACTCTTGCCGATGTTCACCCCGAGGACGGGACGCCTGACGACGCGGGCCGTCCGCGCCAGTCGTGGCGCGGCGGATGCGGCACCCTCGTTGTTGAAGCCCATGCGGTTGATCACCGCACGGTCCGGGACGAGGCGGAAGAGGCGTGGCTTCGGATTGCCAGCCTGCGGGATCGCCGTGATGGTGCCGACCTCGACGTGGCCGAAGCCCAGGAGCCCGAGCCCGAGCACCCCCTTGCCGTCCTTGTCGAACCCGGCGGCGACACCGAACGGGGTCTCGAACCGGAGGCCGAGCGCCTCGACGGACTGGTCGGTCCGGGGTGCGGTCCACCGCCTGATGACGGATCCGAGACCGGTGGACGGAAGCGCACGGATCACGTCGAACGCGAGGTGATGGGCGCGCTCCGGGTCGAGCTTCGCCAGGACGTGGGTGAAGAGGAACCGGTACACGACTCAGCGCTCCACGATCGGCTCGTCGGCGTTCGACTTGCCCGCGGCGTGTTCGACCCGGAGAAGCGCAATGGCCGACTCGAAGTCGTCCAAGGACTCGAACGCCTGGTAGACGCTGGCGAACCGGAGGTAGGCGACCTCGTCGAGCTCCCGCAGCGGTGCGAGGATCGCCAGACCGATGTCGTTCGCGTCGATCTGCGATGCACCCGTCGCCCGGATGGACTCCTCCACGCGCTGCGCGAGCACCGCGAGGTCGGAATCCGTCACCGGACGACCCTGGCACGCCTTCCTGACGCCGCTCACGACCTTCTCCCGACTGAACGGCTCCACGACACCGGAGCGCTTGATCACGCCGAGGCTCGAGGTCTCCATCGTGCTGAACCGCCGCCCGCACTCCGGGCACTGCCGGCGCCGACGGATCGCGAGCCCGTCGTCGCTCGTCCGAGAGTCGATGACGCGGGAGTCGGGGTGGCGGCAGAACGGGCAGTACATCAGACGGCTCCCTCGGGTGTGGCGTGCTCGGTGTGCTCCTCGGCTGCGCGGGTCTCGGCGCCGACGAGGCCGAAACGCGCCGTCACCGCTTCACCGTGCGCGGGGAGGTCCTCGGACGACGACAGGGCGACGATGTGGCTCGAGACCTGGCGGAGCGCGGGCTCGTCGTACCGGACGACCTGCTGTGGGCGGAGGAAGGTGAAGGCGCCCAGGCCGGACGAGAAGCGGGCCTGTCCTCCCGTCGGAAGGACGTGGTTGGAGCCGGCGAGGTAGTCACCCAGGCTCACCGGGGTGTGCTCACCCAGGAAGATGGCGCCGGCGTTCGTGATGGCGCCGAGCAGTGCCTCCGGGTCGGCGGTCTGGACCTCGAGGTGCTCCGGTCCGTAGGCGTTGCTGAATGCGACGGCGGCCTCCAGGTCGTCGACGAGCACGATGGCGGACTGCGGGCCGGCGAGGGCTTGGACGACGCGGGCGCCGTGGCGGGTGCCGGCTGCATAGCGACGCAACCAGTCCTGGACGGCGATGGCGAGGGCCTCGTCGTCGGTGACGAGCAACGACGCCGCGGCCTCGTCGTGCTCGGCCTGGCTGACGAGGTCGGCGGCCACGAGTCTGGCGTCTGCGGAGGCATCGGCGATGACCAGGATCTCGGTGGTACCGGCCTCGGCGTCGATCCCGACCTGCCCCTTCACGAGGCGCTTCGCCGCTGCGACGAAGATGTTCCCTGGACCCGTCACGACGTCGACCGGGTCCAGGGCGATGTCCGGGACCCCGTAGGCGAAGGCGCCGATGGCTCCGGCCCCGCCCATGGCGTACACCTCCGTGACCCCGAGGAGACCGGCGGCTCCGAGGATGGTGGGGTGCACACGATTGTCGAACTCGCGCTGCGGTGGGGACGCGAGCGCGACGGAGCCGACCCCGGCCTCCTGCGCCGGGACGACGTTCATGACGACGCTCGACGGGTAGACGGCCTTGCCCCCGGGCACGTACAGCCCGACCCGGCCGACGGGCGCCCACCGCTGTACGACGGTCGCTCCCTCGCCGAGCGTGGTGGTGCGCTCCGGCGGGACCTGCGCTCGCGTCGCCTCGCGAACCCGGTCGATGGCCTCGACGAGTGCGGCGCGCACCGCCGGGTCCAGTGCGGCCACCGCCGCGTCGATCTCAGCCTGGGGTACGCGGAGGTGCTCCGGCCGTCCGCCGTCGAACCGGTCGGACTGGGCCGACAACGCAGCGGAACCCTCGGTCCGCACAGCGTCGATCAGCGACTGCGCCGCATGGGCTGCGGCGGTGACGTCGACGACGGGACGGGGCAGCATCTCCAGGAGCTCGGTCCGGCTCGGCCGGACGCCCCTGAGGTCAATGGTGGTGATCATGGCCGTCACAGCCTACCGTTCACGGCGTCGTGTCCCGCCGGCGACGTGGTGTGCAACGCGTCAACCGAGACAGTTCGGGCCGAGCAACGACTTCAGCTCACCGAAGAGCCCGGAGGACACGCTGACCCGATGCGGCAACTCGAACACCCGCGCGACATCGCCCCGGAAGAGCTTCAGTCGGACCTCGGTCGAGCCTGCGTGTCTCGAGAGCATGTCGCGAAGGGTCATCACCGTCTCAGTCGTCGCGCGGGCGTCCGCCATCGTCAGCTGCAGCATGCGATCGGCACCCGCCTCAGGGAGCTCTGGCGAGAAGATGCTGTAAGCATGCAGGTTCATCCCGTCGTCGCGGACGCTGACGCGGCCACGCACGACCACGATGGAGTCGCCGACGAGTTCTGACGCGAACTCCTGGTAGGCCTTGCCCATGAACATGGCGGTCATCTCGCCGCCGAAGTCCTCGACCTGGATCATGCCGTACTGATTGCCGGACGCCTTCGCGATGCGGTGTTGGACGCTCGTGACGAGCCCCGAGATGACGACGGTCTCGCCGTCCATGTTCTCGGCGGTCATGAGGTCGGTGATGGTCGTCGTCGCATGCTTCGCGAGTTCGATCTCGAGACCGGCCAGCGGGTGGTCGGAGACGTACAGCCCGAGCATCTCGCGCTCGAAGTTGAGCTTGTCGCGCTTGCTCCAGTCGGGTCGTTCGGGGACGCTCGCGAGCGGCACCTCACCGACCTCGGCGAACAGGCTGTCGAAGTCGAAGCCGATGCTCCCCGACGCTTCGGCGCGCTTGTCCTTCACGACCGAGTCGACCGCGTCCTCGTGGATCTCGTAGAGCGCTCGTCGGCTGTCGCCCATGGAGTCGAACGCACCGGCCTTGATCAGCGACTCGATCGTCCGCTTGTTGGCCACGGGCAGCGGCACCTTGCGCAGGAAGTCGTGGAAGGAGGTGAACCGCCCCTCACGCTCGCGTGCCTGACGGATGAGTTCGACCACGTTCGACCCCACGTTGCGGACGGCGCCGAGCCCGAAGCGGATGTCCTCGCCGACGGCCGCGAAGAACCCGATCGATTCGTTGACGTCCGGCGGCAGGACCTGGATGCCCATCCGGCGGCACTCGTTGAGGTAGAGCGCCATCTTGTCCTTGGAGTCGCCGACACTCGTCAGCAGCCCGGCCATGTACTCCGCCGGGTAGTGGGCCTTGAGGTAGGCCGTCCAGTAGGAGATGACCCCGTACGCCGCCGAGTGGGCCTTGTTGAACGCGTAGTCGGAGAACGGGAGCAGGATCTCCCACAGTTTGTTGACCGCTTCCATCGAGAACCCGTTGGCCACCATGCCGCCGGAGAAGCCCTCGAACTGCTTGTCCAGTTCGGACTTCTTCTTCTTGCCCATCGCTCGTCGGAGGATGTCGGCTTGTCCGAGGGAGAAGCCGGCGACCTTCTGCGCGATCGCCATCACCTGCTCCTGGTAGATGATCAGCCCGTAGCTCGTCGACAGGATCTCGGACAGCGGCTCCTCGAGCTGCGGATGGATCGGGGTGATCTCCTGCAGGCCGTTCTTGCGGAGGGCGTAGTTCGTGTGCGAGTTCGCGCCCATGGGGCCCGGACGGTACAGCGCGATGAGTGCCGAGATGTCCTCGAAGTTGTCAGGCTTCATGAGACGCAGCAACGCGCGCATCGGTCCGCCGTCGAGCTGGAACACGCCGAGCGTGTCGCCCCGGGACAGCAGCTCGTACGCGCCCCGGTCGTCGAGCTCGAGGTCTTCGAGGACGAGGTCGATGTTCCGGTTGCTCTTGATGTTGTCGAGGGCGTCGTTGATGATCGTCAGGTTGCGCAACCCGAGGAAGTCCATCTTGATCAGTCCGAGCGACTCGCACGCCGGGTAGTCGAACTGCGTGACGATCTGGCCGTCCTGCTCACGCTTCATGATCGGGATGATGTCGATGAGCGGGTCGCTCGACATGATCACGCCGGCTGCGTGCACACCCCACTGGCGCTTGAGGTTCTCGATGCCGAGGGCGGTCTCGAAGACGGTGCGCGCCTCGGGATCCGTGTCGAGGATCCCGCGGAGGTCGACGGCCTCCTTGTAGCGCGGGTGCTTGGCGTCGAGGATGCCCTCGAGCGGGATGTCCTTCCCCATGACCGCCGGCGGCATGGCCTTCGTCAACTTGTCGCCCATGCCGAACGGGAAGCCGAGGACCCGGGAGGAGTCCTTCAACGCCTGCTTGGCCTTGATCGTGCCGTAGGTGACGATCTGCGCGACGCGTTCGTCGCCGTACTTCTCGGTGACGTACTTGATCACCTCGCCACGACGACGGTCGTCGAAGTCGACGTCGAAGTCGGGCATGGAGACGCGGTCGGGGTTGAGGAACCGCTCGAAGATGAGCCCGTGGCGGAGCGGGTCGAGGTCGGTGATCTGCATCGCGTACGCGGCCATCGATCCGGCACCGGAGCCACGCCCGGGCCCGACCCGGATGCCGTTGCGCTTCGACCACTGGATGAAGTCGGCGACGACGAGGAAGTAGCCGGGGAACCCCATCTGGACGATCACGCGCGTCTCGTAGTTGGCGCGGTCGCGGACGTCGGCGGGGATGCCGTTCGGGTACCGCTGGTGGAGGCCCGCCTCGACCTCCTTGATGAACCAGCTCTCCTCGTTCTCCCCGTCGGGGACCGGGAACCGCGGCATGTAGTTCGCGGAGGTGTCGAAGGCGACCTCGCAGCGTTCGGCGATCGCGAGGGTGTTGTCGCACGCCTCGGGGTACTCGCGGAACAGTCGACGCATCTCGTCGGCCGACTTCAGGTAGAACTCGTCCGCGTCGAACTTGAACCGGTTCGGGTCGTTGAGTGTGGAGCCGGACTGCACGCAGAGCAGCGCCGCGTGCGCCTTGGCGTCGGCGGCGTGCGTGTAGTGCAGGTCGTTCGTCGCGAGGAGTGGCAGGCCGAGATCCTTCGAGAGCCTGATGAGATCGCCCATGATCCGGCGTTCGATCCCGAGACCGTGGTCCATGATCTCGCAGAAGTAGTTCTCCGCTCCGAAGATGTCGCGGAAGTCGGCGGCGGCCTTGACCGCCTCGTCGTACTGACCGAGGCGGAGCCTCGTCTGCACCTCACCACTCGGGCATCCGGTCGTGGCGATGAGGCCGGCGCCGTACTGGCTGAGGATCTCGCGGTCCATGCGGGGCTTGAAGTAGTACCCCTCGATCGACGCCTTCGAAGACAGCCGGAAGAGGTTGTGCATGCCCTCGGTCGTCTCCGAGAGGAGGGTCATGTGCGTGTACGCGCCGGCCCCGGACACGTCGTCTCCCCCGCCGTCGCCCCACTTGATCCGGGTGCGGTCGCCGCGCGCCGTCCCCGGGGTGATGTACGCCTCGGTCCCGATGATCGGCTTGATACCCGCATCGGTGGCCGTCCGCCAGAAGTCGAAAGCGCCGAACATGTTGCCGTGGTCGGTGACCGCGACGGCGGGCATGCCCTGCTCGACAGCGGCTTGGATGAGGGGCTTCACCCGGGCCGCGCCGTCGAGCATCGAGTACTCGCTGTGGACGTGCAGGTGGACGAACGAATCGGTGGACGTGGGCACGGACGGCGCCTCCGGGGATCGTGCTGGGGGAACGGCGCGGACGCCGAGGTGGTCTTGGTCAAGCCTAATCGTCGCCTCCGACCATCGCCCCCGGCCTGCGGGCGCGGTCGGTCGCCGAGCGACGGCGCGACGTCAGTCGAGTTCGAGGATCGAGAGGGCGTGCTGCAGATCCGTCGGGTAGGCGGTCTCGAATCGCACGAACTCCCCGTCCGCAGGGTGCGCGAAGCCCAGCTTCGTCGCATGCAGCCACTGCCGGGTGAGCCCCAGACGGGCCGAGAGCGCCGCGTCGGCGCCGTACATCGTGTCGCCGACACAGGGATGCCGCTGGGCCGCCATGTGCACGCGGATCTGATGCGTGCGACCGGTCTCCAGATGCACGTCGAGCAACGAGGCGTACGGGAACGCCTCGAGCGTCTCGTAGTGGGTGACCGACGGCTTCCCGTCGGCGGTGACGGCGAAGCGCCAGTCGTGGCGCGGGTGGCGGCCGATCGGACCGTCGATGGTGCCGGCGAGCGGGTCGGGATGCCCCTGGACCACGGCGCGATAGATCTTCTCGACCTCGCGGTCGTGGAAGGCACGCTTCAGTGAGGTGTAGGCCCGCTCGGTCTTCGCGACGACCATGAGGCCGCTCGTCCCGGCATCGAGCCGGTGCACGATCCCGGCCCGCTCAGCGGCGCCCGACGTCGAGATGCGGAAGCCGGCTGCGGCGAGGGCACCGAGCACCGTCGGCCCTTCCCAACCCACGGAGGGGTGGGCGGCGACGCCGGCGGGTTTGTCGACGACCACGATCTCGTCGTCGTCGTAGACGATGCCGAGGTCGGGGACGGCGATCGGTACGATCACGGCCTCGCGGCGAGGCGTCCATTCGATCTCGAGCCAGGCACCGGCGAGGAGGCGGTCGGACTTGTCGACCGACTTGCCGTTCATGGTGACGCCGCCTCCGAGGGCGACCTCGGCTGCGTAACTCCGGGAGAAGCCGAGGAGTTTGGCCAGGCCGGCGTCGACGCGTTCGCCGTCGAGCCCGTCGGGGACGTACAGGCTGCGGGACTCGTTCATGGGCGGCCTGCGTCCGGACTCGCGTCGCGCGGCTCCGCCGGATCGAGGGTGGCCGCGTCCGCTTCGGCCTCGCGGTCCTCCGCCTCCTGGGCGGCCCGTTCGCTCGCACGCGTCGTCCGGGTGCCGTCGAGGTTCACGCCGAAGAGCGTCAGGAGGATGAACAGGGCCATGCTGACCACGATGCAGATGTCGGCGACGTTGTAGATCGCGGGCAGCATCCACGGGGTGGAGATGAAGTCGACCACGTGGCCCAGACCGAAGGACGGCTCACGGAGCAGCCTGTCCGTCAGGTTGCCGAGCACCCCTCCGAGGAGCAGGCCGAACACGATCGCCCAGGCCCGTGAACGGATCCGGCGGGCGAACCAGACGATGACGACCACGACGACCGCCGCGAGGATCGAGAAGATCCAGGTGTACCCCGCGCCGAGCGAGAAGGCGGCACCGGAGTTCTTGACGAAGTACAGGACGAGCGCCTGGCCGAGTACCGGAACGGACTCGCCCACCGTCAGGTTGGTGGTGACGAGGAACTTGGTGAACTGATCGGCCGAATAGGCCACGACGGCAACCAGCGCCAGGACTGCAAGAGTCCTGGCGCTGGCCTTCGACGGTGATGCGGGAGACAACCGGGTGTCTGCGCTAGACCGCTGCGCTGTCGGCGGTGACGCCGGCCTTCGCATCGGGAGCGGAGCTCGACGACGAGGCGTCGAGGTCCTTCAGCTGACCCTCGATGTAGCCGCGCAGCTGCGAGCGGTACTCGCGCTCGAAGTTGCGGAGTTCGTCGATCTTGTGCTCGAGGACCGAACGCTCCTGCTCGAGGACCTGCATCTGCGCGCGCTGCTTGGCCTCGGCCTCGGCGACGACACGTGCGGCGGTCGCGTGACCTTCCGCGATGAGCGCGTCGCGGCGCTGAGCACCCTCGGCGACGTGCTCGTCGTGGAGACGACGTGCCAGCTGCAGAAGGTTGTTCGAGCTCTCGGCGGTGTTGTCGGTCGACTCCGCGGCCGGAGCCGGGGTCGGTGCGACGACGGGCGCGGGTGCCGGAGCAGCCTCGGCCTTGGCGAGCGTCGCCGGAGCGGACGAGCCGCCCTTCTGGAGTTCGGCGACCTTGGACTCGGCCGCGGTCAGCTTCTGCTGGACCTCGTCCTTCTCCTGGATCAGGCGACGGAGCTCGACGACGACCTCGTCGAGGAAGTCGTCCACCTCGTCCTGGTCGTAGCCTTCGCGGAACTTGGTCTGCTGAAACCGCTTCTGGACCACGTCTTCGGGAGTGAGCGCCATAGCGAACCACCTTCACTGTCGAATCGAAAATCTGTGTACAACGCCCCCACGCTAGCAAAGTCTGACCCAGTGGGTGAGACATGTTGACGACGTCGGAGGCGACCGTCAGGTGACGGACGTTCTATCGTAGCCACACAATCGTGGCGAGCTGTTCGCGGGCAGGCCGCGCGCGCTAGAGCAGCTGGACGAGTGTCATCGCGATGATGCAGCACAACATCGTGAGGGTCCACCCGAAATCGAGCGCGACCGGACCGACGGCGACGCGCGGGAGGACACGGCGGAAGAACCGGATCGGAGGGTCCGTGATCGTGAAACTCAGCTCGGCGAGCACCAGCCCGACGCCCGTGGGCCGCCACTGCGGACGGAGCACCCGGGCGAGGTCGAGGATGAACCTCGCCCAGAGGACGAAGAAGTACAGGAGCAGCGCGAGATAGAGGATCGTGCCGATCACGGAGATGAGAGAAGCCACCCCTCGATTATGACTGAGCGAAGAAGGTCGCCTCGGTCGCTTCCGGAGCACCCTGTCCGTTGTCGCCGGAAACGGCGACGTGCTCGGGCGAGAGGAGGAAGACCTTGCTCGTCACGCGCTCGATCTTGCCGTACAGCCCCTGCGAGAGACCACTGGCGAAGTCGATGAGCCGGCGAGCATCGCCGTCACTCATCTGCGAGAGGTTGATGATGACCGGGACGCCATCGCGGAAGCTCTCGGCGATGATCTGCGCATCGCGGTACTGCTTGGGGTGCACGGTGAGGATCTCGTTGAGGTCCGAGCTCGGGGCGACGGGCTGGCGCACGGGAACCGGCTTGCGCAACGGCGTCACCGGAGCGGCCTTCTCGACGCGCTCGACGCGCTCGACCCGCTCAGCGCGCTCGGGACGCTCGGTGCGACGGGGCTCGGCCTGCTGCGTCGGCTCGGCCTGGGCAGCGTGCTGCTGCTCGTACTCGAGATCATCGTCGGCGAGCCCGAGGTACACCATGGTCTTCTTCAGTGGGTTCGACATCGTTTCCTCCGTGATCTGCGGTCCTTGCTTCTCCGAGATTAACGTCACACCGGGCGATTCCCGGTGATTGCCGTGCCGATGCGAAGGTGTGTCGCGCCCGCTTCGATCGCCTCGACGTAGTCGTGACTCATGCCGATCGACAGCCCATCGGCGTGCGGGGCGAGTGAGCGCATGCGCTCGGACGCCGAGAGGACCCGTGCGAAGGCCGCCGCTGGATCCTCGTCGAGCGGGGCGACCGCCATGACACCGCGTAGCGCGATGCCCTCCGCTTCGAGCGCCGCGGTCGCGAGCGCCTCGAGCGCGGCATCACCCACGACGCCACCCCGGCCGGGATCGTCGGTCAGGTTGACCTGCAGGAACACGTCGAGCTGCCGCTCGGAGGACGACAGCGCCCTGAGCAGCTCGGGTCGGTCGACCGAGTGGACGGCGTCCACGTATCGTCGGACCTGCTTGGCCTTGTTGGTCTGCAGTTGCCCGATGAAGTGCCAGCGCAATCCGAGGCCTTCGGCGGCAGCGGCCTTGTCGCGCGCCTCAGGGTGCCGACTCTCCCCCACGTCTGAGACGCCAGCGGCGGCCAGCGCCTGCACCAGCGTCACCGGGTGGAACTTCGTCACGACGATCAGCGTCGGTTCCGTCGCACGCCCCGCCGCCCGCGTCGCATCGGCGATGCGCCCCCGGATGTCCGCGAGGCGATCGAGCAATGCCGGACCGGGCTCCGAGGAGCCCGATCCGGCCGAGGTGGTCGACTCGTCGATCACTACTACTTGAGGAAGTCGGGGATGTCCAGCTCGCCCTCGTCGTCGAACGAGGGGTCCTGGACGGCGGTCTCGACGACCGTCTCGGGCTGACGGTGCGTCGCTCCGGAGAACGGCGAGGACGCGCTCGGCTTGGATCCCCAGTCGCCGCCCGAGGACACGGGCGCAGCAGCGCTCGACCGGTGCTCCGAGGGTTCGGACGTGGCGTTCGCGGAGGTGCTGATCGGCGCCCCGGCGGCCTCGTCGGAAGAGCTCATGACCCCACCGGAGATGACGGCGTCGGCCGGAGAGGCCGCCGTCCGGGTGAGGGGTTCGCCACCGTCGAAGCCGGCGGCGATAACCGTCACGCGCACCTCGTCGCCGAGCGTGTCGTCGACGACCGCACCGAAGATGATGTTGGCCTCGGGGTGCACGGCCTCCTGGACGAGCTTCGCCGCGTCGTTGATCTCGAAGATACCGAGGTTGGAGCCACCCTGGATGGAGAGGAGGACGCCGTGGGCACCCTCGATGCTGGCTTCAAGCAGCGGCGAGGCGACCGCGAGTTCCGCGGCCTTGATCGCGCGGTCCGCGCCACGGGACGATCCGATGCCCATGAGCGCCGATCCGGCCCCCTGCATGACCGACTTGACGTCCGCGAAGTCGAGGTTGATGAGGCCGGGCGTGGTGATGAGGTCGGTGATGCCCTGCACACCGGCGAGGAGCACCTGGTCGGCCGTGGCGAACGCCTCGAGCATGCTGATGCCACGGTCGCTGATCTCGAGGAGTCGGTCGTTCGGCACGACGATGAGGGTGTCGACCTCTTCCTTCAGGCGTGCGACCCCGAGCTCCGCCTGCGCCTGGCGACGGCGTCCTTCGAAGCCGAAGGGCTTCGTCACGACACCGATGGTGAGCGCACCGATCGACTTCGCGATGCGTGCCACGACGGGTGCGCCACCGGTCCCGGTACCGCCACCCTCGCCCGCGGTCACGAAGACCATGTCGGCGCCGGCGATGGCCTCTTCGATCTCCTCGGCGTGGTCCTCGGCCGCGCGACGACCCACCTCGGGGTCGGCACCGGCGCCGAGGCCGCGGGTGATCTCCCGGCCAACGTCGAGCTTCACATCGGCGTCGCTCATCAACAGCGCCTGAGCGTCCGTGTTGATGGCGATGAACTCGACGCCGCGGAGGCCGAGCTCGATCATCCGGTTGACCGCGTTCACGCCACCGCCGCCGATACCGACGACCTTGATGACGGCGAGGTAGTTCTGGTTTGTAGTCACTTCAGGCCTCCGTGTGAACTCTCAACCTCAGGTTAAGGTTTAAAGTTATGCTGCGTATGCATTTTCTGTCCTGAGCACGACGTTAGGGCCCAGCCCCATCCCTGATGGGACGCGTCCGGGCGTGTCGGCACATCGACGGGAATATCCCGCACGCCGTCAGCGGACGATCGCCGCCGAGGGCGACGACACGTCGTACTGGTTCACCTGGGACGGGTCGGTGGCCGCCATCGTCTTGGCGAGGATCAACGCCTTCTCAGCGGATTGCTCGGCACTCCCCCACACGACCTCGGCCGGCGAGTCGACGAGCGTCAGGGTCACATCGTCCGCGGTGGACGCGGACACGGAGGCGACGCGGGCTCGTAGGTCCGACGGGAGTGCTCGGATGACCGCAGCCGCGGCGATGAAACCCTTCGAGGTCGCTCCACCGGCGACCATGAGCGTCGGGTACCCGGCGATGGGCTGGTCGCTGCGCTCGATCGTGACCCCTGCAGCATCGACGAGCGTGTACACCGTGCCGGACTGGAGCACACCGACGGGCTCACGCTCGACGATGCGGACGACCAGCGTGCTCGGCGGCTGCGATTCGAGGGAGTAGCTGGCGATGAGCGGGTATCCGACGAGCACCGCCTTGACGGCTCCGGGATCCACGAGTGCGAGGGGGCGACCCATCTGGCCGCTGAGCGCCTTCGTGATCTCCGCCTGGTCGACACGCGTCGCACCGACCACCTCGATGCTCCGGACGGCGAGCAGGGGCGAGTAGGCGCCTGCGAACGACACGACGACCAATGCGGCGAGGACGGCGGCCGCGAGCACCCAGGGCCGGTGACGCCCACGCTTGCGGGCGGTGAACCGGCGGATCTCCTGTCGCTCGTGCCGCCGACGGAGCCGAGCGGCCTCCCGTGGGGAGAGCAGGTGCTCGTCGGACGGTTGCCCGGGACGATCGCGTTCCTCGGTCGTCGTCGAGCTGTCCTCGGCCTTCGACGCACGGTCGTCGGTCTTCGACGCGCGGTCGGCCGATGTCACCGACGTCCGATCCGCCGAGGACGCCCGGGGGCCGGCCACGACCTTCGGTGAGCCTCCCTTCGACGGCAGCCGAGCGACGTCGAGCTCGAGCACATCCGTCTCCTGCTCCGTCACGGGTGCTTCCGGGCGGTCCCGCGCCGACTTGGAGGCCGTCGGCGTCGTCCGTTGCGTGCGGTCGGGACTCGGTCGCGCCCCGGGGTCGAAGCCGTCCGGGCGCTTCACCGGACGCCCATCAGACGGACTCGCGACCGGCGATGGCCTCGAGGAGTTGCGGCACGATCCGGTACACGTCTCCACACCCGAGGGTGATCACGAAGTCGCCCGGCTGCACGACGGAGGCTGTGTAGTCCGCCGCCCGCGCCCAGTCGTCGATGTACGCGACGTGATCGGCGTCCGCGAACCGCGTCGACACCGTGGCGCCGGTCACGCCCGGCTCCGGGTCCTCTCGCGCACCGTACACCTCGAGGACCACGGTGTGGTCGGCGTAGCGTTCGAGGGCGTCCGCGAACTCCTGGGCGAACAGACGGGTCCGGCTGTACAGGTGCGGCTGGTGGACGGCGATGATCCGTCCCTCCCCCACCACCGTCCGCGCCGCCGCCAGCGCGGCGGCGACCTCGGTCGGGTGGTGCGCGTAGTCGTCGTAGACGCTGACGCCGTTCACGACGCCGTGCAGCTCGAAGCGTCGCTGGGTCCCGCCGAACGCGGTGATGGCCTGGAGGGCCTCCGCCGGGTCGAACCCGACACCCACGAGGACGGCGAACGCACCGGCTGCATTGATGGCGTTGTGCCGACCGGGTACGCGGAGCGTCGCGGCGTACGTGCCGCCCTGGTAGCTGAGCTGGAACGAGACCGGACCGGTCGAGCCCACGTCGTGGAGACGGACGTCGGCGTCCGCTGCTTCACCGAAGGTGAGGACCCGCTTGCCGTCCGTGGCCGCACGGAGCGCCGGGGTGATGCGCACGGCGCCGGCGTCGTCCGAGGAGATGACGACGAGCTCCCGCGCCTGACCGGCGAAGGTCACGAACGCCTGCTCGAAGGCCTCCAACGATCCGTAGTGGTCGAGGTGGTCGGGGTCGATGTTGGTGATCAGCGCGATGGCCGTGTCGTACAGCAGGAAGGACCCGTCGGACTCGTCCGCCTCGACGACGAACAGCTCGCCGTCGCCACGGGCGGAACTCACGCCGAGGGATTCGATGACCCCGCCGTTGACGAAGCTGGGATCGGCACCGAGCTCGAGGAGCGCGGTGATGATCATGCCGGTCGACGTCGTCTTGCCGTGGGCGCCGGCGACCGCGATGAGGCGGGTCTCCGCCGTCAACCAGGCGAGCGCCTGCGAGCGGTGCAGGATCGTCAGTCCACGCTCCTTGGCGAGCAGGTACTCCGGGTTGTCGGCCCACAGGGCACCGGTCACGACCAGGGTGTCCGCGTCACCGACGTTCGCGGCGTCGTGCCCGATGGCGACGGGGACACCGAGGGCGCGCAACGCCTCGATGTTCTTGGATTCGCGGACGTCGGAACCGGTCACGCGAGCACCGGCGCTCACGAACAGACGCGCGATCCCGCTCATCCCACTGCCGCCGATGCCGACGAAGTGGACGACGCCGAGGTCGGCTGGGATCTCGACGGTGGGGTCTGGCTTGATCACGGTGTCACGCTTTCTGAAAGGACTGGGTCACCGGCTGCGCGATCGCTGCACCGATGGTTGGAGCGCCTCATCGATGAGGGCGACGACGCGGGCCGTTCCGTCGGAGACGCCCACGCTCTTGGACTGGGCCGCCAGGTCGTCGACCCGGTGCCGATCGTTCAACAGTGGGACGAGGTGCTCACGCACCCAGGTCGGCACGAACTGCGCGTCATCTACCATAACCGCTCCACCGGCGCGCACGACGTCGGCCGCGTTGAAGCGTTGCTCCCCGTTCCCCACGGGGTACGGCACGTACACGGCCGGGAGCCCGACGGCACACAGCTCACTCACGGTCGCGCTTCCCGCCCGCGAGACGGCGAAGTCGGCTGCGGCGATGGCGAGGTCCATGCGGGAGCAGTACTCGAGCAGGTGGTAATGCTCGACACCGGGATCCTGGATCTCGCTCTTCGCGCCGGTGATGTGCAGGACCTGCCAGCCGGCGCCGACGACGTCCTCCGCGCTCTCGCTCATGGTCGCGTTGAGGCGTCTCGCCCCGAGCGACCCACCGGTGACCAGCAGCAGCGGACGATCGGCGTCGAGCCCGAACTCAGCGATCGCCGACGGCCGCAGCGCGTCGCGGTCGAGATCCTCGATCTCGCGCCGCAACGGCATGCCGACGAACCGGGCGTGGCGGATCGGCGTCCGGTGGAACGCCACGCCCACGAACGGGGTGTACCGCGCGCCCAGTCGGTTCGCAAGACCCGGCCGCGCATTGGCCTCGTGGATGACCAGGGGGACGCCGGCCCGCTTCGCCGCGGTGTACGCCGGCGCAGCCGCGTAGCCACCGAACCCGATGACGACATCGACGTCGTGGTCACGGATCATCGCGACCACATCGGCGACCGCGCGCCGCAGCCGTCCGGGGAACCGCAGCGCGTCGAGGTTCGGGCGCCTGGGGAACGGCAGTTTGGGGATCGTGAGCAGCTCGTAACCGCGCTCCGGGACGAGTCTGGCCTCGAGCCCTTCCGCGGTGCCCACGACGAGGATGGTCGCCTCGGGATCCCTGGCTCGGAGTCCGTCGGCGACGGCGAGCAACGGGTTCACGTGCCCGGCCGTGCCGCCACCGGCGAGGAGGTAGGTGGTCATCGGGCGACTCCGGAGGATTGGGTGCGTCTGACAGCTGGGCGCCGGGGCTGCGGTGGCCCCGTCCGGCCGCGTTCTCGGGCGAAGGACAGGATGATCCCGATCGCGACGAGGGTCGTCAGCAGAGCGGTGCCACCCGAGGAGAGCAACGGTAACGGCACGCCGAGGACCGGGAGGACGCCGAGGACGACACCGATGTTGACGAGCGCCTGGCCGATGATCCACGCCATGACCGCGCCGGTGGTGATCCGCACGAACGAGTCGTCGCTCGATCGGATGACCCGGATGAACATGACCGCGAGGAAGACGAAGAGGCCGAGCACGAGGACGGCACCGATGAGCCCCAGCTCCTCACCGATGGCGGCGAAGATGAAGTCGTTCGAGATCGCCGGCAACCAGCCGTACTTGGCCCGGGAGTTGCCGAGACCGACGCCCCAGAGCCCGCCGTTCGCCAAGGCCCACGTGCCGTGGGTCGACTGCCAGTCGGCGTTCTCGTAGTCGCCCTTGCCGTCGCCGAAGAACGCCATGATGCGCTGCATGCGGTTCGCGCTCGTGATCGCCATGATGAGGAACAGCACCGCGCCGGCGACCACCGGGATCGCGATGTACCGGAGTCGGACACCGGCGAAGTACAGCGCGGAGAACACGATCAGGGCCATGATGACGACGGTTCCGAGGTCGCCACCGAGCAGGACGAGACCGATCGAGAGGCCGGCGAACGGGATGACGGGGATCAGGGCGTGCTTCCACTCGAGCAATCGGGGCTGCTTGATCGTGAGGACCAGTCCGAGCCACACGACGAGGGCGAGTTTGACCGCCTCGGAGGGCTGCGCCGTGAAGCCGCCGATCTCGATCCAGTTGCGGTTCCCGCCGATCTCGTAGCCGAGCGGGGTGAACACGAGCAGCTGGAGACCCATCGCGACGACGAGGAAGATCCACGCCCACTTCTTCCAGAACCTGGCCGGGAAGCGGCTGACGATGAGCATCAGCGGGACGCCGATCATCGCGAAGGTCGCCTGTCGCCAGAAGAGGCCGAAGTAGCCGTCTCCCGCCTCGTACGATTCGACGGACGAGGAGGACAGCACCATGACGAGTCCGAGTCCGACGAGGAACAGGGTCACCCCGAGGAGGAGGAAGTAGTTCTTGGACTCCGGTCGGAGCACCTTGCCGAGCGAGATGCGTGCACTCGACATGCCTCTCGGCGACGCTTCCGGACCTGCACCGCTCAGCGCGTCGGTCGACCGTCCGGACGCCGATGCGGACCGCGAGCGGCGCGGGTCAGCGCGAGGCGGATCGATCATCCGCCTCACCTCCCAGCTCTGCTTCGACGGCGGCCTGGAACAGGCGACCACGGTGGCCGTAGTCCGAGAACTGGTCCATCGAGGCGGCGGCAGGAGCGAGGAGGACGGTGTCCCCCGCCTGCGCGACCTCGGCAGCCCGGCGAACGGCCTCCGGCATCACGGACTCAGTCTCCGCTTCGTCGACCTCGATGACGGTCAGCGTCGGCGCGTGTCGCGCGAATGCGTCGAGGACCTCCGAACGGTCGGCCCCGATCACGACCGCAGCGCGGAGGTGATCCGCATGCCGCTCGACGAGCCGATCGATCGACACCCCCTTGAGGAGGCCTCCGACGATCCAGACCACGGAACGGTAGGCGGCCAGCGAGGCGTCCGCAGCGTGCGGGTTGGTCGCCTTCGAGTCGTCGACCCAGTCGACCTCGAGGCTGCGGGCGACGAGCTGGATCCGGTGGGCGTCGAGACCGAACGACAGCAGGGTGTCGCGCACCGCTTCGAGCGGGATGCCCGCCGCCCGGGCGAGCGCCGCTGCGGCGAGGATGTTCGCGACGATGTGCGGAGCAGCGAGCCCCCGCTGTGCGAGCGCCTCAACCGTGGTGATCTCGAGGGCGCTCGTCCGGCGGTCGTCGAGGAACGCGCGGTCGACGAGGATGCCGTCGACCACACCGAAGTCGCTCGGCCCTGGGACGTCGAGGCCGAACCCGACGGCACGGGCCCCCTCGGTCACCTCCGCGTCCTCGACCATGGACATCGTCGCGACGTCTGCGCGGTTGTACACGCAGGCGACCTTGGTGTTCTCGTAGACGACGGCCTTCGCCGCACGGTAGGCCTCGGCCGAGCCGTGCCAGTCGAGATGGTCGTCGGCGACGTTCAGGCAGACGCTCGCAAGCGGCGTCACGATGCTCCGCCCGCCCTGCAAGCCCAGCGTGTGCAGCTGGTAGCTCGACAGTTCGACGACGAAGAAGTCGAACCCCTGCGGGTCGCGGACCGCATCGAGGACCGGGACACCGATGTTGCCGCAGGGTGCGGCCCGGAACCCGGCCTCCACGAGCATCGACGCCGTGAGCTGGACGGTCGTGGTCTTGCCGTTCGTGCCGGTGACGCAGATCCACTCGGCGGGTGTGCCCACCTTGTCGCGGACGCGCCAGGCGAGTTCGATGTCGCCCCACACGGGGACGCCCGTCTCCTGGGCCCAGAGCACCACCGGGTGGTCGGGGTGGAATCCCGGGGACACGACGACCAGCTCCGGGCCGAACTCCACGAGTTCGGCCGGCACGCTCGTGAGGTCACGCTGGACCAGCCGGGCACCGATCACCCCGACGAGCTCCGCCCGTTCGTCGGCGGCCTCACCCGCGAGGACGAGGACCTCCGATCCGAGTTCGGTCAGGGTGTCCGCCACCGAGAAGCCGGTCATGCCGAGGCCGAGGACCGCGACCCGCAGGCCGCGCCAGTCGGCGTGCCAACTGTGCAGATCGTCGAGGCGGTCGGCGCTCATCGGCTCAGCCACTCGAGGTAGAAGGAACCGACACCGGCCGCGACGAGGAGCCCGCCGATGATCCAGAAGCGCACGACGACCGTGACCTCTGCCCAGCCTTTGAGCTCGAAGTGGTGGTGGATGGGGCTCATGAGGAAGATGCGTTTGCCGCGGGTCGCCTTGAAGTAGACGCGTTGCACGATGACCGAACCGGCCTCGATGACGAAGAGTCCGCCGACGAGCACGAGGAGCAGCTCGGTCTTGCTGAGGATGGCGAGGGCCGCGAGAGCTCCGCCGAGGGCGAGCGAGCCGCTGTCGCCCATGAAGATCTGCGCCGGCGAAGTGTTCCACCAGAGGAATCCGATGAGTGCACCGACGATCGCCGCCGCCACCACGGCCAGGTCCAGGGGGTCTCGCACGTCGTAGCACTTGTAGGCCACGTCCGATGCGAGCGAAGAGCTGAAGCAGGACTGGTTGAACTGCCAGAACCCGATGATGATGTACGAGCCGATCGCGAGGATGGAGGCGCCGGTCGCGAGGCCGTCGAGGCCGTCGGTGACGTTCACGCCGTTCGAGGTGGCCGCCACGATCACCGAGGTCCAGAGGATGTACAGCAGGACACCGATGACCGGGATGCCGATCGCCATGAAGTTGATCGGGATGTCGCGGATCACCGAGATGTTCGTCGAGGCCGGGGTGAACCCCTCGGTGTTCGGGAAGTTGATCGCGAGCACGGCGAAGACCGTGGCCACGATCAGCTGTCCGGCGACCTTCGCCCACCCGCCGAGACCGAGGCTCTGCTTCTTGCGGACCTTGAGGAAGTCGTCGATGAAGCCGACGATGCCGAGGCCCACCATCATCAACAGCACGAGCAGCGCGGAGACACCGACCTGCTCCTGGAAGATCAGGTAGCTCGCGAAGAACCCGACGAGGGTGCCCACGATGATGATGACCCCACCCATGGTGGCGGTACCGCGCTTGGTGTGATGGCTCTGCGGCCCGTCGTCGCGGATGAACTGACCCCAGGCGAGCTTGCGGAACGCCTTGATGAAGAGCGGTGTCAGGAAGAGGGAGAACGCGAGCGAGATCGCTCCAGCGGCCAAGAGGACTCTCATGTGTACAGCTCCCCCAGTCGATCCCCCAAGAACCGGAGCCCGGCCGCATTGGAGGATTTCACGAGCACGGTGTCGCCGGCGGCGATCTCGGTGCTCAGATAGTCGAACGCCTCGTCCGCGGTCGGGAAGTACACCGACTCCCCGTCCCAGGAACCCTCGTTGATGGCGGTGATGTGCATCCGCCGGGCTTCCGGTCCGACGACGACGAGGCGGCCGATGCCGAGACGCACGACCTGCAGGCCGATGCGATCGTGCTCCTCCCCTGCCCAGTCGCCCAGTTCACTCATGGCGCCGAGGACGGCGATCGTCCGACCGCGCTCCGCCCCGATCTGTGCCAGGGTCCTGATGGCGGCCGACATCGAGTCGGGGCTCGCGTTGTACGCGTCGTTGATGACGGAGACGCCGTCGCGTCCGCCGAGGGGTTCCATGCGCCAGCGCTCCGCCCGGCTCACGCTCTCGAGCGCGTCGACGACGACGTCGATCGGGACACCGAGTTCGTATGCCGCCGCTGCCGCGGCGAGGGCGTTCATGACGTGGTGTTCGCCGAGCACCTTGAAGCTGACCGGTGCCGACGAACCGTCGGGGAGGTGCAGGGTGAAGGCGGTCCCCGAAGCCGTCGCGACGACATCGGTCGCCCGCACCGCAGCCCGGTCGTCGAGACCGAACCAGAGCACACGCGCCGGGGTCGCATCGGCCATACCGGCGACGCGGGCGTCGTCGAGGTTGAGGATGGCGACGTCCTCCGGGAGCAGATCGGAGACCATCTCGGTCTTGGCCGTGACGGTCGCCTCGATCCCGCCGAACTCGCCGGCGTGGGCGAGGCCGACCTTCAGGACGACACCGATGTCGGGCTTCGCCATGCGGATGAGTCTGGCGATCTCGCCGATGCCGCTGGCACCCATCTCGGCGACGAGGAACCTCGTCGAGTCCGCGACCCGGAGCATGGTGATCGGCGCGCCGACCTCGTTGTTGAACGAGGCCTTCGGGCTGACGGTCTCGCCGACCCGCTCCAGGACGGCGGCGAGCAGGTTCTTGGTGGTGGTCTTGCCGTTGGACCCGGTGATGCCCACGATCCGGAGCCCGCCCCGCGAGCGGACCCGACGGATGACCTCGGTGGCGAGGGCACCGAGTGCGGTGACGGAGTCCTCGACGAGGATCTGCGGAGCGGCCACCGGCAGTTCCCGCTCGACGATCAGCAGCGCGGCGCCGTTCGCGACGGCGGCATCGGCGAACAGGTGTCCGTCGGTCTCCTCGCCCGGCTTCGCGACGAAGATGTCGCCGGGCGTGATGAGCCGGGAGTCGGTGTCGGCGACGCCGGAGACGACCAGGTCGCCGTGGGCGGCACCGGCGAGCAGCCGACCGTTCGTGGCCGCCGCGATCTCGGTGAGCGTCAGGTCGATCATCAGAGCCACCCGGCCTCACGCAGTGCCTCGCGCGAATCGTCGCGGGCGGAGTACGGGATCTTCACACCGGCGACCTCGTGATAGTCCTCGTGCCCTGGGCCGGCGTAGAGGATCGTGTCGCCCGACCCGGCCAGTGCGAGCGCGGCGCGGAACGCGGTCGCCGGGTCGGCCACCTCGAGCAGCTCGCCGTCGGGGGAAGCCTCCCGGGCTGCCTCCAGGAGCACCCGCCGGATGGCCGCCGGGTCCTCGCTCCGCGGATGGAAGTCGGTGATGACCACGACATCGGCCCCGCGGGCTGCGATGGCACCCATGTCGCGACGCTTGGTGGTGTCGCGGTCGCCATCGGCGCCGAACACCATGATCACGCGTCCTGGCGTGACCGCTCGGATCGCCGCGAGCGTGTTGAGGAAGGCGTCCGGGCTGTGCCCGTAGTCGATGTAGACGACCGGCCCACGATCGCCGCTGATGCGCTCGGCCCGGCCGGGGATGTAGGCGTCGATGCCGCCGTCGCGCTCGAGCGCTCCCGCGATCATGTCGAACTCCACACCGGACTCCACGAGCATGACGATCGCGAGGGCCGCGTTCGCGGCCATGAACCATCCGAGGAGCGGCACGCTCGTCACGAGGGTGCGGTCCTCCGGGCCGTCCAGTCGGAACGTGGTCGAACCGGCGGCCTCCTCGAGGATCGTCATCCGCCAGTCGGCGTCGACCTCGGGACGTGCCGTCAACGTGGTCACGGGGATGCGGCTCTGTTCGACGAGCCGTCCTCCCCACTCCGAGTCGATGGTGACGACGCCACGGCGCGCGCGGTCGGGTTCGAAGAGTTCGCGCTTGGCGGCGAAGTACTCGTCGAAGTCCCCGTAATCGTCGAAGTGGTCGTGACTGAGGTTGGTGAAGCCGACGACGTCGAAGACGATCCCGTCGACACGGTGCCTCGTCAACGCCTGGGCCGAGACCTCGATGGCGACGGCGCGCACCTCGGACTCACGCATCCGCGCGAGCAGGGCGTGCAGTTCGCTGGCCTCCGGCGTGGTCAAGGAGCTGGTGACCGCGAGGTCGCCGATGCGCCGTTCCGCCGTGGAGCTCAGCCCCGAGACGATCCCGAGCTGCGCGAGCATGCCGCTCAGGAGGTACACCACGCTCGTCTTGCCGTTGGTGCCCGTGACGCCGAACAGCGTCGGCGGTTCCTCCGCCGTGCGGTACACCCAGGCGGCGAGGTGCCCGAGCGCTGCACGAGGCTCCGGCACGACGATGATCGGCAGCCCTGCCGCCGTGGCCAGGTCGAGGCCGTCGGCATCGGTGAGGACGGCGACCGCCCCGCGTTCCGCAGCCTGTGTGGCGTACGCGGCTCCGTGGGTGCGGACACCCGGCATGCCGATGTAGAGGTCACCCGGTTCCACCGAGCCGGAGCTGAGGCTGACGCCGCTGATCTCCACACCGTCGGAGGAACCGTGGAGGTCGAGGTCGAATTCGGTCACCAGCTGCGAGAGCGCCCGTCGCTGGGGATGCTCCGGTCTGAGACTGATCGGGCCCTGATTGTTCACGCTGAGCCCATCCTTCATGAGGTCGTTCAAAAGTCGAGCGGCAGATTCGGTGCCGGCTCCGTTGAGGGCTGCACTCCCCTGCTCTTCAGCACTTGGGTGGTCACGTCCCGGAAGATGGGAGCGACCGCAGCCGATGAATTCATCTTAACCGGGTCCGCCAGGTTCACCGAAACGACGAACTGCGGCGCCTCGGCGGGCGCGAATCCCGCCATCGACACGAGGTAGCTCGAGCTGTACCCGCCGTCGCCGTCGGGCTGCTGCGCCGTTCCGGTCTTCATCGCGACCCGGTACCCGGGCACGTCGACGTTCTCCGCGACCCAGCTCTGCTGGTCGACCATCTCGAGCATCTCACTGACCTGCTTGGCCGCATCCGGGGAGACCACCTGCGTCCCCTTGGCATCCGGGACGTCCGTCATGGTGCCGTCGGCGTTCCGGCAGCCCTCGACGAGCTGCACGGGCATGCGCACGCCGCCGTTGGCGATCGTCTGGTACAGGCTGGCGCCTTGGACGGCGGTCGTCGAGAACCCCTGTCCGAACATGGTCGCATAGTCCGTCTGGTTGTCCCAGTCAGCGGGGTCGGCCATGAGGCCGCCGGACTCGCTGGGGAATCCGACCTCGGTCTTCTGCAGCTGACCGAACTTCTGGAAGTAGGCGTAGCGGGTGTCGGCGCTCATCTTCTCGCCGAACTGCGAGATACCCGTGTTGGACGACTGCACCATGACTCCGGAGAGGGTCAGCCGCATGTCCTGGTGGAACTCGCTGTCGTTGATGTCCGCACCGTTCGAGGGCTTGTAGCGGAAGGGCGCGATGACCTGCGAGTTGGGACTCGCGACGCCCTGGTCGATCAGGGCTGCGGCCGTCAGCGACTTGTACGTCGATCCGGGCTCGAAGGGCGCGGCGAACGCGCGTGATCCGCGGTCCTCGGCGGGCGTCGCACTCACGTTGCCGGGATCGACGGACGGGTACTCGGCGACGGCGAGCAGCTTGCCCGTCTTCACCTCCATGACGGTGACGATGCCCCAGCTCGCGCCGACGGCCTCAGCCTGCGCCGCCAACGACTGCTGCGAGAACCACTGGATGTCCTTGTCGATCGTCAGGACGACGTCGCCGCCGTCCTTCGCGGGCTTCGTCACCGTGGTACCGGGCAACGGCAGGCCGCCACTGCCCTTCTCGTAGGTCGTGCGACCGTTCGCTCCGGCGAGACAGGAGTCCTCCATGAGTTCGACGCCCGCCTGCGGCTCCCCCTCTTCTCCGACGAACCCGACGACGTTGCCGGCGACGGCACCGTTGGGGTAGACGCGATAGGGGTCCTCGGTGAACGTGGTCCACGGGATCTCCAGCGCCTTGAGCGCACGCAGCTGATCGAGGTCGAGCTTCTTGGCGATGAGCGCGTAGAGCGAGTCCTTGTCGGCCGCGAGGGCGTCGGTGATGAGCGCCAGGACCTCCGGGCCGGGCTTGCCGATGATGGTGCCGATCTCGTTCGTGGCCTGCTCGAGCGTGATCGTCTGCTCGGCACCGTCGACCTCGCGCTCGAACGGACCGGCGTCCTTCGGCGACGCCGCCATGCTGTACCGCATGACCGCCTCGGCGAGGACGGAACCGTCGGAGGCGAGGATGCTGCCGCGCGTGGCGAGGATCGTGTCGCCGGTCTCGGTCTTCTCGAGGGACTCGGCACTCAGAGCACTCGCCCGGACCACCTGGATGTCGACCAGCCGGAGCACGAAGAGGGTCATCACGATGGACACCGCGACGATGGTGAACGCCAGACGGCGCCGTGTGGTCTTCGTGTGCCTCACCATGATGTCGTCGCCGCGTCCTCTCCTGGCATCGCCCCGCATACGGGCGAGCCGTCCCGCACCGTGAACAGTCCGGTCATCGCGTGGTGGGCGACGGCAACCCGTCCTGCAACGGTACGGGCGGGGTGGTCGCTTCCTGGCCCGACGCGCCGTCGGCTGCGGGCACGTTCTGGCCGCTCACGGGCGGGATCGTCGCCGTCTGCGCGTTCGGCACGAGGGCGGCGTTGAAGATCGGGCTCTTGGCGGCCGACGCGGGCGTCGGGGTACCGAGCACGGCTCCGTCCGAGAGTCGGAGGTAGGTCGGGAGGGAGTTGCCGACCATGCCGAGCGCCTGCGCGTTGACCGCGAGGTACTGGGGCGACGCGAGGCGGTCGAGGTCTTCGGCCAGTGCGGCCGAGGTGCGGCCGAGTTCGACCTGCTGCCCCTCGAGCTGCTGGATCTGGTAGGCACCCTGGCTCAGTCCGACACTCAGGAGGAGCTGACCGGCGACGATCGCCACGACGGCGCCGACGACGACGACCGCGTACATCGGCCGAGGGCGCAACGTTGGGCGCGCGCTCGGCACGACGGCACGGAGAGGCCGACGTTCAGGCGCGACGCGGGTCGGCTGCGGCCGGGCTCGTCCGAGCCGTTCCGGTGCGAGATCGAGTGCTGCGGTCGCTCCGCTCATGCTGGCCTCCTCAGCCGTTCGGCCGCGCGGAGTCGCACGGGTTTCGCTCTGGGGTTCTCGTCGATCTCGGCGTCGGTGGCGAGTTCCGCGCCCTTGACGAGGAGCTTCAGCTCAGCGCTGTGTTCGGGGAGTTCGACCGGCAGTCCGGCCGGCGTGGTCGACTTCGCCCGCGCCTGGAGCTCGCGTTTGACGATCCGGTCCTCCAACGACTGGTAGGACAGGAAGACGATCCGACCGCCGACCCGCAACAGGTCGAGCGCCCGCGGCACCGCGGACTCGAGGACTGACAGCTCCGCGTTGACCTCGATCCGCAGTGCCTGGAAGACACGCTTGGCCGGGTGTCCGGTGCGGCGCGCGGCGGCAGGCGTGGCTCGGTCGATGAGCTCGACGAGTTGGCCGGAGCTCGTGAGCGGACTGCGCTGACGTTCCTCGACGATGCGTCGTGCATACCGCTGAGCGAGCTTCTCGTCGCCGTACTCCCAGAAGATCTTCCGGAGCGCGACCTCGTCGTACGTCGCGAGGATCGTTTCGGCGGTCAACTCGCTCGACGCGTCCATCCGCATGTCGAGTGGAGCGTCCTGCGAATACGAGAACCCGCGCTCGGTTCGGTCGAGCTGCAGGGAGGAGACGCCGAGGTCGAAGAGGATGCCGTCGACCTCGGGGAAGCCGAGCTCCTCGCTCGCCTCGTCGATGTCGTCGTAGACGGCCTTGACGAACCTGGCGCGGGTGCCGAACCTGGCGAGCCGCTCCTGGGCGATGTCGAGTGCGTCGAGGTCGCGGTCGAGGCCGATGAGTGTCAACTGCGGGAACCGCTCGAGCATGGCCTCGGCGTGACCGGCCATGCCGAGCGTGGCGTCGATGAGGACCGCGCCCTCATGGGACACGGCGGGAGCGAGCAGCTCGATGCAGCGCTCGAGGAGGACTGGGGTGTGGATGTCGTTGATGGCCATATGCGTCGTCCGGACGGTCCCTGTCCCCTGATCCCCATCCGTTCCGACCTGGCACCGGGGAAGTGTGTCAGGGCGGGATCCGACCTGGCACCGGGGAAGTGTGTCAGGGCGTGACGGCTGGGAGTCAGGGGGCAGGGCACTAGAAGAGTCCGGGGATCACCTCCTCGGCGGTCTCGGAGAAGACGCTCTCCTGTTCGGCGAGGTAGGACTCCCATGCCTCGGCATCCCAGATCTCCGCGCGGCTTCCGGCTCCGATGACGACGAGGTCGCGACTGAGCCCGGCGTACTGACGGAGGTTCGAGGGGATGGTCACGCGGTGCTGCTTGTCGGGCGTCTCGGCGCTGGCTCCGGAGAGGAACACGCGGAGGTAGTCACGCGCCTGCTTGCTGGTGACCGGGGCCTGCCGGATCTTCTCGTGGAGGGCTTCGAACTCCCGAGTGCTGAAGACGTAGATGCAGTGCTCCTGGCCCCTGGTCATGACGACCCCGCCGGAGAGTTCCTCGCGGAACTTCGCCGGCAGGATGATGCGGCCTTTTTCGTCGAGTTTGGGGGCGTGACTACCGAGGAACATACGCCCCCGCCCCCAATCGTTTCGGCCAACATCTTGGTTGGGCTCCACTTTACTCCACTTTGCACCACCACCGCAGCATATCGGGGTGTTTTGCCTCGCTTAGCACGCAAAAAACCCCGTGAAGACTGGGCTTCACGGGGTGGAGGGAAATGGAGGGTTCAGGGTGAGTCGGGAGCACTGCTGCGCCGCGTTAACGACGAAACGGGGCCGATCCGAAGATCGACCCCGTTCTGGGTCGTGGTGCGGCGGAGCCGCGAGGGAGGGAAGTGGAGTCGCGTGGACGCGAGCGGAGGACCGCCGTCCGGCGGACCGCCGGGGTCTTGCTACCGCTCGTCGCCGGACTGCCGCTTGTCCCAGCGGTCGTTGAAGCGGTCCATGAGCCGTGACGACTTCTGGCCGCTGGCGGGCGCGGTCTGGCGAGGGCTCGGCTGTTCGAGCGGTGCGCGGGTCGGCTTCGTCGCCACCAGCACGCCGGTCAGCATGATCGCGAATCCGAGCAGGCCGACGAGAGGCTGCTGGATCACGACTCCGAGCACGAGGCCGATCGCCCCGACCACCGCGATGAGGGAGCCGAGCGCGATTCCGCGGTAACTCGGCTTGCCTGCGCCAGCGCTGACCTTGGAGACGAATTCGGCATCGCTGCGGTAGAGGTGGCGTTCCATCTCATCGAGGAGCCGTTGCTCCTGCTCAGAAAGTGGCATCTGATTCCCCTCAAGGTCACACGACGCGACGTTGTTGATCGAGTCTAGTCACCGAAGCATGACTAGGCTAGGTGCGTGATCGAAAGCAATGAACTCGCCACCCTGGTGGGCCGCGGGCTCTCCGACTTTCTCTCCTCGCGAAGCTCCATTGTCGCGCAGATCGGCCCGGAGCTCTCCCCGTTCCTCGACTTCTCCCGGGAATTTCTCAGCGGTGGGAAGCGGTTCCGAGCACAGTTCTGCTTCCGCGGCTGGCAGGCCGTCTCGACCGGCCGGCACGCAGGCGGTCAGGGCGGTATCGACACCGTCGTCGCGGCCTGCGGAGCCCTCGAACTCTTCCATGCGGCGGCGCTCGTCCACGACGACATCATCGACAACTCCGACACCCGCCGCGGCGGCCCGTCCGCGCACGTCTCCTTCGCCGAGCTGCACCGTCGCAGCCGGTGGGACGGCGACCCCGCCACCTTCGGCACCGGCGCGGCCACGCTCCTCGGCGATCTGCTGCTGGGGTGGAGCGACGAACTGCTCGACGACGGCCTCGACCTCCTCGACGACCGACGCGCCGCGCGCTCCGCGCGTGCCGAGTTCAACCGCATGCGGACCGAGGTCACGGCGGGGCAGTACCTCGACATCCTCGAGGAGCGCGCGTGGCGCGACGCCGCGGACGACGAGCAGCGCCGTCGGGCCGAGCGGGTCCTGATCTACAAGTCCGCCAAGTACAGCATCGAGTCGCCGCTCGCCCTCGGCGCCCTCCTCGGCGGCGGGAGCGAACAGCAACTCGCGTCCTTGCGCGCCTACGGCCTCCCGCTCGGCATCGCCTTCCAGCTCCGCGACGACCTGCTCGGCGTCTACGGCGACCCGGCCGTGACCGGTAAACCGAGCGGCGACGATCTCCGCGAGGGGAAGCGGACCATCCTCATCGCCCTCACGCGGGAGGCGCTGCAGCCGGGAGCCCGGACCATCCTCGACGAGATGCTCGGCGACCCGGAGCTGGACGACGACCAGATCGGTCTGCTCCAGGCGACGATCCGCGACAGCGGCGCCGTCGATCAGGTGGAGAAGCTCATCCAGGACCACGTCGCGCGTGCACTCTCAGCGCTGGGCGAAGCCCCCATCAACGACGACGCTCGAGCCCACTTGCGCGGCCTCGCCGTCTCGGTCGCCCGCCGCGAGACCTGAGCCGCGCCGGACCGTCGGCGGTCATGCCGGCGATCCTCAGGGGCTGTCAGGCGAGCGCCTGGGCGACGCGACGGACCTCGGAACGGCGGCCAGCGCGCAGTGCCTCGATCGGCGATGTCCCGATGGCGTCGTCGTCCTCGAGCATCCAGACCATCGCAGCCTCGTCGTCGAACCCGTTGTCGGACAACAGGGTCAGGGTGCCGCGGAGGTTGTGGACCGGTCCGCCGTCCGAGATGAACGACGACGGCACCTGCAGGACGCCGTCGCGACGCACGGCCAGGAGGTCGCGTTCCTCGAGGTACTGACGGATGCGTCGGATCGGCAACCCGAGTTCGGTCGCCAGGTCGGGAAGGGTGAACCACACGAGTTCGGTATTCTGCTCAGTCACGCAGAGCAGTCTGCCACGAGCACGGCCCGCTCGGCACCGTTCGCATCGACGTCCGGCCGGGTGCTCCGGCCGCGCCGTGGATCGCGTTCGGGTAACGATCACCCCGCCTCCGCTCCATCCCGGGGTGTTGACAGCTCTTCGTGGTCGTCGTTCCATACACTCGACTGGTGAGTAGCAATCAGCAGACCGATCCGATGATCGGGCGTCTCCTCGACGGGAGATATCAGGTGCGCTCACGAATCGCCCGGGGCGGCATGGCCACGGTCTATCTGGCCACCGACCTGCGTCTGGAACGACGTGTCGCGATCAAGGTCATGCACGGCCACCTGTCCGACGACACGACGTTCAAGAACCGCTTCATCCAGGAGGCACGCTCGGCGGCCCGCCTGGCGAACCCCCACGTCGTGAGCGTGTTCGACCAGGGCCAGGACTCCGACATGGCCTATCTCGTCATGGAGCACCTGCCGGGCATCACCCTCCGCGACCTCATCCGCGACAACGGCACTCTCACCCCGCGTCAGGCGGCCGACATCCTCGACGCCGTGCTGTCGGGTCTCGCGGCAGCGCACCGCGCCGGCATCGTGCACCGTGACGTCAAGCCGGAGAACGTCCTCCTGGCCGACGACGGACGCATCAAGATCGGCGACTTCGGGCTCGCGAGGGCTGCGAGTGCGAACACGGCGACCGGCCAGGCGCTCCTCGGGACGATCGCCTACCTCTCCCCCGAACTCGTCACCCGCGGACAGGCCGACGCCCGGAGCGACATCTACGCCCTCGGCATCATGCTCTACGAGATGCTCACCGGTGAGCAGCCCTACAAGGGCGAGCAGCCGATGCAGATCGCGTACCAGCACGCGAACGAGTCGGTGCCCGCTCCGAGTGCGAAGAATCCCGTGGTCCCGAAGGAGCTCGACGACCTCGTCTTCTGGGCGACCGAACGCGAACCGGACGATCGCCCGTCGAACGCCGGCGAGATGCTCGAGCGGCTGCGGTCCATCGAGTCGAACCTCGGGTTCACCTCCGTCGCCACGGGCGCACAGCCGACCATCGTCATGCCCGCGTCGTACTCGAGCGAGCACGCCGACGACGTCACCCAGGTGATCGGGCGCGGGACGAAGCCACAGCAGGTCCCCGTGCGTGCGGACGCGACGGACGGACCCGGCAAGCTCGCCGTGAAGGCTCGCAAGCGCAGCCGGGTGGGTGTCGCCCTGTTCACGATCGTGCTCATGCTCGCGGCACTCGCGGGCGGCACCGGTTGGTACTTCGGGCAGGGCCCAGGTTCGCTCGTGGAGGTCCCCGGGGTCACGGAGCTCAACTACGACCAAGCGGCGTCGAAGCTCACGGAGCTCGGATTCGTCCCGGCCCAGGGCGCGACCTACAGTCTCACCGTCCCCGCCGGAACCGTCGCCGGCAGCGACCCGCCGGCCGGTTCGAAGATCGACAAGGGTGCGACCGTGACCGTGCTGGTCTCGCAGGGCCCGCAGCCCGTCGACATCCCGGTGCTCGCCGGCTTGACCCAGTCCGACGCCGAGCAGCAGCTTCAAGCGCTGGGCGTCTCGGTCTCAGGTGTCAACCAGCAGTTCGACCTGAGTATCGCGAAGGACATCGTCCTGGCCGCGTCCGACACGACCTCAGGGGCCGACTACGGCCAGGGTGGGCCGTCGTTCCAAGGGTCCTCGGTCACGCTGCTCGTCTCCGCCGGCCAGGTGCCGTCGGTCTCCGGCATGACGCCCGACCAGGCGCGCGACGCCCTCGAGGCGGTCGGGCTCGGGGTCGGCACCTCCGAGGAGGCGTTCGACGACACCATCCCGTCCGGACAGGTCATCGGCATCCAGGCGAAGACCGACGCTGACGGCAATGAGACGGCGTTCATCCCAGGCGACGACGTCACCCTCATCGTCTCGAAGGGTGTCGAGCTCGTCGCGATCCCGGACACCACCGGTCAGACGATCAACCAGGCCATCAAGACCCTGCAGGACGCGGGGTTCGCCGTCGGCGACATCGCGGTGAACGAGTCGTTCAGGGACCTCTTCAAGGTGAAGAAGACGGACCCGCCCGCAGGCAAGTCGGTGAAGAAGGGCTCGACCGTGAACATCACGGACTTCGGTCTCTAGTCGTCTCCATGAGCTGTGCTGCGACGGCCCCAACGGCGCGTCACACGACGAAGCGCCCATGCCCGGTCTCCCCGGCATGGGCGCTTCGTCGATCGTGACTACTTCGCGGCGGCGAGCTCCTCGGCCACGAGGAAGGCGAGCTCGAGCGACTGCATGTGGTTCAGGCGTGGGTCGCAGAGGGACTCGTAGCGGGTCGCGAGGGTCGCCTCGTCGATCTGCTCCGAGCCACCCAGGCACTCCGTCACGTCATCGCCGGTGAGCTCGACGTGGATGCCACCGGGGTGGGTCCCCGCGGCGCGGTGTGCCTCGAAGAAGCCCTTGACCTCGTCGACCACGTCGTCGAAACGACGGGTCTTGTAGCCGGTCGGCGTCGTGAGTCCGTTGCCGTGCATCGGATCGGTCACCCACAACGGCGTCGCGTCGGCACCCTTGATCGCCTCGAGCAACGGCGGGAGGGCGTCGCGGATCTTGCCCGCGCCCATGCGCGTGATGAACGTGAGGCGTCCCGGCTCGCGCTCGGGGTCGAGCTTGTCGATGAGTCGGAGCATGTCGTCGGCCGAGGTGGTCGGGCCGAGCTTCACGCCGATCGGGTTGCGGACGCGGGAGAGGAAGTCGACGTGCGCCCCGTCGAGCTCGCGCGTGCGCTCGCCGATCCACACGAAGTGCGCCGAGGTGTTGTACGGCGTCCCCGTCCGGGAGTCGATGCGCGTCATCGGACGCTCGTAGTCCATGAGCAGCGCCTCGTGGCTGGAGTAGAACTCGACGCCGCGCAGCTGATCGAAGTCGGCACCCGCCGCCTCCATGAACTTGATCGCGCGATCGATGTCGCGGGCGAGTCCCTCGTAGCGGTGGTTCACCGGGTTGGCTGCGAAGCCCTTGTTCCAGCTGTGCACCTCGCGGAGATCGGCGAACCCGCCCTGCGTGAACGCACGGATGAGGTTCAGCGTGGAGGCCGAGGTGTGGTACCCCTTCACGAGGCGTGCAGGGTCTGCGGTCCGCGACTCCGGCGTGAAGTCGTAGCCGTTGACGATGTCGCCGCGGTAGGCGGGCAGGGTGACGTCGCCCCGCGTCTCGGAGTCGTTCGAACGCGGCTTGGCGAACTGACCGGCCATCCGGCCCATCTTGACGACGGGCATGGACGCACCGTACGTCAGGACGACGGCCATCTGGAGGACCGTCTTCACCCGGTTGCGGATCTGCTCGGCCGTTGCGCCCGCGAAGGTCTCGGCGCAGTCGCCGCCCTGCAGCAGGAACGCGTTCCCACTCGCCGCGCGGGCCAGCCGGTCGCGCAGGATGTCGACCTCGCCGGCGAAGACGAGCGGCGGGAGCGTGGCGAGTTCGGCCGATGCACGGGCCACTGCCGCCTGGTCCGGCCACGACGGCTGCTGCTTGATCGGCAGCTCACGCCAATAGTCCAGTCCGGCGATCACCGAGGGTTCGGCCATGACGACTGGTTCTGTAGCGTGGGACACGGATTTCCTGTCTCTCTTCGACCGGACGCGCTCCGGAGCTCGCCCGGACGGGGGAACGGGCCGCGATCGCGGCCCGGTTTTTCAGCTTAGCGTCACGCCGACGCGGCGCGCTCCTTGACGCTCGTCGCGTAGACGTCGCGATAGTCCTGACCGGAGAGCTTGCGGAGCTCGACCATCAGTTCGTCCGTCACGCTCCGGAGGATGAAGCGGTCACCCTCCATCCCCGCGAACCGCGAGAAGTCGAGCGGTTTCCCGATGACGATGCCGATCCGGCGGATGCGCGGCAGCTTCGTCCCGATCGGCATGACCTTCTCCGTGTCGATCATCGCGATGGGGACGATCGGCACGCCGGCCTCGAGCACCATGCGGGCGACCCCGGTGCGTCCGCGGTACATGGTGCCGTCGGGGCTGCGGGTGCCCTCCGGATAGATCCCGAGGAGGTTGCCGCCACCGAGGACGGCCAAACCGGTGTTGAGCGACGCCTCGGAGGCCTTGCCGCCCGAGCGGTCGATCGGAAGCTGCCCGGTACCCAGCATGAAGGTCTTCGTCGCCCAGCCACCGAACCCCTTCCCGCGGAAGTACTCGCTCTTGGCCAGGAAGGAGATGCGTCGGTCGACGCACAGCGGCAGGATGACCGAGTCGATGAAGGACAGGTGGTTGCTGGCGATGATCGCGCCACCATGCTCCGGGATGTTCTCGGCACCGATCACCCAGGGACGGAAGATCGTCTTCAGGATCGGGCCGGCGACCAGGTACTTCATGAACCAGTAGAACATCGTGCTCCTCTGTCTCCCCGCAGCCGTCAGCCGACGACGAGGGCGCTCCTGGCGAGATCCCCGGCGCCGATGACACCGGCGTCGTTCACGAGCTCGGCGATGCTGAAGCTCGGCTCCGGGTGGAATCCGCGCGCCGGCAGGTGGGCCAGGAACGCTTCACGCACGGGATCGAGCAGGAGGTCTCCGGCCTGAGCGACGCCGCCACCGATGACGAACACGTTCGGGTCGAGGATGGCAGACATGCTCGCGAGGGCCTGGCCCAGCAGGCCGGCGAGTTCGCGGAGGCACCGGAGGGCCCCGGGGTCGCCGGCCTCCAGCAGCGCGGAGACGTGGTGGCCGTTCAAGATGCCTCCTGCGGCGGCGCGTGCTCGCGCGAGGGCGGCCCCGTCGCCGCCCGCGTCCGCGGCCCCGTTGGCGAGCCGCAACAGCGCGTTCCCCGAGCAGTACTGCTCGACGCAGCCGCGAGCACCGCAGCCGCAGGGCAGCCCGTCGGGGATGAGCCGCATGTGACCGAGTTCAGCGCCGCTGCCGAAGCCGCCCGTGAGCAACCGGTCGTCGAGGACGATCGCCCCACCGACGCCCGTGCCGATCGTGACCATGACCATGCTGCGCTCGTCGCGACCGGCGCCGAAGCGGAACTCGGCCCAGCCCGCGGCGTTCGCGTCGTTCTCGATCGTGACGATCTTGTCCGGCAGGCGGGCCGCGAGTCGCGCCTGCAGCGGCTCGTTCCGCCAGGCGATGTTCGGTGAGTAGTAGACGGTCGAGCGGGTGGCGTCGAAGAAGCCGGGGGCTGCGACGCCCACGCTCCTGATGCTGCCGTCGTCCAGCGAACGGACCATGGCGACGACGTCCTCGATGATGGCGTCGGGATCGGCGGCCTGCGTCGGCGTGCGCCCGGCCGCGAGGATCCGGCCCTCGTCGTCGACGACACCGCCCGCGATCTTCGTCCCGCCGATGTCGATGCCGATCGCGTTGGCCATAACGATGCCGTCTCCCTGTCCTGTGTCGCCGACGTCGCTGCCATACGCAGCCCGTCGGCTCGAGCGTCGGTCCTCCGCACGCCGCAGTCGAGTCTACTGAGCCGCTGCGCGCCACAGAAACCGCGTGAATACCGGTGCCCTAGGATGGAGCCACATCTTGCCGACCTGGTACCGAAGGAGTTGCCGTGGAACAGTTCGACGTCCCTGCAGTCGTCGCAGCAGACCCATCCGCCAATGCGACCGATCTGCTCGTGAAGCGGTTGGCTGCTGCACCGAACGCCGCACTGTTCGCCGTGCCTCGTGGTTCGGAGTGGGTGGATGTGACCACCGCCGAGTTCCACGCACAGGTCGTCGCGCTCGCGAAGGGCTTCGTCGCTGCCGGCATCGAGCCCGGGAGCAAGATCGGGCTCATGTGCAAGACCCGGTACGAGTGGACACTCATCGACTTCGCCGCCTGGTTCGCCGGCGCACTCCTCGTCCCCATCTATGAGACGAGCTCGCCGAGCCAGGTGCAGTGGATCCTGAGCGACTCCGGTGCGACGAGTGTCCTGGTCGAGACCCCCGACCAGTTCGCGCGGTTCGACGAGGTCCACGGTGACCTCCCCGAGGTGACGCGCGTGTGGCAGATCGACCTCGGCGACCTCGACAAGCTCTCCGCCGCCGGTGTCGACGTCCCCGACGCCGAGATCGAACGCCGTCGCAACCTCGCGGTGGGCTCGGACATGGCGACACTCATCTACACCTCGGGGTCGACCGGTCGGCCGAAGGGGTGCGTACTCACCCACTCGAACTTCGTCGAACTGTCCCGGAACTCCGCGGTCGCGCTCAAGGACGTGGTGTCCGCTCCCGGCGCCTCGACCCTCCTGTTCATCACCACCGCCCACATCTTCGCGCGGTTCATCGCCGTGCTGTGCGTGCACTCCGGGGTGAAGACGGGGCACCAGCCCGACACCAAGCAGCTCCTCCCCTCCCTCGGCACCTTCAAGCCCACGTTCCTGCTCGCCGTGCCCCGCGTGTTCGAGAAGGTCTACAACTCCTCGGAGCAGAAGGCCGAAGCCGGCGGGAAGGGCAAGATCTTCCGCGCGGCCGCCGAGACGGGCATCGCCTACTCGAAGGCGCTCGAGTCAGGGACGGTCCCCCTCGGTCTGAAGCTCAAGTTCCGCGTCCTCGACCGCCTGGTGCTGTCGAAGATCCGCACGGCGATGGGTGGCCGCGTCCGTTACGCGGTCTCCGGGAGCGCTCCCCTCGGCCCACGACTCGGTCACTTCTTCCACGCGCTCGGTATCGTGATCCTCGAGGGCTACGGGCTGACCGAGACCACGGCACCGGCCACCGTCAACCTCGCGCAGAAGTCGAAGATCGGCACCGTCGGCCCCGCACTGCCCGGAGTCTCCCTGCGCATCGCCGACGACGGCGAGGTCGAGGTCCGCGGCGTCAACGTCTTCAAGGAGTACTGGAAGAACCCTGAGGCGACGGCCGAGGCCTTCGACGACGGTTGGTTCCGCACCGGCGACATCGGATCGTTCGACACCGACGGCTTCCTCACCATCACGGGCCGCAAGAAGGAGATCATCGTCACCGCGGGCGGGAAGAACGTGGCCCCGGCCGCGCTCGAGGACCCGATCCGCGCGACGCCGGTCGTCGGCCAGGTGGTGGTCGTCGGCGACCAGAAGCCGTTCATCAGCGCGCTCATCACCCTCGACACCGAGATGCTGCCCTCCTGGCTCGCCAACAACGGGCAGGACGCGTCGATGAGCCCTCAGGACGCGGCACGGAACCCCGCCGTCCTCGCCGCCGTCCAGCGCGCCATCGACGAGGCGAACACGAAGGTGTCCCGCGCGGAGTCGATCCGCAAGTTCGTCATCCTCGACGACGAGCTCACGGAGGCGAGCGGTCACCTCACGCCGAAGCTCAGCATCAAGCGCAACGTGATCCTCAAGGACTTCGCGGAGACGATCGAGGGCATGTACCTCGGAGCGGGCTCCCCCGAGACCCAGGGGATGTCCTTGAAGTGATCCGTCTGCGGGCTCGGCGACCGGACCTCCGTTCGCCGGGCCCGCAGTACTGCGCCTCGTGCGTCTCGCAGGGCGCCTAGAACCAGTCGCTCTCGCGGACCTGCCGCATCGCCTCGCGCCGGTGTTCCTTCGACAGGCGGTCGAGGTAGAGCATCCCGTCGAGGTGGTCGGTCTCGTGCTGCAACGCCTGAGCGAGCAAGCCCTCGCCCTCCACGACCAGCTCCTCGCCGTCCAGGTCCACACCGACCGCACGCGCGTACGGATGGCGCGGTGTCGGGAACCAGAGTCCTGGAACCGAGAGGCATCCCTCGCCGATCTCCTCGGGTTCACCGCGGACCTCGACGAGCCTCGGGTTGATGAGATACCCGATCACGCCGTCGACGTTGTAGCTGAACACCCGCAGACCGACGCCGATCTGGGTCGCGGCGACGCCGGCCCGACCCGGGAGCTCGACGCTGTCGACGAGGTCGCGCACCAGACTCCGGATGTCGTCGTCGATCGCGCCGACCTCGGTCGTCTGGGCCTTCAGGACCGGGTCACCGAAGAGTCTGATGGGGCGTGTCGTCACGGGTGGGGTCCTTCCGGGCCGATGGCGGTGGTGGTGGCAGCGGAGACCGGCCGCATCGCCTCCGGAGAGGGACACGACCGGTCTCGGAGGTGATCAGGCGTTCGGCTTCACGACGACGAGCAGATCGCCCGCCTCCACCTGCTGGGTGGCCGGGATCGCGAGCCGCTCGACGACACCCGCGACGGCGGTCGTGATGGCCGCCTCCATCTTCATGGCCTCGATCGAGGCGACCGGCTGGCCCGCCTCGACGCGGTCGCCGATGGCGACCTTCACCGTGACGACGCCGGAGAACGGCGCGGCGATCTGGCCCGACACGGAGGTGTCGGCCTTCTCGGCCGTCCGGACGTCGACCTCGACACTGCGGTCGCGGACGAACACCGGACGGAGCTGGCCGTTGAGCGTCGCCATGACCGTGCGCATGCCCTTCTCGTCCGCTGCACCGATCGCCTCGAGGCCGACGAACAGCCGGACGCCCTTGTCGATCTCGACGACGTGCTCCGTGCCCGGCTCGAGGCCGTAGAGGTAGTCGGCCGTGTCCACGACGGAGAGGTCGCCGTACAGGTCCCGCTGCTGCTCGAACTGCTTCGTCGGCGCGGGGAACAGCAAGCGGTTGAGGGTCGAGCGACGCTCGGCCGACGCTCCGTCGAGAGCGGCCTGGTCCTCCGCGGAGATCGGGGTGACCCCGATGTCGACCGAGCGGCCGGCCAGCACCTTCGACCGGAACGGCTCCGGCCACCCGCCGGGCAGTTCGCCGAGCTCGCCCGCCATGAAGCCGACGACCGAGTCCGGGACGTCGTACTTGTCGGGGTTGGCCTCGAAGTCGGCCGGATCCGCCTTGACGGCGGCGAGGTGGAGGGCGAGATCGCCGACGACCTTGCTGGAGGGCGTGACCTTCGGCACGCGGCCCAGGATCTTGTTGGACGCCGCGTACATGTCCTCGATGAGCTCGAAGTGGTCGGCGAGTCCGAGGGCGATCGCCTGCTGGCGGAGGTTCGACAGCTGGCCGCCGGGGATCTCGTGGGTGTACACGCGGCCGGTCGGGCCGGCGAGTCCGGACTCGAACGGACGGTACATCGCCCGGACGGCCTCCCAGTACGGCTCGAGATCGGCGATCGCCTGCAGCGAGATGCCGGTGTCGCGCTCCGTGTGCGCCAGCGCGGCGACGAGCGACGACGCCGACGGCTGGCTGGTGGTGCCGGCCATCGGGGCGCTCGCGACGTCGACGGCGTCCGCACCGGCGTTGCTCGCGGCGAGGAGCGTCGCGAGCTGTCCGCCCGGCGTGTCGTGCGTGTGCACGTGGACCGGCAGGTCGAACCGCTCGCGGAACGCCGCGACGAGCTTCGCCGCCGCCGACGGGCGGAGCAGGCCGGCCATGTCCTTGATGGCGAGCACGTGCGCGCCGGACTCGACGATCTTCTCGGCGAGCCGCAGGTAGTAGTCGAGGGTGTAGAGGTCCTCGGCGGGGTTCAGCAGGTCTCCGGTGTAGCAGACCGCGACCTCCGCGATCGTCGTCCCGGTCTCGAGGACGGCGTCGATGGCCGGCCGCATCTGCGACACGTCGTTCAGCGCGTCGAAGATCCGGAAGATGTCGATCCCGGTGTCGGCGGCCTCGCGCACGAAGGCGTTGGTCACCTCGGTGGGGTACGGCGTGTACCCGACGGTGTTCCGGCCGCGGAGCAGCATCTGGATCGCGATGTTCGGCATGGCCTGCCGCAGGGACGCCAGTCGTTCCCAGGGCTCCTCGCCGAGGAAACGGAGGGCGACGTCGTAGGTGGCACCGCCCCAGGCCTCGACGGACAGCAGCTCAGGGGTGAGCCGGGAGACGAACGGCGCCACGGCGAGGAGGTCCTTCGTCCGGACGCGGGTCGCCAGGAGCGACTGGTGTGCGTCTCGGAACGTGGTCTCGGTGACCGCCAGCGCGGTCTGCGCACGGAGCGCCTCGGCGAAGCCCTTCGGGCCGAGCTCGAGCAACCGCTGCCGCGAACCGGCCGGAGCGTCGGCGGTGATGTCGATGGACGGGAGCTTGTCGACCGGGTCCGCTCCGGGCGGGCGGGAGCCGTTCGGCTGGTTCACCGTGACGTCCGCGAGCCAGTTGACGACCTTCGTCCCGCGGTCCTTCGAGACGTGTCCGCGCAGCAGCTGCGGTCGCTCGTCGATGAAGGAGGTGCTGAGGTCTCCGGCGACGAAGGAGTCGTCCTCGAGCACCGCCTGGAGGAAGGGGATGTTCGTGGAGACGCCGCGGATGCGGAACTCCGCGAGGGCGCGCTTCGCCCGTGTGACCGCGGCTTCGAAGGTGCGGCCTCGGCAGGTGAGCTTGGCGAGCATCGAGTCGAAGTGCGGGCTGATCTGGGCGCCGGACGCGACCGTGCCGCCATCGAGGCGGATGCCACCGCCGCCCGGGGACCGATACGTCGTGATCTTGCCCGTGTCGGGCCGGAAGCCCGCCGTGGGGTCCTCGGTCGTGATGCGGCACTGCAGCGCGAAGCCCCGCAGGTGGAGCGAATCCTGGGTGAGCCCGAGGTCCGTCAGCGACTCGCCCGCGGCGATCCGCATCTGCGACTGCACGAGGTCGACGTCGGTGACCTCCTCGGTGACCGTGTGCTCGACCTGGATGCGCGGGTTCATCTCGATGAAGACGTGCTGGCCCTTGCGCTCACCGGCGGTGTCGAGCAGGAACTCGACGGTTCCGGCGTTGACGTACCCGATCGACTTCGCGAACGCGATGGCGTCGCGGTACATCGCCTGGCGGGTGTCCTCGTCGAGGTTCGGGGCCGGAGCGATCTCGACGACCTTCTGGTGCCGTCGCTGCACCGAGCAGTCGCGCTCGAACAGGTGGATGGTCTCACCGTCGGCGCTGGCCAGGATCTGGACCTCGATGTGGCGGGGCCGGACGACGGCCTGCTCGAGGAACATCGTCGGGTCGCCGAAGGCGCTGTCCGCCTCACGCATGGCCGCCTCGAGGGCGCCGCGGAGGTCGGCCTCGCTGTCGACGCGGCGCATACCGCGCCCGCCGCCACCAGCGACGGCCTTCGCGAAGATCGGGAACCCGATCTCGGCGGCCCCCGACAGCAGCTCCTCGATGTCGCGGCTCGCAGGGGTCGACTTCAGCACGGGGACGCCGGCGGCGATCGCGTGCTCCTTCGCGGTGACCTTGTTCCCGGCCATCTCGAGCACCGACGACGGCGGGCCGATGAAGGTGATGCCGGCGGCACGGGCGGCCTCGGCGAGCTCGGGGTTCTCCGAGAGGAAGCCGTAGCCGGGGTAGATGGCGTCGGCGCCCGACTCCTTCGCGACCCGGATGATCTCCGAGACGTCGAGGTAGGCCCGCACGGGATGACCCTCGGAACCGATCTGGTAGGCCTCATCGGCCTTCAGCCGATGCATCGAATTGCGGTCCTCGTATGGGAACACCGCAACCGTCTTCGCCCCCAGTTCATACGCGGCACGGAACGCCCGAATGGCGATCTCTCCGCGATTGGCGACAAGAATCTTCCTGAACATGGAACCCTTTCCACAACAGCCAACTCAGCAAACGTTGAGATTCCCTAGCCTAGTCACGGTAACGTTGAGCCTTGTGCATGTACTCAGCGTTAGCTCCCTGAAGGGGGGCGTCGGCAAGACCACCGTCACCCTTGGCCTGGCTTCCGCCGCGTTCTCGAAGGACATCCGCACGTTGGTCGTGGATCTCGACCCGCAATCCGACGTCTCGACCGGCATGGCCGTCGACGTCGCCGGTCACCTCACGGTGACGGATGTGCTGACCTCGCCGAAGAAGAAGATCGTCGAGCAGGCGATCGTGGCGAGCGGCTGGACGAAGATCCACCCGGGCAAGATGGACGTCATGATCGGCAGTCCGTCCGCGATCAACTTCGACGGCCCGCACCCGAGCATCCGCGACATCTGGCGACTCGAAGAGGCACTCGCACACGTCGAGGAGGAGTACGACCTCGTCCTCATCGACAGCGCCCCGTCGCTCAACGCCCTCACCCGCACGGCCTGGGCTGCCAGCGACCGCGTGGCCGTCGTCACCGAGCCCGGCCTCTTCTCCGTCTCCGCCGCCGACCGCGCGCTCCGCGCCGTCGAGGAGATCCGTCGCGGGCTGAGCCCCCGGCTCCAGCCGCTCGGCATCATCGTCAACCGGGTGCGTCCGCAGTCCATGGAGCACCAGTTCCGCATCAAGGAACTCCGCGACATGTTCGGCCCCCTCATCCTCAACCCGCAGCTCCTCGAGCGCACCTCGCTGCAGCAGGCACAGGGCGCGGCGAAGCCCGTCCACGTCTGGCCGGGCGACACCGCTCAGGAGATGGCGAAGAACTTCGACTCGCTCCTCGACCGCGTGCTGCGCACCGGCCGGGTCGGCGAGTACGCCGACGGCGCTCCCCCGGAGCCTGCGGCCGTGACCAGCACGTCCACCGTCGAGACGCCCGTCACCGAAGGCTGACACCGGCGTCGCCGTCGTCGCGCACGACGACTGGCACCAGTGGATGGTCGTTCGGCGGCTCGAGCGTCGAGCCCGTCGACAGACTCAGGGACCGATGGCAGGCCCTACGACGGGCCTGGAGACCGGTGTGCTGGGCACAGCGGCGACGGCGCCAGGGGCGGGACCGCGCGAGAGCGGTGGTTACGCGGTGCGGGCGGAACGACGTGCGGCGAGTTCATCCATCGGGTCGGCCGACTGCGCGTCGAACTCGATGAGGGTCGACTCCACCTCGCGGAGGACCTTGCCGACGGCGATGCCGAAGACGCCCTGACCGCGGCTGACGAGGTCGATGACCTCATCGTTGGACGTGCACAGGTAGACGCTGGCCCCGTCGCTCATGAGCGTGGTCTGGGCGAGATCGACGATGCCGGCCTCGCGGAGCTGGTCGACCGCGGTGCGGATCTGCTGCAGGGAGATCCCCGTGTCCAGAAGACGCTTGACGAGCTTCAAGACGAGGATGTCGCGGAACCCGTAGAGACGCTGCGTCCCGGACCCGGATGCTCCGCGCACCGTGGGCTCGACGAGACCGGTACGAGCCCAGTAGTCGAGCTGGCGGTAGCTGATGCCGGCGGCGCGGGCAGCGATGGCTCCGCGGTAGCCCTGGCCCTCTTCGAGTTCCGGGAGTCCATCGGTGAACAGCAGCCCGAGGTCACCGTATCGTGACGCACCGTCGCGACTGAGTTCACTCATGTCTGCTTCTCCTCGATGTTCGCTTCACGGTCTGCGTGGTCCTGACGGGGGCGTCGGAACGGCTCGGCCGCTTCCACCACGGTATCGATCAGCCACTGCCAACGTTGCGACATCCGTTCGAAACGGACGGCGTGTCGTGACGAGTGACCGAACTGTGACCTGGCCGTGATGGATGAGGGCAGTCTACGCCCTGGACGGCCCGTCAGGAGGATTGGTGTCGTTCGAGCGCGGTGCGGACGAGGTTCGACCGTACCCCCTCGAGCTGCGCCGCGATCTCCACGGCGCGGTCTGCGGTACGGGCGCGCCCGGCGGCGTCGTTCCGCTTGGACACCGCGCTCAGCGCGCTCTCGATCAGTCCGACCTCGCGTTCGACCGAGGCACGGAACCCGCGCAGATGGCGAGGTTCGATGCCGGATCGCTGCAACTCGACCAGGATGCGCAGCAGCGACGCCACGTCCTCGCCGTAGTTCTCCGCCGGGAGGATCAACGAGGCGCTCACCGCGTCGTTGAACAGCATCGGCGTGGCTCCGGCCTCACGGATGAGTTCGTTCCGGGAGAACCTGCGGGCGCTCGGGTGGATCGACGGTGCGCCGACCGACTGCCCCGAGCCCGGGAACATCGGAGACCGGCCGGCGTCGACCTCGACGAGGTACGTGCGGATGACCTTCAACGGGAAGTAGTGGTCGCGTTGCATCGACAGGATGAGCCGGAGCCGGTCCAGATCATCGCTCGAGAACTTCCGGTAGCCGGACTTCGTCCGGGCCGGCGAGACGAGGCCCTGCTCCTCGAGGAAGCGGAGCTTCGAATTGCTCAGCTCCGGGAACTCCGGAGTGAGCCGCGCGAGGACCTGCCCGATGCTGAGCAGCGGAGCAGCATCGCTTCGCGCGTTCGCGCTGGCTGCCGCCACTAGCTTCCCAGCTGGGAGGCGAGGTCGATCCGCGACGCGTAGAAAGTGAGGCGGAACTTGCCGATCTGGACCTCCGCGGCGTCGCGCAGGATGGCCTTGTCGATGCGCACACCGTCGAAGTAGGTGCCGTTCAGCGAGTTGAGGTCGCGGATCTCGAAGGCCGTGCCGTGACGGTGGAACTCCGTGTGGCGACGCGAGACGGTGACGTCGTCGAGGAAGATGTCGGCTTCGGGGTGACGGCCGACCGTGGTGACGTCGTCGTCGAGGAGGAAGCGTGCTCCGGCGTTCGGCCCGCGACGGACGATCAGCAGTGCAGACCCCGAGGGGAGTGCCGCGATCGCCTCATGCTCCTCAGCGGTGACGTCGGAGTCGATGGCCGCGAGGGCAGCTCCGAGGTCTTCACCGAAGGTGAGTGTCGTGTCGACTTCCCGTTCGCCCGAGCCGCTCGTCGGTGCTCCGTCAGTGACGGATCCCGGCGTGTACGCCCCGGTCGCGGGATACTTCTCATCGTGCTCAGCCACCGTCGACCTCCTCTCCGTCAAGCGTATCCGATGTGGCGTGCCTGTCGAGCCGCCCGGACGAGGGTGACGCGACGGATCCGGCGCCGTGCGGACGCCCCGAACGGTCGGCACGCGCGATGCGGACGGTCTGCAACAGATACAGGATGCCCGCCCACCAGTAGAGCGCCGCTCCGGCGATCGAACACACCCAGCCGAGTGGCGTCGCGATCGTCGCCACGGCGGGGAACGCCGCGCCGAGCATGAGGACCGGGAGCCCGATGAAGAGGAGCGCCGTACCCCACTTGCCGACCCGGGTCACGGGCAGCACCCCCGTGCCGGTCCGGTGGAGGACGACCGCCAACCCGATGAGGAGGACGTCCCTCGCCACGACGACGATGAGGAGCCACCACGGGATGAGGTCACGCGCAGCGAGCCCGATGAGCGCCGCGATGATGTAGAGCCGGTCGGCCGCGGGATCGAGCTGACGTCCGAGTCGCGTCATCTGGTCGAACCGCCGAGCGATCCATCCGTCGAGGAGGTCGGTGACGCCCGAGAACGCGAGGGTCACGAGCGCCCAGAGGTCCTCCCCCTGCACGAGGAGGATCAGGAAGACCGGGACGAGCAGGATCCGGAGGACGCTGAGCGCGTTCGGGATCGTGACCAGGCGGTCTTCGCCGGTCCGTCGAACCCCTCGTCCCACCCCGTCCGTCACGGGTCGAGTCTACCGAGCGGCTGCTCTAGCATCAGAGGATGGAGAGCCCCTCGAGCGTGCGCGTCGATGCGTGGGTGTGGGCCGTCCGCTTGACGAAGACCCGCTCCGCCGGCGCCTCCGCCTGTCGCGCCGGCCATGTGCGGGTCAACGGCGACCGCGCGAAGCCCGCTCAGCCCGTCCGCATCGGCGACGAGGTGCGCCTCCGGGTGGCCGGCTTCGATCGTGTCGTCGAGGTGCGCCGCCTCATCGCGAAACGGGTCGGCGCCGAGGTGGCGGCCGACTGCCTGATCGACCGCTCTCCCCCGCTTCCGACCCCCGCCGAGCGCCAGGTCGTCGCCGTCCGTGACCGCGGTGCCGGCCGCCCGACCAAGCGCGAACGTCGCGACATCGAACGACTGCGAGGCCGTTGAGGCACGGAGCGTGCCGTCGGGCAGCGCTCAGCCGCCGCGTCGGAACCGTCCAGACGGCACTCACGCACCGCCAAGGTGGTTCGTGCATGCTTGACGGATGTTCCGTCGCCATCCCGTCCTCAGCACCCTGACCGTGGTGTACCTGGGACTCGTCGCGATGATCACGCTCGGCCCCCGACCGTTCGACGGACAGACCGAGTCGCTCGTGTACCGGATCGTCGACGTCCTCGCCCGGTGGGAGACGACCGCCTGGATCACCTATGAGCGACTGGAGTTCGGAGCGAACGTCGCCATGTTCGTGCCGATCGGCGTCTTCTTCCTCCTCCTGCTCGGTCGACGCCGGTGGTGGCTCGCCGTGCTGATCGCCGCGACCCTCACCGTCGCCATCGAGACGGCGCAGCTCACCATCCCCGGACGGGTGAGCGATCCCCGCGACCTCCTGGCCAACGCCTCCGGTGCCGTCGCCGGTGTGGTGGTCGGTCTGGTCCTGACCATCGGGAGCGGACGCCGAGCGCGCGCCTCGGCCCGGCGGCGTCCAGCCCTGCAGCACTGAGGTGCGGACGTGCCCGTCGACGCACTCCCGGCTGAGAGTGGTTCCAAGGCCGTTTCAGTAGAGTGCGAGCGGGCCGTCGGCCCGTCGGATACAGAGCTGGAGTACAAGCCATGAGCGGACCATCGTCGTCGGAGAACCTCGAAGAGCTGAAGCGGCTCAAGGACGAGTTCACGCGGTTCATGATGCTGTACAAGTTCGGCATCGACGAGATCACGACGAAGCTGAACATCCTCAAAGAGGAGTTCACGCAGATCCACGACTACAACCCGATCGAGCACATCAGCTCGCGGCTGAAGTCGCCCGAGAGCATCATCGGCAAGATAGAGCGAAAGCAGTACGGCCAAGACATCGACGACATCCGCGAGCACATCACGGACATCGCCGGCATCCGGGTGACCTGCAGCTTCATCTCCGACACCTACAAGGTGTTCGAGCTGCTCACCAGTCAGCAGGACATCACCGTCGTGAAGGTCAAGGACTACATCGCGAACCCGAAGCCGAACGGGTACCAGAGCCTCCACGTCATCGTCGAGGTGCCCGTGTTCATGTCGGACGGCGTCGTCCAGGTCCCGGTCGAGATCCAGTTCCGGACGATCGCGATGGACTTCTGGGCCAGTCTCGAACACAAGATCTACTACAAGTACGACAAGGCCGTCCCCGACACCCTGCTCGCCGAGCTCAAGCACGCCGCGGAGGCCGCCTCACGGCTGGACGCGAAGATGGAGCACCTCCACGGCGAGGTCCTCGCCCTCGACCGCGCGACCACGCCGCAGACCACTCGCGACGGGCACCCGAGGCCGCCGTCACTCGCCGACCGCGTCATGACCGAACTCATCGACGGGCTGGAGACCCGCTAGAGCGCCTTCCGCATCTGCACGGCCATCGTCTCGTACCCGAGGGACTCGTAGAGCCCCCGCGCGACGCGGTTGAACCCGAACACGTTCAGCCCGAGCGTCTTCGCCCCCTGCTCCTTGGCCGCCGTCTCGGCGAGCTGCATGGCCTCACGACCGAGCCCCCGTCCGCGGAAGGGCTCGTCGATCTCCACGTCCCACACCCACCACTCGTCCGGATGGCTCGTGCTGCGGGGTCCGATCCAGAGGACACCGACCGCCGTCTCGTCGAGGACGACCTCGAAGACGAGATGGCCGACCTGGAGGCGACCGGCGGGGAACGTCTCCGCGAGCGACTGGGCGGCCTTCGCCGTGGCCTCAGCCTCCGTCTCCCCCGCCTCGATGCGCTCGAGGCGGTACTGCGCGTTCGCCGCGAGCATCCACCCCCGCAGTCGATCGGCTGGCATGCGGACGAGCGTGGCGTTCATGAGGACATCCTCCCAGACCGCCGCGACCTCCTCGGTCCGTGACGGGAATACTTCACACCCGAACCGTGCTGGACTCCGAAGGACACACGATTGGGACCCGCCCGTCGTCATCCGGAGAATCGAGACATGCCGATCGACACCGCACCGCACCACGACGCGACCGCAGAGCACGACGCCTGGCGGCAGGACCGTCGCGCAGCTGTGACGGCGCCGCTCGGCAACCTCGCCCTCGTGGAGACCCGCTGGCTCCCCGACGAGACACCGGCCACCCTCGACGAGGCTGCGGCGGCCATCGCGGCCGAACAGGCGGGCGGGGTCACCGTGACGACCCTCCGCCGCACCCACCTCGAAACGGGCGCGGACGAGGTCGGCATCCGCCGGTGGGACGCCGCAGCCCCGGCCATCGAGGCGTTCGTCGACGTCCCCGTCTTCCCGTACGACCCGTCCTGGGTGCAGACGGCCCACTTCACGCCGGTCGACGGTTCACGGACCGTGCCCTTCGAGCACATCCGCGACAACGGCGGCTCGCGCGAGCTCGTCGTCCCGGGCGACATCACGTTCACGAGAGACGGGACGACGTACACGATGAGCGCCTTCGACGACGGCGGCACTCTCCTCCTCGTGTTCGGCGATGCGACGAACGGCGTCGACGGCGAGACCGGCACCTACGGTGCAGGCCGGTTCCTGTTCGTCGAGCGGACCGACGACGGCGGGTTCGGCACCGAGGGCGAGGTCGTCCTCGACTTCAACCGAGCGTTCGTGCCGCCGTGCGGCTTCTCGGTGCAGTACAACTGTCCGATGCCGCCCGCGCAGAACCGGTTCGCCATTGAGGTCCGCGCCGGAGAACGCCTCGTGCGGTTCCGCGACGGCTTCGACCTCTACGCCGTCTGACCGACGGCACGACGCCCCACCCCATCAGCTGCACCTCCCGCATCACCACCCCCACACCACAGGAGTATCCGTGAAGAGAACCATCGGGCTCGTCGCCCTGTCCGTCGCCACCGCCGTCGCGCTCGCGGGCTGCGCCGGCGGGAGCAGCAGTTCCGCGACGGGTGACGACGCGACCATCGCCGTCGGCTCCCTCTACGAGCCGCAGAATCTCAGCAACACCGGCGGCGGTGGTCAGGGCGTCACCGAAGCGCTCACCGGCAACGTGTACGAGGGGCTCTACCGCCTGACTGACGACGGCGACGTCGAACCCGTGCTCGCCGCCGACAGCACCGTGAGCGACGACGGCCTCACCTACACCTTCACGCTCCAGGACGGCGTCACCTTCCACTCCGGTGACCCGCTCACCTCGGCCGACGTGAAGTCGAGCATCGAAGCCGTGACGGCCGAGGACTCGCAGTCGGCACGGAAGAGCAGCTTCGCCGTGGTCTCCGACATCGCGACCCCCGACGACCGCACCGTCGTCGTCACGCTCTCCGAGCGCTCGATCTCCTTCCTGTACAACCTGAGCTACGTCTGGATCGTGAACGACACCGCGAAGGACCTGAAGACCTCCGAGGACGGCACCGGCCCGTACACCCTCGGCGAGTGGAAGCGCGGCAGCACCCTGAGCCTCGAGCGCTGGGACGACTACTGGGGGGACCCCGCCAAGAACGCTGAAGTGGTCTTCACCTACTTCACCGACGCGACCGCGCTGAGCAACGCCCTCGTCACGAAGCAGATCGACATCATCACGAGCGTGCAGAGCCCCGACCAGCTGACGCAGTTCACCGACAACGCGGACTACACGGTCTCCGACGGCGACTCCACCACCAAGGAGCTCCTGGCCTTCAACGACCGCGTCGCCCCGTTCGACCAGGCCCTCGTCCGGAAGGCCGTCTACTCCGCTATCGACACGAAGAAGCTCCTGTCGTCGATCTGGGGTGACTACGGCACGCTCATCGGGTCCATGGTCCCGCCGACGGACCCGTGGTACGAGGACCTCACCCAGGTGAACCCCTACGACCCCGAGCTGGCCAAGCAGCAGCTCGCCGAGGCGGGCCTGGCCGACGGCTTCACGTTCACGCTCGACACGCCGAGCTACGACCCGCACCCGGCCGTCGCCGAGTTCCTGCAGAGCGAACTCGCCAAGGTGGGCATCACCGTGGAGATCAACACGATCAGCGCGGACGAGTGGTACTCGAAGGTGTTCAAGGAGCGCGACTTCCAGGCCACGCTCCAGGAGCACGTCAACGACCGCGACGTGGTCTGGTACGGCAACCCCGACTTCTACTGGGGCTACGACAACCCCCAGGTGACGCAGTGGGTCTCCGAGGCGGAGCAGGCGACCACGACGGACGAGCAGACGGCGAAGCTGAAGCTCGTCAACGAGCAGATCGCCGAGGAGGCCGCGAGCGTCTGGCTGTACCTCTACCCCCAGATCGTCGTCGCCGCGAGTGACGTGTCGGGATACGGCGTGAACGGCCTGAACTCGCAGTTCTTCGTCGCGGACATCGTCCGGAAGTAGTCGTCGCCGAGGCCGACCGGGACCGCCCGGTCGGCCCGGCCTCGCTACGCTGAGGTCCACCATGCTCCCCTACCTGTTGCGTCGATCCGCGTTCCTGGTGGTGTCGTTCCTCGTCGCCATGACCGTGTTGTTCGTCCTGCTCCGGCTGCTGCCGGGAGACCCCTCGAACGCCCTGCTCTCGGTGAACGCCACGCAGGAGCAGATCGAGGCGGCGCGCGCGCAGGTGGGAGCGGATCGGCCGGTCGGCGAGCAGTTCCTTGCCTGGTTCGGTGGCGTCCTCACCTTCGATCTCGGTTCGTCCTTCGTGAGCAGTCTCCCCGTCGGCCCTGAGATCGCCTCGCGCCTGCAGGTCACCGTCCCGCTGACGCTCCTCGCCTTCCTCCTCGCCGTGGTGCTCGCCAGCCTGGCCGGCATCATCGCCGCACTCCGAGCCGACCGGTGGTACGGCATCGCCCTGTCGGGGTTGTCGCAGTTCGGCATCGCGGTGCCGGTGTTCTGGGTCGGCATCCTCCTCGTGAGCGTGTTCGCGGTCACGCTCCGCCTGTTCCCGTCCGGCGGGTTCCCGCGCGACGACTGGGCAGACCCGGCGGCGGCACTCACGAGTCTGGTGCTCCCGGTCATCACCATCGCCATCGTCATGAGCGCGTCCATCACCAGGTACGTCCGCTCCGCCACGCTCGACGTGCTCGGGAGCGACTTCCTCCGTTCCGCCAGGGCGCAGGGTGCCGGACTCGGCGAGGCGCTCCTCCGGCACGGCGTCCGCAACGCGGCCGTCCCCGTCGTCGCGATCCTCGGGATCGAACTCGCGACCACGTTCCTCGGGGCCGTCGTGGTCGAGAGCGTCTTCAGCCTGCCGGGACTCGGGTCGATGCTCCTCACGGCGATCCAGCAGCACGACTACCCAAACATCCAGGGCATCCTCCTCGTGTCCACCCTCGTCGTCCTCGTGACCGGGTTCCTCGCCGACATCGCCCAGCGCCTCATCGACCCGCGCCTGCGCACCTCCATCGCCGGGAGCGGGCTCCGATGAGCGACCTCGACGCCCGGACGACCGCCACAGCCCCCGAGCGGGGCGGGAGACGCCGCGGACGCTCCGTCACCCTCACGGTCGGGCTGGTCCTCGTCGGTGTCATCGCCGCGCTGGCGCTCGTCTCCCTCTTCTGGACGCCCTTCGCGCCGACGGACACGGCAGGCGGCCGTCTCGAAGGACCGAGCGGCACGCACTGGCTCGGCACGGACAAGCTGGGTCGAGACCTCTTCACCCAACTCATGATCGGTGCCCGCATCGCGCTCGTCACTGGGGCGGGGGCCGTCGCGGTCGGCGCGGTCATCGGGATCGCCGTCGGTCTCGCCGCGGCGTTCGCGGCCGCCTGGCTGGACGACACGATCTCCGCCGCCCTCGACGTCGTGATCGCCTTCCCCGTCCTGCTGTTGGCCATGCTGATCGTCGCCGCCCAGGGCGCTTCGCTCGGCACCGCCATCGTCGCGATCGGGCTCGCCATGTCCGCCATCGTCGCCCGGCTCACGAGGATCCTCACGAAGCGCGTCCTCGGCGAACAGTACGTCGTCGCCGCGCGCACCGCCGGGACGAGCTGGCCCGGCATCATCGGCCAGCACGTACTGCCGAACATCTGGCCGACGTTGAGCGTCAACCTCGCCCTGCAGTTCGGCATCGCCGTCCTCGCGGAAGCGAGCCTGTCCTACCTCGGCCTCGGGGCTCCGCCGCCGAACGCCTCCTGGGGACGGCTCCTCCAGGAGGCACAGGCCACGGTCACGACGGCACCGATCGGAGCGATCGCGCCCGGTGTCGCGGTGGTCATGCTCGTCGTCGGCGTGAACTTCATCGCGGACGGCCTGCGCGATCTCGGTGATCCGACGAGGAGGCGCAGCGCATGACGGCCCTGCTCGACATCACCGGCCTGACCATCACCCGTGGTACGCGGCGCGGAGCATCGGACGCCACCGAGCGGCCACTCGTCGACGACCTCGACCTCATGATCGCCGCCGGCGACCGACTCGGTCTCATCGGCGGCTCCGGGTCCGGCAAGTCGCTGACCTCCCTCGCCGCGATCGGGTTGCTCGACGACCAGCTCACCGCGAGCGGCAGCATCGAGCTGGCCGGCACGCAGGTCATCGGCGCCACGGACCGCTCCCTGCGTCCCCTCCGCGGCCGGGTCGCTGGACTCGTCTTCCAAGAGCCGCTGACCGCCCTGGACCCGCTCATGCGCGTCGGCGCTCAGCTCGCTGAACCGCTCCGACGACACCTCGGGCTCCGTCGGGACCGACTGCGGGATGCCGTGGATGCGGCGCTCACCGAGGTCTCGCTCACCGACACGGCCCGCATCGCCGCGTCGTTTCCGCACGAGTTGTCCGGCGGCCAGCGACAGCGCGTCGCCATCGCCATCGCCCTCGCCGGACGACCGCAGCTCCTGATCGCCGACGAGCCGACCACCGCACTCGACGTCACCGTGCAGGCGGAGGTGCTGTCGCTCCTCGACCGGCTCGTGCGCGAACGGGGCATGGCGCTGTTGTTCATCAGTCACGATCTCGCCGTGGTGTCGACCATGGTCGACGAGGTGATCGTGCTCAGCTCGGGCCGAGCGGTCGAGCGCGGCCCCGTCGCGCAGGTGCTGACGGCCCCACAGCACGAGGACACGCGGCGTCTCGTCGCCAGCGCCCGCGCGATCGACGACGCACTGGAGGACCCGCGATGATCGACGGATCGAGCCCTGACGCCGCTGCGCCCATCCTAAAGCTCGACGCGGCCGGCTTCCGGTACCGCGGTGGCCAGGTCGCGCTCGACGACGTCTCCCTGTCCGTCGGCGCCGGTGAGGCGGTCGGCGTCGTCGGCCAGTCCGGCGCCGGGAAGAGCACCCTCCTCCGACTGCTGCTCGGCCTCGACCGTCCGACCACGGGGTCCGTCCGATTCGACGGCAGCGCGCTCGATCCGCGGGACAAGGCCCGCGTCCGAGGCTTCCGCGCATCCGTGCAGGCGGTCTTCCAGGATCCGTACTCCTCGCTCGACCCACGGCAGCGCGTCGGCCGCATCGTCGCAGAGCCACTCCGCTCCTTGCGGCTGGCTTCGGCGGAGCAGGCCGTGAGCCGAGCCGCGGACGCGCTCGAAGCGGTCGGTCTTCCTCCCGAGGCCGCGTCCCGCTACCCGCACGAGTTCTCCGGCGGCCAACGCCAACGGATCGCCATCGCTCGTGCGATCGTCCCGAACCCCAGACTCCTCCTGGCCGACGAGCCGGTGAGTGCCCTGGACATGAGCACCCGGATCCAGATCATCGAGCTCCTCGCCGAGTTGCGGGCCTCGAACGGTCTGGCTCTCGTCATGGTGTCGCACGACCTCGGCACGGTCGCGGCCCTGTGCGAGCGCACGGTCGTCCTTCGGGACGGGCGGGTCGTCGAGGCGGGGTCGACCGCTCAGGTCCTCCACCGGCCGGCCGAGGCGTACACGCGGCAGCTCGTCGCGGCGATCCCCCGGCTGCCCCGCTGAGTCGCGCACGGCCCCCGCGGACGATCGGTTCCGGGAGACGGGAATGCCAGGCCGCGCGCGGGCGTTCGACTCCGAGTGGCTCCGGCCGCATCCACTCTCCACAGGAACAGGACCCGTGACGCAGGATTCAGCGCAGCCCGACGACCATGACGACGGACCGGAGTCGCAGGAGCGACCGTGGCTGAGCGACGAGGAGCGCGCTGCGCTCAGCAAGCCGCTCCCTGAGCGGGCGGTCGTGGCGAGCCTGGCGTTCACCGGCCTCGTCGCGGCGTTCATGATGACGCTCGTCACCCCGCTCGTGCCGTCCCTCCCGACGATCCTCGGGGTGCACGCCTCGGACAGCATGTGGGTGGTGACCGCCACCCTGCTCTCCGCTGCGGTGGCGACGCCGATCTCCGGTCGTCTCGGTGACCTGTACGGGAAGCGCCGGATGGTCCTGATCCTGCTCGGGATCATGATGGCCGGCTCGGTGCTCGCTGCGTTCTCGTCAACGATCGTGCCGCTGATCGTCGCTCGCGCCCTGCAGGGTATGGCGATGGGCGTGATCCCGCTCGGCATCAGCATCCTGCGCGACGTGCTCCATGCGAAGCGGCTCGGTCCGGCGGTCGCCCTCGTGAGCGCCACGCTCGGTATCGGTGGAGCCGTCGGCCTGCCGATCTCAGCCGTCATCTCACAGTTCCTGGATTGGCATGTGCTCTTCTGGGTGGCCGGTGCGCTCGGACTGGTCGGATTCCTGCTCGTGGCCCGCTTCGTCCCCGTGAGCACGCTGCGGAGCGAGGGCGGTTTCGACTGGATCGGGGCGATCGGACTCGCCGCCGGACTCGTGCCGATCCTCCTCGCCGTCTCGAAGGGCAACGAGTGGGGATGGACGAGCGTGGGGACGCTCGCGTGCCTGATCGGCGGGGTCGTCGTCCTGCTCCTCTGGGGTTGGTTCGAGGTGCGTTCCTCGAGCCCGCTCGTGGATCTGCGGATCGCCGCACGCCGGACGGTGCTCTTCACGAACCTCGCGTCGATCACCGTCGGATTCGCCTTCTTCGGCAGCACCGTGGTCCTCCCCGGCATCCTCGAAGCACCGGTGGGCACGGGGGTCGGGCTCGGGCAGGACATGCTCATCGCGAGCCTCTGCCTCATGCCCAGCGGTCTGATCATGTGGGCGATGTCGCCCGTCGCCGCTCGGCTGACGGCCGCGAAGGGTGCGCGGCTGAGCCTGCTCATCGGCATCGCGATCATCGCGATCGGCTACGCGGTCGCGATCGGGCTCATGACGGAGGTCTGGCACACGGTCCTGACGGCGACCGCCGTCGGTTTCGGCGTGGGCTTCGCGTACGCGGCGATGCCGACGCTGATCATGGGCGCCGTCCCGCCGAGCGAGACCGCGGCGTCCAACGGGCTCAACTCGGTCATGCGGACGCTCGGTTCCACGATCGCGAGTGCGGTGATCGGCGCCATCCTGGCCTCCCAAGTCGTCACGGACGGGGCCGTCACGACGCCGAGCGCCGACGCGTTCCGGCTGAGCTTCGCGATCTGCGCGGCGGCCGCCGTGGTCGGCCTCGTCTGCACCCTCCTGCTGCCGAAGCACCTCGCGAAGGACACGCGGTCGAGCCTCCACGAGGGGTGACGGGGCTCAGCCCACGATGCCGAGGGCGAACGGGAGGACCGGGCCGGAGCCCGCGAGCCGGAGCGCCCGTCCGGCGACGGTGAGCGTCCATCTGCTGTCCGCCCGGTCGTCGACGAGCAGCACCGGCGCCCCCTCGAGCGTCGCCAGCTGTGTGCGGAGTTCGGCACCGACGCTGAACGCGTCCCAGACGCCGGCGAGCCGATAGGCGCTGTTCCCGCCGGGCCCTCCGCGAGGGCCGTCGCCGACGAGGTCCAGTTCACCGAGGTAGGGCAGTCGTCCGAGTGAGGCGATACCCCGGGCGACCGAGTCGACGAGTTGCGGACGTGATCGTGAGGGGACGCTCACGACCGCGGCCGGTCGCCTCGCCCACGGCCAGTCGGCGAGCACCCGGACGCTCGCGTCGATCACCGCGCGGGACGCCGGGGCGTCCGCCGCGCCGGCGGCGAAGAGTTCACGGAGGACGCCGCCCCAGCCGAGATCGGTCAAGCGCGCGAGCGCCCGGCCCGGTTCCAGACGATCCTCGAGCGAGATGCGGCCGCTGACCGGCGCTCCGTCGGTGGTGACGCCGAGTTTGCCGGCACCCGTCGGCCACTGCGCTCGAGGTTCGAGCTCGACACCGACCCGCCCGAGCGCCTCGGAAGCCGAGGCAGCTGCTGCGCTGTCGAGTTCGGTGGGAAACCAGGCACCCGCGCAGCGATCGCACCGTCCGCAGGGCTCGGCGGTCGCGTCGTCGAGTTCGCGCTGGAGCACGAGCATCCGGCACTCCTCGCCGCGCTCGTAGGCGAGCATCGCCTGCTGTTCCGCGACCCTCGCCTCGGCGATCCGGCGGTACCGTTCGCGGTCGTACACCCACGGCTCACCGGTGGAGACCCATCCCCCGGCGACCCGCTGCACGGCGCCGTCGACGTCGAGCACCTTGAGCAGCAGTTCCAGCGGGGTCCGGCGCAGGTTGACGAGTGCTTCGAGTGCCGGGGTCGACCGTGGCCGATCGTCGAGCGCGTCGAGGACGGCCGTGGCCCGAGCTTCGTCAGGCATCGACGCGGTCGCGAAGTACTGCCAGATCTCCTCGTCCTCCGCTCCGGGCAGGAGCAGGACGTCGGCGTGTTCCGTCGCGCGCCCGGCTCGCCCGACCTGCTGGTAGTACGCGACCGGCGATGACGGCGCGCCGAGATGCACGACGAACCCGAGATCGGGTTTGTCGAAGCCCATCCCGAGCGCACTCGTCGCCACGAGGGCCTTCAGCCGGTTCTCCTTGAGGAGCCGCTCGGACTCCTCGCGTTCGTCGGGATCGGTCCGGCCGGTGTAGGCCCGGACCTCGTGACCGGCCTCGCGCAGCAGCCGCGCGGTGTCCTCCGCGGCGGAGACGGTGAGGGTGTAGATGATGCCGGAGCCCGTGAGTCCGTCCAAGTGGCTGAGCAACCAGGTGAGGCGGTCCCTGGACTCCGGGAGCCGGAGCACGCCGAGCCGGAGGGACGCCCGCGCGAGGGAACCGCGGATGGTGAGGACCTCTGCCGCCGTGGAGCCGGAAGCGGCTGGTGCGGTGAGCTGCTCGGCGATGTCGCGGACGACGCGGGCGTTGGCCGTCGCGGTCGTCGCCAGGACCGGGACCTCCACCGGCAGACGACCGATCAGCTCGGCCAGCCGCCGGTAGTCGGGGCGGAAGTCGTGACCCCAGTCGGAGATGCAGTGGGCCTCGTCGACCACCAGCATGCCGGTTCGAGCCACGAGGGTCGGGAGCTGCTCATCGCGGAAGCGCGGATTGTTGAGCCGCTCGGGCGACACGAGCAGTACATCGACCTCGTCGGCGTCCAGCTGCGCGCGGACGTCGTCCCACTCATGAGCATTCGCCGAGTTGATGGCGACCGCCCGAACACCGGCACGCGCCGCCGCGGCCACCTGGTCGCGCATGAGGGCGAGGAGCGGTGAGACGAGCAGCGTCGGACCGGCACCCCGCCGACGGAGCAGCGCCGTCGCGATGAAGTACACGGCCGACTTGCCCCAACCGGTGCGCTGCACCACGAGGGTGCGACGGTGCTCGTCGACGAGGGCGAGGATCGCCTCGAGCTGGCCATCGTGGAACCGGGCTCCCGGAACGCCCGTCAGGGCGGCGAGCGCCGCCGTCGCTTCGGCGACCGACCCGGTGGTGGTGGCTTCGTGGTGGGTGGGGGCTGGCGCGCTGACGTCGGACATGGGGCAAGTCTGTCAGGAGCCGCCGACGGCGGGTCGCTGCGGTGGCGATGGCGGGTGGGCCGGCTGGTGCGTGGCCGCTGTGGAGGAGGGTTCCCCGAAGGTTGCGTGGGTCCGACCGGTGGGAGGTGGATCAGGCGCTCTTCTTGCGTTTGGCCGGGGTCGACGACGGTTCGTCCTTCGACGATCCGGCCTTGGTCGTGCTGCGCTTCGACGCGCTGCGCTTCGAGGTCGTGCTCTTCGACGTCGTGGTCTTCGACGAGGCGGCTTTCGAGGAACCACTCGACCCGGTGTCGGCCTTCGGGTCCTTCCCACCACGCTGCCGGTCGATGCTGCGCTGCAGCACCTCCATGAGGTCGATCGGCTCGGCGCCCTTGTCGTCGTCGGGCTCGGGCTGCTCGCCGAAGGTGGCGGCGGTGTCGAGGGCGTCGCCCTGCTCGAGTTTCGCATCGATGAGTTTCCGGAGTTGTGCCTGGTATTCGTCGACGAACGCGTCGGGACGGAAGCGGGACGAGAAGGACTCGACGAGCGCCTCCGACATCTCGAGTTCCTTGGCGGAGATGCGGACTCGTTCCTCGAGGGCCGGGAACCGCACCTCGCGGACCTCGTCCTCCCAGAGCAGTGTCTGCAGGAGGATGACGTCCTCGCGCACCCTGAGGGCGCCGAGTCGCGTCTTCTGGCGGAGGGCGAACCGCACGATGGCCGTGCGGTCGGTCTCCTCGAGCGTCCGCCGGAGCAGGACGTAGGCCTTCGAGGAGGAGGAGTCCGGTTCCAGGAAGTAACTGCGGTCGAACATGATCGGGTCGAGGTCGTCGCTCGGCACGAACTCGACCACCTCGATCTCGCGACTGCGTTCCTCGGGGAGCGACGCGAGGTCGTCGGCGGTGAGGACCACCGTCTGCTCGCCGTCCTGGTAGGCCTTGTCGATGTGGTCGTAGCTGACGACCTTGCCGCAGACCTCGCACTTGCGCTGGTACCGGATACGCCCGCCGTCGGCGTCGTGCACCTGGTGCAGCGAGAGGTCGTGGTCCTCCGTCGCGCTGTACACCTTCACCGGGACGTTGACGAGACCGAACGTGACGGCGCCCTTCCAGATCGCGCGCATGACCTCTCCTGTCCGTCGGCGGGTCGGCCCACGCCGTCAATCGCACCAGTAGACACCCGGACCGGCGTCAAGGGCTAGCCCTTGACGGGCTCGGACGGCAGGCTGGGCGCCATGGCGAGGACGAGCTCCGGCGGCGCGCGGGCGCAGTGGGTGACCGTCGACGGTCGGCGCATCCAGCTCACCCATCTCGACAAGGTCCTCTATCCCGCGACGGGCACGACCAAGGCGGAGGTCCTCGCGTATTACGCGGCCGTCGCACCGCATCTGTTGCCGCACGTGGCGGACCGGCCGGTGACCCGGAAACGCTGGGTGCACGGTGTCGGGACGGCCGAGGCGCCGGAGTCCGGCTTCTTCCAGAAGGACCTGGGTGCGTCGGCGCCGGACTGGGTGCAGCGTCTCCCCATCGAGCACAGCGATCACACGAACGAGTACCCGGTCGTCGACGACCTCGCGACGCTCACGTGGCTGGCACAGCTCGGCGCGCTCGAACTGCACGTGCCGCAGTGGCGGTTCGACCGGTCCGGCGAGCGCCGTCCGCCCGACCGGCTCGTGCTCGACCTCGACCCTGGTGAGGGGGTGTCGCTCGCCGAGTGCGCCGGGGTCGCTCGGATGGCACGCGCGGTGTTGGTCGACATGGGGCTTGAACCGGTCCCGGTGACGAGTGGCAGCAAGGGGATCCACCTCTATGCGGCGTTGGACGGTCGGCAGCGTTCGGACGAGGTGTCGCTCGTGGCGCATGAACTCGCTCGGGCGCTCGCGGCGGATGCGCCGACGCTCGTGGTGAGCGAGATGGCGAAGGATCGACGCAGGGGCAAGGTGTTCGTCGACTGGAGCCAGAACAACGGGTCGAAGACGACGATCGCCCCGTTCTCCCTGCGGGGTCGGTTGCGTCCCACGGTCGCGGCGCCGCGGTCGTGGGACGAGCTCGACGATCCCGAGCTCTCCCAGTTGGAGTTCCCGATCGTGCTCGAACGGCTGGCCGACGGTGTCGATCCGCTGTCGGTGCTCGGCGATCCCCGTCCGTCGATCACGATCAGGCCGTCGGAGCACGAGGATCGACTCTCGGAGTACCGGCGGAAACGCGATGCTTCGCGGACGCCTGAGCCGGTTCCGGAGGCGTCCCCGCCACCGTCGGCTGCGGGGACGGCACCGTCGTTCGTCATCCAGCGGCATGAGGCGCGGAAGCTGCATCATGACTTCCGACTCGAGCACGACGGGGTGCTCGTGTCCTGGGCGTTGCCGAAGGGTGTCCCGACGGATCCGAGCAGTAACCGTCTGGCCGTCCGCACCGAGGACCATCCCCTGGAGTACGGCAGCTTCGAGGGCACCATCCCGGCCGGCGAGTACGGGGCGGGCGAGGTGACCATCTGGGATGCGGGCACCTACGAGCTGGAGAAGTGGCGGGACGACGAGGTCATCGCGACCCTGCACGGGCGGCCGGGTGGTCCGTTGGAGCGCCCGGCACGGTTCGCGCTCATCCGGACCGCCGGCGACTCCGGGCGCGACGCGCCCTCCTGGCTCATCCACCGGATGCGCGCTCCAGGCGATCCGCCGGCTCCGCCGGTAGCGCGTTCGCGCGAGGTCCCCGCTCCGATGCTCGCGAGCCCGGCCGCTCTCGGAGAGGTCGTCGACGACGGGTCGTGGGCGTTCGAGATGAAGTGGGACGGGATCCGTGCGATCGCGAGCATCGACGGTGCGACGGGGCGGGTGCGGTTGTCGAGCCGCAACGGCAAGGATCTGACCGCGGCCTACCCGGAGGTGGTGGAGGAGCTCGGGGCGTCGTTCGGGGATCGCGACGTCGTCCTCGACGGCGAGATCGTCGCGTCCGGGGCCGACGGCCGTCCCGACTTCTCGCTGTTGCAGCGACGCATGCAGTTGACGTCGGACCGCGACGTCGATCGGGAGCGCCGGCTGACGCCGGTCCGGCTGTTGGTGTTCGACCTCCTCGCCCTCGACGACGAGGACCGGACGGGACTGCCCTACCGTGAGCGCCGCGAACTCCTCGAGGAGACGGTCGGATCCGGCGCGGTCGTGCAGGTTCCGCCGCGGATCGACGGTTCCCTGCACGATGCACTCGAGGTCAGCCGGGCGCTCCGGCTCGAGGGGGTGGTCGCGAAGGAACTCGACGGTCGTTACCGGCCGGGTCGACGGAGCAGCACGTGGATGAAGTTCAAGCATGAGCGGGCGGAGGAGGTCGTCGTCGCGGGCTGGCGACCGGGACGTGGTGGGCGCACGGGTGGGATCGGATCGCTCCTCCTCGGCGTGCCGGGGCCCGACGGTCTCCTGCACTACGCCGGGCGGGTCGGCAGCGGGTTCACCGACCGGGAGCTCGCCGCGACCGCCGTGCGGTTCGAACGGTTGGCGCGCTCGTCGACGTCACTGCTGGGCGTGCCACCGGCCGATGCCGCCGACGCGAACTGGTTGGATCCCGTCCTCATCGGTGAGGTGCGGTTCAGCGAATGGACCCCCGACGGCCGGTTCAGGCATCCGGTCTGGCGCGGCTGGCGTCCGGACCGCGCCGTCGACGACCTCGAGGTGCCGGATCGGGGCCGGTGAGCGGTCGACCGCCCCGGCTCAGGCGAGTCGTCCTGACTCGGCGAGGAGCGCGAGCACGGCGGACACCCGCGGGTTGCTCGCGGCGTCGTGTTCGATCCCGAGCGCGGCGTAGATCGCCGTGAGATGGTTCTGCACCGACTTCTCGGCGATCCCGAGCCGGGTAGCGATCCCCGTGTTCGAGCGACCGGTCGCCAGCAGTTGGAGGACGGCGTACTGGCGATCGGTGAGCGACTCGAGGCTCGAACCCGCTCGGGGCCGCGCGCGGTCGACGAGCTCGGGGTCCAACATCGTCTCGCCGCGCGCCGAGACGCGGATGGCCTCGAGGAGGACGTCGCGGGTGAGGGACGAGGTCTTCGAGAGGTAGCTCCAGCCGTCTCTGACATCTGCCGGCATCTCGAGGAGCATGTCCATCAGGTCGTAGGCCGACAGCAGGACGATCCCGAGACCCGGCTGGGCGCGACGCAGCGAGACGCCGAGACTCACCCCGTTGCCGTCCGGCAGCTCGATGTCCATCGTCAGGACGTCGACCGTCCCGGGGAGGAACGTCCGCCGCGCCTCGGCGACGGTGGCGGCATGACCGACGAACGTCACTCCCGGCGTCCCCCGGAGCAGATCGGCGAGCATCCCGCCGAGCAGCGGTTGGTCCTCGACGACTCCGACCCGGAGCGGGACGGCCGGCGCGACGTCGAGCGTCGCCGCGCCCACCACGGGGACGGCGGACGAGCGGTCGGGCTGCGGCTGGTGGCGCATGGTCCGAGTATCCCGGATGAACGGCTCGTCGTCCGAGGGGGAAGCTCCCGACTTCCGCCCGGAGATGCCGCCGTCGCACCACGCGGCAGGTCAGAATGGAGCCATGACCCAGGAGGCCCTCACCGCTCGCGCCGAACGCTGGCGCGACAGTCGGGCCTTCATCACCGCCAGCGGCGCCATGGCCGCGGTCTTCGGACTCGCCGTCTCCTTCCAGAGCGTCTACATCTACACGTGGGTCGCGCCCGGCGGCACCCGCGGCATGCTCGTGGAGCGCGTCACCGCGAACCTCGTCTCCCTGAGCGTTGCGATCATCGTGCTCGCGTTGCTGCTCTGGTCGAGATGGGGTCCCTCCCTCCACGAGTGGTGGCGCCCGAAGGTGCTCGCCGGCGTCCTCCTCGTCGCGCTCGCGACCGGCCTGCTGCGCAGCGGCCTGCAGCTCCTCCTCGGCGTCTACCGCGATCCGAGCCTGCAGACCGTCCTCGTCGAGACCGGGACCACGGCGATCGCCCTCGCCGTGTGCGCCACCTTCGGGTTCAGTCTGAGCGCGGCACGACGGCGCGCGCGCGAAGAGGAACGCGCCCACGCCGACCAACGCCATCGCGCCGACGTCGCCCTCCAATCGCTGCAGAGCGAGGAGCTGCGCGTGAAGCGCGAGGTCGCCGAAGGCCTCCACGGCACCCTCCAGCAGCACCTCGTGCTGATCAGCGCGCAGCTCGCCGCCGTCACGGCCGCGCTCGAACGTGAGGGCGCTGCAGCCGTCTCCGACGCGACCCGGCGGCTGCGGTCACTCGGCGAGGACCTCCACACCGTGCGCGAGCGGGACGTCCGAGAGCTCAGCCGCTTGCTGTCCCCACCACTGCTCGAGGTCGGCATCGCACCGAGCATCCGCGCGATCCTGCAGCGCCTGCCGCCGTCGATCACCACCACCCTCGACGTCTCGCCGGAGTTCCGCCTCCTCGACGACCCGATCGACAACGTGTTCACGACGGCGGAACGCGCCGTGGTCGTGCGGACCCTGGAAGAAGGGGTGACGAACGCGCTGACCCACGGTGCGGCGGACCGGCTCGTCGTCGAGCTGCGGATCGCGACGCCGGCGCCGCGGGACGACGGTGCTCCGGTGGCGAGTGGGACCATCGAGCTGCGGGTGCTCGACAACGGCACCGGGCTCCTCGACGGTGCGGAACCGGCCGGCGGTCTGCTCCAGCTCGACCGCCGCGCAGCCGCCTTCGGCGGAGCCCTCCGGGTCAGCTCGGCAGCGAGCGATGCGCCCGAGGGCGGCGCCGTCCTCCGGCTGAGCATGCCCTATCGCGTCCCGGCCGCCCGCTGAGGCGGCCGGGACGCGGGTTCCGAACGGACCGGATCAGGCGGCCGAGCTGTCCGCCAGGAGCTCACGCACGCGCGGGACGACCTCGGAGCCGTACAGCCCGATGCTGTTCATGAGGTGCTCGTGGGACAGGGAACCGTTGCTGATCTTCAGGTCCACCCGCGACAGACCGAGGCCGTCGACCGCGGTCGCCACCTTGCGCGCGACGGTCTCCGGCGATCCGACGAACAGCGCACCCTCCGGACCGGCCTCCTGCTCGAAGTGGCCACGCGTCATCGGGCTCCACCCGCGCTCACGACCGATCCGGTCCATCATCGCCCGGTAATGGGGCCACAACTGCTCCTGCGCGAGCTCGTCCGTCTCGGCGATGTGAGCCGGCGAGTGCATCCCCACCGGCTGCGTCGGCAGCTGGAACTGGGCGAGCGCGCGGTGGTACAGGTCGACGAAGGGCGCGAACCGGAGCGGCCCGCCGCCGATGACCGCGAGCATCATCGGCAGTCCGTACCGAGCCGTCCTGACGACCGACTCCGGGCTCCCGCCGACACCGACCCAGGTCTTCAGCTTGCCGTGCTCGACCCGGGGGTAGACCGACTGTTCGCGCAACGGCGCACGCGTCTTCCCCGACCACGTGACCGGCTCCTGCTCGCGGATCGCGACGAAGAGTTCCAGCTTCTCCTCGAAGAGCTCCTCGTACTGGGAGAGCTCGTACCCGAAGAGCGGGAAGGACTCGGTGAAGGAACCCCGCCCGAGGATGGCCTCCGCGCGTCCGCCGGAGATGCCGTCGAGCGTGGCGAACCGCTGGTAGACGCGGACCGGGTCGTCGGAGCTCAGCACCGTGACGGCCGATCCGAGGCGGATGCGCTCGGTCCTCGCGGCGATCGCCGCCAGCACGATCTCGGGTGAGGAGACGGCGAAGTCCTCCCGGTGGTGCTCTCCCACGCCGATGAAGTCGAGGCCGACCGCCTCCGCGTGCACCCCCTGTTCGACGACGTTCCGGAGGACTTGGGCCTGTGACAACGGCGTGCCGTCGGCGTCGACCGTGACGTCACCGAAGGTGTCGATGCCGAACTCGAGGGATGTGGTCATGGGGCTCTCCAACGTCGTATGGCTCGCCGCGGGCGATCGCGACGGTTGTATACGTTTGCATACACATCGGAGAACCTCGTCCATGTGGCGACTATTCCCGACGACTCCAGGGTGCCAGAACGCGACGTTCCCTGGGAGGACCCTCCCAGCCGTCCCTGACAAGCTGGAAGACCTGCACCCCGAGCCTTGGAGCCCCTGTGTCGCCGCGCCGCCTCTTCCGTCTGATCGCGATCGCCGAGGCGATCACCTGGACCCTCCTCATCGTCGGGATGATCCTCAAGTACGGCACCAAGACGACCGAGCTCGGCGTCAGCATCGGCGGGGCACTCCACGGCTTCGTGTTCCTCGTCTACGGCGCGACCGTGCTCCTCATCGGGATCAACCAACGCTGGGGCGTCGGAACGATCCTCACCGGTCTTGTGAGCGCCGTCGTGCCCTACGCCACCATCCCCTTCGACATCTGGGCGGATCGCACGGGTCGACTCGACGGCGCCTGGCGACGTGAGGCCGGCTCGGACCCACGGGACCAGCGGGTCCTCGACCGCGCGACCCGCTGGCTCGTCCGCCACCCCGTCCTGCTCCTGGTCGTCGGCGGCCTCGCGGTCGTCGCCGTGTTCACCGCGCTCCTCGTCGTCGGGCCTCCGGTCCCGAAGGCCTGACCACCGACGGACCGGTACCGCACGACCTGAACCCCGACGACGGGGTCAGCCGAGCAACCGGACCAACTCGCGGGTGATCGCCGCGCGCGCCGAATCGCTCGAGATGGTCGCCTCACCGTCGCCGGGCTGCACGCCGTAGTCGCCGAAGCTGGCGTGGTTCGCACCGTCGATCTCGACCATCGTCGCGTCGGCCGGAAGGCGGACGCGTGCGTCGGCGACCTTCTCAGGCGTACTCAGACCGTCGTCGCTGCCCGAGAGACTCAGCACCGCGAGCGAAGCCTCCGAGAGGTCGTTCGCGCAGTAGCTGCCGAACAGCACCAGGCCGGCCACCGCCGGGTCCTCGGCGAGCTGGCAGGCCCGCACGCCACCGAGGGAATGGCCGCCGACGAACCAGGTGTCGACGTCGGGAGCCGCCGCGGTGAACGTCTCGAGGGAGCGCCCATCGAAGAAGGCCAGGTTCAGCGTCGGCTTCGTGATCACGACCGTCGCCCCCGCCTCCTCGACCACACCGGACAGCTTGCGGAGGTAGGCGTACGGGTCGACCTTCGCTCCGGGGATGAAGACGAGCCCCGTCCCCGAGGCCTCAACCGCGGCATCGCCCGTCGGTGCGAGCACGATGGCGTCACCCACGTCGGTGACGGAGACGGCCGGGTCCTCCCACACCTCGAGCGCGGCGGACCGGGTCCCCGGCATCACGATCTGCGTCCACACCACGAATCCGAGCACCAGGACGACGAGCGCAGCGAGCACGCCGAGCAGCGTGGTCTTCAGTCGCCCGGTCCGCCGTGGTCGCCCGATCTGGCCGCTGGTGTCGCTCATGTGGTTCCTCCGCGCACCTCGTCCCGCGAGGGTCACGGTGGACGGTGCCCTCCAGTATCCCAAACGTCGATCGAGCGACGCAGCTCGTCTCCACAGGGCCGTTCCACAACCGCCGCACCTCCCGATCCGGCTGTCAGGCGGTCGGCCTATGCTCGTCGGGTGACCACCACTCGCACGAAGCACCCGGCCGGGCCGTCGATGACGATCGGCCTCATCACCCACCCGACGAAGAACATCGACGACTCCGTCCGCATCCTCCGCGCCTGGCAACTCGAGCACGGCGCGCGCCTCGTCGGCCTGCGCGCGGAGGCGAACCGCCTCGGCGACGACGTCGAGCTGCTCGACGAGGACGCCTTCGCCTCGTCGGTGGACGTCGCCGTGGCGATGGGTGGCGACGGCACGATGCTCGGAGCGATGCGCCTGCTGGCCGGCAGGTCGGCACCGGTGCTCGGTGTCAACTACGGCAACGTCGGCTTCCTCGTGGAGGTCGAGCCGACCGCGCTGGCGGCGGCGTTGCAGCGGGTCAGCGACCACGAGTTCTCGCTCGAGCCCCACCACGGTCTCGAGGTCACGATCACCACCGGCGACGACGTCACCCACCTCCTGGCGTTCAACGACATCTCCATCGCGCGCCGGCCCGGGACCGGGGTCGTCATGGCCGACCTCGCGGTGGACGGGACCGCGTACGGGTACTTCAAGGCCGACGCGATCGTCGTCGCCACCCCGACCGGTTCGACCGCCTACAACTACGCCGCGGGCGGTCCGGTCCTCTCCCCCGCCGTGGCGGCCACCGTCGTCACGCCGGTGGCACCGATGTCCGGCATCGACCGCTCGTTCATCCTCGGCCCGGCCGAGCGCCTGCAGTTCTCGATCGGCACGGCGACGAAGCAGGCCGCGGTGGAGATCGACGGCCAGGTGCTGGCGGACGTCGCCGGCGGTGCGGTCGTCTCCGTCCGGCTGGTCCGCGATGCGGCGAACGTCGTCCGACTCGATCCGAGCCGGCATTCCCGCAAGGGCAGGATGAAGCTCAGCCTGCTTGATCTGCCCCTCAGACGCGATCAACTGCTCGACCTCGTCCCGCCCGACATCCGAGCGAGGGTCGAACGACCGTCCCGGGTCCGGAGGTCGAGGAACAAGCCGGCCGATCCGTCGCACTGACGATTCGTCGGCGCCGGCGTCACGAGGCCGGAAGGACGACCCCGATCGGTTCGCGCTTCTCCGCCTGGAAGCGGTCCTCGGTCCGGCCGTAGGCCCAGTACCCGGAGAGCGAGAGCTGCGATCGGTCGAGCCCGCGCTGGGTGAGGAACACCTCGCGGAGGGCCTTCATCGACTCGCGCTCTCCGTGCGCGAACACCTGGACGCGGCCGGCGGGCCAGGGGTGACCGGCGATGGCGGTGGCCAGGAGGGCCGCCGCAGACTCGTCGCGAGCGGCGCGCCCGACCCAGATGAGCTGTACACCCGCCGGGCGGTCGAGCTCGATGAGGTCGTCGCGGCCACCGATCTCGATGAACGCGAGCCCCGTCGCTTCAGGCGGCAGGACCTCGAGTGCTGCGGCGATCGCCGGGACCGCGGACTCGTCTCCGGCGAACAGGTGCCAGTCGGCGGTCGGATCGGGGCGATAGGCACCGCCCGGGCCGGCGAGGACGACGCGGTCCCCCGGTTGGGCGGCCGCCGCCCACGGTCCGGCCAGTCCCTCGTCGCCGTGCACGACGAAGTCGATGTCGATGGTGCGCTCTCCGGTGTCCACACGCCGCACGGTGTAGGTGCGGGTGACGGGGAGGTCGTCCGGCGCGAGGGTCGCTCGCAACGCGGTGAGGTCGTACGGCGGCTCCAGGCCGAGCTCGGGCTTCGCGAAGTACAGCTTGACGTAGCTGTCGGTGGCGTCCTTGGGCTGGAAATCGGCGAATCCGGGTCCGCCGAGAGTGAGGCGCACCAGGTGCGGTGTGATCCAGGCCGTGCGGACCACCTCGAGGATCGTCTGCGGGCGGGGGGCTCGAGGTCGCGGTGTCGTCGTCATGATTGTCTCCATTCTGCCGTCGATCGCTGGGTCTCGGCAGGGCGGATCCCGCTGTCATACTGGATCAATGGCTACGACCGCAGGCTGGTACCCGAACCCCGACGACCCGACGAAGGAACTCCGTTTCGACGGTGAGGCCTGGGGCGAGTCACGGGTGTTGCGGTTCCAGCGGGACAAGCCGGCGCAGACGGAAGCCGCCGGCTGGTACCCCCACCCGACGGACGACGAACGCCAGGTCCACTTCGACGGCCGCGCCTGGGACGACTCGCGGGTCCTCCAGCTGACCGGCGCCGCCTCCGGTGACGGCGAGCAGGCTCCGGTGTACGTCTCGGCGGCTGAACTACCGGCTCCCGAGCGCGAGAACCGCGCCTGGACGATCGCGAAGACGGTGTTGTCGTTCGGTCCGATCATCGCCATCGCTATCGTCGGTGTCCTGGCGATCGTCTCAGGCGGCGGCAACTGACCCGAGGCCATCGACTGCGACGTTCTCCGCGCCGACGGAGCACCCGCGCCGTCGTCCGACCCGTGATGCAGCAGAGCGCCCCTCCGAACCGGAGGGGCGCTCTGCTGGAACCGAACTACTTGGCTGCGACGGCCTCTGGCGTCGCGATCGAGGAGGCGAGCACCTCGTCGAGGCCGGCGGAGGCTTCCTCGTCGGTCATCGCCTGTGCGAGGGCCAGCTCGGAGACGAGCACCTGGCGGGCCTTCTGCAGCATGCGCTTCTCACCGGCAGACACACCGCTGTCCTGGTCGCGGCGCCACAGGTCGCGGACGACCTCGCCGACGCGGTGGACGTTGCCGCTCGCCATCTTCTCCTGGTTGGCCTTGTAGCGGCGCGACCAGTTGCCGGGCTCCTCGACGAACGGCTCGCGCAGGACGCCGTAGACGGCCTGGACGCCGTCGTGGTCGATGACGTCACGGACACCGACGAGGTCGGCGTTCGCGATCGGCAGCTTGATGGTGAGCTCGGACGTGTGCACGCGGAGCGTCATGACGTCCTGCTCGACACCCTTGATCGTCACCTTCGACAACTCGGTGATGGTGACCGCTCCGTGGTGCGGGTAGACCAGGGTCTCTCCAACGATGAACTGCATGGTTCCTCTTCTCTTCTCAGGTCGTCACCGGCGCTCTCGCACCGGCGTCGTCGTGCTCCGGCGCGTTCAGCTGCCGGATGATTCGGGGGTCTGCGTCGGCGGCGATGCACCGGTGGGTCGTTCCTCGAGCAGCCACGCGGGCAGGAGGGCGACCAGGGAGTCGACGAGTTCGTCGTCGGAGACGTCGATGCGGCCGTGTCGCCAACCGTCGACGAGCGACAGCGTGCCGCCGGCGACGTACGCTGAGACCAGTTCGACCGGGATGCCGGCGGGGACCCGGGTGCGCTGCAGCAAGGCGGCGACCAGGTGGTCGGCGTGTTCACCGACGAGCGCGTCGAAGACCGCACGGGCGACGGGGAGCTCGAGCACGCTCGAGTAGAGCGGTGCGTCCTCGAGGAGCTGGCCGACCAGCCGACGGTAGGCGTCCTCGGCGCGCTCGCGGCTGCTCGCCCGCTCGCCGACCGGTCGCGTGGTGGCGGGAGCGGTGAGCCCCGCGAACTGCAGGCGAAGGTAGGCCGCGGTGAGGTCGTCGAGGCTCGAGAAGTGCGCGTAGAACGAGCTGCGACTGATGCCGGCGACGCGGACGATGTCGCCGACGGACACGCGTTCCGGACGACCGGCGAGGATGGTCGCAACGGCGTCGAAGATCGTCTGGCGCGTCCGCTCGGCGCGAGGATCGCCCGTCACCCTGAGGACCGGAGCGAGACGCTCGACGGACAGGCTCGTGGGACGGCCGGAGGTGGACTGCTCGACACCGAGGGCGGATACTCCTGATGTGCGAGGCATTCAGGCCAGTGTACCACGACTTCTCGGACAGCTGTCCGAGACAGCCAGTGACGGCGCGGGCACACCCCTCCCGGGCACTGAGCGTGTCGAAGTGCCCACGAGGAACGCTTCGACAGGCTCAGGGACCGAACGTCGAAGGCGATGCGCGAAGCCCAGGGACCGGCGTCTCTCGGGCACACCCGCTCATCGCACCCACGTCACCCCTGCGCCGGGGCGGCGATGTTCACCAGCCAGGTGATGCCGAAGCGGTCCTGCACCATGCCGAAGGAGTCACCCCAGGGGGCCACACTCAGCGGCTGCTGGACCGTGCCGCCGTCCGCGAGCCGCTCGAAGTACTCGCGGAGTCGGGCCTCGTCGGTGTCCGGCCCGCTCAGTGACATCGAGAAGTTGTTACCCTCGCGGTAGTCCATGTGCTTCGGCGTGTCCGATCCCATGAAGACGATCCCGGCGTCGCCGGTCAGCTGGGAGTGCATCACCAGATCGACCTCGTCCGGCTCGACCGCGGCACCGAAGTCGCCGAACGTCGACACCGTCAGTTCGCCGCCGAAGACGCCCTGATAGAACTCCATCGCTTCGCGGGCTGTCCCGCGGAAGCCGAGATACGGGTTGAGCGTCGTCATGATCGTCCCTTTCTCCTGGGCGGGTGCACCGTCGCACTCGTCTCGCGATCATTCTCAACCTCCGGCGTCGGATGCGCGAGCACGTTCTGGTGGCTCCGCCACGAGGGGCCGGGACGCTCACGGCTACTAGGCTCGTCTGGTGCCCTCGCAACCCCAGCCCCTCCGCATCGCGATGATCTCGCTCCACACCAGCCCCGGTGACGAGCCGGGTTCCGGTGACGCCGGCGGGATGAACGTCGTGGTGCGTCATCAGGCCGTCGCAATGGGCGCCGCGGGGCACGAGGTCGACGTCATCACCCGGCGGTCCTCCGCCGGCCAGCCGTCCTCCTCCGCCCTCGCCCCCGGCGTGACGCTGCGATTCCTCGACGCCGGACCCGCTGAGCCGGTCGCGAAGGGTCGACACGAGGAGTTCGTCGAGGACTTCCGTTCGGAGCTCGCCCGGCTGCCGCGGTACGACGTCCTGCACGCCCACCACTGGTTCTCGGGCATGGCCGCACTCCCTCTCGCGCGTGAACTGGCGGTTCCGCACGTGCAGAGCTTCCACAGCATCGCCGCCGAGTCCACCACGCCGCTCTCCCACGGCGAACGCGCCGAGTCCCCCGGGCGTCTGGCAGGCGAGGCGTGGCTCGCCGCGGAGTCGGACGCCGTCGTCGCGATCAGCGCGGCCGAGGCCGACACCGCGATCACCCGACTCGGAGCCCGCCCCGATCGGGTGTCGATCGTGCCGCCCGGTGTCGACGGCACGCTCTTCCACCCGCTCGGCGGTGCCCGTTCCGGTCGTCCGACGGCGGTTGTCGCTGGTCGCCTGCACCCGCTGAAGGGCTTCGACCTCGCCATCGAGACCATCGCCGCGGTTCCGCGCGAACTGCGCCCGGAACTCGTCATCGCCGGCGACGTCTCAGTCGACTACGACCGCTATGCGGAGGAACTCGCCGCCCTCGCCCGTGACCTCGGTGTCGCCGACGACGTCCGCTTCGTCGGGCCGCAGTCGCGGGTCGGGCTCGCCACGCTGTTCCGCGAGAGCACGCTCGTGCTCGTCCCCTCCCACTCGGAGACGTACGGTCTCGTCGCGCTGGAAGCCGCGGCGAGCGGCGTGCCGACCGTCGCCGCCGCGTCGGGTGGCCTGCGGGAGGCCGTCGTCGACGGGGAGACCGGCATCGTCCTCGAGTCCCGCGATCCAGCGGTGTGGGGAGCGGCCGTCGCCGGGCTCCTGACCGACCAGACGCGACTCGCTCGCCTCGGCACCACGGCTCGCGAGCGCGCCGAGCACTTCGACTGGCAACGTTCCGGCGACACTCTGGTCGACGTCTACCGGCCCCTCGCCGCCGCCGCCCGGTCCCGACGAGGCGCGTCCGCGGCGACGTCCGCGTCGTGACCGACGGTCTCAGGCCGGCGCTCGAACGCGCGCGGACGGTCCTGGTCGCGCACGCCCACCCCGACGACGAGACGCTCGCGACGGGGGCGCTCATCGCCGACCTCGTCGCCCGCGGGATCACGGTCGTCCTCGTGACCGCGACGCGGGGCGAGCGCGGCGAGGTCGTCGACGGCCCCCTGCGCACGCTCGCCGGAACCGCTGCACTCGCCGCGCACCGCGAGGCGGAACTCGCCGCCGCCTGCGCCGCCCTCGGGATCACCGCGCAGTACTGGCTCGGGACGCCGCCCGCCGCTCGACCGGGGACGACGACGCGGTACGTCGACTCCGGCATGCGCTGGGTGCGGGAGGGGCTGGCCGGGCCGGCCGATGACGTCCGACCGGAGGCGTTCTCGCTCGCGCCACTCGACGAGGTCGCCGGAGACCTGGCCGCGCTCATCGCACACGTCTCCCCCGACCTCCTCATCAGCTACGACCACGGCGGAGGCTACGGACACCCGGACCACCTGCGGATGCACGAGGCGGCTCTCGCGGTGGCAGCGCGGACCAGGACACCCTTCGCCGAGATCGTGCACCACCAGGAATCCCTCGACCCCGATCACGATGACGCCGTCTGGTTCGACCTCCAGCACCGGCTGCCCGAGGTCACCCGCGCGCTGCACGAACACGCCAGTCAGCTGACGGTCGACGGCACGCAGCTCGTGCACTCGGGTGGCCAGCGCGAGGACATCACCACCTCGGTCGGTCTCCGCCTCGGTACGCCCTAACCCGCTGCGGCGGGTTCGCGGTGCTCCCGAGGCATGCGGGCGGCGAGCACCGGGACGAGCAGCATGAGCACGACCGCCGAGCCGAACGCGGCGGGGAACGAGAAGGCGTCGAGCAGTGCCCCGGCGACCAGCGGGCCGACGATGGCGCCGAGATCCGACGTCGCCTGGAAGACCGCCACAGCGCGTCCACCCCGTCCGCCAGCGGCATCGCCGACAGCCGCCGCCGGCGCCGTCCCGAGGAATGCGGCCGCGACGCCGTAGACACAGAGCGCGACGACGAGCATCCAGAGCTCGCCGACGAAGGGCATCGCGAGGAGGGCCAGCGCAGCGACCGGGAAGGCCACCAGCATCGCCGGGCGTCGACCGACGGTGTCGACGAAGCGGCCGGCCGGCCCGAGCGCCAGGGTCTGCGCCACGGCTGCGATCGCGAACGCGACACCGGTCCAGGCTGCTTCCTCGTGCAGCGCCTCGACGACGAGCACGGGGACGAGCGCGCCGCGGACCCCCATCGACGCCCAGCCGTTGGCGAAGTTGGCCAGGAGGGCCGCCTGGTACCGACGGTCGCGGAGCACGGTGCGGAACGGTTCGGCGGGTGCTGCGTGCTCGGTGGGCGCGGCGATCCGACTGCCCCGCAGCATGACGAGGCCGAGGACACCCGCGATCGCGAGCGTCCCGGCGTAGAAGAAGAAGGGCGCCGTGAGCGAGATGGTCGCGAGCAGCCCACCGACGGCCGGGCCGGCCATGCCGCCGACGAGGAACCCGCCCTGGTAGAAGCCGACCGCCCGGCCTCGGCGGTGTGGCGCGGTCGTCCGCAGGAGCAGGGTCATGGCGGCCACGGAGAACATGGCCGATCCGATCCCGCCCGCGCCACGGAGCAGCAGCAGCTGCGGGTAATCCGCCGCCAGGCCGACCAACGCACTCGAGACGGCGACGATCCCGATCCCGGAGGCGAGTACCACCCGCTCGCCGATCCGGTCGACGAGCGCTCCGACGAACGGGTTCGCCACGAGGCGCATGAGCGCGAAGACGGAGACGACCGCTCCGACCTCGAGATAGCCGACCCCGAAGCTGCGGACGTAGACCGGCAACACCGGGATCACGACCCCGAAGCCGAGCATCACGAAGAACGCGACGCCACCGAGGACGAGGACCTCGCGACCGAGCGGCTCACGAGCAACGGCTCCCGCTCCGCCTGGGCGACGGAACGGGAGCCGGATCATGTTCTCAGGCTAACGGTGCGATCAGCCGATCGTCGCCGTGTCGATGACGAAGCGGTAGCGGACGTCGCTGCGGACGACGCGGTCGTACGCGCCCTCGACCTCGTCGGCGCCGATGAGCTCGATCTCCGAACCGATGCCGTGCTCGGCGCAGAAGTCGAGCATCTCCTGCGTCTCGCGGATGCCGCCGATGTTCGAGCCTGCGAGCGAGCGGCGGCCTCCCACGAGCGAGAACACACGGAACTGCTGGGTGTTCTCCGGCAGGCCGACGAAGACCATCGAGCCGTTGAGCTTCAGCGTCGACAGGTACGCGTCGATGTCGAGGTCGGCCGAGACCGTGTTGATTATGAGGTCGAACCGGCCACGGAGCGACTGCAGCGTGCCTTCCTCGCCGGTGGCGTAGTAGTGGTCCGCTCCGAAGCGCTTGCCGTCGGCCTCCTTGGAGGTCGTCTGGCTGAGGACGGTGACCTCGGCGCCGAGTGCGTGAGCGATCTTCACGCCCATGTGGCCGAGGCCACCCATGCCGACGATCGCGACCTGCTTGCCGGGACCGGCACCCCAGTGCTTCAGCGGGGAGTAGGTGGTGATCCCGGCGCACAGCAGCGGAGCCGCCACGTCGAGCTCGATGCCCTCGGGGATGCTCAACACGTAGTTCTCGTCGGCCACGATCTGCTTGCTGTACCCGCCGTAGGTGGGCTCGCCGTCGTACTCGCGTCCGTTGTAGGTGGCGACGTTGCCCTTGAGGCAGAACTGCTCCTCGCCGGCGACGCAGTTCTCGCACTCGCGGCAGGAGTCGACGAAACAGCCGATGCCGACGCGGTCGCCGACCCGGTGCTTCGTGACGCCCTCGCCGACCTCGGTGACGACACCGGCGATCTCGTGACCGGGCACCATCGGGAAGATGGCCTTGCCCCACTCTTCGCGGGCCTGGTGGATGTCGCTGTGGCAGATGCCGGCGTAGAGGACGTCGATGACGACGTCGTTGGCCCGCGGAGCGCGGCGCTCGATCGAACCGACCTCGAAGGGGGCGTCGGCAGTGGGCTTGATGATGGCGGCGACGGTGGTCATAGGACTCCTCGAGCTGTGGGGGTTGGGGGTGCCGTGGGGCGGGGTGATCGCGCCGGACAGCACCTTCGACGCTAGCAGCCCACTCCGCCCGGGCCTCCCCCAAGAGCTCACGTCCGAGGTGTGCTACGGCCGACCCGCCAGGTGTGAATCCCTGCAGAGTTGCTTGGCAGTTCCCGCAGAGGATCGCCGAGCTGGTGGCGCCCCGGGCCGAAGCCGAGCAAGGTGGGGAACTCGTATTCGCGAACGGAACGGAGAACACACATGCTCACCCTGACCGAGAACGCCGGCCGAGTCGTCAAGACCCTCGCCGAGAACGCACCACTCACCCCGGGACTGGTGGTCCCGGACGACGCGTCGTCGCTCACGCACGGCGCCGGACTGCGCATCAGCAGCTCCGACGACAACAACTTCGAAGTCACGATGACGGCGACGCCGCATGAAGCGGACCAGGTCATCGAGAGCGCAGGAGCCACCGTGTTCCTCGAGGAGTCCGCAGCGGTCGCTCTCAGCGACGCCGTCCTCGACGCGCAAATCGACGAGCAGGGCGGCGTGCGCTTCGCCCTCGGCAAGGCCGAATAGCCCCGAGCACCCACGGAACGCCCGGTGATCCACGATCACCGGGCGCTCGTGCGTCCACGGGTCACTCCTCGGGGTGCTTCGCCCGACTCGGCTGCACCCGCGGCGGCTCCCCCGGCATCTTCGGGAAGTCGGGAGGGAACGGGAGCTCGCCCAGGCCCTGCTCGAGGTCCCGCTCCCACCACTGCAGGAGGACGTCGATCCGTCCAGGGTGATCGTGCATCCCCGCCCACGGGTCGCCGACCGACCGCAGCCGCTCGGGCACCGTCCTGACCGTGAACGCGCCAGGGTCGATCTCCGGCAGCTCGTCCCAGGTGACCGGGCACGAGACCGTCGCCGCCGCCAGGGCGCGCGGACTGTAGGCGCCCGCCATGGTCCGGTCGCGGTTCGCCTGGTTGTAGTCGACGAAGATGCGCTCGCCGCGTTCATCCTTCCACCAGGAGGTCGTCACCCGGGACGGATCCCGCCGCTCCAGTTCGCGTGCCGCGGCGATCACGGCGTGACGGACGTCCAGGAACTCGTGCTCCGGCTCGATGGGGGCGAACACGTGGACGCCTCGGTTCCCGGAGGTCTTCACGAAGCCGGTCAACCCGACCTCCGTCAGCAGCTCCCGCAGCGAGGCGGCCACGCGGACGGCGTCGGCGAAGTCCGTGCCCGGCTGCGGGTCGAGGTCGATCCGCAGCTCGTCGGGCCGATCGGGGTCGGCCGCCCGCGACGGCCATGGATGGAAGACGACGGTGTTCATCTGCGCCGCCCAGACGACCGCTGCCGCCTCATCGAGGACGAGCTGCGGGTGCTGCCGCCCGCTCGGGTACACGACGTCCACCGCACGCACATACGCGGGAGCGCCCTTCGGCGGGTTCTTCGAGAAGAACCACTCGCCGTCGACACCGCCCGGGAAACGTTGCAGCGACACGGGCCGGTCGCCGTTGGCGGTGAGGAACGCCGGTGCCACCTCGATGAGGTACTCGGCGAGCTCCTGCTTGGTGATGCCGGGCTCCTCCCAGAGCACCCGCTCAGGACTCGACAGCCGCACCTCCCGGTCGCCGTGCGGTCCGGGGACGGTGAGGACGATCGCGGTGCTGGCCATGCCGGACACGGTACGCGTCCGTCCGGAGGTCGTCACGAGGGTGGTGCTCATGGCCGGAGCGGAGTAGAACGGACACGTCCGCCGGACAGGCAGGCAGCCCTACTCTGGCGAAGGAGCCACCATGCGCGAGGTCCATGCGTCGCTGTTCCAGTCCGTCGACGGTGTCGTCGAATCGCCCGACCAGTGGCAGTTCGACCATTTCGACGCCGACATGGGGGCGATGATGACCGAGGCGATCTCACCGATCGACGACGTCCTCCTCGGCCGTGTGAGTTACGAGCAGTGGAGCGCGTTCTGGCCGACCGTCGACGGTGACGACCCGTTCGGCTCGTTCATCAACCCGGTTCGAAAGCACGTCGCCTCGCGCACGCTGACGGGCCTTCTGGCCTGGGAGAACGCATCTGTCATCCCGAGCGCGCTCGAGTCGTTCGTCGCGGACCTCAAGGAGCAGGACGGTGGGCGCATCGCCGTGCAGGCGAGCATCTCCGTCGTCCGGCAGCTCCTCTTCGCCGGTCTCCTCGACCGCCTCACCCTCATGGTCCACCCGGTCGTCGCCGGCGGCGGGCGCCACCTCTTCGAGCCGAGCGACCCCGTGACGCGGCTGGAGCTCGTCCGCTCCGTGCAGACGAGCTCCGGCAACGTGCTCTCGACCTACGCACCCCGCAGCTAGCGGCGCGCGCGGTCGCGATCAGCCCAGGTGGACGGCCTGCTGGTCACCAGAGGGCAGGAGGTCCTCCTTGCGACCGCGGATGCAGACGACCGCGATGACGCTCGCGACCACGAGTCCGACCGCAGCGGCGATGAACGCGGCCGAGTAACCCTGGGTGAACGCCACCAGCTGCGACGTCTGATCGGTGACGGTCGCCTGGTCGGTGACGCTGGCGTAGACGGTGGTGAAGACCGACAGCCCGATCGAGCCGCCGATCTGCATGGAGGCGTTCGCCGTGGCGGAGGCGGCGCCGGCATCGTGCGGGGCGACACCGGTCAGCGCCAGGTTCTGCATCGGCACGAAGACCATGGCCATGCCGACCCCGAGCACGATGAGCGCCGGGAGGACCTGCACGAAGTAGTTCCCGTCTGCGGTGATGCGGCTGAGGTACACGAGGGACGCCGCAGCGATCAGCGGACCCCCGATGAGCAGTGGGCGCGGACCGATCGCCGGCAGGAGCTTGGTGGCGATGGGGGCGACGATCATGATCGCTGCGGTCATCGGCAGGGTCGCGATCCCCGCCTCGAGCGGCGGGAAGCCGAGCACGATCTGCAGGTGGAAGGTCAGGTAGAGGAGCGCACCGATCATGACGCTGCCGACGATCATCTGCATGAGGAAGGCACCACCGCGCACGCGGTCGGCGACGATGCGCAACGGCAGCAGCGGCTGGGCCACGCGCATCTCGATGACGACGAACAGGGCCAGGAGTCCGGCGCCGAGCGCGAGGAAGCCGATGGTGTCGATGCTGCCCCAGCCGCCCTCGGCGAGCGTGAAGCCGTAGACCAGGGAACCGAGTCCCAGGATGACCGTGACGGCGCCGAGCCAGTCGTAGCGGTTGTCGCCCTCGGCCTTGCTCTCGGTCACGAGGATGAGCCCGGCGATCAGGCCGACGATGACGAACGGCACGTTGACGAGGAGGCACCAGCGCCAGTCGACGAACTCGGTGAGCACCCCACCGAGGATGAGGCCGACGGCCGCGCCGGCTCCGGCGACCGTGCCGAAGACGGCGAACGCCGTGTTGCGGTCGCGGCCGTGGGTGAAGGTCACCGTGAGCAGGGCGAGCGCCGCCGGCGCCATGAGGGCCGCGAAGACGCCCTGCAGGCCGCGGGCGACGATGAGTTCGGTCCCGCTCTGCGCGAATCCGCCGAACGCCGACGCTGCGCCGAAGCCCACCATGCCGACGAGGTAGGTGCGCTTCCGACCCCAGTAGTCGGCGATCCGGCCACCGAGGAGGAGCAGCGCGCCGAAGGCCAGCGCGTAGGCCGTCACGACCCACTGACGCTGGGTGTCGGACAGGTCGAGCTCGCGCTGGGCGGCCGGCAGGGCGATGTTGACGATCGTGCCGTCGAGCACGACGATGAGCTGCGTCATCGCGAGGACGACGAGCACCCACCAACGGCGACCGGTCGAGCCGGACGGTGGTGCGGTGGCGTGGGATTTGGTGGCTGCGGACGCAGACATAGGGGACCTCCGAGCGAGGGGTGCGGGTGCTGGGGGTTTCCAGCCCCAGATCGATGCTCGGCACACGGCGCGAATGCAGCACGGTGCGGACGATCAACCACCCCAACCACGAAGTCGGGCAGGCTTCCAGGATAGCGGATACATGACGCAACACGCCCGGCAGACCGCGGGATCAGTCGGCGGTGTATCGCTCCAGGACCGCCTCAGGCCGTTCCACCGCGGCGAAGTGACCCGTCCCGGCCAACGTGTGCACCCGGAGGTCGGGGACGAGCGCCGCGAGGACGGCCGCGTCGTCGGAACCGACGAAGACGTCTCGGCCGCCCATGGTGCAGCGGACGGGACAGCGCACACCGCGCCACCCGTGGAGGTCGTAGGCGGCTGCAGCACGCGTCGCCGCCAGGAAGGTCGCGGGTCGGACGTCCGCGGCGAGTGCGTCGACGACGGACCGGTCGAGGTCGCGGCGTCGTCCGAAGAGCGGTGACATGAGCGGCGCCAGGAGTCCGGCCCGGTTCAGGAGGCGGAGGAGTGCCGGGCCCCGAGAGCCCAGCACCTCCAACACGCGCATGCCGGCGAGCATGCCCGCGAACCACGGCAGGCGGACGCCGCCCGTCACGGGGTGACGGATCGCCTCGACGACGCCGACGCCGGTCGGCGAGACGAGGTCGACACGGATCGTGGCGTCGGGCTCGAGGACGGCGAGATCGAGTGCCACGAAGCCGCCGAGCGAGTGCCCGACGACCCGCCAGGAACGGTAGCCGAGCGCTCTGGCCACGGTCGCGACCGCGACCGAGAGCGCTCGGACGCTCACCGTCCCCCGAGCAGCCGTCGGTGACTCGCCCCACCCGGGGAGGTCCACGGCGATGACGTCGTCGACGACCGCGCCTCGCTCGTCGTCGGCGCGGAGGAACGGCGACCAGGTCGTCCAGGAGCCTGCCGCACCGTGCAGGAGGATCGTGGCCGGTCCCCCTGCCTCACGACCCGCTCGCACGGTGACGGGTCCGATGTCCGTGTCCACCGTGACGCGTCCGAGTCCCAAGGCGGTCTCATCGGCGGTGATGGCGGAAGCACGGTCGGGCACGGCAGGACGGGAGTGGTTCGAGGACATGCGGATCATTCGGAAACGAGGCACCATCCGGATCGGACGTCTGTCGGCGGCCGGCCCGCCTGCCGGGTGCGCAACCCCCCGTCGGCACGAGTCCGCGGCGGCTAGCGTGGTCTGATGCCTTCGAACGCACGCGCCACCGCAGACCACGCCGCAGGAACCGCCAAGAACAGCACGACCCTCCGAACGCTCGCCCGCACCGGCCACGCCGTCAACGGGCTCCTCCACGTCCTCATCGGCGGGATCGCCATCTCGATCGCACTGTCGGGCGGCGGATCGGGCGGCGGGGACGCCGACCAGTCCGGTGCGCTCAAGACGCTCGCCGGCACGCCGGGTGGGATCGTGATCATCTGGGTCGTCGCCGCCGGCCTGCTGGCACTCGGGCTGTGGACCGTCATCGCGGCGTTCCTCGTCAGCGAGTCCGACACCCGGAAACGGTGGAGCAAGCGCATCTCGACCGCCGGACGCGCGATCGCCTACCTCGCGGTCGGATCCACGGCACTGACCTTCGCCCTCGGCGGCAGCAGCGACTCGTCGCAGTCCAGCACGGGCCTGACGGCGACGCTCCTGTCCTCCCCCGGCGGGGTGTTCGTCGTCATCGCCGTCGGCCTCGTCGTCATCGGCATCGGCGGCTTCTTCGTCTTCAAGGGCGTGACGCAGAAGTTCCTGGAGGACGTGCACCCGCCGACCGGCACGACCAAGCGGGCCGTCGTGGTCCTCGGGATCGTCGGATGGGTCGCCAAGGGGGTCGCGCTCGTCACGGTCGGGATCCTCTTCATCGTCGCCGCGGCAACGCAGGACGCGGAGAAGGCCTCCGGGATGGACGGCGCCATCTCCGCGCTCGCGGCACTCCCGTTCGGCGTCGTGATCCTGCTCGTGGTCGGTCTCGGCCTCATCGCCTACGGACTGTTCTGCGGCGCCCGCGCCCGCTGGGGCAGCCTCTGACCCGCTGAGGCGAACGCCTCGGGCGGCGACGCGGCGGCGTCAGCTCCAGACGATGTCCTGCAAACGCTTGCGTTGCGACTACCGTTAGGAGTATGACGTCTTCTGATTCCACGACGCAGCCCGAGGCGGAACCCGCCGGCGCTACGCAGACCTTCTCCGACCTCGGCCTCGACGACGCGGTGCTCAAGGTGCTGAAGGATGTCGGGTACGAGACCCCGTCCGCCATCCAGGCGGCCACCATCCCGCTGCTGCTCGAGGGACGCGACGTCGTCGGCCTCGCCCAGACGGGAACCGGGAAGACCGCCGCATTCGCCCTCCCGATCCTCTCCCGGCTCGACCTCGCGCAGAAGACGCCGCAGGCCCTCGTCCTCGCGCCGACGCGCGAGCTCGCCCTGCAGGTCTGCGAGGCGTTCGAGAAGTATGCGACGCACCTGCGCGGCGTCCACGTGCTCCCCGTCTACGGTGGCCAGGGCTACGGCGTGCAGCTCTCCGCGCTCCGCCGCGGCGTCCACATCGTCGTCGGCACCCCGGGTCGCATCATGGACCACCTGGAGAAGGGCACCCTCGACCTCACCGAGCTCAAGTACCTCGTGCTCGACGAGGCCGACGAGATGCTGAAGATGGGCTTCGCCGAGGACGTCGAGACGATCCTGGCCGACACCCCGAAGGAGAAGCAGGTCGCCCTGTTCTCCGCGACGATGCCGTCGTCGATCCGTCGCATCTCGGCCAAGTACCTGAACAACCCGGAAGAGATCACGGTCAAGACGAAGACCACGACCTCGGCCAGCATCACACAGCGCTACCTCACGGTCTCGTACCCGCAGAAGGTCGACGCCCTGACCCGCATCCTCGAGACCGAGAACTTCAGCGCGATGATCATCTTCACGCGGACGAAGAACGAGACCGAGACCCTCGCCGAGAAGCTCCGCGCCCGCGGGTACTCGGCCGCGGCGATCAACGGCGACGTGGCGCAGGTGCAGCGTGAGCGCACCGTCAACCAGCTGAAGGCCGGCAAGCTCGACATCCTCGTCGCCACCGACGTGGCCGCGCGAGGCCTCGACGTAGAACGCATCAGCCACGTCGTGAACTACGACATCCCGGTGGACACCGAGTCGTACGTGCACCGCATCGGACGCACCGGCCGCGCCGGCCGCACGGGTGACGCGATCAGCTTCGTCACCCCGCGCGAGCGCCACCTGCTCAAGGCGATCGAGCGGGCGACCCGCCAGCCGCTCACCCAGATGCAGCTGCCGAGCGTCGACGACGTCAACGCCACGCGCCTCACCCGCTTCGACGACGCCATCACCGAGGCGCTCGGCCAGACCGACCGCATCGAGCGCTTCCGCGAGATCATCGGCCACTACGTCTCGCACCACGACGTCCCCGAAGCAGACGTCGCCGCGGCCCTCGCGGTCGTGTCGCAGGGCGAGACGCCGCTGCTGCTCTCCGCCGAGGACGAGCGTCGTCGTCGCGAGGAGTTCGACAACACCAACCGTGGCACCGACCGCGCCGGTCGCGACCGCCGCGACTCCGGCGACCGCGGCGCGCGGTTCGACCGCGGCGACCGTGGCGATCAGGGCGACCGTCCCGAGCGTCGCAGCCGTCCGTCCAGCGGACCGATGGCGCCCTACCGCATCGCGGTCGGTCGTCGCCAGAAGGTGGACCCGCGCCAGATCGTGGGGGCGCTCGCGAACGAGGGCGGGCTGAAGCGCGAGGACTTCGGCGCGATCCAGATCAAGCCGGACTTCTCGATCGTCGAACTGCCGGCGAGCCTCGGCAACGACGTCTTCGACCGGCTCGAGAACACCCGGATCAGCGGCAAGCTCATCGAGCTCCGTCCCGACCGCGGTGGTCCCGCACGCCGGCGTGACGACGAGTCGGGCACCGGCGGCGGGTCGTACGACCGCAAGCCGCGCTCCTAGCGCTCCGCGCACACGACGAGGGCCGGACGGAATCCTGGGATTCCGTCCGGCCCTCGTCGTTCCGCACCAGGCGGCGTCGACCTCAGTCGCGCGGGTCGAGGACGCTCGTGACCACGGCGTAGTCGGCGTCGAGGGCGACCTCGAGCTCGTCACCGTTGTCGAGGAGCACGTCGACCTCGAAGGCGACGCCGGGGTCGTCGCTGCGGTCGACGTCGGTCACCGTGCCACCCTTGGCCTCGGCGAGGGCCGCCTTCGAGGCCGCGTCCGACTCGTCCTGGGTGAGCGGCACGTCGTCGGCGTCCCTGACGTCGCGGTCGTCGGTGGTTCCGGCGGCGGCGTCGTCGGTGACGGGGCCCCCGTCGCGATCGACGTTCGACGCCGATGCGACGCGGTCGTCGTCGGCGTCTCCGAACTCGTCCACCGCGTAGGCTGCACCGGCTCCGCCGAGGGCGAGGGCACCGACGACGATCGCGGTGATCCAGACGGGCTTGCGGCGCCAGAAGCTCGGCTTGGACGCGGGGGCTGCGGGGATGTTCGTGTGCTCGGTCGCCTCGACGCGCTCGACGGGCTCGATGCGCTCGGTGGCTGCGGTGGGCTGCGTGGGGTCGGTGGGCTGAGAGGCTGTGTTCTCGTTCATGTGCCCCAGACTGTCCGAGGAGCGCTGAAGCGCGCCTGAAGCGAGCTGAAGCCGCGTTCAGGAAGCGGGCGAGGCCGGCAGCGTCACGATGAACGCGGCTCCCCCGAGCCCGCTGTCCACGAGCTCGACCGAGCCGCCGTGCACCCGCACGACGTCGGCCACGATCGCGAGTCCCAGGCCTGATCCACCGGCGTCGCGGGATCGGCTCTCGTCGAGGCGCACGAAGCGTTCGAAGACGCGCGCACGCAGCTCGACCGGCACACCCGGACCGTCGTCCTCCACGGTGATCCTCACGGACCGGCCGTCGGACGAGCATCCGAGACGGACCACCGAGCGCGCGTGCCGCGCAGCATTGTCGACGAGGTTCCGCACGACCCGCGCGAGCAGCGCCTCGTCGCCGTCGACCCTCGCCGCGGCGACCGACGACGACTCGACCCGCAGCCCACCGACGGACCGGAGACGGCCCGCCTCGGCCAGGAGCAGGTCGTCGACGTCGAGTGCATGTCGTCCGGTACCCGTCGCCCCCTCGTCGAGTTTCGCGAGGAGCAGGAGCGACTCGACGAGGGTCTGCATCCTGGCGCCTTCGTCGAGCACCGTCGCGGACAGCTCGGCGGTGTCGACCCGGTCCGGGTGGAGCGACGCGACCTCCGCGTACTGCCTGATGACCGCGAGCGGCGACCGCAGCTCGTGCGAGGCGTCGGACACGAAGCGGCGCTGCGCCGTCTGGGCGTCCTCCAGACGACCGAGCAACGCGTTCATCGTCCCGGCCAGGCGTCCGATCTCGTCGCCCGTCGCGGGCACGTCGATCCGTCGATGCAGCTCCCCCGCTCCCAGCTCCGAGACCTCGCGGCGGATGCGCTCCACCGGTGCCAGGGCACGCCCGACGAGGAGCCAGGTGAGTGCGCCGATCAGCACCACGAGCACGGGGACGGCGACCAGCAGCAGCACGCCCACGAGTCCGACGGCGTCGTCGGTCTCCTCGAGGGAACGACCCGCGAGGACCACCAGGTCTCGTCCGTCGACCTCGAGGTCCTCGCTCGCGAACAGCACCGACTCGTCGTCGACGACGGCGACGAAGGAGTCGCCGTCCGGGACCGGGGTAGGCAGCTCGATCTCGTCGTCCGTCCGGTCGACGACGCGCCCGTCCTCGAGCAGCACCAGCAGCCGGCCGTCGTCCGCGGGCAGCGTCGTGGCGTCGGCGTCGGTCAGTTGCGCGGAGACGCTCTCAGCCTCGGCCGCCGCACTCTGCTCGACGCCGGATCGCAACGTCGCCGAGAACAGGCCGACGAAGACGATGGAACCGACGCCGAGGAACAGGGCGACGGCGAGCACCGAGCCCAGGGCCGCCCGAGCGCGGACGGACCGCCACGGTGCCCGGCCGGCGGTGTCCGGATCATGCCGCCCGGCGTCAGCCACGGCCGCCCACGAGTCGGTATCCGAAGCCGCGCACGGTCTCGAGCGACGCCCGCTCGAACGGCCGGTCCACCTTGTTCCGCAGGTGACCGACGTAGACCTCGACGATGTTGGGATCGCCCTCGAAGTCGTCGTCCCAGACGTTCTGCAACACCTCGCGCTTCGACACGACCTCGCCGCCGCGCCGCATGAGGAACTCGAGGACGGCGAACTCGCGGGAGGTGAGATCGATCGGGACGTCACCGCGGTGGACCTGCTTGGATGCGGGATCGAGCCGGAGCTCACCGACCTCGAGGACCGCCGGGCGCTCGCGGGACCCCCGCCGGACGAGCGACCGGATCCGGGCCACGAGCACGGCGAACGAGAACGGCTTGCTCAGGAAGTCGTCGGCGCCGGTGTCGAGGGCCTCGACCTGGTCCCAGTCGCCGTCCTTCGCGGTGAGCATGAGGATCGGCGTCCAGTCCCCCGCGTCGCGGAGCTGCTGGCAGACGCGGTACCCGCTCATGCCGGGCATCATGATGTCGAGGATGATCGCGTCGTACCGGTGTTCGCCGGCCATCCAGAGTCCGTCGACCCCGTTCGCGGCGACGTCGACGGCGAAGCCCTCGGCCTCGAGGCCCCTCCTGACGCCCTCGGCGAGTCGTACCTCATCGTCGACGACGAGTATCCGCATGGGGTGTGACCTCTCGGCTCCGTGCCGTCGACGCTCGAGCGGCGCCTCCCAGTGTGGCGCGGGCAAGCTGAAGCAGCGCTGAAGCGACGCGGTCCGGCGCGGACGCCCGTACGCTGGAGCGGTGTCCGCCCCCACCGCCCTCGACCCGTGGGAGCAGTCCGTCGACGTCCGGGCGGACACCGGACCGGTACGCCGTCGACTCCCGCTCTACGAGGCGGGAGCGATCCCCGTACCGTTCGTCATCCGTGGGAACACCGAGCGGATCGCACGCGACACCCATTGGGACGAACACTCGCACCCCACGCACGAGCTCCTGTGGAACGACCACGGCGCGTCCACCGCCACCGTCGGCGACCGTGTCTGGACCGTGACACCGCATCACGCGCTCTGGATCCCGGCCGGCGTGCGCCATACCGGCTGGACGCCCGCCGGCACCTGGCAGCGGGCCGCGATGTTCAGTGTGTATCAGGTGCCCGCCATCTCCGAGCTGCCGACGGCGGTCGAACTCACCCCGTTGCTGCGGCTCCTGCTCGACCGCCTGAGCGCGGTCGGGCTCGACGATCGCGCCAGAGCCACCACCGAGGCGACCATCCTGGACGTCCTCGAACCCGCCGAGCACGAGCTGCTCCTGCGCCTCCCCCGGTCAGCGCTCCTCGCGCCGATCGTCGAGCGCCTCCGCGCGAGTCCGTCCGACGGGACCTCCCTCGCGGAATGGGCGACAGTCCTCGGCGTGAGCACGCGGACGGTGACCCGGACGTTCGAGTCGGAGACGGGACTCGGGTTCGCGCGCTGGGTCGCCGCTGCCCGGGTGCAGCACGCCATCACGCGTCTCATCGCCGGTGACGGCATCGACGAGGTGGCGGCGGCTGTCGGGTACCGCTCGACCACGGCGTTCGGCACGGCGTTCCGCCGGGTCACCGGGACGAGTCCAGGACGCTTCCGCGCGGGCTGAAGCGGCTCACGCGCCCGGTCCCGACGTGTCCGTTTCGCGAAGGAAGGCGTCGTATCCGCTCGATTGCGCTGCCACCGGCCGCCAGCTAACTTTGGTTAGGCAACCCTTCATCACCGCCGCTCCACGCGCGGTGCCGGTCTCCACCGGCCACCCTCTTCGAACCACAGACGACGTCCTCCGACGCCGTCGTTCGTCGTGCCAGCGCACCGGCGTCAGTCAGCAGCACCCGAAAGGACCCCATGCAGCGCGCACCACGTCTCGTCGCCCTCTCCGCGGCGGCGTTCCTCACCGTCGGCCTCGCGGCCTGCTCCTCGTCGTCAGCAGAAGAGGGGGCCGGCGGCGAGGCCGGCTTCACGCCGATCACGATCGAGCACGCCCTCGGCACGACGACGATCGACGCCAAGCCCGAGCGCGTGGCCACCGTCAACTGGGCGAACCACGAGGTGCCCCTCGCCCTCGGCGTCGTCCCCGTCGGGATGGCCGCCGCCAACTTCGGTGACGACGACGGCGACGGCCTGCTCCCCTGGGTCGAGGAGAAGCTCGAATCCCTCGACGCCGAGACCCCCGTCCTCTTCGACGAGACCGACGGCATCGACTTCGAGGCGGTCGCCGACACCAACCCGGACGTCATCCTCGCCGCGTACTCCGGCCTCACGCAGGAGGACTACGACACGCTCAGCGAGATCGCGCCCGTCGTCGCGTACCCGGAGACCGCCTGGGGCACGTCCTGGCGCGACACCATCCTCTTCAACAGTGAGGCGATGGGCATGGCCGACGAAGGCGAAGCGCTCGTCACCGAGTTGGAGGGCGAGATCACCGAGGCCGCGAAGGCGTACCCGCAGCTCGAGGGCAAGACCGCGATGTTCCTCACCCACGTCGACACGAGCGACCTCAGCGAGGTCAGCTACTACACGACGCACGACACGCGCACCGCGTTCTTCGAGGACCTCGGCCTCGCGTTCCCGGAGAGCGTCGCGACGGCCTCCGCCGAGACCGAGCTGTTCTCCCTTACCCAGAGCGCGGAGCAGGCGGACGCCTTCAGTGACGTCGACATCATCGTGACCTATGGTGGCGACGAGCTCATCGCGGCGCTCGAGGCCGACCCGCTGCTCTCGCAGATGCCCGCCGTCGCGAACGGCGCGATCGTCGCGCTCCCCGGCACCAGCCCCCTCGGCACCGCCGCGAACCCGACGCCGCTCTCGATCTCCTGGATCCTCGGCGACTACCTCGAGCTGCTCGCGCAGGCGGCAGACAAGGCGGCGTGATCACCGGCACCGCCACCCCACCCGCCTCGGGTGTCGCCGTCGTGCGACGCCCGAGGCGGGTTCGCGGGCTCTGGCTCCTCGTCGCAGCCCTCGTCCTCGTCGCGGCCATGCTCTGCTCCGTCACCATCGGATCGCGGGACGTCGAGTGGTCGGCCGTCCTCGGCGCCTTCGCGGGCGGTGTCGACGGCTTCGACCAGGCCGCGGTGGCCAAGCGCATCCCCCGGACCCTCCTCGCCGTCCTCGCCGGCGCGGCCCTCGGCGTCTCGGGGGCCGTCATGCAGGGCGTCACCCGGAACCCGCTGGCCGACCCCGGCATCCTCGGCATCAACCTCGGCGCCTCGCTCGCGGTCGTCACCGGCCTCGCCTACTTCGGACTCGCCGCGGCGAGCACCACCATCTGGGTGGCCATCATCGGCGCCGCCGCCTCCGCCGTCTTCGTCTACACCGTCGGTTCGCTGGGCCGCGGCGGGGCCACCCCGCTGAAACTCGCCCTGGCCGGCGCCGCGACGTCCGCCGCGCTCGCCTCGTTCATCACCGCGGTCGTCCTTCCCCGCGGCGACATCGCGAGCAGCGTGCGGTCCTGGCAGATCGGCGGCGTCGGTGGTGGCACCTTCGTGCAGATCGAACAGGTGCTGCCGTTCCTCGTCGTCGGCCTCGTCATCTGCCTCCTGTCCGCGCGCGGCCTGAACTCGCTCGCCCTCGGTGACGACCTCGCGGCCGGTCTCGGTGAGCGCGTCGCGGTCGCTCGTGGAGCCGCGGCATTCGGGTCCGTCGTGCTGTGCGGCGCGGCCACCGCCGTCACCGGCCCCATCGGTTTCGTCGGGCTCGTCGTGCCGCACGCCTGTCGGCTCGTCGTCGGCGTCGACCACCGGTGGTTGCTCCCGTTCTCAGCCGTCGTCGGCGCCGTCCTCCTCACCGTCGCCGACGTGCTCGGCCGGATCGTCGCCCGCCCCTCCGAGATCGACGTCGGCATCATCACGGCGCTCATCGGGGCGCCGATCTTCATCGCGATCGTGCGCCGGCAGAAGGTGAGCGCCCTGTGAGCGTCGACGCACGGAGCACACACCCGACGATCGCCGGGCAGGAACCGTCCACACTCGATCTCGTCACCGCGGGACGCGGCGCGCGGATGCGGCGCCGAGGTCTCGTCATGGGCGTGCTCGGAGCGCTCATCGTCGCCGTGTTCCTCGTCTCCCTCATGGTCGGGAACACGCTCTACACACCGGTGGACGTCGTCCGCGTCATCCTCGGCGAAGACGTCGCCGGCGCGGGCTTCACCGTCGGTCGGCTCCGCCTCCCCCGAGCCGTCCTCGCGGTCATCGCCGGCGCCTCCTTCGGTCTCGCGGGGGTCACCTTCCAGACGATGCTCCGGAACCCGCTCGCGAGTCCCGACATCATCGGGATCAGCGCCGGATCGAGCGCCGCGGCGGCGTTCGCCATCGTCACCCTCTCGCTCGGCGCGACCGCGGTCTCCGTCTTCGCGATCGTCGTGGGCCTGGCCGTCGCCGTCCTCGTCTACCTGCTGTCGTACCGCAGCGGGGTGGCGGGCACGCGCCTCATCCTCATCGGGATCGGCATCGCGGCCATGCTCGACAGCGTCACCGCCTACATCCTGTCCCGTGCCGCCCAGTGGGACCTCCAGGAGGCGACCCGCTGGCTGACCGGGAGCCTCAACGGCACCAACTGGGCCCAGGTCTGGCCGGTCGTCGCGGCCCTGTTCGTGCTCGGACCGGTCCTCCTCGGCCAGTCGAGGAACCTCGCCGCGACCCAGCTGGGCGACGACACCGCCGCCGCCCTGGGGGTCCGGGTGGACCGCACGCGGTTGATCGTCATCGTGGCCGCCGTCGGCCTGATCGCGTTCGCGACCGCCGCCTCCGGTCCGATCGCGTTCGTCGCGTTCCTGTCCGGCCCCATCGCGTCCCGCATCGTCGGTCGCGGCGGCTCGATGCTCGTCCCCGCCGCCCTGGTCGGCGCGCTCCTCGTGCTGGTCGCCGACCTGGCCGGACAGTACCTGCTCGGTACCCGCTACCCGGTCGGCGTCGTGACCGGCGTCCTCGGCTCCCCGTTCCTCATCTGGCTCATCATCCGCACGAACCGCTCCGGAGGCTCGCTGTGACGCGGCCCCGCGGCGCTCCGACCCCCGTCTCGACTCCGCGCCCGGGAGGCACCCCGTGACCACCGATCATCAGCTCCTCGTCGAGCGACTCACCCTCGGATACGGCGATCGCACCGTCATCGAGCACCTGGACCTCGTCGTCCCACCGGGCAAGGTGACGGCGATCGTCGGCGCCAACGCCTGTGGGAAGTCCACCCTGCTCCGGTCGATGTCGCGTCTGCTCGCCCCGCGCGGTGGACGGGTCGTCCTCGACGGCAAGGAGGTCCACCGGACGCCGGCCAAGCAGCTCGCACGCACGCTCGGCCTCCTCCCGCAGTCGCCGATCGCGCCGGAGGGCATCACCGTCGCCGACCTCGTCGGTCGTGGCAGGCATCCCCACCAGGGCATCCTCTCGCGGTGGAGCACGGAGGACGACGTCGCCGTCGCCGCGGCGCTCGACGCCACCGAGACGAGCGAGCTCGCCGACCGGCATGTGGACGAACTGTCCGGCGGGCAACGCCAGCGGGTGTGGATCGCGATGGCACTCGCCCAGCAGACGGACCTGCTCCTCCTCGACGAACCGACCACCTTCCTCGACGTCAGCCATCAAGTCGAGGTGCTCGACCTCCTCACCGACCTCAACCGCTCCCGCGGCACCACGATCGTGATGGTGCTCCACGACCTCAACCTCGCCGCACGGTACGCCGACCACCTCATCGCCCTCGCCGGCGGGCGACTCCACGCGGCCGGCACCCCACGTGAGGTGCTGACGGAAGCGACCGTCCGCGCCGTGTTCGGTCTCCAGAACCAGGTGATCACCGACCCCACCTCCGGGAAACCGCTCATGCTGCCCATCGGCCGACACCACGTCACCGTCGGGCCCGGTGCCGACGCCGACCGCGTCTAGGCTGGGCGCATGGGTGAGGACGAGCGCAGGAGACGGGCGGCCGAGCAGGAGGCGCGTGCGCTCCGTGCGCTCGAGGCGATCAGGAACGGTGGCGATCTGAGCAAGGAGACGCTCGACCTGTCGAACGAGTACTCCGATTCCCTGGGCACCCGCGTCGCAGCATGGTTCCGCGGGGCGAGGCGGCGGAAGGACTGACCCGGGTCAGTGCGCCGCGTCCGGGTGCACCGGGTGGTGGCTCGTGATCGAGACGCGGTTGAAGGCGTTGATGACGATCGCCAACCACCGGACCGCGGCGATCTGACCGTTCGTGAGCGTCGACAGGTCGTCGTCCGGCAGTCGCCGGCGGTGTTGCACGTCCGCGATGAGGGTGACGTCCTCGGTGATCGCGAGCGCCGCCTGTTCGACCGGGCTGAAGTAGGTGGTGTCCCGCCAGGCGGACAGGATCGCCAGGCGTTCGGTGGTCTCGCCGAGCGCGATCGCGTCGGCCACGTGGATGCGCAGGCAGTAGGCGCACCCGTTGATCTGGGAGGCGCGGATCCGGACGAGCTCGATGAGGCGCTTGTCGATGCCGGCGGCGAGCGCGGCGCGGCCCGCTGCACGACCGGTCTCGACGAGCGCCTGGTAGACCTCGGGTGATTCCTTGTCGAGCCAGACGTCGGCGCTCATGGGGTTCCTCTCCTCGCTCGGCGGGCGCGGTTCCGCAGCCCCTCGGTCCAACGCTAACGCGCACGACGGGAGGGACGTCACCGTGACGGGATGTCGTGGCGGGTGACGGCGACGGCCCCGAGCTCCTCGTACGGCTCGAGGACGATCCGGCGGGACCCGCAGGAAGCGCACCGGAGGTAGCGGAGGCGGCCTTCCGAGGTGGTGTGCGCCGACTCGGTCGTCCAGGTGTGCGGGTGTGCATCGGACAGCTCGGTGGTCGGAGCGGACGGCTGTGGTGGTGCGTCGAGGATGGTCATGCGTCAACCATGATGTAATGGCGTTATGCATCTCAACCCTTACGGATCGTATGCGGTCCTGCTCGCCGCGTCACTCGCGAACGCCTGGCCCGACGACCGGGACGGCATCGTCGATCGCACCCGCGAGCACGGGATGACGATGCCGTTCACCGAAGCGGTCGACGACCATCGGCGGGTGCGCGCCGTCATCGACGAGTGGCTGACGGTCGTGGACGCGACGGACGACCAGGCCAGGGCGGCGGCGCTCAACCGGCAGATGGCCTCAGCGGCCGCGTTCCCGCGGCTGACCGACCATGATGGTGAAGGCTGGCATCTCCACTACCGTGACGAGCATCAGACCCTGCCGGCGGTGCTCGCCGCCGTGATCAGCGTCGGGACGGCCCTGCACCTCACCACCCGGGGCATGCAGCGTCTCAGCCGCTGTGCCGCCGGGTCGGAACCGGGCGACACCTGTCGGAACGTCGTCGTCGACGTCACCCGCAACGGTCGGCAGCGGTACTGCTCGGTGCGGTGCGCCAACCGCTCGGGTGTTCGTCGGCACCGGGCGCGCGGAGGAGGCTCAGCCCGCTGAACGGGGGTCCGGCAGCAGGAACCAGACGCTCGCTCCCCCGAGCCCGGACTCGTCGATCTCGATCCGGCCACCGTGCGCCTCGACGATCCGCCGACAGGTCGAGAGGCCGATGCCGAGGCCGGCGACCTCACTCCCTGCCGCACGTTCCATGAGATCGAAGACGCGTTCGCGCTGCTCCGGCGCGACACCGGGACCGTTGTCCTCGACCGCGACCAGCACCCCGGCGGAGACCCGTTCGGCCTGCACGAGCACGTGCGGGACGGCCCCGTCCGCCGCACTGAACTTCACCGCGTTCGCGATCAGGTTCTGCAGCAGCGCGCGCAGCAGCGTCTCGTCGCCGTGCACCGGCAGCGGCGTGTCGACGACGACGGTCGCACCGGTCGCGACGATGACCGCATCGAGGTCTTCGATCACCGAGGAGACGAGCGGCTCGAGGTCGATCGTCTCGCGCCGCGGACGGGCGCCACCGATCCGGGCGAAGTCCAGCAGGTCGGTGATCATCACGGCCATCCGGTCGGCGGCGGACTCGGCCCGGGCGAGCGCCTTCGCCGCGTGCGGTGCGTTCGCCATCTCGGGACTGTCGGTCGCGAGTTCGAGGAACCCGGAGACCGCCATGAGCGGGTTGCGCAGGTCGTGGCTCACCTGTCCGGCGAACTGCGCGAGCTGCTCGTTCGATTGGCCGAGTTCGTGTGTGAGGCGGAGCAGCTCGAGGACGTCGACGACCTGCCGGGCGAGCAGGTCCAGCGCCCGGCCGTGCTCCGGGGCGAGGTCGCGCACCCGGTCGTCGAAGATGCACAGGGTCCCGATGGGCACCCCGTCCGGCGTGACGAGCGGACTCGAGGCGTAGAAGCGGACGTTCGCGACCTCGCCGGTGACGAAGGGGTTCGACGCGAAGCGCTCGTCCTCGCGGGCGTCGGGGACCATCGTCTGCGCCTGCTGCTGGAACACGACCGCGCACATCGAGTCCTCACGCGAGCAACTCGCGGGCTCGAGCCCCACCGCGGCGACCTGGTGCTGGAAGCGGTCGTCGATGATGTTGATGACGGCCTTCGGCACGTCGCACATCGTCGCCGCCAATTGGACCAGGCTCTCGAGATCGGTCTCGGGCGGGCGGCCGACGATCTGGTACTCGGCGATCGCGGCACGCCTCGTGATGTCCTCTGCGGTGATCACGCGTGCCCTCTCGTCGTCGGAATCCGGAACGAGTCAATGCTACCCATCCAGGGGACACCCGATCCCCCAGGTGTCGGGGATCTCGCGGGCCGTTCGGGTCGACCACCCGCGCATCAGCGCAGCTGGAGCCGCTGCCACGCGAGCTCGGCGAGGACCGTGGCCTGGAGGCCCAGGACGCTGTCGTCGAAGACGGCCCGTTCCGAGTGGAGCGCTGGAGACCCACCCTCGGGTGCCGCACCGACGAAGACGAGCGTTCCCGGGACCTCGTCGAGCACGTAGGCGAAGTCCTCGGACGCCATCGACGGGGCCTCCTGCCGGACCACCCGGTCGGGTCCGACGAGCGCGTCGAGGGCGCCGAGCACGAACCGTGTCTCGGCGGGGTCGTTGACGGTGACCGGGTAGGACTCGATGAACGTCGACTCCAGGGTGCAGCCGTGCGCTTCCGCGATGGCCCGCAGCAGCTCAGGCAGCTGCTCACGCACCGTCGTGAGCGTGGCCTTCGACAGCGTGCGAATGTTCGCCTCGAGGCTGACCGCCGACGCCAGGACGTTGCTCGCCTCCGAGTCACTGCCGAGGCGGGTGATGGAGATGACGGCCTGATCGGTGGCCGGCAACCGACGCGCCGCGAAGGTCTGCACGGCCAGGATGAGGTGCGCGGCCACCGGCACCGGGTCGACGGCGAGATGCGGGAACGCCGCGTGACCGCCCGTCCCACGGACGGTGACGCGCAGCGCGTTGGCGCTCGCCATCATCGCGCCCTCCCGGGTGACGAGGTCGCCGCGGCGGGTGCTGGGGTCGACGTGGAGCGCGTAGGCCGCGACGGGTCGCTCCCCCGCGACGTCGAGGAGTCCGGCATCGAGCATGACCCTGGCGCCAGCCTGCCCCTCCTCACCGGGCTGGAACATGAACACGACGGTGCCGGCGAGCCGGTCGCGACGGGCCACGAGGAGGCGGACCGCACCGAGGAGGCCGGCCATGTGCAGATCGTGACCGCAGGCGTGCATCGCCCCCGACGTCGCGGCGAACGGGAGCCCGGTCGCCTCGGTGACGGGCAGCCCGTCCATGTCGGATCGGAGGAGGACGGTCGGCCCGGGGAGGTCGCCGCGCAGGACAGCGACCACGGAGGAGATGCCGTCCCCGGTCGTGATCTCGAGCCCGAGGTCGGCCAGCTCGCGCAGGATGATCAGCTGGGTCGCCGGCAGGTCCAGCCCGACCTCGACGGCCCGATGCAGTTCGCGCCGGACGGCCACGAGCGCCTCGAGCAGTGTGGTCGCATCCTCCTGGAACGTCGTCATGTCCGGTCCTCCTCGTCCTCCGGCGGACGCCGGTACACCTGCTCACCGTCGATCCACGTCTCGGCGACCCGCACGGCGGCGATCTCGTCCGTGGGCACGCTGAAGACGTCGCGGTCGAGGACGGCGAAGCTGCCGTCGTATCCGGGAGCGATCCGGCCGACGCCCTCGAGGGGCGAGAGCAGCGCGGCCCGTCCGGTGTACAGCAGCAGTGCTTGGGCGACGCTGATCGCCTCGGCCGGGACGAAGTCGGCGCCGTTGTAGGCCTGGCGTCGGACCGCGGCCTCCACGCTCAGCATGACGTCGTCCGCGCCACTCCACGCGGTCGCAGGACGGTCCGAAGACAGCGCGAGCGGTTCGATCGTGCGGTACAGCCGCGCGATCGGGTAGGCGTCCGGCACCTGTTCGGCGCGCAGGGCCAGCTCGTACCCGTCGTACTCGGCGAAGAAGAAGACGGTGTGGGTGGCGATCCCGAACGTCATCCGAGCGGACCTGAGTCGTTCGGCGTAGGGCTCGCTGATGATGGTGGCGTGCTCGATCCGGACCGACGGGATCCCGTCGAGCCAGGGTTCCTCGTGTTCGAAGAGGCTCGCGACGCGATCGAGGGCGCGGTCACCCATGGCGTGCACGGCGAGCTGGACGCCGTTGCGGCGAGCCCAGGCGCCTGCGGCGAGGACGTCCTCGTCGTCGACGAGGCGGAGTCCGTGGTCGCAGGACTCCGGGTACGGTTCGGCGACCCAGGCCGTGCGGTTCGAGTAGGCCCCGTCGAGGACGACCTTGACCCCGCCGATGCGGATCCGACCCTCGCGGTCGTCCTCGGTCAGCTCGGCGAGCGGCGCGGACGGATCCCACCCCGGGTAGAGGGCGACCCGGGTGCGCAGGCCCTGATCGGCGGCGCTCCGGAAGGCGTCGAGGGGGTCGTGCAGCCGGTTCGACAGCAGGTCGCACACCGCCACGATCCCGCGGGACGCCAGTTCCTCGCCGATCGCCACCAACGATGCGAGCTGTTCCTCGCGCTCCGGGACCGGGATGAACCGCGAGACGGCCTCGACCGCGGCGATCTCGGTGAGGACGCCGTTCGGTTCGCCGGCCGGTCCACGTTCGAAGCGCGCGCCGGGCGGGTCGGGTGTCGTGGCGGTGATGCCCGCGAGTCTGAGCGCCGCGCTGTTGCAGACGGCGGAGTGGGCGTCGCAACGCCAGACGAGGACAGGCCGCTCGGTGGACACGGCGTCGAGGTCCGCCGCCGTCGGCATGCGTCCCTCGGGGAACTTCGTGTCGTCGAAGCCGCGACCGAGGACCCAGGCGCTCGCTGAGGTCAGGGTCGCCGCGTGCTCGCGGAGGCGGTCGACGAGGCCGGTGATCGACACCACGGACGGCGGGAAGCACTCGGCTGCCACGGCGGTGGCGGCCATGAGCGCCGGATGGGTGTGGCTGTCGATGAGGCCGGGCAGCACCGTCCGCCCGCCGAGGTCGACGGCGGGCTCGCCTGCGACGTCCGCCGCATCGCCCACCCAGTCGAAGCGTCCGTCGACGATGCGGAACGCCGAGGCGAACCCCGTCTCGTCGGTGCCGGTGAAGACCCGCGCGTTGCTGAACAGCTGTGACCCGCGCATCAGATGGCCCTCCACGTGAAGCGGCCGCCGAGCAGGGTCGCGGACACCGGCATCGACCGCAACCGCTCGGGGTCGGTGCTGAGTGGGTCGAGGTCGGTGATGACGAGGTCGGCGGGTTGTCCGACCGCGATCGACGTCCGCACGCTCGCCGCGAGGGCGACGTCCATCGGGAGCCGTTGTTCGGGGTGCCAGGCGTCGCGGCCGTCGCGACTCCTGGTCGTCGCAGCGGCGATCGCCAGCCACGGGTCCAGCGGCGAGACCGGGGCGTCGGATCCGAGCCGGAGCCCGACCCCGGCACGGTGCAGCGATCCGAAGGCGAAGGCGCGACCCGTGCGGCCGCTCCAGTGGCGATCGGCGACGTCGCGGTCGTCCATCGCGTGCTCGGGTTGCACGCTCGCGATGAGTCCGAGCTCGGCGAACCGGGCGAGGTCCTCCTCGCGCACGAGCTGCGCGTGCTCGACGACCCCGCGCATCCCCAGCGCTTCGAAGGTGTCGAGGACCTCGGTGTTGGCACGGTCGCCGATGGCGTGCACGGCAGCCTCGATCCCGGCGCCCCTCGCACGCTCCAACAGCCGACGGAGCTCGTCGATCGAGACGCTCTCGACGCCGCAGGCGTGCGGGCTCGACGGATCGACACCCGGGTACGGGTCCCAGCACCAGGCGGTCCGCGTGTTGAGGGAACCGTCGACGACGACCTTCAGGCGGCCCATGGTGAGGAGACCGGCCGGGTCGATCGGGTCCCCGGTGCGGAGCCCTGCAGCGATGACGGATTCCAGGCGGTCCGGCCAGGCGGCGGCCTCGATCCGCAGGCTCGTCGCCCCGCCGGCGATGCGCTCCGACCACTCGCCGAGGTTGTCGGTGTTCTCGAATTCGACGACGCCGACGACACCGCGTCGCGCTGCGTCCTCGGCAGCATCGCGATAGGCGTGGACGGCGAGCCCCGAGTGCTGGTCGATCCGTTGCAGTGCGTCGATCCACGGTGCTTCGGCGACGACACCGCTCGCGTCGAGCTCCAGGCCGAGCCGGTGCGCGGCCCGGGTGTTCATCCACGCGCAGTGCAGGTCACCGCTGACGAGGATCACGGGGAGGTCCGACTCGGTGGCCTCCAACGCGGCGAGCGTCGCCGGCTGCGCCCACAGGCCGTCTCGGAAGCCGTACCCCATGAGGAATCCGTCGGTGAGCGGTGCATCGGTGTCGACCGCGCGACGGACGGCTGCCAGGACGTCGGCGGCGCTCGCGGTCTCGGTCAGGTCGATCCGACGCCGCTGGATCACCCACTGGGTCAGGTGGACGTGGGCGTCCCACAGGCCCGGCCCGATCCTGCGGCCGGCGACGTCGACGACCTCTCCGGCGGTCTCGAGGGTCCCTGCCGGGCCGATTCCGGCGATGCGACCGTCGCGGATCACGAGGTCGACGGGATCCTGGCCGTACGGCCGCGCGTTCAGCAGCGTCAGCGCAGCGTCCGTCACGATGCCGCCACCCCGCCGTCGGTGGTCGCCGCGGCGGCTCCGGTGCCGATGCCGTGGATCGCGCCCATCCGTGCCGCCAGCGCCGGGTTCCGATACGGTCCCGGCTCGCCGAGGGCCGCGATCACGCGCTCCACGACCTCGGCCGGCTTGTCCTGACTCATCTTCTCCTTGGCCTCGAACCGGGTCACGCGCATGCGGAAGCCGACGGTGCCGTGGACGATCCGGGCTGCGTACTCGCTGTTCGCGATCGTCCCGTTCATCAGGTACGGCTCGGGCAGGACCCGCTCGAAGTGGGCCACGAGGCGGTCGAGCACCCGCAGGTTCTCCTCGTCGGACAGCAGCTCGGGCACACCGTACAGGTGGGCGACCGCGAAGTTCCAGGTGGGCACCGCCGGCGTCGTGTCGTACCAACTCGGCGACACGTACCCCTGTGGGCCGGAGACGATCACCATCGCCTCATGCTGTCCGAGCTCGTGCAGCCGCTCGTCCGGACGCCCGACGTGACTGAGGAGGACGATCCCGTCCTCGTCCTCGTCGAGCAGCATCGGGTAGTGCGAGGAGACGAGACCCCGACCCGGCACGTGACTGACCACCGTGGCCCAGGGGTGTTCACGCACGAGGGCGCGCACCGCCTCGACGTCGTCGAGCACGTACTCGTCGGTGTGCCTCATCTGCTGCCTCCAGTGGCGTTCGGGGTATCGACCGATGACGCTGCGGCCGCGAAGGCCGTCGCCACGCTCGACGGGGCTCCGACGCCCCGGACGCGCGACAGCCAGGCGGTCGTCGCGGCGAGGGCCTCGAGGTCGAGACCGGTCTCGATGCCGAGACCGTGGAGCATCCACACGAGGTCCTCCGTGGCGAGGTTACCGGTGGCACCCTTCGCGTACGGGCACCGACCCAGGCCACCGACCGACGAGTCGAACTCCGCGACCCCGAGCGAGAGCGCCGCATACACGTTCGCGAGCCCCTGACCGTAGGTGTCGTGGAGGTGCAACGCGACCGCCTCGACCGGGATCCCGGCGTCGAGCACGTCCCGGACCATCCGCGTCGTGAGCCCCGGGGTCCCCACGCCGATCGTGTCGCTGATCGCGACCGTCGAACATCCGGCACGGTGCAGCCGGACGACCGCGTCGACGACCGTCGCCGGATCCACGGCACCCTCCCATGGATCGCCGAACGCCATCGACACGTAGCCGCGGACCGGGACGTCGGCGGCGGTCGCCGCCGCCACGACCTCCTCGGCCCGTTCGATGGCTCCCTCGCGCGAGGTGTTGAGGTTCGCCCGCGCGAAGGACTCCGAGGCGCTGACGACCACCGACACCGCACGGATGCCCGCGTCCAACGCACGATGCAGGCCTCGCAGGTTCGGCACCAGGGCGACGGCACGGGCCCCCGACGGCACCTCGAGCCCCGCGACGAGTCGTTCCGCATCCGCGAACTGCGGGATCCAGGTGGCCGGCACGAAACTCGTCACCTCGAGATCGCGCGACCCCGCCTCGTACAGGCGCCGACACAGCTCCGCCTTCACCGCGGTGGGCAGGATGTCCGTCTCGGCCTGCAACCCGTCACGCGGCGCCACCTCGTACACGCGCACACGCGTCGGCAGCCCGTCGACCGGCTCCACCCGTGGCCGTGGGAGCCCGCTCATGCGGTTCCGGCCCGGAGCTCGTCGAGGACCTCGCGCGCGTACTCGACCCGGATCCGACGGTCGGCGACGATCCGCGCCGCCACCGCGCCGATCTCGTCCACCGTCGCACCGGCGCTCGCCGCGATCGTCCTCGCGTGCAGGGTCATGTGGCCGCGCTGGATACCCTCCGCGGCGAGCGCACGACAGGCGGCCAGGTTCTGGGCGAGGCCGACGGAGGCGATGACGGCCGCCAGTTCCCTGGCCGTCTCGACGCCGAGGAGGGTGACGCCCGCCTGCGCGGTCGGGTGCGCCTTCGTGGCTCCCCCGACGAGCCCGACGGCCAGCGGGACCTCGATCGTGCCGACGAGGTTCCCGTCGGCGTCCTGTTCGAACTGCGACAGCGCCGAGTACCGGCCGGACCGCGCGGCGTGGGAGTGGCAGCCCGCCTCGACCGCGCGGGTGTCGTTGCCGGTGGCGAGGACGACGGCGGTGATGCCGTTCATGATGCCCTTGTTGTGCGTGGCGGCGCGGTACGGGTCGGCTTCGGCGAAGGCGCTCGCGGCGACGATGTCTGCGACCACCTGTGGGCCGCCGAGGAGTTCGACGTCGAAGACGGCCCTGGCGCGGGTGATGCGCTGGTCGGCCTTGTTCGTGAGGATCCGCAGCAGGGTGCGCGAGCCGGCGATCTCGGCGAGACGCGGTGCGATGGCCTCCGCCATGGTGTTGACGGCGTTCGCGCCCATGGCGTCACGGACGTCGACGTGGAGGTGGACGATGACCTGGGTGCCCACCCGCGTCGGCAGGACCCGGACTTCGATGTCCCTGGCACCCCCGCCGAAGGAGACGAGGATCGGGTCCAGCTCGTTCGCGAGGGCGAGCAGTTCCTCGCGCGCCTCCAGGACCCGGAGTCGTGCGGCGTGCGGGTCGACCGCGTCGAGGATCTGGATCTGCGCGATCATCACGTCACCCGACGACGAGGTGCGGAACCCGCCGTGCACGCGCGCGATCCGGGCTGCGTTGGAGGCCGCGGCGACGACGCTGGGTTCCTCCGTCGCCATGGGGACGAGGCGATCCTCGCCGTCGACGGTGAAGTTGGTGGCGACACCCACCGGGATGGCGATGACGCCGACGACGTTCTCGACCAGGTGGTCCGCTTGGGCGATCGACAGCCCGGCGTCGGGATGCAGGGCGGCGAGCGCCCCGACCGGCACGCCGGCACCCTCGGCGACGAGCTCGAGTCGCTCGTCGGTGGTGTGGTCGCGCAGCCCCTGGATTCGGCTGTTTCTCGGCATGGCTCGCCCTTCGGTACAGGCAGACACCGGGTCCTCGGCGCTGCGGTCATGATGACCCTACGAGCGGGGATCATCGACGACGATGGGCGGATGACTCAGTGGATCTGCGATCGTGTGGGTGGATGACACACGCCTCTCGACGGACGATCACCTTAGACTCCTGAGGGACCAGTCAGGAGACCCGATGCGAGAGCCTGCCGACGCGCGAACGGCCACCGGTTTCGATCACGCCGATGCCGATCCCCAGCAGGAACTGATCCGGCTGCGACGCCGCGAACACGAGTTGTCCGCCCTGTTCTCCAGTGCCCGCGAACTCGCCGAGCTCCGCGACAGTGACGCCGTGCTCGCCCGGCTCGTCCAGCGCGCCCACGAGATGATGGGCGTCGACCTCGCCTACCTGTCCGAGTTCGACCCCGTCACCCACGAGCTGCGGGTCCGTGAGACGAGCGGCTCCGTCAGCGCCTCCTTCCAGACCCTCCGCGTGCCGCCGGGTCGTGGGCTCGCGAGCGTCGTCGTCGAATCACGGACGGCGCAGTGGGTCGCCGAGTACTCCGACTACACGACCGATCGACACGAACGCGGGATCGACGACGCCGTCGCCGCGGAAGGGCTCGTGTCGCTGCTCGGCGTGCCCATGCTCACGAGCGACGACGTGCTCGGGGTGCTCTTCGTCGGCAACCGCGACCGGAAGGACTTCTCCGCCGAGGAGGTCGCACTCCTCTCGGCGCTCGCCGACCACGCCTCGGTGATCCTGCAGACGACGCAGACCCTGCGCGATCTGCAGGACTCGGAGGACGCCAGCCGCCGGACCCTCGCCGACCTCACGGCGCATCTCGTCGAGCGCGACCGCGCGAACACCGTCCACCAGGAACTCGTGCAGGCGGTCCTCGCCGGGGGCGGGTTCGCACCGGTCGCCGAGACGCTCGCCACCGCACTCGGCCGGGCCGTCGCCGTGACGGACGCGCAGGACCGCGTGATCGCCGCCGCCGGCCTGCCGCTCTCGGCCGGCATGCTCGACCTCGACGACGACGCCCGAGCGGCCATCGCCGAGAGCCGGCGTTCCGGGCACTGCGTCACGGTCGCGAGTGGCGGTGTCGGGGCGATCGCCGCTCTGTCGGCCGGGACCCGGCACTTCGGTGCGCTGATCCTCGGCGACGGGGCGTTCGACCTCGGCGCCGTCGACATCCGCACCGTCGAGCGCGCCGCCCAGGTCGCGGCGCTCCTCGAACTCCAACAGGAGGCCGCGTCCGGGGCCGACCACCGGATCCGCAGCGAACTCATCGCCGACCTCCTCGACGACGTGCCCGAACGACGGACCGACGTCGAGCGACGCGCGCGTCGCCTCGGGATCGACCTGCAGGCACTGGACTGCCTGCTCCTGCTCGCGGTCCCGGGCGATCAACAGACCGCGGCCGCCCGCGCGCTCAGCCGCCAACTGGACGACCACGCCCTCGTGGGCGAATACCGCGGGTACGTCGTCGCGGCGCACGCCTCCGACCGTCGGCCCCTCGACGCCGAGGCGCTCCGCCGGCACATCGCGTCGGGCCTCCAGCATCCGGTGGTCGCCGTCGTCCCCCGTGCGGCTCCCGGTGCCCTCGCCTCCTCGTTCACGACCGCGATGCGCACCGCCAGGCTCATCGCGGCGCTCGAACTCACGGACCTCACCGCATCGACCGACGACTTCCTGCCCTACTCCGCGATCTTCGACACCGATGCGCGGGCCCTGGCCGACTTCCTGCGTGACACCATCGGACTCGTCCGGCGGTACGACGCGGAGCGGAACGCGGACCTGCTGGGCACCTTGCGCGCGTTCGTGCGGAACAACGCGAGCCCCACCCGGACCGCGCGGGCCCTCAACTTCCACACGAACACGATCCTGCAACGGCTCGACCGCCTGGACCAGGTGCTCGGAGCGTCCTGGCGCGAGGACGAGCGCATGTTCCGGCTCGGCATCGCCGTCCGCCTCGACGAGCTCCGGGAGCAGTTGCAGGCCGGACGGTAGCCGAGGTCGCCGGTTCAGCGATCCGCGTCCGTGGGGAAGGGCTCCTCGCCGGATTGCGGGAACGGGTTCCCCGTCGGCTGGCCGAAGACGAGGATCATCTCGGCGACGGTGTCGGACTCGTTGCGGACACCGTGGACGAGCCCGGCCGGCGCGTAGAACGCGTCGCCGGATCGCAACCGCCTCCGATGCTCGCCCGAGGTCACGACGAGTTCGCCGGCGGTGACGACGTACAGTTCGTCGGAACTGTTCGGTGAACAGCTCGAGTCGTCGCCCTCCAGGTGGAGATGCTCACCCTCGGCCGCTCCCGGTTCGAGGCGGTACCGCATGACCGACGACGGCAGGGCCGTGGTCTGCTGGAAGTACCACTCCAGATCGATCCGGCCAGGGCCCTCGTACAGCGCCACCTCATGGGCGTTGTCGCCGAGTCGTTGCACGCGCATCGGGTTCCTCCTGCTGGTCGTCGATCGGTGGTGGGGTCAGGTCCGGTAGAGGACGGGCATCGACTCGAGGAGTTCGCGCGTGTAGGCGTCCTGCGGCCTCGTCATGACCTGCTCCCCCGTGCCCTCCTCGACGACGCGGCCGTTGCGCATCACCGCCACCCGATGCGCGACGTGGTGGACGACCGCGAGGTTGTGGGTGATGAAGAGGTAGGTGACGCCGGTCTCCTCCTGGAGTCGGACGAGCAGGTTGAGCACCTGGGCCTGGACGGACACGTCGAGAGCGGAGGTCGGCTCGTCCAGGACGACGAACTCCGGCTTCGCCGCCATGGCCCGGGCGATCGCGATGCGTTGCCGTTGTCCGCCGGAGAACTCGTGCGGGAACCGACCGGCGGCGTCTCCGGGCAGTCCGACCTGATGGAGCGACTCGACGACCCGTGCCCGACGCCCGGCCGCACCCATGCCCGCCGCCACGAGCGGTTCGGCGATGGACCGCGCCACGGTGAACCGAGGGTCGAGGGAGTCGTTGGGGTCCTGGAACACCATCTGCACCCGCCGACGGTGCGTGCGCAACGCGGACCCGCGGAGCCGCGAGACGTCCTCGCCGTCGAACTCGACACGGCCCGAACTGGGGCGGCGCATGAGCAGGATCGCGCGAGCGAGCGTGCTCTTCCCGGAGCCGGACTCGCCGACGAGGCCGAGGGTCTCGCCGCGACGCACCTCGAGGGACACGTCGTCGAGGGCGAGCGTGGCGTGCTCGCCGTGGCCGAACCGCTGCGTGACGCCGTCGACGCGGAGCAGGGTGTCGTTCATCGGACCCCCTCCAGGACCGCCGGGGCGTCGGCGAAGTCGTTGTCGGCGGGGATGACCGCCAGTGGTGACCGGACCGGGACCGACGGCCGCGGGATGCTCTCGAGGAGCGCCTTCGTGTACGGATGCCGTGGGTCGGCGAGGACCCGCTCGGCGCGGCCGGTCTCGACGATGCGCCCGCGGTACATCACGGCGACCCGTTCGCAGAGCTGTCCGATGACCCCGAGATCGTGGCTGATGAAGAGCACCCCCATCCCCGTCTCGTCGCGCAGGGTCCGGAGCAGCTCGAGGATCTGGGCCTGCACCGTCACGTCGAGGGCGGTCGTCGGCTCGTCGGCGACGAGCAGGGTCGGTCCGGCGGCCACCGCGATGGCGATCACGACTCGCTGGCGTTGACCGCCGGACAGTTGGTGGGGGTAGTAGCCGAGCCGACGTTCCGCGTCGGGCATCCGCACGAGGTGGAGGATCTCCAACGCCCGTGCCCTGGCCGTCCGCTTGTCGGCGACGCCGTGGATCCGGAGGACCTCGGCGATCTGCGCCCCGATCCGCATGCACGGGTTGAGGGCGGACATCGGCTCCTGGAACACCATCGAGGCGCGCGAACCGCGGAGCGCCGACCAGTCGCGTTCCGTGGCGCCCTGCATGTCGGTCCCCGCGACGTCGAGACGGGACGCCGTGACCGTCGCCGAGTCCGGCAGCAGCCCCATCATCGCGAGCGCGATGCTGGACTTGCCACTCCCGGACTCGCCGATCACCCCGACGATCTCCCCCGGGCCGACCCGCAGGGACACGTCCTGCACCGATGGCGCAGCGCCGCCGTAGGCGATGCTCAGCCCCTCCACGTGGAGGGCGTCGACGTCTCGATCCATGGGTCAGACCAGCTTTCGCTCGGGTGGTGCGGGAGGGGTGGGCGACGGGCGACGGACTACTGGCTCAGCCAGGCCTCGTCGAGCCGGTACCGGGAGTAGTACGCGTCGCTCTGGTAGTCGTGCAGCTTCGCGCTGTCCCAGACCTCGAAGTAGACGGGGACCGCGACCGGCACGATCTCCAGCACCTGCTCGGCCGCCTCTTCCGCCAGCTGGTCGACGAGCTTCGCGTACTCCGCCGGGTCCGAGGCGCTCTTCGCCTGCTGGAACAGTTCTCGTGCGGCGTCCGCCTCCGGGTTGCCCTCCCAGTGGTTGTACACGCCGCCGTCGACGAGGACGGGGTCATAGTAAAACAGCGACGCGGCGCGGGGGCTGCCCGGGATGGCGACGAGGTCCGTCCAGCTCTCACCGGTCGTGAAGACCGGAGCGATCTCCGACAGCGGCTTCGCGTCGAGCTTCAGGGTGATCCCCGCTTCGGCGAGCTGCTGCTGCATCATCTCGTAGACGGGGTGGTGCGACTGCGCGATGTCGCCCATGTAGCTGAGCGTGATGGTCGGGTTCGGCTGGCCGGCGTCGGCGAGGAGCTGCTTCGCCTGGTCGACGTCGCGCTCGTAGTAGGGCAGGCCTGCCGGGTCGAGGGCACCGGGGTCACCGGCCGGGGGCACGAACGAGAGCGCGGCGTAGCCGAGCATCGCCGTGTCGACGAGCGCCTGGCGGTCGAGGGACAGCGCGACGGCCCGACGGACGTCGATGTCGGCGAGCGGCCCGGTCTCCGGGTTGATGTAGATGGCGAGGTTCTGACGGTAGGAGGCCTCACCGAGGGTGAAGCCCGCCTGGACGGCCTGATCGGCGAGGCTGCCGTCGATGAAGTACGCGGCCTGGATGCTCCCCTGCTGCAGCGCGGCGAGGCGCGCGGACTCGTCGGGGATGAAGTCGAAGACGATCTCGTCCAGGTACGGCTTCGTGTCCTGCCAGGCGTTCTCGTTCTTCTCCATCGTGACGCTGACACCGTCGCTCCAGTCGGTCACCTGGAACGCGCCGGTCCCGAAGGTCGTCCGCTGCCGCTCGTCGGGCGTCGCAGCCCCGTACCCCTCCTCGCTCACGATGAAGAACGTCTGGCGGGCAGACACGGCGTCCAGGAACGTGCCGTCCGGTGCGCTGAACCGGAACGTGACCTGGGTGTCTCCGGTCTTCTCGATGCTCGAGACGTTCGCGAGGTACGTGCTCGCGGAGGTGGTCGCCTCCTTCATCAGATTGAAGGAATACACGACGTCGTCGGCGCTGAACGCACTGCCGTCGGCGAAGGTGACGTCGTCGCGCAGCTCGAACACCCAGGTGAGCTCGTCCGGCTGGGACCACTCGGTGGCGAGGGCGGGGACGACCTCACCGTCGTCGTCCTTCGCGAGGAGCGTGTCGTAGGCGACCGCGTTGATGACCTCGGCGGCGATCGCACTGGCGGCCATCGGGTCGAGACCGCCCGCGGACGGTTCGGCCGGGACGCCCCAGTGGAGGGTGCCGCCGGCGACGGGGTCGCCGCCCGTGTCGCCGGCGGGACCGGCCGGCGCACAGCCGCTGAGCGCGAGGGACGCCGCCACGATGGCGACCGTCCCCGCGAGGATGCGAGTCTTCATTGCTGCCTCTTCTCTGGAGCGTCGTCCGTGGACGCCGCGTCGATGGTGGTGCTGGATGACGTACCGTGCTGTGCTGCCGCGGCTGCCCGTCGCCGGCGTGGGCGACCGAGCGAGAAGGCGGGTTCCCGTCTCGGCGCGAAGTAGTCCTGCAGCCCGTCGGCGAGGAGGTTCCACGCCGCCGACAGCAGGATGATCACGAGGGAGGGGAGGATGATCAGCAGCGGCTGCACCTGCATGAACCGCGTGAACTCGCTGATCATGCGACCGGCCGATGGCTCGGGGGCCTGGACGCCCTGCCCGAGGTAGCTGAGGGCGGCCTCGATGAGGACCACCTGTGAGGCGACGGAGGCGAACTGCACGAACAGCGGCGTCAGCACGTTGGGCAACAGGTGTTCGGCGATCACCCGGTGTCCACGCACGCCGCTCAGCGTCGCCGCGAGGACGAAGTCCCGTTCGCGCAGGGCGATGACCGGGGCCCGCATGACGCGGGCGAAGCCCGGAGCGAAGACGAGCCCCAGCGCGATGATGAGCGGCCAGGGCCCGGTGCCGATGACGACCCCGACCACGAGGGCGACGAGGATCGCCGGCAGGGCGAGCGCCGCGTCCACGATCCGCATGATGATCGCGTCGACCCAGCCGCCGAGGTACCCGGCCACGAGCCCCAGTGTCGTCCCGATGACGGCGCCGAGCAGCGCGGCGGCCCCCGAGATGAGCAGGCTGGTCCGCGCGGCGAGCGCCAGCCGGGTGAGGTTGTCGCGGCCGAGGTTGTCGGTGCCGAGGAGATGGTCGAGGCTCGGCCCGGCGAGTGCCGGCCCGGACGCCGCGAACGGGTCGTGTGGCGGTGCGAGGGTCATCCAGGCGGCGAGCAGGAGGATGCCGACGAGGATGATGGATCCGCTCCAGAAGGCGGGGCCGAACCGGTTGCGGCGTCGGCGTCTGCCGGCGACCGCTGCGAGCGCGATGGCGCGGGTGACCGTCATGACGTGTGGACCCTCACTCGTGGGTCGATCAGCGGGTAGATGAGATCGACGATGAAGTTGATGAGCACGTAGACCGCGCCGATGAGCAGGACGGTCGCCTGGATGATCGGGTAGTCCGATGAGCGGATGCCGGTGAGGAGGAGCGAGCCCATCCCCGGGAGCGCGAACACGGTCTCGATGACGACCGTCCCGCCGACGAGCGCGGCGAGCTCGATCCCGATGACGGTCGTGACGGGGATGAGCGCGTTGCGCAGCGCATGTCGGCCGACCAGTCGGGACGGCGACGCCCCCTTGGCCCTGGCGGTCCGGACGAAGTCCTGGCCGAGCGTGTCGAGCAGGGTGCCGCGGGTGTACCGGGCGACGATCGCCGCCAGCACGAGCCCGATGAGCAGGGCGGGCAGGACGAGCACCCCCACGAGGCGTAACGGATCGCCGCTCGCGCCGGCCGTGCCGACGAGCGGGAGTCGCAGGGTGAGGGAGTTCACGAGGATGAGGACGGTTCCGAGGACGAACGGCGGGGTCGCGAGGAGCACGAAGGACAGCCCGCGGACGGTGTTGTCCGGTGCCCGACGCCACCGGGTCGCGGCGAGCACCCCGGCCGGGATGCCGAGCACCGTCCCGAACAGCGTCGCCATGACGGCGAGGGTGAGGCTGAATGGGAGGCGCTGGGCGATGAGGTTGGAGACCTCGTTCGGGACGGTGATGGCCCGGCCGAAGTCCCCCTGCAGCACGCCGAGCAGCCAGACGAGGTACTGGGTCAACCAGGGCCGGTCGAGGCCGAGTTCGGTGCGGAGGGCGTCGAGCGCCGCGGGGTCGGGGTTCGAGGGGTCCGCGAACGCCGACAGCGGGTCGCCCGGGATGACCCGCACCATCGAGAACACGAGGACGGAGAGGACGAACAGGACGAACAGCGACGACAGGATCCGTGAGACGAGGTATCGCGCCATGGGGATCAGCTCGCGGAGATCGGCATCGGTGAGACGCGGTCGGCACGGCGTGCCTGCGACGGGCGGAAGCTCGAGACGTCGTCGCTCGTCTCACCGTCGAGGGCGAGCTCCGCGAGGATCCGGCCGAACGCGGGCGTGAACTTGAATCCGTGCCCGGCGGCGAGGGCGACGATGACGTCGGGATGCTCGTCGAGCGGGCCGAGGACGAAGTTCCGGTCGGGGGTGAGCGCGTACTGACAGGTCACGGTGCGGAGTTCCGGTCCGGACGCCGGCACGAGGTCCGCCATGAAGTCGGCCAGCTGTCCGGTGAGCTCCGGCGACGGCACGAAGGTGCGCTCGGCCGGCGACATGCGGTTCTCCGAGACGTCACGGGCGGCCTTCACGGTCGGTTCGCCGAAGGTCGGGAACCCGTAGTAGCACTCCTCGTCCTCCCAGATCCACACCGGGAACCGCTCGCGGTCGAGCAGCTCGGCGTCCGATGGGCGGAAGTAGGTGACCTGCTCCTGCATGACGTCGAGCGGGATCGCCGCGCCGAGGGGTTCGAGGAGTTCGTTCGCCCAGGCGTCGGCGGCGAGGACGACCTTGCCGGCGCGGACGGTGCCGGCCGAGGTCTGCACGACGACGCCCTGTCCGTCCGGAATGAGGGCGTCGACCCGCGTGCGGTCGCGGATGTCGGCGCCGAGCGCCCGAGCTCGGAGCTGGAGCGTGGCCACGGTGCGGGCCGCATGGGCGATACCGGTGTCCGCGGTGTACACCGTCTCGACGTTCTCCGGGATCCGGAACTGCGGCCACCGTTCCTGCACCTCGGCGGGCGTCAGGAGTTCGTGCGGCACACCGCGCTCCTCGAGCGCCGCGGTGAAGTCGGAGGCGGAGTAGGGTCCGTCGACCGGGAGGAAGATGACGCCACCGGTGATGGTGAGCAGCCGTTCGCCCGACTCCTGCTCCAGGTCCGCCCAGTCACGGTAGGCCGACTGCGCGAGCCGCACATACTGGGGTGCGCCGTACGACGTCCGGACGATCCGCGAGGTGTCGTGGGAGGCACCGCGAACGTGTCCGAGCTCGAACTGTTCGAAGGCGACGACCTTCGCACCCCGCCTGGCGAGGTGGTAGGCGGCCGCACTGCCGAGGGCTCCCATGCCGACAACCGCGACGTCGAATGATTCCATCCGTGGTGCTCCCTCATGCTTGCCCGTTCGATTCAGGCAAGTGTGGTGGAGCAGGGAAATGCGTCCTATGGATCTTCGACCCATGTTTGCGGGCTGACGATGTGTCGGAACGACCGGCCGGCGGACCCGATCCGACCCGAAGGGCTCAGCTCGTCGGATGGGCCTCACGCAGGGAGCGTCGGAGGCGTTCGAGTCGGGCGGCCGCCTGCACCCGGAACCGGAACTCGCTGTCGTCCCAGTCGCCGACGAGGAGGGACCGGATGCGATCGAGCCGCTGCTGCACGGTGTTCGGGTGGATCCGGAGTCGTTTCGACACGGCGTGCCGGCTCTCACCGCCGTCGAAGTAGCAGGCCAGGGTGTCGAAGAGCGCGGTCCCACGACGTTCGTCCCACCCGAGCACCGGCCCGAGGAGCTCGTCGACGAAGCGGATCACCGAGGTCGGCTCCCCGGAGGAGAGCGCGTGGTACGGCGCGAGACCGGCTGAGGGGACCGTGGTGGCCTCGATGCCGAGCGGTCGCAGGAACCGCAGATCGGCGGCGGCTCGCTCGACCGCGGGCCCGAGGTCCGCCCGGCCGAGCAGCCCGGTACAGACCACCGCGGTGAGCGCCGGCTCGTGCAGCCGGTCGGCCAGCAGCCGCCGGACCCGCTCGGTGGCCTCGATCGCATCGTCGACCGCCCAGGCGATGATCACCCGATGGTCGCGTCGGGCGACGACGCCGTCATCGCCGACGGCACCGGCGGCGACGAACGCCGCATCGGCGACGTCCCGCTCCAACACGTCGATCACGGCGCACGCCCCGAGCGTCAGCGCGAGCAGAGCGGGCTCGACGTCCGCTGACGGCTCCGAGGCACCGCCGTCGACGACGGCCAGGAGCCAGTGCGCACGACGCTCGGCGCGCAGGGCGACCACGGCGTCGCGTTTGAAGGAGACCAGGGCGGCGACCTGGGCGGCCCGTTCCAGGGTGCGTCGGACGACCCGGTCGGCGGGATCGGGTCCGTCCTCCGCGAGGATGGACCCGAGCACCCGGTCGGCGCCCACGATCGCCACGACGAGCCACGCGCGATCCCGAGCCTCGACCGCTTCGGCGTGCCCGCTCACCTGACTCCGGGCGACCGCGTCGCGGAGCACGGTGCGGCTCGGCAGCTCCCCCGTGCCGTCGAGCAGTCGTGCCTGGTCGTCGAGCACCCACACCCGCCGACCGATCCGGCGCGACACGGTGGCGACGAGGTCCACGACGGTCCCGCCCGACATCGCCGCCGAGGTGAGCTCCTCGTGGATACCGCTCGCCAGCTCCGTGGCGGCGAGGTGTCGCTCCAGTTCGCGATACGCCTCCTCGGCGCGCACGACGGCCGCAGCGCGTTCGGCGAGCGCCCGTGCGGTGTGCAGGACCGCCGCGGCGTGGTCGGCGAACGCGGAGAGCAGGAGGACGTCGTCCGGGGTGTAGTCGTAGCCGAAGCGGTTGCACGCGAACAACGCACCGAGCACCTCGTCACCGACCGCGAGCGGGACGCCGAGGAACGACACGAGTCCTTCGGCCCGGACGGCGGCATCGATGCGGTCGTCGTGCCCGGCCTCGGTCATCGTCTCGTACCGTGCGACCCAGGCGGGTTCCCGCGTGCCGGCGACCAGGCTGGCGAGTCCCACCCCGGCGGGCACCGCGAGGTCCCGGAACCCCGGGGTCACCGTGCCGACGGAGTGCCGGACGCGGAGGTCGCCCCTGGTGTTCTCGACCTCGGAGAGGTACGTGACGTCGGTGCCCATGAGCTGATGGGCCCGTTCCACGAGACGGCCGAGGACCTCGTCGACGTCCTGGAGGCGGACCAGCTCGCGAGCGGTGGAGAAGAGCGCCTCGAGCTCGCTCGCCCGACGGCGCTGCCGTGCACCCCGTACCTGTGCTTCGCGGACGGACTCGACCACGGCCTCGGCGTCGGCCCCGTCGAGTCCCGCCCGGCTGAGGAGATCCTCGACGCCGGCGCCCGGGCGTCCCGGCTCCGCGCGGGAGGCGGCGAGGAGGTCGAGCGCGAACGTCGCGGTCGCCGAGGAGGGCTCGACGTCCGCGCGGACGTCGTCGGAAGCGGTCGGGGGACGCATGAGGCCTCCATCAGCGTGGGGCGGACCGCGTCCACCTCGAGCAGGGTGGCCTCAGTCTAGGACGCCCGTGAGGGGAAGACCGGTGGCGTGCGCGCGGCGAACGCCGCCAGGCCGGCCCGTGCGTCGTCGCTCGTGAACGCGGCCTGTCCGAGCACCGCCTCACGGTGGAAGGCCTCCTCCAGCGGCAACGCGGACAGCTCCCGCACCGCGCGTTTGACCGTGGCGAGCGCGGTGCCGCTCCGCGCGAGGAGCTCGTCCGCGAGGCGGTGCGCGGTGTCCGTCAGCTCGGCGGCCGGGACCACCTGGTTGACGATGCCGTACCGGGCGGCCGTCGCAGCGTCGATCCGCCCGCCGCGCAGCATGAGGTCCATAGCGAAGGCGTACGGGATCTGGCGCACCAACCGGCTGAGGGTGCCTCCTGCAGGCACCACACCGATCCCCGTCTCGGGCAGCGCGAACGTCGCGTGGTCGGCAGCGACACGGATGTCGGTGGACAGCAGGATCTCGAACCCGCCTCCGAGGCAGAGGCCGTTGACCGCCCCGATGACCGGTTTGTCGAGGGTGGTGTGCTTCTGGTGGGCGGCGTCCCACTCGCTGATGTCGAATCGCCCCTCGGCCAGCGCGGGGATCGACTCCCCGAGGTCTGCGCCGACGCAGAACGCCCGCTCCCCCGCACCCGTCAGGATCGCGACGCCGATCCGGGGATCGTCGCGGACCTCGGCGAACGCCGCGCCGAGCTGGTCGTACATAGCGAGGGTCAGCGCGTTGAGCTTGTCCGGGCGATCGATGGTGATGACGGCCGTCGCTCCGGAGCGGTCGAGGCGGACGCCGTCCATCAGATGGTCCCGGCGGAGCGGAGCTCGTCGATGGCTGCTTGATCGTAGTCGAGCAGCTCCCGGAGGACCGCGGCCGTGTGGGCCCCGGTCGCCGGCGCCCGGCCGGTCGTCCGCGGTGGGGTTCCCTGCAGCTTGACGGGGGAACCGAACGTCCGGAGCGGGCCGAAGCCCGGGTAGGCGGTCTCGACGACCATGTCCCTGGCGACGATCTGCGGGTCGGCTACCACCTCGCCGATGTCCTTGACGGCACTGAGCGGGACGAGGTCCCCGGCGAGCGCCTCCAGTTCCGCCTTCGTGCGATCCGCGAACCAGCGCTCGATGATCGGACGGACCGCCCGCTCGTAGACCTCCTCGTCGAACCGGTCCGCCATCGCCTGGAGGTCCGGATGGGCCTCGTACTCGTCCGGACCGCCGAACAGCTCGCAGGACAGCTTCCAGAACTTGTCGGTGTACCCGCCGAAGAAAACGAAGCCGTCCCGGCAGGGGAACGCCTCGTACGGGCGCACGAACGGGTGGGCGTTGCCGAGCGGGGTCGGCATCGTGCCCTCGGTCGTATACGCCACGACGGCGTTCTCGGTCAGGGTGAGCACCGAGTCCTGCTGCGAGATGTCGACGAGCTGCCCGTCCCCGGTGCTCTCGGCGTGCCGGAGTGCAGCGAGGACGCCGATGGTGCCGTAGAGACTGGCCGCGAGGTCGCCGATGATCGTGCCGACCCGTGTCGGTGGGCCACCGGCCGGCCCGTTCATCGACCAGAGACCTCCGGTCGCCTGGGCGCTGTTGTCGTAGGCCGGTCGACCACGGGACGGTCCGGTCTGGCCGTATCCGCTGAGCGCGGCGTAGACGAGGCGCGGGTTGACCTCTCGGAGCCGCTCGTACCCGAGCCCGAGCCGGTCCATCGTGCCCGGTCGGAAGTTCTCGACGAGGACGTCGGCCCTGGCCACCAGATGTTCGAGGAGCGCGGCGCCGGACGGGTGCCGGAGGTTGGCCGTGACACCCAACTTGTTGCGGTTGTACTGTGCGAAGAACCCGCTGAGCGCCGGGTCCTCGACCGGCTGCCCGTCGGCGTCGTCCGCAGCCGGCAGCAACGGCGGGAACGTGCGGGTGTAGTCGGGTTCGTCCGGGTGTTCGACCTTGATCACCGTGGCTCCGAGGTCCGCGAGGACCATCGAGCAGTACGGCCCGGCGACGACCCGGGTCACGTCGACCACGACGACCCCGGCGAGCGAACCGCGTTCCGTGTCGAACCCGCCGAGGTCGGCGAGCCGGACCCGCAGATCCTCGTCGATCATCGGGTGCCACCCGACGTCGGGACGGTGGTCTGTGGTCGCCTGCGCATGTCACTCCGCTCTGCACCGCGGAACGGTCCCGCCGGTGCGTGGCGATCCTGTCACCGCGGACGAGGGCATCGACATGTCCTCCGGCACCACAACCGACGCCTGCGCGACGGTCGCGGCACATGCCGCGCGCCTACCGCCCGCGACGTCCGGAGAACAACGCGTGGAGCAGTGGCAGGGCGGAGACCGACATGAAGACGGTGCCGAGCACGGCGTCGTCGATCCGGAGGACGGTGCCGGCCACGAGCAGGGCGGCGAACAGCACCGCCGAGACGACCCTGCCCGTCGTGCGATCGAGTCGTGCGATCCGCTGCTCCAACCGCGGGTTGGTGACGGCGACGGAGCCGTCCTCGACCCGCGTGATGACCGCGTCGAGACGCTTCGGCAGTCGGGCCGCGACCGTCGCGATCTCGAGCGCCTCCCGGCCGAGGTCCTGGACGACGTTGCCGCGTTCGTCGCGCAGGAGCTGCGCCGCGTACGGCTCGACGGAGTCCCACAGGTTGAACTGGGGATCGAGCGAACTGCAGACGCCCGAGGTGAGCGAGATGGCACGGATGATGAGCAGGAAGTTCTCCGGCAGCTGGAACGGCAGCGCCCGCACGACCTCGCTGAACTGGTTGCCGAAGTCGCGGAACTCCTTCGGGTCGACGTCGCGGAGCTCGGCGAACCCCATGCCGCCGAACCGCCCGAAGAGGGCCGTCATCGCGCGCTCCAGCTCGGTCGTGTCCGCCGAGGGCAGGAGGACCCCGAGGTCGCGGATCGCGCCGACGAGTCCCTTGCCGTCGCGGGAGGCGGCGGCGATGAGGAGCTTCCGCAGGCCGCGCCGCGTCGTCGGCGGGACCTCGCCCATCATGCCGAAGTCGATGAACGTCAGTTTCCAGGAGCGCTCACCCGGGGCGGCGGAGATCGGCGTGACGAAGATGTTGCCGGGGTGCGGATCGGCGTGGAAGAACCCGTTGGTGAACAGCTGGTCGAACATGACCGCCGCGAACACCGGGGCCACCTCGGCCGGATCGATCCCGGCGGCCAGGAGCGCCTCGGTGTCGGTGATCTTGATCGCGGTGACGTCCTCGAGCGTCAGCACGCGTTGCGAGGTCCGTTCCCACACGACGGCGGGGACGCCCACGCGGTCGTCACCGGCGAAGTCGGCGGCGAAGCGTTCGGAACTGGCGGCCTCGTGGAGGTAGTCGATCTCCTCCAGGCTCGTCGCGGCGAACTCCTCGACGAGCGCAGGCATGTCGACGCGGTCCGAGACGAGGCGGACGCGCCGGAGCCATCCGCCGACCTTCCGCAGCGCGGCGAGGTCGACGGCGACGATCCGGTCGATACCGGGACGCTGCACCTTGAGCACGACGGCGTCGAGGCCGGAGTCCGCCGCAAGCGAGGGGACGAGATGTGCGCGGTGGGCCTGGCCGAGGGAGGCGGCGGCCACCGCCCGTTCGTCGATGGTGGAGAACACCTGCGACAGGGGCACACGGAGCTCCGACTCGGCGAGCGCGCGGATCTCCGGGAACGCGACCGGCGGCACCTCGTCCTGCAGGCCTTCGAGCTCCTTGGTGATCTCCGGCGGCAGGACGTCGAGCCGGGACGACATGAACTGCCCGACCTTGATCATGAGTCCGCCGAGATCGACGGCGAGCACGTGGAAGCGGCGGGCGAACCGCTGCATCCGGCGCGTGCGGGTGCGCTCGGTCAGCTTGATGAGCCCGAAGCGCGGCAGCACGATCTCGAACCACCATGCGTTGGCCAGATGCCAGCTCGCGAACCTGAGGATGCGGCGGTACCGCGCGCGCCCGTCGGCGGGCGGGCCGGTGTGGACACCGGCCCGCACGACGCCTGGGACGTCGCCGAAACGGGACGCTGAATCGCTGGGCGTCCCGCCGGTCGACGACACCCGGTCAGTCCTGGGCGAGGATCGCGTAGAGGCGCTTGCGAGCTTCGTCGAGGACCGCGACGGCCTGCTGGACCTGCTCGGGCGAACCGGTCCGGCCGACCTGCGCGGCAGCCTGGGCCAGCTCGACGCCGGCCTTCGGCAGCGCGGTGATGCCGGGGTGCTCGGACGACTCACCGGTCTGCCACGGAGCGGTCGCTCCGGACTCGGCGACCTCGTCGCGGCCGGCCTCGGTCAGGGCGTAGGTCTTCCGACCGCCCGACTCCTCGGCCGTGATGATGCCCTCGTCGGAGAGCAGCTGCAGGGTCGGGTAGACCGAGCCGGCGCTCGGCTTCCAGGAGCCGCCACTGCGCTCGTCGATCTCGCGGATGATCTGGTAGCCGTGCATCGGCTGCTCGGCCAGCAGGGCCAGCACGGCGGAGCGGACGTCGCCGCGGCCCGCGCGCGATCCGGCGCTCTTCTCGAACTTGGAACGCAGCTGTTCCATCATCTGCCACATGTTCTCGGTACCGAAGCCGGCTCCGCTGCCGAATCCGCCACCGTTCCCGAATCCTGCGCCACCGAATCCTGCGCCACCGCTTGGGAATCCACCCATGATTGCTCTCCTTCGTAGTTCGTGAACGATGCTCAACGATATATCGGTGAAGCTGTGAACGATATGTGTAGTCGCAAGAAAACAGGATGGCGTAACCTCGGCCACATGAGCGCTTGGACGACAGCAGACATCCCCGACCAGCACGGCCGCACCGTGATCGTGACCGGCGCGAACAGCGGGATCGGGGCCGTCACGGCTCGGGAACTCGCCGCGCACGGCGCAACCGTCATCCTCGCCTGCCGCGACATCGAGAAGGGTGCGCGGGCCGCGTCGACGATGACGGGCGATGTCGAGGTGCGCCGGCTCGACCTCGCCGACCTCGCATCGATCCGCCGCTTCGCCGAGGGCGTCGATGGGGTCGACGTGCTCGTGAACAACGCCGGGGTCATGGCGGTGCCCGAGCGCCGCACGGCCGACGGCTTCGAGATGCAGATCGGTACCAACTTCCTCGGCCCCTTCGCGCTCACCGGCCTGCTGTTGGACCGCATCACGACGCGGGTCGTGACCCTGTCGAGCGCCGCCCACCGGGCCGGCACGATCGACCTGGCCGATCTCAACTGGCGGAGCCGGAGGTACCGACGCTGGGCCGCCTACGGCCAGTCGAAACTCGCCGACCTCATGTTCTCGGCCGAGCTGCAGCGACGCCTCACGGCGAACGGCTCCCCCGTGCTGTCCGTCGCGGCGCACCCCGGCTTCGCGTCGACCGAACTCCAGTCCCACACCGAGTCCGCGCAGGGACCGCTCCTCGGCTGGGGAACGCGACTCCTCGGCCAGAGCGCCGAGATGGGCGCGCTCCCGACGCTCTACGCGGCGGTGTCGCCCGACGTCGAACCGGGCGGCTACTACGGACCAACCGGCTTCGGTGAGATGCGCGGCGATCCGAAGCCCGTCGGCCGGAGCTCGGCGGCGCGCGACGAACACGTCGCCGCCGAACTCTGGTCCACGGCGGAGGCACTCACCGGCGTGACCTTCGCCTGATCGGCGCCGGACGCCAGACCGCTAGGCGGGCAGGCTCTCCTCGATCGCCGCGATGACCTCGGGAGCATCGGGTTCGGTCGTCGGACGGAAGCGGTGCACGGTGCCGTCGGGGGCGATGAGGAACTTCTCGAAGTTCCACTTGACGTTGCCGGCTTTGCCGTTGGCGTCGGCGGTCTTCACGAGCTCCTGGTAGAGCGGGTGACGGTTCCGGCCGTTGACCTTCACCTTGTCCATCATCGGGAAGGTGACACCCCAGGTGGCCGAGCAGTATTCGGCGATCTTCTCGTTGTCGCCGAGCTCCTGCAGGAACTGGTTGCTCGGGAAGCCGATCACGGTGAAGCCGCGGTCGGCGTACTCCTTCTGGAGGGCCTCGAGCTTCTCGTACTGCGGGGCGAGACCACAGCGGCTGGCGACGTTGACGACGAGTTTCGCCTTGCCGTCCCACTCCGCCAGGGTGGTGTCGCGGCCGTCGAGGGTGGTGACGGGGATGGTGTCCAGATCGGTCATGGTGCGGTGCCTCTCATCAGCGGGTCGGCTTCGTCCACAGGCGTCGTGAGGCGCGTGCGTGCCTCCTCGAACGCTACTCGCCCTCGAGGCGCCCGGCGTCCTTTCGTCAGTGCGTTCTCAGCCGACAGCCGTTGACAGGGCTCTCCCTCCGGTGGATCGTGAGTGCAGCAGATCGGAGCAGGACATGGGGCGCATCCACATCGACCTCTTCATGACCCTCGACGGCGTCGCTCAGGCGCCGGGTGGGCCCGAGGAGGATCCCAGCGGCGGGTTCCCGTTCGGCGGGTGGCAGGCGCCGCTCATCGACGAGGTCGACGGTCAGCAGATCGATGCCGGCATGGTCGGCATGGACGCCCTCCTCCTCGGACGACGGACCTACGACATCTTCGCCGGGTACTGGCCGCAGCAGGAAGGCGGTCAGGACGACGGCATCGCCAGGCTCTTCAACCGCCTGCCGAAGGTCGTCGCGTCGCGTGAGCCGCGGGACCTGGCGTGGGCGAACTCGACACAGCTCGGACCCGACCTCCCGAAGGCCGTTCGGGACCTGCGCGAGCGTCACGCGCAGATCCACGTCATCGGCAGTCTCGATCTCGTGCAGACCCTCTTCGCGGAGGCCCTGTTCGATCAGCTGAACCTCTGGGTGTATCCGATCACGCTCGGCACGGGCAAGCGCGTCTTCGCCGACGGGACGGTGCCGTCGTCGTTGCGGCTGCTGGGACCGGCGACCACCTCGCCCGCCGGCACCGTCCACCTCCGCTATGAGCGCGTGGACGGCGCACCGGCGACCGGCGACATGGGTGACCCTCGATGAGCGGGTCTGACGACGCGTCCGCATCCCGCCCGTCCGCTGACGCCCGCTTCGACACGGTCGTCGTGGGCGCGGGTGTCGCCGGCCTCGTCGCCGCACGGCTCCTCGCGGCCGCCGGTCGGACGGTCGTCGTGCTCGAGGCGCGGGACCGGGTCGGCGGGCGCGTGTCGACCGAGCGCCGCGACGGCCTGGTGACCGATCTCGGTGCGTCGTGGGTGCACGGGGTGACGGACAGTGCCGTCGCTGCGGCGGCCGAGGCGTTCGGGATGCGGACGGTGGAATTCACCGTCGGCGGCTACCAACCAGACAGCCGGCCGATCACCTACTACGGTCCCGACGGCGAGCGCCTGTCGGACGCCGACGCTCGCGGCTTCGCCGAGGACGTCCACGCGCTCGACGCGAGCCTGCTCGGGGTGGTCGCCGAGTCCGCTCCTGACGCCTCGTATCGCGACGTGACCGAGGCGGCACTCGCCCTGCAGGCGTGGGACACCGAGCGGGTGCAGCGGGTCCGCGAGTACCTGGAGCATCGTTCGGAGGAGCAGTACGGCGCGTGGATCGAGGACCTCGCGGCGCACGGCCTCGACGACGATGCGATCGACGGTGACGAGGTCGTGTTCCCCGACGGCTACGACGTGCTCCCCCGACGGCTGTCCGAGGGGCTCGACGTGCGCCTGGAGCACGTGGTGACGAGCGTCCGGTGGTCCGCGGACGGCGTCGAGGTCGCTGCCCAGGGGCCGACGGGCGGGCTGGTGCTGCACGCGGGCTCGGCGGTGGTGACGGTGCCGGTCGGTGTGTTGCAGTCGGAGGCGTTCACGATCGATCCCCCGCTGCCGGAGCCGGTGGCAGGTGCGCTCTCCCGGTTGCGGATGAACGCGTTCGAGAAGGTGTTCCTCCGGTTCGAGCGGCGGTTCTGGGACGAGGACGTCTACGCCGTCAGGCAGCAGGGGCCGGAGAGTCGTCGCTGGCACTCCTGGTACGACCTGACGTCGGCGCACGGCTCCCCCGCACTCCTCACCTTCGCCGCCGGCCCGACGGCCGTGGAGATCCGCGGCTGGGAGGACTCGCGCGTCGTGGAGTCGATCCTCGAGCAGCTGCGGCGCCTCTACGGCGAGCGCGTCGAGGAACCAACGGAGGTGCACATCACCCGCTGGCACGAGGACCCCTTCACGCGTGGGTCCTATGCCTACATGACCGTCGGCTCGACGACCGAGGACCACGACGCCCTCGCGACCCCGGTCGGCGGTGTCCTGCACCTCGCCGGTGAGGCGACGTGGACGGACGACCCGGCGACGGTGTCGGCCGCCCTGCACTCCGGGCATCGCGCCGCCGAGCGGGTCCTCGGCCAGGCCATCCCCATCGACACCCTCTGGCGCGACGACAGCGCAGTACCGGTCGCCGCCCAGGCCTGAGAGCAACGACGAGTGCGCTCCCATGCGCGCCGACAGAGAGGAAGCGCCTGATGCGATTCATGATGTTCGTCCTCGCGGACCCCGTGCCCGACGACCCGACCGATGACGCCGACGTCGACCGCTGGGTCCAGGAGCTGGACTCGACTGGCCGGCGTCTCCTCGGGGATGTGCTCGATCCGAGTGAGGCGCGCGGCGTCCGTGTCCGCGCCGGCGAGCGGCTCGTCACCAACGGCCCGATCCCGGGCGCGACCGACACCCTCTGGGGCTTCGACATCCTCGACTGCGCCGACCTCGACGAGGCGCTCGACATCGCCGCCCGCCACCCGATGGCTCGCAACGGCCGCCTGGAGCTGCGTCCCTTCCCGGGCGCGTAGGAAGCCGACGGGCTGAGCGGACACCCGGGCGGAGGATCCCCCAGCACGTCGTCGTGCTCGCTCCCCTCGGCGCACGGCGGGATCGCCGAGCGTGCAGTCCTTCGATCAGGCGCGGAGTGGTTTCAGAGCGCCCGCCCACGCCTCGAGCTGGTCGAAGAGCACCCCGGCGGCCTCGGTGTGCTGCGGCCCGGGCGTGAAGGTGCTGAAGTCCTCGAAGTCGGCGAAGAGCGAGAAGCTCAGCTGCTGCCGCACATCCGCGATCTGCAGTTCGGCGCTGATGCCGCGAAGGTGCTCGATCGCGCGCGCGCCGCCGAGGCTGCCCCATGCCACGAACCCGGCGGCCTTGTTGTTCCACTCGGCGTACAGGTAGTCGATGGCGTTCTTCAGGACAGCGGACGTGGAGTGGTTGTACTCGGGCGTGACGAAGACGAATCCGTCGTAGGGCGCGATCGTCGCCGCCCAGGCCTTCGTGTGCTCGTTCTCGTACGCGCCGAACGACGGCGGCGTCGGCTCGTCGAGGAGGGGCAGGGGGTGGTCGAGCAGGTCGATGAGCTCGTAGCTGGCGCTCCGACCGGCGGCCTGCTCGACGACCCAATCGGCGACGGCCTTGCCGTTGCGGCCCGGGCGGGTGCTGCCGAGGATGATGGCGATACGGAGGTCTGACATGGGGTGCTCTCCTTCGATGTGCGTGCCTGTCCCGCGAGTCACGGGACGTGGTGGTGCCTGGCTCGCACTGTAGCCCGGTGCGGCCGCCGGCGTCGTCGACGGGACAGGGGTTGCCTTCGGGCGCGGGGGCGTGCTCGTGTCGGCGCTGCCGTGGCCGGGCTCGCTGACGAGTGGCGCTGAGCATCAGCCCCTCGACGTCCACCGCACGCTAGTCGGCGACTGGTGGTGCCGTGTCAGCACCGCGCGCGATGCGGAGCATCCGCGTCGCTGTCGCGTGGAGGAGGTTTCTGAGGTCTTCAGGTTCGTCGACGATCACCGCGTGATCTCCCAGCCCGGCGATCACCGCTGGAAGCCAGTCGAGGCGTTTGGCTCGGATCGAAAGCCGATGCCAGCCGGGTGCGTCCTCGATCGACTCCACCATGGCCACGCTCTCTGGGAGGTGGGCCCGAATCTGCGGGACGGTCGCCTGGATGCGCAACCGGATGTGCCATCGGTAGTCCGCCCCCGCGAAGCGGTCGACGAGTCGAGGACGCTCCGCTCGGGATACCGGGGTCGAGAGCACGCCGGGCAGCGTCCGCGCGGATCGGATCCGGTCGACACGGAAGGTGCGGTCCTCCGCTCGCTCGACGTCGAACGCATCCAAGTACCAGCGACCGGAATGGACGAGCAGGTCGAGTGGATGCACCGTGCGGCGCGAAGGCGTTTCCTCCACGTCGCGGTAGCGCAACTCCAGCGGACGCCGCGAGCGAAGTGCGTCGGAGACGGTGAGCAGGATGCCGGCATCAGGTACGTCGAGGCGCGACTGGTTCAACGCTGCGGCGTCGATGACCGCTTCGATGCGCTCTAGGGATGCGGCGGGGAGGGAACGCCGGATCTTCGCGAGAGCGATCTGCGCCGCGACATCCGGGGAGCCGGAGGTCGACTGGGCTTCGCTCAAGCCGAGGAAGACGGCGACCGCCTCCTCGTCAGTGAGCATCAGCGGCGACACTCCGCGTCCGCCGGCCAGGCGGTACCCGCCGTAGCGGCCGCGCACCGACTCGATCGGCACCTCCATGTCCACGAGACGCTGCACGGTGCGGCGCACGGTGCGCTCATCGACGCCCAACCGCTCGGCCAGTTCAGGCACGGTGCGGATCTCCGCCGACTGGAGCAACTCGAGGAGCTGCAGCGCGCGAGAGGTCGACGAGCCCGATCGTGCCATGACCTCAGAATACCGGGCAATTTCTGCCCGGTATTGCTTCTATCGTCGGGACGGCCGCCGCACGAGCGGCAACCACACCGAACCAAGGAGACTTCATGCGACTCGCAGCCACCCGGATCATCACCGACGACGTGGACCGCATGGTTGCGTTCTACGAACGAGTCACCGGTGTGACCGCGGCACGCTTGCATCCGCTCTTCGCCGAGGTGCGCACCGACACCGGCACCCTCGCGATCGCCAGTTCGGCGACCATTCCGCTGCTGGGTGAGAACGCCGCCGCGCCCCGTGCCAATCGGTCCGTCATCCTCGACCTGCTCGTCGACGACGTCGATGCGATCTACGCGACGCTGCAGGGCGTCGTGGAGACGTTCGTGAACGAGCCGACGGACATGCCGTGGGGCAACCGGTCGCTCCTGTTCCGTGACCCCGACGGCAACCTCGTGAACGTCTTCACGCCGATCACCGCTGACGCAGGTGAACGCGTCGCATCGTGAACCTGCAGCCGCGGCCTACGTCGGGATGACGCTCGGGATGAGTCGCGGCGCGGGAGGGAGCGGTCCGTGCCGGTCGGACGCACGCAGTCCGTCGATCACGAGTGCGGCGTAGCGTCGCGCGGCTCGGACGCGCTCCGTCTCCGTCGTCCTCGAGAGTCCGCGAGCCGCGAGCAGGATCACGAGGAAGTCGTCGAGGACGAAGTCCGCGCGCAGCGCACCGGCGTCGATGGCACGACGAGCGACGGCGGTGATCGCGCGCACGGCCTGTTCACGCTGGGTCCGGAAGTCGACGGCATCGGGGTAGGCGGCGAGGAACGCGTCCGTGAACCCCTGGTTCCGAGCGTTGAGGACCAAAACCTCCTCGATGATGCTGCGGAATCCACGCCAGGGGTCGACGTCCGCGAGGGCGTCGACCACAATCGAGCGGCAGTCGCCGAGCTCGTTCTCGAAGGCGGCTCTGACGAGATCGGCTTTGGTCGGGAACCGCCGGTAGAGGGTGGCCGGCCCGACACCGGCTCGTCGGGCGATCTCTCGCATCGTCACGTGGAGACCGTCGGTCCCGAACAGCTCGCGGGCTGCCGCGAGGACGCGGTCACGGTTCTCCTGCGCGTCGGAACGCAGGTTCTGAGGCAGTGTCGCGGACATGTGTCTCACATTACTCAAGTGGACGGGTGCGTCCATTACGTTTCGGGAGGCGGGTCAGATCCCCCGCCGCGAAACGGAGTGCACCCATGCGCGCAGTGATCATCCGGACCTTCGGCGACCCGAGTGGGATGGAGGTGACGGACCTGCCCGTCCCCACGCCCGGGGTCGGCGAGGTCCTCGTTCGAACGGAGGCCGTCGGCGTCGGCGGGGTCGACGTCGTGATCCGCCGGGGCGGCATCGCCGAAGCCGCGCGGGACTCGGGGATGATCCCGGGGAGTGAAGCCGCCGGCGTCATCACCGCGACCGGGCCTGACGTCGACCCCGCATGGCTCGGTCGACGGGTCTGGGCGTTCACGGGGACCTCGGGCGCGTACGCCGAGTACGTGATCGCGCGCGCTGACGAGATCGTCGAGCTGCCGTCCGACCTGACGTCTGTCCAGGCGGTCACGCTGGGCAGTGCGTTCCCGGTCGCGCACTTCGCGCTCGAACGCGCTCGCCTGGCCCAGGGCGAATCCGTCCTCGTGCGCGGGGCCGCCGGGAGTATCGGCCTGGCCGGCGTCGAGCTGGCCGCTCGTGCCGGCGCCGGCGTCATCGCCGTCACCGCCTCGTCTTCCGAACGCGGGGGACGTCTGCGGGCGTTCGGTGCAACCCACGTGCTCGACCGCTCCGGCGCAGGCGATGTGGACGCCCCGGCGGAGTTCGACGTCATCCTCGACATCGTCGGCGGTCCCCATCTCCCGGGGTTCATCGAGCGGCTCTCGCCGAACGGCCGCCTGATCGCCGTGGGCGTGGTGGGCGGGTTCCCGCCCGCCGACTTCGGCACGGCTCTCCTGGCCGGATTCCGCCGATCGATCACCTTCGGGACCCTGAGCCTCGACACCGTGCCGCACGCGGAACTCGCCCGGGTGCGAGCCGAGGTGTTCGATGACGCCGTCCGAGGCGCGCTCTCGCCGGTGGTCCACGACACCCTGCCGCTGAGCGACGCAGCCGAGGCGCACCGTCTCATGGACGCCGGGGACGTATTCGGGCGCGTCGTGCTCGTCCCCTGAGTCGGCTGACGTGGCAGGCACCGATCCGCCACCGCTACAGCCAGACGGATGCCAGCCAGACCTCGATCGCGGCGAGCACCAGCAGGACGACGTTCAGTCCGAGGACGCGGACCTCGCCGCGACGCAGGTGCACGGTGATGCCACCGACCTGCACGAGGACGAGGCCGACCGCGGCCGCGACGGTCAGCCAGGCGAGGACGCCCACGATCGGTGGCAGGATCAGGCCGACCACGCCCAGGATCTCGAGGGCGCCGACCACGCGAACGGCCGAGAGCGGCATGGTGTCGACCCAGGCCATCATGGGGCGCAGCTGCTCCGCCGAGCGGACGAGCTTCATGCCGCCCGAGTACAGGTACAGGACCGCGAGCAGTCCTGCGACGATCCAATAGGCGATGACCATGTGCAACCTCCGAGTGCGTGTGTGCGTCGATGGTTACGATAGGTAACCAAAGCAAGTGTGGACCGGATCGGACCGGCGTACAAAAGGCACACGCGTGTGACCGAGTCGCGAGAGGTGCCATGTTCCGCTACGCAAGGCTGTGTTCCGTCCGAGGCGATCAGGGCAAAGCCATCCGCTCCCTCCTCGACCGCATCGCCGACAAGTGGGCACTTCTCCTCATCGCGACACTCCACGACGGCCCATTCCGATTCACCGAGCTCGAGCAGCGCATCCCGGGCATCTCCCGACGCATGCTCACCCTCACCCTGCGGAACCTGGAACGCGACGGACTCATCACCCGCACCGCTTTCGCCGAGGTGCCACCGCGGGTCGAGTACGAGCTGACAGACCTCGCCGAATCACTGATTCCCCATGCGGTGGCGCTCGCCGAGTGGGCCGGCGAGCACGTCCCGACGATCGAAGCGAATCGGAACGCGTACGACGAGCGCTTCTGACCGTTGCCGCCCTGCCACCAACGAAAAAGTCCCGGAAACCAGACGGTTTCCGGGACTTCATGGTCGGGCTGACAGGATTTGAACCTGCGACCCCTTGACCCCCAGTCAAGTGCGCTACCAAGCTGCGCCACAGCCCGATGCCATCTCCGCTGAGCGGAGAAGACAACTCGAACAGTCTAGCGGATCCGGCGACCACCTCGTGACACGTCTCCGACGGTCGTGCCGGCGACCGAGCGCACCGCCGTCACGACACACGGGAGGTCTCCCCTGCCCACCCTCGAACGGGGCACGCTACCGTGACTCGTCCGCACCCGCGCGACAGGATGAGCCGGCCATTGCGGCCGCCCGACGAAGGACCATCATGCGCTACAGCCACTACTGGAAAGAGGTCCGCGTCGCGGCACTCACCGCCCTGCCCGTCGCGATCGTCTCGGGCATCGTGCAGGTCAGCCGGAACACGCCGATCGACGACGCCATCATCGGCGGCGCCATCACCTTCGTCGCGCTGTCACTGCTCATCCCCGTCGTGCGCCACTGGCTGCACCCCGAGTCCCGCGGCTGACCACCGGCGCTCGCCCGCCGGCAGCCGCTATTCGGCCTTTCGGGCGTCGACGAGCTGATCGCGCACCTTGCGGCGCAGCACCTTGCCGATGAGCGACGTGGGCAGCTCGTCGAGCTGCACGACCCGCTTCGGCACCTTGTACGCCGTCAGACGGGTACGGCAGTAGTCGCGCAGCGATCCGGCGTCGAACACCGTCCCGGCGCGCATGACGACCGCAGCCGTCACATCTTCGCCACCGGAGTCGCGCGGCAGTCCGACCACCGCGGCCGACTCGACGTCCGGGTGCGACAGCAGCGTCTCCTCCACCTCGGAGGGGCTCACGTTGAACCCGCCGGTGATGATGAGCTCCTTCACCCGGTCGATGACGGTCACGAAACCGTCCGCCGACACCGTCACGATGTCGCCGGTCCGCAACCAGCCACCTTCGAGCAGCGCTTCGCGGGTTTCATCGGCGCGGCCCCAGTAGCCCTGGAACACCTGCGGGCCACGGAGCAGCAACTCGCCGGCCTCCCCCGCCGGGCGGTCGACGTCCGGGTGCTCGGGATCGACGACGCGGATCTCGGTGCTCGGGAACGGCACACCCACGGTGCCCGGCCGACGCGACGGACCGATCGGGTTGCCGAGCGCGACCGGCGACGACTCCGTCATTCCATAGCCCTCGACGAGCAGCCCACCGGTCGCCTCTTCCCACCGCGTGACCGTCGACACCGGCAGGCTCATCGCTCCGGAGATCGCGAACCGCACACTCGTCAGGTCGACACCCTTCCGGGTCGAAGCACGCGACAACGCGTCGTAGATCGGCGGCACCGCCGGCAGGAACGTCGGCGGCGACTTCTTAGCCGCCGTGAGCACCAGTTCCAGATCGAACTTCGGGAAGAGCACGAGCCGCGCACCGATGCTCATCGCGAACGTCAGGCACAGCGTCATCCCGTACGCGTGGAACAGGGGCAGGACGCCGTAGAAGATCTCCTCGCCCTCGCTCAGCCCGGGCACCCAGGCGCGCCCCTGGGCGGCGTTCGCCCGCAGGTTCCGATGCGTCAGGATGGCGCCCTTCGGCGCTCCGGTCGTCCCGCTCGTGTACTGCAGGAGTGCGGTGTCGTCGAGCGTCGGCCGCACGACCCGCTTCGACAGCTTGCGGCCGCCGATCAGCCGCTCCCACGGGAGCACGTGCTTCGCCGACGGAGTTGCGGTCATCGCCGCTCGCGACTCGCGCGCACGCTTCACGGGCAGCCGCAGCGCCAGGCGCTTCGACAGCGGCAGGGCCTGGGTGATGTCGACGGAGACGATCCGGCCGCGCATGACGTCCGCCGGCAGGTCTGCCACGAGGTCGTAGACCTTGTCCCACACGATCGCGACGTGCGCTCCGTGGTCTTCGAACTGGTGACGCAGCTCACGAGCCGTGTACAGCGGGTTGTGCTCGATGACCGTCGCACCGAGCCGCAAGGCGGCATAGAAGGCGACGACGTGCTGCGGACAGTTCGGCAGCACGAGCGCCACGCGGTCGCCCGGCTTCACGCCGAGCTTCCGGAGGCCTTCAGCCGCTCGCGCGACCTGCTCACCGAGCTCGCTGTAGCTCGTCTCGGCCCCGAAGAACTCGAGGGCGATGCGATCGCCGAACCGCTTCACCGAGGTGTCGAGCAGGTCCACGAGCGTCTCGGTGACCTCGTCGATGTCGGCCGGCACGCCGCTCGCGTACGAGGACAGCCACGGCCGCTCGGCCAGACGCTGACGCTGGGCCTCGCCGGCCTCGGTCGGCTCCGACGACGCTTCGCCCTCGCGCTGCTCGGGTGTCTTTCCTCGATGGTCCACGCTGATCCTCCAGACGAGCCGTGCACACCGCACGCATCATCCCAGGATAGGCGGACCCGTATGCTCCACCGGGGATGCGACCGGACCGCTTGACAACCGCAGATCCGCATCCGGTTCAGGGGTCAGACGGTGCGGTCGAGCCGATCGGTCAACCAAGCCGCGCCACGTGTCGTCGCACCTAGTCGCTCGACCCGCTCGCGGAGTCCGCGATCCGAGGTCACCACCACGACGGCCCCCTGGAGCCCGCCGACGACGTCGACGATCGCGTCGTCGCCGCTCCCCGCCGCATCGACGACCGAGACGCCCGCGCGCGATGACGGACCGGCCCCGGCTGCAGTGGCGTCCGGCCGAGCGCCACGAGCCTGGCCCTCGACCACGGCGACGTATGCCGGCCACCACCGGTCGAAGTCCAGCCCGAGGGCGGACGCGTCGACACCGTCATGGGCGAGGCCGACCAGGCGAGAGACGAACCCCTGCGCGGCGCCCGCGCGGTCCTTCCACCACCCGTTCGGCTGCGAGCCGACGACGTTGGCGACGTCGACGACGATGGTGACCCGGCGGTCGAGCTGCGCCCGGAGCTCAGGCCAGGAGTCGGCGAAGCCGGGGTGCAGCGGCAAGGTCTCGACCTCCGCCACCGGCACCCAGGCGAGCGCGATGCTCTCGGGGTCGGAGACGACCGGTTCGAAGGGTGCGACCGCCTCGACGATCACCGTCGTGTACGACCAGAACCCGAGATCCAGTACGGAGGCGAACCGGAGCTCGATCGAGTCCGCCGGCACCCCGGCCTCCTCGTTCGACTCCCGGACGGCACCGTCGACGGCGTCCTCGAACTGGTGACGCGCACCACCCGGGATGCCCCAGGTTCCGCCGAAGTGACTCCATCCGGCTCGATGCTGCAGCAACACCCCGCGCACGGGGTCGTGCACCAAGAGACCCGCGGCTCCGAATCGGCCCCAGAACTTGCGGCCGTCTCCGGATTCGACCCAGGCATCGCCCGCGTCGCGCACGGGGTCGCTCGGCGGATGCGTGTCGGTCATGCTTCAAGCCTGTCACGAAACCCCGTGCCGTACGCCCGCTGTGCACAAACTCTCCACCACCTGATGGAGTATGTTATATCTTGAATATCAGCACATCGGACGCAGTCGCGCCCTCCCCACCGATTCACGCGAAGGACCACCATGGACGCACGTCAACGCAGGACGCGGGCTCGCCTCGCCAAAACGATCCTGGAACTCGCCGCCAAGCGCCCCACCAGCGAGATGTCCGTCTCCGAGATCGCAGCCCGCGCCGGCATCAACCGGTCGACCTTCTACCAACACGCAGCGGCACCGTGCGAGCTGCTCGAGTCGGTACTGGCCGAGGAACTGACGGAGCTGAGCGTCACCCACCTGGCCACGGTGTCGGCTGACGACGCACCCGCCGCGATCGCGCGCCTCACCGTGGCGACCCTCCGCCACATCGACGACCGCGCCGACATCTACCGGGTCGGGCTGGACGACGACGTCATCGGAGCGAGCCTGCAACCGATGCTCAACCGGATCTTCACCGCCACGATCCTGGACATCTTCGACCGCGGAGCGATCAGCCTCCCGCACGAGGAGTCCCTCAGCCCCGAACAGCGCGACGTCTTCATCCGCTCGGCGGCCAACTTCGTGTCGGCCGGGTTCGTCGGCGCGTCCCGCGTGTGGCTCGACACCCCGGGGCCACGCGACATCGAAGGGTTCCTACAGCTGACCGGCGAACTGCTGCCGAGCTGGTGGCCGTTCGACGCGGACGCCGAGTCGGTGCTCGCCCCTGCGGTCGAGGTCACCCCGCAACACCTCTGAGCGCGTGCTCCGGCACGGCGAAGGCCCGGGATCGCTCATCGAGCGGTCCCGGGCCTTCATCAGCGCCCGCAGTTGCGGCGGAGCATCGTGCGTCGGATCAGCGCTGGCGCTTCTCGCGGACGCGCATGTTGACGTTGATCGGCGTGCCCTCGAAGCCCCAGATCTCGCGCAGGCGCCGCACGACGTATCGGCGGTAACCCGGGTCGAGGAATCCCGTGGTGAAGAGCACGAAGGTCGGCGGCCGGCTGGCCGCCTGCGTCCCGAACAGGATGCGCGGCTGCTTGCCACCGCGCAACGGGTGCGGGTGCGCCGCGGTGAGCTCCGCGAGGAAGGCGTTGAACTTGCCGGTCGGGATCCGCATGTCCCACGACTCGAGGGCGACCTCGAGTGCCGGAACGAGCCGTTCGAGGTGACGACCGGTGCGGGCCGAGATGTTGACGCGGGGAGCCCAGGAGACGTGCGAGAGGTCCTGCTCGATCTCGCGCTCCAGGTACTTGCGGCGTTCGTCGTCGAGCTGGTCCCACTTGTTGAACGCGAGGACGAGCGCACGTCCGCTCTCGAGCACGAGGTCGATGATGCGGACGTCCTGCTCGCTGATCACCTCGGTCACGTCGATGAGCACGACCGCGACCTCGGCCTTCTCGAGTGCGGTGCTCGTGCGGAGCGAAGCGTAGAAGTCGGCGCCCTGCGAGAGGTGCACGCGACGACGGATACCGGCGGTGTCGACGAAGCGCCAGATCTTGCCGCCGAGCTCGATCTGCTCGTCGACCGGGTCGCGGGTCGTGCCGGCGAGGTCGTTGACGACGACGCGCTCCTCCCCCGCGGTCTTGTTCAGCAGGCTGGACTTGCCGACGTTCGGGCGTCCGAGGATCGCGACGCGGCGCGGGCCACCGAACTCGTCCTTCGCGACGGCCGAGACCTGCGGGAGCACCTTGAGGATCGTGTCGAGGAGGTCGGCGACGCCGCGACCGTGGATCGCGGAGACCGGGTACGGCTCGCCGAGGCCGAGGTTCCAGAGCGCAGCGGCCTCCGGCTCCTGGCGGGCGTCGTCGACCTTGTTGGCGACGAGGAACACCGGACGACCGGTCTTGCGGAGCAGCTTGACGACCTGCTCATCCGTCGCCGTGGCGCCGACCATGGCGTCGACGACGAAGATGACGACGTCGGAGAGGTCGATGGCGATCTCGGCCTGCGCAGCGACCGACGCGTCGATGCCCTTCGCGTCGGGTTCCCACCCGCCGGTGTCGACGACCGTGAAGCGGCGGTCGTTCCACTCGGCCTTGTAGTTGACGCGGTCGCGGGTGACGCCGGGGGTGTCCTCGACGACGGCCTCGCGGCGGCCGAGGATGCGGTTCACCAGCGCGGACTTGCCGACGTTCGGGCGGCCGACGATGGCCACGACGGGCAGGGCCGGCAGGAACCGGATCTCGTCGGGGTCCTCCGTCGCGCCGTCGAGGATGTCGAGGTCGTCGCCCTCGAGGTCGTAGTCGGCCAGGCCGGAGCGGAGGGACGCGGCCCGCTGGGTCGCGAGCTCCTCGTCCATGTCCTGGAGGCGGTCCGCGAGGTCGTCGGGGCCTCCGTCGAACTGCTCGTCATCGTGAGCCATGGGAGTTCCTTGCTGTGAGGGATTCGGTGACGCGGACGACCGCGTCGACCGTCTCGTCGAAGTCGATGTGCGTGGAGTCGACCGTGGTCACTCCGTCCGCCGCGTTCATGAAGTCGACGACCCTGGAGTCCGCCCGATCACGCCGCTGCAGTTGTTCCGCGACGTCGCCGGCAGGGTGGCTCTCGAATTCCGCTGAACGCCTGGCCATTCTAGCCGCTTCGGACGCCGTGAGCAGGATCCGAGCCTGAGCATCCGGTGCGACGACGGTCGTGATGTCCCGTCCCTCCACGACGATGCCCGGACGATCGACGCCCGCGATGAGCGATCGGAACGTGTCGTTGATCCACGCACGCACCTCGGGGACCCTCGCGACGGCCGACACGACCGCCGTCACGCGCTGCCCGCGGATCTCCTCCGTCACGTCCTGCCCGCCCAAGGAGAAGGCGGTGACATCCGGGTCGAGCGAGACGGAGAACGCCTCACCGAAGGCCTCGAGCGAGGCGACGACGGACGCTGAGTCCTCCGGATCGACACCTGCTTCCACGGTGTGCAGGGCGAGCGCTCGGTACCAGGCGCCCGTGTCCAGGTATCGGTAGCCGAGCCGGCGCGCGACGGCCTTGCTGACGCTCGACTTCCCGCTGCCGGCAGGCCCGTCGATCGCGACCACGACGGGTGCGGCCTGCGTCGACGCGTCGGTGCTGGTGGGGTGCTGTTCAGTCATGTCTCTTCCTATACCTCTGCGATGCGCCAACCGCGCGACTCGAGGTCGTCCACGGTCCGCTGTTTGACCTCGGGGAGGACCTGGACCTCCGCGAGACCGATGTTCGCGCCGGGCGAGTGCTCCAGACGCAGGTCTTCGATGTTCACGCCGAGCTCGCCGAGCTCCGTGAACAGTGCGCCCAGCTGGCCAGGACGGTCGTCGAGGAGGACGACGATGCTGGCGAACCGGCGGTTCTGGCCGTGCTTGCCCGGCAGCCGAGCGACGCCCGTGTTGCCGGCGGCGATCGTGTCGGCGATCGTGCGGCGTGCGCCTGGCACCTCCGGGTCACGGAGCGACGAGATGACCGAGTCGAGGTCGGTGGACAGCCGCTCCAACACCGGGAGGACTTCGGCATGGTTCGCGCTGAGGATCTGCACCCAGAGTTCGGGCGCGCTCGACGCGATGCGGACGGTGTCGCGGAGGCCCTGGCCGGCGAGCTGGATGGCACCCTCCTCCGCGTCCCGCAGCTGGGCGGCGAGGAGACTCGCGACGAGCTGCGGGGTGTGCGAGACGAGCGCGACGAACCGGTCGTGTTCCTCGGGGGTCATCTCCATGGGGATGGTCCCGAGGTCGAGCGCGAGTCCCTCGACCTGTGCCAGCGCCCAGGCGGGGGTCTCCGCGTCGCGGCAGATCACCCAGGGTCGACCGAGGAAGAGGTCCGCCCGCGCGGAGATGGCGCCGCCGCGCTCGCGCCCGGCGAGCGGGTGGGAGCCGATGTACCGGGTGAGGTCGACGCCACGCTCGAGCAGTGCCCGATACGGTTCGAGCTTCACGCTCGCGACGTCGGTGACGACCGCATCCGGGAACGCCGCCAGCTCGGCCTCGATCACGCGGGCCGTGACGTCCGGCGGGACGCAGATGACGACGACGGACGGGGTGTCGGTCGCTTCGGCACCACGACCCGCTCCGTAGTCGATGGCGAGACGCAACTGGCTGGGCGACGCGTCGTCGAGGATGATGTCGACGCCCTTGGCGCGCAGCGCGAGACCGATGCTCGCGCCGAGCAGCCCGGCTCCCACGATGCGGACGGAACCCTGGACGCGCGGTGGCGAGGCGACGACGTCGGTCATTCGGTCGGCTCCAACGCCTCCGCCGCGGTGCCGTCGGCTGCACGCGCCTCAGGGCCGTGCGCACGCGCGATCGTGAGGATGGCGCCGAGCTCGTCCTTGGTGAGCTCCCGCAGCTGCCCGGACCCGAGGGTGCCGAGGTGGAGGGGGCCGAACTGGCGACGGACGAGGTCCACGACCGGGTGTCCGACGGCGTCCAGCATGCGGCGGACGATCCGGTTGCGGCCGGAGTGCAGCGTGAGCTCGACCAGGCTGAAGCCGTCCTCGGTGCCGAGGAGCCGCGCCTTGTCGGCGGAGATGGGTCCGTCCTCCAGGTCGATGCCCGCGGTCAACTTCGCGAGGACCTGCGGGGTCACCTTGCCGGTCACCTTCGCGATGTACGTCTTCTGCACGCCGAAGGACGGGTGTGCGAGCACGTGGGCCAGATCGCCGTCGTTCGTGAGGATGAGCAGGCCGCTCGTCTCGGCGTCGAGGCGCCCGACGTTGAACAACCGCTCCTCGTACTGCTCGGTGAAGCGGCGCAGATCGGGGCGGCCCCGGTCGTCCTTCAGCGAGCTGTAGATGCCCACCGGCTTGTTGAGCATGAGGTACCGCTTCGACGCGTCGAGCTGGATGGCGCTGCCGTCGACCGACACGAGGTCGTGCTCCGGGTCGATGCGTGAGCCGAGCTCGGTCACGACGACGCCGTTCACCTCCACACGCCCGTCCTCGATGAGCTGCTCGGAGACGCGCCTGGAGGCGACGCCCGCGTTCGCGAGCACCTTCTGCAAGCGGATGCCCTCTGGTTCAGTGCTGGTCACTGTCGAATCCTTCCCGGCCATCGTCGAGCAACGGCGAGATCCGCGGCAGCTCCTCGATGGCGTTGATACCAAGTTGGGTGAGCAGGAGATCGGTGGTGCCGTAGTTGATGGCACCCGTCTCGCTGTCGGTGAACATCTCCGTGATGAGACCGCGTCCGAGGAGCGTCCGGACGACGGAGTCGACGTTGACGGCACGGATCGACGCGATCGCCCCACGGCTGATGGGTTGCTTGTAGGCGATGACCGCGAGGGTCTCGAGCGCCGCCTGCGAGAGCTTCGTCGGGTTCTGCGACACCACGTAGTCGGCGATGAGGGCGTCGTGGTCTGCTCGGACGTAGAACCGCCATCCGCCACCGACCTCGCGCAGCTCGAAGCCGCGTCGCACGCCGCCGCGTTCCCCGTCGTAGTCGGCCACGAGTTCGGCGATGGCACGCCGCACCGTTCCGACCGGCACGTGCACGGCTGCAGCCAGGTTCACGAGGCTCTGCGGCTCGTCGGCCACCATGAGGATCGCCTCGAGCGCCCTCGGGACGTCCGGTGCCGGTACGGGCTCGGGTTCGCGCGGGAGACTCATCGTCACATCGGCAGGCCGGTCGATCGGCTCGTCGGACCGCTCAGGCATCGTAATCGGCTCCCAGGTTCGCGAGGCTGTCGTCGTCCCAGGTCTCGGCCGTCCAACGCAGCGTGAGCTCGCCGAGCGGCTCGATCTGCTCGAACGACAGCGCAGCGTGGCGGTACAGCTCGAGCACGGCGATGAACCGGGCGATGACGACGCCCTTCTGCTCGGCACCGGCGACGAGTTCACGGAACGTGTGGGATCCGCCGCTGCGGAGGATGGCGACGACGTGCGCCGCCTGCTCGCGGATGCTCACGAGCGGCGCGTGCAGGTGGTCGAGTCCGACGGTCGGCAGCTCGCGTGGCGTGAACGCGAGCGTCGCCAGTGCCGCGAAATCCTGGGCCGTCAGCGTCCAGACGAGTTCCGGGGTCTGGCGACGGTACTGCTCCTCCAGGCGGACCGAGCGGGGATGACGCGCCGTCTCCCGTTCGAGGCGTTCGGCGAACCAGGCCGACGCCTGCTTGAAGGCGCGGTACTGGAGCAGGCGCGCGAACAGGAGGTCCCTCGCCTCCAGCAGGGCGACGTCCTCGGCGTCGACCAGCTCACCTTGCGGCAGCAGGCCGGCGATCTTGAGGTCGAGCAGCGTGGCCGCGACGACGAGGAACTCACTCGCCTGATCGAGCTCGTCGTCGGCCTCGAGGGTGCGCAGGTAGCCGATGAACTCGTCGGTCACGCGGCTGAGTGACACCTCGGTGATGTCGAGCTCGTGTTTGCCGATGAGCGACAACAGGAGATCGAACGGGCCCTCGAAGCCGTCGAACGACACCCGGAACGACGGAGTCGCCGCAGGTTCGACGGACGACGCCTCGGTGGGGTGCGTGCCGGTCTCGTCGGCCGGAGGAAGGACGGCCACGGACGACCGCGCGGGATCAGGCGATCGCGCCACGGGAGATGAGCTCTCTCGCCAGCTGACGGTAGGCCTTCGCTGCCGCGTGCTCCGGCGCGAACTCGGTGATCGGGGTTCCGGCGACGCTCGCGTCCGGGAACTTCACCGTCCGGCCGATGACCGTCTCGAGCACCTTGTCGTCGAACGCGTCGACGACCCGCTCGAGCACCTCGCGCGAGTGCAGCGTCCGGGAGTCGTACATGGTCGCGAGGATGCCGTCGAGCTCGATCGCCGGGTTGAGGCGGTCGCGGACCTTGTCGATCGTCTCGATCAACAGCGCGACGCCACGCAGGGCGAAGAACTCGCACTCGAGCGGGATGAGCACCCCGTGGCTCGCTGTGAGGGCGTTGACGGTGAGCAGGCCGAGCGAGGGCTGGCAGTCGATCAGGATGACGTCGTAGTCGTCGGAGACCTTCCGCAGCACCCGGGCCAGGATCGTCTCGCGCGCGACCTCGTTGACGAGGTGGACCTCGGCGGCGGAGAGGTCGATGTTCGCCGGCAGGACGTCGAGACCGTCGATGGCGGTGTGCTGGATGACCTCCGCCGGGTCCTTCACGGTGCCGAGCAGCAGGTCGTACACGGTGTTCGAATCGTGGGTCGAGATACCGAGCCCCGCGGACAGGGCGCCCTGCGGGTCGAAGTCGACGACGAGGACGCGACGGCCGTACTCGGCCAGCGCGGCCGAGAGGCTGATGGTGGTCGTCGTCTTCCCGACCCCGCCCTTCTGGTTGCAGAGCGAGATGATGCGCGCCGGACCGTGCTGGGCCAGGGTCGGCGGGACCGCGAATTCGCGACGCGGGCGGCCGGTGGGGCCGTTCGGGTTCGCTTCGGCGGCGGTCTTGCGCGCAGCGTGCTGCACTGCGCTCGTGTGCTTCGTACCGGCCACCGGTGTTGCCTCGCTCCCGCTTGCTGTCGTTCGAGTGACGAGTCTACCGGGCCGCGGCTCAGGCCCGGGGTGCCGCTCCGCCCGCGGTCCATCTGGCCCGCGGATGCGACTGCGTGTACACGTCGCGGAGGTTGTCGACCGTCACCAAGGTGTACAGCTGCGTGGTCGCGACGGAGGAGTGACCGAGGAGTTCCTGCACGACCCGGACGTCGGCCCCGCCCTGCAACAGGTGGGTGGCGAAGGAGTGCCGCAGGGTGTGCGGCGAGATGTGCGCTTCGAGTCCCGCGCGCTCGGCCGCACGCTGCAGGATGAGCCAGGCACTCTGCCGGGACAGGCGTGCGCCACGCTGCCCGAGGAAGAGTGCCGGCGTGGAACGACCGAGGGCTGAGAAGACGGGACGGACCCGGACCAGATAGCGGTCGACCGCTTCGCGGGCGAAGCTCCCGAGCGGCACGATCCGTTGTTTGCCACCCTTGCCGAGCAACCGGACGATGTCGGTGTCGATGACGTCGTCGACGTTCAGGCCGACCGCCTCCGAGACGCGGGCGCCGGTGGCATAGAGCAGCTCGAGGAGCGCCTTGTCGCGGATCGCGAGCAGCTCGTCGCCGTCGGTCGTCTCGAGCAGGGCCCGGACCTGGTCGATCGTGATCGCCTTCGGCAGGCGTCCGGGGAGCTTCGGCGGGCGCACCTCCCGTGCCACGTCGACCTCGACGAGCTGCTCGTCGAGGAGGAACCGGTGGAGCCCGCGGATGGACGACAGGACCCTGGCGAGCGAGGACGCCCGGACCGGCTGTCCCTCGGGCGTCCGAAGCGACGCGGTGTACTCCGACACATGCGCGGCGGTGACGGCGGCCGCCTCATCGACGCCGTGCGCGCCGAGCCAGGCCAGGTAACCGTCGAGATCCCGCCGGTAGGCGGCCTGCGTGTTGGCCGACAGGCCGCGCTCGATCGCGATGTGCCGCAGGTAGTCGGCGACCGCGCGGTCGAGCGCCACGCCTCAGGCTCCGCCCGGTCCGATCGTGGAGTCGCCGCTGTCGCGCAGCGTCGACCATCCGCGATCGCGAGCCGCAGCAGCGGTCAGGACACCGATCATGAGGATCGAGTTGTGGAGCCGGCCGTCGAGCACCGCCGCCACCGCATCGTCGAGCGGCACCCACTCGATGCGGATGTCCGCCTCCTCCTCGGCGCGGGCGAACGCCTCGGTGGTCGCGGTGAGGTCGCGGGCGAGATAGATGCGGATCGACTCGTTGCTGCCACCAGGGGTCGTGTAGAACTCCGTCAGGAGCTGCAGGGAGCCGGCGACCAGGTCGGCCTCCTCCTCGAGTTCACGACCCGCGGCGACCGCCGGGTCCTCCCCCGCGATGTCGAGCAGCCCTGCCGGGAGCTCCCAGTCGCGCTCGCCGATCGGGTGGCGGTATTGCTGGATGAGCAGCACCCGGTCCTCGGCGTCGAGCGCGAGCACGGCGACCGCTCCGGTGTGATCGACGAACTCGCGGACGACCTCGCCGTCGCCGTACCGGAACGTCTCGCGGCGGATGTCCCAGACCTTGCCCTCGAAGGCGCGCTCCGAGGAGACGACGTCGACCGGGTGTGCCTCGTCGCGCAACGCTCCGACGGTGTCCTTCGACTCAACCATTGGCGACGTCGAACAGTCGGCTCGCCTGCTGGCGCTCGAGCGAGGCGCCGACGAGGCCGGCGAACAGCGGGTGAGCGTGGTTCGGACGTGAACGGAGCTCGGGGTGGGCCTGCGTCGCGACGTAGAACGGGTGCACCTCGCGCGGCAGCTCGACGTACTCGACGAGCGTGCCGTCGGGCGAGAGGCCGGAGAACTGCAGCCCGGCGTCCGCGATCTGCTGACGGTACCCGTTGTTCACCTCGTAGCGGTGACGATGGCGCTCCGAGACCTCGTTCGACCCGTAGAGTTCGGCGACGATCGAGCCCTCGTCGAGCTTCGCCGCATACAACCCGAGGCGCATCGTCCCGCCGAGGTCGCCGCCGGCGATGATCTCGACCTGCTCGGCCATCGTCGCGATGACGGGGAACTGCGTGTCGGGGTCGAACTCCGAGGAGCTCGCGCCCTCGAGTCCGACGATGTTGCGGGCGTACTCGATGACCATGCACTGCAGGCCGAGGCAGAGTCCGAGCACCGGGATGCCGTTCTCGCGGGCGAACTTCAGGGCGCCGAGTTTGCCCTCGATCCCGCGGATACCGAAGCCGCCGGGGACGCAGATGCCGTCGACGTCGGCGAGCGCCTTGATCGCTCCTTCGACGGTCTCGCAGTCGTCGGACGGGATCCACCGGATGCTGACCTTGGTGTCGTGCGCGAATCCACCGGCCTTAAGCGCCTCGGTGACCGAGAGGTAGGCGTCGGGGAGGTCGATGTACTTGCCGACGAGGCCGATGGTGACCGCGTGCTTCGGGTGGTGCACGGCCTCGAGGAGGTCCGCCCAGCCGCTCCAGTCGACGTCGTTGGTGACGAGGCCGAGCCGGTCCGCGATGTACGCGTCGAGGCCCTGGTCGTTCAGCATGGTGGGGATGTCGTAGATGCTCGGCACGTCCACCGCGTTGACGACGGCGTCCTCGTCGACGTCGCACATGAGCGCGATCTTGCGCTTGTTGCTCTCCGTCACGGGGCGGTCGCTGCGAAGCACGAGGGCGTCGGGCTGAATGCCGATGGAGCGGAGGGCCGCGACCGAGTGCTGCGTCGGCTTCGTCTTCTGCTCCCCCGAGGCGCCCATGTACGGCACGAGGGACACGTGCACGAAGAAGACGTTGTTCCGGCCGAGCTCGTGACGGATCTGCCGTGCCGACTCGATGAACGGCTGCGACTCGATGTCGCCGACCGTGCCACCGATCTCCGTGATGATCACGTCGGGCTGCGGCGTCTCGGACGCCTGGAGGCGCATCCGGCGCTTGATCTCGTCGGTGATGTGCGGGATGACCTGCACGGTGTCGCCGAGGTACTCGCCGCGGCGCTCCTTGGCGATGACGGTCGAGTAGATCTGGCCCGTCGTGACGTTCGCCGCCTGGCTCAGCTCGATGTCGAGGAAGCGCTCGTAGTGGCCGATGTCGAGATCGGTCTCGGCGCCGTCGTCGGTCACGAAGACCTCGCCGTGCTGGAACGGGTTCATCGTGCCGGGGTCGACGTTGAGATAGGGGTCGAGCTTCTGCATGACGACCCGGAGCCCGCGTGCGGTCAGCAGGTTGCCGAGGCTGGCGGCAGTGAGCCCCTTGCCCAACGAAGAAACGACACCACCAGTCACGAAGATGTGCTTGGTCGTGCCGTTGGAGCCCGGGACGATGTCGTCGGTCGAGGAGTTCAGGTTGCCCGCTTCAGAAGTATTCACCACGGGCTTTTATCCTACCATCCAGTTCGGGCTTCCGTGTCGATTCCTGCACAGGACCGTCGTCATGAGGCGGCGAGGGCGAGCAGTTCGCGGGCGTGGGCGAGGCCACTGTCCGATTCCGCGAGGCCTGAGAGCAACCGGGCCATCTCCGCTTCGCGGTCCGCACCGACGAGCTGACGGACGCTCGAGGCCGTGACGGACCCGTCTCCGCCCTTGACCACGCTCAGGTGGTTGTTGGCGAAGGCCGCGACCTGCGCGAGGTGGGTGACGACGATCACCTGGGACCGTTCGGCGAGGGCCGCGAGACGGCGACCGATCTCGATCGCCGCAGCACCGCCGACACCGGCGTCGACCTCGTCGAACACGAAGGTCGGGACGGGGTCCGCTCCGGCGATGACGACCTCGAGGGCCAGCATCACGCGAGAGAGCTCTCCACCCGAAGCGCCCTTCCCCAGCGGGCGCGGTTCCGCTCCGGCGTGGGGTCGGAGGAGGAAGGCGATCGCGTCCTTGCCGTGCACCGTGAGGTCGTCGCGGTCGGTGACCTCGACGACCAGCTCGGCTTCGGCCATGGCGAGCGAACGCAGTTCGGTGCTGGCCGCTGCTCCCAGTCGGGCAGCCGCCTCGACCCGGACCGCGCTCAGCGCCGCGGCGGCCGTGTCGACCTCGCCGACGAGGCGCTCGACCTCACCCTCCAACTGGGTGATGCGGTCGGAGTCGCCGTCGAGTTCCAGGAGGCGGGTGCTCCCGGTCTCGAGGAGCTGCAGGACGTCGTCGGCGGTCGGGCCGTACTTCCGGGCCAGTGTGGCGAGGGTCGCGCGGCGTTCCTGCACGACCTCGAGTTCGCGGGCGCCGTCCTCGTCGAGTCCGGCCAGGTAGCTGGAGAGCTCGGCGGCGATCTCGGCCGCAAGGTAGCTCGCGTTCGCCACGCTCGCGGCGATCGCGCCGAGGGCCGGGTCGTGGACCGCGGCGCGGTCCAGCTGCCGCCGGGCGCCTTCGAGGAGTCCGACGACGTCGCTCTCCTCGCCGGCTTCGGCGGAGACGAGTTCCCGTGCGCCGGCCGCAGAGAGCCGCAGCTCCTCCAGGTTCGTGAGTCGATCGGCACGCTCCGCGAGCTCGGTGTCCTCCCCGGGTTGCGGGTCCGCCTGCTCGATCTCCGCCAGCGCGGCGCGCAGCTGTTCGGCTTCGAGCAGGCGGGCGTCGCGTTCGCCGGTGAGGGTCTCGAGCTCGGTCCGCAGTTCGATGAGTCGGCGGTACCGCTCCTGGTAGTCGGCCAACGCCTGGTGGAGCGGTTCGCCGGCGAACCGGTCGAGGGCGTCCCGCTGAGCGGGTGCAGCCCGCAGGCGGATCTGATCGGATTGTCCGTGCACCACCACGAGCTGCTCGCCGAGCTCGGACAGGATCCCGATGGGTGCTGTGCGCCCACCGACGATCGCGCGACCGCGTCCCTCGGCGGTCACGATGCGTCCGAGCAACAGCTCCGCCGCCTCGCCCGCTTCGTCGAGGTCTCCCCCGGCTTCGCGGACGCGATCTGCGACGGCGCCCTCCGCCGGCACCAACCAGCGTCCTTGGACACTGGTCTGCTTCTGGCCGGCGCGGACGACGCCGCTGTCCGAGCGCTGTCCGAGGAGGAGGCCGAGCGCGGTGACGACCATGGTCTTGCCGGCGCCCGTCTCACCGGTGACGGCCGTGAAACCTGGTCCGAGCGGAAGGGTGCCCGAGGCGATGACCCCGAGGTCGCGGATCTCGATCTCTTCGATCATGCAGTGCCGTCCTGATCGTCGTCGTGGCCGGTGGTCGTCGGACCCGGCAGGTGGATCGTGCCGGTCATGGGCTCCTCCCGACCGGTGGGGCCACGCCAGCCGGTGACCGGGAGCTGGAACTTGTTGACGAGGCGGTCGGTGAAGGTGCTCTCGTGCAGACGCGCCAGACGCACCGGCACCGACGAGCGTCGGACCACGACCCGGGCGCCCGGCTGGAGGTCGCGCGCGCGGCGACCGTCGCACCAGAGGACACCAAGCCCGTCGGTGCGCTCCAGCACCTCCACGGCGAGAGCCGACTCCGGACCGACGACCAACGGCTTGGCGAACAGCGCGTGCGCGCTGAGCGGGACGAGGGTGATGGCCTCGACGGACGGCCACACGACGGGCCCGCCTGCGGAGAAGTTGTACGCGGTGGAACCGGTGGGTGTCGAGATGACCACACCGTCGCAACCGAACGACGAGAGCGGACGCTGGTCGACCTCGATGACGACCTCGAGCATGCGCTCCCGGCTCGCCTTCTCGACCGTGGCCTCGTTGAGCGCCCAGGTCTCGTAGACGACCTCGGCCCCGACCTTCACCCGCACCGACAGCGTCATCCGCTCTTCGACGAAGTAGTCGCGTCGGACGACCCGTTCGACCGTCTCGGTGAGGTCGTCGCGTTCGCTCTCGGCGAGGAACCCGATGTGGCCGAGGTTCACGCCGAGCAGCGGGGCAGCCGAGCCGCGGGTGACCTCGGCGGCGCGCAGGATCGTGCCGTCGCCACCGAGCACGATGGTCAGCTCGATGTCGCCGAGCCCGACCTCGTCGTGGAGGACGGAGACGACCGAGAGTTCCGGGTCGACGGCGATGAGGTCGGCGCGCTCCAGGGCGCTCAGCACGGGGCGGACGCCGGCGTCCAGCAGCAGTCGGGAGACGAGGACCGCGGCGTCGCGGGAGTCGTCACGGCCCGTGTGCGCGACGACCAGGATGTTCCTCGCCGCGACGGTCGGATCGGTGGGGTGTGGCATCGGGTTACGCTCCAGCCATCGAGGTGATCTGCTGCATCCATTCTGTCGGATTGCGGCCGTGCTCAGCCGATATCCACACGACGTACTCACGGTTGCCGTGCGTCCCGACGATGGGCGACGGGATGAGCCCGGCCGTGCCCAGACCGAGGTCCCAGGCGGCCCACAGGACGCCGGCGACGGCGTCCGCTCGGAGCGCGGCGTCGGTGACGACGCCTTCGCGGACGCCTCCACGCCCGACCTCGAACTGCGGCTTGACGAGGAGGACGAGCTCGGCCGGGACCGCTGCCACGCTCACGAGGGCCGGAAGCACCTGTGTGAGGGAGATGAAGGAGAGGTCGCCGACCACGACCGACGGCCGCTCGTCGTCGCCGGTCAATTCTCGGAACTGTTCAGGGGTGAGGAATCGGACGTTGCATCCTTCGACGACCTGCACCCGCTCGTCCTCGCGCAGCTGCGGGACGAGCTGGTCATGGCCGACGTCCAGCGCGACCACCCGTCGGGCGCCGCGCTCGAGGAGGACCTGCGTGAACCCACCGGTCGAGGCCCCGGCGTCGAGGACCAGGGCGTCCTCGACGGAGACGGGGAACGCGTCCAGCGCGGCGAGGAGTTTGTGCGCGGCGCGGCTCACGTAGTGGTCGGTCGCGGCGACGCTGAGCTTCGCGTCAGGCCGTACCCGATGCGCTGCTTTGACGATGGTCCGTCCGTCCACGGTGACCAGCCCGTCGGCGACGAGTTGCGCTGCATGGGTTCGGGACCGGGCGAGCCCACGGGTGGCGAGGGCGGCGTCGAGGCGGACCGGCGAGCGGTCCTCCTCAGCGGTGTCGGGTGCTGCGGGCGGTTCGGGTAGGTTCTGCATGCGTTATGCCGAGGTCCTCGGCGAGTCGCTCCCTTCGAGCGTTGCCCGGAGTTCATCGACGAGTTCGCCGTAGGCGGCGGCACGCTCCCCGAGCGGCTGCTCGTCGATGCGGTGGACGCGGGACAGGAGGCTGTTGCTCGGGTCCTCCGGTTCATTCGTCACAGGGCAACCCTACCGGCCACCACCACCGTCGTCGGGTGGGAGCGCTGAGGGCGAACACGGCCGGTAGCGGCCGAGAGCGCGTTCATTCCGCGTACAGGTGCTCCGGGACGTTGAGCCCGTAGATCGCCCGGCCGGAGGCCCAGATCGCCGCGCACGCGGCACGGAGCAGATCGATCTTCGTCGGACCGCTCGATTCCACGACGACGTCGTTGCCGCGGATGCGGACCGTCGCGGCACCGACGGTCGCCGCCTTGCCGTCCCGTGACATCGTCGTGACCGGGTACGGCTCGTGCAGCTGCCGCAGGTCTTCGAGGATGAACGTCGGCCGGGAGTGCTGGTCAGCCGCGAGGACATGCTTGGCTCGATCGATCCCGGTGAGGACGAGCGCGGAGGCGATGCCGGCGCGGTTCGCCCCGAGGATGTCCGTGTCGAGCCGGTCGCCGATGAACAGCGGTTTGGACGCGTTGAAGCGCACCTTCGCCTCGTCGAAGATCGGTACTTCGGGCTTGCCGGCGACCGTGGCGAGCCGTCCGACGGCGGTGTGGACGGCTGAGACGAGCGTTCCGTTGCCGGGTGCGATACCGCGGGCCTGGGGAATGGTCCAGTCGGTGTTCGTGGCGACCCAGGGCAGTTCAGTTCCGTCCGCTTGTGGGGTCTGCAGGGCGAAGGCCGCCTCGGCGAGGTGTGACCATCCGACCTCCGGGGCGAAGCCCTGGATCACGGCGGCCGGCGAGTCCTCGGCCGATCGGGTGACGACGAAGCCACCCTTCTCCACCTCGTCGACGAGGCCGGCGCCGCCGACCACCAGGATGGTGGAACCGGCAGGCACGAGGCCCGCCAGGAGTCGCACGGCGGCCTGGGGGCTCGTCACGACCTCGGCGGGTGCCACGGTGAGGCCAAGGTCCGTCAGGTGTTGCGCGACCGAGGCGTCGGTCCGGGAGGCGTTGTTCGTGATGTAGCCGACCCGCACGTGTGTCGCGGCGAGGTTCAGCGACTCCACCGCATATGGGATCGCGTTCGGTCCGGCGTAGACGACGCCGTCCAGGTCGGCGAGCACGACGTCGACACCGTCGAGGGGGGTCACGGGCTTAGGCCTTCTCGTCAGCAGCGGGTTCATCGGCCGGCGCCTCCTCTGGCAGCTCCTCTGGTACCTCGGAG
>NZ_LMJX01000002.1:0-1706 GCF_001421315.1 Plantibacter sp. Leaf1 | reverse complement strand
AGCATCAGCATCAGCATCAGCATCAGCATCAGCATCAGCATCAGCATCAGCATCAGCATCAGCGTCAGCGTCAGCGTCAGCGTCAGCGTCAGCGTCAGCGTCAGCGTCAGGAGCATCGTCGATGTCGAAGAACTCCTCGACGACGACCATGGTCTCCCCCTCGTCGTCGGCGGCCGACTGCTCGAGCGCCTCAGCGGCGATCGTCGCGCGGTCGTGCCAGACGGATGCCTCATCGGAACGGCCGAGGACGTCGAGCGTCTCGGCGTAGGCGTTGAACAGGGCCGGGCTGTAGGAGAAGGCCCGCTTCGGATCGAGCTGCGGGATCTGCAGCTCGGTCAGGGCGTCTTCGGTCTGGCCGAGATCGAGGCGGGCCCCGGACATGGCGATCGCCAACGCGACACGCACCGGGACGTCGAGCGTGGCGCGGTCGACGGATCGGCCGAGTTCCAGGGCGCGCTCCGGACGGCCGACACCGCGCTCACTGTCCACCATGAGCGGCAACTGATCGTCCTTGCCGGAGATCCGTCGGTAGGTCCGGAGTTCGCGGAGTGCGAGGGCGTAGTCACCGGTCTCGTAGGCGGTGATCGCGAGGGTCTCTCGGACCATCGCGATCCGACCGGCACGACGTGCAGCGGACATGGCATGCAGATGAGCGAGCGCGGGGTCGGTGTCGATCAGCCGGGCCGCCATGGCCAGGTGCTGCGCGACGCCGTCGGCGTTCTCCTTGCTGAGGGTCTTGAGCTCGTTGCGAGCTCCCTTGTCGAGATCCTGGGGGGTGACGTCCGCGGGAATCTCCGGGTCGTCGTGGCGAGGACGGATCGACTTGAGCTCGAACGCGATGCGCTCCTCCTCCGTCAGCTCACGTTCCTTCCGGAAGGCGTCGCGGTCACCCCGAGCCGGCGCACCGTCGCGCGTCCACAGTTCGCGGCCGCCGCTCCGTGCGCCACTGTCGCGGCCGCGGTCGGGACGGCCACCACGATCGGACGAGTGCCCGCGATCCGTGCGGTTCCCGCGATCCGGTCGGTCGCCCGATGCAGGACGATCGCCGCTTCGCGCGGGACGGTCGGACCGCTGTGGGCGGTCACCCGAAGCCGGACGATCACGCTGCCACGCAGGCCGATCGGAACGCTGCGGTCGATCGCCGGATGACGGACGGTCCCCGCTCCGGGCGGGACGGTCTGAGCGCTGCGGTCGATCGCCCGAGGCAGGGCGATCCTGTTGCCAAGCGGGGCGGTCCGAACGCTGCGGGCGGTCGCCTGACGAAGGACGGTCGCCACTCCGCGCCGGCCGGTCCGACCGCTGCGGGCGATCGCCGGAAGCCGGGCGATCCCGCTGCCAAGCGGGGCGATCAGAGCCCTGTGGCCGATCGCCTCGAGGACCGTCACCACGCTGCGGCCTGTCACCGCGCGGGTTGTCGTTTCGTCGACCGGGGTTCGTGTTCGGGCGTCCATCACCGGACGATCGAGGTGCTCGTCGCTCGCCCGTGTCGGGCTGGTCTGCTGACTGGTCACTCACGATGATCTCCACGGTGTTCGAACGCCGCCACCCGGCGTCTGCCTGCTGAATCCTGTGTCCCACGCTACTCGTGAGACGTCGACTTCACGCGGTTCGTCTGCTCAGGCATACCGCCTGAGCACACTGCGCGTTAACGCAAAATGGCCACCCAAGAACCTTGGGTGGCCATTTCAACGAAGAAGTCCGGCGGT
>NZ_LMJX01000001.1:511496-511572 GCF_001421315.1 Plantibacter sp. Leaf1 | reverse complement strand
CATCTCGCGGACGGCGATCTCGGCCAACTGCTCGCGGCGTTCGGTGTGGAGGGCGGCGACGCGCGCGACGAGCGCG
>NZ_LMJX01000001.1:482681-511406 GCF_001421315.1 Plantibacter sp. Leaf1 | reverse complement strand
GTTGACGACGGCGTAGTCGCTCACTGGTGTGCTCCTTTGTCTGAGGTGCTGCTGGTGCTGGCGCGGTGCCCGGCTCGGGTCGACGCCGTCGGGGCGGGTCGGACGCGAATGCGGAGCACCACCTGCACCGTATCGAACCCCGCCCCGCCTGTCAGGAGTGGAAGCCGCTTCAGGAGTCGAAGCCCAGACCCACAGCGTCCATCGTGCGCAGCCAGAGGCCCCGCTTGCCGCGGTTCCGGTCGGCGCGGGCCATCTCCGAGAGGGAGATGCGGGCGCCGATGAACGCGAGCGGGTCGGGCGGGAACGGCGTCGGCTTCTTCGTGACGAAGTCCATGGTCGTGCGCTCGGTGGGGGTGCCGCTGAGGAGGTCGAGCATGACGTTCGCCCCGTATCGGGTCGCGCCGACGCCGAGGCCCGTGAACCCGGCGGCGTGTGCCACTTTGCCGCCGTGCGCGGTCTCGAAGAAGGAGAAGAACCGTCCGCAGGTGTCGATCGCGCCGCCCCACTTGTGGGAGAACCCGAGGTCGGCGAGCTGCGGGTAGGTGTGGGCGAAGTGCGCGGCGAGCTTGAGGAAGGACTCCTCGCGCTGGTCGAATCGCGGCTCGACGCGGCCGCCGTAGTTGTACACCGCGTCGTAGCCGCCGTAGAGGATCCGGATCGACCCGTTCGCGTCGGTCGTGAGGCGCGAGTAGTGGAAGCGGTTGTCGAGGTCGGAGATGCCCTGCCGGCCCTTCCAGCCCAGGGCCTCCAACTGCTCGGGGGAGAGCGGGTTCGTCATGAGTGCGTAGTCGTAGACGGGCACCGTGTACTTCCGCGCTTTCGGGATGAGTGCCTTGAACACGTTGGTCCCGAGGGCGACGCGCTTCGCGACGACCGAACCGTGCGTGGTCGTCAGGGTGACGGACGTCGCATCGGAGGCGATGGAGCGGACGTGCGTGTACTCGTGGATCTCCACCCCGAGGTCGAGGCAGACCCGCCGCAGCTCCCAGGCCAGCTTCGCCGGGTTGACGAGCGCGGCGCCCGTCGGCTCGAACAGGCCGGCCTGGAAGATCGGCGAGTGGACCTCCGCCTGCATCGCCTCGCGGTCGAGGAAGCGGGCGCCGTGCTCCTCGGCGCTCTCGCGGAGCCACTCGACGTGGTGGGGGGCGGTCGCCGCCTGCAGCAGCCCCGTCTCCTCCCAGTCGCAGTCCATGCCGTACCGCGCGATGGTCTCGCCGATCTCGCGCAGGTTCTCGCGCCCCAGCTCCTCCAGGCGGTCGAACTCGTGCGGGAGGCGGCTCTTGCCGTTCGAGGACCCGTGGGTGAGGCTCGGCTCGCAGAACCCGCCGTTGCGACCGGATGCCGCCCACGCGATCCGCCGCCCCTCGAGGAGCACGACCCGGCGGTCCGGGTCGCGCTCCTTCGCGAGGAGGGCCGTCCACAGCCCCGAGTACCCGCCACCGACGATCGCCAGGTCCGTCTCGATGTCCGCTTCCAGCCGGGGGAGCGGTGCTGGCCGGCTCGGGTCGTCGAGCCAGTACGGCTCCGGGTCGGCCGCTGCCAGCTGTTCCCGCAGGCGTGCGGTGTCGGCGAGCTCTTCGGCCAGTTCGTAGGTGGTTCTCATGGTGTGGTGTCCCTTGTGGTGCTCGGTGCGTGGTGCTGCGGGGCTGGTGGTGTGCCTACTCGGTGCGTGCGGGGTCGGTGCGTTCGGCCGTGGCCTTCGGGCCCCCGGATCCGTTCGCCGCGGCTGCCGCGTCGCGCTTGGTGCTCCGCTGGACGAACAGCCAGATGACGACGCCGAGGGCGAGAAGGCCGAGCGCGATGCCGAGCTCGAGGAAGCCGCCGTAGCCGGTGGTGGAGAAGCCGGTCGCGCCGACGATGAGGATGATCGCGAGGAGCACCGAGAGCACGACCGACAGCGGCACGAAGAAGCGCGGCAGACGGATGGGGCGCACGGCGTCCGGGCGGTCCTTGCGCAGCAGGAAGAAGCCGGAGACGGCGAAGAAGTGCGTGAGGATGTAGCCGAGGTTGCCGGTGACGATGATCGCCAGCGGGTTCTGCAGCACCACGAGGATGACGACGTTCATGACGAGCATCACGTTGAGCGAGCGGAACGGCACCCCACGACGGTTCAGCACGCCGAGCGACGGGACGGTGACCCGCTCCTTGCCCATGTTGAACAGCACGCGGGAGGCGTCGGCCACCGAGGTGGTCATGATGAGCAGCAGCGAGGCGATGAGGCAGAGCACCATGACATCCGCGGCGCCACCGACGAGGGAGGCGAAGCTCGCGACGAAGAAGGTGGCCGGGTTGTCGGCGATCGCCGCTTCACCCGCGTAGCCGCCGAGGGTCAGCGGGATGACGAAGAAGACTCCGAGGCAGAAGAGGACGGACGCTTTGATCGCCTTCGTCGTGTCCTTCACCGAGTCGCGGTACTCCGGTGCGAAGGTCGCGCAGACCTCGATGCCGAAGGTGGTCCACGCCATGATGTACAGCCAGACGATCGCCGTGTGGAGGCCCTCGATGCCCTCGAGCTTCCAGGTGAGGTCGAGCGGCGCCCAGTCGGCGCTGAACAGCGGGAACACGATGAACACGAACAGCGGGATGAGCAGGATGCCGGCCGTGATGTAGACGAACGCCATGGTGACGCGGACGCCGATGACGTTGATGAGGTACATGACGCCGATGACACCCAGGCCGATGAGGATCGGGAAGGTGATGGAGATCGGGCCGAGCTGGATCACCCAGTCCTCGTTCGGGAACCACTGCGCCTGAATGAGCGCACCGGTGACGGCACCGTAGGTGGCGAGGTTGGTGCCCCAGGGGAGCCAGTAGCCGACGCCGGTGATCGGTGCGACCCAGGGGGCGCGCGACTTCCAGGCTTCGGCCGCGTAGTGCGCGATGCCGCCGGAGGAGTTCGGGAACATGGTCGCGAGCTCGGTGTAGATCCAGTTGACGCCCATGGCGAGGATCATGGAGATCGCCCACAGCACGGCGGCCCCCCAGCCGCCGAGGCCCGTGATGGAGGCGCCGAGCGTGGCGATGAGGGCGGCGGGCATGGTCATCGCCATGGCGAAGCCGTCGAACCAGCGCATCCGTTTCGGCAGGTGCGTGGTCTCGTCGGTGCTGGTGACGTGTTCGGTGGACATGGGCTCTTCTCGATTCGTGGGGACGAGACGTCGCTGTCTCGCGGCTGATGCACTCAATGTGCCGAAAGATTGTCGCTACGACAAGATCGGGTGGTTTCAGTTGTTGTAATCGTAACTTTGACGAAACAATACTGCTTGTTCGAGGAATCGCAAGGTCCTAGGCTGATCCCACATTCTCCCGACGACATCCGCACGACGCTGTTCGGCGTCGTCGGCCAGCCACGACACCAGGAGGTCCGGAATGACCACGTTGCCGACACCCACTCGCACCCAGCTCTTCATCGCCGGCGAGTTCACCGACGGAACCAGCTCGGAGCGCACGGAGGTGATCAGCCCCGTCACCGGAGACGTCGTCGCGTCGATCCCCGTCGCCGGCGCGGACGAACTGGACGAGGCGGTGCGTCGGGCGCACGAGGCGCAGCGGGAGTGGCGGAAGCTCGGCGTGTTCAAGCGTGCCGAGATCTGCCACCGGGTCGGCGACGCGATCAACGCCCGCGTCGAGGAGCTCGCCCGCCTGCAGACGCTCGAGCAGGGCAAGCCGCTCGCCGAGTCCATCGCCGACATCGCCGAGGCCGCACAGCTGTTCCACCTCCACGCCGAGGACGCCCTCCGCCTCTATGGCGAGACCCTGCCGTCGAGCGACATCGACAAGCGCATGTTCACCTGGCGCGCACCGGTCGGCGTCTGGGGCATCATCACGCCCTGGAACTTCCCGCTCCTCATGTTCAGCGAGTTCGTCGCCCCGGGCCTCGCCACCGGCAACGCCTGCATCGTCAAGCCGCCGAGCAACACGCCGCTCGCCGTGCTCGCCGCGATGGACTGCCTCGTGGAGGCCGGTGTGCCCGCCGGGCTCGTGAGCGTCCTCCCCGGTGACGGCGCCTTCGGCTCCGAGCTCGTCTCCCACGACGGCATCGACGCGATCGGCTTCATCGGTTCGTCCGCGACGGGCGCGAAGATCGTCCGCACCGCCGGCCTCAAGCGTTCGCTCATGGAGTGTTCGGGCAACGGTCCGATCGTCGTCCTCGAGGACGCGAACATCGAGCGCGCCGCGAAGGCCGCCGTCGACTCCGCCTTCTACAGCGGCGGCCAGGTCTGCTGCGCGACCGAGCGGCTCATCGTGCACCAGAACGTCCACGACGTCTTCGTCGAGGCGGCCCTCGCCTACGCCACCGCGAACGTCCGACTCGGCAACCCGTTCGACGAGGGGATCAACCTCGGCCCGCTCAACAACGAGGGCGTCGCCGCGAAGATGGACCGCCACCTCGACGAGGCGCGTTCGCTCGGCTTCGACATCCTGCTCGGCGGCGGTCGTGCCGCCGGCCACCCGACGGACCTCTACTACGACTTCACCATCGTCGACGGCGTCTCCGAGGACAGCCTGCTCTCGCGTGAGGAGTCGTTCGGCCCGGTCCTCCCGATCCTCACGGCGAAGGACGACGACGACATCCTGCGCATCGCCAACGCCGACGCGCTCGGCCTGCAGTCCGCGGTGTTCACCGACAGCCTCTCGAAGGCGTACCGGTTCATGGAGGAGCTCGAGACCGGCCAGGTGATCGTGAACGACTCCAACGGCTGGTGGGACATCAACATGCCGTTCGGTGGTGCGGGCGGCAAGGGCACCGGTTGGGGTCGTATCGGCGGCATGTACACGCTGCACGACATGACCGACCTCCGCACGGGCGCGATCCACATCCGTTGACCGTTAGACTCCGCCGATCCGCCCGGCCTCCCTCGGCTGGTCGGGTCGGCGTCGCCCCGGTCGACCGCCCGCGTTCGGGTCGGTCGGTCGGCCGGGGCTCGCGGCCGGGGTGTGGTGGACACCGCACCCGGGCCGTCAGGTTCCCCTCGCTACGCTTGACCGATGACCGTCCGCCAGCTGCCGGAGGAGCCCCATGAACGACCTTGACGACATCGACCGTCGGCTGATCGCGATCCTGCAGCAGGACGGACGGAAGGCGTTCTCCGAGATCGCCACCGAGACCGGGTTGCCGGCCTCCTCCGTCCGCTACCGGATCCAGCGGCTCGAGGACACGGGCATCCTGCAGATCGTCGGTATCGCGAACCCGCTGTCGATCGGCTTCGACCACCTCGCGCTCATCGGCATCCGCTGCGAGCCCGGCATGGCGCGTGGCGTGTGCCAGGAACTGTCGAAGCATGCGGAGACGAGTTACGTGGTGCTCACGAGCGGCGGTTTCGACGTGATGGTCGAGGCGGTGTGCCGCGACATGGACCACTACAAGACGTTCCTCCTCGACACCCTGCAGCCGACGCCCGGCGTCCGCTCCACCGAGACCTTCTTCGTGCTCGAAGCCCACAAGCTCGCCTACGGCTGGGGCGTCGGGTAGACCGACGGGCTGCTCCGACTCTGCCCGTCTCCGTCTTGCTCTGAGAGGTACCCCATGACCGACCACCTGCTCGCCCCGAACGCCGTCCTTCAGGGCGCCGACGTGGTGCTCGCCGACAACACGCTCGCGCCGGAGGACGTCGTCTCGGGTTCGCCACGCAGCGGGATCGTGTCGCTCGCGGCCGTCGGTGACGCCGAGGTGGGCGTCTGGGAACTCGGCGTCGGCGTCGTGCAGGACACGGAGGTCGACGAGGTGTTCGTGGTGCTCTCCGGTGCGGCGACCGTCGACTTCGCGGACGGCACCCCGTCGCTCGAGCTCCGCGCCGGTTCCATCGGCCGCCTCGCCGCCGGCGCCCGCACCACCTGGACGGTCCGCGAGACCCTCCGCAAGGTCTACGTCGCCTGAGCCGGCCGGCAGCTCCGGCCCCGGTCCCTGAGCTTGTCGACGGGCGCACGCCTCCCCATAGGCTGGTCGCATGAACCTGCGCACCGTCGAGCTCGACCACACGGACCACGCTGCCCTCGACCTCTGGTGGGGCGCGGCCTCCCGGGGCTTCCTCTCGAAGCCTGAAACCGACGTCGCGGTGCGCGCCGAGCGTCGGCAGCTCCTCGTCGGCAGCTCCATCCTCGGCGTCTACGACGACACCGCGGCCGAACCGCTCGTCCCTGTCGCCACGCTCGGGTCCTTCCCGACTGCGTTCTCCATCCCGGGCGGCACCGTCCGTGCGCTGGCGATCACCGAGGTCACCGTCTCCACCTCCCACGAGCGTCGCGGGATCGCCCGGTCGCTCATGGAGAACCGCCTGCATCACGCGCAGGCGACGGGCGCCGCGGTCGTCGCGCTCACCGCGAGCGAGGCCACCATCTACGGCCGGTACGGCTTCGCCCCGTCGACGTGGGAGTACACGCACGAGGTCGACCCGAAGCGCGTCGCCTGGCGGGGTGCGCCGCCCGCCGGCCGGGTCCACACGCTCGACCCGCGCTCGCTCGCGATCGTCGCCCCCGAGCTGTTCGAGCGCTCGCGTGGCGCGGGTGACATCGACCGCGGGGTCGCCTGGTGGAAGCAGGCCCTGCGCGAGGTGACGATCCGGCACTTCAGCCACGGTGAGGGCGACACGCTCGCGCTCCGCTACGACGATGCCGACGGCGAACCGCAGGGCTACGCGCTGTACCGCGTGGGTGAGGAGTGGGGGACGATCGTCGTCGACGACCTCGTCACCACCACGCCCGAGGCCCGGTACGCGCTGTGGCGACACCTCACGGGGATCAGCCTCACGACGAAGGTCACCTTCCACCAGGCGCCGGCCGACGAGGCCATCCCGTGGCGACTGGTCGACCGTCGTGCCATCAAGACCACCGCGCGAGCCGACTCCCTGTGGCTCCGCATCGTCGATGTGCCGACCGTCCTCGGCGCGCGCCGCTTCACCGTGCCGGGACCGTCGGCGCCGCGCGAGCACGTGCTGGACGTCGTCGACGCCCTCGGCTTCGCTGAGGGCCGCTTCGTGCTCCGCATCGACGAGCGCGGTGCGGCGGTCGCCGAGCGCCTCGGCGACGTGCCGGAACCGGACGCCGCCACCGACACCGACGCCGTGCGCCTCACGATCAACGAGCTCTCGGCCGTCCTCCTCGGCGGGCCACGGGTGTCGGCGCTCGCCGAAGCGGGGCTCATCACCGGCTCGGCGGACGCCGTGCGCGCGCTGGATCTCGCCTTCGTGACCGAGCACGCGCCCTTCCTGCGGACGCACTTCTAGGAGTTTCGGGCGCTCTGGTCCGTCGACCTCGAGCCTGCTCCACAGGCCGCCTGAGGTCCGGCTGGATGGTGTGACCGACGGGTGTCGGCAGCCCGGATCGACCACCGTCACTACCGTCGCCTGCAGCATCACGACGGGCTTCGTCGAGGTGCGTAGCCGGCGACAGGAGCGACGCGTGGATATGACCCCCGACGAGACGACGAACGACGGCCCGGGCGGACCGCCGATAGCGGGCGGACGGGCCCTGCTCGAGCGCCGTCCGGTCATCGCGATCGTCGCTGCCGTGGTGGTGCAGCTCGGAGTGATGGTGTTCCTGTTCGTCTCCTGTGCCGGATGGGTGGGAACGGTCCGCCAGCTGCCGACCAGCGCCCCGCCCACCTCCGGCACGCCGGGCCTGCAGGCCGATCCGCGGGAGCCCCGATACGATGACCAGCTCCCCACGAGGGACGCGGCGTTCCAGTCGGCCGGCATGGCCCTGGGGCGCGTCGCCCAGCTCGCGACCGGTGGTGTGCCGTTCGCGTTCACGCCCGAGGCGTCCGAGGCGCCCTGCACGAGCCTGTCGCCCTCCGGACGTCCGACGAAGCTCGCGCGCATGAGTGCCGTGATCGAGCTGCCGGTCGGCACGAGTCGTGCCGTGTTCCAGGACATCGTCGACAGGTATGCCCCGCCGCTCGCCCTCTCGGACAGCTCCGACGAATTCAGGGCGGAGCTGCGCGAACCGCCGTCGGGGCAGATGCGGTTGTCGACACAGGTGCAGGACGACGCCATCATCGTGGAGCGTGAGGCGGGGGAGGGCGGGGACCGACTGCGGATCACGGTCGAGAACGGCTGTTTCCTCCCGCCGATAGAGTGACATCCGTCGAGTACAGGGGAGAGTCGGATGAAGATCGTCGTCGCCGGGGGCAACGGGATGGTCGGGCGGCACGTCGTGGCTGTGGCCGAGGAGCGCGGACATCGGGTGGTCAGCCTGTCTCGTGCGACGGGCGTCGATCTCGTGTCCGGCGTGGGGCTCGCCCAGCAGCTGGAGGCGGCTGACGTCGTCATCGACGTGACGTCGACGGCCACCCAGTCCGCTGCGAAGTCCAGCGCGTTCTTCGGTGGGGTCACCCGCACCCTGCTCGATGCCGAAGGCGCGGCCGGTGTGCCGCATCACGTCGCGCTGTCGATCGTCGGGAGCGATCGCGCTCCGTTCGGTTACTACGCCGGCAAGGCTGTGCAGGAGGAGCTGGTGAGCACGGGGCGGATCCCATGGACGATCCTTCGGGCCACGCAGTTCCACGAGTTCGCGCAACAGATGGTCGAGCGGTTCCGGTTCGGCCCGGTCACCATGGTGCCGACGATGACCTCGCAGCCGGTCGCCGCGCACGAGGTCGCCGAGCGCCTGGTGGAGCTGGCCGAGGGGGAGCCGCAGGGCCGTCCGGCCGACCTCGCCGGCCCGGAAGCGCTCCGCATGTCCGCGATGGTCAAGGCGTACACGGCGGCCAGGGGCATTCGCGGCCCGGTCATCGAGATCCCGCTGCCGGGCGGCTTCGGCAAGGCGATGCGCGACGGCACCACCCTCGCGGGCCCCGACGCACAGCGTGGCGTGCAGACGTTCGCCCAGTGGATCGACGGGCTCCGTCAGGCTCGGTGAGCGTCAGTTCCCGTGCGCGGCCCGGACGTCCTGCATCAGTCGGGGCGTGCGCCACTCGCTGATCCGCTTGAACCACTCGGAGGTCGGATAGGCGAGGCGGACGATGAAGTAGTTCACGTACTCGATGACGCCCAGCAGCCAGATGAACGGGATGCCGATCGCCGCGAAGGGGTGAGCGGGGAACCAGACGATGATCCCGACGAGTCCGGCGAGCAGGAGGACGGCGTCGAGCACGCGGAACCCGCGGTAGGCCGAGGCCAGCCCACGGGGCATCGTGCCTCGCTCGACCCACCGCCGGGCGAGGAGCCAGTAGACGCCGGCCTGCACGAGGATCGCCAGCAGCGGTATGAGCGCCGACCAGAACGCGAGCGCGTCGCTCGGGCGTTCGAGTAACGGCAGTGCCGAGACGAACGCGACGCCGATGAACACGACGGCGGCGAACAGCTCCCCGAATCCGAGGCTCAGGTATCGGCCCCGGAGGACCGTGCGGCGATCGTCGGTCATCCCACCAGCCTAAGCATGGTCCGCCTTGCCGGTCGAGCGCGCTCGGCAGACCTGCAGATGCTCAGAACGTGACGGTCGGCAGCGTCATGATCTCGGCGCCGTCCTCGGTGATCGCGATGGTGTGCTCGCTGTGGGCGGTGCGGCTGCCGGTGACGCTGCGGAGGGTCCAGCCATCGGCGTCGGTGACGAGCTTGTCGGTGTCGACCATCACCCACGGCTCGATCGCGAGGAGCAGGCCCGGGCGCAGCTTGTAGCCGCGGCCGGCGCGACCGTCGTTCGAGACGTGCGGGTCCTGGTGCATGGTCGTGCCGATGCCGTGTCCGCCGAAGTCCATGTTGATCGGGTACCCGGCTCCGCTCAGCACGGTGCCGATGGCGAAGGAGATGTCGCCGATCTTCGCACCCGGCTTGGCGGCGGCGATGCCGGCGGCGAGGGCGCGCTCCGTGGTCTCGATGAGCGCGAGGTCCTCCGGCTTCGCGGTGCCGACGACGAAGCTGATCGCGGAGTCCGCGGCGATGCCGTCGAGGAGGACGGCGAGGTCGAGGGTGAGGAGGTCGCCGTCGGCGAGCGCGTAGTCGCGGGGGAGGCCGTGGAGGACGGCGTCGTTGACGGCGGTGCAGATGTAGTGACCGAAGGGTCCGCGTCCGAAGGACGGGGCGTAGTCGACGTAACAGGAGACGGCGCCGGCCTCGAGGATCATCGCCTTCGCCCAGCGGTCGATCTCGAGGAGGTTCGTGCCGACCGTGACGCGGTGCTTCAGCGTGTGGAGGATGTTCGCGACGAGCTCGCCGGTGCGACGGGCCTTCGCGACCTCGGTGGGGGTGAAGATCTCGATCATGCGGGGCCCTTCCATCGGTGTGCTGCGTGTGCGGTGCGGCGGTGTTCGTGCCACTCTCGGCACCCGACCAATAACTATACCGGTCAAACTATCCCGTACTACACTGGGCGCATGGTCCGCCTCCCGCTCACCCCCACCGACGTCGAACGCGGTCAGCGCCTCGGCGCGCTCCTGCGCGAGGCCCGTGGCGAGCGGTCGATGCTCGACATCGCCCTCGACGCCGGGCTCTCCCCGGAGACGCTGCGGAAGATCGAGTCCGGTCGCGTCGCGACGCCGGCGTTCTCCACGATCGCCGCGATCGCCGAGGTGCTCGAGCTCTCCCTCGACGAGGTCTGGGCGACGATCAGTCCAGCTCCTACCCGCGACCGCCTGCGCGAGCGTCTCGTCTCCTAGCGTCGCGCCCCGGGCCCCTGACGGATCCCCTCGGTCCCTGAGCTGGTCGAAGGGCGGCCCCGCGATGACCGCCCGCCGACCCGCTACTGCGTGTCGCTTGTCGTCGGTTCGACCGGTCGGGTGAAGACGTTCTCGCTGATCTTGGTCCACCCCTCGTCGGGGTCGAGCTGCGTGTCGACGACGGCATCGGAGAGCACCGTGTAGCTGTTGACGCTGTCGCTCATGGTCACTTGGTCGCCGTCGCCGCAGGCGCGGAACGGCTGTGTCGCGGCGAACACGATGATGCAGATGCGTGGCTGCCCCTGCTCGGTCGCGGACGCCAGGAAGATCTCCGTGTCGCCCTGCACCGCGACGAGCCGCGTCGAATCGGCATCGATCGCGAGTGGATCGTCGCTTCCGCCGCCGGGCGTGCTCACCGGGAGTCGGTCCTGATCGGTCTGGTCGCGTTCCAGGTCCGCGTAGCTCTGACCCGAGGCGGCGCACGCGCTGAGCCCGACAGTCCAGGTCAGCGCGGCGATTCCAGCGGCAATGCGTCGAAGCATGTGACGTCCCCCGAGGTCGATTCCCGACAGCCTACGACTCCTGCTCCCCGCGGGCCGCCGCAATGCTCGCGTCTCGGCTCGCGAGCACGATCGCGATGATCCCGAGGAAGACCGGGGCGACGACCCCGCCGAGTCCGTCGAGGATCGAGAGGAACGGCGCGAACCGCGACGCGTCGGGCCCTGCCGCGACGACGACGAGCAGCTGCACGACCCGCACCGCAGCCGCGGCGACGAGCACCCAGAGTGGCGCGAGGTGCCACGGGCGGGGCACGATCCCGGCGCGGGCGATCTGCGTAGTGGCGATCGCGGCCAGTACGAAGGTGACGATCAGGTCGACGTGTCCGTACCCGATCATGGAGCCGTGGCCGGGCAGGGCGGCCAGGGCGTCGAGCGCGGGTGTGCCGACCGCGGTCCACACAGCGAGGCCGATCAGCGCAGCAGTGCCGAGCGGTCGCCTCGCGGTCACGCTCGTGGAACGGTCCGAGCCGATCGCGAACATGATCATCGACACGACGATCAGCAGAGTCGAGAGCAGGCTTCCGGTCGGCCCGAGGTACGATCCCACCTGGAGCAGCGGGCCGAGCAGGACCGACCCGATCATCAGTGCTCCGGCGACGATCCACACCTGCTTGGATCCTGGCGTCATCTCGTTCGTCTCCCCCATGGGCGCCCAGTCTACAAATCGGGCACCGATGTGCCCGGGGCGACGCCGGCCCCTGAGCTGGTCGACGGGCGTCCCAGCGTTCGCCACCCGGGCTGTGTAGCGTTGCTCGGATGACTGATGAGCATGCCGGCCCGCACGCCACCGGATTCGTCGAGGTCGAGGGTGGTGCGTCGATCTTCTGGGAGGAGTCGGGCGTCCCGGACGGCGTTCCGGCCCTGTGGCTGCACGGAGGTCCTGGCGGTTCGCTCGGCTCCGGGTGGTATCGCTCGCACTTCGATCTGTCGCGGTATCGGCTGATCGGGATCGACCAGCGGGGGAGCGGTAAGAGCGTCCCGAACATCCTCGATGCGCGTGATCGGCTCGACGAGCACACGACCCAGCGGTTGATCGCCGACATCGAGCAGGTTCGCGAAGCGATGGGGGTGGAGCGCTGGGTGGTCGCCGGGGTCTCCTGGGGAACGACCCTCGCGCTGGCGTATGCGCAGGAGCACCCTGACCGCGTGATCGCGCTGGGGCTCGTCGCGGTCACGACGACGAGCCGCGAGGAGGTCGACTGGATCACCGCGGGTGTCGGCCGCGTGTTCCCGGAGGAGTGGGCGCGGTTCGAGCGCGACAGCCGCCGCCGGGGTGGCGAGCGCGTCGTCGAGGCCTACGCGCGGCGGCTGCGCGAGGGTGATGCGGCCGAGCGAACCGCTGCCGCTGCCGCCTGGGACCGGTGGGAGAGCGCGCACGTGTCGCTCGACAGTCCGGAACGTGTCGGCCAGCTCTTCGCCGATGCCCGCACGCGGGAGGCGTTCGCGACCCTCGTCACCCACTTCTGGAGTCGCGACGGCTTTCTCACCGGCGAGCAGGCGGTGCTCGCCCGGATGGGCCGGATCGCGGACATCCCGGGCGCGCTGGTCCACGGTCGCCGTGACATCAGCGGCCCGGCCGTGACGGCCTGGCGCCTCCACCAACTGTGGCCGGCGAGCGAGCTGACGATCGTCGAGGCCGAGGGCCACGGTGGAGCGGAGGAGAGCGCGGTGCTGCGTGCGGCGCTGGACCGCTCCGCGACCCTCGGTCCCTGAGCATCCCGGCTCGCCGGTCCCTGAGCTTGTCGAAGGGCCCCGCTCTCTCGGCCGCGCCCGCTCCGGAAACCCAACCACCCCGGTCCCTGAGCCTGTCGAAGGGCGACCCGGCCCGCCCTTCTCCCGCCCATGACACCGGCCCATGCAACACTCGTCGCATGGAACCCGAGGTCGAGATCCGCGTCGCGACGCCGGCCGATGCCGCTGGGCTGGCCGAGCTCAAGCTGGCGATGTCACCTCCAGCGGCCCCGCTCGCCGACTGGGAACGGGCCCTGTTCGCCCACGACCTGACCTCGTGGATCGCCGTCGACCCCGACTCCCGGGTGTGCCTGGTGGCCGTGGTCGACGATCAGGTCGTCGGCATGGCGTGGCTGATCGTGTTCTCGCGCGCACCGAACATCGGCGCGCTCCGCCGGCTCACGGGCGACGTGCAGAGCGTCTTCGTCCGCCCCGAGTTCCGCGGCCGTGGCATCGCCGGCCGGCTCGTCGACGGCCTCCTCGACGCGGCGCGCGCTCGCGACATCGGCAGAGTCTCCGTCAGCTCGAACGAGAACGGCGCCTCGGTCTACCGCCGTGCCGGCTTCGAGGAGGCGCCGCTGCTCCTCGAGTGGCGGGCCGATTCGGACGGTTCCCACTAGCGTCACGATCTCCGCTGGCGGCGGTCGACGCACTCGCCTGACGTGGCCGCAAATCCCGCAAACGACGAATCGCCCTGATCCGCGATCCGAGCAGCAGCTCGGGGCGGGTCAGGGCGATTCGCGATGTGGCGTGACTTACATGTCGCGGTAGCGCTTGGCCTCGGCGACGAGTTCGCGCAGCTTGTCGGCGTCGACGTCCGGGCCGTAGCCGGGGGTGTCGCGCTGGATGCGCCATCCTTCGGAGAGCGCGCCGATGTCGAGGGGCTCGAAGCCGAAGGAGTCGATGAGTGCGGCGACGGTGGCCTTCGCGTCGGCGTCGTCACCGGCGATGACGAGGGCGCGACGGTTGGGGGTGCCGGACGGCTTGCCCTTGGTGGTGAGGTCGGCGGCGTAGATGTGGTTGAACGCCTTCACGACCTTCGACTCGGGGAGGTGCGCCTGCAGCATCTCGGCCGTGGTGGTCGTCTCCTCGTCGAGCTCGGCGATGTGGCCGTCGCGCTCGGGGTAGTAGTTGTTGGTGTCGATGACGACCTTGCCGACGAGCGGTGCGACGGGGACGGTGTCGATCGCGTGCAGCGGGATGGTGACGATGACGATGTCGCCACGCTCAGCCGCGTCGAGGGCGGTGCCTGCGGTGGCGTGTTCGCCGAGCTCCGAGACGAGGTCGCTGAGCGTCTCCGGTCCGCGCGAGTTGGACACGATGACGTCGTGACCCTGCGCCACCGTGAGGCGTGCGAGCTGAGAGCCGATGTTTCCTGAACCGATGATTCCGATGGTTGTCATGTTGAGGGGAACGGTTTCGGCGGGGCGGGGCATTCCTGTGCTCGACGATTCTCAGCGGACGTTCATCCGCGGCGGATCCGTCGTGTGGTCCGGTCGTCAGTCGGCGGCAGCGACGCCCAGGAGCGCGCCGATCGCCGTATCGAGTCTGCTCCGGACCTCGCTCTCGGGTTCCGGGTCGTAGCCGAGTTGGGAGGCGACGCCGCCGGCGAGTGCCCAGACGGCCCAGGCGGCGGTGTCGGGATCGACCCAGGCCGGGATTTCGCCCTCCGCGCTTCCGCGGGCGATGAGCGACGCGATGAGGCCACGGAGTCGGGCGTCGCTCTCGGCGATGGCGGCGGCGATGTCCGCATCGACCAGTGCGACCTCCGCGAACACCTCGCCCTGGCGGTGCGCGGCCCGGCGCGGTTCGTCGAGGGGGAGGACGCCGATGAACAGGTCGACGAGCCACCGTCGCAGGTTCGGGCGGCCGGGCTCACCGGACGGCAGGGGCGCCGACGTGTCGCGGAGTCGGGCGAAGGCCGCCGCCACCATCCGCTGCTTGCTCGGGAACGCCTTCTGGACGGAACCGAGCGAACAGTCGTCCTCGGTCGCGACCGCGCGGAACGACAGCGCACTGAGGCCTGATCGCGCGACGATCCGCAGTGCCGCATCGGCGAGTTCGGTCTGGCGGTCGGTCAGGTCCACGTTCTCAGGGTAGGGCTGGGGAGCCGGTCGCTGCTGTTCCGCTCGGCCTCGATGGCGTCCGCCGACCGAGGAACACCGCGTAGCCGAGCATGACGAGGCAGGCGGCGCCGAGTCCGATGAGCGATCGGGTGTCGGTCGCGTCGCCGCCGATGAAGGTGACGAAGTTCCAGGCGGCGTGCCAGGCGATCGCGGGCCACAGGCTGCCGGTGAGGACCAGGAGTTGCGCAGCGACGAGACCGAAGAGGGCCGCGAACGCCACCTGCAGGATGGAGGAGCCGAGGTCAGCGCCGCCTGCGAGGTTCGCCAGGTGCAGGACGCCGAACAGGACGGAAGTCCCGACGATCGCGGACCGAGTGCTCCGCGCGCGGAGGATCGCGAACACGATCCCGCGGAACCACGTCTCCTCGTTCAGCGCGACAGCGACCACGAGCACGGCGTAGGCAGCGAGGGTCGGTGCGTCGACCCGGACGCCCTGGGTGCCGAGGATGATCAGGACCGTCGCGACGGCCGGGACGAACCAGAGTGCGGCGCGCGCTCGCCGCGGACGCCGGAAGCCGTAGTCGTGGACTCGAGGCGGCGACAGGCGCATGACGACCAGGCCGAGGATCGCAGAGGCGGCTGCCCCCGCGGCGAGGATGAGTGCCGAGCCCGGCTCTGTCGCCCCGGACAGTTGTGCCGCAGCCGATGCTCCGGCCGTGAACACCACGGGGACGAGCGAGAAAGCGATGGCGGCGAACCACGGAGCGCGCAGGTGCCAGCTCGCGGTGGGCTGGTCGCCGGGCTGTTGTTCCTCGGTTGAGGGGGCCGGCGCCGAGGGGGAGACAGGGAGAGAGCGCATGCCGAAAGAACACACATGTATTCCGAATGGCATGGCTACTGAACGCGGTCGGGTGTGAAGCGGCTCGCCCCAGCCGATGCATGGGCAGCGCTGCCCATCGCCCCGCGGATCGGCGCTCGGTACCGTGCGAGTGTCGGGTCAACTAGAGGAGCAGCCATGCAGATCACACGTCGGAACCAGTCCACCGCTTCGGCCGGTGCGCGCGTGCGTGGTGTCGGGTCGGGCCGAGGCGTGAGCAGGTCGTCCCGAGCTCGTCGGTTCGGCGCGGTGACCACGGGTGCGCTCCTGGCTGTGGCGATGTCGGGTTGCGCGACCCTTCCGTTCGCCCAGTCCGCGCCGGATGCCGCCGCCCCCTCTGCGGCCGTCGAGCCATCCGAGACCCCGACGGTCGACGTGGCGTCGAAGCTGCTGACCATCGACGACCTTCCCACCGGGGGATGGGCTCTGCAGCCGACGGACTCGAGTGAGCCGGAGACCTCGACCGACAAAGCCGAGACGACCGTCTGCCAGGGCAACCTGGCAAGCGTCCTCGGAACCGAGGAACCACCCACGGTCTCCTTCGAGCGCGCAAGGACGGTGTTCTCCGAGTCCCTGGTCTCGTCGGACGATTCGGAGGCGTTGCTTGAAACGGCCGACGCCGCCGTCTCCGCGTGCTTCGGTGAGCAGACGGAGCGGATGGTCAACGGCGAGACGATCTTGATCGAGTGGGAGCCGGTCGACGTGACCGGGGTCGACGGTGCGGTGAAGGGCTACACGCTGTCCGCGTCGACCGGCTACGTCGTGACGACGTCCATTCAGATGTACCTCGTCGCGGGCGAAGGAGCGCTCGTCTCCGTCGGCGTGCTGGCCGGCAGCGTGACTCCCGACGAGCTCGCGCAGCTCACGCAGGCGGCCGTCGACAAGGTCGCTGAGTAGCCGAGCTCCCACCGGTCACTGAGGTCCCTCCGGTCACTGGGCTTGTCGAAGTGCGCCCTTCGACAGGCTCAGGGACCGGCGGTCTGCCGTGGCGACGCCCGCCTCATTCCACCGGCGGCAGCAGCTCGAACGTCAGCGGCTCGGTCGCGATCCCGTTCACCTGCAGCGCGATGCCGTGGGCTCCCGGGTGGTAGCGGCGGGTGGTGATCGCTCGGAACGAGTGTTCGCGGGAGAGCAGGATGTGCTCGCCGGGGGCCAGCTCGGTCGTCGTGAGCTTGAACGTCTTCGTCGTCTGTGAGCCGTTCGCCTTCTGGTGGTGCACGACGTAGTCGATCGCGAGGCGGGCGGTCTCGGCGCCGGTGTTGCGCACGGTCGCGACGAATCGGACGGTTCCGCCGAACGGGATGTGGGCGCTGTCGACCGCGAAGCCTTCGACCTCCGTCATCGCCGCTCCGAAGCCGAGGGCCGCGAGGGCACCCGGGTTGCCGCGCTTCACGAGCGTGCGGAGCGCGTGGCGGACGAGCGCCGGAGTGTTGACGTCGGGGTCGGAGAGCCAGCGGTCGGCGGTCGCGACGACGAGCTCGGGGTCGTCGCGGCTGAGGTCGTTGAGGTGGTTGGCGACCGACCGGCGCACGTACTCGCTCGGGTCGCGGTAGAGAGCGTCGAGGATCGGGACGGTGACGCCCGGGTTCCCCACGATCTCCCGAACGCGCACGGCCCACGGCAGGTAGGGGCGGGTGCCCTCGCTCGCGAGCCGACGGACGTGTTCGTTGTCGGAGGTGGTCCAGTCGAGGACGATGGCGAGTGCACGGTCGAGGTCGTGGCGGAGCAGGGTGCGGATGGCGAACTCGGCGCTGAGACGGTCGGTGAGTTCGGCGAGGAGCCGCATGGCGTCGTCGAAGGCCTCGGGCGTCCCTTCCTCCACCCCGCGGGCCGCGACCGCGCTCGTCACGGGCCAGATGAGCCAGCCGGTGAACGCGGGGTCCAAGGCTTGGGCGGTGCGGACGACACCGGCGAGCGTCGCGTAGTCGCCGGGGACGTCCGCGAGGAGAGCGTCGCGGAGCAGATCGGCGCGCTCCCGGAGGGCGAGGCCGTCGAGCCGCTCGGCTGCGTGGGCCGTGGCGTCGAACGGGCTGCCCGGCGCGGCCTCCCGCAGCGAGCGGGTGAGGGTGCGGGCGACGGCGGCGCCGAGGAGCTCGTCTGCGAAGGGCATACGGCGATCATGGCGTGTGCCGCTGACAGGTGTGCCCGTCGGGAAGAGTTCAGGTTGCTAGCGTTCGAGGCGAGGGGTGCTGATATTCAGGCGGCGCGTCTCGCGCCGCGTGTCTTCGAGGACCGCTGAGGCTTCCGGTGTGTGCGGATCCGTGTGTGCTGCGAGGCTCCGGCTGGCCATCGGAATCAGCCTCGTCGCCCATGCGGAGGCCGTAGCGATCAGGCCAGGCAGCCGAAACGGCAGCGTCGCGTTGCGGTGCAATCGGAGGTCGACGCCTCGAGCCTCAAGAACGGGCAGCAGCTCACGGGTCGTCAGGAAAGCGTCGCGGAATGCTCGCCGGTCGCCCGTCATGTTCGCCAGCGACCCGCTCCGGATCGCCTGATCGAACATGCCGGCGTCGGCGATGAAGTGCAACCACAGCCACCCTCGGATGTCCTTTTCCTGCCGAACGGCGAGGCCAGCTCGCCGGAAGGCTAGGAGGACTTCCTGCTCCCTCCGGCTGGGCGAGACATTCGGCGTACCGATGATGACCGAGGGCAGCATTGCGCCACTCAGTACCCCGTCGTCCCCGAAGCCGCCGCCACTACCAGGGAACCCGAACACGACTTGCTCGGCCGAGAGCGGCGCGACTGCGGTCAGTGGCTCCTCCCAGACATTGCCGAACACCAACACTGTCGCGTCTCCGATGCGGGGAGCCAAGAACGCGGTCGCCTCCGCGAGACGATGGTGTCCGACGCTCAGCACGATCAGGTCGAATCCATCTGCCGGGTCGAGGGCTTCCCGAAACGGCGTCCGGAACGACTCACGAATCCGCCGGCCGAACGGTTTCCGGCGCGCATCGATCCAGTCCAGCTGCACCTCGTCGCCGTACTCCGCGGCGCGCCCCGGACGCACGTAGAACTCGACGTCGTGGCCGGCCGCCTGAAACACCCGACCGTACAGCGTCGCGATCACCCCTCGGCCGAACATCAAGATGCGCAATTGGTGCCCCTTCCGTAAAATGGAGCTTGTCTCCATTTGTGAGTAGATATGGAGACGATCTCCAATTGTCAACGAAAGGTGTCGCCATGGCCGAGATCCGAGCACTGAGAGCGGACGCCCGCCGCAATCGGGACGCGATCGTGGCCGCTGCGCGTGATGTCTTCGACCGGGACGAGCAATTGCGCTTCGATGACTTCGCGGCGCGCGCCGGCGTGGGGGTTGAAACCCTCTACAGACACTTCCCTACCCGTGACGCGCTGGCCGCCGCAGTGTACGAGGGCGAGGTCGCCGCACTCTGCGACCAGGCAAATGACCCGTCGCGGTCTCCGGGGGTGAACCTCGACATGTTCCTCCGCGGATTCGTCGAGTACGTGCTCGCCCACACCGGTCTCGCCCGCGCCCTGGCAGCGACTACAGACCCTGCAGTACTGGCCGACGGCGGCATCGCAGTCGAACGTGCCGTCGCCGACCTCCTGGAGCGAGCGGCCGCCGATGGCGCCATCCGCCCCGGCACGCCTGTCGGGGCGGTCATGATCGTGCTCCACGGCATCTCGTCTACGATCGATCGCCCCCTCTGGGCGTCAGAGGCGCGCGCAGCCGTCGAACTCCTGCTCGCCGGACTCCGAGAACACTGATCCCACGAACGCAGGTGGGTGAGGCTTCTTCGGCAAGGACTCGTGCCGACCTGCTCGGTCGTGAAGAATCAGTCCCGGTCTGATCCATCCTCGTCACTACCCTTCTGGGCGACGTAGCGCGCGCGGGCGTCACCACTGTGCTGAGTCGCCCGATGTGTTCCAAACTCGCCCCGATCGGCACAGGTGCGGGCAACTCACGGTGGCTGGGGTTTCGGACACATCCGGGCAACTCAGCGCGATGGCACGTTCCAGCTCCGTTCACCCGGGCGCGATAGCCTGGCGCGCATGACTGCATCGCTGACTGCCCTGGCGGAAGAACTCACGCGTCGGGGCCTCGTCGCCTCGCCCGAGGTGGAGGACACGTTCGTCTACGGGCTCGCCCGCTTCGACGCGATCGACGCCGAGGTCATGCTCAACGTCGACCCCGAGCCCGAGGAGCAGGAAGTCGAGCCGGAGCCGGCGGCGCTCGCCGACTTGGCGCAGCGGGTCCTCTCAACGCCGAAGCCGGAGTGGAAGGTGCTGCTCGACCGCGTGGTGTCGGAGATCGAAGAGTCCGACGAGCTGGACGAGGTCGTCGAGACCGCCGAGCTGCGCGAAGACCTCGTGCTGCGCTCCGTGATCGTCTTCATCGACGCCGTGCTGCTGTCGTTCGACGCGCCGAAGCAGTTCCCCGACAGCTCGGTGCTCGTGCAGCTCGACGCCGACCTCGCGTTCGAGGCCGTCGAGGTCGAGGCCGACGACGATGACGAAGAGGGTGGCGAGACGATCGAGTTCTCCACCGTCGAGGAGCTGGTCCGCCGCCTCTCGATGTGAGTGGACTGGCGGTCGCCGAGCCCGTGTCTCCGCCGGCCCGCGAGGGTGCCGCAGGGCGTTCCGAGACCCGTCGACTCCCGGTCCCTGGGCTCGTCGAAGGGCTGACATGGCCTCAGTGACACATGTTTATCCGGCTACCGATCCTCTGGGTGCTCTTCGCCGTCGACACTCTTTCCGTGACGGTGGTTCTATTGCTCGAGCCTTCTTCGAGGGCAGCTGTCAGGAGTCCTATCCGGTTCACCGCCCGGTACTGGAGGTCGAACCCGCGGCGTTGATCGCCACAGCGCTCCTGCTCGTAGATATCGCGGTTCTAGTGGCCGTGTGTGCTGGGTGGCCCTGGTCCGCGGCTCAGGCTGCCCTACTCATCGCGTTGACCAAAGGAGCGAGTGCGACCATCGTCGTCGGGACTGGTCTGTCGCTCAGCCGCGCCTGGGAGACCCCGTTCTGACCTCATGATGTTCAGTTGTATGTGCCGGATCGACGGGCGCTCACGAGCGCGCGTTTGCCGCGTGATTCCGCTGAAGTCGTGCTGGTTCCTTGCCGACTGCCCAGATGTGGACCCGTGCTGAACGGTTTGTTGCGGAACGAGATTGCGTCTCGAGCGTCACTTCGCGAAATCGTTGCTGAACATGTTCAGATGGGTACGGTCCGATGCAATCAGCCACGAGTCATGGCACGTCTGGAACGATCCCGAGATTCGGACGTTCTCAGTGACATCCGTCACATTGAAGTGGCGCTGCGCTTCGAGTGGAATGCCCAGCCGGAACATGCCGCGAATCGTGCATACGGAGGAGTGCTCACCGCCTGTCTCGAACCAGGAGTGCTTCTCCGGACCGTACTGATAGCAAGACGGCCGTTCGTCTTTGAAGTACTTCGTTGGGTACTTAGACCGCCGCCGCGGGCCGCGAAGCTTCGTTACATCGGTCAGGGCAGGAACCACGCGATCTTGGAAGTCAACCGCCATTGCGTCTGCTTGGCACAAGTGCATGAATCGCCTGAAGACAGCAGAGTCGAAATTCTTCCCCGGCAGAATGGCGGCTTCCATTCGCGTTTTGTCGCTCGTTGTGCGCATCAAGACCGCAAAGTTTGTCAGGAGGCGGCCAAAGGCGCGTATCAGGAAGCTCTCGCGATCCTCGATGTAGGCCGCCGCGTCGAGCTGGCTGGCAAAAACTCCATCGCGGATCCCGGCGACATCCTGGGCTGTGGTGTTGTCGAACAGCATCACCACACCGTCAAAGACTGCGTCCATCGGCCTATTGTCTACCACGCCCATGGCGTTACTCAGGTAATCGACAAACGGGATGCGCTGCTTTGCGGGATTGAAGGCAATCGCCGTCAACTCATTAGAGCCAGGTATCTTGGCATTCCGAAGAATCGCTTCGCTGATGTTGGTACGAGGCCGCTCGAGGGTCTTGACGAGAGCCTCGTTCGTCACCACGAGGACCGCGAGGAGGTGCACTCGTCGTGCCTACCGCGTCGCGGCAAGGAGGCGGGCCACGAAGCTGGCAGGAAACGCCACGGTTTGCTTTTCCTCTGCGGTCATGCTTTCGATCACCCTGGCGAACGCGCGCGCATCGTCAGGAGTGATGCCGCTGGGTGGCGCGGCGGGGAGCGCGGGGAACTCATACTCCTCGTTGAGCGGAATCAGACCTACGCGAGCAGAGTGTGCTCTGTCTTGCACCAGACGTAGGCCGGCCACTGTCGCGTTCTCCTGCAAGAACCCCTTCAAGTTCTTGCGCCCGAGAGCTCCTCTGTAGTCCTCGCCCGGCCACAAGCTGTCGATCCTTTTGGGGAGCTTGGAGAGCAGGACTGGGAGCTTGTTCGTTGACCAGTCCTCCTCGACGATCCGGCGGATTGCGTCGAGCAACTCGGGTGACTCCATGCTTGGCCCCTCTCTCTGGGTACGTGACAGCTTAGTTGCGACGGGTCAGCCGCAAGGCGTGGCCCGGGCGCGTGTGCTGGCCAGTTGTGGTACGATCAGATCGAACTTCATACCGGGCCGTTCTACAGAGTAGAGAAGCGGTTTACCCTTGGTAGACGCAACTGTTGGCCGATACCGCGGAAAATATCCCCCTCGCGCAAGCGGGCGGAGTGATCACTTCTGGGAGTCGAGGCAGCGGGTGGGATCACTTGAAAGTTCGGGTAAACAGCGGGATCGCATTGCGCGTATCCCGCTTTTATTTTGCCCGCCGAGGCGACGCTCTCGTCTAGTAGCCCAGGGTGACGTGGGCCGCAACGATAAGGTCTGTCGAGATACCAAGCGCCGGCACGCGTGCACAGAGCTGGAGCGGGTCGTGTTATTCACCCAACCGGCCCCAGATCGCCCAAGTATCCCATGAGCTGGTGCAGAGAGCTCGTGACCAGCCCTCCAAAGAGGCTCACTCGCTCGGCGACGACGTGCAAGTGAACCGTTGCTAGCCGCGGAAGCCACGCAAGAAAAGCACCCTCGGTGGGACAAAGTGAGACCCCGCTATGTAGAAGCTAGGCGAGGGTCTCTGGGATGACTGTAACGATCATCCTTATGGCTCAGGCGGGCGTCGATCCCGTGACCTCACGATTTTCAGTCGTGCGCTCAAGTGGTGTCGCGCGGCGCGCGACCTCACGATGATGAGTCGTGCGTTTGCCGCGCTCGTGGTCAGACGATGCCTCGCCCGCCTATTTGTTTTCCGTCACCCCATCCACACCAGACGCGGAGCATGACACCGACGCATACGCGCCCGTGGAGGTCTGCTCCGCGACCACGTCGCCATCGACGGTGATCTTGCAGCTGACGGAGCCGGTGTCCTCGGCGCCGTTGGTCGCGATGAGTGAGAACGCGGTGAAGTCGGTGTCGCTCCCCGCTGTGACGGTGAGTTCCTTGATGAAGGGGAGCGCGTGCCCGGTCGCCTGCTCCGTGCCGTTGGTGCCGGCCGTGTAGGTGGAGTAGGTGATCGAAGCGTCGGTGGCGGTGCCGTTGACCTCGTAGACGACGGAGATCTCCTTATTGGCAGCCTCGGATGATTCTGCTTTCGCGGTCTTCACAGCGTCGCTGACCAGCCCGGCGAACCCGGCCGTGTAGGTGATCGCGAGGATGATGCTCAGGATGATCGCGATAGCCGAGACGATCGTGCCGGCGACGGCGAAGCCCTTCTTCCGGTTCTTCAGGCACAGGGCGACGATGCCGAGCACGAGGCCGACGAGTCCCACGAACCCGGCGATGTAGTTGAGGATCGGGATGAACGCACCGATGAGCGCGAACCCGCCGATGATGAGAGCGGCGATGCCGAGTCCGTTGCCGCGCTTGCCGGTCTTGACGGGAGCCGGGCCCGGCACGGGGAGCGGGTAGGGCTGGTTCTGGGCGGGCGGCTGGTTCGAAGACGACATGCGCGGGGGACCTCTCTGCGGCGTTGGTTCCACCGTACCGAGGTCGACGCCGTGGATCACTGCCGTCTTCGGTTCGCGGCCCATGCCGCCAGCGAAGGGGCGGGGCCTGTCCGCCCCGCCCCTCCGCTGACCAGCGCTCGTCGCTACTTGCTCGCGTCGTCGACGAGTGCCGTGTCGACGAACTGCTCGAAGCGCACGATGAGCCCACCGCGGACGACGAAGTGGTGGGCCACCCGGGCGTTCAGCTCCTTGCCCGTGCCGCGGTGCGTCGCCGTGTATCGGGCGAGCACCACGACGTTCTCGCCGTCGACCACGTAGGTGTCGTCGTGCGCGGTCCAGTCGGCCCAGTCTGCGCCGAGTCGTTCCATCACGTTGCTGGTGACGCCCTCCGGCGTCCGGTACGTGCCGGCGAGCGGGAAGCCGGCCATCTCGGTCCACTCGACGTCTGGCGCGAGGGTCGCGCGCAGTGCGTCGAGGTCACCGGCGGCGGAGGCGAGGTACTGCCTCCGTACGACGTCCCGTGGTGCCGCGGACGGCTCGGTCGTGGTGGTGTCGTTCAGCCCCATGTCATCTCACCCTTCGCGACCTTCGGTCCGATCTGGGCGGCGATGAGCATGCCCGAGGACGGGTACTGCTCGACGAGCGACTGCGTCGCGGCCGCGCCATCGGCGGACGCCGCGACGATCGTCTCGAACGCCTGCAGGTACGAGCGCGTGTAGTCGATGGCGGTCGCGTCGTTCGCGGTGTCGGGGAGGCGGTGCCCGGCGATCACGAGCTGCGGGTCGAGGGCCTGCATCTCGTCGAGGAGCTCGATCCACGCTGCGCGGAGTTCCGGCGTCGCCGTGTCTGCGGTCCACACGTGCTCCTGCTGGAAGAGGAGGACGCCACCGAGGATGGCCCGGTGCTCGGCGTTCCAGAGGTACTGGCGGTCCGGGAGGGCGGCTGAAGCGCCCTTGAGTTCGAGGCGCTGACCATCGACCACGAGTGCGTCGCCGCTGAGCGGGGTGAGGGGGACGAGCCGGGTGGGCAGGTTCGCGCCGAGGGAGGCCCACGCGGTCAGCTTGCCGTCGAACGACGCGTTGATGTGTTCGATGACGATGGGGGTGGCGACGAGAGCTGCGTCGGGGAAGGCGTCCGCGACGACCTCCAAGCCGAAGGAGAAGTCGGGGTCGGCGTGACTGACGAACACCGTGGTGAGCGTCTTGCCGGAGTCGAGGATGGCCGCGACGAGGCGGTGGCCGTCGGCGCGGGTGAAGCCGGCGTCGACGAGGAGTGCCTCGGTTTCGCCGGTCACGAGGACGGCGGACTTGTTCTTCGAACCCGCGGGGAAGTCGAGATCGAAGACGTCGAAGTTGAGCGTCATGGTGGTGGATCCTTCGGTTGGACGAGGCTCGGTGCGCCCGAGTCGATGCCGCGGTGCGGCGTACATGACGGTACAACAAAAGCTGACTCGTCAGCTATTCCCGATCCTCGGACGAAGATCTCGCGGCCCGTCGGTGGCCTGTCCCCGGCGTCTACTGTGGAGACGTGACGACTGAGAACGAGTTCGCTTCGGCGAAGGAGGCGGCGAGTGATGCGCGCATCCTGGTGTTCGGTCGTCTGCTGGGCGCGGCGAACGGCCTCGAGTACCTGCTGGGCAAGGAGCTCGAGGAGCAGACCGGCCTCAGCCATTCGCTGTTCGAGCTGTTGGTGATCGTCGGCCGTGCCGGTGCCGGCGGGCTGTCGGTGCGTGACATCGCGCAGGCGAAGGTCGTCACGTCCGGTGGGGCGACGCGGCTTGTGCATCGTGCCGCCGAGCAGGGGCTGGTGAGTCGCCGGGCCTCTGCCGAGGATGGCCGGGTGCAGCTCATCGAGCTGACGGCGGAGGGTGAGCGGGCGGTCGTCGAGGCTGCTGGTATGCATGCTCGGAACATCGAGCGGCTGCTGCTGTCCGTCCTGCCGGCCGAGAACCGTGCGGTTTTCGAGGAGTCGGTGAAGCTGTTGAGCAAGCACGCCTCGGGGGCTCTGCCGGTGATGCCGTAGGGCGCGTCGGCTCGTGTGTGATCCGCCGGTTTCGGTGCCTGCCCTCTGGCTCGTCGATCACCTGCTTGGTTAGGCTCGCCGCATGAGTAGCGATGTCCCTCTCGTCCCGGGCGAAAACGCCTTCCCGCTCCACATCTTCGATGCCCTCGGCTTGGACCCGGTGGTGTTCAAGGACCGCATCGGTGGGTCGGTGATGGTGATCGAGAAGCGGCCTGAGAACGGGCCGGTGACGATACTCACGTCCGGGGTGTCCCGGCTCGAAACCGACTCCGGTGAGCGAATCGAGCTCGCGGTGGAGATCGTCGATGGCCAGCAGGGTGCCGCGATGGTCGCGCTGCGGATCGTGATCAACGAGATCGCGACCAACCGCCGGGTGCCGCCGGTGCTCGCGCCGTGGCGCAACGGCACGCCGTTCCTCAATGGGACAGCCATCTCTGCGCTTCTGGTGACGCCGTCGCGCTGGGGAGCGTCGTTCGACGACATCCGGAACGAGGCCGGCCAGGTGGTCGGACACGTCCGGACGCTGCGGTTGCTCACGGACGGCGAGGCCGCGGTCGCGGGGGAGCGTGGGTGGGATGCGCTCATTGCCGAGGTGGGGTCGGTGGATGCGTTGTTGGATGTGGAGCGAGGGGAGCAATTGTAGGGCTGGAGCGGTGTGCAACCCCGAATCGCCGAGGCGCAGAGTACAGTGGACAACCCTCAGCGACAGCGGGTAGCAGCCTGGTAATCAACGCGTTGGGTACACAGGGCGGATGTGCCGCGGAGAGCGTCGCGGTGCAAACTGCAACCTACGTGCTATAACGGCGGCGCGTCCGGGGCCCTCTCCGAACTATGGCCGACAGGTGCCACTCGAACGGACCGGACTGGTCCAGTTAGTCGCAGCCGGGCTCCGCTGACCCGCGTCGGTGGGGCATCGCGAGTTGGGTACTTTCGGTCGCGTTCCCCTATCGTCCTCCCCGGTCCGGACCTTTCTTCAACTGCGAGCAGACGGGTGCAGCACCGTCAGCTGTCCGTATTGTATGACGGTAGATAGATGTTGCTCATGGCCGTAAGCTCGACAACGTATGGCAAACCCCATCGGACTACCTCCGAATGGCAACATCATTATTTGTCCGAGACGAAGGTATTGACGATGCCACTTACTGCTGCGGAGTTCAGGGATGCGGTAAAGGTCTGTTCATCTCACGCTGAGATGATGGACCTGGTCGAGAGTCAACTTTTCGACCGTCTGCCGGTTGCGTTCTCCACCGAGGAGGAGCTGTTCTTGGCGGTCCGCGCGCACCTCGAGAAGACGTTGGGTGCCGAACCTGAATCGGTCGGGCTGGTCGGATCTGCTGCACTCGGATTCAGTATCGCTCCCCAAAACTTCACGCGAGACCTCTTGCCGGGCTCTGACCTAGATTTCGTGGTCATATCGCCCGCTCTGTTTGACAGATATTGGCACGTACTTCTTCGCTGGGGGCATCCAGTGCGGCATCATGTTCCGCGCGATGCTGAGAAATGGTTTAATAGTCGCAAGGATGAGATATTTTGGGGTTGGCTCGATCCCGAAAAACTTCATTTTCGAGGAGTCAATCGACCCAGACTCCTCCGCGAACTGAGAGGCCTGCAGCAAGTTTGGTTTGAAACCTTTCGTAGCCTCGGCGGGATATTTCCCGGAACGCAAGTTGCCACGCGACCCGTGAGTGCGCGGCTATATCGATCCAAGATGCATCTTCTGCACTATCAAGCAAACGGATTAATGAAAACACGCCTTCGACTACTTAAGGATGCCACCTGATGCAATTCCAAAGTACCACGCAGACCATATCCTGGTTTAGGGATCGTTACTTAGAGGGAACGCTCACCCTGCGGCCTTCGTACCAGCGAAACGCGGTATGGATGGAGAGGCAGAAGAATTGGCTCGTGGAGACGATTCTAAAGAAGATGCCTGTACCCGAAGTTTTCGTCCAAATTACAACAAACGAAGAGGGTGACTCTGAGTATGCGGTCGTAGACGGGCAGCAACGTATAAGGTCGCTACTTCAGTTTGTCGGCGCAGACAGCGATGAGGCTCAGATCGAGTTTGATCGATTTGTGCTGGATAAGCTGCCAGCGGAGTCAGCTTGGTACGGACGGGCTTTCGAGGAACTCCCTGCACAGGAGAAGAAGGACTATTTTCGATATCAACTTGCGGTGCGCTACCTCGAGTCCGAGGATGAGGATGAAATCAAGGAGATGTTTAGGCGGCTTAACAGGTTCACCTCGCCGCTCAAGCCCCAGGAGCTTCGGAATGCCACTTACGGCGGGCCTTTTGCACAGCTCGCAGTCAAGCTTGCGGACGACCATGGTGACTATCTGGCTGAGAATCGTATCATCACTGCCGATGCTATCCGTCGCATGAGCGACGTTGAGTTCATGGCGGAGTTGATGATTGGTGTCATGCATGGCCCGCAGGGTGGGCAACCCTCGGTCATTGACAACTACTATCAGCAATATGAGGACTACGAGGATGAATTTCCGAAAGAGCGCTTAGTGCGCAAGTGGCTGACCAAGTCGCTTGCTCTCCTCGATCAGATTGTGCCAGAGCTCAAGCCGTCGAGGTGGTCGAACAAGTCGGATTACTACTCTCTCGTCGTTGCAATTGCAGGGGCATTGAAGTCGAGTGAACTGGATGAAGCAGACGTCGCCCCTGCGCGCACCCGCCTCGCTAGATTGGAGTCCGATATTCTGGCGAGAATTGAAGACGATGAAGTCGAGGTTTCTGATGATGCGGTCGAGTATGTTCGAAACGTCATTCGCGGTGCAAATGACAAAGCACGAAGGGCCGCTCGTCATGCGGTATTGTTGCGCACGCTAACCGGTGGGAGTCGTCCAATCGTGAATCCGTAGCCCTATCGGCGCACGTCGCGGCGTCGGCAGAAGGGCTGATCTGCTGATACGAGATTGTCGCCTACGGGATGTCGCGACACTTCGCTCTCGCTCTGTGTTCTGATT
>NZ_LMJX01000001.1:444880-482671 GCF_001421315.1 Plantibacter sp. Leaf1 | reverse complement strand
CGCTTCACCGCTTCACCGCTTCACCGCTTCACCGCTTCACCGCTTCACCGCTTCACCGCTTCATCGCTGAACGGCTGTGGAGCGGTGGGCTCGGTTCCGGTCGATCTCAGCCGGAGACGCGGAGTTGCAGCCTGTGTCGGCGTCGAGCGTCTTATGCCACGGGCAGATGGTCGTCCGGTGAGCGCGCACGCCGCTGCCGCCCTTTGGCCGAGCTGCCTTGAAAGTCGAGTTGCAGCGAAGGCGCGGCGCGAGCCGCCAGCTTGAGAAGGTGAGGACAGATGCTCGTACGCCGACCGTTCGAGCCGGATGCTGTCAAGAGTCCATGCTGCCGCCTGGCTGCAGGGCTCAGAGCGACCATGCAGCCTCTGCCGCTCGCGGCGACCGTCCGTCCTCGTGTAGTGGCTTTTGAGCCGGCATGCGACGGCGCGTCATGGAGCCCGCCCGGGTCACGACGCCTGTGACTCCGCATCGGACGCCTGGGGAAATGAGATCTGCCGTCGACTTGATGGATGCGGCTCAAGACGTCTAGACGTCGGCTAGGCTTGAGGCATGAACCAACGAAGAAAACCTGGCGAGGTGCGCGATGCGATCATTCTGGCCTTTCGGCCGGTCCGAGCCGAGCTCTCGGTCACTGAAATACACAGCCGCGTCAACACGATTCTCGGTACTGAAGTTCCGTCGTCGAGCGTTCGTTCTTATCTGAACATCAACACCCCAAACCAGTTCATACGCACAAGCCGAGGAACTTACCGGTTGGTGCGGAAGTGATGGATGCTCGAGCGCCATTCCAGTTCGAGAGGACCGTACTAGTTAACGAGGACTGCTTAACTTGGCTGAAGAAGGCCGAGCCCTCATCTATCTCATCGGTGGTTACGGACCCTCCGTATGGTGCAGATGAATACACGGCCACAGAACTTGAACGCCTGCGGAGTGGTGGAAGGGGAGGCGTTTGGCGAATTCCGCCTTCTTACGATGGACACACGCGCTCTCCATTGCCCAGATTTTCTATACTTAAAAAGACGGATCTTGAATATCTACATGACTACTTCGAGGCATGGGCAACCCTTCTCTTACCCGTCCTGAAGCCCGGGGCGCACATCTTCCTCGCCTGCAATCCGCTCATCTCTCCCTATATTTCGACGGCCTTGAGTGATGCAGGTCTTGAGCGGAGGGGAGAAGTCGTTCGGCGCGTTATGACGATGCGCGGGGGCGACCGTCCCAAGAATGCACACCATGAATTCGATGATGTTTCAGTCATGCCAAGATCGCAATGGGAGCCTTGGCTGCTCTATCGGCGGCCCATTGATTGCAAGAACGTTGCCGAGAATCTACGAAGGCATGGTACTGGTGGCCTCCGGCGCATAAGCGATGCACGCCCGTTTGGTGACGTGATCATGAGTGGTCCAACGGGTACGCGTGAGCGAAGAATCGCGGCCCACCCATCGCTCAAGCCTCAGGCCTTTTTGCGTCAAATTGTCCGAGCTTCTCTCCCGCTGGGCAAGGGGACCGTTCTTGATACCTTCGCCGGATCCGGTTCAACCCTGGCTGCTGCTGCGGCAGTCGGGTACGAAGCAGTTGGGCTCGAACGGGACTCTGAGTATGCATCGCTCGCCACCAAAGCCGTACCCCAGCTTGCTCAGTTGGTGGTGAAAGACGATTCATCCATCGTATGAATCAGTTTGCGGCCCGACAACACCCACCACCTCTTCGAACACACCTACGTTAATACTATTCTCATCTAGGAATTCCTTGAGTCGATGAAGTAGCCTAGGACTTTTTTGTATTCGAGAGAGGTAATAGGCCGCACCTCTCAGTGCCTCTTGCTGTTTCGGTAGGTCCCACGTGATAACTCGCTCGCGCAGATCGGCGCGGCTCAGGGCGATTACGTTGCTCTCTTCGAGTCGTTCCCGAGCTTCGTTTGTGACATGGGACGCCACCACTACCGCTGTGGCATTTGGCGCTATAACCAGATCTTCGAGGAAATCGCCCAGAACCGACTCCACGGATTGGGCGTCGATTGAGTGATCTTTCACTTCGACCGCCAGCTCCACCTCTCCTCCTCGAAAGCCAGCGACATCCCCAATCATGTCGGCTCTCGAGCTTCCGGTATTCACAGAGTGCGATTCGAGAGTGAGGTTAGGGCTATCTGCGCGAAAGAACCCAAATACTAATGCCTGGAACAGGGCGCCACCGGGCGTTGCTCCCTGAGTCGGCATTGAGATCAGAGCTAGTTCATATGGTCGCACGATTCTTTCTGCCGCGGTCGCGAGAACGCGCTCGTCAGCACCGAGAACACCTTTATCCCAGATTGACCGCGCAATCGCCGCGCGCCCGCCCGGGGAGGTAGCAAAGATCGCTTCGACGAAAGGCATGTAATCTCGCCAGGATTGCGTGGCGTGCGCCGCAGAACTCGGGTGAGAACGTCGCATTTCAACGCGAATTACATCTGCAGCTGCGTTGAAAAGAGGTCTGAGTGTGAATTTCTTGCGGGCGGTGGTCAAGTTCATCGTATTGACTACGCGACCATCCTGGCCCACCTCGACAGGGTACGTGAGGTATACATCGTTAGCGCGATCAATTCCCTCTGATGCAAGTAGCTGCTCCGCCTGGGCGATGAAGGCAAGGGTGAGCGCTGGCCAGTGGTTCTGCCTCGGGGGCCTTCCGTTCTCCAGAAAATCGAGGGCAAGCTGGCATGCCGGATCACGGTCATCTTGACGTGAGTCGAAATCGCTCGGGAGATGCAGCTCATCAATGAACATACCGATTGGCTGATTGCCGCCGCGGGTCCGGCTTTGTGGAGTCATTAATCGCTAGCGTATCGCGGACCACAGTCCGAGGCCAGCGATTCTCGACTAACGGCGTAAGCGTTGATTGGCTTGCTCGGAGACTGTGCTTTGACGTGGGTCGCCGCGGCAGTTGGAGAGTCGTGTTTGTACTGGCCCGCGCTCTGTGCTCCGCTAGCGCCGATAGTCGTGAAATGTTCATCATGGGTGAGGCTGTTCAGTTGCATCGGAGCGAAAAATGCAAGCCCTGTGGCCTTGGGCCCGACAGGTCTTCTGTTCTTGACACGGACAGTCTGCGGCAGTGTCAGTGATTGCCTATCTGGTTTCGTTAGAGTCGACAGCGTTTGCTTCTGTTCTCTGGCGACCATGTTGTGCCGCTGATATATCTATTCATGCAAATCATACACCTCTCGCTTGGCCTGTGTATCCGACTCGAAGCCGGGCGGCTCCGCCGCACCATCCCGATGAAAGGCCACACACGTGGACGCTTCTGAACTCAACTCCGCCGTCGGCCAGGGGCTCGAGCAGCTCGGGTTGGGGCTTCGGCCCATCGTCGAGGGTGCGTTCGGCGAGGCGGTTCCTGGGGTCGAGTGGACTCGGATCATCGAGGAGAAGGATCGCGTTTCCGGTGGCGGGCACGGGCGGTACTCGGCGACCGACGTGTCACTCATGCTTCGGGCGATGACTGAGCGGATCGGGGAGCTGGGTTACCCGTTCGACCGCGTGCTGTCGCGGAGCGCCCGCGGGTATGCGAGTGAGCTTCGGGAGGTTCGGAACGCCTGGGCTCACAACGCGGGGTTCACAGAGCAGTCGGCGTATCGGGCGTTGGATTCGATGCAGTTGCTGTTGGAGAACGTTGGGGCCGCGGAGCAGGCTGCGGCTGTGGGGGAGTTGAAGGGGCGGGTGTTGAGCCCTTCGACAGGCTCAGGGACCGATGGGGTGGGCTCAGGGACCGAGACGAATGCGTTGGGCGGGATGGCTGACGGTGGCGAGATGGGCCCTTCGACAAGCTCAGGGACCGACGGAGCCAGTGAGCAGAGCGCCGCAGGCTCCTCGTCTGCCGCAGACGCCGCCCCCTCCTCCGTCTCCATCCGCGTCAGCGCGACGCCGACGCTCAGCTACGCGATGGCGCACTGCAGCATCGCGGTGATCGACGAGATCGTCCTCGAGAACCACGGCGGGGAGCGCCGGGCGGCGTCCGTCGAGATTGACGTCGTCACCGCCGACGGTGCCCTCGCCGACACCAAGGTGCTCCTCGCCGACCTCGGCGAAGACCGCACCACCCTCCTCCGCAGCCCCGAAGTCCTGCTCGACCCACGCCGCATGCTCCTCGTCGAAGAACAGCGCCCCGGTGTCATCCGCGTCACCGTCCGCGACGCCGCAGGCACCCAGCTCGGCGCCGTCGAGAGCCCCGTCACCGTGCTCGCGTCCAACCAGTGGATCGCCGCACCTGTACAGCTCGGCCTCGAACTCCTCGCCGCCCACGTGCAGCCCAACGCCCTCGTCGTCAGCGAACTGATGCTCGAAGTCTCCGACCTCCTCGACCAGCAGACGGGCAACAGCTCCCTCGCCACCCACCAACTCGACGACCCCGCCCGCATCGACGCCATCGTCGCCGCCGTCTGGGACGCCGCCCGCGCCCGCGACATCCGCTACGCCGAACCGCCCGCCAGCTGGGGCCAGAGCGGACAGAAGGTCCGGACCCCCGAGGAAGTCCTCACCAGCCACCTCGGCACCTGCCTCGACACCACCATCCTGCTCGCGTCCGTCCTCGAAGCCATCGGCATCCACCCCCTCCTCTGGCTCCTCAAGGACCACATCTTCCTCGGCTACTGGCGCGTCCAGACCACCCTCGACGTCGTCGCCAGCACCGACGTCTCCGAAGCCGTCAACTCCCTCGAACTCGGCCGCATCGGCGTGGTCGAGACAACCATGCTCACCGGCACCTCCGCCACCTTCGCCGACGCCTCCCGCCGCCCCCACACCGAACACCTCGCCGGCCCGCTCGACGACTTCATCGGCATCACCGACGTCGTCCAGGCCCGCCTCCGCAAGATCTACCCGCTGCCCAGCCGCCGCATCAACGCCGAGGGCGAACCCGTCGTCACCCTCTACCAGGCACCCGAAGCCCGCGCCCTCACGCAGGACGCGCCGGCCACCGCCGAATCAACCGCCGCCGGCCACGGCCCCGACGTCCCGAAGCGCGTCTCCACCTGGAAGAACGCCCTCCTCGACCTCAGCCTCCGCAACAAACTCATCAACTACACCGACCGTTCCGGCTTCGAACTCGCCGTCCCCGGCCCCGCGCTCGGGCGCCTTGAGGACAGCATCAACCACGGCACCCCGCTCACCCTCGTCGCCTCCGACAGCGTCGCCACGATCGACCAGCAGCGCGGCATCCGCTTCGGCCGCGACCTCGACGAGAGCGACCGCATCACCTTCCTCGACGACAAGAAGAGCGCCTTCATCGACGTCACCCAAGCCGCCTACCCGACGAAGCTCCGCGCCCTCGCCTACAAGGCCAAGACGATCGTCGAGGAGACCGGCGCCAACAACCTCTACCTCGCCTTCGGCATGCTGAGTTGGCGCTTCGGCGACCGCGACCTCCGCTCACCCCTCGTGCTCGTGCCGGTCACGCTCACGACGACGAGCCGCGGCTCCTCCTACCGCCTCACCCTCGACGAGGCCGGCTCGTCCACACCCAACTACTGCCTGCTCGAGAAGCTGCGGCTGAGCTTCGGCCTGGAGATCCCCGGACTCGCCAACCCCGTCGAGGACGGCTCCGGCATCGATCTGCCGGCCGCGTTCACCGCCGTGCGCCAGGCGATCCTCGACGCCGGCCTCCCGTTCCGCGTGGAGGAGACGGCGTCGCTGTCGATCCTCCAGTTCGCGAAGTACCGGCTGTGGAAGGACCTCGACGAGAACTGGGAGACGCTCAGCCGCAACAGTCTCGTCGACCACCTCATCAACTCGCCGCTCGAGGCCTACGCCGACCCGACGCCCGCGCAGACCGACACCGACCTCGACCGCCTCGGCCTCGACTGCCCGGTCGCCGCCGACTCCTCGCAGCTCGACGCCGTCGCCGAGGCGGTCGCCGGTCGCACCTTCGTCCTCGAAGGCCCTCCCGGCACCGGCAAGTCGCAGACCATCACGAACCTCCTCGCCCGCTCGCTCGCCGAGGGCAAGAAGGTCCTCTTCGTCGCCGAGAAGCGTGCGGCGCTCAACGTCGTGAAGCAGCGACTCGAAGACGTCGGACTCGGCGCGTTCTCGCTCGACCTCCACGACAAGGGCGCCAGGCCCAACGTCGTCCGTGCGCAGATCAAGACCGGCCTCGACCTCCGCACCAAGGCCGACATCGACGCGCTGAGCACCAACCGCGAGCTGTCCGAGTCCGGCCTCCGCACTCTCACCCGCTACGCCGACCGCCTCCACGAGGTCAACGCCGCCGGCTTCTCCCTCTACTCCGCGCGGAGTCGCCTGCTCGCGATGGACCACGACCTCGTCCCCATGGCGATCCCCGAGCAGCTCGTCGCCGCCGGCACGCCCGAGGCCTTCGAGGAGCTGCGGCAGGTGTTCCGCGAGCTGCCCGAGCGCTCCGACCTCGCGCGCCCGAGCACGACCCACCCGTGGGCGTTCCTCGACGGCCCGTCCGCTCCCGGGCTCGACGCCGCGACTGTCCAGCAGGCCGCCCGCGCGATGGACGCCGCTCTGGCCTCGACGCTCGACGCCGGCCTCCCGATGGACGCGCTGCGGCTCGCGACGCGACCCGACCTCCTCGGCCTCTGGTCGACCGCCGTCGCCGCACCGCGCCTGCCGATCGGCGCGCTCATGGCCGGAACCAGACCCGAGGACTTCAGCCGCCTCGACGAGGCCCTCGCTGCCGCCGAACAGCTTCGCGACGCCCAGGCCGAGTGGCGCTCGACCTTCACGCCCGCCATCCTCGACCGCGACATCGCGGGCCCGCTTCACGCCGCCGAGCAGGCTGCGGCGTCGAGCTTCTTCGGTCGCAAGAAGCGGCTCCGGGCCGCGCTCGCCCAGCTGAGCGATGTGCTCGCCGTCGACGCGACCTCGTTCAAGGTGAAGCAGCTCGTGCCACAGCTCACCGAGGCGAAGGCCGCGCAGGACCGCCTCGTCCAGCTCCGTGGCACGCTCCGCTCCACAGCCCTGCCGCTCGTCGGCGACCGCTGGAACCCGCTCGTCGAGCCGACCCAGCCCGTCCGCGAACTCCTCGGTTGGTACCGCTGGCTGTCGGAGGGCTTCCGCCTGCCGGGCACGCCCGACGACGCGTTCATCACCGCCGTCCGCGACCACTACGCGATGACCCAGCCGTCGCAGGAGGCCGCCCAGGCGCTGACGACGCTCGCGGGCACGTGGAGCGAGTTCCTGCGGGCCGCGTCGGTCAGCACCGAGCGCCTGTCGGCGTGGTCGGGTGGCGAGGGCTTCCTGCGGGCCTGGTGGTCGACGCGCGACGCCCGGCGCCTCGACGCCGCCGAGCCCGTCGTCCTCGAACGCTGGCTCGACCTCGTGCGGGTCATCGAACCGCTCCGCACTCACGGGCTCGACGACGTCCGCGCCGCGATCCTCGCCGGTCGCATCGAGACCGAGGACGCGACACTCGCGTTCGAGAAGGGCCTCGCGCAGGCGTCGATCGACGAGCGCGAGCGCACCACCACGCTCGACGCCTTCGACGCCACCGCCCACAACCGCAGTGTCACCCGCTTCACCACGAGCGTGAAGGCCGTGCGGGAGGAGCTGCCGCGGGCGATCCCGGCGTCGGTGCTCGGGTTGCGGACGTTCAGTTCGCAGTCGGAGAGTGGTCAGGTCGGCGGCCTCCGTCGCCAGATCGACCGCCAGCGCGGGGGCATGAGCGTCCGTGCGCTGCTCGAGAACTTCGGCGAGCTCATCACGCAGATCATGCCGTGCACGCTCGCGAGCCCGGAGTCGGTTGCGCGGTTCTTCCCGGCCGCCGCCGAGCTGTTCGACATCGTCGTGTTCGACGAGGCGTCGCAGATCCGGGTCGCCGACGCGATCGGGGCGATGGGGCGTTCGCGCTCGGTCGTCGTCGTGGGCGACAGCAAGCAGATGCCGCCGACGACGTTCGCCGAGGCGGGCGCGACGATCGACGATGAGGCCGACTTCACGAGCGAGGTGCTGCAGGACGAGGAGTCGATCCTCTCCGAGTGTGTGCAGGCGCGGGTGCCGAGCAAGTGGCTGTCGTGGCACTACCGCAGCCAGGACGAGTCGCTCATCGCGTTCTCGAACCACCACTACTACGACAGCCAGTTGTCGTCGTTCCCGGCGCCGTTCGCGGGTGCGGGCGACGGAGGGGTCGAGGGTCACGGGTTGGCGTTCGTGCGACTCGACGGGCAGTTCGAGCGCGGCGGCCGAGGCAAGTCGCTGCGGACCAACCCGGTGGAGGCACAGGCGATCGTCGAGGAGATCACGCGCCGCTTCGACGCCTCGCCGGACGAGACGCCGTCGCTCGGCGTCATCACCTTCAACGCGCAGCAGCGCACGCTCATCGAGGACCTGCTGCGCGACAGCACCGACCCGCGAATCGCGACGGCGCTCGACGAGCAGGACGGCCTCTTCGTCAAGAACCTGGAGAACGTGCAGGGTGACGAGCGCGACACGATCCTGTTCTCGATCGCGTTCAGTGCGAACGAGAAGGGCGTGATCCCGCTGAACTTCGGGCCGCTCACGCGAGCTGGTGGCGAGCGGCGGTTGAACGTCGCCGTGACGCGGGCGCGGCGACAGGTGGTGCTGTTCGCGAGCTTCGACCCGTCGGAGCTGCGGGCCGAGCAGACGTCGTCGATCGGCATCAAGCATCTGAAGGCGTATCTGGAGCTGGCGCAGCGGGGCAGCGACGCGGCCGGGGAAGACGGTCGTCGTCAGGCGATCATCGACCGCCACCGCGACGAGATCGCCGACGAGCTTCGGTACGCCGGGCACGCGGTCAGGACGGATGTGGGGTTGTCGGACTTCCGTGTCGACATCAGCATCGCGACCGAGGCGGAGCCCGACCGACCGCTGGTCGCCGTGCTGCTCGACGGGGCGTCGTGGCGTGAGCGACGGACGGTCGCCGACCGCGACGGACTGCCGATCGAAGTGCTGAGTGGCCTGATGCGGTGGCCGGGCGTCGAGCGCGTGTGGTTGCCGGAGTGGCTGCACCACCGCGAGGAGGTGCTGGACCGGTTGGTCGCGGCCGTTGAGGCTGCGGGGGAGCGGGCTGCTGCGGGGCGTGCGGTGGACGTGCCTGTTACCGACGAACCGGACCAGACCGAGGTGGCTCCTGGCGGTAGCGAGGACGCCGCTGACGAGTCCGCTGCGGACGCGGATGCTGTCCCGCCGGTGCGGAGTGCGCGCGTTCGGGAGTGGTCGGAACGATTGGCATCGCTGGAGACCCTGTCGGAGTTCCGTGACCGCAAGGTCGGTTCCGCGCAGCCCGTGGAGGCGGCGCCGGAGACGGACACGTCGGCGCGCCATCCTGAGCTCTCGGAGTACCAGGCCTGGGATGCGCCCACGCTGGGCTCGATCGAGGTGCTCGATCGTCTGCCGGGCCGGCCGTCTGTTGTCGCGGTGCAGGGCGCGATCCGTGCGGCGGTGGAGGCCGAGGGGCCGATCCATCTGACGCGTCTGGCGAAGCTGGTCGCGGGTGCGTTCGGTCTCGACCGGGTGGCCGGTTCGCGGGCCAAGTCGATTCTCGACAAGGTCCCGGCCGAGTTCCTCGGTCGCTCTGACGAGCCCTTCGCTTGGCCGACGGAGATCGACCCGCTCACGTGGCGAGGAGCGCGTCAGTCCGCGGCGGACGCGCCTCGTGCGATCGAGCACATCTCCCTGGTAGAGATCGCGAACGCGATGGCGATCGCTGCGGAAGAGTCCGCCGGTCTCTCGCCCGACGAGCTCCGTCGCGAGACCCTCGCGATCTTCGGCGGCAAGCGTGTCACCGCCGCGATCGGTGCCCGCCTCGACGAAGCGCTCGAGTTCGGGCTGGCTTCGGGGCGGCTGGCGCAGAGTGGCGAACACACCATCACGGCTCAGCCTGTTTGAGCTTCGGCCGCTTCGGTCGTTCAGACTCTGAACGGTGGAAACACCTTGACCGAGGGAGCCCGCGTCACATGAGTCGAATGGCTCCCAGATAGTCAAAGTGCGTTGCGACCTGGTCCGTCACATCGATGTTCTGCAGCTTGCTCGATGCGGGAACGAAGCCCGTGAGCCCTGCCGCTGTCTCTCCGAATTGGGCTGTCTTGTAGACGTACTTCAACACGGCGTCGTTGCGGGAGTGATATCCGTAGACGACTTCGTCCACAGCAGCAGTCAGTCCGTCCCAGTTGCTCTCAGCGCCGATCGCTGCGCCGAGAAGATGGGCTGACTGAATTCTGGGGCCGCCGGGCTTCGTCCCGAGAGTTTCTGCTGCGACGACCATGACCCGTGCACCCAAACTGTGACCGATGAGTACGTACGATTCGGCGTTGGTGCGCGCAAGCAGATCCCCGACGATAACGCCGGTCTTGTCTGCCCGACTCTTCGCTACGTGCCACGGGTTCTTCGCCAGGTCGGTAGCGATCAGCGCCGGCCCGATCACGCCGCCCACAAGCCTCCCGCCAATCTTGGTCGCCGCGGCGGCGGCAGCCTGCGCCGCGAACGCGCCACCGGCTTTGCTCGCCATCCCCGCGCCGAGCACGCCGAAGTCTCGGAGTTCCTTTGAACCCCAGCGGACTCGGTACACCGGCGAGTCTGGGTAGCGTTCGCTGACGATCCTCTTCCAGCCTCCCCACTTCTCGCCTTCGCCGTCAGTGAGGAACCCGTTCGCCACGACCACCGGCACACCTCCGTTACCGGGGCGGAGCAGGTCGATGCGGAAGGACTTGTCCTCTCGAACGTATGCGTTGGAAACCGATGCTCCGAGCGCGCCGCCGACCGCGGCACCCACAGCGGTCACGGCTGCGGTGCCACCCGCCATACCGAGCCCGCCTACTGCCAGGCTCCCGCCGCCGAGTATCGCAAGGCCATGGGCAGAAGCCGCTGCGCCCGAAGGACCGCCGAAGAACCCGAGCGAACCGATCGCGCCTCCGATCGCCGGTGCAGCGAGGAAGGTGAGCGGCACTGCGACACCCACAGCGATTGCGGCGCCGATCGTGATCTTCGATGCCTTATCGAGGTCGGGTTCTTCGTACCGGAGGAAATCTTCATAGTCGTGAAGATCTCCGAACGGACCATTGGCCTTCTCAAAGCCCGGAATGTCGTGGCGATGCTCGGCGCAGAACTGCGGAAAGCGGATGGCTCCGCGGTCACGGACAGCCAGATTGTCGCAGCCGAGAGCGACACAGGGCAGCGTCGGCGATCCGCAGGCCTGACAGACATACACGGGAACCTGGCCGACCGGACGGTTCGACTTCCGATGCTCGCTCTTGACGAAACAGGACGAACACCAGCCGTGTTCGACATCGAGGAGCGACACATCGTCAGCGACGTCGGCGATCCATTGCGCAGTCTTTCCGAATTCATCTGCACGCTTCTGCGCCAGTTTGCGCGCACGTTCGATGAACTTGATGGCCGCCTTCTGCTCATCAGGATCAGCCACGCTCAAGGCGTCGACGTTCGAGGTTGCACGAGCCGTGTACCAGGTCTTGGCGTGCGCCCACACGTTTCTCAGCAGCGCAGGGTTCGACTCGAGTACACCGCCGCTCTCGACGGTGGGTTCAAGGTCTGTCAGCTCGCCGACAAGTGAGAGCGTCGCTCCTTGATCTGAGGTCACTCGGACATTCAGGCGAGTTCCATCGATGACGTGGACGTGGAGAGAACCGGGCATGGCCAGATGATCCTTGGATCGGGAGCCGGCGTGACCCGATGGTGGCATCGAAGCGATCGACGGAGCAGGTGATTGACCCTGAAGCGGGTTGCCATCAGTCTGGCGGGGGAGGGCCGGGGGTCATCAGTCCCAGAATGGGTCACGCGACCGACTTGTGCATCGGCCTTGCATTGACTCGCTATTCGGTTAACTGCGGACGTTGCTGCGCGCGGGCTTAGTCAAGATCGAGCGCTCCAGTTCCAGGGGTGAGATAGTCAACCCTTGGCCGCAGAACTGTGATTCTTTGCAGCCCTTCATCGAGTTGGCCCTGCAGCTCTTTCAATGAAAAAAGGTAGGAATCGGGAGCTCGCTCAGCTCGTTCGAGGTACAGGTTGCAGGCCTTTGACATCTCGACCAAGGTCAGGCGAATATCGCGACTGCTTCGCACTGCTTCTCGCGCCGTCCGAAGCTCGCGACGGATGCTAACCACACTTCGGCTTATTTGGTCGAAATCCTGCCGCCTTGCCGCACCGGGAACCGCGTGCGGTTCCACGCTCGGGTCGAGAGCCCGTCGTAGGTGAAGCTCGTCAACCAGGTTATTGAGTGCCTGAGTCTCGATTCTCCGAGCGTTCAGTAGATACGTCATATATGCGGCGAAAACAGCCAGAGCAGCGCCAACTGCTGCAACGAGAATGTCAGGCCAGAACGTATTCCACATCCAGGCATTCTGGCAGGAGGTGCCCACTTTCAACTACGGCGCGTTGAATAGTGGCCAGCGCCATTGCGATCTAACCGGGTATTGCGCCCGCTGCAGAGTCCGCAACCACCTCGACCTTGAACCCGGCCTCGTTCTCCAGCCACCCCGCGTAGTGCTGCTCGCCGCCGGCGTGCGGGTACCGCTCCTGGTAGAGCGGTTGCCAGCCGTGCTCGGGGGCCGCAGCCATGAGGGCGTCGACCGCCTCGCGCGATCCCGCTCGGAACGCGAGATGGTTCACACCTGGCCGGCGACGGTCGTGCGAGTCGGCGCTGAGGTTCGGCGACGCCGTCAATGTCAGGTACGTGTCGCCGGCCTCCCAGGACTCACCGCCGGACCACTCGCTCGCCATCGTGAAGCCGACACGACCGAGCAACCACGCCCAGCCCGCCCGCTCCGCAGCCACGTCCGCCAGCCACACCTCGACGTGGTGCAATCCGGGACCAGCCGCGACCAGCGCGGACGGCCGCGTGCGCTGCAAGACATCCGCAGCACCCCGCAGCCGCTCCAAGGTCCCCGCCACCGCGACCCGCGCGAGCGCATGCGGCCGCGCGAGCACGTCGATGTTGCGCGCGATCCGCACGTCCTCCAGCGGGACCAGCACCAACCGCGGGTCGGCCCGCGGCGCCGTGTACCGCGGGAACAACGCCAGCAACCCGCCGCCCACGATCAGCGACGCCGCCAGGTGATAGTCGTTCACCCGATGCGCTCGCTGGAACCGCACACCCGCCGTCGCCTCGACCACCCCGAGCGCGACGTCCGGCGCGAAGCCCGCGTGCGCCGCGATCCACGACTCCTCGGCGAGTTCCGCAGCCGACACCGATGACCGCCCGGCGAGCGGATGGTCCACCGACATCGCCACGTCGAACGGCTCGCTCAACAGCGTCGTCACCGACAACTGCTCCGACGGCCACGGCTCATCGTGATCCATGCGGTGCGCGATGACGAGGTCGTACTGGTCGACGAGCTCGGCGAACTCCGGCTGCGCGACATCGTGCTCACCGAACACCAACGCCGGCGCGGAGCCCGCGTCCCCGTCGGCCAACAACCCCGGCAACAGCGCCTGCCCCGCACTCTGGAACGCCGCCACTCGCACCCGCGCACCGGTGTCGTCGCCGTACTCGCGCACCGTCTCCGCCGCACGGTCGATGAGCGTGTGCACAGTCCCGGCCATCTCGGCCAGCGCCATGCCAGCCTCGGTCAGCCGGATCTCGCGCCCGACGCGATACGTGAGCGGCACGCCCAGCTCGCGATGCAGCGCGGCCAGTTGCTGCGAGATCGCGGGAGCGGTCACGTGCAGGTGTCGCGCGACGGCGGCGATCGTGCCGCGCTGGGCGAGCTCACGCATGATCCGCATCTGGGAGAGATTCATCAGCTCAAGCTAACTGGTCACGTGGAAACCCTCAATATTCATGACGGATCGATCTGACTAGCGTGGTCACCAGGACAGCGCAAGGACGCCGGTCCGCGACAGCCAGTAACACCGGCCGTCGCCGCTCCCGCAGGAAGGAACGCCGTTGCTCGCCCTCTGGAAACGACCCGACACCGCCGGTTTCGAACTCGTCGAGCGCGCGATGCCGGCCATGGGCTCCGACGACGTCCTCATCCGCGTCCACCGCACCGGCATCTGCGGCACCGACCTCCACATCGAATCGTGGGACCCGTGGGCGGCCGGCGCGGTCGACGCTCCACTCGTCCCGGGCCATGAGTTCTCCGGTGAGGTCGTCGAGGTCGGCAGCCGAGTCGCGGGGATCCCGGTCGGCGCAGCGGTCTCCGGCGAGGGTCACCTCGTCTGCGGAACCTGCCGCAACTGCCGCTCCGGCCGCCGTCACCTCTGCCGCCACACCCGTGGACTCGGCGTCAACCTCGACGGCGCCTTCGCCGAGTACGTCGTCCTCCCCGCCACCAACGTGTGGGTCCACGGCGACCAGGTGACGCCCGACCTCGGCGCCCTCTTCGACCCGCTCGGCAACGCCGTCCACACCGCCCTCAGCTTCCCCATCCTCGGCGAGGACGTGCTCATCACCGGCTGCGGCCCCATCGGTCTCATGGCCATCGCCGTCTGCCGCGTCGCCGGCGCACGCAACATCGTCGCGACCGACGTCGTCGCCGACCGACTCGAGAAGGCGCTCGCCGTCGGTGCCGACCGGGTGGTCGACGTCTCCAAGGAACGGGTCGCCGACGCCCAAGCCGCGCTCGGCATGCTCGAGGGCTTCGACATCGGCCTGGAGATGTCCGGCCAAGCGGCCGCCGCGAGCGAACTCATCGACAACCTGAACACCGGCGGCAAGGTCGCGCTGCTCGGGCTGCCGTCGACGAACATCGAGATCGACTGGACCAAAGTCATCACCCGCATGATCACCATCAAGGGCATCTACGGCCGCGAGATGTTCGACACCTGGCACCACGCGAGCGCGATGGTCGACCACAGCCCTGAGCTCCGGCACGCCCTCGAGTCGCTCGTCACCGCCCGCTTCCCGCTCGCCTCCTGGCAGGACGCCTTCGACACCGCGCGCGGGGGAGCGGCGGGCAAGGTGCTCATCGACTGGACCGACACCCGCGACGCCGTCATCACCGGGGTCATCGACGAACACGTGCCGGAGACCGTCGGCGCGGTCACCGCAGCCTGAGCCGACGCCCGTCGCCCACCCAACCGACAACCGACCAACCGCCCACTCGACCCCGAGGAGACGACATGTACGGCAGCATCAAGACCCAGTTGCGCGACCAGCTCGACCGCATCGAGGCGGACGACCTCACCAAGCACGAGTTCGCGATCACCTCGCGGCAGGGCAGTCACGTCACCATCGACGGTCGTGAGATGCGGAACTTCTGCGCCAACAACTACCTGGGTCTCGCGAACGAGCCGTCGATCGTCGACGCCGCCAAGCTGGCCCTCGACGAGTGGGGCTACGGGCTCGCGAGCGTGCGGTTCATCTGCGGCACGCAGCAGATCCACCGCGACCTCGAACAGGAGTTGAGCGCCTTCCTCGGCACGGAGGACACCATCCTGTTCTCCTCCTGCTTCGACGCGAACGGAGCCGTCTTCGGCGCGCTGTTCGGCGAGGACGACGCGATCATCTCCGACGCCCTCAACCATGCCTCGATCATCGACGGCATCCGCCTGAGCAAGGCCCGCCGCCTGCGCTACCGCAACCGCAACATGGCCGACCTCGAGCAGCAGCTCATGAACGCCGCCGACGCTCGTCGCACCGTGATCGTCACCGATGGCGTGTTCTCGATGGACGGTTTCTATGCGCCCTTGGACGAGATCTGCGACCTCGCCGACCGGTACGGTGCGCTCGTGCTCGTCGACGATTCGCACGCGGTCGGCTTCGTCGGCTCCGGTGGTCGCGGCACGCCGGAGCTGTTCGGTGTGCAGGACCGCGTCGACATCCTCACCGGCACCCTCGGCAAGGCGCTCGGCGGGGCGTCGGGCGGGTATGTGAGTGCGAAGCAGGAGATCGTCGACGTGCTGCGGCAGTCGGGTCGGCCGTACCTGTTCTCGAACAGCCTGGCGCCGTCGCTCGTCGCCGGTGCGCGTCGTGCCGTGGAGTTGGCGGCTGCGGGCGATGAGCTGCGCGAGGGGCTGTTCCGGAAGGCGGACCTGTTCCGCGCCCGCATGACCGAGGAGGGTTTCCGGCTGCTGGAAGGGTCGCACCCGATCATCCCGGTGATGTTCGACGACGAGCAGCAGGCCGTCCAGGTGGCGGCGCGGATGCTGGAGCAGGGCATCTATGTGATCCCGTTCAGCTTCCCCGTGGTGCCGCGCGGCGAGGCCCGCATCCGCGTGCAGATCAGTGCCGCGCACAGCGAGCAGGACATCGAGGACTGCGTGGCCGCGTTCGTCGCGGCGCGGGGGTAGGTGCCGCGGGAGAAGTGCACTAGCGAGATTGTCGGCTATGGCATAGGAGCGGTTACACCTGGCAGATAGGTTGACTGTCATGAAGCGAATGGCCTCGGGACTCACATGCTTACTGCTGGCTTTGGTTGTCACGGGTTGCTCTAACGAGCCTGAGTCATGCCAGAAAGCTGCGCAAGCCCTCGTCGCCTCAAACAACAGCGGGCTGTCCGAGGCGGCTCAGGAAGCTCAGGAGCGCCTGTACGTTTCGTACCAGGAGCAGTGCGATGCGGAGCGAGCTTCAGAGGGCTGAACTGTCGCTCCGGGAATGTCAACTGCTGCGGTCGTGCTCACGAAGCTCTCCACGTTCCCAGGTCTGATCAACCGCGCCTCATGCTGCGCGCCGCGAATCCGTCGAGCGCCGCGAGCACAGGCGGCGCAGTCCAGAGACGGTTCCGCTGTCGCGACGAGCCGACCGTGAGGATGCCACGGTCGACGAGGGTGTCGAGGGTGTTGTAGACCGTGCGATCGGAGGCGTCGAGGTGTTCGCGTACGAGCCGACTGTTCATCACCGGATGCTCCAGTGCCAGTGCCGTGATGAGGTGCGCGGCCGAATCGGCGCGGACGTCGCGCAAGGTCTCGTGCCATGCCGTCCGAATGGTCTCGATCTCCTCCACCAGCGTTCGTCCGTTGGCGATTGCGAGGAACGCGCCATCGGCGAACACGCGGACGATCGGCTCGACATCGCCCTGCCGATAGCTGGTGAGCGCAGCGAAGTAGTCGTTACGCTGCTGCAGGATCCCGGCCGAGATCGGCACGGTGACCCCGCTGGTCAGCCCGACCCGCCGGAGAGCGGCCTGCACCAGCGCTCGACCGGTGCGCCCGTTGCCATCGGGGAACGGGTGGATGGTCTCGAATTGTGCGTGAGCGACGGCGATCGCAGCGAGCGGGAGCGGTGCCGGTCGGAGCGAGTATGCGATGAAGTCGTCCATCGCTGCGGCGACACGGTCGTGGTGCGGCGGGACGAAGTCCGCTTCATGCGGGCTGAAATTGCCACCCCCGATCCAGACCTGTTCGTCGCGATACCGGCCGGTGATCTCCGGTGCCGACATGCCGAGAAGCTGCTCCTGCATGGCGATGATCGTCGTGTTGGAGAGCTCGTCGGATGCCGCGAGTGCTGCCTCCAGTGCTCGGACGTTGGCGACGATGAGCGGGGCATTCCCGGTGTCGCGCTCGTCCAACTCGGCCTCGGCGATCGCTTTTGCACTGCTCGTGAGGTTCTCGATCTGCGAGCTCGATGCCGATTCACTCCGCAGCAGGATCGACGAGAAGGGCGCGGTGACGTGACCGACCTCGCTGTCGAAACGGATGATCCGCTCCTGAGCCTCACCCAGCAGCTCCACGAGTTCGTCCGACAGACGGAAGTCGAGATCGGCGATCGGTGGCGGGACCGCGGCGTCGTATGGCTGTGCGAGGAGCAGCCGCTGGCGCTTCGGCAATGCGTCGGGAGCGATGCGCGACTGCCAGGGCCGCTGTTCATACGCGACGGCTGTCGTCATCGTCCCCTCCTGAACCGGCCCAAGTTGCAGTTGTGAGGGCTCTTAGTGAAGTTTAGACGCCTATCCTTCACTAAGGAACCCGTTGAGTGCAGCTTCAGGTCCGTTCGGGCCCTATTTGACTCTCCCGTAGGGGGAGACGGGATGCTTGAAGCATGTTGCACATCGGAGAGTTCGCAGGCATGACCGGCTTGAGCGTGAAGGCGCTCCGGCACTACGACGAGAAGGGTGTGCTGGTTCCGGCCGAGGTCGATCCCGACTCCGGGTACCGCCGCTATGGCGAGGAGCAGGTGCGTTCCGGCGTGATCGTGAAGGCGCTCCGCGACGCCGGCGTGCCGCTCGACGCCGTCGGCGTCACGGTCGCGGGTGCTGATCCGTCGACCACCATCGACGTCCACCACCGCCTCGTCCTGGAGCAGCGGGAGCAGGAGGACCTGGCCTTCGCGCAGGCTCGTTCAGTCGTCGCGTCGCTCGCGGCTCCGGTCGAGATCGTCGAGCGCACCCTTCCGCCCCAGCCCTACGTCGGCCGGGTGCTCACCGTGCCGCGCGGCGATGAGGATGCGGTGACGGACGACGATGCGAACGAGCAGTTCTCCGCGCTCTACGCCGCCGTGCGGGAGGCCGGCGTCGGACCGTCAGGAACCTTCTGGACGGCCCTTCGCCCCGGGGAGCAGGGCGCGGTCGAGATCGTCTGCTGCTGGCCGACCTCGTCGCAGCTCGAACCGACGTGGGGCGGCGATGAGACCACGGTCGACGTCCTGCCGGAACGCACCGAGCTTGCAGCAGTCTGGCGGGCCGAGCCCGGCGTCGAGCTCCCGGAGGGCTCGACCCACCCCGCGGTCGTCGCCCTGTTCGACGCGATCGCGGAGCGTGGCATCACGATGCCGACCACGGAGCTCCGGCAGCGGGTGCTCGGTCAGAGCGCCGACGAGTACGCCGTCGAGGTGTCGATCACCTTGCCGTGATGCGGTGGTCAGGCGACACCTGTCGGGCTGTCAGGGCGGGTCGTTAGGCTGGAGTCGTGGCCAACAGCAAAGATTTCGACGCCCGTTACGAGCTCCGTGAGTTCCCGTTCGCGAACGGGACCGACGGTGAACCGACCCCGGAGAGCCTGGCGGCGCTCGACGCCATCGGGTTCGGCTTCCACGAGCCCACCCCGAAGCCCGAGGCGCGCAAGCGCAAAGTGAACGAGCTGATCGCCGACGAGGCGGTCCTCCTCGGCGCCTACGTGCGCAACTCGCAGCCCGGCTCGGTCGACGAGACCTGGCCCGCCGGCACGTTCTCCTGGTTCCCGAAGGCGCTCAGTTGGGGCGACGGCACGTCGATCAACACGCAGGCGGTCTCCGACGTCACGGTCCGCCCGACGGAGCGCCGCCGTGGGATCCTCCGTCGCATGATGACCCACGCGCTCGAGCGCGGCGTCGCCGACGGGTATGCGATCGCGGCCCTCACCGCCAGCGAGGGGACCATCTACCGTCGCTTCGGGTTCGGCTCCGCCATCCGCGAGCGCAACGTCGTCGTGAAGCGCGCGAAGGCGCTGCCGTTCCTCGCGTCGACCACCGGCATCGTGTCCGTCGTCACCCCCGAGTACCTCGCCGACGGCGTCGCGCGTCAGGTGTTCGACCGCTTCGACGAGCGCTCGATCGGTTCGATGGTCCGCAACACCGGATCATGGCCGCTCGTTCTCGGCACACTGGGTCGCGATGGCGAGCCCGCGAAGGACACCCGTGCCGCAGTGCACCGCCCGGCCGACGGCGAAGACGTCGACGGGTACGTCACGTGGCGCATGGTCGAGCAGCCCGGTGGGCAGACGGGCATCGAGATCATCGACCTGGTCTACGCGACGGACGCGGCCTACTTGTCGCTGTGGGAGTTCCTGCTTTCCATCGACCTCAACGACGTCGTGAAGTACAACCGTGCCCGCCTCGACGACCCGATCATCGCCGCCCTCGGCGACAACCGGGCGTACGACATCGAGCACGAGGAAGACCACGTGTGGTTGCGGGTCCTCGACCTGCCGGCCGTCCTCGCCTCGCGTCCGTACGCAGCCGACGGCTCGCTCACCATCGCGGTGACCGACGCACTCGGCTACGCGGCGGGCACCTTCCGCCTCGAGGTGACGGGCGGTCGCGGCACGGCGACGAAGCTGAGCGACGAGACCGATGCGGCCGGTGCGGACCTCTCGCTCGACGTCGCCGACCTCGGCGCCCTGCTGCTCGGTGCGGTCTCCCCGGTGACCCTTGCAGCCGGCGGGGTGCTGCACGCCGCCGACGAGCAGGCGCCGCTGCTCCTGCGGTCGATGCTGCAGACGCCGCGCGCCCCGCACGGGATCACCTTCTTCTAGAGGGAGCTCGACGCCTCGCCGCGATTCGGTCGCTCGATATGGTCATCAGGTGACGATGAGCAGAAGAGGGAACGCGTGAATGTCGCGCGCTTCATCCTCGGAGGCGTGATGATGATCGCGCTTGGCGGTTCCGCGATCGTCTTCAGGCGCCAGTTCGCCCGCACGGGCGATCGCGAGACCACCCGGGTCTACGGAAGGGCTTGGCTGCGTCTTCGCGGGAGGAAGGCTCCCCGGCCCAGTTCGATGATCATCCCCGGTCTTGCCGGCATCGCCATCGGGATCGCGAACATCGTGCAGTCGTTCCCCTGATCCCTCAGCGCGCGGCGGCCCGATACCTTCATGAGGTGAGAACGAGCAGGCCATGGAGATCGTGAATCTGGGACGGTTCATCGGTAGTGTCCTGCTGATCCTGGCCGGCTGCGCAGTGGTCGTCTTCCGAAAGCCGCTGGCGCGCGGTATCGATCGCGGCAATACACGCCTGCACGGAAGACTCTGGATTCACATTCGGGGAAGACGAGCGCTGTCACCCAGCACGTTGATCGCTCCGGGAATCGCCTGGATCGCTATCGGCATCTGGAACATCGCCCACTCTCTCGCCTGAACGGGCCGGGCCAGCCCGTGGGTCGCAACTCAGTCGCGCTGCTCGATGAGAGTCAGCTGCGTGCCGTCCGGGTCGATCAGGAAACCGGCTCGGAGGCCCCAGTCCTGCATGCGCACCGGGTGGAGTCGTGGCGCTCCGGTCGTGCGTTCCGGGACGCCCGAACGCCGAATCGCATCAGCCAGCTCGTCGACCTCGGCGACGCGCAGGCAGCACATGAAGCTGCTGGACGCCGGGTCGAGGTCGGGCGCCGGGAAGAACTCGAGTTGCAGACCGCCGCGGACGAGGATCAGCCACCCCTCGTCGCGGAAGGTCCGCTCGAAGCCGAACGCTGCGTAGAAGGCCTCGGTGACGTCGAAGCTGCGTGATGGCAGGTTGGGCGTCGCGCGGTCGTGCTGGGTCGCGGTCATGGCATCGATGATCGCAGCGCGACGGCCGTCGGGGAAGGTCAATCCGTCGAAGCCGGTGACGCCAGGCGCTCGCGGAGGAAGGCGACCACGCGCTTGCGGGCCTCGAACGCGGGATGACCGTCGCGCTCGCGCACCTCCCCGGTGAGCACCGAGTGTGCGGTCTTCGCGAAGCCGCCGGGGTTGCCCTGTGAGGAGTCGAGTTCGATGACCTCGAAGGCGTCGCCGAGCTTCGCCGCGATGGTCGCGAATCGGTCCCGCGGAACGGCCTTGTCCTCGCTGAACCGCAGACCGAGGGCGCAGACCGATCCTTGCGCTGCGCGGGCTGCGACGGCGTCGAACTCGGCTGCGGACATGCCGGGGTCGATCCGGCGGGCACGACTGACGGGGAACGGCGTCGACGGCTGGCTCATCACCGAGGCGAGCACATGCTCGTCGACGGCGGCCGCGAGCGCGAAGCCGCCGGAGAAGCACATGCCGATGACGCCTACACCGGGTCCTGGTGTGCGGGCGGCGAGGTCGGCTGCGAGGGCTCGGACGTGGTCGGCGACCGGCCGGTGCGCGCCGGTCGCGAACGCCTTGAACTCGGCGGACACGCACACCTTCGACACGCTGGCGAGCGTGTAGCCGAGGGTGCCCTCGCGACCGGGCGTCCCGAACGGCGACGGGATCGAGACGGTGAACCCCTCCGAGACGAAGTGCTCCGCCAACCCGAGGACCTCGGGCGTGAGCCCAGGCAACTCGGGGATGAGGACGACGCCCGGTCCTGAACCCTGCTCGAAGCGGTCGTGCGTGACGCCACCGCCGGTGAACGGAGTCCGGACCCAGCCGGAGAGTTCGCCGGTCGGAGCGTGGTCGAGGTCGGTCATGGGGCGAGCGTAGTCCTGGGGTAGGAACGCAGGCGGAGACCACGCGAGACACAGCACTTCTCGCGATCGTTGCTGGTCCGTTGAAGTTCAGCCGATGGATTCGTTCCGCGACTTGGATCGTTGCGGCCAACGCCCGAGGGACTGTCGGTACTCCGTCGCTTCGGCGCTATTCGAGAATTCGAGAATGTTGCCGACCTTCTGCAGGAGGACATCACGTACTTCAGCCGGACTGGCGAAGAAGAACTCTTTCCGCGGGTTGGCCTGGTTGAGTGCGCGGTCCGCGAAATGCTTGTGCAGCTCGTTCTCCAGGGTGACTGCATCCTCCGAGAAGAACAGCGTGTGGGTGTCGAACCGGAATGGCACGGATGCGCCGCTCAGTTCAGAGATGCGATCCGTCGGCGTCAGGCGGCGGGTGAGCCCGATCTTCACCACATCAGGACCGAACGCACCTTCATTGGAGATGACGTAGATGTAGCCGGCACGAATGTTCGCGGCCCGGAAGTCGTTCTCTGCGATCGCTTCGTCGATCGCTCCGAGGCGACGCAACAGGTCGTCGTCGGTCTGACCCTGACGTTGCAAGACGGCGAGCGTATTCACGAGGTGGGCTCGCTCCTTGTCCAGACGAGCACGCTCGTCATCCAGCTCTTTCTGAACGCGTTGCTCCTCCTTGATGCGGGCGCGTTCCTCCTTCGCTTCTTCTCGCTCGATTTGCTTCTTCATCAGCCAATCAGCCGTCAGCTCGAGTTCCTTCTCACGAAGCCGATGGAACTCGTCGCTGATCCTCAGCTCCATCAGAGCGCCGAGCTTGGCGATGGCCGTGCGAGATGATTCCAACCGCTTCTTCGCGGTCACGACGTTGCCAGCGCGAAGGGTGCGCAATGCGTTGTCGGCTTCCGAGTTGTAAGCCCGGAGCATGAGTTTCGCGAGGTCCGACGTCATGCGCTTGCCCTGCGCCAGCGAGTTGTTGAAGGTGAAGAGTTCGGACTTCTCGATCGCGCGGTCGTCTCGGACCAGTGAGGCGATTCGAGCTTCGATCGCTTGGAGTCGCAGCTGGTAGGCGGCTGCCGTTTCGAGCGGATGGTGGAATCGGTAGATGCCCACCGACTGCAGCACTCGTGCGTCGTCGAGTTCGACGAGGTCGTCTGCGTGCCCCAGGGCCAACTTCTGACGCAACGCGGCGTTCTCACGCTCAAGTTCCTGGACGCGAACGGAGTCAGATGCAGGGTTCGGCGTCGGCGGCGTATCCACGGTTGTCGGTATCGCCGCTGCCGCCGCCGCTGCCGCCGCCGCTGGCGCTGGTGCAGGCGCCTCCACGTCGCGGCTCTCGTTCGGATCGATCCAGAGCGCCCATCCGGCTGGGGCGGGAGGCCAGCTCGGATCCGGCGTCCAACTCGCTGGCGGCCTCCATCCGGCCGGAGGCTTCGGCCACCCCGGTGGTGGGTTGAAGATCATCGATCCGTTATCCGTCATGCTCGGCGAACCCCGCCGCCGTCGACCGCGACGAGCCCATGGGGGTTCTTCGACACGACAGCACGAAGGTGCTCCAAAGTCGCGGACGGAACGACCGCGGCCAGATCCAGCTTGAGGAACTCGTCGCGTGAGACGGCGAGGGCGAGGAATCGCACCGAGGTCTCGCGGCCCGTCGCCGGGTTGATCGTTTCGGTGCCCACCTCGAGCGACACATTGTGAATGAGTGCGCGCCGATCGGCTTCGAAGACCTCGTGGACGCTCCGGAGCGCGACGTTGTGGACGATTCCCGCGTACCGATCCTTCACGTCCTTCGCCGCCAGAGGAGAGGCGGTGATTTCATCCGACGCCTTCACGTACCGGTAGGCCTTGGTCGTCGGGATCTGGTCCGGTCCTGGGATGGTCACCCGAAGACTGAGTTCGGCCGTCGATGGTTCGAACGTCGCGTTGGTTTCGACCGTGAACCATTCCGGATAGACCGAGTTCGCCATGACGATGCCGACGTACTCCTGGACGGCTTCCACGGTGCCATAGCCGAGACCGGTGATGAGCTGGTCCAGCTCTGCGTTCCGCTGGGTCGCGGCAGTCTCGCGTGCTTCACACTCCTGCGAGTACTTGGATTCTTCGAAGGCGAGCCGTCCACGGCGTTTCTGCTCGGCAGCCTCGTATGCCTCCTGTTGCGCCGCGCGCTGTTGCGGAAGCGCAGCGACTGCTGCTTGCCAGGCGTAATAGTCGGCTGCATAACGCGCTTCAACAGCTGCCTGCGCCTCGGCGAGTTTCCGCTTCTTGCCGAACATCCCGGTCGGCTCCTCGGGAGCGTACTTGACCGGCAGCGGGGGATCGGGGATCGGGGCGGGAGCTGCCGTCGGGACTCGCAGATCGACCCGAGGGAACGGAGGGTGTTCAACTCGGACGCGTAGCTTCTCGAGGTCGACGTAGTCGTCGACATCGAGGGTCGCGCTGAGCAGCCCGTCTATCTCGGCATACTGATCCCGCAGATCCGCGTTTCGTTGGTCGACCTCAGCCTGCATGGCGGCGACGTGTGCGGCTGCCGCTTCCTTCTCCAGGCGCTTGCGATCTGCTTCTGACGCCCGAGCTGCGGCGAGCTGAGCTCGTTCGGCCGCGCGTTGCGCTTGCTCCACCTGGCGGACGTTCGCGTTGTGTTGTCGGACTGCGTTGCGTTGTCGCTGCTCCGCGAGCCTCGTCTGGTGCTGCATCTCCGCCAAGAACCCACGCCGTCGTGCCATTTTCTCCCCAATTCGGTCGTCCACATTGTATGTGGCGAGTGGCCACGAACGAGCGAGGTCCGTCATCGCCCAGCGCGGTCCCACGGGCGGCATCACGGCAATGATTCGCGCACTCGTCGCACCCGAACTGCCGGATCGTGGCACGTGTCGCCTGGGAAGCCACCCGCCGTTCACCTTCCGGCCACCGTCGCTCCTCCAACCGGCAACCCCACGCCGATGGGATGGGTCCAGATCCCCGTCCCTTCGTGCCCTGGAGACCCATGCCCCGCCTCAACCGCGTGTTGACGATGACCGCCGCGTGCGCCATCGGTGCAACCGCTCTCATCGCGACACCCGCCGTCGCCATCGCCGCCCCAGCGCCGGGGCTCCAGATCAACGAGGTCGAGTCCTCCGGGGGCGTCCCCGGCGACTGGATCGAGTTCACCAACACCGCCGCCACCGCGATCACGCTCGACGGCTGGGTCGTGAAGGACAACAAGGACGACAGCAACTACGCGTTCCCGGTCGGCACCGTCGTCGAGCCCGGCGCGTTCCTCGTCGTCGAGGAGGAGCAGCTCGGGTTCGGCCTCGGCAAGGAGGACTCGGTCCGCTTGTTCGACCCGACCGCGGCACTCGCCGACGAATACTCGTGGACCGGCCACGCCGCAACCACGTACGGCGTCACCGCCGACCGCTCCGGCTGGGCCGAGACCACCGAGTCGACGAAGGGCGCGGCGAACGTCTTCACCGCACCCGAGGTCCCCGAGACGCCCGGCGAGATCCGCATCAACGAGATCGACTCACAGCCCGCCGACTGGGTCGAGTTCTTCAACCCCGGTACCGAGGCACTGGACATCTCCGGCTACGAGATCCGCGACAACTCCGACGACCACCGCTGGCAGTTCCTGCCCGGCACGTCGATCGCGGCGGGCGAGTTCCTCGTCGTCGAGGAGTCGACCGTCGGCCTCGTCGGCGGCGTGGAAGCGGCCTTCCGCGACCCGATCGGCATCGGCAGCGCCGACGAGATCCGCCTCTTCGACGACGCCGGCACGCTCATCGACCGCTCCGGCACCTGGAGCGGCCACCCGGTGATCGGCGGCGACTCGCTCGCAGCGACCCTCGCCCGCTGCCCCGACGGCGAAGGCCCGTTCGTGCTCGCCAACATCACCAAGGGTGCGGCGAACGACTGCGTGCTCCCGAACCTCGCCATCAACGAGATCGAGTCGAACGGCGACGCCACCGACTGGGTCGAGGTCGTCAACCTCGAGCCGACCGCCGTCGACCTCTCCGGCTGGACGCTCATGGACGACGACCCGGTGGGCCACGCCGACCAGACCACCCCGCTGCCCGCCGGCACGATCCTCGAGCCGGGCGCGTACTTCGTCTTCGACCAGAACGTGGACTTCGTCTTCGGGCTCGGCAACGGCGACACCGTCACCGTGCGGAACGCGGCCGGCGCGACCGTCGCGCAGCACGCCTACGCGGCTCACGCGGAGGGCGTCCTCGCCCGCTGCCCCGACGGCACCGGCGACTTCGCCGACACCGCGGTCTCCACCAAGGGGCTCCGCAACGCCTGCGGCAACCCGGTGCGCATCAACGAGGTCGAGTCCGACGGCGGATCGCCCGACGACTGGATCGAGCTCGTCAACCCGACCGCCGCCACGCTCGACGTCTCCGGCATCGTCGTGAAGGACGACGACGACACCCACGCCTACGCGATCCCCGCGAACACCACGATCGCGGCCGGCGGCTACCTCGTCATCGAGCGCGCGGCCCTCGGCTTCGGTCTCGGTGGCGGCGACACGGTGCGACTCTTCGAGGGCGACGCACTCCTCGACTCGACCACCTGGGGCGAGGGACACCCGGCCACCACCTGGGGTCGCTGCCCCGACGCCACCGGTGCCTTCGCCGCGACGAGCGAGTCGACCAAGGGCGCCGCGAACGTCTGCGCCGGCGAGATCCCCGTCGGCCCGTGGCCCGGCTCGCCCGACGTCACCGTGCTCGACACGACGCCGACGTTCCTCGAGGACAGCTCGGGCCTCGACACCCAGGTCGCCGCAGACGGCGCGTTCCTCTGGGCGGTCGACAACGGCACCGGCACGTTCTGGAAGCTGGCCATCGCCGCTGACGGTTCCGTCTCGTTCGTCGACGGCTGGGAGCAGGGCAAGCGCGCCCGCTTCCAGAAGGACGCCTCGAACCCCGCTGCGGCCGGCCCCGACACCGAGGGCATCACGGTCGACGGCACCGGGTCCGTCTACGTCGGCGTGGAGCGCGACAACAGCGTGAAGGGCACGACGCTGAACGCCGTGCTCAAGGTCGACCCGAACGCGCCCGGACCGGACGTCGTCGCGTCCGAGGAGTGGGACCTCACGGCCCTGCTGCCGACGGTCGGCGCGAACCTCGGTGTCGAAGCGGTCGAGTGGGTGGCCGACGGCGACCTCGCCGGCAAGCTCTTCGACGACAACACGAAGGCGACGTACGACCCGGCCAACTACGCGGGTCACGGCGACGGGCTGTTCTTCGTCGGCGTCGAGGACACCGGCGACGTGTACGCGTTCGCGCTGAACGCCGACGGCTCGGCCACGCTGATCTCGACGATCGACCCGGGCCTCCCGGCGGTCATGGCGCTCGACTACGACACGACCCTCGGCGTGCTGTGGGCCGTGTGCGACGACGGCTGCGCGGGCACCGGTGCGCAGATCACCCTGAACGGGACCGAGCAGCCGGGCATCGCCCAGGTCGCCCGCCCGGCAGGCCTGCCCGACCTCAACAACGAGGGCTTCGCGACCGCGCCGGCCTCGCTGTCGGTCGACGGGAAGCGTCCCGTGTACTGGTTCGCCGACGGCTTCGCCTCCGAGGCCCTGCGTCTCGGCTCGCTGCCCGGCACGACCACGCCGCCCGTGACGCCACCGACGGGTGGAGTCACGCCGCTGCCCGGCACGAGCCTCACCGAGGCCAACCGTGGCGCGATCACGCTGGCCGACACCGTGCGGCGGGGCGAGACCGTGACGGTCGGGCTCGAGGACCGGTTCGCGGCCACGGCTGTCGAGGTGTGGCTGTACTCGACGCCCGCGCGGATCGCCGCAGGCACGACGAACGCCACCGGTGACCTGCTGGCGACGATCCCGGCCGACGCCACGCTCGGCGACCACCGGGTCGCGGTCTACGCGGCGGACGGTTCGCTCATCGGGTGGACCGAGGTGCGCGTCGTCGCAGCCGACGGGACGATCGTCGACGGCGCGGCCTCCGGTGGGGCGCTCGCCACGACCGGCACGGAGCTGCCCATCGGCACGATCGGAACGGGCGTGCTCCTGCTCCTGCTCGGTGGTGTCCTCGTCGCGATGCGGGCGCGTCGCCGGGCGGCCTGATCCTCCGCAACGCCTGACGGCCCCGGGAGCGCACCAGCGCACCCGGGGCCGTTCCCCGTCACCTGCCGGTTTCGCTGGGCCGGTGGTGATGTTGCCAGCGCGGTGCTGTGACGTGAGCGCGGGTCTAGGACGTGAGCGCGGGTCTCCGGAGGGGCGCGCTCGCGCGTGTGGGGTGCGCCCGGGCCGGGTCGGGTGCACTCGCGTCAGCGCACCGCGCTGGCCGAAGGCGGACCCGGGGCAGGAGTGCGATGCTGGGGCGATGGACGAGCACCGGGTGACCGAGGGTGGCATGACCGTCGGGCGAGTGGCGGCCGAGATCGGTGTCAGCGTCCGGACCCTCCACCACTGGGACGAGCTCGGCGTCGCGCAGCCCTCCGGCAGGACGAGCAGCGGCTACCGCTCGTACCTGCCCGTCGACGTCGCTCGACTCCGACGCGTCCTCCTGCTCCGCGACTTCGGCGTCCCTCTGGCCCGGATCCCCACGCTCCTCAGCGCGCCGGCCGCGGAACGCCGCGCGGAGCTCACGCAGCGGCGCCGCGACCTCGCCGACACGATCGCCCGGCTCGAAGACGTCGCGCGTTCCGTCGACCGCCTGCTCGAAGCGGACGAGGTCGGTGTGCTCGTCCCGGAGGACCAGCACCACGACGTCTTCGGTGACGACTGGAACCCGACGATGGCCGAGTCCGCACGTGTCCGCTGGGGCGACTCCGCGCAGTGGGCCGAGTACGCCGAGCGGTCCGCCGAGCGCACGCCGGAGGATTGGCGCGCGGTCGTCGGCCCGCTCCGAGACCTCGTGGACGAACTCGCCGAGGCCAAGCGGGCCGGGGTCGTCGCCGGATCCGATGCGGCGAATGCCCTCGCCGAACGGCATCGAGCCGCCCTCGGCGAGTACTTCCACTGCACGCCGGCCATGCACGTGATTACCGGTCGCCTGGCGCTGACGGAGCCCGGCATGGCCGACACCTACGAGCGGGTCGAGCCGGGCCTCGCCGCCTGGCTCTCGACCCTCATCGACGCGAACGCGCGCACCCACGGCGTCGACCCGGAGACCGCCGTCTGGGAATGACCGCGGGCCAACGTGGCCGCCTCGGTCAGCTCAGTCGGCTCGGCTCAGCTCGCGCAGCGCGATCTCGATGATCGTCGCGCTCGGAACGTGCAGCGCCTCGGCCGCGGTCGTCCCGGTCGCCGACAGGTAGGCGTCCACCAGGCAGTTCCCGGCCGCGTAGCCGGCACCCATCGGCAGCCCGACGGGCTCGCCTCCAAACCGCAGAGCGGCCTCGTCGCCGTGCACCCACGAGACGAAGTGCTGCATCCCTCCGACCTCGAGCCCCTCGACCACCCGATCGAGCACCGTGTCGTCGTCGAGGTGCGCGACCCCGATCGGCGTGTAGCCGGACACCCCGTGCAGCTGCCGGGCGAACGCGTCCGCCAGGCCCTCCGAGACCACCTGTTCACCGACCACGACGGTCGCCGGATCCCAGACCACACCACCCGGCGCGTATCGCAGGTTGTGGTTGAGCTCGTGGACGGCGGCCGCTTCGAGGCGAGCGAGGTTCTCCTGGGTCGGCCAGAGGATGAGCGAGAGGAAACCGGTCGCGCTGCCGTTGCCGATGAAGCCGCGGATGGCGTCCATGAAGTAGCTGTCGTCGGGGTCGCCGAGGACGAGCAGGACGGTGATGTCGGGTACCACCAGGCTGGGGAGCGCGTCGAGCTGCACCGTCAGCGCGTCGTCGAGAGCGCGCTCGATCCGCGCCCAGGCGTCCGCGGCGACGAGTCGGTCGAGGGCGTCGACGACCCGATCCCGACTCCGGTCGATCGGGAACCCCGAGCCCATCGTGTGCATGGCGAGCAGGTCGACCTCGCCCGGGAAGTACCGGTACATGTCGGCGACGGGCTCGAGCATGGCGCGGAGTCGCGTTGGTCGTTCGGCCTCCGGTGCATCGAGGACGGAACGCATGCCGCTGGCGGTGTCGAGGATCGTGATCGTCATGGTGTCGACGCTAAAGCCTCACGCCGCGTGAGGGTCAAGTGCCTCCGACCGGGGAGCCGGCCCGAGCACCGGGAGGACTACCTGGCGCGGAGGGCCTCGAGAGCCGCGGGGGAGAGCGGTGCGCCGGCCCGCTTCGCGGCGTACAGGGCTGCACCGACCGCCGGACCGAACAGCGGGGTCCGGAGGTCGTAGCGGGCGGGTAGTGCCGCGACGGCCCGTTCGAAGCCCGTCCGCACCGGCTCGGCCGAGAACACCCCGCCCGAGTACGACACCGGGACGACCTCGTCCTCGCCGAAGCCGAGCGCGACGCGGGTCGCCTCAACGATCTCGACCAGCTCCCCGCTCGCCTCCCGCAGGATGGTCGCCGACGCCGCGTCACCGTGGCCGGCGGCATCGACGACCGTCTTGGAGAGGTCGGCGATCAGCGCGCGCTGCCCTTTCCACTCGTTGACCACGACGTCGATCACGTCGAGATCGCTCGTGATCCCGACCCGCGCCTTCATGAGGTCGTAGAGCGGCCCCCGAGGCAGCCGGCCATCGCTCATCCGCGTGAAGGCGTTCAAGCCTCGAGCGGCGATCCAGTACGCCGAGCCCTCGTCGCCGAACAGCTCGCTCCACCCGCCGACCCGATGCCCGCGGCCACGGCGCTCGCCGTAGGTCATCGAGCCCGTGCCGCTGATCACGTTGATGCCGTCGACGGCGCCCAGCGAGCCCGCCCAGCCGCACACCATGTCGTTGTCGCACGAGTACCGGTCGTGACCGAGCACCTCGCCGGGGATCGCGTTCAGGCGGTCGAGGTCGGAACTGACCTCGCCGTATCCCGGCAGACCGAGGAACGCCTGATCGATGTCGGACGCCTCGACCCCCGCCCGCGACGTGACCGCCGCCACCCCCTCGGTGAGGATCCGACCGACGAGCTCGATGCCGTCGTCGAAGTAGTAGCAGCTGGCCGTCTGCGCCTCGGCGACGATGTGTCCGCCGTCGTCGAGGAGCACGAACGCGGTCTTCGAGCCGCCGCCGTCCACACCGAGGAAGAGTGACACGCCTACCGCTCCTCGGGTGCGGTGCTCGCTGCGCCGGAGGTCATCGGGTGGATCCGGACACCCTGCACGACGCGGTTCACCGTGCCGCTCGGGAACGGGTTGTCGGGCGTCGCTCCGAGCTGGAGCGAGTACGACAGCCCGAGCAGCTGCGCCACGAGCACGAAGCCCACGGCGAGCTGTGCGTCGTCGAGGCCGGCGAGTTCGGGGAGCACCCAATCCTGCGCCGTTGCGCCCTCGACCGGTTCGGAGGAGATCGCGATGACGCGCTCCGGCGACAGCGTCGCGCGCAGTTCGGCGACGATGTCGAGGTCGTACCGGCGCGTGTACGGGTCGGAGGACAGGTAGACGACCGCGAGCGTGCTGTCGTCGACGACGGCCTTCGGCCCGTGACGGAACCCGAGTGCCGAGTCGTAGTAGGTGACGATGCGTCCGGCGGTCAGCTCGAGGAGCTTGAGCGCCGACTCCCTGGCCAGCCCGGTGAGCGGACCGCTGCCGAGGTAGACGACGCGTTCGCACCCCTCGTTGGCGAGCGCGCGGATGTCGACCTCGCGCTGGTCGAGGATCGTCGTCGCGCCGGCCGCGAGTGCCTGCACTGCGGCTTCGTCGGCGCCCCCGAGGATGAGGAGGACCGAGAGCAGCATGGAGCTGAAGCTCGACGTCATCGCGAAGCCCTCGTCGTTGGAGCGCCGGGGCATGAGGACGGTGAGCGACGAGGCGCGGTCGTGGTGGCGTCGGTACAGCTCGCCGGTCTCGTCGCAGGTGATCACCAGGTGGTGGACCTCGGCGAGCGACTGGTCGGCGAGCTCGGTCGCGGCGACGCTCTCGGGGCTGTTCCCGGAGCGCGCGAAGGATACGAGCAGCAGGGGGACGTCCTCGGCGAACGCCTCCCGCGGGTTGGAGACGATGTCCGTGGTCGCGACCGCGTCGATCCGGCGGCGGAGCGTCCGGGTCAGCGACGGCGCCGCGATCTCACCGATGAAGGCCGAGGTGCCCGCACCGGTCAGGACGATGCGCAGCTCGGGTCGCGCGAGGAGCGGCGCGAGGAACGCGTCGATCTCGTCGCGGCGGGCGGCGATCCCCGTCGACGCCTCCAGCCAGACGTCGGGCTGCTGGGTGATCTCGCGGACGGTGGCTTCCGAACCGACGATGGTGGTGATGGACACGGGTGGCTCCTGGGATGGGTCGAAGTGATGGGGGGTGTTGCGGTGGGGCTGCGGTGGCCGTGCCCGAGCTGCAGGCGCGGCGATGGACGTGATCCTGCCACGCCGGGATGGGTGACTACCCCTTGAGGCCGGAGAAGGTCATGGTCGCGACGAACTGCTTCTGAGCGACCATGAAGAACAGGATGAGCGGCAGTGTGGCGACGACGTTCCCGGCCATGAGGAGCGCCCAGTCGGTGCGCCGTGCCCCCTGGAAGTTCGTGATGCCGAGCTGCAGGGTGAACACCTGGTCGTTGTTGATCGCGATGAGCGGCCAGACGAGGTCATTCCACGAACCCAGCAGGGTGAAGATCGCGAGGGTCGCCAGTGCCGGTTTCGCGAGCGGCAGGATCACCCGGAAGAACACCTGCAGGCGGGTGCAACCGTCGATGAGGGCGGCCTCCTCGAGCTCCGCTGGCAGCGACAGGAAGAACTGCCGCATGAGGAAGATGCCGAACGCGGACGCGAGCCACGGCACGATCGCCGCGCCCAGGCTGTCGATGAGTCCGAGCCGCGAGAACAGGATGTACGTCGGGATCATGAGCAGCTGTGTGGGGATCATGATCGTGGCGACGATCATGAGGAAGCCCATCGTCTTGCCGCGGAACTTCAGCCGGGCGAAGCCATAACCGGCGAGCGAGCAGAGCACGAGGTGGGAGGCGACCGCGACGGCCGACACGATCACCGTGTTGCCGAGCCACAGCAGGATGCCCGACTCCGTGAACAGCTTCGCGAAGCCGTCGAAGGTGATGTGCGACGGGAGGATCCGCGGCGGGAAGGTGTTGATCTCCGACTCCGGCGTCACCGAGGTGATGAACATCTGCACGAACGGGATCGCGAAGATGATCGCGATCGGCGCGAGCACGAGGTGCCAGAGGCTGAAGCGCCGGCGTGTGCGACGTTCGGCGGGCGGTGCGGTGACCGAGGGCTTGCCGGTGGCGGCGTCGCCACGCGGCGGGGTGGTCAGGACGGTCATCAGAATGCCTCCACATTGGACCGGCGGGAGTACAGGACGACACCGATCGTGGCGACGAGGGTCACCGCGAAGAGGCCGTAGGCCACGGCGGAGCCGTACCCGAACTGCAACTGCTTGAACGCCGCGTCCCACAGGTAGAACACGATCGTCTGGGTGGCGCCGAGCGGGCCGCCCCTGGTGGTGGTGTACACGAGGTCGAACAGCTGGATCGCCTGGATGAACTGCCAGATCGCCACGAACACGGTGACCGGCCCGAGCTGCGGGAAGGTGATGCGCCAGAACGACTGCCAGGCGTTCGCCCCGTCGATCCGTGCGGCTTCGAGCAGCTCGGAGGGGATGTCCTGGAGGGCCGCCAGGTAGATGACGGTCGTGAACGCCGCCTGCCCCCAGAGCGACATGATCGTGATGACGACCATCGCCTGCCCCTGGTCTTCGAGCCAGCCCTGCGCCGGCAGCCCGAGGAACCGGAACACGGTGTTGAGGAGACCGAACTGCGGGTTGAAGAGGTAGGTGGTGAGGATGCCGGTGGCCGCGGCGGAGGCGACGAACGGGACGAAGATCGCCGTGCGGTAGACGCCGATGAAACGGATCCGGCGGTTGAGGGCGACGGCGAGGAAGAGCCCGAGACCGAGCGACGCGGGGACGAACAGGAGCGTGTAGACGACGGTGTGCACGACGGCCGCCTGCAGCTCGTCGTTGCCGATCATGCTGGCGTAGTTCTCGAGGCCGACCTGCTCCGGCTCGCTGAAGCCGTCCCACTTCTGGAGCGACAGGAAGAACGCCCAGATCGCGGGGAAGATCGACAGACCGAGCACGATGAGCATCGCCGGGGCGACGAAGCCCCAGCCGGTGAGGTTGTCGCGGAGGCGTCGCCGGCCGGGCCGGGGCGCGGCGGGCGTGTGCCCACCCCGCCCCGGCTTCGCCGTGCGCTTCACGTCGCGTTCCGCGGTGGTCGACATCAGTCGTCCGCCAGGGCGGCGTCGGCGGCCTTCGCGGCATCCTCCAACGCCTGCTTCGGCTCGCCCTGACCCTGCAGGACCGCGGAGATCGCCTTGCCGATCGCCTCGGAGAGTCCCACGTAGCCCGGGACGGTCGGTCGGGCCTGCTTGGCGTTCACGCCGTTCTCGGCCATGACGTCGAGACCGGGGAGCTTGTCCACCTGCGCCTGGAACTCCGGGGTGTCGATCTCGCTCGACCGCAGCGGCAGGTTGCCGTACGCGACGTTCCACTTGAGGTCCTGCTCGGAGTCGGTGAGCCACTTCGTGAAATCGTACGCCCAGTACTCGCGGTTCTTGTCCTTGTGGTCGAACAGGGCCCAGACGTCCGGACCGGAGACCGTCTGGTGGTCGCCATCGGTGCCCGGCAGGACCGTGACGCCGTACTTCGTGCCCTTCGTCTGCAGCGTGGAGAGCTGCCACGGGCCGGAGGTGATCATGCCGATGCGGTCGCTGGCGAACAGGTCGCCGAACTTCGTGTCGGTCTGGTCGAGGTAGACGCTCTTGTCCTCGACCGCCATGTCGCGGAGGAAGGTGAGGGCGTCGACGCCGGCGTCGGAGGCGAACTCGGCCGTCTTGTCATCGTCGGAGATGATCGACCCGCCGTTCTGCCAGAGGTGCGGCCAGAACTGCCAGGTCGTCTCCTCACTGCCGGAGACGGAGTACGCGTAGCCGTAGGTGTTCGTCGCCGGGTCGGTCAGCTGCTTCGACGCCTCACGGAAGTCGTCCCAGGTCCAGTCGGCCGTCGGGTAGGCGACACCGGCGGCGTCGAACACCGTCGTGTTGTAGAGCAGCGAGATGTTGTCGACGACCGCCGGGAACCCGATGGTCTTCTCGCCCGTCGGCTGCACGGTCTGGCGCGCGGCCTCGGAGAACTCGTCCCACTTCACGTCGGGCTCGGCCACCTGGTCGGTGATGTCGAGGGTGCGACCGGAGGCCTCGAGGCGGCTCGCCCACGAACCGAACGCGTAGGAGACGTCCGGGTAGTTGCCGCCGGCGAAGCTTGCGGACAGCTTCTGCAGGAGGTCCTCCGTCGACGGCGCACCGGACGACACGTCGATGGTCACGTTCGGGTGCAGCTCCTCGAACTCGTCGACGAGACCGGTGAGGATCTGCTGGGCGGCATCGGCCTGCCCCGTCCAGAACGTGAGCTTGACCTTCGCCTCCTTGTCGAGGGTCGTCGCACCGGAGGAGCCGCCCGCGCAGCCGGAGAGCGCGAGGGCTCCTACGGCGACGATCGCGGTCGCGGTGATGAGGCGGCGTGCTCGGCGGGCGTGACGCGAGGCTGGGGCGTGGATCGTGGAACGGGGTGGGAACATCGGTGGTCGTCTCCTGTGTCGATCGTTCGGGAACGGTGCGGGTCGGCGGTGCGGTCAGATGCGGTCGGCGGGGATGATCTCGCGCAGCGGCTCCGGCAGGAGGTCGCCGTGCGCGGCGACGAGGTCGTTGCACAGCTCCCAGATCTGCTCTGGCGTGAGGGTCGAGGAGGCGTTCGGGTCCATGAGCACCGCCTGACGGATGAGCGTCGGGTTGCCGGTGCGGGCGGCCTCGATCGTGAGCTCGGCGACCGAGACGTAGGGGCGGTTCATCGCGGCGCACTGCACGGGCAGCGCGCCCATCGCCTGCGGGGCGATCCCGTTCGCGTCGACCTGCACGGGCACCTCGACGACCGCGCCCTGCGGCAGGTTGTCGATGAGACCGCGGTTGACGACGTTGCCGTGGATGAGGCGCGGAGTGTCCGTCACGAGCGAGTGGATGAGCTGCGGTGCATACTCGCTGGCCTCCTCCTCGAGCGTCAGCGGGGTGCCGGATGCGAGTGCCGCCTTGGTCGCCTCGAACTCGGCGACGTTCTCCTCACTGATGCCCAGGTACTCGAGCGGCTGGAGTCGGTAGCGCTCGATCTGCTCGGGGGAGCGGAGGAACCACGACAGGTACTCGGAGGAGTGCTCGCTCGTCTCCGTCGGGTAGAAGCCGATGCGTCGGAACATCTCCACACGCACGCGCCGGCTGAGCTCGGGGTCGTTCCGGATGCGCTCACGCAGCAGCGGGTACAGGTCACGGCCGTCGTGCGTCCACTCGAGCAGCCACGACTGGTGGTTGACGCCGGCCGCGCGGTAGGTCGTGCCCTCGATCGGGACGCCGACGAGCTCGCAGAGGTCGTTCACCGTCCAGAAGACGCTGTGGCAGAGGCCGATCGCGCTGATGTCGGGGGCGACGACCGACGCCCACCAGATGTTCATCGCCATCGGGTTGGTGTAGTTCAGCAGGTGGGCGTCGGGGCAGATCTCCCGCATGTCGGCGGTCAGTGCCGAGAGCAGCGGGAAAGTGCGGAGGGCTCGGAAGACGCCGCCGACGCCGGTGGTGTCGCCGATGGTCTGCAGGAGGCCGCGCGCGGCGGGGATCTCGAGGTCGGAGTAGGTCGCGGCGATCCCGCCGACCTGGACCATGTTGATCACGAAGTCGGCACCGGCGAGTGCTCGACGGCGGTCGGATTCGGCGGTGATCGTGGCGCGACCGGCGAGACGCTCGTCCACCTGACGGGCGGTGCCCTCCGCCACGGCGAGGCGTTCCGCGTTGATGTCGTGCAGCACGATCTCGAGCCCTGCGAGCTCGCGGTACCGCAGCAGGTCGGCGATGAGCTGGCGGGTGAAGACGACGCTGCCTGCTCCGATGAAAGTCACTCGTGTCATGGAGCGATCATCGACTACAGTGATCGAACCGAGCAAGAAGTTGATCGGATTTTGCCTGAAGTGATCACTTTCGCTGAGCGTCGGGGGTGCGGCAGGCGACAGGACGACGGAGGAGTCGCCATGCAGGGACCCACCGCTGCGGAGTTGTCGCAGCGTGCGCCGTCGGGCAAGCGGAGTCAGCGGATGCGCGACATCCTCGCCCAGCTGGCCGCCGCGGACGCGGTGGTCTCGATCGACGAGCTGACGAGTCGGCTGGCCGTCTCCGCCCCCACGATCCGGCGCGACCTCGCCGACCTCGACGACCTCGGTCTCGTGCTCCGCACCCACGGTGGCGCCCGGGCGGTCGACGCACGCGACGAGGTGCCGGTCCGGTTCCGCGACACCCAGTTCCGGGAGGCGAAGCGCCGTATCGCCCGTCGGGTCGCCGACATGATCCCCGCCGGCCCCTACGCCATCGCCTTGAGTGGTGGGACGACGACGGCGGCCGTCGCCAAGGAGCTCAGCAACCGCTCGGAGCTCACGATCGTGACGAACTCGCTGACGACGGCGACGGAGATCGCGTCGAGGCCGAACCTGCAGGTCATCATGACCGGCGGTCTGGTGCGCTCTTCGTCGTTCGAGGCCGTCGGGGCGCTCGCCGAGAACACCTTCAGCGCGATCAACGTGGGGACCGCGATCCTCGGTACCGACGGCATCAGTGCGTCCGGCGGTGCGACGACCCACGACGAGCGTGAGGCGCGGACGAACCTCGCGATGGTGCTGCACGCGCAACGGGTGATCGTCGTCGCCGACGGCTCGAAGGTCGGGCGCGTCACGCTCGCGCGCATGGCGGACCTTGGGCAGATCCACGACCTCGTGACGGACGCCTCGGCCGATCCTGCCGAACTCGAGCGC
>NZ_LMJX01000001.1:444656-444847 GCF_001421315.1 Plantibacter sp. Leaf1 | reverse complement strand
TTGGCCGCGGCCGACATCGCGGTGCACGTCGTCGCCCTCTGACATCCGCCCATCCATCCCACCTCGGTGGCTTGCGCCAGCGCGGTGCGCTGACGTGAGCGCGGGCCTGTGCCGTGAGCGCGGGCCTCCGGAGGGGCGCGCTCACGGTTGTGGGGTGCGCTCACGCCGATTCCCGCGCACTCACGTCAGCG
>NZ_LMJX01000001.1:319992-444641 GCF_001421315.1 Plantibacter sp. Leaf1 | reverse complement strand
CACCGCGCTGGCCTTCAAGCCGACGGGTGTCCCTGGCAGGGAATGCATTGTTCTAGTAGCATTGCAAACATGTTGTTCCGCATCGATCCGACCTCGACGACCTCCCTCGCCGAGCAGATCGCTGTGCAGGTGCGGTCGGGGATCGCCTCGGGTGACCTCGGTCCGGGGGAGCGGCTGCCGCCCGCTCGCGACCTCGCGCGGGCGCTGCAGATCAACATGCACACGGTCCTCCGCGCCTACGGAGAGCTCCGCGACGCCGGACTCATCGGCATGCGGCAGGGGCGAGGCGCATGGGTGCGGGAGGACGCCGTCCCCGGCCTCGTGCGGGTCGAGGAGCTCGTCAACCAACTGGTCGCCGAGGCCCGCAAGCTCGGCATCTCGCCTCGGGACCTCAACCGGATGATCGAACGCGCCTGACCGGTCCATCCACCACGCGCGACACCGACCGTCCGCGCAGCATCATCGCCGACCACCGCAGCAGCTCAGGGGGAGCACATGCACGACACCACCACACCGCCACCGGCAGCACCAGCTCGCGGACGCATCGTCCTGGCCGGCCTCGCCATGGCCGTCCCGGCGATCGCGATCGCCATCACCCGGCTCGTCTGGGGCGATGCGCTCCCGGTCGACGTCGCCTCGCATTGGTCGGGCACTGGTGCACCGGACGACTCGCAGCCCGCCGCGGGTGTCTTCGTCGTGACGTTGATCATCGCGTCCGTCGTCGCGATCGCAGCCATCATCCTGCTCGCCCTGCCACGGCCCTCCATGCGGACCAAGCGCATGATCGTCCTGATCCTCGGCATCGCCGCGGGATCGGCCGCCGCCGTCTGGGTCATCCCCACGTGGCTCACGCTCCAGGCGGGATCGGTCGATGGCGCCGTCCTCGGTTGGTGGGTCCTCCCGCTCACCGCATGCGCGCTCTGGGGCGTCATCCCCGCGGCGATCCTGCCGGCCCGGCCGCTGCTCGCCGGTGCGACTGCACGACCGGCGCCGATGGACCTCGGGGAGACCGAGGTCGGTGCGTGGAGTCGCAGCGTCACGGCCCTCATGTTCCTGTGGATCACGCTCGGCCTCGTCGCCATCGGTGCCGTCGCGTACACGCCGATCCTGCTGGACGGCGAGTCGGGTGTCGCGACGTTCGGTCTGTCGATCCTCGCCCTCGCGACCCTCCTCTGCGCCTCGTTCATCCGCCTGCGCGTCAGTGTCGACTGGCGCGGCCTCCGCGTCGTCTCGCTCTTCGGCATCCCGATGAAGCGCATCCCGCTCGATCAGGTCGACGTCGTCGAGGCGACCGACATCCGCCCGATGGACTGGGGTGGTTGGGGCTACCGGGTCATGCCCGGCCGCTCGGCCGTCGTGTTGCGCTCCGGCCCCGGCCTCGTGGTCACGACCACCTCCGGCAAGCAGTTCGCGATCACGATCGACGACCCCGAGGAACCCGCCGCGCTCCTGCAGGCGCTCGTGGCCCGCGCCGCAGCCCGCGTCTGAGATTGCCGCGCATGACGATCGGGGCCTCGCGGCGCCGGTGAGCCAATACGGTGAGTCCATGAGCGAAGCACCCCTGGCGACCGGACCGTCGACGACCGCACTGCCCACCACGACCATCGGGACGGACGGTGACGCCGCCGAGGTCGGCGCCATCGGCTACGGTGCGATGTCGATCGCGGGCACGTACGGCGCGATCGCCGACGCCGACGTCACCGCGGTCCTCGACGCGACCCTGGCGGGCGGGGCGAACCTCATCGACACCGCGAACGTCTACGGCGACGGCCGAAGCGAGGAACTCCTCGGCCGATACCTGGCCGGGCGTCGCGACGAGGTGTTCCTCGCCTCCAAGGTCGGCATCGTCACGGGCGAGGGCATCGGCAAGCGCGGTGTCCGCGGCGATCGCGCCCACCTCCACGAGCAGATCGACCGCTCGCTCGCCCGACTCGGCACCGACCACCTCGACCTCTACTACCAGCACCGGGTCGACCCGAACATCCCCATCGAGGAGACCGTGGGGGCGCTCGCCGAACTCGTGACCGCCGGCAAGGTGCTCCGCATCGGCCTGTCGGAGGCGACCGGCGAGGAGCTCCGTCGTGCCCACGCCGTGCACCCGATCGCTGCGATCCAGTCGGAATGGAGCATCGTCAGCCGCGACATCGAGACGTATGTGGTGCCGACGGCGGCCGAGCTGGGCGTCACGGTCGTCGCGTTCTCGCCGTTGTCCCGCGGCCTGTTCACGGAGGACTTCACGGCCGAGACTGTGCCGCTCGGTGGGACGCGCGCCAACTTCCCGCGGTTCCAGCCGGAGCACCTCGCGGCGAACCTCGAGCTCGCCGCCCGGTTCCGGACCCTCGCCCGCCGGCTGGGGACGACCGCTGAGGCGCTCGCGCTCGCGTGGGTGCACGACCGCGGGCGGCAGCTCGGGGCGAGGGTCGTCTCGATCCCCGGTACCCGCAGCGTCGCCCACCTCCGGGCGAACCTCGCGGCCTTCGACGTCGAACTGACCGATGAGATCCGTGCCGAGATCGACACCTACGCCGAGCAGGTCAGCGGGCCGCGTTCCGCCGATCCGAACTGGGTGTCGGGCGGTCGCGAAGGACTCCTCTGACGCGGTCGAGCGGGGCATTCCCTCCGCCAGCGCGGTGCGCTGACGTGAGCGCGGGTCTGTGACGTGAGCGCGGGTCTCCAGAGGGGCGCGCCCACGGCTGCGGGGCGCGGCCACGCCGACTCGAGCGCATTCGCGTCACCGCACCGCGCCGGCCCCACCGGAGGGGCTGCGGGTGTTATCCGTGCCATTGGCTAACATGTGGAAATGACGTCATCCGGGGGACCGACAGCGCTCGACGCACCAGCACCGAAGGGCGAGCCGGGACCGCCTGGGAGGCGCAAGCAACGCGACAAGCGCACCCGCATGCCCACGATGGCCGACGTCGCCGCGATCGCCGGTGTCTCCCCGCAGACCGTCTCCCGGGTGCTCCGCGGCCTCGACAACGTGACCGAGGTGACCCGGCTCCAGGTGGAGGCGGCCGTCGAGCAGACGGGCTACCGACGGACGGGGCTCGCCCGCGCGCTCGTCACCGGCCGCAGCCGCACCATCGGCGTCCTCACCCACGAGACCGACTACTACGCGCGCTCGTCGATGATGCTCGGCATCCAACGCGCGACGCACCAGCACGACTACTTCGTGAGCGCAGCCGGGACGACCTCGTTGTCCGCCGCGTCCATCACCGACGCCATCGACCGGCTCCGGAACCAGGGCGTCGACGGACTCGTGATCGCCGTTCCGATCTGGGACGAGGTCTCCCTGCTGCGGGTGACGGCCGACCTGCCGACGGTCGTGATCGACGGCCTCGAGTCCTTCGCCGACGAGATCGTCCGGGTGGACCAGGAGGCCGCCGGCCGCATGGCGACGGAGCACCTGCTCGACCTCGGGCACGAGACCGTCTGGCACCTGAGCGGCCCGACGGCCTGGAAGGACGCAGGAGGCCGGACGATCGGCTGGCAGGCCGCCCTGCGCGACCGCGGCATCGACGAACCACCCGTCCTGTACGGCGACTGGAGCCCGGAGTCGGGCTACCGCAACGGCCTCCTCCTCGGTCGCATGCCGGACGTCACGGCGATCTTCGTCTCGAGCGACGAGATGGCGTTCGGGGTGCTGCGTGCCCTCGCCGAACTCGGCCGAAGTGTGCCGGGCGACGTGTCCGTCATCGGGATGGACGACATCGCCCTGGCGCAGTACGCCTCGCCGCCACTGACGACCATCCGGCAGCCGTTCAGCGAGATGGGTCGCGTCGCCGTCGAACATCTGCTCACGCTGATCGAGGAGCCCGCGGCGGAGCGCGAGACGGTCGTCATGCTGCCGGAGCTGATCGTCCGCGGGAGCACCGCAGCGCCCGGCACGGCGCACTGAGCGCCGGGCTCAGAACTCCTCGACGTACTCCTCGGTCGGTCCGAGCTCCGGGCGGCTGACGAACTCGACGCCGGATCCCGATCGGTGCAGTTCGAGGACGACGATCCGGTTCGACCCCGACCGCAGGAGCGGCCCGGGAACGTAGAGCGTCTGCTGCGGACCGATGTTCCAGTACCGGCCGAGTAGCGCGCCGTTGATCCAGACGAACCCCTTCGTGAACCCGGGGAGCCGCAGGTGGGTGTCGAGTGGTTCGTCGACGTGGAAGGTCCCGCTCGACAGACCGCCGTCGCCCGTACCGTCGGGCGTGGCTGCGTCTCCTGACCGCTCGATGACCGACCGTTCGACGACCGACCGCAGGTGCAGGGCGTCCAGGCGGTCGAGTGCGACGGGCCGTGCTCGCCAGCCGTGCACGAGACGACGCTCCACGAGCACCGGGCCGAGCAGGCCCTTCCGGGCGCCCAACTGCGGTCCGTAGTTGACGCGGCCGAGGTTCTCCACCACGACCGTCAGTTTCGAGACGAGTCCCGTACCGATCACGGTCACCGTACCGGCCGCCGTGATCGTCGCCTGGTGCTCGCCGTCGAGGAAGATCTGGGCGCGGTCGGCGACGCCGTCGAACACGAGCTCGACCGGGCGGTCGGGGAGGAGGACGTCCGCCTCGTAGACGACCAGACCGCCGTCGACGTCGAGGTCTTCGAAGGACGCCGGTGACGCGGTCCGCTCGCCGAGCGGACCGCCGAGCCCACCGAGGGCGTCGAGCAGGCCGGCGCCGTGCTGCAGTGGCACGCGCCGTTCCGGCAGGTACCGGAGCTCGGGCGAGCGCAGCGGCTGGTCCGCCATGCCGAGGGCCTCGCGGAGGGCGAAGAACTTGGGCGTGAGTCGGCCGTCCTCGGCGATCGGCGCGTCGGAGTCGTAGCTGGTGATGGTCGGCCGCAGTTCGCCATCGACGACGTTCGCCCCCGACCAGAGGCCGAAGTTGGTCCCGCCGTGCGCCATGTAGATGCTGATGCTCCCGCCGTCGGTCAGGATGCCTCGCGCCACCTCGGCGGCGTTGTCGGCGTCGCGCACGTGGTGCGGCTGGCCCCAGTGGTCGAACCATCCGTTCCAGAACTCCGCGACGAAGAAGGGCTCGTCGGGCCGGCGGCTCCGGAGCAGGGCGCGAGCCTCATCCGGCTTCGAACCGAGCGTGGCGGCCATCATGATGCCGGGGATCGAGCCGCCGTCGATCATCAGATCGGTGGGCCCGTCGGCGGTGTAGAGCAGCTCTTGCACGCCGAGTCGGCGCAGGAGCGAGGCGAGCCAGCCGGGGTACCTGGCGTCGTCGCCGTAACTGCCGTACTCGTTCTCGACCTGCACGGCGACGACCGGCCCGCCGTGGACGGCCTGGTAGGGCGCGAGCCGGGGGATGAGCTCCTCGAACCAGGTCTCGACCGGCTGCTGGTAACCCGGGTCCGAGCTGCGGAGCGTGATGTCGCGGGCGGTGAGCCAGGCCGGCAGGCCGCCGTTCGACCACTCCGCGCAGATGTACGGGCCGGGTCGGAGCAGCACGTCGAGACCGAGGTCGGCGGCGGTGTCCATGAAGGCACCGATGTCGCGCCAGCCGGTGAACCCGGGTGCCGCGTCGACCTGGGGCTGGTGGAAGTTCCAGGGGATGTAGGTGTCGATGGAGTTGAGGCCGAGGTCGACGAACCGGAGCATCCGGTCGCGCCAGTGCTCCGGGACGACCCGGAAGTAGTGCAGTGATCCGGACCGGATGGAGTGCGGGACGCCGTTGCGGAACAGCTTCCCGTCGCCCCAGTGCAGCGCCGCGGGGACGGCGGGCTGCGGCTCGTCCGCGACGCGGGGAAGGGCTGAACCGACAGCGTCGGCGAACTTCGTCATGGTGCGGTCGTCTCCTCGAATCAGCGTGCAGGCTTCCACTATGAGGCATGCATGTTATGGATGCCAAGCCTCTATTCATCGGCTTTGAGCCACTTTGTAACGCTTTCGTGTCGACGATTGTTATCCGTATCATTTTCTGCCAGCATGACTCCCAACCACCGCCGACCCCGCTCCACTTCCACGGAAAGGCCGCACCGATGAACAGCACCGACGCTTCCGCTCACGGCCTCCGTGCAGCACGGCAACGCGGTCGTCGCCGGACACGTCTGCTCGTCGCCGCCGGCGCAGCGGTCCTCGCGGGCGTCGTCGTCGCCGGGGTCGCGGTCACCGGGGCCGGAGCGGCTCCCGCGGAGCTGGGGACGATCGGTGGCACCACGGTCACCCGCGACGAGCTGCTCTTCCACATGGAACGTGTCCGCCCCGCGATCGAGAACGAGGTCCTCGTCGAGACCGGCTCCGCGACCGTCGACTGGGATGCACCGCTCGGCGACACGACGGCGATCGACCGCCTGCGCACGGCCGCCCTCGACGAGCTCGCGGCCGACCGCGTCGTCTTCGAGCTCGGCCACGAACACGGGCTGGTGCCGTTCACGGACTTCGCGGGATTCGAACAGACGCTCGCCGACACCAACACGGCGCGCGCCGCACAGCTCGGCGAGGGAGAGGTCGTCTATGGGCTCACCTCCTTCCGCGCGCAGGAGTTCTACGGTCGGCTCCTCTACGACGTCCGGACCAAGCTGGCCTCGGCCGTGAGCTCGGGAGACGACCCGCTCATCGACGTCTCGGAGGCGCAGGTCCGCGACACGTTCGACGCGCACGCCGACGATTGGACGCTGAACGCGAGCACCTACGCCCTCACGCGGATCGCCGTACCACTCGCCTCGACCACGGCCGAGCAGTTCGCCGCCCGGCTCGCGACGGAGGGTGTCGACGCCGTCGGCAGCACCGGCGCGACGGTCTCCGCTTCGACCCTCGACGGTGCCACCGGTCTCCTCGACGGCGGGTCCCGCACGCCCGACCCGCGCCTGGTCGCCGAGGTCGCCACCCTGCCCGTCGGCGCGCTCAGTTCGCCCGTCGTGGAGCAGGGCGACCACGTGGTCTACCGGGTGGACACCGTCACCGTCGACCGCGACGCCGCTTTCGCCGCCTATGCCAGCCGCATCCGAGCCCAGCTCGTGAACGACGCCCTCGACGCGCTCATCGCCGAGCGCGTCGCAGCCCAAGACCGCCAGATGGACAGCAACGCCCTGCACCAACTCACGATGGAGGACACGCACTGATGAACACCGCCACCCCCGCGGCGATCCCGGAACCCCGACGCAGACGTCGGAACCGGTCCGCACACCACCCCGCCCTCCGAGGGCTTGCCGCTCTCGGGCTCACCGCACTCTTCGTCACGGCCTTCGCGCCGGCGGCGTCGGCGGCCCCGACCACCCCCGACGCCGCCGTCCAGGCGGCCGTCGCTCCGACCGGCTGGGCCGGTGACACCCCGAACACGACGGGTGGCACGGACTACTTCGTCGACGCGACCGCCGGTGACGACGCCGCAGCGGGCACCTCGGCCGACACGGCGTGGAAGAGCTTCACGCCCGTCAACGCCAAGACCTTCGCGCCGGGCGACCGCGTCCTCCTGAAGGCCGGGGAGACCTGGTCCGACACCTCCCTGTGGCCGAAGGGTTCCGGGACCGAGGCGGCGCCCATCGTCATCGACGCCTATGGAGCCGCCGATGCGCGTCGCCCCTACATCGCGACGAACGGACAGGTCCCCAGCCCGTTCACGAGCCCGGGCGTGAAGAACCCCGAGACCGTCGGACTGACCGGTGCCGTGATCCTGCGTAACCAGCAGTACGTCCACATCGCGAACCTCGAGGTGTCGAACGACGACGACTTCGCCACCGACATCACCACCGGCAGCTACGTCCGCGACGGTGTCTCCGTGTCGATCAACGCCGACAAGCTCGAGGCCGGTGCCGACTCGATCATGCGCGGCATCAGCGTCACGAACGTCTTCGCGCACGACATCGACGGTCCGTCCTCGTGGCAGAAGATCCACTACGCGGGCGTCAACTTCCAGGTCTTCGGTTCCCAGCAGTACACGGCGTACCCGACGGGTGGCCACCACTTCGAGGACATCAGCATCCAGGACAACACCTTCGAGAACGTCGAGCTGCACGCCGTGCAGTTCGCCTTCAACTGGTTCGGCGATCAGCAGGGCCAGACGGACGCCTCCGGCAAGTACCACGAGGGTTGGGAACAGCTCTGGGTCCGCGACCGCGACCTCTACAGCCGCGACGTGACGATCAGCCACAACTACGCCGAGAGCACCGGCCAGGGCCCGTTCCAGTTCGCGAACACCCAGCGCCTCACCGCCGAGTACAACGAGGCGAACGGCTGGCTCGAGCGCTACAACCAGGTCTCCGCCGGCCTCTACCTGTGGGCCGGTGCCGACAGTGTGATGCGCTTCAACGAGATCTACGGCGGCCCCGCCAACGAGTACGACGCGACGCCGTGGGACCTCGAGTTCACGAACTTCAACGTCGTCTACGAGCACAACTACTCGCACGACAACCAGGGCGGCTGGATGTCCTACATGGGCAACAGCTCCAACTCGATCGCCCGCTACAACCTCAGCGTCAACGACAACGGTGTGATCTTCAAGAACATGCTGTCGTCGAACTACTCGCCCACGTACATCCTCAACAACGTCTTCGTCTACGACGGCGCCGAGCTGGAGAGCTTCCACGACGAGGTGCTGAAGGACCGCGTCTACTTCGCGAACAACGTCTTCTACAACACCTCCACCACCACGTCCACGAACTGGGCGCGGAAGGCGGGCGGCCTCGACAAGGGCGTGTTCTCGAACAACGCCTACTTCGAGGCGAGCGGCAAGCAGTCGGCCAACCAGCCGGTGGACAAGCGGGCCGTCATCGGCGATCCGGAGTTCGTCGGGAACCCGGCCGACTACGCGAAGGATGCCGGCGTCGACGCCATCCGCGACTCGGCCTCGCTGTTCAAGCTCCAGGAGACCTCGCCGTTGATCGACGCCGGTCGCTACAACGAGCGCATCGGCTCCGACGACTTCTTCGGCACCGAGCTCTACTACGGTGACGGCGTCGACATCGGGCTGTACGAGGCCGCGGTCGGTGCGAAGGTCGACAACCCGGTCGACACCGACCCGATCGAGAACGAGGGCGTCGACACCCGCGTCGACCTTGCCAAGGGCAAGCCGATCGTCGCCAGTAGCACGCACCCGCACAACGACTTCGAGTTCAACGCGGGCAAGCTCGTCGACGGTGATCCGGCGACACGCTGGGCCGGTGCGGACGACGCCACCTACCCCCTGACGATCGACATCGACTTCGGTGCCGACACGACGTTCGACGAGGTCGACCTCTCGGAGTTCACCGACTCCGGTACCGACGCCCGCGTCAACGCCTTCTCCCTCCAGCGGTGGGACGCGGCCGCCGGTGCCTGGGTGGGCTTCTCCTCCCAGACGGGGATCGGAGCGAGCAAGGTCGTGAAGGACTTCGGTTCGATCACCAGCTCGAAGCTCCGGGTGTCGCTCGAGAGCCTGCTGCCCGGTCAGGTCTTCGCACCGACCCTCACCGCCATCAGCGTCTTCAACAGCGCGGTCGTCGCCACCGATCCCACGGTGACCCCCACGGCAGCGGTCATGGACAAGAACGCCGCGATGGCGGAGGACCCCGACAACCTGCCGACGTTCACGGTCGACCTCGACGGTGACACCCTCACCGGTCTCCGGTACGTCCAGCCCTCCGGCGCGATCGTCGGCAGCCTCGACGACGCCGACTTCGTCCGCACCGACACGGCGGACGGCGCGACGATCACGCTCACGAACGCGTTCGCCGCCGACAAGGAGCTCGGTGCCTCCGGGGTCGTCTTCGAGTTCGGCTCGAACACGACCGAGCGGGTCACGGTGGAGATCGTCGACACGACGGAACTCGCGGCGTCGATCGCGACGGCGAAGGCCCTCCTCGCCTCGTCAGCGCCCGCAGCGCAGTCGGCGCGCGCCGCCGCTCCGGCGGCCGACGGAGCCGAGACGTTGACCGCGGCGATCGCCTCCGCGGAAGCCGTCCTGGCGCTCGTCAACCGCGACACCGTCGCGACCGGCAACACCGCCGTGACGAACGCCGACGTGCAGGCAGCGGTCGTCGCGCTGAACGCCGCGATCGAGGCCTTCGAGCCCGGTGGCGGCACCCCGGTCACGCCGGGTGGACCGGGCACACCCGGCACGCCCAGCGCAGGAAGCCCCGGTACCGGTGGATCTGGCGCCACCGGTACCGGTTCCGCCGGCGGCTCGCTCGCGAGCACCGGAGTCGACGGTCTCGCACCGGCAGCCGCGGGGATCCTGCTCCTGCTGGCCGGAGCAGCAGCACTCACCCTGCGAGCCCGTCGCGCATCGGCCATGAACCGATGACGGACCGCAGCGACCTCGCCCATGCCCGCAACCGCATCACCGCACTCCCCACCACCCCCTGCAGCACCCACCAGCACTGGGAAGGACCCCTGTCATGAAGCACACGAGAACCGTCGGCGTCATCGCCGCCGTCGCGACGGTCGGCATGCTCGCCGGCTGCGCGGGAAACTCCGGCACGAGCGGCGACGACGCCGACACCCTGAAGATCGCCGCATTCGAAGGCGGCTACGGCTCCGAGATGTACGAGGAGGTCGTCGCGGCCTACGAGAAGCTCAACCCCGACGTGAAGATCAAGCTCACGACGAGCAAGACCCTCGCCGACGAGCTCACCCCGCAGGTCGCGGCCGGCGACTACCCCGACCTCGTCGTCCTCGGCCTCGGCGCCAAGGAGGGCTTCACCGAGTCCTTCGTCCGCGACAGCAACCTCGAGGACCTCACGAGCGTCCTCGACGCGAAGATCCCCGGCGAGGACGTCACCGTCGGCGACAAGCTGACCCCCGGCATCGTCGGCAACCTCAACACCAACCCCTACGGTGACGACGAGGTCTACCTCATGCCGATGTACGCGTCGCCCACGGGCCTCGTCTACAACCAGAAGCTGTTCGCCGACAACGGCTGGACCGTCCCCACCACCTGGGACGAGATGTTCGAACTCGGCGACGAGGCGAAGGCGGAGGGCATCTCGCTCTTCACCTACCCGACGGCCGGCTACCTCGACTCGTACTTCTTCTCGCTGCTGTCCGCGGTGGGCGGGCCGGAGTTCCTCAACGACGTCCTCACCTACAAGAAGGACGTGTGGAAGTCCGACGACGCGACCGAGGCCCTCGAACTGACGACGAAGCTCCTCAGCTACGCAGCGCCGACCACGGTCGGCTACGCCAACGGTCAGGACTTCACGAAGAACCAGCAGACCATCCTCGACGGCACCACGCTGTTCATGCCGAACGGGTCGTGGATCGCCAACGAGATGAAGGACGCCCCACGCACCGACGGGTTCCAGTGGGGGCTCACCCCGGTCCCCGCTCCCGAGACCGACGGCACGCGCTACCTGACGACGTTCGTCGAGTCGGCGTGGGTCCCGAAGGAGGCCACGAACAAGGACGCGGCGAAGGACTTCATCGCGTACCTGTACTCGGACGAGGCCGCTGACATCTTCGCGAAGGCCAACGCCATCCAGCCGATCCAGGGACTCCCGGAGCGCCTGACCGGTGAGGCGAAGGACTTCTACGCCGTCTACAGCGAGCCCGGTGTCGAGGCCGTCGTCGGTGCCTTCGCCGCGACCAAGCCGGTCCCCGGTGTCGACCTCAAGGCCACGCTGTTCGACGCGGCCAACAGTGTCCTCTCCGGCACCACCACCCTCGAGGACTGGCAGAACCAGGTCAACGAGGCGAGCAACAAGCTCACCGACCAGCTCGCGGGCTGATCCCGACCGGTGTGCCCGTCCGATCCCCTTTCGGACGGGCACACCCCCCCCTCCTCGCAGAAAGGACGCGCCGTGGCCAGACGCCCCGTCTCCCTCAACACCCGTGGGAAGAACCGCTTCGTGCTGCTGTGCGTCGCGCCCGCGATCATCCTCTATGTGCTCTTCATGGTCGTCCCGACCTTCGACGTGTTCCGGATGTCGCTCTACAACTGGACCGGCGTCGGCGGCACCCCCACGTTCGCCGGCTTCGACAACTTCGTCGCCCTCGCCGGCGACATGCAGTTCGTGCGGGCGTTCCAGAACACCGTCTTCCTCCTCGTGGTCGTCTCCATCGTGACGATGGCCGGCGGGCTCGTGCTCGCCGGGGTCATGACGCAGGGCAAGGTGCGCGCCCGCAACCTCTACCGCTTCGTGCTCTACCTGCCGAGCGTCCTGTCGATCGTCGTCGTCGCCGCGATCTTCTCCGCCGTGTACGACCAGCAGAACGGGCTCATCAACGGCTCGTTGACCTTCCTCGGCCTCGAGTCGTTGTCGCAGGTCTGGCTCGGCGACCAGAAGATCATCATGTACAGCATCGCCTTTGCGATGGTGTGGCAGTCGCTCGGCTACTACCTCGTCCTCTACATGTCGGGCATGTCGAACATCCCGGCGGAGATCTACGAGGCCTCAGCGCTCGACGGGGCCGGCCCGTTCCGGCAGTTCTTCGACGTCACGCTGCCGCTCGTCTGGGAGACGCTCCGCACCTCCCTGATCTTCTTCATCATCAGCTCGATCAACCTCGCCTTCGTGCTCGTCCGGGCCCTCACCGGTGGCGGCCCCGACGGTTCCTCCGAGGTCCTCCTCGACTACATGTACAAGCAGGCGTACACGAACTCGAGCTACGGCTACGGCATGGCCATCGGGACGGCGATCTTCCTGTTCTCATTCCTCGCGGCGCTCATCATCAGCCGTGCGACCAAGCGAGAGGTCCTCCAGTTCTGATGACCACGACCACCTCAGCTCCCGTCCCGCCGATCGTGACACCGCCGTCATCCTCGGTTCCACCCGGACCCACCTCCCGTCTGCGCGTCCGTCGCCGCAAGCCGGTGTCCTGGATCTCGAACCTCGTCCTGATCCTCATCTCGCTCATGATCCTGGTGCCCGTGCTCTGGGTCGTCATGGCCTCGGTCAAGACCAAGGGCGAGTTCTACGGCAACCCGTGGGCGCTGCCCGAGGGTCTGCACTGGCAGAACTTCGTCGACGCGTTCGTCGACGCGAACATGGGCCCCTACCTGCTCAACTCGCTGCTCGTCACGGTCGTCGGCCTCTGCTTCGTCCTCATCATCGCCGTGCCGGCCGCGTATGCGCTGGCCCGGTTCGAGTTCCGCGGCAAGTCGATCCTCGAAACGCTGCTGCTCGCGGGCCTGTTCATCAACGTGAACTACATCGTCATCCCGATCTTCCTCATGCTCCTCGGGTGGGACAAGGCCCTGCGGACGTTCATGCCGAGCGGCTTCTTCATCGACAACCTGTTCGTCCTCGGGCTCGTCTACGCTGCGACGTCGCTCCCGTTCACGATCTACTTGCTGCTCGCCTACTTCCGCACCATCCCGGTGTCCTACGAGGAGGCCGCGACGCTCGATGGCGCGTCGCGGTTCCGCACGATGCGGACGGTCATGCTGCCGATGGCGATGCCGGCCATCAGCACGGCGATCCTGTTCAACTTCCTGAGCTACTGGAACGACTACATCATCTCGTTGTCGCTGATCCCGGGCGAGAACAAGACCCTGCAGGTGGGGCTGCTGAACCTGTTCCAGGCGCAGCGCGCGGCCGCCGATTACGGCCGGTTGTACGCGGGTATGGTGATCGTCATCATCCCTGTCGTGATCCTCTACATCATCATCCAGAAACGTCTGTTGCAGAACGTCGGAGCCGGAGGGCTGAAGGAATGACCAAGGAACGTGTGGGAGTCGTCGTCGCGGCGGTCGTGTTCGTGAGCTGCGTGGCCGCGGTGATCATCGCCAACCAGTCGGTGGGGTGGGTGAACCTCGGGGTGATGCTCCTCGGGCTCGCCGGCTTGATCACGCTGCTCGCCCTGTACAACCGGAAGTTCCGATGAGCCGCGCGGGGGCCGACGGTTCGGCCGGACCGGTGATCGACACTGAGCAGCGTCTGGCCGAGGCGGTCGCCGTCGTGCCGTCGCCGCGGCAGCTCGCCTGGCAGGGGATGGAGTTCTACGGCTTCATCCACTTCGGGGTCAACACGATGACCGACCGGGAGTGGGGTGACGGCACCGAATCGCCCGCCGTGTTCGACCCGTCCGGCGTCGACGCCGAGCAGTGGGTCGCCGCGGCGAAGAGCGCCGGCATGCGCGGGCTCATCCTCACCTGCAAGCACCACGACGGGTTCGCGCTGTGGCCGACAGCCGTGAGCGACCATTCCGTCGCGTCGAGCCCGTGGCGCGATGGCGGTGGCGATCTCGTCGCCGAGGTCGCGGCGGCGTGCCGGGCGGCCGGGCTCGCGTTCGGTGTCTACCTGTCGCCCTGGGATCGCGCCGAGGCCAGCTACGGCTCGGGTGACGCCTATGACGACTTCTTCGTCGCGCAGCTCACCGAACTCCTCAGCGGCTACGGCGAGTTGTTCTCGGTCTGGTTCGACGGCGCGAACGGTGAGGGGCCGAACGGCAAGAAGCAGCTGTACGACTGGGACCGCTACTACGCCGTCGTCCGCGAACTCCAGCCGAATGCGGCGATCAGCGTGTGCGGGCCGGATGTGCGCTGGTGCGGGAATGAGGCCGGATCGACCCGCGCGGACGAGTGGAGTGTGGTGCCGGCGTCGTTGCGCGACGCGGAGCGCACCGCCGACCGCTCGCAGCAGGTCGACGACGGGCTCTTCTCGCGGGCGGTGCAGTCCGACGAGGAAGACCTCGGCAGTCGCGCCGCGATCGTCGCGACCACGGAGCCGCTCGTCTGGTACCCGGCCGAGGTCAACACCTCGATCCGTCCGGGTTGGTTCCACCACCCCGCCGAGGACGGGCTCGTGCGCTCCGCGGAGGAGCTGTTCGACATCTACGAGCGCAGCGTCGGCGGGAACGCGACGTTCCTGCTCAACCTGCCGCCGACCCGCGACGGGGTGATCGCGGAGCCCGACCTCGAGAGCCTCGCCGGTCTCGGCCGACTGATCGACGAGCTGGAGCGGCTCGACGTCGCAGGCTCCGCACTGCTCACGATGTCGAGCGCGCCGGTGCCGGCCGCGTCGATCACGGGGACCGGGTCGCAGCTGGACGTGGTGACGTGGCGCCCGGACGACGACGATCCCCTGCCGACCCTGCGGTTCCGATGGGACCGACCGCAGCCGGTGTCCGGAGTGAGTGTGCGGGAGGCGATCGCACATGGCCAGGTGGTCGAAGGGGTCGAGGTCTCGGCGCTGGATACCGACGGTGTGCCGCGGGTGCTCGCTTCGGCGGCGACCGTGGGAGCTCAGCGGATCCTCCGATTCGACGCGGTCGAGACGACCGAGTTGCGCGTCACGATCACCGCATGCCGAGCGCAGCCGCACCTCGCGCGGATCTCGGTCTTCACCACCTCCTGACGCTCTTCCTCCGCCGGTCTGCGTCAGCGCGTTGTGCCGGCGCGGTGCGCTGGCGTGAGCGCGGTGTTGCGGGCGCGGGCGCGCCCCGGTGACGTGGGCGCGGGCCGCCGGAGAGGTGCGCTCACGCCGCCGGGGCGCGCTCACGGCAGTGAACCGGTGCGGGGTTCAGCAGCCGAGGGCGGGTGTGCCGGGTCGGCAGGGCTTGTCGACACCGACCGTCGCGTTGCGGACGATCTGGATGGGGTGCGGAGTGTCCGTCGGGATGGTCAGGGTCCCGATCACGGGAAGCCAACCGCTGTCGCCGACCCGGTACTCGGCCGCGTACTCCACCTCAGCGGTGATGGTCTTGGTCCCGACGGTCGTGTACCGGTGACTGGTCGGCGTTTTGGAGAACTCGGGGAGCCCGAGGGACGCCCAGGTGGCACCACCGGTGCTGCTGGTGGCGGTGGTGCCGTCGCCGTAGTCGATGGTGAACCCGACGGGGATGAAGTTCACCTCCGCCGTCTGACCGAGCAAAGTGCCCGAGCGGGTGTGGCCTGATGCACCGGCGATCACGTTCGTGTGCAGCCCGCGCACACCCCAGCTCCCTGGTTCGGTGGTGACGGTCGGGGCGGCGGGCGCGAAGCTGATGAGGTCCCGGATGGTGACCGGTTGTGCGGCGGGTGTGGGTTCGAAACCGGGGATCAGCTCGCCGGGGGTGATCGTGTAGCAGTCGTCGGGACGCACGAGACTGCACACAGTGCGCTCGCCGTTGGGTCCGTCGGTGACGCCGGGCGGGAGCTCGGTCGAACCGCCACCGCTGTCACCACCGCCTGAGCCGCCGGAGCCCCCACCACCGGTCCCGGGCCGCTCGACGCTGCCACCGATGTCGACCGAACCATTGCCGATGCAGGCGCCGATGGCGTGGTCCACATCTGAACACTGCGCAGCCACTGCGACACTTCCAGGCGCCACCGCGATGAACAAGCCGATGACGAGAGCTCCAACGGCGATGACCGCCGGACGGCGAGCGTTCAGTCGTCGCATCGATCGTCCACCTTCTCCTTGGCGCCCACGATGAGCGTCTGATCGTTCTCCCGGTAGGAGATGTCGACCGACCACAAGGACTGGGGCTGCCGTTCCGTCGACACGACCGACGTGCCTGCGCCGTCGACCACCTGGACATTCGATATGTCGATGCAGAGCTCCGCCCGAGCCACCACCTGCAGGGGGTCTGGGTAGGGCAACCAGAGATCCAGGGCAGTGGACTGGATGGTTGGCGCCCCGGTGAACACATATCCCTGATCTGCTGCGCGGCGATATCCGTCCATCTCCGTTTCCGCTACCTCGTCCGAGGTCAGCGATCGAATTCGCTCGGGGTCAGCCCCTCCCTCCGCGAGGATCTGGTACGACAGCTGCTGGAACCGCTGGTACGTCTCCGTCACCGCGGTGAGTGCCTCCTCCTCGCTGGCGAACACCGGCGGGGCGCTGCTCGGCGGCGGCGCGGGATCCGGGCCGGAGCACGCCGTCAGGGCGAGGAGGCCCGCCGCGAGGGCGAGGGCGGAATGGGTGCGAGGACGTGGTGTGACTGGCATCCCTCGACGCTAGGCGCGGACGGAACCCGCCCCGGGGTTATCCACAGAGCAGATATGCCTACACCGACATATGTCTTTGATAGGCGCGGTCCGGGCGGCTGGAACCGGCCTAACGACGACCGAGCCACCAGGCGGGGGAGGCGGCGATGACGGTGCGGGCGGCGGCGTCGATGTCGTCGAGCTCCCCGGTGCGGAGCCACTCCTCGATCGCCGCGACCGTGCCGGCCCCGGCGTAAGCGACGAGCATGCGCACGTGTCGTTCGGGGTCGACGCCCTCCTCGCGCGGCGGGGCGATCTGCGGGTGACGGTCGAGGTGGTGACGGAGGGCCGCCTCGATCCGTTCGGTGAGCGCATCGCGGAGTGGTCCGACGAGCCGAGGCTGCATCGCGTTGCGGTAGATCGTCGCGTGCTCGGCGACGTGCCGCAGGAGGTCGCGCTCCGACTCGTCGAAGACGCTCAGTTCGGAGCCGCTCTCCGCCGGGAGATCCACGTGCGCGCGCAGCGTGTCGTCCAGTTCCTCGCCGAGCACGTCGGCGAGCAGATGGACGGGCGTCGGCGCGTGCCGGTAGAAGGTGTCGCGGGTGATCCCGGCCGCTCGAGCGACATCCGCGACCGTCACCTGGTCGATGCGACCCTCCGTCGCGAGCGTGTGGATCGCCTCGCGGAGGGCGCGACGGGTGCGTGCCTGGCGGGGGTCCATCCGCTCACTCTAGTGAGCGCAGCTGCGAGCTCGGCACGGGCTCGAAGCGGGCGACTTGCACCCTGGGATGGAGAGTGCAATACTGCACTTCGTGATGCAGAGTGCAACTTCGACGAATCGGCTGTCCGAGCGGATGGCCGCGACCGCCACACGCCTGACGACGGTGTCCCGACGACTCACCGCTGCCCAGGGCCTCAACGGATTCACCATCGAGGAACTCTGTGAGGAGGTCGGCGTCTCGCGCCGCACCTTCTTCAACTACTTCCCGAGCAAGGAGGACGCGGTCCTCGGCATCGACGAGTCCGAGGAGAGCGAACGGTTCGCCACCGAGTTCCTCGCCCTCGGCTCGCGAGGGTGGCGCGCCGTGCTCGACGACTTCATGCTCATCGCGGCCGCCCATGCGGAGCGGTCCGGGTTCGGCCTCGCCGAGCACGTCGACTTCCACGCCGCCCTCGAGCGCGAACCCAAGCTGTTGGTCCGCTTCATGGGCCTGAACCGCGAGCGCGAGCAGATGCTCGTCGAGCTCATCGCCGTGCGGGAAGGCGTCCCGGCCGACGACCCGCGTGCCCGCGCCTGCGCCGACCTCTTCGGGATGGCGATCAAGACGACCATGGCGCGCGTGTTCGGCAGCGGTGTCGTCGACCTCGGCGAGGGCGGCGAGTTCGACATCGTCGGCTCCATCCGCGACTGCCTCGCGACCTACCGCGCCGTGCTCGAGCCTGCCGAGGACGACGGCGACGCAGCCGCCCCCCAGAACCCCCACACCAACCCCACTCCCCGAAAGGACCTCCCGTGACCGCCGCCACCGCCGCGCCCACCGAGGGCCCGATGCTGCTCACCAAGCGCCGCATCTGGATCATCTTCGCCGCCCTCATCGCGGGCATGCTGCTCTCCAGCCTCGACCAGACGATCGTCTCCACAGCCATGCCGACGATCGTCGGGCAGCTGGGTGGCGTCGACCACCAGGTCTGGCTCACCACCGCCTACCTGCTGGCGACCACCGTCGTCATGCCCGTGTACGGCAAGTTCGGTGACGTCCTCGGCCGTCGTCGACTGTTCCTCGTCGCGATCGCGCTGTTCACCATCGCCTCCGTCGGGTGCGCCTTCGCCGGCGACTTCACCCAGCTCATCGTGTGGCGCGCCGTCCAGGGCCTCGGCGGCGGCGGGCTCATGATCCTGTCGCAGGCGATCATCGCCGACATCGTCCCCGCCTCCGAGCGCGGCAAGTACCTCGGCCCGCTCGGTGCCGTGTTCGGTCTCTCCGCCGTCGGTGGCCCGCTCCTCGGTGGCTTCTTCGTCGACCACCTCACCTGGCAGTGGGCGTTCTACATCAACATCCCGGTCGGTATCGCCGCCTTCGCGATCGCGTTCTTCACCCTGAAGCTGCCGAACAAGAAGGCCACGGCCCCGATCGACATCCTCGGCGTGATCTTCCTCTCGGCCTTCACCACCTGCCTGATCTTCTTCACCGACTTCGGTGGCGACGAGGCCCACGGCTGGGGTGCGATCGAGACCTGGTTGTTCGGCATCGGCATGCTCGTCGCCGCACTGCTCTTCGTCGTCACCGAGGCGCGCGCGAAGGACCCGATCATCCCGTTGTCGCTGTTCAAGAACCCGACGTTCATCAACGCGACCGCGATCGGCCTCACGCTCGGGCTCGGCATGTTCTCGGCGATCGGCTTCGTGCCGACCTTCCTCCAGATGTCGTCCGGCACCTCCGCCGCCGCGTCCGGCCTGCTCATGATCCCGATGATGGTCGGCCTCATCGGCACGTCGATCGTGTCGGGCAACCTGATCACCAAGACCGGTCGCTACCGCATGTTCCCGGTCATCGGCACGCTCGTCACGGCGGCGTCCATGATCGCCTTCACGACGCTCACGGCCGACACCCCGATCTGGCTCATCTGCGTGTTCCTGTTCTTCTTCGGCGCCGGCCTCGGCCTGATCATGCAGGTCGTCGTCCTCGTGGCGCAGAACTCGGTCGACGCGTCGATGGTCGGTACGGCGACGAGCACGAACAACTACTTCCGCGAGGTCGGTGCATCGCTCGGCGTCGCCGTGTTCGGCACGATCTTCACCACGCGCCTGACCTCGAACCTGCGGGACGTCTTCGCCGGTTCGGGTGCGAGCCCAGACGAGGCGTCCAGTGCGGCGTCGACGATCGACCCGCAGACGCTCAGCCAGCTCCCGCCGGGCGTCCGCGACGGGGTCGTGACCGCGTACGCCGACGCGCTCGCCCCGGTGTTCTGGTACCTGCTGCCGTTCATCGGTGCTGCGTTCCTGCTCTCGCTGCTGCTCAAGCAGATCCCGCTCTCCGACGTCGCCGGGCTCGTCGCCCGCGGCGAGGCGCTCGGAGGCGAGGAGGCGGAGTCCCTCGAAGCCGCCGCGCGCGGCAAGGTGACGGCGTCCGCCGCCGGTGGCACGACGACGGACCGTGCGAGTGGCGGCGACGATCCAGCGACGACCACCATCACCTCCGAGTCGCGCGAGCGGTAGCCGCAACCGGTCGGACGACGACGGCCCCGGGACCTGAGGTCCCGGGGTCGTCTGTCGTGCGGCGGACGGCTAGCCCTTCGGGGAGACGACCTTGATCCGGGAGTGACCCGAGGGGCCGCCGGTCGACTCGATGTAGGTCTTGAACGCCTCGAGCGTCCCACGGACGGCCCGCCCGGCGAGCCCGAGCGCCGCAGCGGTCCGCTCCACCGCGGTCACCGGCTTCCAGTGCACCGTGACGTCGACGCGGGTCTGCTGCTTGTCGATCGCGTCGAACACGGCGTCACCACTGAACCAGACGTCGCCCTCGATGGTGCGCCAGACCAGACGCTCCTCGGGAAGCTGCTCGAGGATCTCGACCAGGAACTGCCGCGAGAGTTTGCTGATCGCGACGGTCCAGCGACTGTAGACCTCGCCGGTCGTCGACACCTCGCGCACCGCCGGGAGGAACTCCGGGTACGACTCGAAGTCGACCCACTGCTTGTAGACGGCCGCGATGGGGAGCTCGACGACGACGCTGTGCTGCACGGTCGACACCCCGTCGCGCTCCCGGCGGTCGCGTTTCGCCGACTGCTCGTCGTCCGGCCCGGTGCCGGGCTCGTCGTCCGCTGCCGCTGCTGACATGCCTCGTCGTCTCATTTGTCCTTCTTGCCGTTCCCGTTGCCGTTGCCGTTGTTGCCCTTGTCGCCGTTCTTGCCGTTGTCACCCTTGTCGCCGTCGTTCCCGTTCCCGGGGCCACCATCGTCGCCTGGCTCGTCCGCGCCGTCATCCACCGGGGCGGCAGGCTCCACCGGCTCGACCGAACTGGGCATGGGCGTCGGCGTCGGTGTGGCTGCCGGCGTCTCGACGACGGGGGAGAGGTCGGCGCGGACGGTGGCGATCGCCGATCGGATCTCCGACAGTCGGCTCGCGGAGACGGAACCGTCCGCCTCAGCCTCGGCCAGCCGCGCCTCGAGGGCGTCCAACGCCGCGATGGCACCGGTGGTGTCGCCGGCGGCGGCAGCATCGGCGACCAGGACGACCGCCTGTTGCAGCTCACGGCCGGTGTCCGCATCGAGTCCGGCGTTCGGCGACGCGCAGCCGCCGAGCAGCGCCACCACGAGCAGGGGAGCTGCGAACAGCGCCCGAGTGCGGTTCCCCGGCCGCGTCACGGGGTCACCTCCCGCATGAGCTCGTCCAGGTGCGTCGACAGCGGATCCGGTAGCTCAGGCAGGGCCGGCACGGAGGGTTGCGCCGACGAGACGAGGAACCACACGAGGGCGGCGGCCGCCACGAGCAGGATCACGCCGAGGAGCACCCAGACCCGGATCGTCCGCCGGCGGCGCTCGACGGCAGCGCGTCGAGCGCGCTCGTCGACCCGACGCGTCGAGCGCGGGGAGTCATCGAGCACGGCCGTCGTGGCGAGCCCCTCACCGTCGCGCGATCCGCTCGGGAGCACCAGCGTCGGATCGACAGGCGGGCCCGGCGCATCGAACCGTTCCGTCGTCGCCGTCGGAGCCTCCGCCATCGCGGTGGCAGGCGTGGTCGCGTCCGTCGTCGACGCCGGCCCGGCCGACATCGCCATCGTCGCGGTCGCCGGATCCGGTGCCTGGTCGCGCACCGGGTCGAGGTCGCGCACCGCCATGGCGACCTCGAGCGCCGTCGGGCGCGCAGCCGGATCCGACGCGGTCATCGCCGTCAGCAGGGACTTCCACTGGTACCCGAGCGCACCGGGGATCGTCGGCGACGCGTTCAAGCGCGCCATCAGGGATTCATGGGTGCTGGTTTGCGGGTAGGCACGGCGGCCCGTCAGGGCTTCGAGGAGGACGAGCCCCAGCGCGTAGACGTCGGCGGGCGTGGCCGGATCGGCGCCCCGGACGAGTTCGGGACTGAGGTACGCGACGGTGCCCATCAGGGAGCCGGGCGCGGTCATGCGGGTGCTGTCGATGAGATGAGCGATGCCGAAGTCGGCGAGCTTCGCGCGATACTCCTGGTGCGGGAGGACCGATCGGCGCAACAACACGTTCGACGGCTTGATGTCGCGGTGCACGACCCTGGCGGCGTGGACCGTGTGCAGCGCCTCCGCGAGGTCGACCGCCATCGCAGCGACCTCAGGTGACGGCAGCGGCGACCGGCTGATGCGCTGCGACAGCGTCGGTCCGTCGACGTACTCCATGACGAGGTAGGAACCGTCACCGGAGACGACGCGCGCGTCGAAGAGGGTGACGAGCGCGTGATGGTTGAGCGATGCCAGCAGACGCGTCTCCGAGGCGGTCCGCGCGCCGAGCGAGGCGTCGGTCGTGCCGGGGCGGAACAGCTTCACCGCGACCTGACGCCCGAGGGTCTCGTCGGTCGCGAGGTGGACGGTCGCCATGCCGCCGGATCCGATGCGCGCTCCCAGGCGGTAGCGTCCGTCGAGGAGTTCGCCGGTGCGCGGGTCGTCGACGCCGGGTTCGGCCATGGGTGGTGCGATCGCCCCGGTCCTCAGAGGACGGGACCGTCGTTGTCGGTGGTGCTGCGGCGGGTCACGCGCTCGCCGCTGCTCGGGTCGACGGCGGAACGCGTCGTCGACGACACCTGGCGGTGACGCAGCACGAGGATGAGCGAGATGAGGAACACGACGGCACCTGCTGCCATGAGGATGTACCCGATGAGGGTGAGGTCCACGGCGGGGACGTCGATGTTGACGGCGAAGGCGAGGATGGCTCCGATGACGATCAGGGCGATTCCGGTTCCGATACCCATGACAAGCTCCTTCTCCAGGTGACCCGGGCGTCGAGCGGGCGTGCTCGAGCGTGACCGACGGGTGCCTCAGCCTATTATTGAGTCAATCGTGGTTGAGTCAACGGGGGTTGTGTCGGTGGAGTCGCTAGCGGTAAGGGCGTCGAAGTTCGCCGCGCTCGCCGAGCCCGCCCGCCTGCGCATCGTGGACCTCCTCGCCCTGGGCGATCTGTCGCCGACGGAGATCCAGACGGCGCTGGGGATGAGTTCGAACCTCGTCGCCCATCACCTGAGCGTCCTGCAGAAGGCGGGGATCCTCTCGCGCTCGCGGTCGGAATCCGACGGGCGTCGCAACTACGTCCGCCTCGTCCCCGGCGCGTTCGACCGCCTCGCGCCGGAACCGATCAGCGTCCCCAGCCGCGTGGTCTTCGTGTGCACGGCCAACTCCGCGCGTTCCCGGATGGCCGAGGCGCTCTGGCTGGACCGCAGCACCGTGCCGGTCGCCTCGGCGGGCAGTCGTCCCGCCGACGTGGTGAACCCGGGAGCCGTGCGGGCGGCAGCACGACACGGCGTCCGGATCGGTTCGCAGCACCCGCGTGGCACGCAGGAGGTCCTCCGGCCGGACGACTTCATCATCACGGTCTGCAACCGGGCGCACGAGGAACTCGTCGGCCGCGACGACCTGCACTGGTCCGTCCCCGACCCCGCCCTGACCGCCACCGAGGAGGCGTTCGACGAGGCGTTCCGAGACCTGCGGGTCCGGGTCGACGAGTTCGTCAGCCGGTTGGCACCGGTACCCGCGGGGCCGCACGACGAGGCGCCGCACGGACTGGCCTGACGGCGGTCACCCGGCGTCAGGGAGCAGCTCCGGGCAGTCGCCGCCCGGGGTGGTGGCCAGTTCGAAGTGCCAGATCTCGTTCGCGTAGGTCTGGCAGAGGCCGAACGCGGAACCGTGCTCGATGAGCCAGTAGTCGGCGTCCGTCGCACCGATGTCGACGGCGGCCCCGCGGGTGTGCGAGGAACCCTCGGGGGTGGCGACGACCTGCCGGGCCGCCTCCTCGCTGCCGTACCGCAGGATCGCCTCGTCGAGCAGATGCTGCTGGTAGGCCGTGCTCCGCCATCCCGAGCTGATGAACAGCGTGATGTCGTCGTCGGCAGCGGCCTCGGTCGCCTGGCGGACCGCCTCGAGGAGGTCGGGTTCGAGGTTCGCGATGCCGGGCAGCGCGGTGTCGTCGACCGTGAAGCGGTTCTCGTCGAGTACGCCGTCGGCGGTCCCGAACCCGCCTTCGGTCGTGGTCGTACCGTCGTCCGGATCGGGCTGCCCCGCCGAGGAGGTGATCGCGCGCGTGATCGCGGGCGCGACGCCGGTGCACGCGACCAGGGCGATCGCGGCGGCGAGGGCGACGGCGGACACGGCGAGGACCGTGGCGGCCCGGTTCGCGGTGCGCCGGCCGGCTGCCGGCCGTCGCGTCGCGTGCTGGCGCCGCGGGTGGCGCCGCTGGTCGAAGTCCTGGTGTCGCATGATTCCTCCTCCACAGATCACCGTGGGTCGACGTCCGGTGATCGTGGTCCCAGTCCAGCCGCCCGGGGGTCTCGTGGGCGTCGGGCGATCGTCAGACGGTTCCGAAACATCCGGCCGCCTACGATCGACACGACGCCCAGACGACCGGAGGTTCCATGCGTGTCTTGATCGCCGAGGACGAGCAGTACCTGGCCGAGAGCATCCTCGAGGGGCTGCAGCACGAGGGGCTCGCCGCCGACCTCGTGTTCGACGGCGACGCCGCGCTCGAACGGCTCGCCGTCAACAGCTACGACGTCGTCGTCCTCGACCGCGACCTCCCCGGTACGCACGGCGACGACGTCTGTCGCTGGATCGTCGCCCGGGAGCTGCGCTCCCGGGTGCTCATGCTCACCGCCGCCGCCGAGCTCGACGACAAGGAGAGCGGGTTCGAGATCGGTGCCGACGACTACCTGACGAAGCCGTTCGAGCTGCGCGAGCTGGTGCTCCGACTGCGCTCGCTGGCTCGTCGGCCTGCCGCGTCCCTGCCGCCCGTCCTCGAATACGCCGGGGTGCGGCTCGACCCGTTCCGTCGGGAGGTGTACCGCGACGGGCGGTACGTGCGCTTGGCGAAGAAGCAGTTCGCCGTGCTGGAGGTCCTCCTCGCGGCCAGGGGTGGTGTCGTGAGCGCTGAAGACCTCCTCGAACGGGCCTGGGACGAGCACGCCGACCCGTTCACGAACGCCGTCCGGGTGACGATGTCGACCCTCCGGAAGGTGCTCGGTGAGCCGTGGGTCATCCACACCGTGCCGGGCGTCGGGTACCGGGTGCTCCCGCCGGGCGAGGACGAGCCCACGAGGGTGGACGGCGCATGACCACCGCGTCGCCCGCGCGCCCGGTCTCGTCCCGTCCGACACGCATCACCGCCCGCGTCAAGCTCACCGCGACGTATGCCGCCTTCACCGTCGTCACGGGCCTCGTCGCGCTGATCGTCATCAACGTCATCATCTGGCGCTTCCCCGACTACCCGATCGCGCCGGCCGGCGATCCGGAGCAGTTGTCCGGCATCACCCGCGGCGAGATCCGCGACTCGCTCATCAACTACTCGATGCTCGCGCTCATCGCGATGGCCGTGATCGGCACCGGCGTCGGCTGGATCGTCGCCGGTCGGGTGCTGCGGCCGCTGCGCGACCTCAACGACGCGGTGCGGGCCGCCGCGGCGGGCTCGCTCGACCACCGCATCGCGATGACGGGTCCGCGCGACGAGTTCCGCGAACTCGCCGACCGCTTCGACGACATGCTCGCACGCCTGGAGCAGTCGTTCCTCACGCAGAAGCGGTTCGCGGCCAATGCCTCGCACGAGCTGCGCACGCCGCTCGCGACCATGAAGATGCTCATCGAGGTGGCGCAGGCCGATCCGGAGGGCCGCGACGTCGACCGCGCGCTCCGCCGGCTGCACGAGACGAACGAGCGGGGGATCGCGATCGTGGAGGCCCTCCTGCAGTTGAACCAGCTCGACCGCCGACCGCTCGTGACCTCGCCCGTCGACCTGGCGGCGGTGGTCCGTGACGCGTCGCAGCTCGTCGCACCGGACGCCGCCCATGCCGGTGTCGCGATCTCCTCGACCCTCCGGAGCACCGCCGTGCTCGGCAACCGCGTGCTCCTCCAGCAGCTGCTGACGAACCTGCTGTCGAACGCCGTGCGGTACAACAGCGGTCCGCGCGGGTGGGTCTCGGTGCGGGTGGGCAGGGATCCGCAGGCCGACCGGTCCGCGGCCGAGTGCGCGGTCGTGGTCGTCAGCAACTCCGGACCGCTCCTCGGCGTCGACGAGGTCGCTCGCTTCGTCGAGCCGTTCGATCGCCGCGACGCCAGGATCGCGCGCGCCGCCGGGCCCGACCGGGGCAACGGGCTGGGGCTGACGCTCGGTGCGCGGATCGTCGAACTGCACGGTGGTTCGCTGCGCCTCGCGCCACTGCCGGCCGGAGGTCTCGAGGTGACGGTGCTGCTGCCCGCCGTGCACGGTCCCGAGCCGGACGACGCCTGACCCCGCGACGACGGGACGGCCGACCGATCGACGGATCGGTCGGCCGTCCCGGCGGGAGCGGTCGTCACTGCACGGCGCAGGCTCTGGCCTCGTCGAACAGGTCCTCCGGCAGGTCCCACACGCCGTTCGCGTCGGGGTCCGGGACGTCGAACCCCTGGTCGCGCAGGCACTGGGCGCGGAGCCGTAGTTCGTCGGAGATCTCACCCCTGGTGGGCTGGTCGGGGTTCGCCGGCGGTGGGCCGAGTTCCGTGGTGCAGGCGTCGTAGGCCTGGTTCATCACGTCGCTGCCGTCGAGCGTGATCGCCGTACCGGGTTCGGGGTCCACGACGTCCACCCCGTGGTCGCGCAGGCAACCCGCGAGCGAGATCGTGTAGTCGTCGAACGCCTGGGCGTAGGCGTCGGCGGTCGGCGACGCGTCACCTCCGGGCGGTGCGTCCGTCGTCCCGGAACAGGCGGTGAGCCCCAGCATGAGGGCGAGGACGGGGACGGCGAAGCCGAGGGCGGCGGATCTGCGCATGGGATGGTCCTTTCTGAGGGCGACCGGTGTCGGTCATCCGCCCATCCCAGCAACCGAGGTGTTCCGTCCTCGTCTGTCGATCACCAGACGTCCTCGACATGCCCAGGAACCACGGGGTCAGTTCATGCGCATGACGATCCAGACGATCACCGTTCCGACCACGAACGCGACCGGGATCCACGTTCCGGATCGTCGCAACCTGCGGCCGGACGGAGCGACCCCCGGCGGCGGTTTGATGAGCCCGAGGGCGGGAGCGTCAGCCTGGGTGCCCGGTGCAGACGGGTGCCCCGATGCACCGGTCGACTGCGGCTGGAGGCGGTCGTCCCGCCACCGTGCCCACTGGTCGAACTTCGTCGTCAAGGCGTCGACGATCCCGAACAGCCACGCCCAGGTGTCGGGATCGAGCGTCGACACCTCCCGTTTCGTGTAGAGGAACAGCCAGTCGTCGATGATCTCGACGTCGAGCTCGGCGGCGTGGTCGATGAACCGCGCCATGATGTCCGGGGTGAACAGGTACAGGGCGTCCCGTTCGTAGCCGGCCGGGCAGTAGAGCGTGAAGTGCTGGTCGAAGTCGCCTTCCAGCGACAGCCGCTGGGCGCGCTGGAACGCCGCCGGGAGGTTCGAGCCGAACCCGTTGTTGCCGATCGCATCGAGCACGATGTTCGGCAGGGGGACGTCGAGCTTCACCGCGACGTACCCCCAGTGGTGCGTCGTCGAACTCTTCCCGTGGCGGACCGTGTACCGGTAGTTGCCGAACTCCACGGGGCGGGGACGAGCGCCCCGCAGCACGTCGGTGGCCTGCCGCGACGATCCGATCCCGAAGATCATGCCGGGGAACGGCGGGTAGCTGAGGTCGGCGGTGTAGGTCATCCCGTTGGCTGCGGCGAACTGGGAGAGGCGGAAGCGCTTGATGCGCCTCGTGCGCCAGGAGAGGACGGCGACCACTGCGACGGCGGCGGCCGCGAGGAGTCCGATCCCGAGCAGCGGCGTCGGGCCGGATCCGCCTCGTGAGGCCGAGGACACCGTTCCCAACAGGACGAACCCGGCGACGACGACCACGACGACTCCCGTGATCAGGCCGATGAACAGCCGCGCGGACGGCGCGCGGTGGTACGCGGGCGCCTTCGCCATGGCCTCGCTGTCGACCGGGTCGATGAGCGCTCGGGTGTCGATCGTGCCGTTCATCCCCTCAAACTACCCGCCCGCCATCGCGGGCAGCGGGAGCGGGCTCAGCTCAGATCGAAGCGGACCACCTGCGGGCCGGGCACCGAGCGCGTCGGAAGATCGACCCTGACACCACCGTCGACGACGGACGCGGCGAGCGACGTGCCGTCGACGAGTCGAGCGGAGTCGACCAGGATCGCGTCGGCAGCGAGTGTCAGCGTCACCGGGCCGTCCGCATCGATGATCGCGTTGGCGATGTCGCCGGTACGCGTCCACCTCGTCCACGGTGACTCCGAACCGCTCGCGATCCCGTCGTCGAGCTGTCGTGAACCGAAGACGACCGCACCGTTCACCGCGTTCCAATCGCCCAGCGCCTCCAGCGTCGCGCGCTGTTCCGGAGGGACGGTACCGTCCGCCTGCAGGCCGATGTTCAAGAGCAGGTTCCCGCCTCGCGCGACGATGTCCACGAAGTACCGGATCGCCTCCTCGCCGCTCAGCAGCTGCTTCTCGTCTTCGAGGGTGTTGTGGCCGAAGGAGTAGCCGATGCCGCGGCAGTTCTCCCACGGGTCATCGGTGATGCCGCCCATCTGGTACTCCGTGGTCCGGTAGTCCCAATGGGTGTCTCCCCAGCGGTCGTTGATCAGTCCGTCCGGGGCGGCGGCATAGAAGCGGTCGAAGAGGGAGACGAGTCCACGCGCGCCGTCGTCCTTGCCCGGGTCGGGCCATTCGATGTCGTTCCAGAGGATGTCAGGGCGGTACCGCTCGATGAGGTCGGCGACCTGGTCGTATGCGTAGTCGGCGTACGGCCGGTCGTTGGCCCGGTTCGTCCAGCCGTCCGGCCCGTCGGTCTCGACGACCGGTTCGGACGGGGAGAAGTGCCAGTCCAGCCCGCCCGAATAGTAGACGCCGAAGCGCAGCCCGGCGCGTTCCGTCGCTGCAGCGAATTCGCCGATGAGGTCGCGCTTCGGGCCTCGGGCGACGGTGTTGCGGCCGTTCGTCTCGGGAGCGTCCCAGAGCGTGATCCCGTCGTGGTGCTTCGTCGTCGGCACGAAATACCGTGCTCCCGTGTGCTTCACGAGGGCGAGCACCTCGTCCGCGTCGAAGCGCTCGGCGCGCCACAGCTCGAGCAGGTGGTCGTAGTCGACGTCTCCGAAGGTCTCCCGGTGGTGCTGCTGCGCCGGGCTCCCCTCGATGCGGATGGTGTTGAAGTACCACTCGGCGTACGGGTTCCGGGCGAAGTCGTGCGCGTGGTCCGTCGCCCCGAGCTCACCGATCGGTTCCGCCCAGGCTGCGACGGAGTACGCCCCCCAGTGGACGAAGATCCCGAGCTTGGCGTCGGAGAACCAGGCGGGTGTCTCGTGGACGAACTTCTCGAACTCGGGGAGGCGGACGGAGTCGTCCTTGAACATGGCCATGCGTGATCCTTCGTCGTCGATGATGCGGCTGAGATGCGAGTCAGGGATGCCAATCATCCGTACTCTGCGGGGCGAATGTCTCCAAAGTGGCCCAGATTCGCGGAAATATCAACAGTTGACAGATGAGACATCCGATGTTTAGATCGCACCACGTTCAGCCGTCTTTCCCGACCGGGTCTGGATCCCTTGAGTACTGCACGCCCAACGAAGTGGAGAAGCATCCGATGAAACGACAGCTCATGGCCGGCGCGGCGATGGCCGGTGTCCTCGCCCTCACGGCGTGTTCCGGTGGCAGCGCGACCGGCTCCCAGACTGCAGAGTCGCTCGTCTGGTCCATGTGGATCGCCGGTCAGGAGGACCAGGCAGCGTGGCAGACGGTCGCCGACGAGGTGAAGTCGTCGGACAAGATCGACGTCACCATCCAGGGCGCGCCGTTCTCCGACTACTGGACGAAGCTCCGCACCCAGTTGAGTGCCGGTACTGCCCCCTGCATCGTCACGGTGCAGAGCCTTCGGGCGGCCAACTACACCGATGTCCTCCTCCCGCTGGACGACCTCGCGAAGAGCAGCGGCACCGCGCTCGACGAGTTCGACGCGACCGCGCTCGACGCGATGAAGGTCGACGGCAAGCTCTACGCCCTCCCCTACGACACCGGCCCGCTCGTCATGTTCTACAACAAGGACCTCTTCGCCGAGGCCGGCGTCGCCGAACCGAAGCCCGGCTGGACCGTGGACGACTTCGAAGCCGCGGGTGAAGCGCTCAAATCGGCGGGGAAGCAGCTCTACGCGCCGAGCGCAGAGGATCTCTACCTCGAGTCCATGATCCTGTCCTACAACGGCGGTCGGGTGGTGAGCGAGGACGGTTCGCTCGACGTGACCAACGCCAAATTCGCTGCGGGTCTCGAGTGGATCGCCGGCCTCGTGAAGGACGGCTACGCGACGCCTGCGAGCGCCGACAGTTCGGCCGACGACAACGCCTTCATCAACGGACAGGCCGCCACCTATGTCGACGGACCCTGGTCGCTCATCAACACGAAAGCCAAGGCGACGTTCGACGTCGGCGTCGTGACATTGCCGGCCGGTAGCGCCCCGACGACCTTCTCCGCGGGATCGGGCTTCGGTGTCTCGAAGGAGTGCAAGTACCCCGAGCAGGCCTATCAGGCGATCACCACCATGACGAGTGAGGACGTGCTCTCGACACTCGGCAAGGAGGGGCGGGCGTTCCCCGCCCGCACCACAGCGCAGGGCGCCTGGTTCGACAACGCCGGTATCGACGGCGTCGAGGAGAGCTTCGCAGCAGCCCAGGACGGATCCGTCCCGCTGCCCGGGAACAAGAACAGCGATCAGCTCGCCCAACTGATGTCCCAGTACGCGATCCAGGCGATGAACGGACAGCAATCCGGCGCCGAGGTCCTCGACCAGATCTCGAGCCAACTGCCGAAGTGAGCTCCGGCTGGTGGGCGACCCACGTCGCCCACCAGCCGCTCCGATCGTCGTCGAAGCAAAGGAAGAACCCGCATGGCTACCCTCCCAGCGGCCCCGGTGCGAGCCGTCCGGCCCTCCAAGCGCACCGCGCGCGTCGATCCGGACGCGGTCCACGCCCGACGATCCTGGTGGGGACTGGGATTCGCCAGTCCGCACGCGATCGGTCTCGCGCTGTTCACCGTCGTGCCGATCATCGCGTCGCTCGTCATCAGCCTGAACAACTGGCCGATGCTCGGATCGCCGACCTTCGTCGGCTTCGACAACTACGCAGCGTTGTTCGCAGACCCGATCTTCCGAACGGTCATCCTCAACACGACCCTGTTCGTCGTCCTGTACGTGCCGCTCAACCTCATCGTGTCGATGGGACTCGCAGCCTGGCTCAGCCCGAAGATCAAACACCGTCAGATCTTCCGGGTCCTCTTCTTCATCCCAACGGTCACCCCCATCGTCGCGAACGCGGTCATCTGGCGGATGATCTACCAGCCCGACGGGCTGATCGACGCGACGATGCAGTCGAGCATCGGGGTCTCGGCTCCGAACTTCCTCGCCGATGAGCACTGGGCCATGCTCGCCATCGTCGCGATGAGCGTCTGGCAGGGCTTCGGCTACAACATGCTCATCTTCTCCGCAGCGCTCGACTCGGTACCGGAGAGCCAGCTCGAGGCGGCCGAGCTCGACGGTGCCGGGGCATGGACCTCGTTCTGGCGGATCAAGTTCCCGATGATCTCGCCGTCGATCTTCTTCGCCGCCATGATGACGCTCATCACCGCGTTCCAAGTGTTCGCCCAGCCGTTCATCCTCACGAAGGGTGGTCCGGGTTCATCGACCACCACGCTCGTGCAATTCATCTACAACCAGGGATTCGTGTTCCAGCAGCTCGGGGTGGCCTCCGCCGCCGCCTGGGTGCTGTTCATCATCATCCTGGCGATCACCGCCGTGCAGTTCCTCGGCCAGAAGAAGTGGGTGCACTATGAGTAATCGGATCTCGGCGGGCAGGTCGGCCGCCAGACAGCATCCGCCGACCTCGTCGTTCGTCACCGTCAACCCCCGCGGGCTCCGGCGGGGGCAGACGAAGTCCGTCAGCCGTGCTCGGTCGATCGTGTCCTACGTGGTGCTGTGTCTCGTCGCCCTCGCGTTCATCTCACCGCTCGTCTACATGGTGGCGACCTCGCTGAAGCCTCCGGCCGAGACGTTCACGACACCCCCGACGCTCATCGGCTCGTCGATCCGTTGGGAGAACTACTCCGAGGCCTTCAGCTACCTGCCCTTCGGCCGGTTCCTCCTGAACGGTCTGTTCGTCGCTGTCGTCGGCACCATGATCAACATGGCCGTCTCCGTGCTGAGCGGCTACGCCTTCTCCCGCCTCCGGTGGAGGGGCCGCAACCTCGTGTTCGTCCTCTTCCTGGCGACGATGATGATCCCGCAGGACGTGCTCCTCATCCCGCTGTACGTGATGATGCAGGGGTTCGGCTGGGTCGACTCGTTCCAAGCACTTATCATCCCGTTCGCGTTCACCGCGCTCGGCGCCTTCCTCTGTCGGCAGTTCTTCCTGACCGTGCCGCAGGAACTGGACGACGCCGCTCGTGTCGACGGCGCCGGCGTGATCAAGACGTTCACGCACGTCATGCTCCCGCTCGCCCGCCCGACGCTCGCGGTTCTCGCCGTCTTCTCGTTCATCGCCTACTGGAACTCGTTCCTCTGGCCGCTCATCATCGTCAACGACGTGAACACCTATGGGACGATCCCGCTCGGTCTCCAGCAGTTCTTCGGGCAGCAGGGCAGCCAGTGGAATCTGGTGATGGCGGCTTCGGTCATCTCGATGCTCCCGACCGTCCTCATGCTGATCCTGCTGCAGAAGCACCTCATCCGGGGCATCGTGACGAGCGGGCTCGGCGGACGCTGAGCCCGCTCCGACCCACCCGGGCACGTGGCAGGGGTCAGAGGGACCGGCGCAGCCAGCTCTCGACGCCGCTCACGTGCACGGTCACGAGGGCACGCGTCAGTTCGGTGTCGCGCTTCTCGAGGGCGTCGACGATCGCATGGTGCTCCTGCAGGGTGCGGGCGACGGCCTTCTCCTCGGTGAGGCCGCGCCAGATGCGGGCGCGGACCGTCTTGCTGCCGAGGGCGGCGAGCAGGCTCGCGAGGTAGGCGTTGCCGCTCAGCTCGATGACGCGGGCGTGGAACTGCAGGTCGTGCGCGACGAGGTCCTCGACGGTCGTGGACTCGTCCACCTCGTCGACCATCGCGTGCAGTTCGGCGATCTTCTCGTCGTCCAGGTGGCGGATCGCCATCACCGAGGCGGACGGCTCGAGGATCCGCCGCACCTCGAACATCTCGATGAGGGAACCGTCGGCGTGCATGTCGATGACGAACGACATCGCCTCGTGCAGCAGGCTCGGTTCGAGCGTCGTGACGTAGGTGCCGTCGCCGCGACGCACGTCGAGCACGCGGATGAGTTCGAGGGCCTTGACCGCTTCACGGAGCGAGCTGCGCGAGAGCCCGAGCGTCTCGCTGAGTTCCTTCTCCGGAGGGAGCCGCTGCCCGGGCTGGAGATCGCCGGCGACGATCATCGCCTGGATCCTCGCGATCGCTTCGTCGGTGACTGCCATGGAGACCCCCCGTTGGTGCACGACGGTCGCCGGTCGCTCCGCCTCGCGCCATGATACATCCGACGTTTTCGTGGGCTGCGCCGGCACCGGTCAGCACGCACCTCCGACGCCGCGCGGCTTGTGTTACGTCAGGTTGAGCGCCCTCTCGCGGCCCGTCCGATCACTCCTTACTGTTACTGCAACCCGACGTCCCGGTGCGCCCCCACGCGCCGACAGCGGACGCCGGCCCGCCCCACCACCCTTGCACCCTCCCGCGCCCCACCGTCCTCTGGAGTCCCCATGCGTCGTCGATCACGCCTCGCGCTGTCCATCATCTCGCTGGCCGTCGTGGCCGGTCTCGCCACCGGCTGTTCGCTGAAGCAGTCCTCATCCGGCGAGTCGACGAGCGGCCCCGCCGCCAGCTCAGCGGCCTCCGACGCCGACGTCCCCTCGCTCAAGGGCAAGACCGTCGGCGTGGCGGCGAAGGACGTCGTGCGCGACTTCGGTCGCCTCACCTACCAGGGCGTCCAGGACCGCTTGGAGGAGCTCGGCGCGAAGGTGGTCGCGACCCAGGCCGATGCGCAGGACGACAAGCACCTCGCCAACGTCGAGAACCTCGTCTCGCAGAAGGTCGACGCGATCGTCGTCATCCTCGGCGACGCCACGACGCTCGCACCGGCGCTGCAGCAGGCGAAGGACGCCGACATCCCCGTCTTCACGATCGACCACGCCAGCGAGAACTCGGTGAACAACATCGGTTCCGACAACTGGCAGATCGGCTCCACGCTCGCCCGCACCCTCGCCGAGGACATCGGCGGGAAGGGCAAGGTGCTCGTCTTCAACGGCTTCTACGACGTCACCCCCTGCCAGATCCGCTACGACGAGTTCAAGCTGGTGCTGAAGAACTACCCGAACATCGAGGTCATCGAGCCCGAGCTGCAGGACGTCTACGAGGGCACCATCGAGGACGCCAAGCAGAAGACGAACGACGCCCTGACCCGCTACCCCAAGGGTGAGATCTCGGCCGTGTGGTCGTGCTGGGATCTCCCGGCCATCGGTGCCGCCCAGGCCATCGACGCAGCCGGTCGGAACGAGATCAAGGTGTACGGCGTCGACGCCGAGCCCGGCGCGCTCGACCTCATCGAGGACCCCGCCTCGGTCTACCAGTTCACGGTCGCGCAGCAGCCGACCCTGTTCGGCACGACGAGCGCCGACAACGTCGCCCGGTACCTCGGTGGACAGCAGGACGAGGTGCCGCTGAGCACCTACCTCGACGCCGTGTTCATCGACAAGGCGAACGTCGCCGACGAGCGCAAGCGGCTCGGCCTGGAATGACGGACCGCACCTCGATCGACGAGTCGACCGCCCAGCGCACGCTGGACGGTCGGCCCGGTGCGGCTGCGGCCGGCTCACCCGTGCCGGCGGTGACCATGCGGGGCATCGCGAAGGACTTCGGCGGCGTCCGCGTCCTGCACGACGTCGACCTCGAGGTGCAGCCCGGCGAGGTCGTCGCCCTCGTCGGCGAGAACGGTGCCGGCAAGTCCACGCTCATCAAGATCCTCACCGGGCTCTACACGGCGAGCGAGGGGACGATCGAGATCGACGGCGAACCCGCCGTCATCCGGAACCCCGGCGACGCCGAACGCCTCGGCATCCGGGTCATCCACCAGGACCGCCACCTCGCCGGACGACTCACCGTCGCCGAGCAGCTGTTCCTCGGCTCACGCACCGCGTTCCTCACGGGACGGCAGCTCGACCGCCGGGCCGAACGCGAGCTGCTCGACCTCGTCGGCCTCGACGTCCCCGGCAGCACCCTCGTCGACGAGCTCAGCGTGGCCGAGCAGCAACTCCTCCAGCTGGCCATCGCGACGATCACCCGCCCGCGCGTCCTCGTCCTCGACGAACCGACGGCCCCGCTCGCCGCGGGGGACGTGGAGCGCCTGTTCCGCACCGTCCGCGCCCTGCAGGCCGAGGGTGTCGCCGTCATCTACATCTCCCACTACCTGCAGGAGGTGCGCGACATCGCGTCCCGCGTCGTCGTCCTCCGCAACGGCGAACGCGTCGGTGCGCTCGATCTCGCCGACCCCGACGCCACGCTCGACGCCATCGTGCAGCTCATGGTCGGCCGGAGTGTCACCGAGTTCGGCGACGGTGAACGCGTCGCGGCGGACGCGGGGAGCGAGCCCGTCCTCGCGATCGACGCGCTGACGGTGCCGGACCGGCTCCTCGGCGTCTCGATCACGGTGCGGCCGGGCGAGGTCGTCGGGGTCACCGGCCTCGTCGGCTCCGGGCTCGAGGAGCTCGCCGACGCCGTCGTCGGCCTCCGCGCCCGCGGTGGAACGGTGCGCCTCGGCGCCGGCGGCACGATCCGGTCGCCGCGTGCCTTCGTCCGCGCCGGCGGCGCCTACGTGCCGGCGAACCGCCACCGCGACGGCATCCTCAACCGGCAGTCGGTGCGGGAGAACCTGACGCTCGCGGCGCTCGACCGCATCACGGGCTTCGGCGGCATCCTGCGCGGCCGACGCGAGCGGGCGATCGCCGCCGACCTCGTCGAGCGGCTCGACATCCGACCGGCGAACGACGCCGCGGTCGCAGGCAGCCTCTCCGGCGGCAACCAGCAGAAGGTCGTCCTCGGTCGCTGGCTGGCCGCCGGATCGACCGTGTTCGTGCTCGATCAGCCCACCTCCGGGGTCGACATCGGCTCGCGCCAGCAGATCTATGCGGAGATCGATGCGCTCGTCGCCCAGGGTGCCGGGGTGCTGCTCGTGAGCGTCGACCTCGAGGAACTCATCGGCCTCGCCGACCGCGTGCTCGTGCTCTACCGCGGAACCATCCGCACGGAGCTTCCGCGGTCGCAGGCGACGGCCGACACGATCCTCGCGTGGTCGACGGGTGTCGCCGAGCTCGCCCCGGTCACTGAGTCATCCCCGGTCCCTGAGCCGTCCCCGGACCCTGAGCCTGTCCAAGGGCCCTCGAGCACCTCCCGGAACGCAGCATCGCCCACCCGAGGAGCCTCCGCATGACCGCCCTGTCCGCACCGCCCGCTGCGCCGTCGGCCGCCGCCGAGTCCACGACGAAGCGCCGCCCGGTGTCCCGACTCGGGCTGATCGGCTACGCGATCGTCGTGATCGAGATCGTCGTCTTCGCGGTCGCGTCCCCCGGCTTCCTCGATCCCGCCAACCTCGCGACGATCCTGACCCAGTCCGCGGTCTACGCCATCGCCGCCTTCGGCTTGTCCGTCGTCGTGGTGACGGGTGGTGAGGACGTCGTGCGTGGCGGCATCGACCTCTCGATCGGCGCCGTCCTGGGCTTCTCTGGCGCACTCGTCGCGGTCCTGCTGCAGGCCCAGCTCGGCCTGCCGCTCGCCCTGCTCCTCGGCCTCGGCGCCACCGCGCTCATCGGGCTCGTGAACGGGCTCGTCGTGGTCGCCGGGATCCGGCCGTTGCTCGTCACGCTCGCCATGATGAGCATCGTCACGAGCCTCACCATCGTCATCACCGACAACGTGAAGGTGCCCGTGTCCGACGGTGGACTCGTCTGGCTGCGGAGCGGTCATGTGCTCGGGGTCCCGGCCGCGGTCGTGGTGCTCGTGATCGTCTTCGCGATCGTCGCCTTCGCCACCGGTCGCACCAGCTGGGGTGTGCGGAACGCCGCCGTCGGTCAGAACCCCACCGCCGCGCGGGTCGCCGGGATCAGTGTGAACCGCCATCTCGTCGGCAGCTACGTGCTCGCCGCCGTGCTCGCCGGCATCGCGGGGGTGCTCATGACGAGTCGGCTCTCCGCGGCTCTCCCGGGGATCGGGGAGCAGTCCTTGATCGACATCCTCCTCGCGACCTTCCTCTCGATCGCGTTCTCCCGTCGCCTGGTCGTCACGATCACCGGCACGCTCTTCAGCGCCGTGTTCGTCGCGATCCTCACGAACGGGTTCAGTCAGCTCGGCGTCCCGAGCCAGTGGATCGGCATCACCAAGGGTGTGCTGATCCTGCTGGTCCTCGCGGTCGCCGCGATCCGTGAACGGAGCGTCAAGCGATGAGCATCGACACCCGGGAAGACGCCACGTCCGCAGCCGACTCGTCCACCACCAGCGGGGGCCGGCGGAACGACGCTCCGGGTCGCCGGGGGGCTGGCTCGGGCAAGCGGGCCGGCGGTCCGCTCTCCACCCTGACGGTCAGCGGACTCGGGGCGGCCGTTCGGCAGGCCCTCGCCCCGACCGTACTCGCCGTCCTGCTCATCGTCTTCGCGGTCCTGTCGCCGTCGTTCCTGACCGCCGACAACCTGCTCGGCGTGCTCAATCAGAACGCCCTGCTCCTGCTGGCGGCGGTGGCGATGACGGTGGTCGTGCGGGCCGGCGGCATCGATCTGTCGATCGGGGTCGCCATCGACCTCGCGGCGCTGACCGCCTCGGCGCTCCTCGCGGACGACTACGTCGCCTGGGTCGCGATCGTCGGCGGACTGGTCGTCGGCCTCCTCGTGGGTGCGGTGAACGCGTTCCTCATCGTCGTGCTGCGCATCCGCCCGTTCCTCGCCACGTTGAGCGTCTGGTTCATCGGTGGTGGCGTGCAGCAGGTGGCGACCGACGGCGGCTCGCCCATCTACCTGTCGCGCAGCAGTGTGCCGGACGAGTTCGCGTGGCTGGGTGCCGGTTCGCTGCTCGGGGTGGCCGCGCCGATCGTGATCGCCGTGATCGTCCTCCTCATCGTGTGGGCGGCGCTCGAGCGGAGCCGCTGGGGGCGCGTGCTGACGGCCGCCGGGGAGCAGCCGACCGCCACGCGGATCGCCGGGCGGATGGCGGGCACGTCGATGGCGACGGCGTTTGTCTTCGCGGCGGGGATCGCGGCGATCGCCGGGTTGATCCTCGCGGCGCGGAGCAACGGTTTCGTCGCGAACAGCGGGCAGCTGTACGTGCTCGACTCCATCGGTGCGGTGTTCATCGGGACGACGCTCAGCCGGACCGGGCGGCCGAACCTCTTCGGGACGCTCGTCGGAGTGCTCATCTTCGCGTTGCTGACGAACGGGATGAACCTCATCGGCCTGTCCTTCTACTGGCAGGGCCTCGCGCGTGGGGTCGTCCTCATCCTGATCCTGCTGCTCGGTGTCCTCCTCGCGCGTGACCGAGCCCGCAAACCCCTCACCTGACGCCCATCCAAGTCTCGCTGTGGTGGTGTGGTCTGGCCAGCGCGGTGCGCTGACGCGAGCGCGACCCATACGCGTGAGCGCGGGTCTCTGGAGACCCGCGCTCACGCCCATGACCCGCGGCGAGGCCCAGCGCACCGCGCTGGCGCCGGGTACGCGTGGTCGGGCCCCGACGCCCTGCGCACGGGTCAGCGCGGTGCGCTGACGTGAGACGTCGCGACTCGGCGTGGGCGCGCCCCGCACGACTGAGCGCGGGTCTCTGGAGACCCGCGCTCACGTCACAGACCCGCGGTGACGTCAGCGCACCGCGCTGGCGCCCCGCCATAGACCCGCGCTCGCGTCAGCGCACCGCGCTGGCACCACCCGAGGGACGCGCTCAGACTCGCAGGTCGAGCCAGGCCACCTGCTCCGGCGTCAGCTTCAGCGAGAGCGCGTCGGTCGACGAGCGGGTCTCCTCGATCGACCGCGGCCCGATGAGTGCGAAGGTCGGGAAGTCCTGCGCCAGCACGTACGCCAGGGCGATCGCGGTCGGCGCGACTCCCAGCTCCGAACCGAGCTTCCGGGCACGAGCCAAGCGCTCGAAGTTGTCGTCGCTGTAGTAGCAGCGCACGAGGTCGGGATCCGACAGGTCCTCGGGCTCGGCACGGCCCGTGAAGAACCCGCGAGCCTGCGACGACCACGGCAGCAACGGCGTCTTCGTCTCCTCGAGCCAGGCGCGGCTCGTGGGGTCGGTCACCTCCACGCAGCCGGCCCACGGCACGTCGAGCGCCCGCGCGAGACCGAAGTGGTTGCTCAGCGCCGCGAAGCCACGCTTCCCGTGGGCCGCGGCGTACGCGTTCGCCTCCTCGAACCGCTCGATCGACCAGTTCGACCCACCGAAGGCGCGGATGCGGCCGGCCTCGGCGTGCTCGTTCAGCACGTCGACGAACTCACCGACCGGCACCTCCACGTTGTCGCGGTGCATGAGGTACAGGTCGAGGTGGTCGGTCCCCAACCGCTCGAGGCTCTCGAACAGTTGACGTGAGATCGACTCGGGGTCGCAGAACGGCGTGTGCGCGCCCTTCCCGATCACGACGACGTCGTCGCGGACACCGCGGTTCGCGAGCCACCGCCCGAGGAGCTGCTCCTGGAGTCCGTCGCCGTACAGCCAGGCGGTGTCGAAGGCGTTGCCGCCGCGCTCGAAGAAGTCGTCGAACATCGCGGAGGCCTGCGGCAGGGTCTCCTGGTTGTCGACGCCCATGACCAGTCGCGAGATGTCGTGGTCGATGCCGGCGATCCGACCGGTGGGCATCGGCAGTTCGGCACGCACGGTGAGCGGACGGCCGGAACCGGTCGGGACGTCCGTGTCGATCGACTCGAAGGGGTACTCGAGGCCGATCGCGGCCCGCCAACGGTCGAGGGTGGCGGCGTTGCCGATCGAGTCGGCCCAACGCATCTGCGGCGCCTGTCCGGCATCGGCGAACTCGGCGAGCGCGTCGGCCTGGATCGCGTACTGGGGTGCTCCGGGGATCAGGATCGACTCGGTGCCCGTGACGGTGCGGATCTCGATCGTCGAGCCGTCCTCGACGGAGGGCAGCCACGGATCGGCGACGATGATCTGCCCGGCCGAGCCCGTGACGACGACACGATTGTCGTCCTGCACCCGGACACCGCTGGTGACGTGCGCCGTGATGCCGGAGGGGAAGACGAGTGACGCGCTGGCCCATTCGTCGACGCCCGTCGAACCGATGGTCCCGTTGCCGGTGACCTCCGTCGGGTCGGCGAACGGCGCGCCCACGGCGGCACCGGCGATGAGGCGCGCGATCGAGACGGGGTAGCCGCCGACGTCGAGGATGCCGCCGCCGGCGAGCTCCGGGTTCATGAGTCGGTGGTCGGCGGGCAGGTTCGCGGCGAAGGCGAACGACGCCTCGATGTGCTGGACCTCGCCGATGGTGCCGGAGGACACGAGCTCCACGAGCTTGGCCGTCTGCGGGTGGAAGCGGTACATGAACGCCTCGGCGAGGTAGACCCCGGCGCGACGGGCGGTCTCCGCGGCGAGCATCGCTCCGGCGCGGTTCACCGAGAGCGGCTTCTCGCTGATGATGTGCTTACCGGCCTCGGCGGCTTCGATGACGAGCCGGACGTGCTCGGTGTGCGGGGTGGCGATGTACACGGCGTCGACGTCCGGGTCGGCCAACAGTTCGGCGACGGAATCGTAGGCGCGGACGGGTGCCGTGCCGTCGCCGAAGCGATCGCCGAACTCCTGGGCGCGGGCCGCATCGCGACTGGCGACGGCCGCGAGTCGCCCGGTGCGACTCTCGCGCAGTTGCGTCGCGAAGCGTTCCGCGATGGTTCCGGGTCCGATGATTCCCCAGGCGACGTGTTCCATGTGGTGGTGCTCCTCGACGTTGATCGGCGGTTCTGTGGTCTTCGTGAACGCTACCGTGAACGTTCACGGCGATGGTATCAGTACGATGTGTCCATGACCAGACCCCGCGACGATCAGGCTCCCGCACGAGCGACGATCATCGACGTCGCCCGGGTCGCCGGGGTCTCCAGGCAGACCGTGACCCGCTCGCTCAACGGCATGCGCGACGTCAGCGAGGCCACCAGGCAACGCGTCATCGAGGTCGCGGCGTCACTCAACTACCGGCCGAACCGGGCCGCACAGCACCTCGTCAGTGGGCGCACCACGACGCTCGGTCTCGTCGTCGACGACCTGCGGAACCCCTACTACCCGGAACTCGCCGCGGCACTCGTGCAGCAGGCCGCCGAGCGCGGGTGGACCGTGCTGGTCGCCGAGGTCGGGGGAGCGGGTGGCGCCTCGGGCGAGCGGCCGACCGCTGCCGACCGGGGTTCCGAGCTCCCCGACGCGGAACGCGCGCAGCTCGCCGAACTCGCGAGACAGGTCGACGCGGTCGTCGGACGCAACGGCGCCGACCACGGCGCCCTGCAGGGGGCGTTCGCGGCCATCCCCTTCGTGTCCCTCGGCGACCAGCGCGCCCGCGAGCACGACGATCCGGCAGCGGCGGGGGAGTCGGCTGCGGCGCCGGTGGCCGGCGTCGACATCGACTTCGACGACGGCATCCGTCAGGCCATCGCCCACTTCACAGCCACCGGTCGGCGCTCCATCGCGATGATCGACGCCTCGGCCGAGCCGTCCGGGCGTCGCCTCGCGTATCGGGCGTTCCTCGCGGAGCACGGCCTGCCCTGGTCGGAGGCCTCGGAGACGTGGGCGGACGACACCCACCAGGGCGGCGTCGCCGCAGCCCTCCGCTGCCGCGACGCCTTCCCCGAGGTCGACGCGGTCCTCGTCTTCAACGACGTCATGGCGGTCGGGGTGCTCAAGGGGTTCGCGCGCGCCGGGGTGCGCGTGCCGGAGGACGTCGCGGTGATCGGCATCGACGGCCTCGACCTCGGCCGCTTCGTCACCCCGGAGCTGACGAGCGTCGCCGTCGACAAGCGCGACCTCGCCCGGCTGAGTCTGGAGCTGCTCGACGGCATGATGTCCGGCTCGTTGCCGCTGACGGGGCCGACGGTCCGGCGGACGGTGGGCGTCTCGCTCGTCGTGCGCGAGTCCGCCTGAGCCTGACCGGGCGCCGTGCCGCTGCCTGCTCCCGGGACACGGCAGACTGGTCCCATGCCTGAACTCCTCGCCCTCTGCCGTGTCGACGCCCTCCAGATGGACGACGGGTCGATCGGCGTCACCGCCATCGACAAGCGCGCGGTCGACGAGCCGCTGCACGTGCGGCCCATGGGGCTCTACGGTGACGTGCAGGCCGACCGCAAGCACCACGGCGGCCTCACGAAGGCGCTCTACGCCTACGCCGAGGAGGACGCGCAGTTCTGGGAGGGCGAACTCGGTCGCGAGATCACCCCTGGGTTGTTCGGTGAGAACCTCCGCACGCAGGGGCTCGACGTGAACGGCGCCGAGATCGGTGAACGCTGGCGCATCGGCGACACCCTCGTCGTCGAGGTGACGTGCCCGCGCACCCCGTGCGGCACGTTCCAGCGTCGGCTCCGCGAGCCGCGCTGGGTGAAGCGCTTCGCCGACGCGGCACGGCCCGGCGCCTACCTCAAGGTGGTCAAGAGCGGGGCGGTCCAGGCGGGCGACACGATCGAGATCGTCCGGCAGCCCGGCCACGGCGTGACCATCGCCTCCTGGTTCGCCGCGGCGGACGAGACCCAAGCCGTCGCCCTCGAACAGTCGGAGCAGTCGGGTGCCGTGGCCCTGGCCCCCGAGATCCACGAATCGATCAAGCAGCTCCGTCGCAAGCGGGCCGTCTGAGCGTCGTCGCGTCGTCGCACCTGTGCGACCGCTGAGTGCAAGCCCCGGGCGGAACAGTCCGGAAGCGGACGCTGTTGCATACCATGGAGCCGAAGACCGGAGCACGCGGGGACCCCGCACGGTGCTCGGCACGAAGGAGGAGTCACGATGAGTGCAGCAGACGAGCAGAGCACGACGACCGAACGCGCGGTGCTGGCCGGCGGATGCTTCTGGGGCATGGAAGACCTCGTCCGGAAGATGCCGGGCGTGAAGTCGACGCGCGTGGGCTACAGCGGTGGCGATGTCGCCAACGCCACCTACCGCAACCACGGCACCCACGCGGAGGCCCTCGAGGTCGTCTTCGACCCGAGCAAGCTGTCCTTCCGCGAGCTCCTGGAGTTCTTCTTCCAGATCCACGACCCGTCGACGAAGAACCGCCAGGGTAATGACGTCGGCCTGAGCTACCGTTCGGCGATCTTCTTCACCTCACCCGAGCAGGAGCGCGTCGCACGCGACACGATCGCCGACGTCGACGCGTCCGGGCTGTGGCCGGCCAAGGTCGTCACCGAGGTCGAGCCGGTGTCCGAGTTCTGGGAGGCCGAGCCCGAGCACCAGGACTACCTGGAGCGCATCCCGTGGGGGTACACCTGCCACTTCGTGCGCCCGGGCTGGAAGCTCCCGCGTCGCGAGGCGGCCGCTGAGCAGGCCACCGCATAGTCCGTCATCGCAGCGCCCGGCACCACTGGTGTCGGGCGCTGTGCTGTGCCCGGACCGTGCTGCAGACGCGGTGGGTCAGACGCCGTCGGCGCGCGAGGAGTTGACCGCGTCGGAGGCGAGCCTCGGAGCGAACCGGGGGTCGAAGGTGAGCGGCGGATCGTCGGGTGACGCGAGCGACGGCTTGCCCAGGCGTACCCATTCCAGGTACTGGAGGTACGGATCGGACCCGGCATCGACCGGCGCATCGACGATGCGCTTGCGTCCCCACGGCCACTTCCACCCCACGGTCAGCATCCTACGGACGCTTCCTGAGGATCCGCGCACCATCGCGCCACGATCTGGCAACGATGTCGTGGAGGCGCTCTTTTCGTCTGATGGATACGGAGTTGTCCATCGGTCGTCGGTGCTGTCATGATGAAGCCCGGCGGAGATAGCTAGACCATCGAGATACTTCGAGGGGTTGTCCGGACCCGGTCGCTGCACCTGCCGAGAGAGGTCGTTCCATGGGCTCCACCGGTAGCGAGACGTCTGAACTCCGCCGAGCCTGGGTGGAGCAGCTCACGCCAGACCGCTTCAGCGTCTTCGAGGGCGACCGGCGAATCGGGTTCATCGACGTGGACTGGCCGCTGCATGTCGCCCTGCGTGGGGCCGACTACGAGACGGCGGTCGAAATCGATCGGGCGATCCGGTTCGATCAGGCGCTGCGAGCGGTCCTCGGCGACTGAGCCGCCTCCGGTGTCCGGCGACTATGATCGCAGCACGGTTCAGGTGGGCGGTTCGCCGGGCGGTACCCGGTGGGACCTGCGAGACGGAGGGAGGCTGACATGACCGACTCCTTCAGCGCCGAGCCCTGGGCCTCCGGGCTCCCCGTCCTCGAGCTCCCGATGTTCCCGCTCGGCTCCGTGCTGTTCCCGCACATGCCACTCGCCCTCCGGCTGTTCGAGGAGCGCTACCTCACGATGCTCGCCCACCTCCTCGAGGCAGAGGACCCCGCGTTCGGCGTGGTGCTCATCGAGCGCGGCCGGGAGACGGGTGGCGGCGAACACCGCTTCCGAACGGGCACGGTCGCCGAGATCGTGGAGGTCGACGGCGGCGAGGGGTTCGTCGCGGTGATCGCCGAGGGTGGACAGCGCTTCGAGGTCACCGACTGGTTGCCCGATGACCCGTATCCGCGTGCCGAGATCCGAACCCTCGACGACCTGGAGTGGGACGACCGGTTCGAGTCGCTGCGCGGCGAGACCGAGGCGGCCGTCCGTCGCTCGCTCGCGGTGGCGAGTGAGTTCAGCGAGCAGCAGTGGGCCTCGGTGGTCGAGCTCGCCGACGATCCGCTCGAGTCGTCATGGCAGCTCGCGGGCATCGCGCCCGTGAGCGAGCTCGACCAGATGCGGTTCCTCTCGGCCGGCTCCCTCGAGGAGTTGCTGCTCGCGGTGCGCGATCGCGCGACCGAGGCCGGCGAGGCGTTCATCGCGGGCGGCATCGCCGACGCGGACGACGAGGACTGGGACATCCTCGGCGGCTGAGGCGACTGCGCCTTGACAGGCTCGGTGACCAGGAGGGCTCGGTCACCGGGCCTGTCGGCGTGCTCTTGCGCATTCCCGGAAACGGTTTACTATTTCCTATAGGATCTTTTTACCGGGAGCATCATCCCCGGGCAGCAGTCCCTGAGCGCAATGGAGCATCATGACGGATACGAACGCGACCGCATCGTCGAACCCGGCGGCGTCGAAGACCACCTGGACCGCTGAGACCTGGCCCATCGCCACGTGCCTCCACGGCATCCCCCCGGTCGACCGCAACGGCGTCTCACTGCACGACGCCGAGCCCGAAGCCTGGGACGACCTCTTCGCGCAGGTCGCCGGCGTCGGCTTCACCCTCGCCGAACTGCCCGACAGTCACGTGCGCCCAGCCGACCTCGAACCCTCGCGTCGTGACGAGTTCCTCGCCATCGCCAAGTCGCACGGCGTCGGCGTCCCCTCCGTCCACCTGCAGCGCCAGAGCGTGATCATGCCGGGCCACGAGGAGCGGAACCTCGAATACGCACACCGCACCATCGACGCCGCCGCGGAGTGGGGCATGCAGGTCTTCTCGACCGGTCTGCACCAGCCCTTCAGCGAGGCGCAGCGGAAGGCGCTCTGGTTCTGGACCGCCCAGGGACCGAAGGACCCCGACGACCCCGAGGTGTGGAATGCGGCCGTCAGCCGCATCCGCGAACTCGGCAAGCACGCCGCGGACGTCGGGCTGCCCCTCGCCCTCGAGCTGTACGAGGACACCTACCTGGGCACCGCCGACAGCGCGGTCCGCTTCGTGGAGGAGGTCGGCCTCGACAACGTGGGCCTGAACCCCGACGTCGCGAACCTCATCCGCCTGCACCGCCCCGTCGAGGACTGGCGCGAGCTGTTCGCCAAGACCCTGCCGTACGCCAACTACATGCACGTGAAGAACTACACGCGTGACGAGTCGGCCGACGGCAGCTGGGCGACGTCCGTCCCCTCCACCATGGAGGCCGGCCTCATCAACTACCGCCAGGTCTTCCGTGACGCCGTCGAGCTCGGCTTCAACGGCATCATCCTGGCCGAGCACTACGGCGGCGACAGCCTCGGCATGTGCTCCACCAACCAGAAGTACATCAGGACCCTGCTGCCGCAGGCCTGACCACGACGACCAACAGGAGTGACACCATGACCGCACACACCATCGCCGTCGTCGGATCGGGGTACATGGGCGGCGGCATCGCCCAGGTGCTCGCACTGTCCGGCGCCACCGTCCGCATCGCCGACATCTCCGAGGAGATCGCGCGCAAGAACTACGACCGCCTCATCGCCGAGGCCGAGCAGTTCGTCGCCGACGGCCTCTTCCCCGCCGACGCCGTCGAGCGGATCCGCGCGAACGTCTCGCCGGCCGCGTCCATCGAGGAGGCCGTCACCGGTGCCGACTTCATCGAGGAGGCCGTCCCCGAGAAGATCGAGATCAAGCACGAGACCCTCCGCCGCATCAGCGCAGCGGCCTCGCCCGACGCGATCATCGGCTCGAACACCTCGACCATCCTCATCGGCTCGCTCGCCGAGGCCGTCACGAACCCGGAACGGTTCCTCGGCGTCCACTTCTCGAACCCGGCACCGTTCATCCCCGGCGTCGAACTGATCCCGCACGAGACCACCGCCGATGCGGCCATCGCGACCGTCGAGGAGATCGTCGCCGCCACCGGCAAGGAGACCGCCCGGGTCAAGGACTCCACCGGCTTCGTGCTCAACCGCCTGCAGTACGCCCTGTTCCACGAGGCGACGCAGCTCGTCGAGGAGGGTGTCGCGACGGCCGAGGACATCGACACCATCGTGCGCACGACGTTCGGCTTCCGGCTGCCCGTCTTCGGGCCGTTCGCGATCGCCGACATGGCCGGGCTCGACGTGTACTCGTTCTGCTACGCCTCGCTCCAGACCCGCTGGCCCGAGCGCTTCGCCACGCCGGACTCCCTGAAGGAGCTCGTCGACGCCGGCAAGTTCGGCACCAAGTCGGGTGCCGGCTACCTCGACGTGCCCGCGGACCGCACGCCGGAACTCATCGCCTACCGCAACAAGGCCTACGTCGCGATCAAGCAGCTCATGGACGAGCTCGGGCCGGCCCCCATCCACTGAGCCGGCCGTCCGGTCCGACCGGACACCACAGCCCTCGACCCCTCACGCAGAAAGGCCGGCCATGACCGCCACCACCTTCCCCGAGTCCAAGACCGTCGTCCTCACCGGGGCGGCTTCCCCGCGCGGCATCGGGCGCGCGTCCGCCCACCACCTCGCCGAGCTGGGGTGGAACATCGGGATCATCGACCTCGACGAGGCGGCCGCGCAGGCCGTCGCCGCGGAGATCGCGGAGCAGCACGGCGTGCAGGCGGCCGGAGCCGGGGCGAACGTCGCCGACGAGGCACAGGTGCGTGCCGCGTTCGACGCCCTCGAGTCCGCCCTCCCGCAGCTCATCGCGCTCGTCAACCTCGCCGGTGTGGCCTCGCCCGTGCCGTACCTCGAGGTGGGTGCCGACGAGTGGAAGCGCGTCATCGACATCAACCTCAACGGCGTCCACTACACGACCCGTCGTGCGGTGGAGTCGATGGTGGCGAACGGCGTCGGACGCGTCGTCAGCCTGTCGTCCGTCTCCGCCCAGCGCGGCGGCGGCACGTTCAGCAAGACCGCCTACTCGGCAGCGAAGGCCGGCGTCATCGGCTTCACCCGCAGCGTCGCGCGCGAACTCGGTCACGACGGCATCACCGTCAACGCCATCTCGCCCGGCCCCATCGACACCGACATCATGGGCGGCACCCTGACCGAGGAGCGCAAGACGGCGATGGCCGCCGACGGCGTCCTCCCGCGCATCGGCACCCCGCGCGACATCGCCGCCGCGATCGCCTACCTCATCAGCGAGGACGCCGGCTTCGTCACCGGCCAGACGCTGAACGTCGACGGCGGCCTCTACATGCACTGAGTCGTCTCCCGCACCGAGCCGGCCGCCCCGATCCCCGGGTGCGGCCGGTGCATGCACCACCCCGCACCACGAGCGAACGGAGCAGCACCATGCAGCACCTCACCGGTCAGTGGACCAAGTCCCGACTGATCTTCCTCGGCCTCGGCATCGTCTTCGTCGGCATCGGCCTCTGGATGATCATCCCGTCACTGGTCTCCTGACCACCTCACGCAGCAGCAGCAGTACCAGCAGTACCAGCAGCGCCCACCCGCACCAGTCATCTCAAAGGAGAGTGTCTTGTCCACACCCAATCCGCCGGCGATCGGATCGACCAACGATCCGGCCCTGAAGTCGGCGATCCGCAAGGCGTCGAAGCACCTGATGCCCATGCTCGTCATCCTGTACTTCGTCGCGTTCCTCGACCGCACGAACGTCGGATTCGCCGAGGAGGCGCTCAGCGTCGACCGCGGCATCTCCAACGGCGCCTTCGCCCTCGGCGCCGGCATCTTCTTCATCGGCTACGCGATCTTCGAGATCCCCAGCAACCTGTTGCTGAAGAAGTTCGGCGCGCGGTTCTGGCTCGCCCGCATCGCGGTGACCTGGGGCATCGTCGCCGCCCTGTTCGCGTTCACCACGGGTGACACGATGTTCATCATCTTGCGGTTCCTGCTGGGCGTGACCGAGGCCGGGCTCTTCCCGGGCGTCATCATGTTCCTGTCGGAGTGGTTCCCGAACAAGGTCCGCGTCCAGATGTTCTCGATCTTCTACCTGGCGCAGCCGTTCTCGCAGATGCTCGGTGCCCCGTTGAGCGGTGGCCTCATCAGCTTCGGCGACGCCCTGACCCCGTGGCACGGCTGGCAGGTGATGTTCTTCGCCGAGGGCATGCTCGCGGTCCTTGCCGGGTTCGCGGCGCTCTACTTCCTCACCAACTCGCCACAGCAGGCGAAGTGGCTGAACCAATCGGAGAAGGACTCGTTGACGGCCGCGATGGAACGCGAGGACACCGTGCGGCAGTCGGACGGCCCGACCGGTATCGCCAAGGCGATGACGAGCTGGAAGGTGTGGTACTTCACCATCATCTACTTCTGCCTCCAGATCGCGGTCTACGGGACGACGTTCTACCTGCCGCAGCAGGTGGCCAACCTCATCGGCCAGGACGTCGGCTGGCAGGTCGGTCTCGTGGCGGCCATCCCGTGGCTCGTGGGTCTGTTCGCCTGCTACTACGTGGGCCGCAACGCGAACACCGTCGTCCGTCGGCGCACCTGGGGCACGATGTTCTACATCTCGACCGGTGTCTTCATCCTTGCCTCGGCCTGGGCCGGCGCGAACAACCAGCCGTTCCTCGGGATCCTGTTCATCACGATCGCCGTGGCGAGCTTCCTCTCGGTCGGGCCGATCACGTGGGCCTACCCGACGGCGTTCCTCACCGGAACCGCTGCCGCGGCCGGCATCGGCCTCATCAACTCGCTCGGCAACCTCGGCGGCTTCGTGGCGCCGATCATGCGGACCGGGATCAACGAGAGCGTCCCGACCGACAGCGGCGCGTGGGGCGTGGTGTCGCTCGGCGTCTTCGCGTTCCTCGCGGCGGCGATGCTGTACTGCACGAGGTACTTCCGCGGCGCCAAGGCGGACGAACTCCTCGAGACGACGGCGAACCGCACGGCGCACTAGGCACGACGCAGCGCCCGGACGGGGTCGATCGCTCACGCGGTCGGCCCCGTTCTGTACGCCCTTCGACAAGCTCAGGGACCGGAGGAGCGGGGCTCAGGGACCGGAGCAGCGCGGCTCAGTGCTCGGCGTCGCTCCGGGCGCGCATGCGGACGAGCTCGATGTGGGAGCGCATGGCGGCCGCGGCGGCCTCAGGCCCCTCGGCGAAGGCGTCGAGGATCGCCCGGTGCTCGACCACGGCCTGGTCGGCGTCGGTGACGCCCGTCTCCACCGTCTGGCGCATGCGGTGCACCCGGGTCGAGATGCCCTCGGACATGTCGAGGAGGAACGGGTTGCGGGTGCCCTCGAAGATGAGGTGGTGGAAGTTCCAGTCGACCGCGAAGTACTCCCGCAGGAGGGCGACGGGGATGTCGCCGGTCGACGCCGATGCCCGCACCCTGGCGGTCATCTCGACGTGTTGGGCGAGGGCGACCTCGAGGGCTGGGACGAGGCCGTCGGCCTGGGCCGCGGCGAGGGCGGTCGCGCCGCTCTCGAGCACGATGCGGGCGTCGAAGAGCGCCTCGAGCTGATCGTCGGCGAGGGGCGGGGCGACGCGATAGCCCTTGTGCGTGACGCGGGTCACGAGGCCGGTGCGCTCCAGCTGGACGAGCGCTTCGCGGACGGGCGTCGGTGAGACGTCGAGGTCGCGGGCGATGGCGTCGATCGACAGCCGGGCGCCGGGCTCGATGCCCGAACTGAGGAGCATGTCGAGCACCAGCTCGTAGACCCGGTCGCGGAGCCCGCGGCGTTCGAGCGAGGAGGAGGCGCCGAGCGGGAAGACGGCATCAACCACGGCGGTCTCCGAAATGTGTGCTCGGGGCGTCGTCACGGAGGGGGACCCCCGGTCGAGCTGCCGCGATGATCGTCGAGGTCCAGTTTACGGGGCCATCCGGCGTCATCGTGGCAGGTCGGCGTCCGTGCTCCGCAGGGCGGCGGCTTCATCCAGGACGAGCGCGAGCGCCGCCGGGTCGTGCGCGAAACGCCCGAGGAAGAGGCCGTCGACGGCGTCGCCGATGGTGGTCAACAGGCCGGGGCCGGCGCTGCCGCCGTAGATGACGGCCGAGGAGGTGCCGACCGCGCCCTGCTCGGCGAGCGCGTCGAGATGGCCGCGGAGCCGCGCGCACACCGTCCTGATGTGGTCGGGAGCGGCGGGCTCGGCGGCACCGATGGCCCAGTGCGGCTCGTAGGCGACGATGACCCGGCCGACGATCCCCGCGGCCAGTGCTCCGGCCAGGGCGTCGTCGAGTTGCTCGATGCAGGAGGCGGCCGCGTCCTCGGGGTCGCCCTGCGCAGCCTCGCCGATGCAGAGCACGGGAGCGAGTCCGTTGCGGAGGGCGGCGGTGGTCTTCGCGCGGACGATGTCCGGTGTCTCGCCGAACAGTCGACGACGTTCGGCGTGCCCGACCTCGACGACTTCGCAGCCGACCTCGCGGAGCGCTGCGCCGCTGACCTCCCCCGTGAACGCACCGCTGTCCTCGGTCGCGAGGTCCTGACCCCCGACGGAGGCGACGCCGCGGAGCCGCTCGACCGCCCCGGTCATCGACAGGTACCCGGGGATGACGAACAGCTCGGCGGCGCCGCTCCGGAGGGCGTGGTGCTCGGCCGTGACCCCCGCGACGGCCGAGCACCAGTCGAGGGTCTGCACGTGGCCGAAGTACATCTTCAGACTCACGCCGACGAGGATCGGGCGGGGGTGGTGGGTCATCAGGAGGCTTCGTACGCGCTGATCTCCTGCACCTTGTCGTTCGACGCACTGGTGGTGTCGAACTCGTAGGTGAGCCATTCGCGGACGTTGCGGCGGGCCAGCTCGATGCCGACGACGCGCTGGCCCATGCAGAGCACCTGGGCGTCGTTGGAGAGGACGGCGCGTTCGACGGAGAAGCCGTCGTGGGCGGTGACGGCCCGGATGCCCTGGACCTTGTTCGCCGCGATCGCGACGCCGAGGCCCGTGCCGCAGATGAGCAGGGCCCGGTCGGCTTCCCCGCGGGCGACGATCTCCGCGGCCGTCACCGCGACGGTCGGGTAGTTGGTGTGGCCGTCGGCGTCGACCCCGACGTCGACCACCGAGGCGACGAGGTCGCTCGCCTCGAGGTCACGCTTGAGGATCTCCTTGTAGTCGTAACCGGCGTCATCGGAGCCGATGACGATTCGCCAGGTGCGGGTCATGGTGTGCCTTTCGTGGGTGGCCCTTCGACAAGCTCAGGGACCGGGGTGTCGATTCAGGGACCGTGGATGCCGTTCGAGGGTCGGTGGGTGGGACGGGTCAGTGGTCGGACAGCAGGGCGCCGACGCGTTCGACGATGAGGGCGAGGGAGACGGCTCCGGGGTCCTCGACGCCGACGGCCTTCGAGCCGTGCGAGCGGGCGCGACCCATGCCGGGCATGAGTCCGGCCGTGTCGTGGGCGGCCGTGGTCGCCACGGCGGCCGCTGCGGTCCAAGCGGTGGGGAGGTCGTCGCCGTCGCCGACGCGTGCTGCCAGGGTGTCGGCGAACGGGACGAGGGCGTCCACGAGGGTCTTGTCGCCGACGGAGGCCTTGCCGTAGCGCATGACGGCGTCCTTCGCGGCGGTGACGCCCTCGCTGACCGCGGTGGCCGTCGGGCGTTCGGTGTCGCCGAGGCGCTCGCCGAGGGTGCGCAGCATGACGCCCCAGAGGGCTCCGGACGTGCCGCCGGCCCGGTCGGACCAGGCGTCGCCCGCTCGGTCGAGCACGGTCGCGACGCCGGCGCCGGCCGCTCGCAGACGTTCGGCCTCCTCGGCGGCTGCGGTTGCCCCGCGGTCCATCCCGATGCCGTGGTCGCCGTCGCCGACGATGGCGTCGAGGCGGCCGAGTTCGTCGGCGTGCTCCGCGATCAGTTCGTGGATGGCCGTGATGGCCGTGGCGACGACGGCCGCGGACTCCTGTGACTCGGCGGACGCCTCCGGAACGACGAACTCGGCGGTCTCGGTGTCCTCGGCGGTCACGGTCTCGAGGGCGCCGGTGTCCACCGCGCCGGTGCGGTAGGCCGGGGTGTCGGCGGGCGCGCCCCACAACCGTTCGAGCTCCTCGTCGACCCACAGCAGGGTCAGGGAGACGCCGGCCATGTCGAAGCTCGTGCAGAATTCGCCGACCTGCGGGTCCACGAGGGTGACGCCGGCGTCCTCGAGGAGGGTCGCGACGCGGTCGTAGACGACGAAGAGCTCCTCGGACTTCACCGAGCCGAGGCCGTTGAGGATGGGGACGACGCGCGCACCGTCCACCGTGACGCCCTCGGGGATCTCGGCGCCGTCGAGCAGATGCCGCACGAACAGCTCGGCGAGGCCGTCGGCGGACGGGATGTCGGTCTCGTCGATGCCGGGTTCGCCGTGGATGCCGAGCCCGACGGCCATGCGCCCTTCCGGGACGGAGAACAGGGGCTCGTCGGCACCCGGCAGGGTGCATCCGGAGAACGCGACGCCCATCGAGCGGGTGCGGGCGTTCGTGAGGATCGCGACGCGCTCGACGTCGTCGATGCGGTAGCCGCTGGAGGCTGCTCCGCCCGCCACCTTGAAGACGGTCAGGTCGCCCGCGATCCCGCGGCGCTTCTGGAGTTCCGTCGCCGGGGCGCTGAAGATGTCGTCGGTCACGGTGACCGTGCGGCAGTCGATGCCGTCGGCGCGCACGGCGTCCTGGGCGGCGGTGAAGTGCAGCACGTCCCCCGCGTAGTTGCCGTAGCTGAGGAGAACGCCTTCGCCCTGTTCGCTCGCGCGGATGACGCTCTCGACCTGGTGGGCCGAGGGGGAGGCGAACAGGTTGCCCATCGCCGCACCGTGGGCGAGGCCGGGGCCGACCAAGCCGGCGAACGCGGGGTAGTGCCCCGACCCGCCGCCGATGACGAGCGCGACCTCCGGTTCGGCGGACCGCGTGGACCGGGAGACGCCACCGGAGACCTTGCGCACCCAACGACCGTTGGCTCGGACGAAGCCGTCCACCATCTCATCGGCGAAGTCCGCCGGCCGGTTCCAGAGCCTGGTCATCTGCATCTCCTCGTCATCGAGTCCGTCGTTCCGGCACCAGCCGGTACATCGCGATAATCCTATAGGATATTGGAACCGAGCGGAACCCTGGGTTGCACGACGCAGGAGCCCGACGGTGCATCGGGACGGTCGGGCATCGGCCTGCCGCGGCACGCGGAGGCGCTTCGGCGTCGTCCAGGCACGCATCGCCGCCCCGATGGCTGAACCTGCCGGGGCCAGTGTGGGGGAGACACGGCCCCGACAGGTTCGGCGATCGGGACGGCGAGCGTCAGGGGCGACGTGCTGCGGTGTCGCCCTGCGGCATGCCGGCTGCCGCGCGTTCGGCGCGTCGAGCATCGAGCAGGGACGGTGTGATCGCGAAGGTGATGCTCGACGAGCGGCGGGGTGCGTCCTCCCGGAGGAAGCCGAGACGCTCCGCGAGGGCGATGGACCGGGTGTTCCCGGGTTCGATGACGGCCGTCACCGTCGTCGCCCCGACCTCGGTGAACGCCAGGTCGAGCATCGCGGCGGAGGCCTCGCTCGCGAACCCCTGGCCGCCGGCAGCCGGGTCGAGCACCCAGCCGATCTCCACCGAGCGCTCGGTCGGCCGCACGTCGCGGAGGTGCAGGGAGACGTCGCCGACGAGCTCCCCGTCCCGTTCCACGGCCAGCGCGAGGAAGTCGCCGGACTGCCACAGGCGGCGGTGTCCCATCCGATGGCGCAGGTGCTCCAGGGACGCCTGGCGGTCGCGGACCGGCCACGGCAGGTGCTCGACGACCTCGGGGGAGGACTGGATGCGGTACCAGGCCTCGGCGTCCTCGAGGCGGTGACGCCGCAGGACGAGGCGGTCGGTGCGGATCGGGTGCGCGTCGACCGGCGTCTCGATCCGCGGCCCGCGGAAGAGGCGAGGGCGCGAGACCCCTGCCGGGATCAGCGGACGGAGTGCTCGGACGACCTCGCCGAGGGTGACCCGCAGACCCTGCGTCGCTCCGGGCGCGTCACCCGGCCGCCGGCGATGGCGGGAGGTGTACGGCGTGCCCAGGGGCTCTGCTCGGGTCATGCCCTCCACGGTAGGCACCTCGCTCATGCGCTCGGCCTGAAAAGATATGAGCCCGCTATGAATCGCCCGTCGCTGCGTGTTCCCCGCACCGGACGACGGATAATCGATGCATGCCCTCCGACCTGCCGACGCAGGTCGTCGACTCGGGGCGCCGCCGGGCGGTCCTCGCCAAGCTTCCGCGGATGTACCGGGCCGACGGCTCGCCGATCCGTGTCCTCCTCGTCGACGACGAGGCGGTCCTCACCGACCTCGTGAGCCTCGCCCTCGGCTACGAGGGGTGGGTCGTGGACGTCGCCACCAACGGGCGCGAGGCCGTGCAGCGGTACCGCGCCGAGCGACCCGACGTCGTCGTCCTCGACATCATGCTGCCCGACATGGACGGCTTGAGCGTCCTCCGCCAGCTCCGCAGCTTCTCGCAGGGCGAGCCGGAGTCGGGCACACCGACCCTGTTCCTCACGGCGCGGGACTCCGTGGACGACCGCATCATGGGGCTCACCGCCGGTGGTGACGACTACATGACGAAGCCCTTCTCGCTCGAGGAACTCGTCGCGCGCCTCCGCGGCCTGCTCCGCCGGACCGCCCACGTCGTGTCCGACGACGACTCGCGCATCACGATCGGCGGCCTCTTCCTCGACGAGCGCAGCTACGAGGTCAGCCGCGATGGTGAGCCCGTCGCGCTCACCACTACCGAGTTCGAACTCCTGCGCTACTTCATGCGCAACCCGAAGCGCGTGCTGAGTCGCGCACAGATCCTCGACCGGGTGTGGAACTACGACTTCGCCGGCAAGGCCAGCATCGTCGACCTCTACGTCTCCTACCTGCGGAAGAAGATCGACGCCGACCGCGCGCCGATGATCCACACCGTCCGCGGGGTCGGGTACGTGCTGCGGCCCGTCGAATGAGCACCGGAGCGGTCCCGACCGCGGGCGTCCCGACGTCCCCACCGAAGCAGCGGCACCCGTGGACCCTGCAGCGCCGCCTGGTGACCGGCATCGCCGCCGTCATCGCCGCGGTCCTCGCGGTCTCCGGCGTCCTGACCATCGTCACGGTCGAGGCGTCGGTCACCGCGGTCGTCGACACCCAGCTCACCGGTTCGATGGAGGCCTTCGAGCACTCCGTCGTGAAGTTCCACGACCAGCAGTCCCGCGACGGGGCCGTCGCCGACCCGGATGCGACGCGGGGCGAGCCCGGCTACGTCAAGCCGTTCGTCGACTACGTCGGCCACGGGCCAGGGACCCTCATCGCCCTCATCACCGATGGCCAGGTGGTCGACTCGGCACGGTTCACCCAGTCCAACGCGAAGGCGCTCGACGTCCGCACGCAGGCGCTCATCGAGGAGGCCGCAGCCGCCGGCGGCACCGAACGGCAGAACATCGGCCTCGGGTCACTCGGCGGATACCGGCTCGAGTTCCTCGACCACGGCGACGGCGAGACGCTCGTCGCCGGGGTCTCCCTCGCCACCCCTCGCGCGGCCGTGCAGCAGGAGGCGATCGTCATCGCGATCCTCGCCGTCCTCGCCCTCGCCGTCACGATCGTCGGGGCGATCATCGTGGTCCGGCTCGCGCTCCGCCCGCTCTCGCGGGTGGCCGCCGCCGCAGCCGAGGTCTCGACGCTGCAACTCGAGCGAGGCGACACGGGGATCGACGTGCGCGTGGATCAGGCCGACACCGACCCGCGGACGGAGATCGGCAAGGTCGGCGAGGCGCTCAACGGCCTCATCGACCACGTCGACCGGGCGCTCGCCGTGCGCGCGGCCACCGACAAGCGCATGCGGCGCTTCGTGACCGACGCGAGCCACGAGCTGCGGACGCCGCTGGCCGCGATCCAGGGCTATGCGGAGCTCACCCGCCAGGACAGCGAGAACCTCCCGCCGATGACGGAGCACGCCCTCGCCCGTATCGAGTCGGAGGCGACGCGCATGAGTTCGCTCGTGAGCGAGCTGCTCCTCCTCGCTCGACTCGACGAGGGCCAGGACCTCCACCTGGACGACGTGGACCTGAGCGACCTCGTCGCCGCCGCGGTGAGCGATGCGGCGGTCTCGGCTCCCGGGCACCACTGGTCGGTCGACGTGCCGGAGCGCGCGATCATCGTCCGGGGCGACCGCGAGCGGCTGCACCAGCTCGTCGTGAACCTGCTGTCGAACGCCGCGGTGCACACCCCGGCCGGCACCTCGGTGGTGACGCGCATCGCCGCGCCGAAGAACGCCGACGAGCCGCAGCGCGCGGCCCTCACGATCGCGGACGACGGCCCCGGCATCGACGAGGCGTTCCTCCCTGAGCTGTTCGACCGCTTCGCGAGGGCCGATTCGTCCCGGTCTCGGGCCGCGGGAAGCACGGGACTCGGTCTCGCGATCGCCCTGTCGATCGCCGAAGGGCACGAGGGCGCGATCGAGGTCGCTTCCTCGCCCGCCGGCACGACGTTCACGGTGACGTTGCCGTGGTCGGGGCCGTCCGACGAGCACCCGGCCGTCCGGTCGTCGGCCGGTGGCGCGGCCGCGGTGCACCCGGACGAGGTCCCCTCGGCCCGGTCCTGACCGCCGCCCTTCGACAGGCTCAGGGACCGGGGGCCACCGAAGCACCCGCCCCGGTCACCGAGCCTGTCGAGGTGGGGCCTCAGCCGGCGGCGTGGCGGAGCGCCACGAGTTGCTCGGCCGAGTGCGCGAGGTGTGCACGCAGTTCCGCCTCGGCGTGGTCGCCGAGCAGTGCGTCGACGAGCCGGTCGTGCTGGCTGATGAGTTCCTCCGGCGGGAGGACGCTCCGGAGCTGCACCATGAACAGCCCGAGCTCGGCGAGCAGTCCGGCGTGGGCTTCGAGCAGCCTCGGACTGCCCGCGGCGGCCACGATCGCGTGATGCAGCTCGGCGTGGGCCCGCTCGATGCGGCGTTGCCCGTGGGGTCGTGCGGTGCAGGCCGTCCGGAGCGCCTCGTTCGCCGCGACGATCGCGTCGTGCGGTCGCGGTCCTGCCGCCGATCGCGTCCGGAGCAGCCGGAGTGCCTCGACCTCGATCGCCGTGCGGTACTCCATGAGGGCCAGGACGTCCGCATCGCTGAACGACCGCACCCGTGCGCCGCGGTAGGCCTCGAACGTCACGAGGCGTTCGGCCGAGAGCATCTGGAGCGCCGCGCGGACGGTGTGCCGGTTGACGCCGAACCGGGTGGTGAGGGCGGCCTCCCGCAGGGGTTCGCCCGCGACGGTTCGGCCGTCCAGGATGTCCTCCCGCAGCGCGTGCGCGACGGTCTCGACGGCGGTCATCGGCTGCCCGGGCGACGGCTCCGGCGCGCCGGCGTCACGAGGATCGCCAGCCCGGCGAGCAGGAGTGCGGCGCCGACGACGGTGGTCGGCCCGAACGATTCGCCGAGCAGCAGGATACCCAGCAGGGTGGCCGTCATGGGTTCGAAGAGGGTCAGCGTCGCGACCCGTGAGGCTGGCAGCCCGCCGAGCGCGTAGCCGAAGAGCAGGTACCCCGCGAGCGTGTTCACGAGCGCGAGCCAGGCGACCGCGAGCGCACCGGGGACGGTGGCGATCCAGGCGACCTCGGTGGCGAGGAGCACGGGCAGGGAGACGACCGCGGCCGAGCCGAAGAGCGCCGCCATGGTGCCGAGGGGGCTCCAGCCGTGGTCGATGAGCGCTTTGCTGCAGAGCGTGTAGAGGGCGTAGGAGGCGCCAGCACCCACCGAGGCGAGCAGCCCGTCCACGGTGACCTCCCCGACGCCGCCGGTCAGGCCGGACAGGACGGCGACGCCGGCGGCCGCGACCACGGTCGCGAGGAACCAGCGGGCGCTCGGGCGACGTCGATGGATCGCCCATTCGAGGAGTCCGGTGATGGCGGGTGCCGAGCCGAGCGCGGTGAGGGTGCCGATCGCGACGCCGTTGCGCTCCGCACCGAGGAAGAAGAAGGGTTGGTAGGCCGCGACACCGACGGTTCCGAGGACGATCGCCGCGATGAGCGCCGGCCGCGCGAGCGCCGTGGCCCGCGGACGAGCTGCGGAGGGGGAGTCGGTGCGGGCCACCATCGCTCGCCTCGCCACGACGGCCCACACCAGGACGAGGAGGACGCCGCCGAACACGATCCGCGCGGCGCCGAAGGCGACCGAGCCGACCTCGATGGGGAGGAGGGCGTGCACCGTCCCCGTCGTGCCGAAGCACACGGCGGCGAGGATCGCGGCCGCGACCGGGAGGCGCTGCGCCGCCGGGGCTGGAGCGCTCGGGCCGGCCGAGGTGGCTGATCGGGTCATGGGGACAGCCTGGCGGAGGATTGTGTAACAATCAACGCCCGATGTCGTGGGACCACGTACGACGACGCCCGCCGGCTCGTGGAGCAGGCGGGCGTCGTCGCGATGGCGGATCAGTTGATGGAGGCGACCATCGAGACGCCGAGCAGCAGGGCGGCACCGGCGGCGACGATCAGGGCCAGCGCGAGCATGGTGCCCGAGATGATGACGGCGGTGAGCGCGAAGCCCTTCGAGTGCGGTTTGCGGGCCAGGGCGATGATGCCCATGACGAGCGAGGCGATCGGGAGGAGGACGAACGAGGGGGCCACGATCGCGGCGATCGACAGCGCGAAGGCGATGATCGACAGCGTCTGCGTGGAGCTCTCGCGGTCTGCCGCCGCGGTGGCCGGCACCGGCGGGAGGGCGGCGAGGGCGGTGGTCTGGGTGGTGGGGATCGTCTGGACGGGTGTCGTCTGATCCGGGAGGGGTGTCGTCTGGGCGAGCGGGTCCGTGCCGAACGATTCGGTCGGGGCGTCGGCCAGGGTCACGTCCTCGGCGGGCGAGGTCGTGGGGGACTCGGTGGTGGCTGAGGCGGACATGGGCTTCGTTCCTTCCTCCGCGGTTGCGGAGCTGTTCGGTTGATGCTGCAAGCCTCCTCCGATCGTGTCCGTCGCGGATCGCCCGCGCGCCCGATCTTCCCTCGTCCTGCGGGACCATCCGGGGTGACCGGTCCGTGGGTCGGTGGTGCCACCACGGTGGACACATCACGGATCGTCCAGGATGTCCCGCATCAGATTCAGGCTTCCTGCGCCGCAAGGGGAGTGCCTATCGTGGCGGGGGCATGACCCGCCGCATCGGAGCCGCTGTGCTCGTCCTGCTCGGAGCCTCCGCGCTCGCCCTCACCGCAGCCGTTCCGGCGGCCTCCGCCGCCACCACCTCGAGCTGGGCGGCGTGGCCCACCTTCTCCGGCGCCTCGGTTCGTACCAGGGCACGATGACCTTGGCCGGGCAGCCCGCCCTGACCGCGACGCTCACGAGCGACTCGCTCGGCGGCGCGAACCTCGTCTCCGGCGCCTCGAACTGGCTGGCGGCGTCGACCCCGGTGGGCGCGAAGTACGGCAGCAGTCGTGATCAGCCCTATCTGAACCTCCGGCCGAAGGCGAACAACCCGGCGTCGCCCTCGACCACGACCTACTCCTTCTCGACGCCGACACCGCCGTCCGGCTGGACGTTCGTGCTCGGCGACATCGACGCCGACCAGGTCACCGTGACGGCGATCGGTCCCGACGGGGTCGCCCTGACGGCGGACGAGCTCGGGTTCAACGGTGGCTTCAATGCCTGCGCTCCCGGCCTGACCGGCAAGCCCTCCTGCACCGGTTCCGCGACGGACGTCCCCACCTGGGATCCCGCGACGCAGGTGCTGCGCGGCAACGCCGCCGCCGCCGACACGAGCGGTGCGGCCGCCTGGTTCGAGCCCGCCGCTCCCATCTCCAGCCTCACCTTCTCCTTCCAGCAGCGCGCAGGGTTCCCGGTGTTCCAGACATGGTTCGCGTCGATCGCGCGTGACGTGACCGGTACCGTGACCGACCAGGTCACCGGCGGTCTGGACGGCGTCGGCGTGCGACTCATCGACCGCGTCGGCCGGGTGGTCGCCTCGACGACGACCGCCGGCGGAGGCGCATACGCCTTCGAGGGGTACTTCGCGACCGACGGCTACACCGTGCAGCTCGTCCCGCCGGCCGGCAAGATCGCCGTCGAGGCGACGCGGGTCGGCGCCGACCTCACGGACACCGACGCGATCGCGGACTTCGTCGTCCGTGACATCGTGCCCGTCGCGGTCTCCGGCACCGCCCTCGACGCCGATGGTGTCCCCATCGTCGGGGCCACCGTCACCATCGACGGCGTGGGGAGCGTGACCACCGACACCGACGGGGACTATCTCTTCGACACCGTGCCGGTCGGCGACCACACGCTCGTCATCACCCCACCGGCGGGGTACGCCGTGCAGATCGCGCCGTCCCCGTTCTCCGTCCCGGCCGGGAGCGAGACGCCCGTCACGGCACAGGACTTCGTGCTCGTCGCGAACCCGCGCCTCGGCGGCGTGATCAGTTCCGGCGGGGTCGGCGTGGCCGGCGTCACGGTGAGCGCCGAGGGTCCGAGCGGCGTCGAACGCGCCGTCACGGCCGCCGACGGCTCGTACAGCTTCCCGCTCCTGCCGGCGGGGTCGTACACCGTCTCGATCGTCGCGCCCGAGGGCTACGTCGTCTCCGGGACGGCGACGCGCTCCGAGGAGCTCGCCGACACGGATCTGGACGCGGTCGACTTCGAGCTCGCCCGGCTCGGGACCGTCATCGGCGATGTCGTGACGGACACGGGTGCGCCCGTCCCCGGAGCCACGGTGACGGTCGAGACGCCGACGGGCCCGGTGGTGTTGACGACATCCGGTGAGGGCTCCTACGGGCTCGCCGACCTTCCGCCCGGCGACTACCCGGTGACGCTGACCGTGCCGGCAGGGTATTCGGTCCCCGATGGCGGAGTGACGACCGCGGTCGCGGTCGTCGGCTCGGACGGTTCGGTGCAGACGGTGCCGAGCTTCGTGCTCGTCGCGGACGCGGTGCTCGGTGGGCTGTCCGGAACCATCGAGACGGATGCCGGTGCCCCGCTCGCGGACGTCGGCGTGACGGTCGACACCCCGGCCGGGGAGGTCGTCGTCACGACGGACGCCGAGGGCGCCTATCTCCTCGACGATCTCGCCGCGGGTTCGTACGAGGTCACGGTGACGGTGCCATCGGGCTACACCGCCGAGGGTGCCGCCTCGGCCGTCGCGATCGTCGCGGCCGACGGATCGGTGGTCTCCGTGCCCGCGTTCGTCCTGGTCCCGGATGCCGTCACGCCCGTGCCCTCGGCGAGCCCGAGCGACCCCGCCGTGCCGGGCACCTCGGGCCGCCTGCCCTCGACCGGCGCGGACACGATGCCCTGGATCGTCGCGGCCGGAGTGCTCTTCGTGCTCGGAGCCGCCGGCGTCGTGACGGCCGCGGTCCTCCGACGTCGACGTGCCGAGCGGGACACCCCGTCCGACGTTTGACCGCTCCGTCGTCCCGAAGGGGATCGGAGCACGCGGCTCGTCCGTAGACTTGGGCGAGCCGCGCTCCGACCAGGGGCGCGGATCGCATTCGTGAACGGGGACCCGTGGACGTCATCGGCTGGGTGGACGGCGCCACGACGGCGTTGCCCGATCCGATGATCTGGCTGGTCGGCCTCCTCTTCGCCGTGGCGGAGTCAGGGCTCTGGCTCGGCCTGCTGGTGCCGGGGGAGCCCGTCGTGCTCCTCCTCTCGGCGATGCTCGACTCCGGTCCGGCCGCGCTCGTCCTGTTCCTCGCCGTCGCGCTCGGTGGATCGCTCGGAGACCACCTCGGCTTCCTCATCGGTCGTCGGAGCGGCGGGCGCCTCCGCGACACGGCCGTCGTCCGGCGTCTCGGCGTCGGCGGCTGGGACCGGGCGGTCGAGGCGCTCGAACGGCGCGGAGCCCAGGCCGTCTTCCTCACCCGCCTCGTCCCCGTGCTCCGGTGCCTGACGCCGGCCGCGGCCGGGGTCGCCCGCGTGCCGTACCGATCGTTCCTCCTGGCGTCGGTGCTCGGTTCGCTCCTGTGGTCCGCCGTCTTCGTCGGGGTCGGTTCGCTCGTCCGTGTCGTGCTCGACGGGGTCCGCCAGTACCTCGGTTCCGCCGGGTGGGTGCTGCTGCTCGCGCTCGTCGTCGTGGTGTCGGCCGTCGCGATCGTCCGCGCTCGACGGGGCCTCGCGATCCCGGGCGACGAAGCGATGATCCCGGTGACCCTGCACGAGAAGACGCCGCTCGCGCGCCTCCGCACCCAGCTCTTCGCGGACGACGACTGGCGGAACCTGCCCAATGCGATCACGGCGGGACGCATCCTCCTGCTCCCCGTCTTCGCCGTCCTCGTGATCACCGGCTCCTACTGGGCGGCGCTCGTCGTGGGGGCGGTCGTGTTCCTGAGCGACGTCGCCGACGGGCAGATCGCGCGCCGGACGGGGGCCGTCTCGGCGCTCGGCACCTGGCTCGACGGCGTCGCCGACCGTTTGACCGTCGTCGTGGTCGCAGCGTCCTTCGCCGTCGCGCAGATCATCCCATGGCAGGTGTTCGTCGTCATGATCGTGCCCGACCTCCTCCTCGCGTTCATCGCGGTCGTCGCGTTCCGCGGGACGCCCGAGGTGCCGGTGAGCCTCGCCGGCAAGATCCGTACGGTGCTCCTCTTCGTCGGCTTCTTCGCGTTGCTCACGGGGCTCGCGCTCGGCGGTGGTGATCCGGCCTCGCCGCTGTCCCGCGTGTTCGGCGGTATCGGCTTCGTCGCGATCCTCCTCGGGCTCGTCGGGCACTTCGTGGCGGCGACCCAGTATGCGCGACGCATGATCGTCACCTGGCAGCGGCAGGGCGTCAGCCTGTCCCGCTGATCCCGGCCGGCTGTGCTGCCGGCAGCTTCCCCGAGACGCGCCCGGCGTGGACGCAGGCGGTGTCGTTTAGGCTCGGAGCATGCCAGTCGACTATCCGGACCTCGTCATCTTCGACTGCGACGGCACCCTCGTCGACACGGAACGCATCTCGGTACGCGTGAACCTGCAGCTCCTCAACGAGGTCGGCGGCGACTACACCGAGGCCGAGGTGCGCGAACTGTTCGTCGGCGCATCGCTCGAGACCTACGCGACGCTCGTCGAAGCGCGGCTCGGCAAGCCCCTGGAGGCCGACTGGATCCAGCGCTGGAGCGACATGTTCCGTGGAATCTGCGAGCGCGAGCTGGAAGCGGTCGACGGTGTCGTCGACGCGCTCGACGGCATCGCGGCGACCGGGGTGCCGCTGTGCGTCGCCTCGAACGGCATGTTCCACGACGTCGTCCGCAACCTCGGCCAGGTGGGCATCCACGACCGGTTCGCCGGGCGGATCTTCAGCGCCACCGACGTCGCCGTCGGCAAGCCGGCCCCGGACCTGTTCCTGCATGCGGCTGCCGACTTCGACACGGCCCCCGAGCGGTGCGCGGTCGTCGAGGACAGCGTCGTCGGCGTCCTCGCCGCGCGGGCCGCGGGGATGACCGTGTACGCCTACGCCGGTGGCATGACCCCGGCCGAGCGCCTCATCGGCGACGGCACCCACGTCTTCGACGACATGCGTGAGCTGCCCGACCTCATCCGAGACACCTGGGCGGAAACCGCCACCACGCGCTAGCCGCGACTGCGCAGTTCCGGGAACCGGCCGTCGTCGTCAGGCACGGTGGCTCCTCCGGCGTCCGGGGCGGTCACATCCTGCTAGTTGACGGCTCCTCGCGGGCGTTCACCGCCGCGCGCGACGGTCTGGCCGAACGCCTGCGGTCCCGTCGTCGCGAGGCGTCTCCAGGGCAGGGTCCCCTCGATCTCGATCTGCAGGGAGAAGCTCAGCAGGGTGCGGATGACGACGATGATCGCCAGGACGGCTGCGTCGGTCAGCGACGGCGTGGAGGTGACCGTCTTCACCAGGTCGGCGGCGACGAGGATCTCCAGCCCGAGCAGGATCACCGAGCCGATCGTCTCCCGCAGCATCCGGAAGGCCCGCCCGCCGTCACGGGTGCGGAGCCACAGGCGGGCCGACAGGGTGACGGCGATCACGAAGCCCACGACCATCGCCCCGACACCGGCGACCTCGAAGACGATGGTGACCAGCTCGAAGAAGTCCATGCGCCCATCATCCTCGTCGCCTCGCCGGACGGGAAGCGGCGCCGACCCGCTATGGTGGTCGCGAGTGACACGGGGTGCCGATCCCATGACGACCGGCTGAGAACACACCCGTCGAACCTGATCTCGTTAGTCCGAGCGAAGGGATGTCGCGAATGAGCATTCGCACACCGCAGCAGTCTGCCCACCCGTCCACCGACGATGCCGCCGCCGGCGGGTTCGCGAGCACCGCGGGGGACCTCCTCGACCGCCTGCGCGAACGCACCCCGCTCGTCCAATCGATCACGAACGCCGTGGTCACGAACTTCACGGCGAACGTCCTCCTCGCCGTCGGTGCCGCCCCGGCGATGACCGACATCCCCACGGAGGCCGGGCCGTTCGCCCGCATCGCCTCCGGCGTGCTCCTCAACCTCGGCACACCGCAGGAGGAGCAGCGCGAGGCCATGATCGAAGCCGCGACCGCCGCGAACGAGGTGGGCACCCCGTGGGTGCTCGATCCCGTCGCGGTCGGGTCCCTCCCCGTCCGGACGGCGCTCGCCGCAGAGCTCCTCGCGCTCCGGCCGACGATCGTCCGGGGCAACGCGAGTGAGATCATCGCCCTCGCCGGCCTCGGCGCCGGCGGTCGCGGGGTCGACAGCACCGACTCTGTCGACAGTGCGATCGAGGCTGCGACCGCGATCGCGCGCCGCTCTGGAGCCGTCGTGGCGATCTCGGGGCCGACCGACGTCATCACCGACGGTGAGCGCATCGTCCGCTGCTCCAACGGGCACGCCTGGCTCACGCTCGTGACCGGCGGCGGGTGCGCGCTCGGCGCCGTGTTCGCCGCGTTCGCCTCGCTCGACGACGACCGGTTGCTGACGACGGTGGCCGCCACGAGCGTGTACACGGTCGCCGCTCAGCTTGCCGCCGCGGAGAGCCGCGGGCCCGGGTCCTTCGCCCCGGCGTTCCTCGACCGCCTCCACCTCCTCGACGCGGAGACCGTCCACCGACTGGCGGTGGTGGCATGAGCGCCGGGACGATGTCCGACGGGGTGCACGCGGCGCGTTCGCACGCTGCCCTCGTGCGCCGGGCCATGGCGACGTATCTCGTCACGGACGCCTCGGCGAGCGGCGCCCGGGGCGTGCTCGATGTCGTGCGTCGGGCCGTCGACGGCGGGGTGACCGCGGTGCAGCTCCGGGAGAAGACCGCGACGGCCCGCGAGCTGTTCGAGCTGACGCTCCGTGCCGCGGAGCTCGTCTCGGGTCGAGCCCTGCTCCTCGTCGACGACCGGGTCGACGTCTTCCTCGCCGCCCGTTCCGCCGGCGCCGTCGTCCACGGTGTCCACGTCGGGCAGAGCGACCTCCCGGTCGACGCGGTCCGCCGGATCGTGGGTGACGCGGCCGTGGTGGGCTTGACGGCGAACACGCCAGCCCACCTCGACGCGGTGGCCGCCCTGCCCGCGGGGACCGTCGACTACCTCGGCGTCGGCGTGATCCGCCCGACGGCGACGAAACCGGACCACCCGGAGCCGCTCGGCGTGGACGGGTTCGCCGCGATCGCCGCCGCCACCCAGCTGCCCTGCGTGGCGATCGGCGGGGTCGGGCTCGCCGACACCGCGGCCCTCCGATCGGCGGGTGCCGCCGGGCTCGCGGTGGTGTCCGCCATCTGTGCTGCCGACGATCCGGCCGCGGCGGCTCGCGCGTTCCGTGCCGCGTGGGACGAGGTGCCCGCGTGAGCGCCACCGACTCGCTGAGGACAGCCCCGGCCCGGCCGTCGCACGACGCGGGGATCGGGCGACGGCCGCTCGTCACGAGGACCACGCCGCGGGTGCTGAGCATCGCCGGGACGGACCCGACCGGCGGCGCCGGTGTCCAGGCCGACCTCAAGAGCATCGCCGCGAACGGTGGATACGGCATGGCGGTCGTGACCGCCCTCGTCGCGCAGAACACCCGCGGCGTCCGTTCCGTGCACACCCCGCCCGTCGGGTTCCTCCGTGAACAGTTGGACGCGGTGGCCGACGACGTCGTCATCGACGCCGTCAAGATCGGCATGCTGGGCGACGCACGGATCATCGAGGCCGTCGCCGCGTGGCTGCGCGAGACCGTGACCGGACCCGTCGTGCTCGACCCCGTCATGGTGGCGACGAGCGGCGACCGCCTGCTGCGGCAGGACGCCGAGGCCGCCATGCGCGAGCTCCTGCCGCTCGTCGACCTCGTCACCCCGAACCTCCCCGAGCTCGCGGTCCTCGCGGACGAACCGGTGGCGGAGCGCTGGGCCGACGCCCTCGCGCAGGCGCGGCGGGTGTCGGAACGGGCCGGGGTGATCGTGCTCGTGAAGGGTGGGCACCTGTCCGGGGTGGTGGACTGCCCGGACGCCCTCGTCGACGCCGGCGGCGGCCTCGGTGCCGGCCGCTCGCTCGTCGAGTTCGACGGACCTCGCGTCGCCACGACGAACACCCACGGGACCGGCTGCTCCCTGTCGAGTGCGATGGCGACCCTCGTCGCCCGCACCGGCTCCTGGTCGGAGGCGCTCGGCGCGGCGAAGTCGTGGCTCACCGCGAGTCTCGAGGCGGCGGATGCGCTCGAGGTCGGCGCGGGGAGCGGGCCCATCAACCACTTCGCCACGGTGTGGGAGTCGGCGGGCCTCGGTGCGCGCCGGGCGGACGGTGCCGAGCTCGTCGGGGGCTGGTGGGACGACATCGCGGAGCTGCGGGCGCGGATCGACCGGCTACCCTTCGTCGCGATGCTCGCCGACGGCACCCTCGATCCGGCCCGGTTCGCGTGGTACCTGCAGCAGGATGCGATCTACCTCCGCGCCTATTCGCGGGTGCTCGCGCGGGCGAGCGCGCTGGCCCCGACCCCCGAGGAACAGGTGTTCTGGGCGACGGGCGCCGCCGGCTCGATCGAGGCCGAGATGGAACTCCATCGCACCTGGCTCGAGGCCTCGGCCGCAGCCGGGGAGGAGATGGAACCGTCGGCGACCACGACGGCCTACCTCGACCACCTGCACGCTGCGAGTGTCGACGGCGACTACGGACGGGTGATCGCCGCGGTCCTCCCCTGCTATTGGATCTATCAGGATCTGGGGGAGCGGCTCGTCCAGGCGTCGCACGCCGCGCACCCGTTCGCCGCGTGGCTCGACACCTACGCCGATCCCTCCTTCGCGATCGCCACCGCGCGCGCGATCGAGATCGTCGCCGGTGCCGCCGAGCGCGCGGATGCGACGGAGCTCCAGGCGATGCGTCGGGCGTTCCTCGCCTCTGCGGCACACGAGGAGGCCTTCTTCGCCGAGCCGATACGATGAATGGCGGATCGGCCACCGCGGTCGTGGACCACGAGGGAGGCCCCTGATGCTGACGAGCAACGAGTACTTCGACGGCAACGTGAAGTCGATCGGCTTCGCCACGCACGAGCCGGGAGCCGAGTCGGCGAGCGTCGGGGTCATGGCTCCGGGGGAGTACACCTTCACGACCGGCAAGGCCGAGGAGATGTCCGTCATCTCCGGCCGACTCCGCGTCCTGTTGCCCAACACGAGCGCCTGGCAGGACTTCGGCCCCGACGCCCAGTTCAGCGTCCCGGGGAGCAGCAGCTTCCAGGTCCAGGTGGAGGTCGCCACCGCCTACCTCTGCCGCTACCTGAACATCTGAGCGGCTGAACGGCTGCCCGTCGACAGGCTCAGGGACCGGTGGGTGCGTCTCCGGCCGGTCTCGGCTCAGGGTCCGGCGACGACCTCGAGGGTGAAGACGACGGTCGAGTCGTCGGAGCGGTTCGTCAGCGTCACGTCGGTGCTGCCGACGGCGAGGGGCTGCAGGCCGGGGTTGAAGGAGGCGCCGCCCCGGGAGCCACCGGGCACGTACTCGGCGATCGACGGGTCCTCGATCTCGGCGGACCAGGCGTTCGGGTCGACGGCGACGAGGTCCACCACGTTGTCCAGCCCGACGGAGATCGTGCGGCCGTCCTGATCGACGAGCTGGACGATGACGGGCGCGATCACGCCGGCGGCACTCGCGGAACCCTGGCCGGAGGGTTCGTCCGAGCTGCCGGTGCACGCGCTGGTGCCGAGGAGGGCTCCGACGATCGCGATCACGGTGAGCCCTCGGGTGGCGCTGCGCATGGTGATCCTCTCTCGGCGTGACCTCACACTACCGTCGGGCGGCGACGGACCTCAGGACCGCTGGGCCAGCGCGTCGGCGGCCGTGCTGAGACGACCGTCCTCCATGACGAGCACCTGGTCCATGCGTCCGAGGTGAGTCCGGTCGTGGGTGACGAGCAGGGTCGCTGCGCCCGACGATGCGGTGAGTTCGAGGATGAGCTCGATGATGGCGGAACCGCGTTCGTGGTCGAGCGCGCTGGTCGGCTCGTCGACGACGAGCGCGTCCGGCTCGTTCATGAGCGCCCGGGCGATGTTGACGCGCTGCCGCTGACCACCGGAGAGCTGGTGCGGCCGTTTGCCGGCCTGGTCCGCGAGTCCCACCGCGGCGAGCAACATCGTGGCCCGATCACGGGTCCGTGCCCGGTCGGCCCGGGAGGCGCGGCCGCCGAGGGTCCCGAGCACGCACAGCTGTTCGAGGGCGGTGAGCGACGGCAGGAGGTTGGCCTGTTGGAAGACGATACCGAGGTTCGTCCGGCGGAAGTCGGTGGCGGCTCGACGGTCGAGCGAGGTCACGTCGATCCCGGCGACCTCGACGGTGCCGCTGTCGGGGCGGATGAGTCCGGCCGCGACGGCGAGGACACTCGACTTGCCCGAGCCGGACGGGCCGGTGAGCGCGGCGACGGTCCCGGCCGGGACGATGAGGGTCGCGTGGTCGACGGCGGTGACGCGGTGGTCGCCGTCGGGGAAGGTGAGGGAGACGTCGGTGAGCGAGATCATGCGGGGACTCCGATGGTGACGGGGGTGGGTGCTGGAGTGGATGCGGTGGCGGAGCCCGGGTTCACCGGTTGCCGCCGAGCGCGGTCAAGGGATCGGCCGACAGGATCGACCGCAGCGCGAACGCTGCGCCGACGAGCCCGAGGGCGATCATGATGACGCCGGGCAGGAGCGTCGTCAGTGGGCTGAGGACGAACGGCAGCGCCGTGCCGGCGGCGGAACCCAGCACCGCCGTGAGCCCGATGCCGAGCCCGACGCCGAGGAGGAGCAGGACGGACGCCTGACCGAGCGCGTCGAGCGCGAGCCGCCGGGTCGTCGCCCCGAGCGCTTTGAGGATCGCGACGTCACCCGCGCGCTGCATGGTCCACACCGTGAAGAACGCACCGATCACGAGCGCCGAGATGCCGAACAGCATGCCGACCATGAGCAGCAGGGATCCGATCTCGGAGCGGAACGAGCCGATCGCGAGCAGCGAGGAGAGGACGTCCTTCGACACCGTGCCGGTGGCCTGCTCAGCTGCCGTGACGGCGTCCGCGGTCGGGGTACCGGAGATGGCGAGGGCCGTCGCGCCGTCTGCCGGGGCGCCGGAAGCGCCTTGGATCGACCGCCAGCTCGCGAGGCTCGTCCAGACGACGGGCGTGTGGCTGTACCACTGGTCGTCGACGACCGCGCCGACCGTGAGCGCCTCACCGCCGGCCGAGACGGTGTCACCGCGGACCACGTGGAGGGCTTCCGCGGCGGTCCGGCTGAGCCGGGCCGTGCCGTCGGCGGGTGCGTCGGGTGTGCGCTCGGCGCCTGCGGCGGCGCCGGCGGTCCCGAACACCGCCACCGCGGTGCGTGCGTCGTCGGTCGTCAGGCGCGTCTGGCTGATGCCGAGCTCCAGGACGTGGTCAACGCCGGGGACGGCTGCCCACCGGTCGGCCGTGGCCTCGTCGATCGCCGAATCCGCGAACGTCGCCGGTCCGTCGTCGGCCGGGCCGGCGAGGACGATGCTCGACGCGCCGAGCCCGGTGATCGCGGAGATGTTCTGGTTCGCCAGGCCCGCCGTCAGGCCACTGAGGAATCCGACGAGCAGGGTGATGAGGGTGACGACCGCCCCGATCAGCACGAAGCGACCGGTGGCGAAGCGCATGTCGCGCCAGGCGACGAACATGGGGACTCCTTGTCGGCCGCCCGACGGCGTCTCCGTGGTGCGGCACCCTCTCAGCGTCGTCGAGCCGAGGCGGCACGGCATCGTCGGACGGGAGGGTCTCCTGGCACGGTCGGATGGAGGCGACGTTCCACCTTTCTGATGATTCGCCCCGACGGCTCGCGTCGTACGCTGGGCGGATGAAGCACTCGGCACTCAGCCCCGTGTTCACCGGCCTGCAGCTCGGCCTCCACGGCCTCGTCACCGCACTCATCGCGCTCGTGATCGTGCGATCCGTCTCGGTCGGTGGCCCGACGATGTCCGCGGCGCTCGTGTTCGCCGTCGTCATGCTGGCCACCTACACCGCCGGTGCCGTCGTCGGTGGTCGGCTCCGCCGGACGGCCACCGCGCCCACCGACCACGGTGTCGCGGCCACCGGGGCTCGTCGAGGTCGCTCCTTCGTCCTCGCCTGGTTGGTCTTCCTCAGCGTCGAGTGGGTGGTCCTCGTCCTGCTCAGTCCCGATGCGGCCTACCTCGTCTTCCCGTTGTTCTTCCTCTACCTCCACCTGCTTCCACGGGCCGTCGCGGTCCCAGCCGTCGTCATCGCCACGCTCTCGGCGATCGTCGCGATCGGTCTGCACGCCGGGTTCAGCGTCGGAGGCGTCGTCGGTCCGCTCGTCGGTGCGGCGGTGGCCGTGGCGATCGGCCTCGGCTACGAGGCGCTGGCTCGGGAGGCGGCCGAGCGTGAGCGGCTGATCGCCGACCTCGTCGCCGCCCGGGAGGAGCTCGCCAGGAGAGGGCAGGAGGCCGGCAAGCTGGCGGAGCGGGAGCGCCTCGCCGCCGGACTCCACGACACGGTCGCCCAGGCCCTGTCGAGCATCCAACTGCTCCTGCATGCGGCCGAACGCTCCGCGGGCGAGGGGTCTGGAACCGGACAACTGCGCTCCCACATCGGCCTGGCGAGGGACGCCGCCGCGACCGCGCTCGCCGAGACACGCAGCCTCATCGACGAGCTGAGCCCGCCGGCGTTGGTGGGTGCCACGATCGCGGACGCACTGGGCCGGCTCGCGGAGACGACGACCGCGGAGAGCGGCACACCGGTCGCCACGACGGTCACCGGTGACGCCTTCGTCCTCGGCACGCCGGTGACCACCGCGCTCCTCCGGGCCGCGCAGAGCAGCCTCGCGAACGTCGTCCGTCACGCCGGGGCGACCCGAGCGGACGTCACGCTCAGCTACCTCGACGGAGAGGTCATCCTCGACATCGACGACGACGGTGCCGGGTTCGATCCGGCGACGGTCGTCGAGCGGGCTGCGGGCGGCTCGTTCGGCATGGTGTCCATGCGTCGTCGCATCACCGAGTTGGGCGGCGCCGTCGACGTCCGGAGCGCACCCGGTGCCGGGACGACCGTCACCGTCCGGTTCGCCGCACCGACCGCGACACCGACTCCGGACTCGACACCGGCACCGGACACGAGCAGGGAGGAAGCGACGATGCGCGACGGTGGGACCGATGCCTGAGGGCGCGAGCGAAGCCGGGGCCCGAGTGGTCGTCCGGGTGGTGGTGGCCGACGACCACCCGATCGTCCGAGCCGGACTGCTCGCCGTCCTGGCTCCGATCGCCGACATCGAGGTCGTCGGGACGGCGGCGACCGCGGCCGAGGCGGTCGCGGCGGCACCTCGAGCCGACCTGGTGCTCATGGACCTGAGCTTCGGCGACGGCCCCACCGGCATCGATGCGACGCGGGAGATCAGGGCACGCCCGGAACCACCCTCGGTCCTCGTGCTGACGAACTACGACTCCGACGCAGACATCCTCGGTGCGATCGAGGCCGGGGCCGCCGGGTACCTCTTGAAGGATGCCGCGCCCGAGGACCTCGTGGACGGCATCCGCTCGGCGGCCGGCGGGAACTCGGTGCTCGGCCCGGCCGTCGCGACCCGCCTGGTCGCACGGGTGAGCGCGCCGCAGCAGGCCTTGAGTGCACGCGAGATCGAGGTGCTCGCACGCGCCGCCGAGGGGCTCACCAACCTGGAGATCGCCGGACGACTCCACGTCGGGGAGACGACGGTGAAGTCGCACCTCGCCCACATCTACACGAAGCTCGACGTGTCGAACCGTTCGGCCGCCATCGCGGCGGCGCAGCGCGCGGGCCTGTTCCGCACCCGCGGAGCCGCACCCGGTCACTGAGCCTGTCGAAGTGCCACAGGACGGGCCGGGCTAGGCGCCCTTGACGTGCTCGTACGCGGCGAGGGCCGCCTGCCTCGTCTCACCGAGGTCGACGATCGGCTCGGGGTAGTCGGGCGTCCCGAACTCCGGCACCCACCGCTTGATGTAGGCGTCGTCGGGATCGAACCGTTCCCGCTGGCGTTCCGGGTTGAAGATGCGGAAGTACGGCGACGCGTCGAAGCCGCTGCCGGCGACCCACTGCCAGTTGAACGGGTTGGACGCCGGGTCCGCGTCGACGAGGGTGTCCCAGAACCACTCCTCGCCGAGCCGCCAGTGGATGAGGAGGTTCTTGGTCAGGAACGACGCCACGACCATCCTGATCCGGTTGTGCATGCTGCCGGTCGTCCACAGCTCGCGCATGCCGGCGTCGACGAGGGGGATGCCGGTGTGGCCGGTGGTCCAGGCGGTGAAGGCGTCCTGGTCGACGTCCGGCCAGGGGAAGCGGTCGAAGGCCTGCCGCCAGTTGCGGGTGGCGAGGTCGGGGAACGCGAAGAGGCAGTGGTAGGCGAAGTCGCGCCAGCCGAGTTCCTTGAGGAACGTCGCGCCGTCGTCGCCGAGGTGTCGGCGGCGGTCGCGAGCCGCGTGCCAGATCTGCGGTGAGCTGATCTCCCCGAACCGCAGGTGCGGCGACAGCCCGGAGGTCGACGGCTGGGCTGGGAAGTCGCGATCCTCCGCGTACCCGGAGACCCCACCGTCGAGGAAGTCGGCGAGTCGTGCGTCCGCTCCGGCCTCGCCCGGCGTCCACTGTTCGCGGAGCCCACCCGCCCAGTCCGGCTTCGTCGGGAGGAGGTCCCACGATCCGAGCTCGTCACCGTCAGGCGCGTCCGAGACGCCGGTCAGCTCGGTGGGCGCGGGGAGCGGATGCCTCGGCGGGTTCGCCGAGTGACGTTGTAACGACGCCTTCCAGAACGGGGTGAACACCGAGTACGGCTGGCCCTGCCCGGTGACGATCTCCCAGGGTTCGGCGAGCAGGTTCGCGGCGAAGCTCCGGGCGTCGAGACCGGCGTCTTTCAGTTCCGTCTTGATCCCGGCGTCGATCTCCCGTTCCGCGGCTCCGTATCGACGGTTCCACAGCACCGCGCCGGCTCCGAGGGAGGCGGCGAGTTCAGGAACGATCGTGGCCGCACTCCCCGAACGGAGGAGGAGGGTGCCGCCGAGCCCGCGGATGTCGTCCCCGAGCGCCTCGAGGCTGTGATGCAACCACCAACGGGAGGCCCCGCCGAGCGGTCGGAGCTCTTCGCTGTCGTCGAGGACGAACAGGCAGAGGATCGGTGCGCCGAGCTCGACGGCCGCGTGCAGTGCGGGGTTGTCGGCCAGGCGGAGGTCGTCACGGAACCATACGATCGTCGGGGCAGTGGCCATCCCGTCAGCCTACGCGGCGCGCTGGTCCGAGCTGCGGGGTTGACCGCAGCCGTCAGCTCCGGTCTCCGAGCGGTTCCGGTCTCCGAGCCTGTCGAGGTGCGCTCAGCTCAGCGCGGCCTCGCGGTCGAGCAACGAGCGCTTGACGTCGAGTCCCCACGCGAAGCCGCCGAGCGAGCCGTCCGTCCGCAACACGCGGTGGCAGGGGACGAACAGGGCGGGTGCGTTCGTCGCGCAGGCGCTCGCCGCGGCACGGACCGCCGACGGTCGACCACTCGCCGCGGCGAACTCCGTGTAGGTCACCGGGCGTCCTGCGGCGATCGTCCGCAGAACCGTCCAGGCGTGGGTGCGGAACGGGCCGCCGAACTGGGCGACCGGGACCAGGTCGATCGCCGTCAGGTCACCGTCGTAGTACGCGCGGACGGCGTCCATCGCCTCGACGGTCCCCGCCGCCGTCTCGCCGGGTCGGTCGGCGGGCCGGATCCGTTCGAGCATCACGCCGATGTCGTCGGACCACCCGGAGGAGAGCACCGCCCCGTCCTCCCGCGCGAGGACGGTGAAGGGGCCGTCCGGGGTGTCGACGGTCTGGCTGATCGCGGCGAGCTGCGCGCCGGACGCCCGGCCGTCGCCGCGGCGGACGCTCGTGCTGGAGATGATGGTGGTCATGCTGCTGGGCCTTTCTCGAGGGCTGATGGTCTGGCGGTCGGTGCCGGTGTGGACGCCGCCTTCCACAGGTGGAGGCAGACGTACGAGCGCCACGGGGCGAACGCCTCCGCCTCCGCGGTGAGGGTCCGGGCGTCGGAGGGCAACCCGAGCCGGCCGGCCCCGGTGCGGACGGCGACGTCGCCGGGCAGGAACGCGTCGGGGTTCCCGAGCACCCGCATGCTGACGTAGTCGGCCGTCCAGGGGCCGATCCCCTTCATGGCGAGCAGGCGGGCCCGGAGCTCGTCGCGGTCGTCGCCGAACCCGATGGCCAGCTCCCCGGAGACGAGTGCCCGAGCCACACCGAGCAGACTGTCGATCCGCGCTCGGGGCCCGACGAGTGCCGCCTCCCCGCCGTCTGCGATCTGCGTCGCCGTCGGGAAGAGGCGATGCAGTCCGTGCCGTTCGGGGACCGTCGTGCTCACCTCGTCCGCGAGACGGCGGAGCTGGGTGCGCGCCGCGGCCACGGTGATCTGCTGGCCGACCATCGCCCGGACCAGCATCTCCTCCGGGTCGACCGCCCCCGGGAGTCGGATGCCCGGTGTGGCCGCGACCGAGGCAGCGAGCCGAGGGTCGGCCGAGAGCACCGCGTCGGCGGACGTCGGGTCGGCGTCGAGGTCGAAGAGCCGGCGGACCCGGGCGACGAGCACTGGCAGGTCGGCGAGGTCCGTCACCTCGGCGGTGAGTCGGAGGTCGTCGCCGAGCTGCCGGACCTCGAACCAGGCCGTGCCGCCGGGGAGTGCGAGGAGCCGCGAGTAGTGGTCGGGTCCGGCCAGCTCGACGCCCGGGACGGCTCGTGGCGCGAGCCAGGCGAAGACCCCAGCGGCGTCGAAGGGGCGTCGGAACGGGAGCGAGAGGGTGATGGAGCCGGGATCCGGTTCACCGAGCCTGCGGTGCTTCGCCCGGAGTTCCCCCGGGGTCAGCTCGAACACCTCGCGCATCGTGTCGTTGAACTGCCGGATGCTCGAGAACCCGGCGGCGAATGCGATGTCACCGAAGGGGAGGTCGGTTCCGGTGAGGAGCTGGCGCGCGCCCTGGGCGCGGTGGGCCCTGGCGAGCGCGAGGGGTCCGGCGCCCAGCTCGGCGGTGAGGATGCGCGTCAGATGACGGGTCGAGTAGCCGAGGCGCGAGGCGAGTCCCGGAACGCCCTCGCGTTCCACGACCCCGTCGGCGATGAGCCGCATGCTGCGAGCGGCGACGTCGTTGCCGAGGTTCCAGGCCGGCGTCCCCGGCACCGCCTCGGGCAGGCATCGTTTGCAGGCGCGGAAGCCTGCCTCGTGCGCGGCGGCGCTCGTCGCGTAGAAGGTGACGTTCTCGGGCTTCGGGGTCCGCGCCGGGCAGGACGGACGGCAGTAGATCCCGGTGGAGCTGACGGCCGTGATGAACTGCCCGTCGAAGCGCTGGTCGCGAGCCTGGATCGCACGGTAGCGTTCCGCGAAGTCCGTGCGCCGTGTGTCGTCCATGACCCGAGTCTGACACGCACCACCGACCCGGACGAGCGGGAATCGGACACGGCAGTGGGGCGGCGCGGGCTCGCCCTCCGACCGTGTCAGGCGCCGCGGAGCTTGTCGCTCAGCGTCGCGAGCGTGGTCATCTCCTCGGGGCTGAGCGAGGTGGTCACGCGCTCGGCGATCGTCGCGCCGTGGGCGATGGCGACGGTGCGGTACACGTCGTACCCGGCCTCCGTCATGCGCACGAGCGTGCCGCGTCCGTCGTCCGGGTCCGGGCATTTGCCGACGAGGCCGCGGGCGACCAGCCGGTCGACGAGACGGCTGATGCTCGGTTGCGACAACAGCACGCTGGAGTTGAGATCGCGCAGGCGGATGCGGTGGTCGGGCTCGCGCGACATCGTGTGGAGGACGTCGTACTCGTTCAGGGAGATGCCGTGGCTCGGGAAGTCGTGCGAGATGTGCCGCATGACCTCGACCTGGGCGCGGAAGAGCGATTCCCATGCGGCGATCGCGAGTCGCCTCTCATCCATGCTGTCTCCTGGTGCTGTCCGACGATCCACCACCTGAATCTATCCTGGACGGCGCATGAGCAGCACTTCGGGACGGATGCTTGCGCATCGGGCGGGCCCCGGACATGGCGAGAGCCGGTCGCAGAGGCTACGACCGGCTCTCTTTCCCTTGCACCAAGAGTGTCCTGCAATCACATTCCGTCAGCTGCCACAGCAAACATCTGACGTTCCAAAACCATATAACGGATCGGTAACGAGCGGTAGTTATCGAACTGTTATTTTTACTGGGAATTCCCCGAGTGACGCTACCTGAGCGGAGCGTCCGGGCTCACTCCTGCGAGCCACTCGGCACGACGTCGACGACGCGCACCGTGATCGTCGGAGCGGCAGCGTCGTCGGCCGAGGGGAGCAGCTCAGCGATCGCGCGGTGCACCGCCTGCGCGACGGCGGGCGACGCGTGTTCCGCGGCGACGGCGACGTTCGCATGCACGGCCACGGCGCCGCGGACCCGCTTGACGCTCACGCGCGCGCTCTGATCCGGTGCGCCGAGGAGCGCTCCGACGCCCTCGCGCGCGGCACGCACCAGCGTCGGTTCGGCCGCCGTGAGCCGGACGACCCCCGGCACCGCCTCGACGGCCGCGTCGAGGACCATCGCGAGCGTGTCGAGCTCGTCGCCCGTGTCCGTCAGGTCACTCATCGTCCCCCACCTCTCCGTGCTGCTCGGCCTCGAAGTGCAGGTCGTCGACGACGACGTCGAGTCCCGCCACCACCAGGTCGGTGTGCTGCACGAGACTCGCGCGCACCTCCTCGCGGAACTGTGCCACAGCCTCGGCGACCGAACGGCCCCAGCCGATGCTGACCGTGACGTGCAGGGTGATCGGCTCGCCGACCACCGTCACGTCGCCGTCGAGCACACACCGGCCGACGAGCACGCCGGGGGTGCGGTCGCCGGCACCGCGGACCAGGCCGCGGACCGTGCCCTCCGTGATGACGAGTGCCGCATCGTCGTCGGACGTCGCGAACGGGATGTCGCGGCCGGCCTTGGCCTCGCGGCCGATGTTCTCCATGATCCCGCGGATCCAGTCCTGGTCGAGCGTCGTGACCGCTTCCTCGTCGGCCTCGAGCAGCGGCGCCGCGAGTGAGCGGACCCGCCGCAACGACCGGAGGATCCGCTGGCACTCGGGGGAGTCGTCGATCGTGGGGTCCGCCGGCAGCATGTCCCGTTCGAGGTAGTCGGTGAGGGCGTCGATGCCGTGTGCGCACCCGCCCGGCTCGAGCCCGTCGCTCTGCGTCCCGTCGGTCATCGCCACCCCTCCATCTCCGTCATCAGTTTCGCTCTCGCCCTGGCGAGGCTGCCTCGCACGCTCGCGACACTCTGCCCGAGCTGCTCGGCGATCTCCTCATAGGAGTACCCGCCGATCTCGCGGAGCACCCAGGCCTGGTGCTGTCCGTGCGGCAGTCTGTCGAGCGCGGCTGACAGGGCTCCCAGCTGTGAGGACGCCTCGGCCTTCCGCTCCGGCCCGTCGCGTTCCGGCGCCTCGATGACGGCGTCGTCGGTCGAGTCGGTGTCCTTGCGCTGCCGCATGAGGTCGATCGCCCGCCGGCTGACGATGCGCATCAGCCAGCTCTTCACCATCGCCCCGTCCTCGAGCGTGTCGATGCGCTTCCAGGCTGAGATGAGCGCCTCCTGGACGACGTCGTCGCCGTCAGCGGAGGAACGGGTGAGTCGGACGGCGTAGGCCTTCATCATCCGGCCGTATCGGGTGATGAGCACCTGGAAGGCGCGGGTGTCGCCGTCGACGCAGCGCTCGACGAGGGTGCGGTCCGTCGCCTGATCGAGCAGGCTCACGGGTGTCCGCGCAGGCTCAGCTCCCACCGTGCAGCCACCTCTCTGATCCGACCCGCGACATCGTGCGACCGCTTTCCCCAGAAGGGAGCGTGACATCAGCGGGCCACGCTCCGTCTCACTACTGTAGGCACAGAGCGGCGGTCCGAGCGACCGCCGTACGAAGGAGACGCAGGATGTACCGATTCCGACCAGCTCCAACCCGTATCACCACCGAGGAGACCGCACGATGAAGACCCCCAAGCTCCGGTTGCCGGGGTTCTCCTCCACCCCGGAGGAGCGCGAAGCCAGGCGCGCCAAGCACGAGCAGGCGAAGCAGGAACGGGCAGCGAAGGCGGCGGCGTCCTCGCCGCCCTCCGCTGCGGTGGTCGCGGCGCTGCAGCCCTCGGCACCGAGCGTCCGGATCAACGCGTTCCGCATCGGCCTCGTCGGCGGTATCGGCGTGCTCGTCGCGCTCGTGCTGGGCAGCATCGTCACCCAACTGAGCACCACGCTGATCTACGTGGGCGTCGCCCTGTTCATCGCGCTGGGCCTCGACCCGCTCGTGTCGTGGCTGGAACAGAAGCTGCCCCGCGGCCTCGCGATCGCGGTCGTCTTCCTCGCGGTGATCGGTGCCTTCGTCGGGATCATCTTCGCCATCGTCCCGCTGCTCGTGACGCAGATCACGAACTTCGTGAACGACTACCCGCGGATCTCGCAGCAGTTCCTGAACAGCGACTTCGTCGGCTGGGTCCAGAACACCGTGGGCAACACCCTCGACATCGACTCCGCGCTGAACGACGTCTTCGCGTTCTTCAAGGACCCGAACAACCTGCTGAACATCGGCGGCGGCATCGTCGCGGTCGGCGCCGGCGTCGCCTCGGGCATCACGGGAGCGATCATCGTCCTCATCCTGACGCTGTACTTCCTCGCGTCGCTCCGCTCGATGAAGGCCGTCACGTACCGCTTCCTCCCCGCCTACCGCCGCGAGGGCTTCGCGCAGGTGCTCGAGGAGATCACGCAGGCCGTCGGACGATACGTCGTCGGTCAGGTCGGCCTCGCGCTCGTCAACGGTGTGCTGAGCTTCATCTTCCTCAGCATCATCGGCGCCCCGTTCCCGCCGCTGCTCGCGCTCCTCGCCTTCATCGGATCGATGATCCCGCTCGTCGGGACGCTGAGCGCGTCGATCGTGAACAGTGCCCTGTGCCTCTTCGCCTCGCCGGTGACCGCCCTCTTCGCGATCGGGTACTACCTGATCTACATGCAGATCGAGGCGTACGTCCTCAGCCCGCGCATCATGAACAAGGCCGTCGCCGTGCCCGGCGCCCTCGTGGTCATCGCGGCGTTCGGTGGCGGTGCGCTCGGCGGCATCCTCGGTGCGCTCGTCGCGATCCCGGTCGCCGCGTCGATCATCATCATCGTCCAGAAGGTCGTCTTCCCGAGCCAGGACGCCAAGGTCGTCCCGGAGCAGAAGCTCGGAGACGCTGAGACGGCGGCCGTCGGCACGAGTGCGGCGGCCAAGTGATGGGGATCGCGACGTTCCCGGCCCTGGCCGCCGGCGCCCTGGTGCTCTCCGGCTCCGCCGGTCTCGTGGCCGAGTCGCTCCGGACGGCCGGAGACCTCGACCTGCCGACGATCTCCGTCACGCCGTACCAGGCCATCGGCATCCCGATCGCGCTCGTCGGCGCGTTCTTCCTCGCGGTGGGGACGCAGCTGCAGTCCCGTGGCGTCGGCAAGGTCGAGGCCGCATCGTCGGCCTTCGGTCTGAAGCAGTTGCCGCAGTTGCTCGGTCGGCCGTCGTGGCTCATCGGCACGCTCCTGCTGGCGCTGGCGATCGTCTTCCAGCTCGTCGCCCTCGCGTTCGCGCCACTCATCGTGGTCCAGCCGCTCGGCGCGATCGCCCTCGTGATCACGGCCCTCCTGAACGCCAGGGTGACGAAGGTCCGCATCACGAAGGAGCAGACCCGCGCGATGGTGCTCTGCGTCGCGGGTATCGGGCTCTTCGTGATCGTCGCAGCCCTGTACGCGATCGAGGAACCGATCCGCCAGCCGCAGCTGATCATCATCCTGATCATGCTCGCGGTCGTGACGCTCGCGCTCGCCGGCGCCTACGCGCTGTGGCGCCGGAAGCTGCACACGGTGTTCTACGTCGTCGCGGCCGGGGTGCTGTACGGCTTCGTCGTGACGCTCGCGAAGGTCGTCATCAACCGGGTCATCACGCAGAACTTCGAGGGCCTGACGGTCGTCGGCATCGTCGCGCTGCTCGTCGCGGCCGGACTGGGCGGCTTCTTCGTCCAGAAGGCGCACCAGAGTGGTCAACCCGACCTGGTGGTCGCCGGCCTGACCGTCGTCGACCCGCTCGTCGCCGTCGGTATCGGCATCGTGGTGCTGGGCGAGGCCTCGAGTGCCCCCTGGTACGCGCTCGTCCTGTTCGTCGTCGCCGGAGCGATCGCGGTGTTCGGTGTCTGGAAGCTCGCGATGCGTCCGGTGCCGGCTCCCGGAGAGACCCCGAAGCGCCCACGCGTGCAGTGACCGGTGGCATGAGAACGGGCCCGGCGGGTGGATGTCCACCCGCCGGGCCCGTTCGTGTGCGCTGCCCCGCTGCGGCTCAGAAGAGGTCGGGCGACGGCGTGCTGGCGTAGCGGATCGACACGTCCGCGTGGCGGTCGAAGCGGTAGCCGACCCCGCGCACGGTGCGCACGATGTCCTCGTAGCGACCGAGCTTGGCGCGGAGACGACGCACGTGGACGTCGATGGTCCGCTCGTTGGGCACTTCCTCGTCGTCGCCGGCCCGCCACAGGGACGAGATGAGCTCGGCACGCTCGATGGTGCGACCCTCGCGGAGCACGAGGTACTGCAGGAGCTCGAACTCCTTGTAGGTGAGGGCCGCGGGCTCGTTGTCGAGGACGAGGCGCTTGCGGGAGATGTCGACGACGACGCCGGCGTGGGCGACGTCCTGCTCCTCCTCGTCGACCTCGTCACGGTGGGCCGCGAGGGCCGACGGGTCCTGGAGGGCGAGGCGGACGACGTCGAGGTCGCGTCCGCCGGCACCGCGGGGTGCGAGGGCGACGGCGGCGTGCGTCTCGGCGTCAGGGGCGAACTGGGCGGTCAGGGCCTTGATGGCCTCGACGATCTCGCCGAGGCTCGTACCGGCTGCCTGCGCCTTGGCCTCGTCGAGTCCGACGTAGAGGACGAAGCCGCGGGCTTCCGGACCGGCCGGAACGGCGCGGACGTGCGGCGTCGCGGTACGAGGGGCGTCCTCGACGGCGGCGAGCTGGCGGGCGGGGCGGGTGGTCTGAACGGCTGCAAGAGACATGAGCGGGAAGTCCTCGGGGTGATGATGCTGCGGCGGATCGTGCGCGGTGCGCTCGGGCTGATCCCGCCTGCCGGTGGGCAGTGGCGGTCCCGCGATCCGGGAAGGTGGCGCGTCGGCCGGGCGCGGACGGGGTGCGTCCGGGAGTCGGCTCACCGGGTGGGGGAGCGACGGACTCTGTCGTGCTGGAGCAGTGGAGCGGATCCGACGGGATCGCTACCGATGCTGGAGGTGTCGGATCAGCGACACATTCGGCAGCACATGACCGCGCGGCCGGGCATCATCATGCCGGCGTCCCCAGGGGCCTCGAAGGAGGTCAGGGTGGGCGCGTTGGTCGTCATAGTCCGCAATACAACAGGAACGGCCCGGATCCTGTCAAGTATCTGCGCCAGATGACGGTTTGTTGCGTGGGGGTGTTGCGGGCGCCCGTGGAACGGTTCGAGGCGGACCGCCGCCCGTCAGGGCGCCGATCCGCCTCGGGTCAGCGGGAGGTCGCGGCTCAGACGACGCCGTAGAGGCGGTCGCCGGCGTCGCCGAGGCCCGGCACGATGTAGCCGTTCTCGTCGAGACGCTCGTCGAGTGCGCCGAGGACGATGGTGACGTCCTTGCCCGCGGTCTCGGCCTCGAGGCGCTCGAGGCCTTCGGGGGCGGCGAGCAGGCAGATCGCGGTGACGTGCACCGCTCCGCGCTGGAAGAGGAAGTCGATCGCGGCGGCGAGCGAGCCGCCGGTCGCGAGCATCGGGTCGAGGACGAAGCACTGGCGGTCGGAGAGGTCGTCCGGGAGTCGCTCGGCGTACGTGGTGGGCTCGAGCGTCTCCTCGTTGCGCACCATGCCGAGGAACCCGACCTCGGCCGTGGGGAGCAGCTTCACCATGCCCTCGAGCATGCCGAGTCCGGCGCGCAGGATCGGGACGACGAGTGGACGCGGCTCGCTGATCTTGACGCCGACGGTCTCGGTGACCGGGGTCTGGATCGTGATCTCCTCGACGGTGACGCCACGGGTCGCCTCGTAGGCGAGCAGGGTGACGAGTTCCTCGGTGAGGGCCCGGAACACGGGCGACGGTGTCGTCTTGTCGCGGAGCACCGTGAGCTTGTGGGTGATGAGAGGGTGGTCGGCTACGTGCACTCGCATACGATCAATCTAGTCGCTCGCGTGGTGACGAGGATTTCGGGGAGATGACGGATGCACGCACCGGCCGAGTTCGTCGCCTGGATGGACCTCGCCCTCGCCGAGGCGGAGGCGGCGCTGGAGACCGACGACGTCCCGGTCGGCGCCGTCCTCGTCGCTCCGGACGGGACCGTCGTCGCCGCAGGCCGCAACGAGCGGGAGCTGCACACCGACCCGACGGCCCACGCCGAGGTCGTCGCGATCCGTGCCGCCGCGAGCGCGCTCGGCGACTGGCACCTGACGGAGCTCACGCTCGTCGTCACCCTCGAGCCGTGCGTGATGTGCGCCGGAGCGATCCTCGCGGCCAGGATCCCGCGCGTCGTGTTCGGTGCCTGGGACGAGAAGGCCGGCGCGGTCGGCTCGGTCTACGACGTCCTGCGCGACCGGCGGTTGCAGCACCGCGTGGAGGTCTACGCCGGTGTCGAGGCCGAGCGGTGCTCGACGCTCCTCACCGACTTCTTCCGCGGGCCGAGCGGCGTCACAGCTCCCAGAGTCGCTCCCGGTCCTTGAGCCTGTCGAAGGGCTCCCAGCACTTCCGGAGGCCACTGTCGGTCGGTGATGGCAGGATCGCAGGATGCAACCCGGCGTGATCCTCGACATCGTCCTCGTCGTCATCCTGATCGTGTTCGTGATCCGCGGGTGGCGCGCCGGGCTCCTCGGGAGCCTCGGCGGACTGGTCGGCCTCATGGCGGGTGGTGTGGGCGCCTTCTTCGCGATCCCGCTCGTCGCCTCCTGGGTTCCGGACACGGCCTGGCGGGGCTGGGCCGCGGTCGCCGCAGCCGTCGTCCTCTTGAGCATCGGGTACACGATCGGTGCCGTCATCGGTGGGGCCATCGGTTCGGTCGTCCGGAAGACCCCGCTGCGCGGGCTGGAGCGACTCCTGGGAGCCGCCCTCAACCTGGTCGTCACCGCGCTCGTCCTCGTCACCGCCGCGCTCGGTGTGGGGTCACTCGGCATCCCGCTCCTCGCGCAGGCCGTGGGGTCCTCGGCGGTGATCGGCACGATCGATCGCGTCACGCCCGTCCAGGTGAAGAGCACGCTCGCCCAGCTGCGTTCCACGGTGGTCGACGGCGGCGCGCAGCGAGTCATCGAGGCCTTCGGTGGAACGGCGGACGTCCCGGCGGCCCCGCAGCTCGACACCTCGACGCCGGCGCTGCAGACGGCGTCCGAGTCCGTCGTGCGCATCAGCGGCACCGCCGAGTCCTGTGCGCGGAGCCTCACCGGCAGCGGCTTCGTCTTCGCCGACGACCTGGTCATGACGAACGCGCACGTCCTCGCCGGCGTCAGCGAGCCCGTGGTCGAGGTGCCGGGGTCCATGCCCAAGCCGGGGCGGATCGTCTACTTCGACCCGGTCGACGACCTCGCCGTCATCCGCGTCGACGGGCTCGGCGCCAGGGTGCTGCCGCTCGCCCCGAACCCCGCGCCAGGGGCGAAGGCGGTCGTCGCCGGCTACCCGTTCGGCGGCCCGTACACCGCGGGCGGCGCGCAGGTCATCGTCGTCGGGCCGAGCCTCGTCGCCGACATCACCGGAGCGAACCCGACGAGCCGACAGGTGGTGACGCTGTCGGGGACGGTGCAGCCGGGGAACTCCGGCGGTCCGCTCCTCACCGAGTCCGGCGAGGTGGAGGGCGTCATCTTCGCTCGAGACGCGGACTCCGCGCCGATCGGCTACGCCTTGGCGATGGACGAGGTCCTGCCGGTCGTCGCGCTCGCGACCTCCCTCCAGTCGGCGGTGCCGTCGGGCGCCTGTCTCGCCGACTGACCCGATCCGGGCAGGTGCCGACGAGCACGCGGGTCCCTAGACTCGCAGGGTGAGTGAAACGATCAGCCTGCCCAGCATCGCCATCCTCGGAGCCGGTTCGATGGGAGGGGCCGTGCTGCGTGGCCTCGTCCAACCGGGTGTCGAGGTCGACGGTGGCATCACCGTCACGAACCGGACGATTGCCAAGGCGGAGGCCCTGGCCGAGCTGCCGGGGGTCACCTCGATCGCGCTCGAGCAGGATGCCGACGGCAACCGCCGGGCGGCGGCTGCGGCGAAGATCGTCCTGATCGGCGTGAAGCCCTATATGGTCGCCGACCTCCTCGCCGAGATCGCCGACGCGCTGCAGCCGGGGACGATCGTCGTGAGCCTCGCCGCAGGCATCCGCGGAGCCGCGTTCGAAGCCGCCCTTCCGGCGTCGGTGTCCGTGCTGCGGTCCATGCCGAACACCCCGTCCTACGTCGGCCTGGGGGTCACGGGGCTCGCCCCGGGCACCCGTTCCTCCGACGAGGACCTCGCCGTGGTGACCGCGCTCTTCGAGACGGTCGGCCAGGTCGTCGTCATCCCCGAGTCGAAGATCGACGCGCTGAGCGCCATCTCCGGCTCCGGTCCCGCCTACGTCTACTACCTCGTCGAGGAGCTGACCCGCACGGCGATCGGCCTCGGCTTCACGCCTGAGCAGGCGTCGCTGATGGTCAACGGCACCTTCCGGGGCGCCACGGAGTTGCTCGCGACGACGGGGGAGAGCGCCGAGCAGCTGCGCATCAACGTCACGAGCCCGAACGGGACGACGGAGCGTGCGCTCGCGGTCCTCGCCGAGGCGGGCTTCAGTGAGACCTTCGACCGTGCCGCGGCCGCCGCGATCGCACGTGCCGAGGAGCTCTCGGCGTCCTGACCCGCCGAGGACCCGATCAGGCCAGCGACCGCACGAAGCAGTCGAGGCCGGGTCTGTCGTCCCAGGAGGCGACCGCGACGAAGCCGGACCGTCGGTAGAGCGCGATCGCTGCGGACCGCCAGTGCCAGACGGAGAGACGCACCGTGTCGTCGCCCCGTCGCCTGGCGGCGGTCGTCGCAGCCTCGAGCAGGGTCGCGGCCACGCCCCGCCGGCGGGCGCGAGGGTCGACCCACAGGCGCTTGAGCTCCGGCGACGGGCCGGCCGTCAGCACGACGCAGCCGAGCACCCGACCGTCCTCGACAGCCAAGAGGATCTCGTCGGCGGCGAAGGCGGTGCCCGGGTCGGCGACCTCTGCCCGGTAGCGGGCGGGGAGGGTGGTCGTCGGAACGGCCTCGTCCTCACGCGGCTCCCGGCCGAGGAGTTTCTCGTGCTCGGTCCGCCGGTGGTACCCCTCGAGGAGCTCGGAGAACCGTTCGCGGTGGTGGGCGGTCGCCTCCGCCCACCGGTGGACGACGATCATGCGTCGCTCGTCTCGTCGAGCCCGAGGGTGGACAGCAGTCGGTCCAGCGCGGCGAGCTGGGCTGTGGCGTCGTAGTGGTCGTCGTCGGCCGTGCTCAGGGTGCTCACGCCCTCGACGAATCCGACGACGATCGTGGCCGTCGCCGCGACCTCGTCCGCGCTCAGCTCGGGCCGGATCTCGGCGACGAGGCGCCGGGTGCGGGCGACGAACACCGCGTGACCCGCGCGATGCCGTCCGGCGAGGACGTCGTCGTCGAGCGCCGCCGCGAGGTACCCCAGCCAGACTCTGGCCTCCTGGCGGGTCTCCTCGGTGAGGGAGAGGGCTTGGCGGAGGACGGCGCGCAGGGCGAGTCGCGGGGTGTCGGCGGACGCTTCGAGCTGGGCCGTACGCGCCGCCGTGCGTTCGTGGAGGAGGTCCCGTGCGTGCAGCAGCAGCGCCCGCTTGTCCGGGAAGCGGTGGAGGACGAGACCGGTCGTGCACCCGGCGCGGTCTGCGACGGCGCGCAGGGTCAACCCCTGGGGACCGTGCTCGCCCAGCACCTCCCAGACCGCGTGGGAGATGCGCGCCTGCGCCTCGGGATCCTTCGTTCTGGCCATGTGCGTCTCACCTCGTGACAGATGTTACCGTAATGAACGTTACGGAATGATGGGACATGGGATGACGATCACGATCGACCGGGTCGACTGGGCCGACGAGGCCGGAACCGAACTGCGCCGGGCACAGCGCGCCGAGCTCGACGCCCGCTACGGCAGCGACGACCATGAGCCGGGAACACCGCCGTCGGGGGACGACATCGCGGTCTTCCTCGTGGCGAGGGACGAGGTGGGCACGCCGGTCGGCTGCGGAGGCCTGCGGCTCCTCGGGGAGCAGCGTGCGGAGATCAAGCGCATGTTCGTGGCTCCTCAGGCGCGCGGCACCGGCGTCGCGGTCGCGGTGCTCCGAGCGCTCGAAGCCGAGGCAGGATCGCTCGGTGTCGTGGAGCTGCTGCTCGAGACGGGGACCGCGCAACCCGACGCGATGCGGTTCTACGAGCGCGAGGGATACTCGCCCATCCCCGCGTTCGGGCCCTACGTCGACGAACCCCTGTCGCGCTGCTACGCCCGCCGGCTCGTCTGAGTCGTCAGCCCTCGAGGGACGCGAAGCGTTCGATGTCGGCGGAGGTGCCCGAGACGATGATCAGATCGTGGTTCGAGACGACGGTGTCCGCGGTCGCGTAGGTGAACGGCTTCCCGGGTGACTTCACGCCGACGACCGTGATGCGGTACTTCGTGCGGACGCCCGACTCCGTCAGGTTGAGGCCGCGGATGGGCTTCGGCGGGTACATCTTCACGAGGGCGAAGTCGTCGTCGAACTGGATGAAGTCGAGCATCCGTCCGGACACGAGGTGCGCCACGCGCTCGCCGGCCTCCCGCTCGGGGTAGATGACATGGCTCGCGCCCACGCGGGCGAGGATCTTGCCGTGCGACTGGGAGACGGCCTTGGCCCAGATCTGCGGGATCTTGAGGTCGACGAGGTTCGCGGTGATGAGCACGCTCGCCTCGATCGAGGAGCCGACGGCCACGACGGCGACCGAGAAGTCCTGGGCACCGATCTGGCGGAGGGCCTCGATGTTCTTCGCGTCGGCCTGCACGGTGTGGGTGACCCGGTCGGACCACTTCTGCACGAGGTCCGAGTTGTCGTCGATCGCGAGCACCTCGCGGTCGAGTCGGTCGAGCTCGCCGGCGCAGGCGGCGCCGAACCGTCCGAGTCCGATGACGAGGACCGGGGCGTCGTGCTTGATGCGGTCAACCAACGATGGGCCTCTCTTCGGGTCGCTTGAACAGCTGGCCGCTCTGGCTCGCGGCCACGGCTGCAGCGAGTGTCACTGTACCAACGCGGCCGAGGAACATGGTGACCGCGAGCACGTACACCCCGGCGTCGGGGAGGTCCGACACGAGGCCGGTGCTGAGGCCCACGGTCGCGAACGCCGAGATGACGTCGAAGAGCACGTGGTCGAGCGGTGCCTTGGTCATCTGCAGGATGACGATGGTGGACAGGGCGACGATGGTCGCACCCCAGAGGACGACGCTGACCGCGACGCGGAGCACGTCCTGCGGGATCCGACGTCGGAAGACCTCGACACCTTCGCGGCCCCTCGCCTCGGCGAACGCCGCCAGGAACAGGACGGCGAGGGTGGTCACCTTGATCCCGCCCGCGGTGGACGCGGAGCCACCGCCGATGAACATGAGCATGTCGGCGACGAGCAGGGTGGAGCCGTTGAGATCACCGATGTCGACGGTCGAGAACCCACCCGACCGCGTCATCGCGGACAGGAAGAACCCTTGGAAGATCGTGTCCCACAGGTTCCACTTGTTCCACGTCTCGGGGTTGTTGAACTCGAGCAGGATGAAGGCGAGCGCGCCCGCGAAGAACAGGATGATCGTGGTCACGAGGGTGAGCTTGACGTGCAGCGACCACCGGCTCGGGCGCCGGAAGTTGCGGCTCAACGCGTAGATGACCGGGAAGCCGATGCTGCCGAGGAAGACCCCGAGCATGAGGATGCTCAGGAACCAGTAGTCGTTCTCGAAGGCCGCGAGGCCCTCGGCGTTCGGCGTGAAGCCGGTGTTCGTGAACGCCATGGCGGCGTAGTAGACGCTGTTCCAGGCGGCGTCCCACGGGTTGATGCCGTCGAGCAGCATCCGCGGGAACAGGAGGACCGCGAGCGCCGCCTCGATCACGAGGGCGCTCACGGCGACGGTGACGAGGAGGTTGCCGATCTCGCCGAGGCGGACGGCCTGGCCCTCGGCGACCGGCCCGTGGTGCGACCGCAGCGGGTTGGTGTCGCTCGCGGCCATGAGCTTCTGGCGCAGGCCGAGTCGTCGGGCGATGACGAAGCCGAGGATCGAGGCGAGCGTCAGGACGCCGAGGGCTCCGATCTGGACGCCGATGAACACCAGGACGTGCCCGAACAGGGACCAGTGCGTCGCCATGTCGACGGTGGAGAGTCCGGTGACGCAGATGACCGAGACCGCGGTGAACAGGGCGTCGGCGATCGGGGTCACCTCGCGGTCTGCGCTCGCGATGGGGAGCGAGAACAGCATCGTGAACACGAAGATCAGGAAGCTGAACACGAGGATGGCGAACCGGGAGGTGGACTTCGCCGCGAAGTCGCTGACGGCCTCCCTGACCCGTGCGAGTCCGTGCCGGACGATGATCTCGGGACGACGACCCATGGCATTGCCGCTCATCTGACCCCTCAACACCTCAGGACTGCGCCGGAGGCAATGGTACTCCGCGCGCTCGATCACTATCGTTGGAGCATGGCCGACATTTTCGACGTGATCGCTGACACCACCAGGCGGGACATCCTCGCACTGCTGCTCGAACGGCACGGCGGAGCGGGGACGAGTGTCTCCGAGATCGTCGCGCAGCTCGGCCTCAGCCAGCCCACCGTGTCGAAGCACCTGAAGGTCCTCCGCGAAGCGGAACTCGTCGAGGTCCGCGAGGAAGGCCAGCACCGCTACTACAGCTTGGACTACGCCCCCCTCGAGGACGTGGAGGACTGGCTCATCCCGTTCCTCAGCGTCGATTACGCGGACGACGACGTCGACTTCGCCGCCCTCTCACTGCCGGAGCAGGCGAAGGCGGTCGCGGGCTCGGTCGGGAAGGTCGCGGCGGACGTCACGCACGCGGTCCAGTCGGTCACGAAGAAGCTGCGCCCGTAGGCCTGCCGGTTCCATACCGTTCACCCAGGGGATGTACAGGCGGTCGTCGTCCCTCTAGAGTTGCCATGCGGCGATCCGGACCTCGGACCGCCGTTCCAGAGTGTCGCCAGGCGTACCGGAGGGGTTCGATGACGCAGGATGCTGCAGACGTCCGCTTCCTCACCGTGGCCGAAGTCGCCGAGATGATGCGCGTGTCCAAGATGACCGTGTACCGACTCGTGCATTCGGGGGAGCTCCCCGCCATCCGGTTCGGGAAGTCGTTCCGGGTTCCGGAGACGGCTGTCGAGGCGGTCAGGCAGCGTCCTGTCGCCGACGTCGGCTGAGCGGTCTCCTGCCCCTACCAGCCTGCAGGCGAACGACGTGTGAACGACGCGCGCCGCAATCGGCTAGACTGGTGACAAGACTTGTTCTCTTCGGTCGCGATCCCTGCGGCCAAGCCCCCCAATTCTGTGAGGTAAATCCGTGGGTTCTGTTATCAAGAAGCGCCGCAAGCGTATGGCGAAGAAGAAGCACCGCAAGCTGCTTCGCAAGACCCGTCACCAGCGCCGCAACAAGAAGTAGCGGGCCGCTCCGTCAGGAGCGCTCGTCGACATCGCGTCCACCGGAAGCGCCGGCCCCTGAGGGCATGGCGCTTTCTGGCGTTGGCGCGGCGATCGGGCAATGCTCGCGCTGAGGGCGACGACGCTCCTCCACAAGCGAGCCAGGCAGCGACCGGTCCACAGCACGCCGCGGCACGCGGCCCCTCGGCCCGAGATCGTCGGCGGTCGTTCGTACCGTCGTCCCATGACCCGTGAACTCCCGCCCATCGCCCGCCGCAACCGTCGCGAACCCGCCTATCGAGTGCCGTTCATCGTCGAGCGGGACGACGCCCCGCGCTACCGGTTGCGGAACGTCAGCGACGAAGCCGTCCACTGGGTCGTCCTCCGGATGATCGGGCCGGGGCTGCTCTCGCCGCTGCAGCCGTGTCGGTTGACGCCGGGCAGTGCGCTCGAGTTCGAGGTCCTCGGCAGCACGCTCGCGCGTGCGAGCAGCGTGCAGGTGTCCTGGTTCCGCCCCGGCGGTCACCAGTACCTGTGGCCCATCACCTTCTGACGGCCTGCGCGAGGGTGAGGCCTCAGCGCTCCTGGTCCCGTCGTGCCGCGAGCAGGTCGCGCGCGGTCAGTTTGTGCGTCCGCCCCGGGTACATGTCCGCGTCGAGACCCGTCACGAACTGCGCCGGATCCAGGTCGAGTGCGGTGCTCAGGCGGACCAGGGTCTCGACGCTCGGGTGCACCTGCCCGCGCTCGATCTTGCCGATGTTCGTCCAGTGCATGCCGGCGAGCACGCCGAGGTCCTCGAGGGTCAGCTGGCGCTCGTTGCGAGCGGCGCGGAGTCGCTCGCCGAGGATGGTCGCGGCTTCAGAGTGTGCAGGCATCACCCAATGACAACGGACCTCGACCGGCCGAGGCCAGAGCGTCTGGACCCGATGCTTCCGGCACCAGTGCTGCTGTCACTCTTCGTTTCGTCCGGTCGCACCCGAGCATCGTCGCAGACACCCGTCGGAAAAGCGACAGGTGTCGTCGGAAGACCGCGCCCGGGCCGTAGGCCACCCCGTACAGTGGAAGGGTGTCCGCTCTCCATCTCACGCTCATCGGCAAACCCGGTTGTCACCTCTGCGACGATGCGCGTGCCGTGATCGACGAGGTCGTCGCCGGTCTTCCCGCCGACGCTCCGGCGATCGAGCGGGAGGAACTGTCGATCCTCGACGACCCGATCCTGCACGACCGCCACTGGGAGGAGATCCCCGTCGTCCTCATCGACGGCAAGGTCCACAACTATTGGCGCATCGATCCCGACCGCTTGCGGGCGGCCCTGCTCGCCGGCTGAGTCGTCGGCCCAGCCGCCACCGTCCCGACCCATTGGAGTCCCCGTGACCATCCGCCACATCGTCAGCTGGAAGCTGGCCGCCACCGACGAGACCGAGCGCGACGCCGCCTTCGCCACGATGCAGGCGGAGCTGGAAGGCCTCGCCGCGGTCATGCCGGACGACATCGAGAGCCTGCAGGTCGGGCGCAACATCGCGTACCCGGAGAGCAACTGGGACGTCGTCCTGGTCGGCGACTACCCGTCCCTCGAGGCGCTTGAGCGGTACCAGGTGCACCCGGAGCACGTCCGCGTGGTGCAGATCGTGCGTCAGCTCGTCGTCGAGCGCTCCGCCGTGGACTTCGAGCTCGCGCGCTCCTGAGTCGTCAGTGACGGACCCCCTCGACGGCCGTGCCGTCGAGGTCGTCGTCGCGCCGGATCACGGCCGAGTAGCCCGCCGACTCCATGAGTCCCGCCGTCCGCTCCGCTTGACGCGTGCTGGTCTCGACGACGAGGTGGGCGCCAGCGGGGAGCCACTCCGACGACGCCGCGATGAGTCGCCGCTGGACGTCGAGGCCGTCCGCGCCGCCGTCGAGCGCGATCACCGCCTCGTGGTCGCGAGCCTCCCTCGGCATCAGGGAGATCGAGGCGCTCGGGACGTACGGGGCGTTCGCGACCAGGACGTCGATGGACCCGCGGAGACGGTCCGGCAGGCCACCGAAGAGGTCGCCCGCCACCACGGTCCCGCCGAGTGGCGCCAGGTTGCGACGGGCGCTCCGCACCGCGACCGGGTCGATGTCCGACGCCCAGAGCTCGAGACGGCCCGGCCACTCCGCGAGCAGCGCAGCACCGACCGGGGCGACACCGCAGCAGAGTTCGACCACCGTCGCGCCCTCGTGCAGGTGCGCGGATGCGAGCTCCACCAGGAGACCCGTCCGCTGGCGCGGCACGAAGACCCCCTCGTCGACGACGAGCCGATGGCCTCGGAACGCCACCCAGCCGAGGAGCTGTTCGAGCGGCCGGCCGTCGACACGGGCCCGGACCATCGCTTCGAGCTCTTGCGGATCCGTCGCCTCCGCGAGGAGGAGGGCCGCCTCTTCCTCGGCGAACACGCACCCCGCGTCGCGCAGGCGCCGGACGACGGCGTCGGTCGCTGCACCCATCACATCGCACCCCTCGATCAGACGATCGAGGTTACCCGGCCGGCGGTGTCCGAGCCACGGACGGGACCGTCGGACTCGTCGCGGCTGTGCTCAGAGCTGTTCGGCTGCCGCGAGCACGCCGGGCAGCCAGGCGAGCGCGACGTCCTTCTTGCGTTCGAAGCCACCGTCGTCGTGGAGCCCGAACTCGCCGAAGCGGGTGGCCCCGTTCTCCGTCAACAGGGCGTCGAGCAGGGAGCTGCCCTGGTTGTAGGTGTCCTCGTAGCTGCTGTCGCCGAGACCGAAGATGGCGTAGCGGATCCCGTCGAGGTCGGTACCCGACTCTTCGAGCGCCTCGTAGAAGATCTGGCCGGTCTCACCGAGGAGGCCGTCGCCGTACGTCGAGGTGATGAAGATGTGGATCTCGTCGGCCGAGAGCTCGTCGGGGGACACGTCGCCGAGGTCGACGACGCGCCACTCGTGCTGCGAGCCGATGGCCTTGCCGAGGTCGTTGGCGAGCCGTTCGGCGTTACCGGATTCGGTTCCGTAGAGGATGACGATCTTCATGGATGTCCTCTCTACGGGGCGAGGCGGGTCGGGCCGCGGAACAGGTAGGTCACCTCGCGGATCGAGGTCTCGTGCAGCATGAGCATCAGCACGCGGGCCAGGCCCATGCCGAAGCCGCCGTGCGCCGGGACGCCGTAGCGGAAGAAGTCGAGGTAGAACTCGAGCTCCTCGGGCTCGAGGCCCTTCTCCTTCGCCTGCTCGATGAGCACCTCGACGCGGTGCTCACGCTGTGCACCCGTGGAGATCTCGACACCGTTGTAGATGAGGTCGTAGCTGTTGGTGAGCGAGCCGTCCTCGCTGTTGCGCATGTGGTAGAACGGCCGGATGCTCGAGGCGTAGTCGGTGAGGAAGACGAACTCGTGGCCGTAGGTCTCCTTGACGTAGGCCGCGATCTGGCGCTCGCCCTCGGGGTCCATGTCGTCGTCGGCACGGGGCACCTCGTAGCCGCGCTCGGCGACGATGCGCTTGGCCTCGGCCAGCGGGATGCGCGGGAACGGACGGGAGGGGACCTCGAGCTCGATGCCGAAGAGTTCCGCGATCTGCTCGCCGTGCTTGGCCTTGACGGCCGTGAAGCCGGCGACGAGGAGCTCCTCGTGCAGCGTCATGACGTCCTCGTGCGAGTCGATCCAGCTGATCTCGGCGTCGACGCTCGTGAACTCGGTCGCGTGACGGCTCGTGAACGAGGGGTCGGCGCGGAACGCGGGTCCGACCTCGAACACCTTGCCGAAGCCGGCGGACTGCGCCATCTGCTTGAAGAACTGCGGTGACTGCGCGAGGTACGCCTTGCCCTCGAAGTAGTCGACCTCGAAGAGCTCGGCACGCGACTCGCTCGCGCTCGCCATGAGCTTCGGGGTGTGGATCTCGATGAAGTCGTTGTCGATCCAGTACTGACGCAGCGCGTGCTCGAACGTGGTCTGGATGCGGAAGATGAGGGCCTGCTTCGGCTGGCGCAGGTCGAGGAAGCGCCAGTCGAGGCGCTTGTCGAGTGAGGAGTCCGCCGCGATCGGCGTCTCGGGGTTCGCAGCGGTGACGACGTCCAGGGTGGCCACCTTGACCTCGATGCCACCGAGCTTGACCCGCTCGTCGTGCTTGAGCTCGCCGGTGACGGTGATGAAGGAGCCGTGCGCGAGGGCTGAGATGGCCTCCGTGGTGGCGAGGCGCTCGGCGGAACCCTCGACCTCGGGGTCGAGCTCCCGGACGGCCGGGTTCACCAGCTGCACGGCGCCGCTCTCGTCCCGGAGGACGACGAACTGCACCTTCTTCTGGTCGCGGACGGTCTCGACCCATCCGGAGACGGTGACGGGACCGTCGGACAGGGCGGCCAGGTTCTTCACAACGACGCGTTCACTCACCCCGACAGCTTAGCCGTCGCTCGTCGTTCGGATCCGGACGGAGGTCACGGTGAATCCGCAGCTTGGGGAAACGTACACTTGGAGGGTGGTAGCCGACCAGATCCATCTCGTGCGTCACGGCGAGGTGCACAACCCTTCTCGTGTGCTCTACGGTCGACTCCCCGCGTTCCGGCTGTCAGAGCTCGGCGAGCGCATGGCTCAGGCCGCCGCCGACGACCTCGTGAGCCGCGACCGCCCGATCGGCGCCCTGTATGCGTCGCCGCTGCAGCGCACGCAGGAGTCCGCCGCCCCGGTCGCCGCCGCCTTCGACCTCGCGATCGTCGCCGAGCCCCGGGTCATCGAGCCGTTCAACGAGTTCGAGGGCAAGCGGATGAGCCGTGCGCTCAAGAACCCGCTCAACTGGGCCAAGCTCCGCAACCCGTCCCGGCCGAGCTGGGGCGAGCCCTACGCGTCGATCGTGAACCGCATGACGGCCGCGATCGAGGACGCCTGGCGGGCGACACCGTCGGGCGATGTCGTCCTCGTCAGCCACCAGTTGCCGATCTGGATGATGCACAGCTCCGTGGTGGGCGCGCCGTACCGTCACGACCCCCGCCGACGCCGGTGCGCACTGTCGAGCATCACCTCCTTCGAACGCACCGAGCACGGCTTCCTGGAGGTCGGCTACGTCGACCCGGCAGCACGTCTCGCGTCCGGCGCCACCGATGTCGGTGCCGTCTGATGGCCCGCAGATCGAGGACGTTCGCCGTCGCCGCCGTGTTGGCCGTCGGGGCACTCCTGCTGACGGCCTGCGGCAGCGACCCGCTCGCGGACCAGTACCGCGAGGGCAGCAGCAAGGGATACGTCGCGGGTGACGGCAGCGTGACCGAGGTCGCCGTCGAGGACCGCGGCGAGCCGATCACCTTCTCGGGCGTCGGCGAGGACGGCGAGCAGATCTCCTCCACGGACCACGCCGGCCAGGTCATCGTCGTGAACTTCTGGTACGCCGCTTGCGCGCCGTGCCGTGCCGAGGCGAAGGACCTCGAATCGTTGAACGCCGACTACACCGGCAAGGGTGCGACGTTCATCGGGGTCAACGTGCGCGACACGGCCGACACGGCGAAGGCCTTCAACGGCACCTTCGGCATCACCTACCCCTCCATCCTCGACGTCGACAGCGGCGAGGCGAAGCTCGCGTTCACCGGCAACGTGCCGCCGAACGCCGTGCCGACCACGATCGTCCTCGACGCCGAGGGACGGGTCGCCGCGCGCATCCTCGGGCAGCTGCAGGACCGCACCATCCTCGACACCCTCATCCGCGACACGATCGCCGAGAGCTCCGCAGAGTGAGCCCGGGCGAGCTCGTCTACGGCGGCCAGCTCCTCGTGGCGATCCCGATCGCCATCGCGGCCGGTCTGCTGTCGTTCCTCTCGCCGTGCGTGCTCCCGCTCGTCCCCGGCTACCTCGGGTACGTCGGCGGCATGACGACGGTCGAGGAGGGGCGGTCCGCGGCCGGGCGCCGACGCGTCCTGCTCGGCGTCAGCCTCTTCATCCTCGGGTTCACCGTCGTGTTCGTGGCGATCGCCGCGTTCGTCGGCACCGTCGGCGCCTGGGTCGTCGAATGGGAGGGCGTGATCACCCGCGTCCTCGGCGCGGTGGTCATCCTCATGGGGCTCATCTTCATCGGACAGTTCTCCCGGCTCCAGCGGACGGTCCGCACGAGTTGGGCGCCGGCGACGGGCATCGCGGGTGCGCCCCTCCTCGGCTTCGTCTTCGCCATCGGGTGGACCCCCTGCCTCGGTCCCACGCTCACCGCGATCAGCGCCCTCTCGCTCTCCGGCGGCTCCGCCTGGCGAGGCGCCCTCCTCGGCCTGTTCTACTGCCTCGGCCTCGGCATCCCCTTCCTCCTCGTCGCGCTCGGACTCGGTTGGGTCACGGGGTCGCTGGCGTTCCTCAAACGGCACATCCGCACGATCAACATCGTCGGCGGCGTGCTCCTCATCGTGATCGGCGTGTTGATGGTCTCTGGTCTCTGGTCCGCATGGATGTACTCGTTGCAGGGGGTGATGAGCGGCCTTGTCACGCCCCTCTGATCACATCGATTCCGTCGCCCCGGCTCCGGCCGACGGCGTGAACCAGCCGAAGCTCGGCTTCGTCGGGTGGCTCCGGTTCTTCTGGCGCCAGCTCACGAGCATGCGCACGGCGCTCTTCCTGCTCCTCCTCCTCGCGATCGCCGCGGTCCCCGGCTCGCTCGTGCCGCAGCGGTCGAGCGACCCGAACGGTGTCACGCAGTACTTCACCGACAACCCGGACCTCGCGCCGATCCTCGACAAGGTCCAGGCCTTCGACGTCTACAGTTCGGCGTGGTTCTCCGCGATCTACCTCCTGCTGTTCATCTCGCTCATCGGTTGTGTGATCCCGCGGACGAAGCACCACTGGCAGGCACTCCGGTCCCGCCCGCCCCGCACGCCGGCGCGCCTGTCCCGGCTCTCCGCGTTCGAGCGCCGCAGTGACGACAGCGGGGCGACCCCCACCGAGCTCATCGACGACGCGACGAAGCAGCTGAAGCGGCAGGGCTACCGGGTCGAACGCTACGACGCCGAGGGCTCCGCGTCCGTATCGGCCGAGCGCGGCTTCCTCCGTGAGACCGGCAACCTCGTCTTCCACTCGGCGCTCGTCGGCATCCTCGTGACGGTCGGCTTCGGCGGCGGCTTCGGGTTCTCCGGGCAGCGGGTCCTCGTCGAGGGACAGACCTTCGTCAACACCCTGCTCGACTACGACTCCTTCAACCCGGGCCGCTTCTTCAACGAGTCGGAACTCGCGCCGTACAAGCTGACGCTCGACGAGTTCGGCGTGACGTACGAGACCGAGAACCTCGACGCCTACGGTCAGGCGATCGACTACCGCGCCAAGGTCACCGCGACCTCACCCGGTGGGAAGCCGCAGGACGCGACGATCAAGGTCAACGACCCGCTGCGGTTCGAGGGCACCGACGTGTACCTCCTCGGCAACGGCTACGCGCCGACGATCACGGTCCGCGACCCGGAGGGCAAGGTCGTCTTCAGCGACTCGATCCCGTTCCTCCCGCAGGACGCGCAGCTCACCTCGCTCGGCATCGTCAAGATCCCGGACGGACTGGCCGAGCAGCTCGGCATGATCGGCTTCTTCTACCCGACGCAGGCCGCGTCCAAGCCGCCGTTCTTCTCCTCGTACCCCGACCTCGCGTACCCGGTGTTGACGCTCAACGTCTACTCCGGCGACCTCGGCATCAACGCCGGCGCCCCGAAGTCGGTCTACGCGCTGGACGTCGACGACATGAAGCAGCTCACGGGTGGCGACACCGGCGTCGAATCCATCGAACTCTCGCCCGGTCAGATCACCGACCTGCCGAACGGGCTCGGGACGGTGTCGTTCGACAACGTGGCCGCCAACCCGTCGACGGAGAACTACGCTGGCTCGGTCAAGCGGTTCGCCTCGTTCGACGTCCACCACGATCCGACCCAGCTGTGGGTGCTCGCGTTCGCCATCCTCGCGTTGTCCGGCCTCATCACCTCGCTGTTCGTCGCCAGGCGCCGCGTGTGGGTGAAGGCCGTGGCCGGTGCCGACGGCTCGGTCTCGCTCGAATACGCCGGCCTCGCCCGTGGCGAGGACCCCGGCCTCGAGGCCGCGGTCGAAGCGATCGCGGAAGCCCACAGCCCAACGCCTGTCCCGTCCGAACCCGAAGGTAGAATCGCCCCGTGACCCTCGTCGAAATCTCGAACCTCTGCCTCTGGTCGGCTGTCGCCGTCTACGCGCTGGCGTTCATCGCCTTCACGTTCGACCTCGCGCGCCGGAGCGCCGAGGTCACCGCGGCGATCGACGCCGCCGAACGCGAGCGCGTCGCGCAGCCCGCTGCCCAGGAACGCGTCGGTGCCCTCGCCAACGCGAACGGCGGTTCGGTCGCGCCGATCAGCACGAGCGACGGCGTGGTCCGCAAGTCCCGCCGCCCGGCGGACGAGCCCGAGCAGCAGGCGTCGCGCAAGTCGCCGAGCCTCCGGGTCGGTGTCTCGCTCACCGTCATCGCCTTCCTGCTCCACCTCGTGGCGGACGTCACGCGAGGGATCGCCGCCGGTCGTGTCCCGTGGGCGAATATGTACGAGTTCGCGATGACGGGCACGCTGCTCATCGTCGCCGTGTTCCTCGTCGTCATCACGCGAGTCGACCTCCGCTTCCTCGGCAGCTTCGTCATCGGTCTCGTCACGGTCCTGCTCGGCCTCGCGACGGCCAATTTCTACGTCGAGGTCGTCCCGCTGCCACCGGCGCTGCAGTCCGCCTGGTTGGTCATCCACGTGTTCGTCGCGAGCCTCGGCACGGCGTTCTTCGCGATCGGCTTCGCGCTGAGTGTCGTGCAGCTCCTGCAGGGACGCCGTGAGCGCCGACTCGGGCTGGTGCAGCCCGCGCAGAGCTCGGGGCGACTCCGCTTCCTGCTCACCCTGCCGAACGCGGAACGCCTCGAGAACCTCGCCTACCGCGTGAACATCATCGGGTTCATCTTCTGGACGTTCACCCTCATGGCCGGCGCCATCTGGGCCGAGCGGGCCTGGGGCCGGTACTGGGGCTGGGACACCAAAGAGGTGTGGACCTTCATCATCTGGGTGATCTTCGCCGGGTACATCCACGCGAGGGCGACCCGCGGTTGGCGCGGATCCCGGGCGGCGACGCTCGCGATCATCGGCTTCAGCGCCGTGATGTTCAACTTCGTCGTGGTCAACGTCTTCTTCAAGGGCCTGCACGCCTACAGCGGCCTGTAAGCGGGACCGGTCCCCGAAGCGGCCCCTGACCCCGGTCCCTGAACCCCTCCACCGATCCCTGAGCCTGTCGAAGGGCGGGCGTCAGCCGATCAGGGCGTGCGTCCGTCGCAGCCGGTCGAGCCACCAGGCGGTGCGTTCCGGAGACGCGGTGAAGTGGTCGAGGAGGTCGACGTCGACCTCCACGCGTCGCACCGCGATGCCGCCGTCCACCGGGTCCAGCGCGCTGGTGGTCACATCGCCGCCGAGCAGCGCGGTCGTCCCGAGCCCGCAGTCGTAGTCGAGTTCGGGCAATGCTGCTGCAAGGTGGGCTCCCATCGAGATCCCGACCGAGGTGTCGAGCGCGCTGGACACCACGATCGGCAGTCCTGCCTCCCCGGCGATGCGCAGTGCCGCGTGGACGCCGCCGAGTGGCTGCGCCTTGACGACCAGCAGGTCGGCGGCTCCGGCACGAGCGACGGCCAAGGGGTCCTCCGCCTTCCGGACGCTCTCGTCGGCCGCGATGGGGACGTCCAGGGAGGAGACGCGCTCACGGATCTCGGCGAGCTCGGCGACGGTCGCGCACGGCTGTTCGACGTACTCGAGGTCGAACGGTTCGAGGGCACGGATCGCGTGCTCGGCCTCGTCGACGTTCCAGTTCGTGTTGGCGTCCACTCGCAGCCGGCCCTCCGGTCCGATGGCCTTCCGGACGGCGGCGACGCGGTCGACGTCGTCGGCGAGCACCTGGCCGCGTTCGGCCACCTTCACCTTCGCGGTCCGGCAGCCGGGGAAGCGGGACAGGATCGCTGCGACGTCGTCCGCGCCGACGGCGGGGACGGTGGCGTTGACGCGGATGCGGTCCCGGTTGAGCGCAGGGGACGCCGACCAGCCGAAGTCGATGGCGGCTCGAAGCCAGGCGGTGGCCTCGTCGTCGTCGTACTCGACGAAGGGGGAGAACTCCGTCCATCCCTCCGGCCCGCGGAACAGGACGGCTTCGCGGGTGTCGATGCCGCGGAAGCGGACGCGCAGCGGGATCGAGACCACGCGGGCTGTGGCGAGGACGTCGTCGATGGTGGCGAGCATGCCCCTATCCTGCACCCTCCGATGCGCGGCCCCTCGGGGAGCCGGTGGACGGTCGTGACACAATCGGACGCGTGCCGCTGTTCTCCCGACGCAAGCCGACGCCCGGTGGTGGCCGTGGTGTGCCCGCGGATGAGCCGGGGACGTTCAGCGTGCCGGAGCCGATCTTCGAGTCCGTCGCCGAGTCCGAGCCCGTCGAGCTGCCCGACGGCCCGGTCGAGGCCGACGCCGAGGCGTCCGGGCCACGCGACCCGAACGCCCCGCCGGTCCCCGGGGGATCGCCGGCCGCACCGCTGACGAGCCCGCCCGCCGTCGAGCCGGGATCCGCGTCCGAACCGACGGCGGAGGATCTCGAGGCGGCGACCGCCCGGTTCCGCCGCCCGGGTTCGCGCGGACGGCAGAAACGAGCGAGCCCGTCGGCTCGCCGCGCTCGAAGGGCCGCGCGATCGGACGCTGCCCGGTCGAAGGCCGCGCGCCCGAAGACGCCCGTCGTGGTCTCGGACGCCGTCGATCCCGAATCGGAGGCTCCGGCCCGCCGTGACGCGGCCGCGCCGGGCGCTCGCACATCCCAGCCGGCGCGGCCGGGCGGCTCGGCCTTCTCCCCAGCGATGTTGCTCCTGGCGGTCGTCGCCGTGACCCTCCTCGCCGCCCTGCTCGCCGTCGTGTACCGACCGGGCGAGGGCGCCTGGGCGGTCGTCACGGCGCTCGTCGTCGTCGGGCTCGTCCAGCTCGTGCTGGTGGTCGCGAGCATCGTCGTGATCCGACGGAGGGCACGCCGCGCGGGCGTCGTGGCGCTCGTGCTGCTCCTCGTCGTCAACCCGGTCACGGCGATGACCGTCGGCGGCCTCGTGTTCGACCGGTCGGGCGGCCAGTCCGCTGCCGGCGGCGCGCGCGAGGAGGACCACGACCCCATCTGGGACACCTATCCCGGCTCCGCCTACGTGGACGCCAAGGAGACCCTTGACGGACCGAGCTACGAGGCCTTCGTCGACCGCTCCGAGACGGTCCTCTCCGACATCCGGACCGCCCTCACCGCCGAGTTCGGCTTCGAGTGGGTGGAGCGACAGCCGGCCGAGAGCGAGCTCGACCACAACGGCTACGGCGGCGACTCGATGCTCTACGAGTACACGGCACCGGTGTGGCAGACGACCACGACCGTCCGCACCTTCGACGAGAAGTCGCGGGTCGTCGAGATCATCCGCGGGGTCCTGTTGCGCTCGGGCATCGCGAACCTGGACCTGCAGAACGCGCCGTCGTCGTGGCGCGAACCCGGCGAACTCACGGAGCAGTACGGCGGCGAGACGCTCGACACCCAGGCGCTCTGGGACCTCCACACCTACGGCGCCATCACGAGCGCGGGGAGCTTCGGCGCGAGCATCGTCGACCTCACCCGCGACCGCGCGGGGACCGTCGCGAAGGACCGCCAGTTCGACGTCACCGCGGGCATGGCGCTGGAGGGCATCGAGTTGCACCTCGACTCCTACGCGCTCCTCAAGGAGGCCGACCGTGCGGACTACCTCGCGGCCCTCGAACCCTACGCGGACCTCGACAAGCCGAAGTAGTGCCTAGGCTGGACGCATGAGCGATCGTGTGTCCGAACTGTTCGACCCGGAGATCTGGGACGTCGTGCCGGGGTTCGAGGACCTCACCGATCTGACGTACCACGTCGCGCGCGAGGGCGGCTTCGTCCGCATCGCCTTCGACCGTCCCGAGGTGCGCAACGCCTTCCGCCCGCACACCGTCGACGAGTTGTACCGCGCGCTCGACCACGCGCGGCAGAGCCCGACGATCGGGGTCGTGCTGCTCACCGGCAACGGGCCGAGCGCGAAGGACGGCGGCTGGGCGTTCTGCTCGGGCGGCGACCAGCGCATCCGCGGTCGCGACGGCTACCGCTACGCGAGCGACGACGCCGCCGACGACGAGACGGCGAGCGGGATCGACGCCGCACGCAACGGCCGACTCCACATCCTCGAGGTGCAGCGACTCATCCGGTTCATGCCGAAGGTCGTCATCAACCTCGTGCCCGGCTGGTCGGCGGGAGGCGGACACTCGCTCGGCGTCGTGTGCGACCTGTCGATCGCGAGTCGTGAGCACGCACGCTTCAAGCAGACCGACGCCGACGTCGGCTCCTTCGACGCCGGGTACGGCAGCGCCTACTTCGCCCGCCAGGTCGGACAGAAGTTCGCCCGCGAGGTGTTCTTCCTCGCGCAGGAGTACGACGCGGAGCGCGCGCTGCAGGCCGGTGCGATCAACGCCGTGGTCCCGCACGCCGAGCTCGAGCAGACGGGTGTCGCCTGGGCGCGGACCATCCTCGGCAAGTCGCCGACGGCGATCCGCATGCTGAAGTTCGCGTTCAACGCCGTCGACGACGGCCTCGTGGGCCAGCAGGTCTTCGCCGGGGAGGCCACCCGGCTCGCCTACGGCACCGATGAGGCGGTGGAGGGTCGGGACGCGTTCCTGGAGAAGCGCAGCCCCGACTGGGCGCCCTTCCCCTGGCAGTTCTGAGGCGGTCGTGCGGCGCGGCACCCGGCGTACGCTGAGGGGATGACCCGTCCGCTGCATCCCGTCGAGGCGACCGCGTCGGCGATCTCCTCGGCGCTCGAGGCGGCGCTCGACGGATCCGGACCGGCAGTCCTGCCGGTGCAGACCGGGGTCGTCGCGCCGCCGCCCACCGCCGCGCCGGTCTCGGTCGACGACCGGGTCGCGCTCGTCATCGAGACCTCGGGCTCGACCGGTGTCCCGAAGCGGGTGGCGCTCACGGCGGACGCCCTGCTGGCGAGCGCGAACGGCTCCGCGACGGCGCTCGGCGGGACCGACGCCGATGGACGGTCCTCCCAGTGGATCCTCGCGCTGCCGGTGCACTACATCGCCGGCGTGAACGTGCTGCTCCGGTCCATCGTCGCCGGGACCACGCCGATCGAGCTGCCGGCCGGATCGTTCGACCCCCACGTGTTCTCGCGACACGTCGAGGCGATCTCCGCCGACGCGGGCTTCGCAGCGCTCGTCCCCGCGCAGCTGCGACTCCTCGTCGAGGCGGCGGAGCAGAGCGACTCGATGCGCGACACGCTCCGCGGCTTGGCGGGGCTCCTCGTCGGGGGCCAGGCCACCCCGCGAGCGCTCCTCGAACGGTCGGCGTCGCTCGGCCTCCGCGTCGTGCGGAGCTACGGCTCCAGCGAGACCGCCGGTGGCTGCCTCTACGACGGGGTGCCGTTCCCCGGCGTCGAGGCGCGCCTGTCGAACGGCGAACTCCTCCTCGCCGGGCCGGTGCTCGCGGAGGAATACCTCGGCGAACCCGACCGCACGACCGCCGCGTTCCCACACGAGGGCGGGCGCCGGTGGTACCGCACCGGGGACACGGCCGAACTGACGGACGGCGTCGTGCGGGTGACCGGTCGCGCGGACAACGTCATCATCAGCGGCGGCGTCAACATCTCCCTCGACCGTGTGCAGGCGGCCGTGCGGTCGGTGCCCGGCCTCGCCGAAGCGGTCGTCGTCGCCGTCGCCGACGAGCGGTTCGGTCAGGCCTCGGTGATCGTCGCCGAGCGCGACCCCGCTGTCGAGGGACGGGCGGACGACGTGCTCCTCGAGACGGCCAGGAGCACGGTGGCCGAGGCGCTCGGACGCCCGGCACGCCCCGCGCGGCTGGTGCGTGTGGACGAGCTGCCGCTCCTGGCGAGCGGCAAACCCGACGTGGTCGCGCTCCGCGCACGGCTCGGCTGACGCCAGACGGGACGCCCCCGCCGACGCTTCCCTTCGCCGTGCCGTGGCGGTGGTTTGCGAGTCGTTCTCGCATACGGCAAGCTCTCCCATGCGCGTCGACGAGCGGCCGCAGCCGGGGGACGACGACAGGTGACGACGACGAGCGACACGGGCACCACGCCCACCAGGCCGACGGCGGCGTTCCGCGCCGACATCCAGGGTATGCGGGCCCTCGCGGTGACCGCTGTGGTGCTCGCGCACGCGACCGGGTGGCCGGCCGGTGGCTTCATCGGTGTCGACGTCTTCTTCGTGATCTCCGGCTTCCTGATCACCGGTCTGCTGCTCCGTGAGCACGAGCGGTCCGGGCGCATCTCGCTGCCGGCCTTCTTCGGTCGGCGGATCAAACGGATCCTGCCGGCAGCGCTCGTGGTCCTCGCCGCGACGGCCGCCCTGGCGTCGTGGCTGTTCAACACGCCGCGGGCGATGTCGACCTGGTGGGACGCGGTGTCGGCCGCCCTGCTGGTGTCCAACTGGCGGTTCGAGGCGTCGGGGACCGACTACTTCCACGCCACGGACGCGGCGTCCCCACTGCAGCACTTCTGGTCGCTGTCCATCGAGGAGCAGTTCTACCTCGTCTGGCCGCTGCTCCTCCTCATCCTCCTGGCGATCGCGGCCAAGGGGGCCCGGCCGGTCCTCCGCTCACGCATCGTCGTCGGAATCGTCCTCGTGGTGGTCGTCGCGGCGTCGTTCGCCTTCGCCGTCTGGCAGTCCGCGGCGGCACCGCAGGCCGCCTACTTCGCGACCGGCGCCCGCGTCTGGGAGCTCGCGGCGGGCGCGCTCCTGGCGGTCTGCGCCCCGCTGCTCGCGCGCATGCCGATGGCGGTCCGCGTGATCGCCGGGTGGGCCGGGCTCGCGGGCGTCGTCGCGTCCGCCCTGCTGATCACCGGGTCGATCGGGTTCCCCGGCCCCTGGGCGCTCGCGCCCGTCGCGTCGGCGCTGCTGCTGATCGCCGCCGGGACCGGTGCCGGGCCGAGCTACTCCCGATGGATGTTCCCCCTCGGCAACCCCGTGAGCACCGGTCTCGGGGCCATCTCGTACTCCGTCTACCTCTGGCACCTGCCGATCCTCGTGTTCGTCCCGATGCTCGTGCCCGGCACCGCCCTGAGCACGGTCCCCGGGATGCTCGCGCTCATCTGCTGCATCTCCGTCCTGTCCTTCCTGCTCGTGGAGCAGCCCCTGCATCGGATGCCGCTCGTCGGCACGTTCCGCGGCGACACTGAGGGGCGCGCGGCCGCCTGGACCGCGTGGCGGGACCGGTTCGGTCAGCAGTTCCTGTACTCGGCCGTCGGCCTGGTGATCGTCGCCGGACTGGCCGTCATCGTGCTCGGGCCCGCACTGCGCATGCCGGTGGCCGCCGGAGGGCCGGCGGCCGTGGCTGCACCGGTTGGGGATCCGTTGCAGAGCATCGCGGGGGAGCTGCAGCTCGCGACCGAGGCGACGAGCTGGCCGGACGACCTGTCACCGAGCCTCGACGACGCGATCAGCGCGACCTCGAGCACGAATCCGGCGCGGGCGTGCTTCGACATCGGTGCGACGCCCGACGCGGGGTCCTGCACCTGGGGCGACGCCGGTGCCCCGAAGCACGTGTACCTCGTCGGTGACTCGACGGCGCTCGCCTACGCTCCGGCGTTCCGAGCCATCGCGGACCAGAGCGGTGGAGCGTTGCGGATCACCACGATGGGGTTGTACGGGTGCCGGTTCACGCAGGACCTCGTCCAGAACAGCGGCGCAGGCGTCATGGACGACTGCCCGACCCGGAAGCACGACATCGCCGAGCGCATCGCCGCGGACCAGCCCGACCTCGTGATCGTCTCGAACGCGTTCACCGACGGCCGCTCGACCGACGGACGCGCCTTGGACGCGGCGGCGATGGTCGCGTCGACGCTCGCCGAGACGGCCGCGTACCAGGTCCCCGGTCGGGTCGTGCTCCTCGCCCCACCGCCGCTCGGTGCCGAGCTCGGATCCTGCTACTCACGGGTCTCGAGTCCGCAGGACTGCGCGGTGGGTGTCGACGCCGCGTGGACCGACTTCGCGACCGCCTCGGAATCGGCCGCGGCGGCAGCGGGGGAGCGGTTCATCTCGTCGTTGCCCTTCAGCTGCGTCGACGGTGTGTGCCCGGCCTTCGCGGGGACGACGCCGACGAAGTACGACCGGGTGCACCTGACTCCGGCCTTCGCCGAGCACATCGCTCCGGCCGTCCTCCAGACGTTCCAGGCGGCCGGCGCGCTGTGACGAGATCTGCCGGAGGGCTCCGCGGGTAGACTCGCCGTCGTGGCACATGGAGCACGGCCGGCAGCGCCGAAACAGCAGAAGACGTCCGCACAGCGCCCGACCGCGGGACGCGGGGCGAACGGTGGACGATCCGGCAATCCGGCGCGTGGTGGCGGGCGCAAGGTCCCGCTCGCGAAGCCGGCGACGTTCCGCGACTGGGTCGGAGCCGCGCGGATCCGCACGCTCCCGATGGCGGTCGCACCCGTCCTCATCGGTACCGGTGCCGCGTCGATCATCGCCGGCCCCGGTGTCTACCACCCGGTCCGCGCACTGCTCTGCCTCGTCGTCGCCCTCGCACTGCAGATCGGCGTCAACTACGCCAACGACTACTCCGACGGGGTCCGCGGGACGGACGACCAGCGGGTCGGCCCGAGCCGCCTGACCGGTTCCGGCGCGGCGAAGCCCAAGGCCGTCCTCGCCGTCGCGCTCGTGTTCTTCGGCATCGCCGCGGTGGCCGGCATCGTCCTCACGATCCTCACCCAGTTCTGGTGGCTGCTGCTCGTCGGAGCCGTCGCGATCGTCGCCGCCTGGTTCTACACCGGAGGCAAGCGCCCCTACGGGTACTTCGCGCTGGGCGAGGTGTTCGTGTTCGTCTTCTTCGGCCTCGTCGCCACGCTCGGCACGACGTTCGTGCAGGTCGGTCGGCTCAACCAGGAGGCATGGTTCGGCGCGATCGGAGCCGGCCTCATCGCCTGCGCGGCGCTCGTCGTCAACAACCTCCGCGACCTCGAGCAGGACAGGGCGGTCGGCAAGCGCACGCTGTCGACCTTCATCGGGCGCATCGCCTCGAAGGTGCTCTACTGCGTCCTGTTGCTCGTGCCGTTCGTCATCGCCGGCTTCCTCGCGCTGTTCTACCCGGTCGCGTGGCTCGCGATGTTCGGCCTGCTCGCCGCGCTCCCGGCCTGCGTCATCGTGTTGTTCTCGACGACCGCGAAGGAGCAGATCCTCGCGCTCAAGCTGACGGGACTCGTGCAGCTCGTGTTCGGCGTCGTGCTCGGCCTGGCGTTCTTCTACACGCCCGGCATCGCCGCCTGACGCTAGCGTCCCTGCTGCTCCTCAGGCGTCGACGCCGCGGGTCCGTCCGCGCTCGTGGCCTCGTCGGCGCGAGGGGTGCGCACGGTGTCCGCGTCGAGCGCCGCGTCCTCGGCGTCCTCGTCGTCGTGCGGCACCGGCTTGTCGCCGTGTCGGCGGGCGAAGAGCTCCTGCGCGACGGTCTCCCGCGGGGTGCGCAGGAAGATGTAGGAGACGCAGAGTCCGATGATCGCGGCGATGATCGCGGCGATCCAGGGCTGCAGGCCCGTGAGGAAGACGAGGAGCAGGAGCGGCACCGCGAACGCCAGCAGGCGGAGGACGGTGTACCGGACGGCGGCGGGAACGCGATTCACCAGTCAAGTCTAGGCGTCGTCCCTGAAGGCAACCCCAGGCAATCACGTCACCTGGCGTTTACGATGGAGACATGGTTCGTCTCTGGATCGGCCTCGCCGTCGCGGCAGTCGTCTTCATCGTGTATTCGGTGGTGGACTGCGCAACGATGCCCCGAGACCGCGTCCGGGGCATCTCCAAGCCGTCGTGGATCATCGCCATCCTCCTGCTGCCGGTCATCGGCGGTCTGCTCTGGTGGATCATCGGCCGGGTCCGCGCCCCGAAGGCGGCGCCACGCGGCTCCGCCCCCGATGACGACCCCGACTTCCTCAAGCAGCTCGATGCCGAACGGAACCAGGCGAAGCGCATCCGCGATCTCGAGGACGAGCTGAAGCGCTTCGACGACGAGCCCGGTGGCAGCGGGAGCGGCTCCCACGACGACCCGGCACCCGAATCCGACACCCCTGACGACGGCCCCGGTCGCAAACCGCCCGGCGCACCGAGCGCCTCGTGACCCCGCCCGCAGCACCCGAGCCCGCAGGCTCGGCCCCTTCGGCGAGCCCGGCGAGCGCATCCGCGTCGGCGCTCCTCGGGGCGTTCGTGGCGGCCGGCGTCTCCGACATCGTCGTGTGTCCAGGATCGCGCTCCCAGGCCCTCGCGCTCGCGGCGGCGGAACTCGCGGCCGCGGGACGGGTCGCCCTGCACGTGCGGATCGACGAACGGGTCGCCGGGTTCCTCGCACTGGGACTGGGCGTCGAGACCGGTCGGCCGGCCGTCGTGATCACCACCTCCGGGACCGCGACCGCGAACCTGCACCCCGCCGTCCTCGAGGCGCACCAGTCGCGTGTGCCGCTGATCGTCCTCACCGCCGACCGGCCGACCGAGGCCCACGGGGTCCGCGCGAACCAGACGACCCGGCAGGACGACCTCTACGGTTCAGCGACCCGCCTCGCCGTGGTCGCCGAGGCCCCGACGGGTGCCGAGGGTGAGCAGCGGGCGGCGCGCGGGCTCGCGCGCGAGGCCTACGACGCGGCGACCGGCATCCTCGACCCCGGTCCGGTCCACCTCGATCTCGCGTACCGCGAGCCGCTGTCCGGTGCCTTCGACCCGGAGCTGGACGACGAGGCCGAGGCGACGGTCGCGCAGAGCGTCACGGCGGACGACCAACCGCTCTACCCGGGACGTCCCCGGCTCGTGCTCGAGCGTGGACCGAGGACCCTGGTGGTCGCCGGCCACGACGCCGGCCCGGCGGCCGAGCAGCTGGCCGCCGACGGTGGTTGGCCGCTCATCGCCGAGGTCTCGAGCGGGGCCAGGTTCGGACGCCAGGTCATCGCCGCCTACCGCGAGCTGCTCCGGGAGGACGAGTACCGCGAGGCGGTCGAACGGGTCGTCGTGTTCGGCCACCCGACCCTCAGCCGTGAGGTCCCACTTCTGCTCCAGCAGGACTGGGTGGAGACAATCATCGTCGCCCCCGCCGGAGCCGAGGTCTACAACCCCGGGCGACGCGCCGACCACATCGTCTCCTCCGTCTCCGTGGAGCCGGGGCCGACCGACCGTGCCTGGCTCGGAGCCTGGGTCGTCGGATCCCGAGAGCGGGTCGTCGACCCGTCTCCGGCGGCACCCGACCTCGCGGGCCTGCACTCGACCACGCCGTCCGAGCGCCTCGCCTCGGTGCGGGCCGAGCTCGAGGCCGTCCGTCTCCCGGTCACCCGCGAGGTCCTCGTCGACGCCGTCTGGCGCGCGACCTGGCCGCACGACCGCCTCGTCGTCGGTGCGTCGCGACTCATCAGGGTCGCAGACGGGCTGGTCCCGGGACGCAAGATCAGTGTCCACGCCAATCGCGGCCTCGCCGGGATCGACGGCACCATCGCCACCGCCACCGGGATCGCGCTGGCGAGCCAGGCCGACGGCGGACCCGGTGTCACGCGTGTGCTCCTCGGCGACCTCGCGTTCCTCCACGACGTCGGCGCGTTGTTGCTCGAGGACGGCATCGCGCCGCGCCTGCAGGTGATCGTCGGGAACGACGGCGGCGGCACCATCTTCGACGGGCTCGAAGTCGCGCGCAGTGCGCCGAGTGAGCTGTTCGACCGGGTGCAGTACACCCCGCAGCAGGTCCGCCTGGAGTCGCTCGCGACCGCCTACGGCTGGGAGTATCGCCAGGCGACGACCCGGGCGGAGCTCGACCAGGCGTTCACCGCGCCGGTGACCGGACCCGTCCTCATCGAGGTGCCGCTGCTACGAGCCTGACCGCTCGGTCGAGGGTCGACTTCCGGGCCGGGATCCGGCCACAATGGGCGGATGAGCGCATCGAAGCACGCATCGACCTGGACGGCACCCCCTCGAGACACGCTCCGCGTGGGGGAGGGCTTCCGGCTCGCCGACGTCGACCCCGCGTCGACACCAGGGTTCGACGGTGACAAGCGGCAGGGGGTGCACGAGCTGGCCGCAGGGGTGCCCGAGCTGTCCGAGCTGCAGGAGCGACTCTTCGCGGCGAGCACGCAGGGCGCACCGGATTCGGTGCTGCTCGTCCTGCAGGCGATGGACACGGCGGGCAAGGGCGGCATCGTCAAGCACGTCGTCGGCTCCGTCGATCCGCAGGGGGTGCACCATCACGCCTTCAAGAAGCCGACGGAGGAGGAGCGCGCCCACGACTTCCTCTGGCGGATCGAGTCCCAGGTCCCGATGCCCGGACAGATCGGTGTCTTCGACCGCTCGCACTACGAGGACGTCCTCATCGGCCGGGTGCGGCAGCTGGCGGAACCTGCGGAGATTGAACGCCGCTACGGTGCGATCAACGACTTCGAGGCCGGGCTCGTCGCGGGCGGGACGCGCATCGTGAAGGTCATGCTGCAGATCAGCTCCGACGAGCAGCGGGCCCGTCTCGCCGAGCGTCTCGAGCGCCCGGACAAGCACTGGAAGTACAACCCGGGCGATGTGGACGAGCGTGAGCTCTGGCCGGCCTACCAGGAGGCGTACCAGACGGTCTTCGAGCGGACGAGCACCGACGTCGCCCCGTGGTTCGTCGTGCCGGCGGACCGCAAGTGGTACGCACGCATCGCCGTGCAGCGGCTGCTCCTCGACGCCCTGGAGGACATCGACCCGCAGTGGCCGGAGGCCGACTACGACATCGCCGTCGAACAGGCGCGACTCGCGGCGAGCTGACGTACGCTGCTCCGGGTTCGGCGCGGCGTCGGCTCAGGCGGGGTCTCGACTTAGGCGAAGGCCTCGACTCAGGCGAAGGCCTCGACGATCGGGCGGAACTTCATCTTCGTCTCAAGGAGCTCCGACGTCGGGTCGGAGTCGGCGACGATGCCGCAGCCCGCGTAGGCCGTGATGTCGCCGTCCGGCGCGATCTGCGCGCAGCGCAGGGCGACCGCCCACTCGCCGTCACCCGAGGCGTCGACCCAGCCGACCGGTCCGGCGTACCGGCCTCGGTCGAACGGTTCCAGCTCGCGGATGAGCGCGACCGCGTCGCGGGTCGGCGTGCCGGCGACGGCGGCCGTCGGGTGGAGGCCGTCCATGAGGTCGAGCGACGAGGAACCGTCGGACAGCCGGCCCTCGATGTCCGTCGCGAGATGCCAGAGGTTCGGCAGCTTCAGGGTGAACGGCGCCTCGCCGCTCCGCAGCTCCGGGCTGTGCTCCCGGAGGGCGGACAGCACCGAGCGCACGGCGAAGCGGTGTTCGTCCTGGTCCTTCCGGCTCGTCGCGAGCGCCAGTGCCTGATCGCGGTCGGCGTCGGCGTCGAGTCCACGCGAGATCGTTCCGGCGAGGACCCGGGCCGAGACGGCCCCACGGTCCACCCGGACGAGCGTCTCCGGGCTGGAACCGATGAACCCGTCGACCGCGTAGGTCCAGCAGTCGGGGTACCCGAGCGCGAGGTCGTGGAGGACCCGGCGGCGGTCGGCCTCCGCGGGGAGGTGCCCGGTGAGGTCGCGTGCCAGCACGACCTTGCTCAGCTCGCCGGCCTGGATGCGGGTGATCGCCTGCTCCGCCGCGCTGACGTAGCCGTCGCGGGACTGCTCGCCGGGGACCAGCTGGATGCGGTACTCCGGGCCGTACCCGGTGGTGTGGGGTTCGACGTCGTCGACGTCCCCGCTCAGCCGGACGCGCGTGATGAAGCTGGCGTCCGCGTAGCGGCCGATGATGGTGCGTGGCACGATCAGGACGCTCGTCGCGGAGGACTCGTCGTCGAATGCGAAGGTGCCGAACGCGACGAGGCCGGTGCCGGGTCGTCGCACCTCGTCGGTGACGTCCGCCGAGGCGCACACCTCGCGCCATGCGGCTGCGGCGCTCGCGAAGCGGTCGGGGCCCGAGAACTCGAGTCGCAGCGCCTCGCCGAGTCCGACCAGGCCGTGTCCCTTCCGTACCCAGAGCAGCGGGGACGTCTGGTCGGCGAAGGGGAGGAGCTGGCGCGGGTCGTCGATGGCGACGGTCTGGGCGACCAGTGACGAGGTCAGGGGAATGGTCACCGTTCAACCCTACGCCTGTAGGCGGGCCGTCCCTCCCCGTCGCCGACGCCCGTGTGAACCCAACCGCTCGCTGGGATCGGGGCTCCTGGTCAGCCGACCGCCGGCGCGAGCGCTTGCAGCCCGGTCACCCCGAGGAGGGCGAGTTTCTCGGCGTCCTGACTGCCCGGGGCCGCCGTGTAGACGACGATGCGCAGGTCCGCGCCCGGGGTGGACAGGACGTCGCAGTCGACCGTGATGGGGCCGACCGCGGTGCGGGTGACCGTCTTGCGGCTCGCCCGATGCTCCGCGACCCTGGCTTCCGACCAGCGTCGTTCGAACTCGGGCGAGACCGACCGCAGTCGCGCGACGAGGCGGCCGAGTTCATCGTCGTGGGGGTACCGACCCACCGCGGCGCGGAGGTCCGCTGCCAGGTCGCTCGCGAATTCCTCCTCGTGCTGCTCGTCGAAGTCCGTGCCCTCGTGGCCGGACGTGAAGTACCGCCACACGAGGTTGCGGTCCGGCACGCTGAGCGCGGAGGGGTCGCCGTTCACCGCGGCCCAGAGCGGGTTCCAGAGGAGGATGTCGTGGGCTGCGGAGAACACCGCCAGCGGGACGTCGGCCAGGCGGTCGACGATGCGCTGGACACCGGGGCCGATGTGCCGTGGGACGACGCCCGCCACCGGTGGTGCCGCCCCGGCGACCCGGTAGAGGTGGTCGCGTTCCTGATCCGTCAACCGGAGCGCGACGGCCAGCGCTCGCAGCAGCTGCGGCGACGGGTTCCTGGCGCGTCCCTGTTCGAGCCGCACGATGTAGTCCACGCTGATCCCCGCCAGTGCGGCGAGCTCCTCACGCCGGAGGCCCGCGGTGCGTCGCCCCGGACCGGCCGGGAGCCCCACCTCGGCGGGGGAGACGCGCTCGCGCCAGGCCCGGAGTACGCCCGCGAATTCATCCATGCCGCCATTGTGCCCCCGCTGGCGGCCCGCATCGTGGTACTGCCGGTCCTCCTGTCGACGGGGACCTGGTGAGCCGACGACGACGGGACCAGCATGGACACATGACCACCACACTGATCACCGGGGCCAACAAGAGCCTCGGTCTCGAGACCGCCCGCCGACTCCTCGAAGCCGGCCACACCGTCTACGCCGGCATGCGCGACGTGAGCCGGGGTGACGCGGTCGCCGCTCTCGGAGCCCGTACCGTCCAGCTCGACGTCACCGATCAGGCGAGCGTCGACACGGCGTTCGCCTCCCTTCCGGAGCTCGACGTCCTCGTGAACAACGCCGGTGTCCTCGGCACCTCCTTCGGCGTCGACGACCTCACACCGGCGTCGATGGAGGAGGTGCTCGACACCAACGTCGTCGGCATCGTCCGGGTCACCCAGGCCGCACTGCCCCTCCTGCGCCGATCGTCACGACCCGTCATCGTCAACGTCGCGTCCGGCGTCGGGTGGCCGCGTTTCCTCACGACCGAGGGCGCCGACGAGTACGGGGTCCCCACCATCCCGTACGCCGCATCGAAGGCGGCCGTCATCGCACTCACCGTGCAGTACGCGAAGAACCTGCCGACGTTCCGGGTGAACGTCAGCGACCCCGGCTACACGGCGACCGACTTCAACGGCCACGGCGGTCACCAGACGGTCACCGAGGGGACGGACGCCACGGTGTCGCTCGCGCTCCTCGGTCCGGACGGACCCACCGGCGAATTCCACAGCCAGCACGGACGCATCGCGTACTGAGCGCGTCCCTGGGAGCCGCACCGGAACGGCCGGCTCCCAGGGCGGCGGACGTAGGATGGACGGGTGAACCGCGCCGACCTCTCCAAGCAGCCCGAGCAGGTCTCGGCCATGTTCGACGACGTCTCGACGAAGTACGACCGCATGAACGCGGTCCTCTCCGTCGGGAACGACGCCCTCTGGCGGATTGCCACCACGCGCGCCGTCGGGCCGGCGGCCGGGGAGCGCATCCTCGACCTCGCCGCGGGGACCGGCACCTCCTCAGCGGCCCTCGCCCGCAACGGCGCTCAGGTCGTCGCCGCCGACTTCTCACCCGGCATGATCGCCGTCGGGCGCGAGAAGTACGCGGACCGCTCCGACATCCAGTTCGTGGAAGCCGACGCCACCGCCCTGCCGTTCGCGGACGAGGAGTTCGACGCCACGACGATCTCCTTCGGCCTGCGCAACGTCGTCCGACCGAAGGACGCGCTCGCCGAGATGCTCCGCGTCACGAAGCCCGGCGGCCGGATCGTCATCTGCGAGTTCTCGACGCCGACGTTCGCCCCGATGCGGGCCGCGTACAACCTCTACCTCGAGAAGGTCATGCCGATCGTCGCCGGTGTCGCCTCGTCCAACGCCGAGGCGTACACCTACCTCAACGACTCGATCCGCGCCTGGCCGACCCAGCCGGAGCTCGCAGCCTGGCTGCGCGAGGCGGGCTACGAGCACGTCGCCTACCGCAACCTCACCGGCGGGATCGTCGCCCTGCACCGTGGGCTGAAGCCCGCCTGATCGTCTGATCGGCCCGCGGGTTCCCGCGCCCGGGCCGACGAAGCGGTACCGATCCCGGCGTCCTGAAGGCGTCTGGGCGACGGATTCCGTCGTGCCCGCCCGAACGGGAGCATTGACACACGGGTGCGCCCGGCCCTACCGTTCCGTCATGACAGCACAGGACACGGACCGCGCTTCGCAGTCGGGACCGCCCACCGGCGGTAAGGGACTCGCCACCGGCACGCTCGGGCTGTTCGGCTCGGTGATCATCGGTCTGGCCTCGACCGCTCCGGTCTACTCGCTCGTCGCGACGCTCGGGTTCGTCGTCCTCGCCGTCGGGGCCCAAGCGCCGATCGCCTTCATCGTGGCCTTCATCCCGATGCTGTTCATCGCCTTCGCCTACCGCGAGCTGAACCGCGACGTGCCGGACTGCGGCACCACCTTCACCTGGGCGACGAAGGCCTTCAACCCCGTCACCGGATGGATCGGCGGGTGGGGCGTCGCGCTCGCCGGCATCGTCGTGCTCGCCAACCTCGCGCAGATCGCCGGACAGTACCTGTGGCTGCTCATCGGTGACGGCTCGCTCGCCTCGAACGTGCCGCTCGTGACGGCGACCGGTGTCGTCTTCATCGCGCTCATGACCTGGGTGTCGTACCGCGGGATCGAGCTCGGCGAACGGATCCAGAACATCCTGCTGGCCGTGCAGTACCTCGCGCTCGTCCTGTTCGCCGTGTTCGCCTTCATCGGGGTCGCGAACGGGACCGCGCCCGATGCGACGCCGATCTCCCTCGACTGGTTCAACCCGTTCGCCTTCACCGACTACCACGGCTTCATCGAGGCGGTCCTGCTCGCCCTGTTCATCTACTGGGGCTGGGACACCTGCCTCGCCCTCAACGAGGAGACGAAGGACCCGCAGAAGATCCCCGGTCGCGCCGCCCTCATCTCCACCGTGGTCCTCCTGGTCACCTACGTCACCGTCACGGTGGCCGCCATGGCGTACGCCGGCCTGGGCGACACCGGCACGGGCCTCGGCAACGAGGACAACGCGAACGACATCTTCCTCGCCCTCAAGGACCTGGTCCTCGGGCCGTGGGCGTGGGTGCTCGTCGTCGCCGTGCTGATCTCCGCGGTGTCCTCGACGCAGACGACGATCCTCCCCACCGCGCGCGGGACCCTCTCGATGGCGGCGTACAGCGCGCTGCCGAAGCGGTTCTCGACCGTGCACCCCACGTTCAAGACGCCGTCGTTCTCGACGCTCGTGATGGGGATCGTGGCGATCGTCTACTACGTCGGCATGACGTTCGTCAGCGAGAACATCCTCGCGGACTCGATCCTCTCGCTCGGGCTCGCGATCGCCTTCTACTACGGCATCACCGGCTACGCCTGCGTCTGGTACTTCCGGAAGGTGCTGTTCCGCTCGGCGCAGGACTTCTTCTTCAAGGGCCTCTTCCCGCTCCTCGGCGCGCTGATGCTCACCTACGCCTTCGTGCAGAGCTGCATCGACATGTTCGACGTCGACTACGGCTACACGGTGCTGTTCGGTGTCGGCGGCACGTTCGTGATCGGCGTCGGGTCGCTCGCCTTCGGCTTCGTGCTCATGCTGCTCTGGTACACGCGGAAGGCCTCCCGTCCGTTCTTCCGTGGCGAGAGCCTCAACCGCGACACGGAGGTGCTCGTGCCGGATGAGCCGATCGAGTACGGCCGTTCCGTCGACGGCGGGCTCACCTGACCCCGGTCCCCGAGTCTCCCTCCGGTCCCTGAGCCTCCCTCCGGTCCCTGAGCCTGTCGAAGGGCGCATCACCCGGTCTCGTTCAGCCACGCCGGGCATACTGGTGGCATGTTGGACTCCCTGCCAGGCGGCCCGTGGATCTGGGGCATCGCGATCGTCGGTCTCGTGCTGGTCGTCATCCTGCTGAACGCGAAGCGGGCGAAGTCGGCGTTCGCCAAGCCGTACGAGCGGTACGACACGACCGAGATCCCGCCGGACACCCCGGGCACACGCGAGTACATCGTGCGCGACGACGCGACCGGGGCCCGGCTCCAGTTCGTGGCGTCCGGCCCCTCCGCGAGGATCGCCCTGGTCGTCGTGCCGCCCAAGCACCTCGGCACGGGCGTCGAGGCAGGGCTCTTCCGTGCCGCGCTGCCGGCGGCGCCAGGGGTCGACGCCTGGACGTGGCCGCCCCTCAACACCGACGGGTACACGATGCTCCTGGACCTCGCGCACGAGTTCCCGCACCTGGCGTTCTACGACGCCGAGGGCGTCCGGCTCCGGTGATCTCGGGGCTGTGGTCCGACCACAGCTGTCAATCGGCTGTCCGCGGCCGTGCATTCGAGCGCTCCGGCACCGGTGGCGGGCTGCCCCGGCTAGGCTAGAGCTGTGAATCCCAGCGCGACCCGACGTGTCAGCAGCCTGGCCAGCCAGGCCGGGCTTGCCGAACGCATGTTCGCGACCGGAGCGGACCGCAAGCTCGCCCGGACGATCGACGACGGCGTCGCCCGCCTCGAGATCGGGCTGGAGGAGCAGCTGGGCTTCACCGACGACCTCGTCGACGTGACGGCCCGCTATCTGCTCGAGGCCGGCGGCAAGCGGGTGCGCCCCCTGTTGACCATGCTCATCGCGCAGCTCGGCGACGGCATCACCGAGGACGTCCTGCAGGCGGCCGAGGCGATCGAGATCACGCACCTCGGCTCGCTGTACCACGACGACGTCATGGACGACGCCGACAAGCGCCGCGGCGTGCCCAGTGCGCACCAGGTGTTCGGGAACAACACGGCCATCCTCACCGGCGACCTCCTGTTCGCCCGGGCCAGCCAGATCATGGCCGACCTCGGCGAGCGCGCGATCCGGATCCAGGCCGCCACCTTCGAGCGCCTGGTCCTTGGGCAGCTGCACGAGACCACCGGACCCCGCGAGGGGCAGGACGAGGTCGAGCACTACATCCAGGTGCTCGCCGACAAGACCGGCTCGCTCATCGCCGCCGCCGCCCGCAGCGGTGTCGTGTTCTCCAACGCACCGGCCGAGTTCGAGAACGCGGTCGTGGAGTTCGGCGAGAAGGTGGGTATCGCGTTCCAGCTCATCGACGACGTCATCGACCTCTCGCCGCAGCCGGAGGAGACGGGCAAGGTGCCCGGTACCGACCTCCGGGCCGGTGTCGTCACCCTCCCGATGCTCTACCTCCGTCGAGAAGCCGCCACCGACCCCGAGGCGGCCGCGCTCGTCGCACGACTCGACGCCGAGGTCACCGAGACGGACCACGACCCGGTCCGCTTCGCCGCCCTCGTCGCCACCCTGCGCGACCACGCCGTCACCGCCCGCACGTTCGCCGAGGCGCAGCAGTGGGCCAACGAGGCGATCGCCGCACTCGCACCGCTGCCCGACGGCTCGGTGAAGAAGGCACTCGTGCACTTCGCGAAGGCGATCGTCGACCGCAGGAGCTGACACCGCCGCCGCTCCGGCACGACCGGGGTGGCACGGTGTCCGCGACGCGTACGCATCACGGCCGGAGTGCTCCTCCGGCCGGACCCGGAACCCCGCACGGGGACACGAAAGGAACCACCGTGACCAAGCTCAGGCTGGCCATCGTCGGCGCAGGACCCGCAGGCATCTACGCGGCGGACATCCTCCTCAAGGCGGAACGGAAGTTCGACGTCTCCATCGACCTCTTCGAGCAGCTCCCGGCTCCGTACGGACTCGTCCGCTACGGCGTCGCGCCGGACCACCCGCGGATCAAGGGCATCGTCAACGCCCTCCGCGACGTCCTCGACCGCGGCGACATCCGCATCTTCGGCAACGTGCGGTTCGGGGTCGACATCACGCTCGACGACCTCAAGCACCACTACAACGCGGTCATCTTCTCCACCGGAGCCGTCGAGGACGCCCCGCTCGACATCCCGGGGATCGACCTCGACGGCTCCTACGGTGCAGCGGAGTTCGTGAGCTGGTTCGACGGTCACCCGGACGTCCCGCGCACCTGGCCGCTCGAGGCGCAGTCGATCGCCGTCATCGGCAACGGCAACGTCGCGCTCGACGTCGCCCGCATGCTCGCGAAGCACCCGGAGGACCTCCTGCCGACGGAGATCCCGGCGAACGTCCACGAGGGTCTGCAGCAGTCGCCCGTGACCGACGTGCACGTCTTCGGCCGTCGCGGACCCGCGCAGGTGAAGTTCACGCCGCTGGAGTTGCGAGAACTCGGCGAGCTCAACGACGTCGACATGATCCTCCACGACGAGGACTTCGACTACGACGACGCGTCTAAGGCCGCGGTGGCGAGCAACAAGCAGGTCATGGTCATCGACCGCGTCCTGCAGCAGTGGCGCACCCGCGAGGTCGGGCAGGCGTCCCGTCGCCTGCACCTGCACTTCTACGCGAAGCCGCTCGAGCTCGTCGACGACGGCGCCGGCAAGGTCGCGGCGTTCCGGTACGAGCGCACGCGTCCGGACGGACAGGGCGGGGTCGAGGGCACGGGCGAGGTCCGCGAGCTCCCGATCCAGGCGCTCTACCGCGCGGTGGGGTACTTCGGCAGCCCGCTGCCCGGTGTGCCCTTCGACGCGCGACACGGCGTCATCCCCAACCACGAGGGCAAGGTGCTCCACCCCGAGAGCAACGAGCGCGTTCCCGGGGTCTACGCCACCGGGTGGATCAAGCGCGGGCCGGTCGGTCTCATCGGCCACACGAAGTCGGACGCCATGGAGACCGTCGCCCACGTCATCAACGACCAGGCCGACTGGTGGTCGCCGGCCGAGCCCGAGGAGGAGGCCGTCGTCGCCCTGCTCGAGTCGCGCGGGGTGGCGTACACGGACCTCGAGGGCTGGCACCTGCTCGATCAGCACGAGATCGCACTCGGTGAGCCGCAGGGCCGCGCGCGCGTCAAGGTGGTTCCGCGCGAAGAGATGGTCGCCATCTCCCGTGCGCAGGATCCCGAGGGCGGCGTGCCGACCGTCTGATCGCTCGTCGAGCGTGACGCAGCCCGATCGATCGGGCTGCGTCAACCCGGTCGCCCGGACCATCGTCCGAAGTGTGTCGGTCACTATGCTGGACGAATGACCGACCCCAACGCGCCCCAGAACGTCCCGTCGGACCAGCCGACGTCCGTCCCGCCGTCCGATCCGCCGGCATTCGTCGCCGACGGCCAGCAGCAGCAGTCGCAGCAGCAGCCGCGGTACGGCGAGATGCACCCGGACCCCGTGCAGCAGCAGTGGAACCAGACCGGCCAGCAGACGCCGGCGCCGCAGCAGGCGGGGCAGTGGAGCCAGCCGCAGTCCGGTGACCAGGGTGGCCAGTGGGGTCAGCCGCAGCAGGGCCAGTACGGCCAGCCGAACGACCCGTCCGCCGCGACGCAGCACACCGGCCAGTACGGACAGGAGACCGGCCAGTACGGTCAGGACGCCGGCCAGTACGGTCAGTCGCAGACCGGTCAGTACGGCCAGCCGCAGCACACCGGCCAGTACGGCGCGCCCCAGGCGCCCTACGGTCAGTCGCAGACCGGCCAGTACGGTCAGCCGCAGCAGCAGTACGCGCAGGCTCAGCCGAAGGCGCCGAACCCCCGGGCGCGCGAGACCCGTCTCGCGCTCATCTCGGTGGGCATCGCGGGCGGTATCGCCGCAGCCGTCGCCCTCGTGGGCCTCATCGGCTCCTTCTTCAGCATCTCGGAGTACTTCCCCGTCGGTGACGTCCTCCTGAGCTTCGGCGCCAACCTGGTCAACATCGCCCTGTGGGGTGCCGGCGCAGCGCTCATCCTGATCCTCGTCCGCCCCCTGACGCGGGTCCGCACGGCGCGAGACCTCGTGCAGTCGGTCGGTATCGCCGCCGCGGTCGGCACCGGTGTCATGATGCTCATCGTGCTGATCGTCACGATCGTGCGCGGCGTGGTCGAGCAGTACGGGACCGCGACGTTCATCGTCAACCAGGGCTTCCTGTCGCCGCTCCTCTACGGTGTGACGCTCGCCGGCTTCCTGACGATCGGTGCGCTGCTCGCGACGCGTTTCGTCGCACCCGAGGGGCTCGCCGATGCTCCACGAGGTCAGCACGACCAGCACCAGCAGGGCCAGCACCACCAGCAGCAGCACGGCCAGCCGGAGCACGGTCAGCACCAGCAGGGTCAGCACCAGCAGGCGCCGCAGCAGCCGTACGGGCAGCAGCCGCAGGGTCCGCAGCAGCACAACCCCTACCAGCAGTAGTCGACGACCGGATGGTCCGTGCGGAAGCCGGACCATCCGGGGTCGATCGCTCGCGCACGGTAACGTGGCGACATGGCGGGATCTCGAGGCTGGACGGACGACTTCCTCGGCGAGGGGTTCCAGCAGCGCACGCTGACGCTCGAACCGGACGACGAGGGCGACGTCGTTGCGACGCTCGTCCGCTACCGGATGCCGCCGCTCGAACAGCTGGGCGAGTTCCTGCTCCCCGACGTCGCGGACGGGATCGACGTCCTGTACGTCCACGGCTGGTCGGACTACTTCTTCCAACGGCACCTCGCCCGCTTCTGGGCGAGACTCGGCGCACGGTTCTACGCGCTCGACCTGCGGAAGTACGGACGAAGCCTCCGGCCGCATCAGACGCCCGGGTACGTGGACGATCTCCGTACCTACGATGAGGACATCGAGGCCGCCCTCACCGTCATGGGGCACGGTGCGGCGGACCACGCCGCGGGTCGGCGGACCCGTCGCCGACTCGTCCTCCTCGGGCATTCGACGGGTGGCCTCACCCTCAGCCTGTGGACGGCGCGGAACCAGGACCGGGTCGCCGGGCTCGTCCTCAACAGTCCCTGGCTGGAGTTCCAGGCGAGACAGCTCGGTCGGCTCGCCATCGCTCCGCTCATCCAGGCCGGTTCCCGGATCGATCCTCGGGCCCAGCTCCCCGTCGTCGACCTCGGGTTCTACACCCGGTCCGTGTCGAGCACGATGGACGGCGCGTGGGACTACGACCTCGCGTGGCGGCCGCTCCACGGGTTCCCGTTGCACCCCGGTTGGCTGAACGCCATCCTCACCGGGCATCGTCTCGTCGACGCGGGTCTGCACCTGCGCGTCCCGGCGCTCACCCTGCTGTCGGCGCGGAGCGTCCTGCTCCCACGGTGGAACGACGCGATGCTGCGGAGCGACACGGCGTTGGACGTCGATGCGGTCGCCGAACGCGCGCTCGACCTCGGTGAGACCGTCACGATCGTCCGCCTCGACGGAGCGCTCCACGACGTCTTCCTCTCGGAGGAGCCGGTCAGGGAGCGCGCGTTCGACCAGATCGTCGCGTGGGGCCGTGGGTATCTCGCGGCGCCCGTCACGCGTCAGCGCTGAGTCGGAGGGTGGCGGCGTCGCGGGCCGGCCGGGCGCCGCGGATCGGGGCGACCGAAGGCGAGCCACTCGGCATAACTGTGGTCCTGGCCGATCGAACACCAGCAAGGGACGCCGACCTGCTGATCGTCGCTCGATGTCCGGAAGACTTCGAGATGCGATCCGTCCGAGGGTCTCGAATGATCCACGTGTGCTCCAACGACCGGGCCCCGCGGTGTACGGGGCGGCTATCGTCCGACCGGAGGCCGGACGGAGCGCGCCGTGCGCTCCACTGGAGAGAGTGGATCAGTCGTCGGTCATGACGCGGTCACGCCGAAGTGCCGCGCCCGATCGACTCAGCGGTAACTCAGCGGTAGTTGACGAACTGGAGGTCGATGTCGAGGTCGGCGCCCTTGAGCAGCGCCATCGTGGCCTGGAGGTCGTCGCGGCTCTTCGACGAGACGCGCAGTTCGTCGCCCTGGATCTGCGACTTGACCGACTTCGGGCCCTCGTCGCGGATGAGCTTGTTGGCCTTCTTGGCGATCTCCTGGCTGATGCCCTCCTTGAGGGTCGCCTCGATCCGGTACTCCTTGCCGCTGGCGAAGGGGTCGCCGACCTCGAGGCTCTTCAGGGAGATGCCGCGCTTGATGAGCTTCGACTCGAACACGTCGAGGATCGCCTTCACGCGCTCCTCGGTGTTCGCCTTCATGAGGATCTTCTCGCCGCTCCAGGCGATCGACGCACCGACGTTCTTGAAGTCGTAGCGCTGCTCGACCTCCTTGTGTGCCTGATTGAGGGCGTTGTCCGCCTCCATCTTGTCGACCTTGCTCACGACGTCAAACGAGGAATCTGCCATGTGGACCATGGTACCGCCGGTGTCGGTCAGGCGGGTGTGGTTGGCTGGGGGAGATGCACAGCCCAGAGACGCAGGACCGGCCGACGGCCGCCAGACGACGGCGGTCCCTCGCAGGTGCCTCGATCCTCCTGGGGGCCATCCTGCTGAGCGGGTGCGCACCGGAGCCGGAACCCGTCCCATTCGCCAAACCCGTCGAGGTGCCGCCGAAGAGCGACGCCCCCGACGGTGGCGTGGCGAACGTGGATCTCGCCGACGAGGCGTGGGTGGCAGAGGTGTCGTCGTCGAGCGGCATCCCGGAACGCGCCCTCCGGTCCTACGCGGGCGCCGCCATCCGCAAAGCGGAGCTGACGCCGGAGTGCGGCATCGGGTGGACGACGATCGCCGCGGTGGGGTTCGCCGAGAGCGACCACGGCCGCCACGACGGTTCGAAGCTCGGCGAGGACGGCGTCGTGACGCCACCGATCTTCGGCGTCCCCCTGCAGGGTGGCGAGACGGAGGAGATCACGGACACTGACCAGGGCGTCATCGACGGCGACCCGGTCCACGATCGGGCGGTCGGGCCGTTCCAGTTCATCCCGGAGTCGTGGGAGAACTGGGGGACCGACGCGAGCGGTGACGGGGTCCTCGACCCGCAGAACCTCGACGACACGGCGATGGCGGCTGCGAACTACCTCTGCCGGGCGAGCGACTACGACATGCGGACGGAGGCGGGATGGCTGAGCGGGATCCGGGCCTACAACTCGTCCCCCGAGTACCTTCGACGGGCCGCCGCCGCCGCGAACGAGTACGCCGAAGCGGTGTCGTCAGCGGAGAAGTGAGCGGCCTGACGACGGGTCCTCATCCTGATTTCGCGTCCGGCCATCTGGCGGCTATATTGGTCAAGCGCTTTCGGTTGGCTGTTCGAAAGTCGGTCGGGCGCGCTTGGCGAGTTACCCTAGCGGCCAAAGGGATCTGACTGTAAATCAGACGGCTCAGCCTTCGGGGGTTCGAATCCCTCACTCGCCACTGAACGATTGCCTCACCCCTACGGGTGGGGCAATGTTCGTTTCTGGGACTGGTGCCTGTGGGTGCCCCCGGAGGGTCGTGGGTTGCCGCCGCCGTCGCCGAGCGCAACCCGGATGCCGCGAGTGTCGAAGCGCTCACAGGACGCGTCCATACGCACTCGAACTCGGCATCTGGAATGTCAGTGGTCCATGGTGGACTGGTGTCATGACCGAGACCCCCACCGCGATCCGCGCGAGCGACGAGTACGCCGCGCAGCTCGCGGAGTTCTCGGACGAGTATGCGGAGATCGGTCGACTGCGGGCGGCACTCGACGCGCGAGAAGCGCGCCTGCTCGCGCGCTCCGCTGCGTATGCGGATGCTCTCGCTGACTCCGTCGTCCCCGCGATCTACCCGCCCGCAGAGCGGCGTGCACTCTCGCGGCGTTCGACGGGCGCGATGCTCGCGATGGCGACGCGTTCCTCGGAACAGACCGTCCTGCAC
>NZ_LMJX01000001.1:319693-319979 GCF_001421315.1 Plantibacter sp. Leaf1 | reverse complement strand
GTTGGCGGCACTGGAGGCTGGCCTCATCTCCGGCCGGCATGCGCGCACGATCACGGACCAGCTTCGCGAGGTCCCGACCGTCGGCCGTGCCTCCTTCCTCGCCGAGGTCCTTCCCATCGCGGAACGGTCCACCGTTGCGCGGCTGAAGCAGCTCGCGAAGGACCTCCGCGAACGACTGCACCCGGAGTCCATCACGGCACGTGCAGCGCGCTCCGAGGCTGACCGCCGCGTCGAGTTCGAGCCAGCTTCAGACGGTATGGCCTGGGTGCATCTGTTCACGACCGCG
>NZ_LMJX01000001.1:223988-319619 GCF_001421315.1 Plantibacter sp. Leaf1 | reverse complement strand
GAAGTGCAGGAACACATCAAGCCCACCGTGCAGATCACCGTCCCGGCGCTCAGCATGGCCGGCCTCTCCGACGCACCCGCAACCCTCGACGGATACGGGCCGATCGATCCCGAGACCGCAGCCCGGATCGCGGTGAACGCACCCTCCTTCACCCGGATCCTCGTCCAGCCCGAAACCGGAGCCGTCCTCTCCGTCGGCCGCGGCCAGTACCGAGTTCCCGCCGATCTCCAGCGGGCGGTGCGCCTCCGAGGCGGCACCTGTCGGGCACCCGGCTGCGGCAGGCGCGCCAGGGCCTGCGACCTCGACCATTCCGTCGCCTGGCAGGACGGCGGGACGACGGATGTCGGGAATCTCGCCTGTCTCTGCCGACATCACCACCGGATGAAGCACCTCCCCGGCTGGGGCCTTGAACATCGACCGGGTGGAGTGCTCGACTGGACGACACCCGACGGCAAACACCATCGAACCGAGCCGGACCGCGCACCGTTCTGACCACGTCCGGTCCCTGAGCTTGTCGAAGGGTGCGCACTCCTCGGCGACCGGGCCGGCCAGGGCGCATGAGGCGGGCGGCCGTAGGGTGGTGTGGTGACCGGCCACGAAGAGCTCCTCAAGATCGCCACCGACATCGCCACCGACGCGGGGGAGCTGATCCTGCGCCGACGACGCGAGGGCGTCGAGATCGCCGCGAGCAAGTCCTCGATCGAGGACGTCGTCACGCGAGCCGACCGCGAGTCCGAGCAGTTCATCCGCGATCGTCTCCTCGCAGCCCGCCCCGACGACGGCTTCCTCGGCGAAGAGACCGGTGCGGAAGGCGGCTCGACCGGCACCTCGGGCCTCACCTGGGTGGTCGACCCCATCGACGGCACCGTCAACTACCTCTACGACATCCCCGCGTACGCCGTGAGCATCGGGGTCGTCGAGGGTGAACCCGATCCCGCCACCTGGACCACACTCGCCGGTGCCGTCGTGAACCCGGTGCTTGGCGAGTCGTACACGGCGGCCCGTGGATCCGGATCGCACCTCAACGGCCGCACGCTCGAGGTGAACCGGGGCGTCGCCCCGAACGTCGCCCTGCTCGGCACCGGCTTCTCGTACACGGCCTCGCGGAGGATGGAACAGGCCGCGGTCCTCGGCGCACTCCTCGGCACCTTCCGTGACGTCCGCCGGATCGGTTCCGCGGCCCTCGACCTCTGCAGTGTCGCGTCCGGCCGCCTGGACGCCTACTACGAGAGCGGGCTGAAGCCCTGGGATCAGGTCGCCGGGGCGCTCGTCGCGGCTGAAGCGGGCGCGACGGTCGCCGGGTTCGACGGCGCCCCCGCCACCACGAAGCTCATCATGGCCGCAGACGCACCACTGCTCGACGTCCTCGAGCGCCTGCTCGTCGAGCAGGGCTTCGCCTCGTCCATCGGCTGAACCGTCGGCCCGGCGGCGAGGGACGCCCCGAAACGCTCCGGTCGCGACTCGTTCATAAGAGAACTCTCATATGGCCTCTGACCAGGGTTTTCCACAACAAAACCGAGCACTGCCATGGCTTTTTCAGGCTCCCGTTGCTAGCATTTATCTATTCGTTACGTCCGCGTTCCCCCGCGTGGACGGACTTCACGCCCTATCTGCTAGCCCCGTTGAAAGGCCCCCGCCCCCTTGTCACGCCATGCAAGCCCTGAGGACACCCCTGTGCTTCCCGACCCTCAGGACCCGCAGAACACGTCCGCCGAGCGAGACACTGCACCCGTGCAGACGCCTCCCCTCAGCCGCCGTGAACTCCGCGAACGCGAGCGTCAGGCGGCGGCAGCCCTCGAGCAGCAGGAGTCCGTGCTGCAGGACCCGACCCACGAGGCGAACGTCGCCGAGCCCGAGGCCGCTCCCGCCGTCGACCCCGTCGACGAGATGATCGCCGAGGCGATCGAGGCGGTCCACACGTCCGACGTCGCCGACCTCGCGCCGGCCGAGTCCGAGTCGCTCATCGCCGAGCCGACCCTCGCCCCCGATGCCACCACGCCGACGTCGTCCGTGCCCGTCGACACCGACATCCCCCTCGCCGACGCCTCGCGTCCGCGCCGCTCGACCCGGGCCACCTCCGCTCCCGTGTCGACGACGAAGCCCCGCAACACGAGTCGTCCGGCGTCCACGCCTGGCGCTCCTCGCCCCTCGGGCATCGCCCGTAAGCGCCACATCACCACCAAGATCTTCGCCGGTGCCGCGATGGGCTTCGTCGCCCTCATGGCCGTCGCGACCTCCGTCCCGGCCAACGCGCTCCTCACCGCAGAAGACGTCGCGACGTCGGTCGCCGAGGCATCCCAGGCCGAGCTCGGCGACGGCAACGGGCTCAGCAACCAGGCCTCCCAGTCGCTCGACAGCGAGGGCTCGGCAGAACTGACCTTCACCCGCGACGACTACACGACGAGCACCGTCGAAGAAGCCGCCGCCGCGATGGGCATCCGCCCCGCCAACACCTTCACCAACAACCCGAACGGCACCATCCAGTGGCCGTTCGCCGTCGGTGTCACCATCGGCGACCGCTTCGGTGCTCGCGACTGCGCAGGCTGCTCCAGCGACCACCACGGCCAGGACTTCAACCCCGGCAACGGCGCCCCCATCCAGGTCATCGCCGACGGCGTCGTCCGCCACGTCGAAGACGGCGAAGGCTCGCTCGGCGTCAACGTCATCGTCGACCACACGATCAACGGTCGCCTCGTCTCGAGCGTCTACGCGCACATGCAGCACGGTTCCGTCCGGGTCACCGAGGGGCAGGCCATCAAGGTCGGCACCATCCTCGGCCTCACCGGCTCCACCGGTATGTCCACCGGACCGCACCTGCACTTCGAGATCCGACTCGACGGCGTCACCTGGGTCGACCCGCTCGAGTGGTTGTACGCCAACGTCAACTGACGTCGCGGACCCCACCACCTGACGAATGCCTCGCCCGAGTCCGGGCGGGGCGTTCGTGTTTCTGCCGACAGTGGGAGTGGGTGGGTGCCCTTCGACAGGCTCAGGCACCAGAGGAGACCGGCTCAGGGACCAGACGAGATCGGCTCAGGGGTCGGGGTTTCGCTCAGGGACCTGCACGACGAAGGCCCGCCGGCTGATGCCGACGGGCCTTCGTTCGTGACGGGGAGGGTTACTGACCCTGCTCCTGGTACTTCGCCTCGGTGGCGGCCTTCTGCGGCTTCCACCAGGACTCGTTGTCGCGGTACCAGGCGATCGTGTCGGCGAGGCCGGCCTCGAAGTCGCTGAAGGCCGGCGTCCAGCCGAGTTCCGTGCGCAGCTTCGACGAGTCGATCGCGTAGCGGAGGTCGTGGCCCGGGCGGTCGTTCACGTGGTCGTAGGCGTCGGCCGACTGACCCAGCTGCGTGAGGATGAGCTCCACGACGTCCTTGTTGTTCTTCTCACCGTCGGCTCCGATAAGGTACGTCTCGCCGATGACCCCCTTGTCGAGGATGGTGAGCACCGCGGAGGAGTGGTCGTTGGCGTGGATCCAGTCGCGGACGTTCTCGCCGGTGCCGTACAGCTTCGGACGCTCGCCGCCGAGGACGTTCGTGATCTGACGCGGGATGAACTTCTCCACGTGCTGGTACGGACCGTAGTTGTTCGAGCAGTTCGAGATCGTCGCCTTGACGCCGAAGGACCGCACCCACGCGCGGACGAGGAGGTCGCTGCCGGCCTTCGTCGACGAGTACGGGCTCGACGGGTTGTACGGGGTCTGCTCCGTGAACCGCTCCGGGTCGTCGAGCTCGAGGTCGCCGTAGACCTCGTCCGTCGAGATGTGGTGGAACCGGGTCCCGTGCTTGCGAGCAGCCTCGAGCAGCGTGTACGTGCCGATGATGTTGGTGTCGAGGAACGGGCGGGGGTCGTGCAACGAGTTGTCGTTGTGCGACTCGGCCGCGTAGTGCACGACGGCGTCATGGCGAGCGAAGAGCTCGTCGACGAGCGTCGCGTCCTGGATGTCGCCGACGACCAGCTCGAAACGATCGGCCGGGAGGCCGTCGAGCGAGGCGCGGTTGCCCGCGTAGGTCATCTTGTCGAGGACGGTCACCGAGTGATCGGTGTTGTTCAGGACGTAGTGGACGAAGTTCGAGCCGATGAATCCGGCGCCGCCGGTAACGAGAAGTCTGGACACGAGAACCGAGTCTACCCGGCGGTCTCTGGAAGCCGGGGGAGAATCCTGCTCCTGAGCCGACGGGTGTCCGCCGTGCCGCGGCTCAGTGTCCGGGCAGGATCCGGCGCAGCAGGTTCGTGTTCGCGAGGTCGAGGAGTTCGTCACCCCGACCCGACATGACCGTGCGGAGCGCGTAGAGCGTGAACCCCTTCATCTGCTCCGCCGTGATCGTCGGCGGGATCGACAGTTCCTGCCGTGCCGTCACGACGTCGACGAGCGCCGGACCGTCGTGCTCGAACGCACGCCGGATGGCACCCTCCAGATCGCTCGCCCGCTCGACGCGTTCACCGTGGATGCCCATCGCCTCGGCGACGCGGGCGAAGTCCGGGTTCTGGAGGTCCGTGCCGTAGTTCACGAAACCGCCCGCCTTCATCTCCAGCTCGACGAAGTTCAGCGAGGAGTTGTTGACGACGACGACCTTCACGGGGAGCCGGTTCTGCGTGAGCGAGATGAGCTCACCGAGCAGCATCGTGAGGCCGCCGTCGCCGGCGAGCGCGACGACCTGCCTGCCGGGCTGCGACGCCTGGGCGCCGAGGCCCTGCGAGACCGCGTTCGCCATGCTGCCGTGGCTGAAGGACCCGATCAGCCGGCGTCGTCCGTTCATGGTGAGGTACCGCGACGCCCAGACGACGGGCGAACCGACGTCGGGGATGAACACGGCGTCGTCGGTGGCGAGCTCGTCGATGACCTTCGCGAGGTACTGCGGGTGGATGGCCTGGCGGTCGTGGTCGGCGGTCGCGAGTTCGTCGAGGCCCTTCCGGGAGCTGCGGTAGTGCTTGAGCGCCTCGTCGAGGTGCTTCCGGTGCGTCTTGCGTTCGAGTTTCGGCAGGAGGGCGTCGAGGGTGTCGCGGACGGTGCCGACGAGTGGGAGGTCGACCGGGTGCCGTCGGCCGATCTGCTCGCCCCGGATGTCCACCTGGATGACGGTCGCGTCCTCGGGGAAGAACTGGGGGTAGGGGAAGTCGGTGCCGAGCATCAGCAGCACGTCGCACGACAGCATGGCGTGATAGCCGCTGGCGAAGCCGAGGAGTCCGGTCATGCCGACGTCGAAGGGATTGTCGTATTCGACGTGCTCCTTGCCACGGAGCGCGTGCACGATGGGGGCGCCGAGGGCGTCGGCGGTCGCGATGAGTTGCTCGTGGGCGCCCTTGACACCCGCACCGGCGAGGATCGTGACGCGCTTGCCGGCGTTCAGGAGGCGGGCCGCTTCATCGAGTTCGTGGGCGGCGGGCAGGATGCGCGGCTGCGTCGCCCGGATCGCCGAGACGTGCTCGGAGACCGCGTGCTGCAGCATGACGTCGCCCGGCACGACGACGACCGCGACCCCGCGACGTTCCACCGCGGTGCGCATCGCGATCTCGAGGACCCGGGGCAGCTGCTCGGGCATGGAGACGAGCTCGACGTAGACGCTGCACTCACGGAACAACTCCTGCGGGTGCGTCTCCTGGAAGTAGGTCGTGCCGATCTCGGAACTCGGGATGTGCGCGGCGATCGCGAGGACCGGTACGCGCGAGCGGTTCGCGTCGAACAAACCGTTGATGAGGTGGAGGTTGCCGGGCCCGCAGCTGGCGGCGACGACGGCGAGTTCCCCGGTCAGCTCGGCTTCGGCTGCCGCGGCGAACGCGGCCGCCTCCTCGTGGCGGACGTGCACCCACTCGATCCGTCCGTTGGTCCGGAGGGCGTCCGTGAACCCGTTCAGTGAATCGCCGGGCAGTCCGTACACCCGCTGCACCCCACTGGCTTCGAGCGTGGCGACGACGGTTTCGGCGACAGTGGACATGGGTGCTCCTCGCAGCTGGCGACTCTCGGTCCGGGGTTCCCGGTCCTTCCATGCTCCTCGGGTGGTCCGAGCGTCACAAGGGAGCGACTCGGCCTTGCAGAGCCCTACCAGGTGCGGTAACGCTTCTCAACACTCCGGGGTCAATCCACCTGAACGACGAACGCCTTGTAGCGTGGACGTTGGAACAGCCTGCCGACGACGCGGTGGTGCGGCCAACATCGACTGCACCGTGAAAGGGGCGGCCGTGAGTGACTCCCTGCACCGACCGCCGGCACACGCGGGATCGGTGACCGATCCCGCCGCCATGTTCACCGAGCACAGCGAGACGGTCGTCACCGGCGTGAGCCTGTCCAACGGCCGTTACAGCATCGGCGAGCAGCTCGGTTCGGGCGGTTCCGCGAACGTCTACCGGGCTCGCGACGAGCTCCTGTCGCGACCCGTGGCCGTGAAGCTCTTCCGCGACGAGGCGGCGACCGCGAACGACCGCCTCCGCCAGGAGCGCGAGATCCGCCTGCTCGGCGAACTGCGCCACCCGGGTCTCGTGGAGCTGTACGACTCCGGTTCCGTCGTCCACCGTGGCGTCGAGCACCGCTTCCTGGTGATGGAGTACATCCCCGGTGCCACGCTCACCGACAAGTTGCGGGCGGGCCCGATGCTGCCGCGCGATGCCGCTGCGCTCGGCGCCCAGGTGGCCGACGCCCTGTCGTTCATCCACACGCGGTCGATCGTCCACCGCGACATCAAGCCCGACAACATGCTCTTCAGCGACATCGCCGCCTTCGGGCACGCGAACCTCGTGAAGCTGTCCGACTTCGGGATCGCCCACTTCATCGGCGGCTCCCGCTTGACGAACACCGAGGCGATCTCCGGGACGGCGAACTACCTCTCACCCGAGCAGGCGCTCGGCGACACGGTCAGCACGGAGACGGACATCTACTCGCTGGGCCTCGTGCTGCTCGAGGCGATCACGGGCCGTCGTGAGTTCGACGGTGGGCTCGTCGAGTCCGCGATCGCCCGGTTGCACCGCGATCCCGTGATCCCGCCCGAGCTGCCGGCCGCCTGGCACCCGCTCCTGCGTTCGATGACGGCCCGTCGCCCGGAAGACCGGCCGGCGGCCCACGAAGTCGCCTCGACCCTGCGCGAGATCTGGTCGGAATCCCGTGTCCGACGCGTCCGCCGGGTGCGCGCGCGTCTCGGGCTCGTGACCGAGCGGGGCGTCGATCCGCGGATCGCACTGCTGCTCGCCGGCGCCACGGCCGCTGCCGGCCTCGCCATCGGTGTGGCCATCGGCATCTTCGCGTTCTGACCCCGTCAGCTCCCGCCCTACCACGTTTCGCGCGCTTCCGGGGAAGTCAGCCGGCCGGTGTACGGTCTCATCAACGATCGATCCCTTCGAGTGAAAGGGCGCCATGACGCTCTCGACCCCCTATCCGCTCGGCGTCACCCTCCGGGGCGATGGTGCGAACGTCGCCATCTACTCCGAGACCGCCGACTCCGTCACCGTGTGCCTGTTCCCCGAGGGCGGCGAGGAGCAGCAGACCCGACTCGAACGACGGACCGGTCACGTGTTCCACGGCCTCGTCGAGGGCCTCGTGCCCGGCATGCGCTACGGCGTCCGGGTCGACGGTCCGTGGGACCCGGCCAACGGCCTCCGGCACAACCCGGCGAAGGTGCTGCTCGACCCGCACGCGACGGCGATCACCGGGCGCTACGACCTCGGCCAGGCGCAGTTCAGCCACCGTCTGGACGCCCCCGAGTCGATGGACGACACCGACTCGGCCGGTCATGTCGCCCTCGGCGTCGTCACCGACCCGTCGTCCTTCGACTGGGACGCGGACGGCGCGGACGTCGCGCCACGGATCCCGCTCGCCGAGACGATCGTGTACGAGGTGCACGTGAAGGGCTTCACGAAGCAGCTCGCCGAGGTGCCCGAGGAGATCCGCGGCACCTACGCCGGTCTCGCGCACCCGGCCGCCCTCCGGTACCTCACCGACCTCGGCGTGACCGCGGTCGAGCTCCTGCCCGTGCACCAGTTCGTGCAGGATAGCCACCTCGAGGAGAAGGGCCTCCGCAACTACTGGGGCTACAACTCCATCGGCTTCTTCGCCCCACACGGCGAGTACGCGGCCGCAGGCGACACCGGCGGCCAGGTCGACGAGTTCAAGGCGATGGTGAAGGCGATGCACGCCGCCGGCCTCGAGGTCATCCTCGACGTCGTGTACAACCACACCGCCGAGGGCAACCACATGGGCCCGACGCTGTCGTTCAAGGGCATCGACAACGCCGCGTACTACCGCCTCGTCGACGAGGACCGCGAGCACTACTTCGACACCACCGGCACCGGCAACAGCGTCAACGTCGGCCACCCGGCGGCGCTCGGCCTCATCATGGACTCGCTCCGCTACTGGGTGACCGAGATGCACGTCGACGGCTTCCGCTTCGACCTCGCGACGACCCTCACCCGGCAGGACGGCTCCGCAGAGATCCACAGCGCCTTCCTCTCGCTCATCGAGCAGGACCCGGTGCTCGCGCCGATCAAGATGATCGCGGAGCCGTGGGACACCGCGGGCTACCAGGTCGGTGGGTTCCCGGCGAGCTGGTCGGAATGGAACGGGAAGTTCCGCGACGACGTCCGCGACTTCTGGAATGGCGCCGACAGCGTGCTCGGCACCATGTCGCAGCGCGTCCTCGGCAGCCCGGACGTCTACGAGGCGTCGCGTCGCTCGCCGCTGTCGAGCGTCAACTTCGTCACCGCGCACGACGGCTTCACGCTCGCGGACCTCACGGCCTACGCAGCCAAGCACAACGCTGCCAACGGTGAGGACAACAACGACGGCGAGAGCGACAACCGCTCGAGCAACAACGGCGCCGAGGGTCCCACCGACGATCCGGCGGTCAACGCCCGCCGCAACCGTCAGCGACGCAACTTCCTCGCGACCGTGCTGCTCTCGGCCGGCGTGCCGATGATCCTCGGCGGCGACGAGATCGCCCGCACGCAGGGCGGGAACAACAACGCCTACTGCCAGGACAACGAGGTGTCCTGGTTCGACTGGGAGAACGCCGACCAGGAGCTCCTCGGCTTCACCAAGCGGATGATCGCACTGCGTACGGCCGAGCCGGCCCTCCGACCGGACTGGTTCCGTCAGGGCCCCGGCTCGAAGGCGGACGACCGCGTGTTCATCACGCGGTCCGACGACGAACCCTTCTCGGAGGACGACTGGGAGAACCCGGACGCCCGCTCGATCACCTTCGTGTTCCGGCACGCCGGGTCGGCGTCGTTCGCGCTCCTGCTGAACGCGGCCGAGAACGGCGTCGAGTTCACCCTCCCGAAGGCTCCCGGCCAGCCGTGGACCCTCGTCGAGTCGAGCGACCCCGAGCAGATGCTCGCCGAGGGCTCGACGACGGTGATCGTGCAGGGCACGTCCTTCACCCTCCTGCGGTCGGGGGTCACCTCATGACCACCGTGCCCGTCTCCACCTACCGGCTCCAGCTGACCGCCGACTTCCGGCTGCAGGACGCCGCCGCCATCGTCGACTACATCCAGGCCCTCGGAGCGGACTGGGTGTACCTCTCGCCCATCCTCCGTGCCGAGCCCGGATCGACGCACGGGTACGACGTCGTCGACCACACCACGGTCGACCCCGAGCGGGGCGGCGCCGAGGGGCTCACGGCGCTCGCCGAAGCCGCGCACGCCGCCGGACTCGGGGTCCTCATCGACACCGTCCCGAACCACATGGGGGTCGCGACCCCGGTCGAGAACGCCTGGTGGTGGGACCTGCTCCAGCACGGCCGCGAGGCCGAGCACGCCGCCGCGTTCGACGTCGACTGGGAGTCGGGTGCCGGCAGGATCCGCATCCCGATCCTCGGCGACGACGAGGGCGACCACAGCACCCTCGACGACCTCACGATCGAGGACGGCGAGCTGCGGTACTTCGAGAACCGCCTGCCCATCGCACCCGGGACAGCGGACGACGGAGCGACGCCACGCGAGGTCCACGACCGTCAGCACTACGAGCTCGTCAACTGGCGTCGTGCGGACGCGGAACTGAACTACCGCCGCTTCTTCGCCGTGAACACGCTCGCCGCGATCCGCGTCGAGGACCCCGCGGTGTTCGACGGCTCGCACGTCGAGATCGGCCGCTGGTTCGACGAGAAGATCGCCGACGGCATCCGCGTCGACCATCCGGACGGCCTCCTGGATCCGGGTGCCTACCTCGACCGCCTGTCCGAACGCATCGGCGGGGCGCCGATCTGGGTCGAGAAGATCCTCGAAGGCGAAGAGGACCTCCCGGCCGAATGGGCGACGCTCGGCACGACCGGGTACGACGCGCTCGGCGACGTCGACCGGGTCCTCGTCGACTCCACCGGCCTCCCGGTCCTGGCGGAGCTGGCCGGGGTGGAACTCACGCGCGACGCGTGGGACGAGCTCGTGCACACCACCAAGCGCGGCATCGCGGACGGCATCCTCGGATCCGAGGTCCGACGGCTCGCCCGTCTCGTCCCCGAGGTCGACGAGGCCGTCGACGCGCTGGCCGAGATCCTGACGGCGTTCCCGGTGTACCGCTCGTACCTGCCGCTCGGCGACGAGTACCTGGACGCCGCCCTGGAGACCGCGGAGACCCGCAGGCCGGAGCTCGCCGAGGCGTTCGCCGCCCTCGCGCCGCGGCTCCGCAACCCGGCCGACCCACTGGCCGCGCGCTTCCAGCAGACCTCCGGCATGGTCATGGCCAAGGGGGTCGAGGACACCGCGTTCTACCGGTACACCGCGCTCACCTCGCTGACCGAGGTCGGTGGCGACCCGGCGGAGACCGACATCAGCGTGGCCGAGTTCCACCACCGTCAGGCACGACGGCAGGCGGAGTGGCCGTCGTCGATGACGACGCTCAGCACCCACGACACGAAGCGCAGCGAGGACGTCCGCGCCCGCATCGACGCGCTGAGCGAAGTGGCTGACCGGTGGGCCGAGCACGCGGTCGCCCTGCACACGAGCAACGGCTTCCCCGACCGGCAGCTCGAACAGCTCGTCTGGCAGGCCGCCGTCGGTGCCTGGCCGATCGAACGCGAACGCCTGCACGCCTACGTGGAGAAGGCGGCCCGCGAGGCCGGCGACTCGACCACGTGGACCGCACCGGACGAGGCCTTCGAAGTCGCCCTGCACGCCGCGGTCGACGGGCTCTACGACAGCCGTCGCGCGAACGCCGCGCTGCTCGACGCCGTCGCCGACGTCGAAGCTGCGGGCTGGACGAACAGCCTGGTGGCGAAGGCCGTGCAACTCACGATGCCGGGCGTGCCCGACGTCTACCAGGGCAGCGAACTCTGGGACCGGTCCCTCGTCGACCCCGACAACCGCAGGGCCGTCGACTACGCCGAGCGCCGCGAGCTGCTGGCGAAGCTCGACGACGGGTGGCTCCCGCCCGTCGCCGCCGACGGAGCCGCGAAGCTCCTCGTCACCTCACGGCTGCTCCGACTCCGCCGGAGCCACCCCGAGCGGTACACGGAGTACACGGCGCTCGCCGCGGAGGGTGCGGCTGCTGATCACGTCCTCGCCTTCTCCCGCGGTGGTGTGGTGACGATCGCCACCCGCCTGTCCCTCCGGCTCGCCGAGCGCGGCGGGTGGAAGAACACCAACGTCGAGCTTCCGGAGGGACGCTACGTGGAGGTGCTGACGGGCCGCGAGATCTCAGGCGGACCGGTCTCCGTCGCCGCGCTCCTCGAGCAGTACCCGGTCGCCGTCCTCACCATCGCCGACGGTGATGAGCACACCGAACCGACCACCACCACATCTGGAGACGAGGAGTCACCGCGATGACGAGCACGACCACCAGCCCAGCCGACGGCTTCCGGGTCTGGGCACCGATCGCCGAGCGCGTCGAGTTGGTGCTCGGCGACGACCGCTTCCCGATGAGCCGCGACGCGGTGGCGGAGGGATGGTGGGTCGCGCTCGACGGTGACGCCCCGCGCGCCGCGATCGTCGACACCGACTACGGCTACGTCCTCGACGGCGACGGGCCGATCGCCGACCCGCGGTCGCGTCGCCAACCGGACGGCGTCCACGGCCTGTCCCGCGTCGTCGCATCCGACCCCGCGCCCTCCGACGGCACCGGCTGGCGGGGACGGCCGCTCATCGGCGCGGTGCTGTACGAACTCCACATCGGCACGTTCACCGAAGCGGCCACCTTCGACGGCGCGATCGAGCGACTCGACGACCTCGTCGAACTCGGCGTCGACGCGGTCGAAGTGCTCCCGGTCAACGCCTTCAACGGCGTCTGGAACTGGGGGTACGACGGCGTGTTCTGGTCGGCCGTCCACGAGGCCTACGGCGGACCCGAGGGCTACCGGCGCTTCGTCCGGGCCTGCCACGAGCGCGGGCTCGCCGTGATCCAGGACGTCGTGTACAACCACCTCGGCCCGTCCGGCAACGTCCTGCCCAGATTCGGCCCGTATCTCGCAGACGGCGCCGGCAACACCTGGGGCGACAGCGTCAACCTCGACGGCCCCGACTCGGACGAGGTGCGCCGGTACATCATCGACAGCGCCCTCATGTGGTTCGAGGAGTACGGCGTCGACGGTCTGCGGCTCGACGCCGTCCACGCGCTGCACGACACCCGGGCGGTCCACCTCCTGGAGGAACTCGACGCGGCCGTCGACGCGCTCGCTGCGGATCTGAACCGGCCGCTCACGCTGATCGCCGAGTCGGATCTCAACGACCCGAAGCTCATCACCCCGCGTGGGCCCGGCGGCTCCGGCGGCTACGGGCTGGACGCCCAGTGGAGCGACGACTTCCACCACGCCCTCCACGTCGCCCTCACCGGTGAGGTGTCCGGGTACTACGCCGACTTCGCGCCGCTCGGTGCGCTCGGCAAGGTCATGGAGGAGGGGTTCTTCCACAACGGGACCTGGTCCAGCTTCCGGAAGCGGCACCACGGCCGACGGATCGACCTCGAGCGCACGCCGAGCTGGCGCCTCGTCGTCTCCGACCAGAACCACGACCAGATCGGCAACCGTGCCGTGGGCGACCGATTGGCGGCCAGCCTCGACGACGGTCAGCTGGCCATCGCCGCCGCCCTCACCCTGCTCGGACCGTTCACGCCGATGCTCTTCATGGGCGAGGAGTGGGCGGCGTCGACCCCGTGGCAGTTCTTCACCTCCCACCCCGAGCCGGAGCTCGGTGAGGCGACGGCGAAGGGGCGCATCGCCGAGTTCGCCCGGATGGGCTGGAACGAGGCCGACGTACCCGACCCGCAGGACCCGGAGACGTACCGACGCTCGATCCTCGACTGGTCCGAACGGTCGCAGGGTCGCCATGCGCGGCTCCTGACCTGGTATCGGCGCCTGATCGAGCTGCGGCGCACGGTGCCCGCGTTCACCGATCCGGCGTTCGCCGACACCACGGCGGTCGCCGACGAGTCGACCGATTCGTTCGTGCTGCGTCGTGGCTCGGCCACGCTGGCGGTGAACTTCGGGACGGAAGCCGTGGAGTTGCCGCTGCGGGTCGATGATCTGCTCGACAGCTTCGGCGAGGTCGTCACCTCGGACGGTTCCATCCGTCTCGGCGCGCACTCGGTCGCGATCCTCCACCACTGAGCCGGATCCGCTCCTCGTGTGCCGTCGCTGCGGCGCACGAGGAGCGTGCAGGGCTGGGCCCTTACGGCGTCGTGAACCAGACCGTCGTGTCGCCGTGGATCGTGGTGCCGTCGAACGGGCCGCTCGCGACGAGGACGGACGACTCGGCGAGTGACGACGGGACCGGCACGTCGTCCGCGCCGGTGTTCGCGACGACCGTGACCGTGCCGTTCGTGAGCGCGAGGATGCTCTCCGGAGCGCCCTCGATCCAAGCGACCGATCCGAGGCCCAGGCCGTGCTCTCGACGCAGCCGCAGGAGCGTGCGGTAGAGCTCGAGCGTCGACCCGGGGATGCCCGCCTGGGCGTCGCGCGAGTAGTCGTTCCAGTCGTCGGGCTGCGGCAGCCAGGAGGCGCCCGTCGTGTTGAAGCCGTACGCGGGGTGGCCGGCCTCCCACGGGATCGGCACGCGGCAGCCGTCGCGCCCGTAGCGCTCGTGGTTCGTGCGGAACCAGGTGGGGTCCTGACGGGCGTCGTCCGGGAGGTCGATGACCTCCGGAAGCCCGAGCTCTTCGCCCTGATAGAGGTAGGCGCCGCCGGGGAGACTCAGCATGAGCGCGGTTGCGGCGCGAGCACGCTGCAGGCCGAGTGCGCGGTCCGGCTTGCCGGGGGTGTTCGGCCCGACGCCGTAGCCCTGCGGGTTCTCCTCCGTGAGCGCGAGGCGGGAGGCGTGGCGGACGACGTCGTGGTTCGACAGCACCCAGGTGCTCGGTGCGCCGACCTGGGCGAAGGCCCGCAGCGACTCCGAGACGACCGTCTTGAGTGCCGCCGCGTTCCAAGGCGTCTCGAGGTACGGGAAGTTGAACGCCTGCTGCATCTCGTCGGGTCGCACCCAGAGCGCCATCTTGTCGAGCGGGTCGACCCAGGCCTCGGCGCAGAGGACGCGGTCGCCCTCGTACGTCGCGAGCAGGTCGTGCCAGTCGCGGTAGATCTCGTGGACGCCGTCCTGGCCCCAGTACGGAGCGGTCTCGGGCCACGACTCCGGCCCGGTGCCGGCGGCCTCGAGTGACGCGTCCACGGAGGCGCCGCCCATGCTGCCACCCTCGGCGGGCGGGGTGTAGTCGGGCAGCCCGTCGGCCTTGATCATGCCGTGCGCCACGTCGACGCGGAAGCCGTCGACGCCGCGGTCGAGCCAGAAGCGCAGGACGCCGCGGAACTGCTCCCGCACCCACGGGTTCGTCCAGTCGAAGTCCGGCTGCGAGGAGTCGAAGATGTGCAGGTACCACTGGCCAGGGGTACAGTCCGCCTCGACGACGCGCGTCCAGGCCGGACCGCCGAAGACGGACTCCCAGTTGTTCGGGGCCTGCTCCCCGTGTTCGCCCTTGCCGTCGCGGAACATGTAGCGGGCGCGTTCCTCGGACCCCGGTCCGGCCGCGAGCGCCTCCCGGAACCAGCGGTGCGCGGTCGACGAGTGGTTGGGGACGAGGTCGACGATGACCCGGATACCGGCGCCGTGGGCGGCGGCGGTCATCGCGTCGAAATCGGCGAGCGTGCCGAAGATGGGATCGACGTCGCAGTAGTCGGCCACGTCGTAGCCGGCGTCCTTCTGCGGGCTCGTCATGAAGGGGGACAGCCAGATGGCGTCGACGCCCAGTTCCTGGAGGGCGCCGAGGCGGGAGGTGATGCCGGGCAGGTCGCCCAGACCGTCACCGTTCGCGTCGGCGAAGGAGCGGGGGTAGATCTGGTAGATGACGGCGGAACGCCACCACTCCGATCCGGGGGTGGAGCCTCCTGCGGGGGAGGCATGCTGAGCTGCGGTCGCCGACGAGGTCGGGAGGGCGGAGTCCATGTCGCTACCCTAGGCCATCGCAGAGGCCTCCCGCCGCGCGTCGACCGGGGCCCGATTCGCACCGGATTCCCGGTGACGACCCGTCAGGTGCTGCCTAGAGTGGGGACATGACGACGGAATCGGACAGCACCGCCCGCAGCACGGCCAAGCGCGTCGGAGCGCAGGCGGGGCGGGTCGCCGGTTCGGCGGCCCGGACCACCCGCGGGATCATCCGCCGGAACCCGACGGCGAACCGCGTCTACCGCGCGGGTGTCGGGGTCGTCGGCGGTGGCACGGTCGCCCTCGGCGTCGCGCTCATCCCGCTGCCCGGCCCTGGGGCGCTCATCGCCGTCGGCGGGCTCGCCGTCCTCGCCTCCGAGTTCGACGGGGCCAAGCGGGCGAGCACGAAGGCGAACGCCGCCGCCAAGAAGGGTGTCGCCGTCGCGAAGGACCTGCGGGCGAAGCGCCAGGCCAAGAACGCCGCGAAGGCCGCACCACAGCCCTGACGAGTCGCCCCGTCGCCGCCCTCGGTTACGGTGGACGGGTGGTGACGTCGGCGAAGGGGAACAGCGGTCGCCGGCCCGCCGGATCGAAGCCGCGAGCCTCCGCGCGGACCCGGAGCGGAGCCACCCGGTCGGCTCCGAAGCCACGGTCGCGGACCGTCGGCGCGCGCAGTGCCGCCAAGCGGCCGAACCGGAGGCCCGGTCGGAGGCGCCTGCAGTCGGCCCCGATGGGTTGGGTCGTCGCCTTCGCAGCCGTGGCCGTGGGGCTCGCCGTCATCGTCGCCGTCGTCACCTGGGGGCCGGAACTCGTCAGGCAGGCGCAGGTGCGGGACTCGACCCTCGGGACCGCACCCCACGCCGCGGTCGAAGGGCCCGGCATCCCGGCGGTGGGCTCGGCCGGGACGGCTCCTGCCGCCATCACCGATCGCGTCGACCTCACGTGGGCGTCGGCCACGGCGCAGCGCCTCGGTATCCCGGAACGCGCCATGTCCGCCTACGCGGGGGCGGCACTGGCCACCGCGCAGGCGCGACCCGAGTGCGGGATCGCGTGGAACACCCTCGCCGCGCTCGGGAGCGTCGAGTCCGGGCACGGGACCATCTTCGGTGGCGCCCTCGACGCCGCCGGTCGAGCGACCCCGCCGATCATCGGGCCCGCACTCACCGGAACCGAGTTCGACGCCGTCTCGGACACCGACGGCGGCGCGTTCGACGGCGACGCCCGGTGGGACCGCGCGGTCGGTCCGATGCAGTTCATCCCCTCGACGTGGGAGCGGTGGGGAGCGGACGGGAACGGCGACGGCGTCGCGGACCCGCAGCAGATCGACGACGCGGCGCTCGCCGCGGCGGGCTACCTCTGCCATGGCGGGCGCGACCTCCGGATCGAGGCGGACTGGGTCGCCGCGATCGGCTCGTACAACGGCGCCGCCTCGTACCTCGCGAAGGTCGTGCACGCCGCCGACACCTTCGCGGCCAAATGATCCGAGAGCGTGTACGAAGCACGCCTCCGGGGATGCTAGTCTCTACTGGTGCCATTTCCGCGTGAGCGGTCTGGTTCGCGCTCCGATAGCTCAGTGGTAGAGCACTTCCTTGGTAAGGAAGAGGTCGCGGGTTCAAGTCCCGCTCGGGGCTCGTTCTCTCCGTCACTGCTCTCGCCGGCATACGGAGAGACGTGGCAGGGTAGCTCAGTTGGTGAGAGCGCACGACTCATAATCGTGAGGTCGAGAGTTCGAATCTCTCTCCTGCTACGCAAGGCCCGGGCTTCCGGGCCTTTTGCGTATCCGCGGGAGCTGAGATCCTCGCCGAGCGTCCCCGTTTCAGTGGGTCCCGGTCAGGGAGCCCCCGAGCATGATCGCAGCGGGCACCAGCAGGCCGAGCAGCACAGCGCCGACCGCAGCCCAGATGCCGATGCGGGCATGCGGCGCCATCCGGGGGCGGAGGCCGAGTTCCTCGCCGATCTCCCGGATCCGTGCGCGTTCGTTCTCGGGGCTGAACGCGACCTCGAACCCGCCGGGCGCGATGCCGAGCATGATGACCCGGCCGTAGCGGACCCGACCCGACTGCCAGGAGAACGACCACGACAGCCGTGGGACGAATCCGGCGGCGCCCGCCGACCAGCCCATGGTGCGAAGGGTGTCGGTGATGCTGAAGCGCCGTCGTCGTTCGTCCACGCGGACGGTGTACGTGATGCTGTCGGACACCTCGTTCAGCTGGAGGACGTCCAACCAGTGGGCGTTCGCGAGGTCGAACCCGACCCGGAACCCACCCGGGACGTCCGTGACGATGAACGGGGTGTTCTGGAGTTCGGCCTCGACGGCCCACCGGTACTCCTCGAGCACGCCGGTCGAGGTGTTGTCGGTTCCGTTCACGGGTTCAGTATGGCAAGGCGACAGGCGTCGGAGTGGTTCACCGCATGGGCAGCACTCCCCATCGGGAAGGTGGCGTCCGTCGCCTGGACGGGACCGGGCCGCCTCACCGGTCCCAGATGCTGCGGTACCCCGGGGAGAAGGCGATCATCGCCGCCAGCAGGGTTCCGATACTGAGGAGCGGGAGCGCCGGCCCGAGCTCCCAGGGCGAGTCCGCGAAGATGCCGATCAGCATCACCATCCAGGCACCGATGTTGCCGAGGATGAGCACGATGATGACGGTCACGGCCGTGGCACCCGCCCGGGCGGAGGTCCGGCTCCCCCGGAACACCGGGGTGGTGCAGATCGCCGCGATGATCACCAGGATGAGCACCAGGAACGCGCTCGCGAACAGGATCGAGGCGGCCTCCGGATCACCGTCGTCATCGCGATCGGCGAAACCAGCGAGGAAGAAGAAGAGGTTGAAGACCTCCGTGCCCTCGTCGTCGGTCGTCTGACTGGCGAACGGCACGAACAGCGAGAGGATGAGCGCGACCTCCAGCAGCAACATGGGGATGGTGATCAGGATGGATTCGATGCTCGCCACGCGCTGTTCGAGCCGGGTGCGTGCCGCCTGCGCCGCGACCGACTCGGTCGTACTCGTCTGTCCCTGGCTCTCGGATGCACTCATCGCTGACCCCCGTCTCGGCTACCGCGAAGGCTGGCCACCGGTTGTGTCCTCGACCTCCGACCTGGTCATGGTAGCCGCGACGGACCGACCGCGTCGGAGACGGGCCGAGGGGCTCAGGCGGCGTCCAACTCGACCTGATGCTCCTCGCGCAGGGCCGGGCAATGCTCGGGCGTCGGGTGGAGCGTGATGTCGATGACCGCTTCGAGGCGGGCGCGCGCCGCCTCGAGGTCCGCCAGTTGCGCCGTGATGCGGTCGCGTTCGGTCCGAAGCAGCTCAAGCGATTCCGGCGTCGCGACCCCGGCGTCGACGCAGGGGAGGAGCTGCACGATGGTGCGGCTCGGGAGGCCGGCCGCGAAGAGCTGCTGCACGAGCTCGACCCGTTCGACCGCCGCTTGTTCGTAGTGGCGCTGGCCGCTCGTCGTGCGCGTAGCGGTGAGCAGCCCCTGCTCTTCGTAGTAGCGGAGCGAGCGGACGCTCGCCCCGGTCCGAGCCGCGAGATCCCCGATGCGCATCGATCTTCCGTTCCTGGCTTGCACCTGACATTGATGTGAGGTCTTAGCCTAACCAGGCTGCTGCGGGATCGCCCCGCACGCGGGAAGGAATCATGGACATCGCAGGATCCGTCGCACTCGTCACCGGCTCGAACCGGGGCATCGGGCGCCGATTCGTCACCCAGCTGCTCGAGCGCGGCGCCGCGAAGGTGTACGCGACCGCGCGCCGCCCCGAGCTCGTCGACATTCCCGGCGTGGAGGTGCTGCAGCTCGACATCACCGACCAGGCCTCCGTCGAGGCGGCGGCCGCGATCGCGACCGACGTCACGCTGCTCGTCAACAACGCCGGCATCGCCACGCAGGGCTCGATGCTGACCGGCGACCTCGCCGACGCGCGTCGCGAGATGGACACCCACTACTGGGGCAACCTCGCCATGGTGCGTGCCTTCGCTCCGGTGATCGAAGGGAACGGGGGCGGGGCGATCGTCAACGTGCTCTCCGCCCTGAGCTGGTTCGCCCACCCGGGTTCCGGCGGATACGCCGCGGCCAAGGCGGCGGAGTGGAACATGACGAACGCGGTCCGTCTGGAACTCGCACCGAAGGGGGTCTCTGTCCAGGGACTGCACCTCGGTGCCGCCGACACCGACATCATGGCGGGCTACGAGGGGCCGATGGTCGACCCGGTGGACGTCGCCCGGGCGAGCCTCGACGGCGTCGAGCAGGGTGTCGCCGAGGTCGTCGTCGACGACTGGAGCGCCATGGTCAAGGCGTCACTCGCCAACGCCCCCGAGGCGTTCTACGCGCAGTTCGCCTGAGGCCTGCTCCGGTGAGCGGTGTCCCGTCCGGCGTCGCCGGCTCCGGGACGCCGCCGCAGGAGAGCGCGCATACTGGATGCCATGAGTGACGACACAGGGGTGCAGCCGCAGGGCCGGGGAGCCGTCGACGACGCCGTCCTCGAGGCGACCATCCTCGATCTCCTCGGCAAGCGCGCCGTCACCTCGTCCATCTGCCCGTCCGACGCCGCCCGTGCCGTCGGCGGCGAGGAGTGGCGCGAGCTCATGAACGACACCCGTCGGGTCGCCTGGCGTCTCGTCGACGAGGGTCGAGTGCGGATCACCCAGGGCGACGAGGCGGTCGACCGCGAGACCGTCCGTGGCCCCATCCGGATCCGCTGGGCGACGGAAGCCGGGAGCGACACCGAACGGTGAGGCCGGCCCTGGCCGGTGATGCGTGCGCCGTCGGCGGTTAGGCTTGGGACATGACCATCGCCCTCGTCCGTCACGGACAGACCGCCTGGAACTTCGAACGACGGTTGCAGGGGACGACGGACATCCCGCTGAACGACACGGGGCGGGAGCAGGCCGCCACGGTCGCCCCTCGCCTCACGGGCACCTGGGACGTCGTGGTCAGCTCCCCACTGGGGCGCGCACGCGAGACCGCGCAGATCATCGCGGACGCGCTCGGACTCGAACTCGGCCCCACCTACCCCGACGTCGTCGAGCGCCACTACGGCGACGCCGAGGGCGCGACGGCGCAGATGGTCCTCGAGAACTGGCCAGACCACCAGTACCCGAACCTCGAGACCGAGGAGTCGGTCATCGAACGCGGACTCCGCGGCATCGACGCCATCGCACGCGACTTCCCCGGGCAGAACGTCCTCGTCGTGAGCCACGGCACCCTCATCCGCCTCACCCTCAGCCACCTCTCCGGTACGACGGTCCCACCGCTGGAGAACTGCTCCGTGTCGGTCATCGAGGCGACCGACACCGGTTGGTCGCTCCTCGACGCCGGAACCGCTCGCACCACCCCGTCCCTCGAGACGGCGCTCTCCGGCCCCACCGCACGGTGACCGGAGACGACACGACCGGCCGTCCGGTCCGATCCGCGTCCGGCATCGCCTGGCTCATCGGGATCGGCCTGACCGCCGGGTTCCTGTCGGGGCTCTTCGGCGTCGGCGGCGGCATCCTCATCGTCCCCGCCGTCGTGTTCCTCCTCGGGTTCGGGCAACGGCTCGCCGCTGGGACCTCGCTCGCCGCGATCGTCCCGACGTCGCTCGTCGGGGTCATCTCCTACGCGGTGAACGGCACGGTCGACTGGGTGGCGGCGATCCTGCTGGCGGCCGGCGCGATCGGAGGCGCCCAGCTCGGCAGTTATCTGCTGGCGAAGCTCCCCAAGAAGGCGCTCCAGTGGGGCTTCATCGGCTTCCTGCTCGTCGTCGTGGTCTCCCTGTTCCTCATCGTCCCGTCCCGCACCGCCGAGATCGATCTGCACGTCGGTTCGATCATCGGCCTCATCCTCCTGGGCTTCCTGACCGGCGTCCTGTCGGGACTCCTCGGGATCGGCGGTGGGGTCGTCGTCGTGCCGATGCTCATCCTGCTGTTCGGAGCGAGCGACCTCATCGCCAAGGGCACGTCGTTGCTCATGATGGTGCCGACCGCGATCTCCGGCACCGTCGGCAACGTCCGGCGTGGCAACGTCGACCTCCGCGCCGCGGCGATCATCGGGGTCGCGGCGTGCACGACGACCGCGCTCGGCGCCATCGTCGCGTCGGTCGTCCCGCCGTTCGTCGGCAACCTGCTCTTCGCGGCGTTCCTCGTGGTCATCGCGATCCGCATGGTGTTCCAGGCGCTGAAGCGCTCCTGATCACCCAGGTCGTCGATCCGGCTCCAAGACCCCCTCGCCGGGCCAGCGGGTAGGCTGGAGGGCGTGTCAGTGAACCCAGAGCTCGCCGGTCGGGTCTTCCCGCCCGTAGCCCCGTACCTGGTCGGACGCGAGAAGATCCGCGAGTTCTCGCGGGCCGTCTTCGCGACGAACCCCATCAACCTCGACCCGGAAGCGGCACGCGCCGCAGGCCACGCCGACGTGGTCGCGCCGCCGACCTTCGCGGTCGTCGTGCAGGAGCACACGCTGCAGCAGCTCCTCGCCGAGCCGGACGCCGGCATCGACTTCAGTCGGGTCGTCCACGGCGACCAGCGGTTCGTGCACCACCGCCCGATCGTCGCAGGCGATGAACTGACCGCGCAGCTGACGGTCACCTCGATCAAGTCCCTGGGCGGCCACTCCATGGTGACGTGCGACTCGGTCATGACCGACGCCGACGGCGAGCCGGTGGTCACCGCGACCTCGACGCTCGTGGTGCGAGGAGACGAAGGATGAGCGACGTGCAGCAGACGACTCCCGCCATGCCCGCCGTCGGCGACGTCGTCGCCGAGCGGACGGTCCACCTCACTCGCGACGCGCTCGTGCGCTACGCCGGTGCCTCGGGCGACTTCAACCCGATCCACTACCGCGACGACGTCGCCGCGTCCGTCGGGCTGCCCGGCGTCCTCGCGCACGGCATGCTGACGATGGGGATCGCCGCGCAGCCGGTGGTCGACTGGATCGGCGATCCCGGCCGCGTGCTCGACTACCAGGTGCGGTTCACGCGCCCGGTCGTCGTCGACCCGGAGACCGGCGCCGAACTCCACATCGTCGCGAAGGTCGGCAAGCTCGACGCGGACGCGCAGACCGCACGCATCGACCTCACCGTCACCTTCGCCGAGCAGACGGTGCTCGGCAAGGCGCAACTCGTCGTCGGCTTCGCCTGAGCTGCGGAGCGCCATGACCGACACCATCAGTCTGCGCGAGCTCACCACCCTGCAGGTGGGTGGGCCCGCCGCAGCCTTCGTGGAGTGCACGAGCGAGGCCGAGCTGATCGACGCCGTGCTCGACGTCTGGAACACCGACCAGCAATGGCTGCTGCTCGGGGGCGGATCGAACCTCCTCGTCGGCGACGAGCCGGTCGAGGCCACCGTCATCAGGGCGGCGAACCGCGGCATCGAACGGCTCGAGGCTCCCGCCGGACGCGTCCGGTTGCGGGTGCAGGCCGGCGAGGACTGGGAGGCGCTCGTCGCCTACACCGTGGAGCACGGCTTCGCGGGCATCGAGGCGCTCTCCGGTATCCCGGGATCCTGTGGGGCGGCCCCCGTCCAGAACATCGGCGCCTACGGACAGGAGATCGTGTCGTCGCTCGTCGCGGTCGATCTGCTCGACGAGGAGTCGCAGACCGTCGAGCGCGTCCCCGCCGCCGAGCTCGGCCTCGGGTACCGGACGTCGGTCCTGAAGCGTCACGGCGGTGGGGAGCCCGAACGGTCGGGTGTGGTCGTCGCGATCGTCATCGAGCTCGACGACGTCGGTGTCGACGGTCTCGCCGCGCCGATCGCCTACCAGCAGCTCGCCTTCGCGCTCGGCGTGGAGGTCGGCGAGCAGGTCCGTCTGGCGCAGGTGCGCACGACGGTGCTCGCGCTCCGCGCCTCGAAGGGCATGGTGCTCGACCCGGACGACCCCGACACCGCCAGCGCCGGATCGTTCTTCACGAACCCGATCGTGTCCGAGCACGTCGCCCGCTCGCTCCCCGGTGACGCTCCCTGGTGGCCCGTCGACCCGCCGGCCGACGACGACACCGAGTACGTCTTCCCACTCGGCGAGGTCGTCAACCCTCCCCGGCCGGCTCCCGTGGAGCGGCTGGCGAAGCTGTCGGCGGCCTGGCTGATCGAGCGGGCCGGGGTCCGTCGTGGGTTCGCGCTCCCCGGATCGCACGCCGCGGTCTCCACGAAGCACACCCTCGCGCTGACGAATCGAGGCGGCGCGACCGCCACCGAGATCGCCGAGCTCGCCCGCTTCGTGCAGGCGCGGGTCCACGCCGAGTTCGGTGTGCTCCTGCAGCCCGAACCCGTGGTGGTCGGCGTCACGATCTGACGGCGACGTCGTCTTCCAGCCGAACGTCCGCCCACCGCATACCGGCGGGCGGACGACGGATCAGGACGCGAAGAGGCGCTGCAGCCGCTGGACGCCCTCGAGGAGCTGGTCGTCGCCGAGTGCGTAGCTGAACCGCAGGTACCCGGACGGCCCGAACGCCTCACCAGGCACGGCGGCGACCTCGGCCTGGTCGAGCATGAGGTCCGCGAGCTCGAGTGAGGTCGTGGGCGTCACACCGCCGAACGTCCGGCCGAGCAGTGCCGTCACGTCGGGGTAGACGTAGAAGGCGCCCTGCGGCGTGGGCGTCGCGAAACCGTCGATGTTGTTCAGTTCCTCGACGATGAGCTTGCGACGACGGTCGAAGGCCTCGCGCATGGCCTCCGCAGCATCCTGCGGGCCGGTGAGGGCCGCGATCGCCGCGCGCTGCGCGATGTTGTTCACGTTGCCGGACAGGTGCGACTGGAGGTTGCCGAGCGCCTTGATGGCGTCCGCCGGGCCGACGGTCCACCCCACGCGCCAGCCGGTCATCGCGTAGGTCTTCGCCACCCCGTTGACGAGGAGGGTCTGCTCCGCGAGCTCGGGGACCGCCTCGACGATGGACGTCGCACGGACGCCGTCGTAGGTGAGGTTCTGGTAGATCTCGTCGGAGATGACCCAGATGCCGTGCTCGAGCGCCCACTCGCCGATGGCCTTCGTCTGCTCGGGGGAGTAGACGGAGCCGGTCGGGTTCGACGGCGAGACGAAGAGGAGGACCTTGGTGCGTGGGGTGCGCGCCGCCTCGAGCTGCTCGACCGTGACCTGGTAGTTCTGCGAGGCGTCGGCGAAGACGTCGACCGCGACACCGTCGGCCAGGGCGATGGCCTCCGGGTAGGTGGTCCAGAACGGCGTGGGCACGATGACCTCGTCGCCGGGGTTCAGCAGCACCTGGAACGCCTCGTACACCGACTGCTTACCGCCGTTGGTGACGATGACCCGGCCGGGGTCGACCTCGAGACCGGAGTCGCGGAGCGTCTTCTCGGCGATCGCCGCGCGGAGGTCGGGCAGCCCGGCGGCCGGCGTGTACCGGTGCGCCTTCGGGTCGCGCGCGGCGACGAGGGCGGCCTCGACGATGTGCTCCGGCGTCGGGAAGTCGGGCTCGCCCGCCGCGTAGGAGATGACGGGGCGACCCTGCGCCTGCAGGGCCTTCGCCTTCGCGTCCACCTTCAGCGTGGCGGACTCGGCGATCGCTGCGATCTTCGTGGACAGGCGGGGCGTGGAGGTCGATTCAGGCACGACTCCGAGCGTACCCAACCCGGTGTCGCGAGGACAGTGCGTGACGCGGAACGGACCCTATCGGGACCGGGCGCCGTCGACGGCCGCTGCCGCCCAGGCCACACCGACGCCGATGGCGGCGGAGACGCCCGTCAGGAGGTCCTCACGGGTGACGCCCGACCAGCCGGTGTGGGTCAGGCGTTCGGTCAGCAGCGGCATGGCGGCGAAGGCGAGCAGGAGGACGAAAGTCGGCAGGGACCGGCCCCGGACGATCAACCAGACCGCGGCAGCCGTGAAGGCGCCGATCGCGAAGGACATCGATCCGTACAGCAGGAACGGCGGCGTCGCGTTGGTCGCGGTCGCCGACCCGAACGCATGGACCGCGAGACCGGCGACGACGACCGCAGAGGCGAGCACGCGTCTTGCCAGGGAGGCCGGGGCGATCAGGGCACCGGCGATGAGGACCGTGCCGCCCACGAAGAACTGGAGGAGCAGGGTGCCGATGACGTCGGCGTCCGACTGGAGCCACATGACATTCAATCCGCCGCGCATGGCGAGGTAGCCACCCAGGACGACGGCCACGAGCGAGGCACCGTATCGGCTCGACGCGTTCCATCGTGGCATCGCCTGCGTCTCCGGCGAGGTCGTTCCGACCGACGGGAATCGGGCGGGCATCGCTTCCTGAACGTTGTGGGTCATACGCCCGACTCTACGGTGTCGGTCGCGGGGCGGCCAGAGCACGGATGCACCGCCGCTCGCCGTCGGTCCCCGGAAGGATTCCGGGCGGCTTCCGACGACGAGCGGCGGGCAGGAGCGCTGGACGTTGCGCACCTACGCCGGGTCGACCAGGTGGCGGGTGTACGCCGGCACGGTGAGGAAGGTCGGGAACTCGTCGCGGAGCGCCACCTCGCGGAACAGCTCGGCGGCGTCGTCGAAGCGGTCCTCGGCGGTCCGGGGGAGCGAGACGAGCAGCTCGTCGAGGAGGCCTTCGACCCGCTCGCGGGTGATCGGCCGGCCGTCGTCCGTCGCGACGTCCTGGTGGATCCACTGCCAGATCTGCGAGCGGCTGATCTCCGCCGTCGCGGCGTCCTCCATCAGTCCGTCGATGGCCGCCGCGCCGACCCCGCGCAGCCAGGAGTCGAGGTAGCGGACCGTGATCGACACGTTGTCGCGGAGGCCGGCGTCGGTGACGGCACGACCGATGCGCACGCCGAGGAGCTGCGCCGGGGTGACCGACACGTCCTCCCGCAGTCGGTCCAGTTGGTTCGGGCGTTCGCCGAGGATCGCGTCGAACTCGTCCCTCGCGGCCCGGATGAGTCCCGGGTGCGCCACCCAGGTCCCGTCGAACCCGTCGGCCGCCTCCCGTCGTTTGTCGGCCGAGACCTTCTCGATGGCCCGCGCCGTCGCCTCCGGGTCCCGGCCGTTCGGGATGAAGGCCGACATGCCGCCGATCGCGTGCGCGCCGCGGCGGTGACAGGTCTGCACGAGCAACTCGGTGTACGCCCGCATGAAGGGCACCGTCATCGTGACCTCGCTCCGGTCGGGTAGGACGAAGCGGGCACCGCGACCGCGGTAGTGCTTGATGATCGAGAAGATGTAGTCCCACCGTCCGGCGTTCAGCCCGGCGCAGTGGTCTCGGAGCGCGAACAGGATCTCGTCCATCTCGAACGCCGCCGGCAGCGTCTCGATGAGGACGGTCGCACGGATCGTGCCGTGCACCAGTCCCAGGCGCTCCTCCGTGAAGGTGAAGACGTCGTCCCAGAGCTTCGCCTCCTCGCTCGACTCCAGCTTCGGGAGGTAGAAGTACGGCCCTCGGCCCGCGGCGATCAGGGCCTCGGCGTTGTGGAACACGTACAGGCCGTAGTCGACGAGACTCCCCGACGCCGCCATGGAGGCGCCCGTGCGGTCGACGAAGCGCAGGTGCTTCTCGACCAGGTGCCAGCCGCGCGGGCGCATGACGATCGTGGGTGTCTCGGTCGCCGTGACGCGGTACTCCTTGCCCGCCTCGTTCGTGAACGTCAGCTCGCCGCGGATCGCGTCGCGGAGTGAGAGCTGCCCGCCGATGACGTTGGCCCAGGTCGGGCTCGTGGCGTCCTCCTGATCGGCGAGCCAGACGTCCGCGCCGGAGTTGAGCGCGTTGATGGTCATTTTCGGATCGGTCGGACCGGTGATCTCGACCCGGCGGTCCTCGAGGCCGGGACCGGCACCGGCGACCCGCCAGGAGGCGTCTTCACGGATCGCGGCGGTGTCGTCGCGGAACTTCGGGTCACGGCCGTTGCCGATCTCGAATCGTCGGCGCATGCGCTCGGCGAGGCGATCGTGCCGGGCGCCCGCGAACCGCTGGTGCAGCTCGGCGAGGAAGGCGAGGGCGTCCGGCGTGAGGATCTCCTCGGAGCGGTCGAGGCGTCGACCGATCACCTCGATGGCGGGGCCGGTGCGCTTCGTCGGAACCGGTGCCGTGGTGGGCGTGGGCGGGGAGGCGAGGATGGTGTTCATGGGGTGACTCCGTTTCGGATGGAGGTGGTGATGGGTGGGGCAGGGCTCAGTGGAACTGCTGTTCCTCGGTCGATCCGGCGAGGGCGAGGGTGGCGCTGCCGGGGTTGAGTGCGGTCGCGACCAGGTCGAAGTAGCCGGTGCCGACCTCCCGCTGGTGCTTCGTGGCGGTGTAGCCGTGGGCTGCTGAGGCGAACTCGGCCTCCTGGAGGTCGACGTACGCGCTCATCGCCCGCTCCCGGTAGTCGCTCGCCAGCGTGAACATCGAGTGGTTGAGGGCGTGGAAGCCGGCGAGGGTGATGAATTGGAAGGCGTACCCCATCGCGGCGAGTTCGCGCTGGAAGGATGCGATCTGCGCGTCGTCGAGGTGCGACCGCCAGTTGAACGACGGGGAGCAGTTGTAGGCGAGCTTCTTACCGGGGAACCGTTCGTGGACGGCCTCGGCGAAGCGACGGGCGAGGCCGAGGTCGGGTTCCGCCGATTCGACCCAGAGGAGGTCGGCGTACTCCGCGTAGGCGAGGCCGCGGGCGAGCACCGGACCGATGCCGTTCTCCACCTCGTAGAAGCCCTCCGGGGTGCGGTTCCCGTTCAGGAACGGCTGGTCGCGTTCGTCGATGTCGCTCGTGATCAGCGTGGCGGCGAGTGCGTCGGTGCGGGCGATGACGACGGTGGGGACACCGGCGACGTCTGCCGCGAGGCGTGCCGCGTTGAGCGTCCGGATGTGCTGGCCCGTCGGCACGAGGACCTTGCCGCCCATGTGGCCGCACTTCTTCTCAGCCGCGAGCTGGTCCTCCCAGTGCACGCCTGCCGCGCCGGCCTGGATCATGCCGGACATGAGCTCGTAGGCGTTCAGTGGGCCGCCGAAGCCCGCTTCCGCGTCGGCGACGATCGGGGCGAGCCAGTCGATCGCCTCCCGTCCCGGGGCTTCGCCGAGGGGTGCCTCGGCGAAGTCGATCTGTTCGGCTCGCAGGAGGGCGTTGTTGATCCGGCGGACGACCGCGGGCACCGAGTTCGACGGGTAGAGGCTCTGATCGGGGTAGGTCTGTCCCGACAGGTTCGCGTCGGCGGCGACCTGCCAACCGGAGAGGTAGATGGCCTTGAGGCCTGCCCTGACCTGCTGGACGGCCTGGTTGCCGGTCAGGGCTCCGAGAGCCGGCACCCACTCCTCGGTGTGGAGGAGGTTCCACAGTCGCTCGGCGCCCCGACGGGCGAGGGTCGGTTCCTCGCGGACGCCGCCGCGGAGGCGGATGACGTCGGCCGCGGTGTAATCACGGCGGACGCCGTCCCAGCGCGGGTCGGTGTCCCACTCCTCCTGCAGCTCCTCGGCGGTCTGCGTCTGGTCGCCGGCACGGAGCGGGCTGTGGTGGTCGGATGGGCTGGTGGCGGCGTTGCTCACGGTGGCTCCTGAGGGTCGGATGCGGTCGGTCTGGAGATGCTGTGGGACCGATCCTGTGCCCGCCGGATCCCCGATGTCCGTGATCCGTGAGCAGAAGAACGGCCGACCTTCTGGTTGCCGGAACTACCGGGCCGTGTGAGCATGATCCCCATGACCAGCACCGTCGCTGCTCCACCCGGCTCCGCCTCCCCTGGCGACGCCGCCCCCGCCCACGCCGACGCCCTCGTCCTCGGGCGTCGGATCCGTGACGCCCGCCTGCGCGCCGGACTCACGCTCGACGACCTCGCCCGCGCGATGGACCGCGCTCCGTCGCAGGCGTCGGCCGTCGAGAACGGGCACCGCGAGCCGAGCCTGGCGACGCTCCGCCTCATCGCGGCGGCCGTCGACACCACGGTCGAGGACCTCCTCCGCGACGAGCCGCCGAGCGAGCGGGCCGCCCTGGAGATCGCCGTCGAGCGGGCACAACGGGGCACGGTCTTCTCCGCGCTCGGGATCACGCCCATCCGTGTTTCACGGGGAACGGCCGACGAGACCCTGCGTGCCGTCCTCGCGCTCCACGACGAGGTCGCGAGACTCCATCGTGAACGGGCAGCGACGCCGGAGGAGGCGCGCCGGGCGAACGTGGCCCTGCGGGCGGACATGCGGGCCGCCGACAACTACTTCCCCGAGCTCGAGGCCGTCGCGAAGGGGCTCCTCGACGCCGTCGGCTACACGGGTGGTCCGGTCTCGCACCAGACCGTCTCGGAGATGGCGCAGTACCTCGGGTTCTCGCTCCACTCGGTCTCCGACCTGCCGCATTCGACACGATCGGTCACCGATCGACGGAACGGGCGGATCTACCTGCCGACCGAGCCGTCGGTGTCGCGCGACTCGCGGTCACCCATCCTGCAGGCGTTCGCCAGTCACCTCTGCGGGCACGAGGAGCCGAGAAACTACGCCGACTTTCTGCGGCAGCGCGTCGAGACCAACTATCTGACGGCCGCGCTGCTGCTGCCCGAGCGCGACGCCGTCCGGGTGCTCGGCGCGGCGAAGCAGCTGCGACGCATCTCGATGGAGGACCTGCGCGACGCGTTCGCCGTGTCCTACGAGACGGCCGCACACCGGTTCACGAACCTCGCGACGAAGCATCTCGGTCTCCCGGTGCACTTCATGAAGGTGCACGAGTCGGGGACGATCATCAAGGCGTACGAGAACGACGGCGTGACCTTCCCCTCCGACGTCCTCGGTGCGGTGGAGGGCTCGCCGGTTTGCCGCAACTGGACGGCCAGGACGGTCTTCGACGTGGAGGACCGCTTCAGCCCCTGGTACCAGTACACGGACATGGACACCGGCACCTTCTGGTGCACCTCGCGCATCGAGCGGGCGAAGGAGGGGGAGTACTCGGTGAGTGTCGGGGTGCCGTTCGCGCACGTCAAGTGGTTCCGAGGCCGCGAGACGCCGCATCGGGCCACGTCGAACTGCCCGGACGAGCGGTGCTGTCGTCGAGCGTCACCGGCGCTCGCCGAACGCTGGGCCGGGCAGGCCTGGCCGGCGGCGCGGACCCCGACGAGTCTGCTCGCGGCACTGCCGACGGGCTCGTTCCCCGGGGTCGACCCCGTCGAGGTGTACGAGTTCCTGGAGGCCCACGCCCCACCTGAAGTGGAATGAGCTGAGGCGCCCCGTCACGCCGCGGTCCGCGGAACGACGAGGCGCCTCACCTCGAGCGGATCAGCTCGCGAGGCGCGGGTAGTCGGTGTAGCCCTCGGCGCCGGCGCCGTAGAAGGTCGCCGGGTTCGGCGTGTTCTCCTCGTGCTCGCCGGCCCAGCGCTCGACGAGGTCCGGGTTCGCGATGGCGAGACGACCGACGGCGACGGCGTCGGCGTGTGCGTGCTCGACGAGCGCGATCGCCTCTTCGCGGGTCGTGACGGTGCCGAAGCCGCTGTTCACGATGAGGTTGCCGCCGAAGTGACCGCGCAGGTCCTGCACGAGTGCACCGGCCGGCTCCTCGTGGAGGATGCTGAGGTAGGCGAGCCCGAGGGGGGCCAGGGCGTCGAGGAGTGAGCCGTAGGTGGCGCGGACGTCAGCCTCGTCGGTCTCCGCCGTGTCGCCGGCGCCGTTCATCGGGGAGATGCGGATGCCGACGCGTGCTGCGCCGACGGCCTCGGCCACGGCGCGGACGACCTCCGCGACGTACCCGGCGCGGGCCTCAGGGCTTCCGCCGGCGCGGTCCGTGCGCACGTTGGAGACGGGGGAGAGGAACTCGTGGAGCAGGTAGCCGTTGGCGGCGTGGAGTTCGACGCCGTCGAGCCCGGCCTCGATCGCGTTGCGGGCGGCCTGGACGAACTCGTCGCGGACCGTGTCGAGCTCCTCGGTCGTCAGGGCGTGCGGAACCGGGTACGGCTGTGCGCCGGCCGGGGTGCGGACCTCGCCGGTGATCGCGATGGCGCTCGGCGCGACGATGCGGTCGGTGCCGGTGATGTCGGTGTGCGAGACCCGGCCGCCGTTCATGAGCTGCATGACGATGAGACCGCCCGCGCCGTGCACGGCGTCGGCGACACCGCGCCAGCCGGCGACCTGCTCGGGGGTGACGATCCCAGGCTGACCCGGGTAGGAACGCGACTCGGCGCTCGGGTAGGTGCCTTCGGTGATGATGAGGCCGAGGCCCGCGCGCTGTCCGTAGTGCTCGGCGACGAGGTCGCCGGGGACGCCGTCGGCACCGGAACGCATCCGCGTGAGGGGTGCCATGACGACGCGGTTGGCGAGTTCGAGGTCGCCGAGACGGACGGGGGCGAAGAGATCCATGCGGGTGGTGCCTTTCGTGGGGGTGCGGTGCGCGGACGACGCAGCCTCAGGAGGCAACCCTGGATCGTGGACCGGTATTCCGATGAGGTTTCTGAACCTTGTGCTTCTCGCATTCCAGTCGCTAAGCTCAATGCGTGCTCGTCGAGCTCTGTCCCCGCAGCTCGCGGCGAGCACGGCCCGGTACCGACGAATCCGAGGGGGAGGCGTCGGTACCGGGTCCCATCGGGGTCCCGCCTGGCGGGCGATCCTGGCGAAGCCTGTCAGGATACGGAGATGCCAGCCCCTCGATTCGGTCTCGCCGCAGACCTCCGCCGTCCGGAGTCGGGCGAGCGCGCCGAGCGCGTGACCTTCGTCGAGCTCTTCTTCGACCTCGTCTTCGTCTTCGCGCTCACCCAGTTGAGCAAGCTCATCGCCGACGACCAGAGCGTGACCGCGGCGCTCGAGTCGGTCGTCCTCATCCTCGCGCTGTGGTGGTCCTGGGTCTCGACGAGCTGGGTGACGAACTGGCTCGACCCGGAACGCCTCGCCGTACGGCTCGCCCTCATCGGCTTCGGACTGCTCGCCTTCGTGGCTGCGGTCTCGGTCTCGGCGTCCTTCGCGGACCGCGCGCTGGCGTTCGCGGTCGCGTACGTCGTGCTGCAGCTCATCCGCACCCTCTTCATGGTGGTCGCGACCTGGCGGCACGACCGCGACGTCGCCCTGAGTTTCGCCCGCGTCCTCGTCTGGGCGGCGCTCGCCGGGGTCTTCTGGATCGCGGGCGCCCTGGTGCCCTCCGAGTGGCAGCTCCCGCTCTGGGTGGCAGCGGTCGCCATCGAGTACGGCGGTGGGGCGCTCGGCTTCCGCCTCCCGGGCATGCAACGGTCGGAGGTCGAGAGCTGGGACCTCTCCGGTGCGCACCTCTCGGAGCGGGCGTCCCTGTTCATCATCATCGCCATCGGTGAATCGCTGCTCGTCACCGGGTTCGCGTTCGTCGAACTCGAGACCTCACCCGAGGCGGTCGTCGCGATGCTGAGCGCCTTCGTCTCCGCCGCCGCCCTGTGGTGGCTGTACTTCCACCGCACCGAGGCCGTGGGGCGACACGCGGTGGAGGCAGCCGAGGAGGAGGCCGACCGAGCGAAGGACCATCAGCCCGCACGCCGCGGTCCGGGTCGTCTCGGACGCATCGCGCGAGACGGCTACAGCTACGCCCATGTCGTCATCGTGGCCGGGATCGTGCTCGTCTCGGTGGGAGACAAGGAGATCCTCGACCGGCCGGCCGCCGCGGTCGAGCTCGCCGGAGGCGTCGTCATCGTCGGTGGCCCGGCGCTGTACCTCGTCGGCCTCCTGCTGTTCCGCTTCGTCGTCGACCGAGCCCTGCCGGTCGCCCCGCTCGTCGGGCTCGCCGCGCTCGCCGGTTGTGCGCTCGCCGCCGTCGTCGTGCCGAACCTGGGCGAGCTCGCCCTCGGGTGCCTCTGCACCGCGGCGCTCGTCGTGGCCGCGCTCACCGATACGGTCCGCCCGACCCGGCGGGTCACTTCGGGGGAGTCGGCCTGATCCGCTCGGCGTCACGGTGCGGCCCGGTGTCGTACCGTGCGCCACCCTCGTCGCTCGGTTGTGCGGCGAGCCAGATGAAGAAGAACCACCCGAAGATCGGGACCAGGGCGATCAGCTGCCACCACCCGCTGTGATCGGTGTCGTGCATGCGTCGGGCGCCGAGCGACAGACCGGGGATGATCGTCGCGAGTCCCCAGATCCCGTACAGGACGCTCTGGGCACCCCAGGCCGGCCCCTCGGAGAGGTCGCCCTCCCAGAACGCCGAGGTCATGCCGGTGGAGACGTCGACGGCCCGCCCGATGGCCAGGAGTGCCAGGGCGATCACCGCGTTGAGGAGCGTCCACCACCAGAACTCACTGCGGCTCGCGCGTCCCGTGAAGATCGGGTAGCGCGCCCAGAATCTGCCGAAGGCCTGGAGCGGTGAGGCTCCCGGAAGCGGGCTGTCGTCCGCGAAGCGCGCAGGGATCCGGCGGTCGTGCTCGCCGTCCGCGCCGGTCGTGGTCGGTCCGTGTTCGTCTGCGCTGCTCATCGTCCCCCCGAGGTCGAATCCGTCTTGACGATCCCCACGCTATCAAATCTCCAGCAGGTGTTGTATTTCAGTTGCACATGTGAAATATTAATACCAACAACCCAAGCCGATCTCGGCCCGACTCTGGAGAATCCCCATGACCACCGTTCTGTCCCCCCGCTCCCGCCGCCTCGTCCGCTGGGCTGCACTGCCCGTCGCCGTCCTGGCGAGCGGCGTCATCGTCTCGACCGCGTCCTACTCCGCCTTCACGTCTTCGACCGACAACCCCGGCAACGCCTGGAGTGCCGGATCGATCGCGCTCTCCGACGACGACTCCGGCGCGGCCATGTTCGCCGCCGAGGACCTCCAGCCCGGTTCGGTCGGCGAGAACTGCATCGCGATCACCTCCGACGGATCGCTCGAGTCGGACATCCGCCTCTACACCGACAACGCCGTTCAGGAGAAGGGCCTCGACCAGTACCTCCGGCTCGAGATCGTGCAAGGCGAGGGCGGCGGGTACGGGTCCTGCGAGGACTTCGTCCCGGCGGCGTCGGGTGCCACCGTCTACAGCGGCACCCTGGCCGCTCTCGCCTCCGCCGCCGTCGACCACGCCTCAGGGATCGGCTCGTGGGCGTCCGCCGGTGGTGGCGAGGAGCGCGTCTTCAAGGTCTCCTACACGCTGACCGCCGACGCCCCCAACACGGTCCAGGGCGGATCCGCCACCGTCGACCTCGTCTGGGAGGGTCGCACGGCCACGTCCTGACCCGACCGGGGTGCCCTCGGTCCGAGACCGAGGGCACCCGCCGTCGCCTCCTCCACCCGCCGCCCTCGACACCCCTGGAGTCCTCGTGAACGACACATCGCTCCGCCAGCGCCTCTGGCCGCAGGTGCTCACCGTCGTCGCACTCGGCGCCCGTGTCCTCGCCCTGCTCGCGCTGTGCCTCCTCGCGTGGGCCGCGGTACCGAGGCTCGCGGGCTGGATGCCGACGACGGTGGCCTCCGGCTCGATGGAACCGCGCATCCTCACCGGCGACATCGTCGTCTCGATGCCGATCGACGGCAAGGACGTGAGCAGCGGTCAGGTGGTGCTCGTCGACGATCCGGCCACCGACGGGTCACTCCTCCTCCACCGGTTGGTGGAGCGGGAGGCCGGCGGTCTGCGCTTGCAGGGTGATGCCAATCGCCAGCCGGATCGACTCCTGGTCGACGACGCGGCCGTGCGTGGGGTCGCCGTCCTCCGGGTGCCCTTCATCGGCCTTCCGACCGTCTGGGCGCGAGCCGGGGACTGGGTGCCGCTCGCGCTCACCGGTCTCCTCGCGGTGGGGGTCGGTGGCGCCGTCCTCGGGACGCGCCGACTCCTCGACGAGGAGGGCGGAGCCCGATCGCTGCAGCATCCGCTCCGCGCCGCACTCCCCATCGCCGGCGCGGCGCTCGCTGCGGCGCTCGCCGTCTCGTCCGTCCTGCCGACGGCCGGAGCGACGTGGGCGGCGAGCACCGAGTCGGCGGGGAACCGTCTCGCCGCGGGCACCTTCTCCTGCTTCAACGCGCCGCTCAGTGCGCCGGTGATCCAGTTCGACTTCAACGAGCCTGCGGGGACTGAGGTCATCAACCACGGCACCGGGCCGTGGGCCGCCTCGCTCGGCAGCGAGGCCTCACGGGTCGCGGGTGGGTGTGGCGACAGCCCGTTCGTCCGCCTGGATGGCTCGAGCCGCACGCAGATCACGATGAACATGCCGGCCGTCGCCCCGCTCGCGTTCAGTCTCGAGGGCTGGTTCCGGACCAGTCAGGCGCAGGGGGAGGTGCTGGGCTTCGGGAACCAGAACGGGGCGGGGTCCGCGGTCAGCGACCGGCACGTCTACATCGGGCCGGACGGGCACCTGAACTTCGGCATCCTGAACACGGGTGTGCACGCCATCACCACCGCGGAGTCCGTCGCCGACGGCGCCTGGCACCACGTCGCAGCGACGTCGTCGCCGGAGACGGGCATGGCGCTGTACCTCGACGGCGACCTCGTGGGGACCGATCCCGCCGCGCTCACGGGGGAGATGCTGGGGTACTGGCGGATCGGCTTCGACGAGGTGCCCGCGGACTGGCCGAACGCCCCGACGTCCTCCTGGTTCGTCGGAGACCTCGACACGATCGCGATCTCCCACCAGGTCCTCTCGGCTACGGAGGCGCACGATCACGCCGCCGCCGGCCGGCAGTGAGCGACACGTCCCGCGGGAAGGGCGTTCGCCGGTTTTACAGCCGGGCAGCCGTGCCGTACACTGGATGGAGGTAGTTGAAATCTGCCATGATTTTCTGCGCCTGTTTTCCATCCTCGTGATGTCAGGCATGGTGCAGCAAGTCGGGGTAGATTCGACCCCTCCAGTGCAACAGCACTGAAGGGCGGTGGCTCAATTGGTAGAGCAGCGGTCTCCAAAACCGCAGGTTGCAGGTTCAAGTCCTGTCCGCCCTGCGAGTCGGTGCATATGCACCGGCACACGAAAGGTGTAACGAGTGGCCCCGAAGAGTACCGACACGCCCGGTGAGGACGTCGTCGTCAAGGCGAAGGCGGACCGTGCCGAACGGCGCGGCTTCTTCTCGGGCATCGTCCTGTTCCTGAAGCAGGTCTTCGCGGAACTCAAGAAGGTCGTCACGCCGACGCGGAAGGAACTCCTCAGCTACACGGCTGTCGTGCTCATCTTCGTCTGCATCATGATGGCCCTCGTCTACGGCATCGACTTCGTCTTCGCCTGGGTCGTCACCCTGGTGTTCGGCACCGCGAGTTAGTCCCGCTCAGGTTCCGGTGCTCCGGCCCGGTACCCGGGCTCCATCATCACCGACGGCGACACCGCCGTCACGCGCCAGCCTCTGGCGCCGCGGCCGGGATCAACCGTGATCCGCACAACAGAAACGGAATGGAAATCAGTGTCTGAGCGAAACTCGAACGACGTCGACTGGGCAACCGCTGCCGAGCAGTCCTCGGAGGACGACGAGGCCCAGGAGGGCAACGTGCTCTCGGCCGACGAGCACTCCGTCGACCCCGCTGAGCACAACGCCGTCCACGTCGAAGAGACCGGCGACACCGAGGTCGACCTCGACGCCATGCTCGACGCGATGGCGGAAGCCGTCGACCCCGAGGCCGACGCCGTCGTCGACGACGCGCTCGAGCTCGACGAGGCCGCCGAGGTCGAAGCAGCCGCCGAGGCCATCGCCGAGGAAGAGGCCGAGCCGCTCGACGCCGAAGCCGACGCCGACGCCGAGCCCGCTGAAGAGACCGAGGAAGACCCCTACGACGCCTTCCGCAAGGAACTCCGCTTCCTGCCGGGCAAGTGGTACGTCATCCACTCCTACGCCGGATTCGAGCGCAAGGTGAAGGCCAACATCGAGCAGCGCAAGTCGACGCTCGAGGTCGCGGACTACATCTACCAGGTCGAGGTCCCCATGGAGGACGTCGTCGAGATCAAGAACGGTCAGCGCAAGATGGTCACGCGCGTCCGGATCCCCGGCTACGTGCTCGTGCGCATGGACCTCAACGAGGACAGCTGGTCGGTCGTCCGCCACACGCCTGGCGTCACCGGCTTCGTGGGCAACGCCCACAACCCGACGCCGCTCCGCTTCGAAGAGTCCTTCAACATGCTGAAGTCGCTCGTCGAGGTCAAGGAGACCGCGCCCGCCAAGGGCTCCGGCACGAAGGGCAGCGCCACGCAGCAGCGTGTCATCCCCGCCGAGGTCGACTTCGAGATCGGCGAGACGATCACCATCAAGGAAGGCTCGTTCGCGGGTCTCCCCGGATCGATCAGCGAGATCAAGCCCGAGAGCGGCAAGCTCACGGTGCTCGTCTCCCTCTTCGAGCGCGAGACCCCGGTCGAGCTCAGCTTCGACCAGGTCACCAAGCTCTAGCTCACCAGGCTCCCCAGTCCACCGCCGCCCGACGGGCGCGCGGGAGAGCACACATCATCCGATGGTGCTCGAACCCCAGAAGAAGGAAGAAACATGGCACCGAAGAAGAAGGTCACGGGTCTCATCAAGCTGCAGATCCAGGCCGGCGCCGCGAACCCCGCTCCCCCCATCGGCCCCGCCCTTGGTCAGCACGGCGTCAACATCATGGAATTCTGCAAGGCGTACAACGCGGCCACCGAGTCGCAGCGCGGCAACGTCATCCCCGTCGAGATCACCGTCTACGAGGACCGTTCGTTCACCTTCATCCTGAAGACCCCGCCCGCAGCGGAGCTCATCAAGAAGGCCGCCGGCGTCGCCAAGGGCTCCGGTACCCCGCACACCGTCAAGGTCGCGAAGCTCACCAAGGAGCAGGTCCGTCAGATCGCCGAGCAGAAGGCTCCCGACCTGAACTCGAACGACATCGACGCAGCCGCGAAGATCATCGCCGGCACCGCCCGCTCCATGGGCATCACGGTCGAGGGCTAGTCCTTCCGATCCGCACCGGGTGAGCCATCCAGGCCACACCCGCGCACGACTCTTTTTTCACTCGTGGCAGCGCCGGCCAGGCGCAGATGACCACATTTCTCATAGGAGAACGCACATGGCACAGAAGTCGAAGGCCTACCGGGCCGCAGTCGAGAAGATCGAGGCTGACAAGTTCTACACGCCGAACGAGGCAGTCGCTCTCGCCAAGGAGACCGGTTCCGCCAAGTTCAACAGCACCGTCGAGGTCGCCCTCAAGCTCGGTGTCGACCCGCGCAAGGCGGACCAGATGGTCCGTGGCACGGTCATCCTCCCGCACGGCACGGGCAAGACCGCCCGCGTGATCGTCTTCGCGACGGGCCCGGCAGCAGAGGCCGCCATCGCGGCCGGCGCTGACGAGGTCGGTGGCGACGAGCTCATCGCCAAGGTCGCCGAGGGCTACACCTCCTTCGACTCCGCGGTCTCGACCCCGGAGCTCATGGGTAAGGTCGGCCGTCTCGGAAAGGTCCTCGGTCCGCGTGGCCTCATGCCGAACCCGAAGACCGGCACCGTGACGCCGGACGTGGCCAAGGCCGTGTCCGACATCAAGGGCGGAAAGATCGAGTTCCGCGTCGACAAGCACTCCAACGTGCACTTCGTCGTGGGCAAGGCTTCGTTCGACGCCGCGCAGCTCGAGGAGAACATCAACACCGCGCTCGAGGAGATCCTCCGCCTCAAGCCGTCCTCCTCGAAGGGCCGCTACATCCAGAAGGGCGCCGTGTCGACCACGTTCGGCCCCGGCATCCCGCTGGACGTCAACTCCATCTAGTCACACCCGTACGAAGGCCCGGTCGCAGCAGTGCGACCGGGCCTTCGTCGTTCCCGCCGGCAGCGTCGTTCCCACCGTCAGGCGACCCCGTAGGATGCGGGGATGGTCTCCACCCGTCCCGCCACCGCCGACGACGCGGCGACGCTCTCCACGCTCGCCGCCGCGACCTTCGGGCTGGCGTGCCCTCCTGGGACGACGCCGGCGGACATCGACGCGTTCATCGCGCAGCACTTCACCCTGGAACACTTCGAGGAGTACCTCGGAAACCCCGACCGGGCGGTGCGCCTGCTGCTCGCCGAGGACGGCACGGCCATCGGATACACGATGCTCGTGTTCGGCGAGCCGACCGACCCGGACGTCCTCGCCGTGGTCACGCCCCGGCCGACGGTGGAGCTCAGCAAGCTGTACGTCCTCGCCGACGGGCATGGTGGCGGCGTGGCCCGCGTGCTCATGGAGGCGACGCTCGACGACGCCCTCGAGCACGGCGCCTCCTCGGTCTGGCTCGGCGTCAACCAGCAGAACGCGAGGGCGATCCGCTTCTACGAGAAGAGCGGGTTCGTCGTCGTCGGCCGCAAGACGTTCCTCGTCGGCTCCGAGCGGCACGACGACTTCGTGATGGAACGGGTCTCCGGGGTGAACCACCCCGGTCCATAAGCCTGTCGAAGGGCGGCTTCAGCCGTCGGCGACCTTCAGGACGATCTTGCCCTTGGCATGACCGCCCTCGAGGACGGTGTGGGCCTGGTGCACCTCGTCGAGCTCGAACACCTGGTCGACGAAGACCCGGACGTCGCCGGACTCGAGCAGACGCCCGATGGTGTCGAGCGTCGAGCCGTCCGGGGCGACCCGGAACGTCGTGGCCCGGACGCCGACGGCTCGGGCATCCTCGACCAGCGTCGGCCACGACCCCGTCGGCGCGTTCACGATGAGGCCGCCCGGACGCAGGACGGACAGCGATCGTGTCCCCGTGTCGTCGACCGTGTTGCCGATGAGGTCGATCACGACGTCGACCTCCGAGACCACGTCCTCGAACCGCACGGCGTCGTGGTCGACGGCCTGGTGCGCGCCCAGTTCCCGCAACCAGCCCACGTTCCGGCCGGAGCCGGTGGCGATCACCCGCGCTCCGAAGTAGGCGGCGAACTGGACGGCGAAGTGGCCGACCCCACCACTGCCCGCGTGGATCAGGATGCGCTGGCCCTCGTGCGCTTTCGCGACGTCCACGACCATGCCCCAGGCGGTGAGCGCGGCGAGGGGCACCCCGGCGGCCTCGACGTGCGAGAGCGTCGTCGGCTTCCGCGTGAGGCTCAGGGAGGAGACGGCGACGTACTCCGCGTAACTGCCGCCGGTCCGCGGGAACGCGGTCATCCCGTAGACCTCGTCGCCCGGGAGCAGGCCGGCTGCGGGGAAGGGCGACTCCACGACGATGCCGCTGAAGTCGTATCCGAGGACGGCGGGCATGGTCGCGATGGCCGAGGAGACCCCTCGCCCCGACCGGGTCTTCGCGTCGATGGGGTTCACTCCGGCGGCGACGACGCGGACGAGGAACTCCGCCATCACGGGCTTCGGCGTCGGCACCGTCTGCATGTGGAACACCTCGGGGCTGCCGACCGTGTCGATCACCGCGGCCCGCATGTGCTCCGGTGCCGGCTTGACCGCATCAGTGGTGGTCGCCAGCGACCACGAGTGTCCGGCTCCTTGACGCATCGGGTACTCCTTCGTCGTTCGTCCCCCGAACATTCCACCCGACGGAGGTCGGCTCGGCGACGAGTCTCGCTCCGGCACGTGGTCCGGCTCTGTTCTCATCAAAGCCGCCGAATGAGTCGGCGCTGTTACGGCGGTGTCAATTGGGTGGAAACGATTCCCCCACCTCGAGGGACACGACTGGTGTCGGGTACTGCGGGGCCGCGCGGTCGGTCCGATACAGTGGCGCCATGCGTGCACTGTTCGGAGTCATCAGGATCCTCGCCGGCGGGGTGATCATCGCCGCGATCGTCGGACAGTTCGTCTACACGCTGTCGTTCGGCGATGCGCCGGTGGACTTCGTCGTGAACTTCTTCAGCTACTTCACGATCCTCTCGAACGCGTTGAGTGCGATCGTGCTCCTGATCGGCGCCGGCTTCTGCTTCCGGATGCGACGTGATCCCGCCTGGTACAACCTCCTCCTCGGCAGTGTCGTCACCTACATGGCGACCACCGGGGTGGTCTACAACCTGTTGCTCCGCGGCATCCAGCTCGACCAGGGACACACCCTCGGGTGGTCGAACGAGGTGTTGCACCTCATCGCGCCGATCTATCTGGTGGTGGTCTGGATCGTCACGCCCGGGAAGTCCCGGCTGGAGTGGCGGCAGGTGTGGGGGATCATCGCGTTCCCGCTGGTCTGGACCGTGTACACGATGATCCGTGGCGCGATCGTCGGTTGGTACCCGTACCCGTTCCTCAACCCGGCTCAGCCCGGCGGGGTCGGTGCGGTCATCGTGTACATCATCGCCATCGCGGGATTCATCGGCCTCATGGGGTGCGCGGTGATCGCCCTCAGTCGGACCCGGTTGATCCGAGGGTGAGCCGCACGATGTCGTCCATGCCGGGCCTCGCCGCCGGCACCCGTTCGCGAGCCCGCCGCCGACCCGCCCTCGTGTTCGCCACCGTCGGTGGCGTCCTCGTCGTAGTCGCCGCGATCCTGATCTGGGCCGCGCGGCTGAGCCTGGCCAAGAACAGCTACGTGAGCGGGCTCGGCGCCACCGGCGAGGTCACGGCGCCCGTGTTCAACGCGGCGCTCCTCATGGTGGCGGTCGGTGGTCTCAGCATCGCGGTGGCCCTGCAGCGGGCGGCGCGCCCGGGCCGTGGACGTCCGCAGCGGTCCCGCATCGCAGGCGTCCTCGTCCCCTGGCTGCTCGTCGCCGGTTCGAGCGTCTGCTTCTTCGTCGCCTCGCAGGTGACCTGCACCTACGAGTGCCCCATCCCCTCGAGCCCGCTGTTCACCGTGCAGGACGCGGTGCACATCTCCTTCGCGGTCCTCGGATTCACGCTCGCCTGCCTCGCCATGATCGGCTCCGCGATCGGTGCCCGGCTCCGGGTCGTCCGGCGCGTGTCGTGGGTGGCCGGTGCAGCCGTCGCGGTCGTCGCCGGCATCGGCGGTCTGCTGTCGCTCGCCGAGATCGGGCAGCAGGTGGGCAGTTGGTTGGAGTTCGCGGCGATGACGATCGCGTTGCTCTGGTTGGTCGGGTACGGGCTGGCGGAGGCGCTCACCGTCGGGCGGTCGGACGACGGCGGGGGCGTCACCTCGATGGAGGAGGACGCACCTCAGTTCGACACGGCGTCCGGGCTCCGCGGCTGAGTCATCGCGTCGACGGCGGGCGCCGACAGGGCTTCGCGGAGCACCATGATCGCGGCTCCCAGGACACCGGCCTCCTCGCCGGCCGTGGACGTGACGATGCCGAGGTGGCCGGTGGCGAGGGGCATGGAGCGACGGTAGACGACCTCGCGGACGCCGGTGAGGAGATGACCGCCCGCCCGGGTCATGGTGCCGCCGAGGACGATCACCGAGGGGTTGAGGAGGTTGACGACGACGCTGAGGACCTCGCCGATCTCGCGGCCGGCCTGCCGCGTGGTCTCGATCGCCGCGCGGTCACCCGCACGGATGAGGGCGGCGACGTCGCGGCTGCTCGAGGCCTCGACCCCCTGGGCGCGCAGCGCGGTCGCGATCGCGGGTCCGCTCGCGATGGCTTCGAGGTCGCGTTCGTCGTCGACCGGCCGGGGTGAGTCGCGCCCGACGGGAACCTGGACGTGACCGATGTCACCCGCGGCACCGAGGGCGCCCCGCTGCAGCTCGCCACCGGCGATGATGCCGGCACCGATGCCCGTCGAGACCTTCACGTACACGAGGTCGTCCGTGTCCGGCCAGGAGATCGCGTGCTCGCCGAGGGCGAGGACGTTGACGTCGTTGTCGACGAGGACCGGGACGTCGATCGTCCGGCGGATGTAGGCGGGCACGTCGAAGCGGTCCCATCCGGGCATGATGGGCGGATTCGTCGGGCGGCCGGTGGAGTGCTCGACGGGACCGGGCAGCCCGACGCCGACGCCGATGACGAGCGGGGCGGTGGGTTGCGGCGTCGTCCAGGCGAGCGGGTCGGCGAGGAGCGCGGTCGCCGCCTCGACGACCCAGTCCAGGACGGGTTCCGGGCCGGCGGAGATCTCGAGTTCGGCTCGACTCGTCGCGAGGATGGAGCCGGCGAGGTCGGTGACGGCGACCGTCCCGTGCGTCGCGCCGAGGTCGACGGCGACCACGACGCGCGCCAGCGGGTTGAACGCGATCCGGGCCGGCGGGCGGCCCCCTGAGGACGCGGCCTCCCCGGCCGGGCGGAGGAGGTCGGCGTCGACGAGGGCGTCGATGCGCAGGGACACGGTGGAGCGCGCGAGTCCCGTGAGCGTGCAGAGCTCGGACTTCGTCCGCGCCTCACCGCTCCGGAAGAGCTGGAAGAGGTCGCCGGCGCCCGGTGCTCCGGGGGAGGGGCGTTGCGGCTCGTTCATGGGGCACAGTCAACCATCTCGACCGACTTCTGTCGACTTGTCGTCAGAAGTCGAGGCTGAGCAGCGGCTCCCGGAGGGCCGGGGCGGCGGGCCTGGGCTCCGGCAGGACCGGGCGCCGGGCGGCCGGATTGGTGCGGTGGTACAGCTCATCGATGAGGGCGTTCGCCAGGCCGACGAGCTTCGCGATCTCGGTGTCGTCGCGCTCCACCCAGCGGCAGAGCGGCTCGTCGTCGATGGGGACGAAGTCCTTGTGCTCCTCCCAGACGACGAGCGTGCGTTCCGCGCCGATCACGTACTGCTGCCACCACACCTGGCGCAGGTAGTTGCGCGGGATCGAGCGCCAGGACTTCGTCGTGGTCTTGATCTCCGCGAGGACGACGGCACCACGTTCGGTGACGGCGATGCCGTCGGGCGTGGCGAGGTGGCGGTGCTCGACCTCCGCCCGGAAGAGCGCCGAGGAGGGGTTGATCCCGTGGGTCGCCGCGACCCAGCGGGCGATCTCGGGTTCGCGGGCACGCCCGTGGTCGGTGAAGGCGTTCCCGGAGAATCCGGTGCCGCCGAGCTTCGCGTCGGCCGCGCGCTGGATGGAGGCCGGGGTGGAGAGGGTCGCGACGTCGGTCGCGGTGATCCCCCGCGACCGTGCCCGCAGCCACGAGATGCGGTCGCTGGAGTCAGCGACGATCCGGGAGAGCAGGGCTGAGTTCACGACTCCATTGTCCCGCACACTTCGGCCTCCGGCGGTATTCGTCGCCGAGCGAGCGACGATGGGCGATGGACTTTTGTTTGACCACCGACAGAAGTGTGGCTAGCCTGGATCACGCAGCAGCGGCTGCCTGACACCATCATCATTGAGGAGCATCGTGTCGACTTCCCACCTCTCCGTCCAGCTCTACTCGGTACGGGAGCCGCTGAGCGCGGACCGTGCCGCTGCGCTGCAGCGCCTCACCGAGATCGGATTCCGCCAGGCGGAGCCGTTCGGCTTCGGTCCCGGTGTGAGCCTGCAGGACATCCACGATGCGGGCCTCGTCACGCCGAGCGCGCACGGCAAGGTCATCGACGAGGGCATCGACCTCTCGGCCGTCTTCGGCGCGGCCGCCGAGCAGCAGGTCGGCGTCCTCATCGACCCCGCGATCGCCGTCGAGCGGTTCGCCACGGCGGACTCGGTCGCCTCGATCGCCGACGACCTCAACGCGGCGGCCCAGGTCGCCGCCGGCCACGGGGTGCAGGTCGGGTACCACAACCACTGGTGGGAGCTCGAGGGCGACGTCGCCGGCACGAGCCCGCTCGAGCACCTCGCCGCCATCACCGACCCCGCGGTCGTGTTCGAGGTCGACACCTACTGGGTCGAGGTCGGCGGGCGCCGCGCCGTCGACGTCCTCGCCACCATCGGCGACCGGGTGCGGTTCATCCACGTCAAGGACGGCGACGCCTCGCGCGACACGATGAGGCAGCTGCCGGCGGGCGCCGGTGTCGTCCCCGTGCTCGACATCATCAACGCAGCACCGCAGGCGTTGCGCGTCGTCGAGTTCGACGCCTTCGACGGCGACATCTTCCAGGGGCTCGAACAGAGCTTCACCTACCTCACCACGAACGGAGTCCAGGCATGAGCGACAACACCGGAACGGTCGGTGTCGGCCTCATCGGCGCCGGCGTCATCAGCGACCAGTACCTCAGCAACCTCGTCACCTTCCCCGACCTCGACGTCCGCTTCGTCGCCGACCTCGACCTCGAGCGGGCGAAGACGCAGGCCGAGAAGTACGGTGTCCCCGGCCACGGATCGGTCGCCGAACTCCTCGCCGACCCCGAGATCGAGATCGTCGTCAACCTGACGATCCCGAAGGTGCACGTCGAGGTCGCCATGCAGATCCTCGACGCCGGCAAGCACGTGTGGAGCGAGAAGCCCTTCGCGCTCGACCGCGAGAGCGGCCAGGCGTTGCTCGAGGCTGCGAACGCCAAGGGACTCCGCGTCGCGACCGCGCCCGACACCTTCCTCGGTGCCGGCATCCAGTCCGCCCGCCGTCTGGTCGAGGCCGGCGGGATCGGCCAGCCGCTCACGGCCCTGACGCTCATGCAGAGCCCCGGCCCGGAGTCCTGGCACCCGAACCCCGACTTCCTGTTCCAGGACGGTGCCGGCCCGCTCTTCGACATCGGCCCGTACTACATCACCGCCCTCGTGCAGCTGTTCGGCCCGATCGCCCGCGTCACGGCGTTGGCCTCGCAGGCGTTCCCGCAGCGCACCATCGGCTCCGGTCCGCGCGCCGGACAGTCGTTCGACGTGACCGTGCCGACGCACGTGAGCGCCCTGTTCGAGTTCGAGAGCGGCCAGCTCGCGCAGAGCGTGTTCAGCTTCGACTCGAAGCTCGGACGGACGCAGTTCGAGGTCGCGGGCTCCACCGGGACGCTCGTCGTCCCCGACCCCAACACCTTCGAAGGCGAGCTGCTCGTCTACGGCGGTGGCGAGGAGCCGGAGTCCATCCCGTCGACCGGCCCCACGCAGGGTCGCGGGACCGGTGTCGTCGAACTCGCGCAGGCGATCCGCGCCGGACGCCCGGAGCGCGCCTCGGGTGAGCTCGCCTACCACGTGCTCGACGTCATGGTCTCGACCGCCGAGTCCGGCCTCAGCCGCACCTCGGTCGACGTCGTGAGCACCGTCGAACTCGCTCCGGCCCTGCCCGAGGCGTGGACCCCGGCGGACCGTTCCCTCGGAGCATGACCGTGACGGCTCCCGGCATCGCGGTGGTGGGCGGTGGCTTCATGGCCACCGTCCACAGCCGGGCGGCTCGCGCAGCGGGTGCCCGGCTGGTGGGTGTCGTCGCCTCGACACCCGAGCGGTCGCGTCAGGTGGCCGGCGAGCTGGGGTTCGAGCGCGGGTACGAGTCGCTCGACGCCATGCTCGCCGATCCGGCGGTCGACGTGGTCCACGTCTGCACGCCCAACGCCCTCCACGCGGAACAGGCCCTGGCGGCGATCGCCGCCGGCAAGCACGTCGTCTGCGAGAAGCCGCTCGCGACCGACGCCGAGACCGCGCAGCGGCTCGTGACCGCCGCCGCGGAGGCCGGCGTCGTCGGCACCGTGCCGTTCGTGTACCGGTTCCACCCGCTCGTCCGCGAGGCCAGGGCGCGCGTCGCGGCCGGTGACCTCGGGACGCTGCTCACCATCAGCGGGTCCTACCTGCAGGACTGGCTGCTCGCGCAGACGGACGACAACTGGCGCGTCGACTCGGCTGCCGGCGGGCGCTCGCGCGCGTTCGCGGACATCGGCTCGCATCTCGTCGACCTCATCGAGTTCATCACCGGGGCGCGCATCACGGAGCTGAGCTCCACGGTCCGCACCTTCTTCGCCGAGCGCGCGAACACCCCCGAGGTCACCACCGAGGACGCCGCCGCGGTCGTCATCCGCCTCGAGGGCGGGGCCATCGGGACGCTGCTCGTCTCACAGCTCGCGCCCGGCCGGAAGAACCGTCTCCACCTGGAGGTAGCCGGCACCGAGCTGAGCATCGGCTTCGACCAGGAGGCCCCCGAGACACTGTGGTTGGGACGCCGCTCCGGCACGCAGCTGCTCCCGCGCGACGCCGACCAGCTGCACCCGGACGCCGCACGACTGTCGATCATCCCGGCGGGCCACCCGATGGGCTACCAGGACGCGTTCAACGCCTTCATCGCGGACAGCTACGCCGCGATGGCCGGGCAGGCCCCCGACGGGTTGCCCGTCTTCGCGGACGGCCTCCGTGCCGCCCGTATCACCGAGGCGGTCCTGGACGCCGCCGACACCGGCGCCTGGACCCCGGTCGCCACCTCCACCGATGACGAGACGAGGATCACCGCATGACCGACACCACCGACAAGCCCTACGCGAGGCGACTTCCCGTGACGCTGTTCACGGGGCAGTGGGCCGACCTCCCGTTCGAGGAGGTCGCGCGACTGGCTGCGTCCTGGGGCTACGACGGGCTCGAGATCGCGGCGTCCGGCGACCACCTCGACCTGAAGCGGGCCGACGAGGACGACGCCTACCTGCAGTCGCGCCTCGACATCCTCGACCGGCACGGACTCGAGGTCTTCGCGATCTCCAACCACCTCACCGGGCAGGCGGTGTGCGACGACCCGATCGACTTCCGCCACCAGGCGATCGTCCGCGACTACACCTGGGGCGACGGCGACGCGGAGGGCGTCCGGCAGCGCGCGGCCGAGGACATGAAGCGCTCGGCCCGGGTCGCCCGCAAGCTGGGCGTCGACACGGTCGTCGGCTTCACCGGCTCGAAGATCTGGCAGTACTCGGCGATGTTCCCGCCCGTCCCGGCCTCGGTCATCGACGCCGGCTACGAGGACTTCGCGACCCGGTGGAACCCGATCCTCGACGTGTTCGACGCGGAGGGCGTCCGCTTCGCCCACGAGGTGCACCCCTCGGAGATCGCCTACGACTACTGGACGAGCGTCCGCACCCTCGAGGCGATCGACCACCGCCCCGCGTTCGGCTTCAACTGGGACCCGTCGCACATGATGTGGCAGGGCGTCGACCCCGTCGGCTTCATCGTCGAGTTCGCGAACCGCATCTACCACGTCGACTGCAAGGACACGCGGATCCGGCCGGCGACCGGGCACGCCGGCATCGTCGGCTCGCACCTGCCCTGGGGTGACCCGCGTCGTGGCTGGGACTTCGTGTCGACCGGTCACGGCGACGTGCCGTGGGAGGACGCGTTCCGCGCCCTGTCGAGCATCGGCTACGCCGGACCGATCTCCATCGAGTGGGAGGACGCCGGCATGGACCGCCTGCACGGAGCGGAGGAGGCGGTCGGGTACATCCGGAAGCTGCTCTGGAAGCTCCCCGAGCAGTCCTTCGACGCCGCGTTCAGCACGCAGTAGGGCGTTGTCGCTGGAGCTTCCACCCGGTCCCTGAGCCTGTCGAAGGGCGGTCGGCGGGCTACAGCGCCTTCGCCGCGGCGACGAGCACCTGGTTGAGCGTGGGTGCGCCGGTGGCGCGGAACACCTCGGTGCCGTCGTCGCTCGTGATGATGACGGTCGGCGTGGACCGGATGCCGTCGGCTTCGGCCTCCGCGGACCGGAATGCGACGTCGCGCTCCTCGACGACGGCGCCGGCCACGAGCGCCGGGACCTCGGCCAGGACGGCGCGAGCCTGCATGCAGGGGGCGCAGAAGGCGGAGGTGTACAGGGTGAGCTTCACGCTTCGTCCAACGCCGACCGGCCGTCCGTCATTCCGCCGGTCGCCGGTTCCTGGGTGATCGGTCAACCCGTCGCCGCTTTCCGGGCCGATGCACCAGGATGGGCGCATGAGAATCGCAGTGACGGGAGGCTCGGGCAAGCTCGGGCGAACAGTGGTCGGCCATCTTCGGGAACACGGCCACCTGGTGATCAACTTCGACCAGGCGGGGGAACGCGGTGACGGCTTCGTCCGCATCGACCTGCGCGACGCCGGGCAGGTGTTCGACGCCCTCACCGGGGTCGACGAGCAGGCGCCGGACGGGTTCGACGCGGTCGTCCACCTGAGCGCCATCCCCGCGCCAGGGCTCTCGACGAACACGGCGACCTTCCAGAACAACATCATCGGCACCTACAACGTGTTCAACGCCGCCATCAAGGCGGGCATCACGAACATCGTCACGGCGTCGAGCGAGACCGTCCTGGGTCTGCCGTTCGACACCCCGCCGCCGTACATCCCCGTCGACGAGGCCTACGCCGCCCGACCCGAGTCGACGTACTCGCTGTCGAAGCACCTCGAGGAGCAGCTCGCGATCGAACTCACCCGGTGGCACCCCGAGCTCAAGATCATCGCCCTCCGCTTCTCGAACGTGATGGACGAGGCCGACTACGCGGCGTTCCCGTCGTTCGACGCCGACGCCACGCTCCGCAAGTGGAACCTGTGGGGCTACATCGACGGCCGTGACGGCGCGCAGGCCGTGCGCCTCGCGCTCGAGCACCAGGCCACCGGCTTCGACCGCTTCATCATCGCGGCCGCCGACACGGTCATGTCGCGCGACAACACCGAGCTCGTCGCCGAGGTCTTCCCGGACGTGCCCGTCAACGGCGACATCGCGGGCAACGGGACGCTGCTGTCGATCGACCACGCCCGCGAAGTCCTCGGCTACGACCCGAAGCACAGCTGGCGCTGACCCGTTCTCAGGAGTTCCTCGGCGCGTCGCCCGCTCGCGAGCCCGGCGCGCCGGAGGACTCCTGAGAACGGGACTTCAGAGGGTGTCGTTGAGCTTGGCGAGCAGCTCGGCCAGGCGGCGGACCTCCGCCTCGTCCCAGGACGAGAGCTGCTGGTAGAGCATCGCCTGGTCGTTGGCCCGTGTCGACTCCATCCGGCGCTCGCCCTCGGCGGTCGCGACGACGAGACTCGCACGGCCGTCCTCCGGGTCCGGCGTCTTCGTCACGAGGCCGAGGGTCTCGAGCTGGTGGACGAGCCGACTCACGGCGCTCTTGTCGATCGCCAGCATCTCGGCCAGGGCACCGGCACGCACTGCTCCGGAACGCGACACCATGCTGAGCAGCTTGTAGCCGGCCGGCTGGAGTCCGGGGGAGATCCGTTCGGCCCGATCACGGATGCCGTTGCGGATGCGATTGATGAGCAGGGCGAACTGCTCCTCCACCGCCCCGATCGCGAGATCGTGCGCGGTGCCGGCCGCTGCGTCGTCGGCAGCGGCCGGCCCGGCCTGGGCGTCGTGATCGATGGACATCGTTCGCATTGTACGGACTAGCGACCGTGGCGGGGGCTGTGCGCCCCGGTGCCTGCGTCGGCACGCGAGTCGACGTCCTCGTCGCGTCCGCGCTCCAGCCGCGTGTCGGCCTCGCCACCGATCATGGCCTCGGCCACGTCGAGCGCACCGGTCGCGAACGACTGGGTCGAGGTCGATGCGGTCGCGGTCGAGACGGAACCGGTGGCGGCACCGACGAGTGCCGGTTCCCCGCCACCCTGCTCGGCCATGCGCTGCACCGCGTTCTTCGAACCGAGCTTCTTGTTCGGCAGGAAGATCACGGCGAGGATCGTGAGGATCGCGAGCGGCGCGGCGACGAGGAAGATGTCGGCGACCGCGTCCCCGTAGACCGACTCGATGATCGTCCGCACCGACTCCGGCAGCGTGCTCACCTTGGGGATCGTGCCGCTCGACAGCGTCTCGGCGATCTTGGCACCGGGAGCACCGAGGGCGACGATGGCCGCCTGCAGGTCGTCCTGGCGGTCGGACAGCATGTCGGTCACCTTCGTGGCGAGCACCGAGCCCATGACCGACACGCCGATCGTGCCGCCGAGGCTCCGGAAGAACGCGACACCCGCGCTCGCCGTACCCAGCTGCTGCGGCAGGACGTCGTTCTGGACCACGAGCACGAGGTTCTGCATGACCATGCCGACGCCCGCACCGAGCACGAACATGTAGACGGAGACGAGCAGGTAGTTCGAGTCGTAGTGGATCGTGCTCATGAGGAACAGGCCGACGGTGAGCAGGATGGAACCGACGATGAGGTACGGCTTCCAGTGGCCGAAGCGGGAGATGAACTGCCCGACGACGATGGAGGCGATCAGCAGACCGCCGATCATCGGGAGGGTCAGCAGACCGGACTCGGTCGGCGTGGCACCGCGGGCCAGCTGCATGTACTGGCTGAGGAAGACGGAGGTGCCGAACATCGCGACACCGACCGAGATGCTCGCGATGACCGCGAGGGTGAAGGTGCGGTTCTTGAAGAGCGACATGGGGATGATCGGCTCGTCGACCTTGATCTCGACGATGACGGCCGCGGCGAGCAGGAGGACGGAGACACCCACCATGACGAGCGTGGTGAAGCTCGCCCACTCGAACTGCGTACCGGCCAGCGTGACCCAGATGAGCAGCAGCGAAACGCCGCCCGCGATGAGCGCGGCACCGAGGTAGTCGATCTTGACCTTGCCGACGGTCCGCTTCGGCAGGTGGAGCGTGCGCTGCAGGAGGAAGATCGCCGCGATCGCGAAGGGGACGCCGACGAAGAAGTTCCAGCGCCAGCCGAGGGAGTCGGTGAGGAGACCGCCGAAGAGCGGGCCGCCGACGGTGCCGACGGCCATCACGGCGCCGAAGAGGCCCATGTAGCGGCCGCGTTCACGCGGGCTGATGATGTCGGCCATGATGATCTGGCTGAGCGCGGTGAGTCCGCCGGCGCCGAGGCCCTGGAGCACACGGAAGCCGATGAGCGTGCCAGTGTCCTGCGAGAAGCCGGCGAGTGCCGAACCGAGGACGAAGATCCCGAGGGCGAGCTGGATGAGCAGCTTGCGGTTGAAGAGGTCGGCGAACTTGCCCCAGATCGGGGTGGAGACGGTCGTGGCGAGCAGGGTCGCGGTGACGACCCAGGTGAACGCGGTCTGGTCGCCGTTCAGGTCGGAGATGATGCGGGGGAGCGAGGTGGAGACGACGGTTCCGGCGAGGATCGAGACGAACATGCCGAGGAGGAGGCCGGAGAGGGCCTCGAGCACCTGGCGATGCGTCATGCCGTTGTCCGCCCGCCCGGGCGTGACGGTTGCAGTGGTGTTGGTAGACATGGGCTCCGCGATCGTGATGACATCAAGTAGTTGATATGCGTCAACTATATGACAAGTAGTTGATCAGTGTCAACCAATCGCGACGGTGGGGTATTCCCGTTGCCCTGCGACAGGCACAGAGGCCGGGGAGGGGCGGCTCGGGGAGTGGAGGGAGTCCGCTCCCCGAGCCGGCCGAGCGGTCAGCGCCGAGTCGTGACGTCCTTGAGCGTTCCGTTCGCGATGTGCAGTCGCCGCTCGGCGCGCTTCGCGACGGCCGAGTCGTGCGTGACGATGACGACGGTGAGCCCGCGGTCGCGCCACAGGCCCTCGAGGAGGTCCATGATCTCGTCGCGGGTCTCCTCGTCGAGGTTGCCGGTGGGTTCGTCGGCGAGCAGCACTCGGGGTTCCTTGACGAGCGCACGGGCGATCGCGACCCGCTGTTGCTGCCCGCCCGACAGTTCGGTGGGGAGGTGCGAACCCCGCTCCGCGAGTCCGACGGACGCGAGCGCCGCTCTGGCCCTCGTCTCACGTTCGGCCCGCGGGGTGCCGATCGGGACCAGCGCCATCTCGACGTTCTCCTGCGCCGTCAGCGTGGGGATGAGGTTGAACCCCTGGAACACGAAGCCGATCTCCGTGGCGCGGATCCTCCCGAGCTTCGTCTCGCTGAGCGTCGAGAGGTCGTCGCCGGCGAGGGAGATGCCGCCGGCGGTCGGTCGGTCCAGCGCGCCGAGCATCTGGAGGAGCGTCGACTTGCCGCCGCCGGTCGGGCCTTGGATGGCGACGAGCTGGCCGTCGGGGATCTCGAGGTCGACGCCGTCGAGCGCCGTGACGGAGCGCTTCGCCTGGCGGTACTGCTTGGTGAGGCCGGTGATCGTGTACATGGGGTCCTTCGTTCTGCTGGGTGGAGTGCTGCGTGGGACCGCCGGATGGGCGGGGAGCGGACCGCCGGCGGCGGCCGGTGCATCGCCTAGGCGACGGAGCGGAGCGCCTCGGCCGGACGGAGTCGTGCGGCGCGCCACCCGCCGATGGCACCGGCGAGCAGCCCGCCGAGGATGGCGATCCCGACGGCGATGACGATGATCCAGGCGGTCACGGGCGCCTGGAGGACGATGTCGGTGGTGGTCGCGGTCGCCGCGCCCGGGGCGCCGCCGAACCCACCGGCCGCTCCCGCCGTCGCGTCCGACGGCATGCCCGCGGCGCCGCCGGGGCCGCCGAACCCGCCGCCGCCGGAGGTCGTCGCCGCCGCGCTGAGTGTCGGGGCGACGAGGTTCACGACGAGGATGCCGACGAGGCCGACCGCGACACCGACGGCGCCGCCGATGAGCGACTGCACGACGGACTCGCCGGCGACCTGGCCGACGATGCGCCGGTTGCTCCAGCCGATCGCCTTGAGCGTGCCGAACTCGCGGGTCCGGCGGGTGACGCCCGAGATCGTGAACAGGATCGCGATGAGGAACGCGGCGGCGAGCACGATGAGCGACAGCCAGGTGCCGAGGTTCGACACGAGCGTCGATGCCGAGGCGAGCGAGCCGGACACGGTGGACGCGAGCTCCTCCTGGGTGCTCACGGTCGCGTCGGGCAGTGCCGTCTCGATGTCCGTCTGGACCTGCGTGATGTCGGTCGACGAGGCGGCCTGCACGTACACGTCGCTGACCTGGCCGTCGAGCCCGGCGAGCGTCTGCGCGACGTCGAGGGGGATATAGACGTTCGACGCGGTCGTGGCGTCGGCTCCGGAGGCGGTCACCGTGCCGACCACCGTGAACGTGGTGCCCGCGAGGTCGATCGTGTCGCCGGTGGCGATCCCCGCCTCGGTGGCGTAGGCGGCGTCGAGGACGGCGACGTCCGCGCCGGCGTCGTCGGCTGCGAGCGAGCGACCGTCGCTGAGCGTGACGGCCGAGAGCGGACCGACGGCGTCGCCCGAGGGGTCGAGCCCGAGGACCGTGAAGGAGTCGATGCCGAAGGAACTGCCGCCCGCGCCGTCCGGACCGCCCTGTGGCGGGGTCGCGCCGGTCGCGTCACCGCCGGGCACGCCTGCCGTCCCGTCGGAGCCCTGCGCCTGGGAGACGTCGGGCAGCTCGCCCGTGAAGGTCGTGTTCGTGAGCGACAACGTGGCTGCCGCGGCCTCGACGTTCGCGACGTCGGTGATCGTGTCGAGCGCCGTCGCATCGAAGGTCGACGTGCCACGCGCCGCCTCGAGCCGAGACTGGTCGACGGTCGTCGTCCCGTCGCTCGTCGCCCCGTCGCCCGAACCGAAGTCGAAGGTCTGGCCGGGGCCGCCGCCCTCCGTCGGCGCCTCGGCGGCCTGACTGACCGTGATGTCCGTTCCGACCCCGTAGACGGATTCCAGCACGGACGCCTGAGCCGTCTTCACGCCGGTGGCGACGGAGTTGACGATGATCACGAGGGCGATGGCGAGCGCCATCCCGATGGCGATGATGACGGTCTGTTTGCGACGACCGACGAGTTCCCGCCGGAGATACGTTCCGAACATGTCTGCGTTTCCTTCTGCTCCTGGTCCACGTGTCGGCATCCCGTTGCGCGGCGCCGACGATCCGCACGTCGCGGATGACTCGGACCGGACGCTACGGAGGCTCACTTGGCCTGCGCCTCGGCGACGCTATGAATCGGCCCAGGCCCCCGACGGGCGCTCCGTCGGCTCCAAGCAGGCTCAGCATCCGTCTGGCCGGTTCATGGACAGCTCATAGGGTCGGGGCCAATACTGAACGCGTGAACATGCAGACCCAGGCGTCCGGTGCGGCGCGAAGCGCACTCAAGCGGGCCGACGGCACCGCCGTGCGAGTGCTCGTCGTCGATGACGAGGCGACCCTCACGGACCTCCTGCAGATGGCTCTGCGGTACGAGGGATGGGAGATCCGGACCGCCGCCGACGGTCGGGAGGCGCTGACGATCGCCCGCGACTTCCGACCGGACGCCGTCGTGCTCGACATCATGCTGCCGGACCTCGACGGGCTGCAGGTGCTGAACCGCCTGCGCACCTCGGGAAGCGACGTGCCCGTGCTGTTCCTCACCGCCAAGGACTCGCTCGACGACCGCATCGCCGGCCTCACCGCCGGGGGAGACGACTACGTCACGAAGCCCTTCAGCCTCGAGGAGGTCGTCGCCAGACTCCGCGGTCTCATCCGCCGATCGACCCTCCTCGCCGCGGACGAATCCGGCCCCGACATCATCGTCGGCGACCTCGTGCTGAACGAGGACAGCCATGAGGTGACCCGAGACGGCGAGTCCATCGAGCTCACCGCGACCGAGTTCGAGCTGCTGCGGTTCCTCATGCGGAACCCGCGTCGGGTCCTCAGTAAGGCGCAGATCCTCGACCGGGTGTGGAGCTACGACTTCGGCGGTCGGGCGAGCGTCGTCGAGATCTACATCTCCTATCTCCGGAAGAAGATCGACGCCGGGCGCGAGCCCATGATCCACACCGTGCGCGGCGCGGGCTACATGCTGAAGATCCCGACGGTCGGTTCGTGACCACGAGCGCCCCGGCCGCCGACCCGGCAGCGACGACCGCCGGCTCCGTCCACCCGAAGCGCGCGCCCTGGACGCTGCGTCGACGCCTGATGGTCGTCGTCGTGGGGCTGCTCGCGCTCGGCAGCGTCGTCGTCGGCGTCGCGAGTGCCGTGGCGGTGAACGGCCTCCTCACCGAGGGTGTCGACAACCAGCTCACGAAGGCCGCCGAGCGGATCGTCGACTACGGCCGGAACGGCCAGCTGTCGACCCCCGACGCGGCGCCGGACTCCGAGCTGCCCGGCGGGTACGGCGGCGGAACCCGCGAACCTCCGGCCTTCATCGGCGCCCCGGGGCTCGGGCCTGGGGCGCTCGGAGCGATCGTCGTCGACGGCACGATCGTGAACGCCGGCTACCTCAACGCCGACGGCAGTACCGTCCCGTGCACGGAGAGCCAGGATGCGATGATCCTGACGGTCTCCGCCGGTGGCCGCCCGTCCACCATCGACCTCGGTGCCTACCTCGGCGAATACCGGGTCGTCGCCGTCACCGACGCGAGCGGCGCCACGAGGGTCATCGGGCTGCCGCTCTCCGAGGTCACGTCGACGGTCATGCAGCTCGTCACGCTCATCGCGATCATGAGCGTCGTGGTCCTCCTCCTCGCCGGCCTGGCCGCATTCGCGATCGTCCGGTACTCGCTCCGCCCGCTCGACCGGGTCGTCGCCACGGCCGCCGTCGTGGCGGAACTCCCGCTCGACCGTGGAGAGGTCGCGCTGGCCGTCCGGGTGCCGGATTCCGACACCGACCCGCGGACCGAGGTCGGCCGCGTGGGTTCGGCGATCAACCGCATGCTCGGCCACGTCTCCTCCGCGCTCAACGCACGGCAGGCGAGCGAGAACAAGGTCCGCCGGTTCGTCTCCGATGCGAGCCACGAACTGCGGACGCCGCTCGCGTCCATCGCCGGCTACTCGGAGCTGGCCGCCCGGAGGTCCGACACGCTCCCCGAGGACGTGACGCACTCGCTCGGCCGCATCCGCTCCGAGGCCGGCCGCATGACGACGATCGTCGAGGACCTGCTGCTGCTGGCGCGTCTGGACGAGGGACGGGAGCTCGCCAAGCGCCCCGTCGACCTCACCGAACTCGTCATCCACACGGTCGGCGACGCCCACGTCGCCGGTCCCGGGCACGTCTTCGAACTCGACTTCCCGGAGGAGCCCGTGCTGGTCACGGGGGACGCGTCGCGCCTGCAGCAGGTGATCGTCAACCTGCTGGCGAACGCGCGGACGCACACCCCGGCCGGGACGACCGTGCGGACGGGGCTCGCGATCGAGAGCGGCCCAGGCGGCGAGCTCGCGGTCCTGACCGTCGCGGACGACGGGCCGGGGATCGACCAGGCCCTCCAACCCAACCTGTTCGAACGCTTCGTGCGCGGCGACGACTCGCGGTCACGGGCCACCGGGAGCACCGGCCTCGGGCTGGCGATCGTGCACGCCGTCGTGACCGCGCACCACGGTTCAGTCTCGGTCGAGAGTGTCCCCGGACGCACGGTGTTCCGGGTCGAGCTGCCGGCCGCCGCGGCTCCGGCCGGGCCTGTCCGAGCGGGGGAGTGATGCGCGTGCGGCCGGGTAGCGTGGTCCCCATGTGGGTGAAGGTGTGCGGGCTGTCGGAACCGTCGAGCGTCGCGGCGGCGGTCGAAGCGGGGGCCGATGCGATCGGGTTCGTCTTCGCGCCCGGATCGCCCCGCACCGTCGAGCCGGAGATCGTCGCCTCGCTGGTGGCCGACGTCCCCGAGCACGTGCTCACCGTCGGGGTGTTCCGGCGGCAGTCGGTCGAGGAGGTCTCGCGCATCGCGGGTGAGGCCGGGGTGCAGGCGGTCCAGCTCCACGGCGACGAACCGCCCGAGGCGTTCCACGAGCTGCAGGCGATGGGGTGGCGGACCCTCCGGGCGACCTCGGCCGTGCGCTACGCGTCCCAGAACGCCGCAGAGCGCGCCGCCTTCGCGGAGGAACTGCTCCTCCTCGACGCACCCGACCCGGGCGTCGGCAAGACCTTCGACACGATCGCCCTCACCGCGAATCCGCCGACCCGCACCTGGATCCTCGCCGGCGGTCTGACCCCGGCGAACGTCGCCGGTCTCGTCGCGGAACTCCGCCCGTGGGGGGTCGACGTCTCGAGTGGGGTCGAGTCGTCGCGCGGGGTGAAGTCCCCCGAGCTCATCCGGTCGTTCGTGCACGCCGCCCGCACCGCCCGGGCGGTCTGAGCGTCTGATGCGCACCCGCTGGTCCGGGATGTGACCAGCACGCTACATTCGTCGGATGAGGCGGTCGGTCGACCGCGACGACGACGAGGAGCGCCACCACCGTGATCGACACCATCCTGCTCGCCGCGGACGACAACGGTCGTGCCGCCATCGAGTTCATGAACGCCCCCGCCAACGTCTTCGGCGGCATCATCGGCTACGTGCTCTTCGTCGCATCCGTATGGGGCATGTTCGAGAAGTCCGGTCGCGCGGGCTGGACCGCGCTCATCCCGATCTACAACTGGTACGTCGTCGTGAAGCTCGCCGGCTTCACGGGTGCCGCCACGATCCTGTACTTCATCCCGCTCGTGAACATCGTCTTCGGCTGGGTCGTCGGATGGCACATCGGCAAGCAGTTCGACAAGAGCACCGTGTTCCGCGTCTTCGGACTCATCCTCTTCCAGCTGATCGGATTCTTCATCCTCAGCTACGGCTCGGACCGCTTCCTCGGCAAGCAGGCCGACCGCTCCTAGACGCCTTCGGCGGGCACGAAGGCGTCACCGGGACGGCCAGGCCCACGGCGGCGTCGACAACAGGCCCTGGTCCGCGACCAGGGTCTCGCCGAGCTGCTTCACCAAGCGGTGCTCGTGCACGTCGCCGGCCTCCAGCATCGCGTCGATGAGTGGGCGGGCGTGGGAGACGACGATGAGCTGGGTGTCGGCGCTCGCCGCGGTGATGAGCCGGGCGAGGTGCGGCAGGAGCTCGCCGTGGAGACTGGTCTCCGGCTCGTTCAGCACCATGAGCTCCGGCGGGCGCGGGGTGAGCAGTGCCGCGACGAGCAGCAGGTAGCGGAGCGTCCCGTCGGACAGCTCGCCGGCCGACAGGGGCCGGAGCATGCCGGGCTGCTCGAACTCCAGGCGGAACACCGCGTCATCGGCGCGCACCCGGAGGCGACTGCCGGGGAAGGCCTCGTCGACGGCGGCGTCGAGTCGGTCGGCACCACCGGACTCGATGATCGTCTGCACCGCGGCCGCGAGGTCCGATCCGTCGTGCCCGAGCACCGGGGTGCGCGTGCCGACCTGCGGGGTGCGGGCCGGGGCGTCGCGGTCGGTCCGGAACTGGTCGTAGAACCGCCAACCGCGCACCTGGCTCCGGATGCGCAGGACCTCGGGCGTCGCGTCGGCGTCGGAGAACTCGGTGAGGATGCTCTCCGACACCCCGAGCGCCCGGCCGGCCGGGCGCCAGGACCCGTCACGGACGCGGACCGACGGCCCCTGTCGGTCGACGAGCAGGCTGCTCGGCTTGGCCAGCGCGCCGGCGAAGATCTGCTCCCGTTTGATCTCGGGGTCACGACCGAACAGGGTGCAGGAGGGCTGTGGGATGCCGAGGTCGACGAGGTAGCCGAGGGTGTCCGTCGCGAAGCCGAGGAGCAGGCTGACCGGACCCGAGCGTCTCGTCCCGCGGACCGGGGTCCCGCCGTCGGCCGCGGCGTGCTGCACGTGCTCGGGTCCAGCCCAGAGGGTCGAGGAGAGCCCGCCGTCGCGAGCGAGGGAGCCGACCACGTCGCCGTCGCCCGCACTCGCGAGGAGTCGGAGCGCGCGGTAGAGGTTGGACTTCCCGGAGCCGTTCGATCCGGTCACCACGTCGAGACCGTGCAGGGGCAGCACCGTGTCGCGGATGGACCGGTAGCCGGCGATGGCGAGTGTCTGGAGCATGCCTCCATGATGTCGGCCACCGGGGACATCGCGCGGCGAGGGTGGTCCGGCGTGCTCCGAGCGTCTCCGCCGTGCTCCGGCGTGTGCTACGGTGGTGGAAACCAAAGACCGCCGGTCACTGTCGCGTGCAAACGAGACAGTCGAAGGTTCTCATGACGAGACGTCCAGCGCAGGTGTATGAAGATCTGATCGAGGCTCGCCTCTCCCCAGCTCCGTGCGCTTGCGCCGGAGCTTTTTTCATGCCCGAACCCTTCGCCGGCCCGGCGGTTGATGCGTGCGGCCTCCGCTGCACGCATACAAGATTCGAAAAGGAGTGGCCATGGCGAACAAGGAAGCCTCGGTTGCCGAACTCACGGAGAAGTTCCAGAGCTCGACCGCCGTTCTGCTGACCGAGTACCGCGGCCTCACTGTTGCTCAGCTCAAGACCCTGCGCAAGAGCATCAGTGCGGACGCAACCTACGCCGTGGTGAAGAACACGCTGACCAAGATCGCGGCGAACAACGCCGGCATCTCGTCGTTCGACGACGAGCTCGCCGGTCCGTCCGCGATCGCATTCGTGCACGGTGACCCGGTCACCGTCGCGAAGGCTCTTCGTGACTTCGCCAAGGCAAACCCTCTCCTCGTGGTCAAGGGCGGTTACTTCGACGGTAACCCGCTGACCGCTGAAGAAGTCGGCAAGCTCGCCGACCTCGAGTCCCGTGAAGTGCTGCTGGCCAAGCTTGCCGGCGCCGTCAAGGCCTCGCTGTTCGGAGCTGCCTACCTCTTCAACGCACCGCTCTCGAAGGCCGTTCGCACGGTCGAGGCGCTGCGCGAGAAGCAGGAGTCCGCGGCCGAGTAATTCGGTTCCGCGAACAATCAACCCCGTACCTGTACGCCGCGTGAAGCGGTTGCAGGGCATGAAACAAGGAGAACAATCATGGCAAAGCTGTCAAACGAAGAACTGATCAACGCCTTCAAGGAGCTCACGCTCATCGAGCTCAGCGAGTTCGTCAAGCTGTTCGAGGAGACCTTCGAGGTCACCGCTGCTGCTCCCGTCGCCGTCGCCGGCCCGGCTGCTGCAGGCGCTGCTGTTGAAGAGGTCGAAGAGAAGACCGACTTCGACGTCATCCTCGAGGCTGCTGGCGACAAGAAGATCCAGGTCATCAAGACGGTCCGCGAGCTCACCTCGCTCGGCCTCGGCGAGGCCAAGGCTCTCGTCGACGGCGCTCCGGCTGCCGTCCTCGAAGGCGCCAACAAGGAAGCCGCTGACAAGGCGAAGGAAGCCCTCGAGGCTGCCGGCGCCACCGTCACGCTCAAGTAGTCGGTCCCCTACGGGGGACAACCACTGGGCTGGCGCCCGACTCCGGTCGGTCGCCGCTGACGATCGCGGATCTTCCTGACGAGTGCTGCACGCACTCAGCAGAGACATCCGTGATCGGAGGGCATCGCCCCCGATCCGTTCGGGAGCGATGCCCTCCGTCCGTTAACCGGAGGGCCCGCGATTCGTCGTACCGCTCTCCGCACGCACGCGCGGATGCTCTGCACCCGTCGACGACGTTCGTCGACGGTTCACGCAGGCATCCGCGTCGTCGTCCCACTCCCCGTGAGGGTGGTGTTCGATGCGGTGCCCGAATCGGGAGAACCCATCACCATGAACACCCACGCACGCTGGCGTGCCATCACCACCTGGATCCGGGCGCGGCTCGCATCCGTGCCCGACCGACCGGAGCGGGCCGCCGACGCCCGTCCTCCGGATCCCCGGGTCACCGTGTCCTTCACCACCTGGATGCGCTGACCCGACGACGAGCCGGTCCCCGACGTGAACCCGCGTCGGGGACCGGCCGGTGGGAGATGCATAGCTGAGCTATGTATACTGGTCACATCATGACCGAGAACACCACGCATTCCCCCCTGCACACGATCCTCGGCGACCTCATCACGGCATCGCACCGGCTCACCCGCCTTGCCGCCCAGGCCACCGGATCCTCCGAATCGCCAGCAGTCTGGCGCACGCTCTCCGTGCTGACCACGGTCGGACCGGTCCGGGTCGGCGAACTGGCCCGACAGAGCCGGGTCTCGCAGCCCACCATGACCAAGCTCGTCCAGAGCCTCGACGAACGCGACTGGATCAAGCGCATCGCCGACGTCGACGACCACCGAGCCTGGCTCATCGCCATCGCCCCCAAGGGGACCGCGGCCCTGCTCGCCTGGCGCGACGAACTCACCGACGCCCTGGAGCCGGCCTTCACGGACCTGGGCGACGACGACCTCGCCGCCATCGCGCGAACGGTCGAGATCATCCAGGAACGCGTGGCCGTCGAGGTCGCCTCGGAGCTGACCGCATGAGCCGGGACACCGCTGCGCACCCCGTCACCCCGATCGCCACCTCGAACGCCGCCGGTGGACACGGCCACGGCGGAGGGCTCGCCGGGATCCTCCACCAGCCGAAGGCCGTCTGGGCCGTCGCCTTCGCCAGCGTCATCGCGTTCATGGGCATCGGCCTCGTCGACCCGATCCTCCCCGCCATCGCCGAAGACCTGCAGGCGACCCCGACACAGGCCGAGATGCTCTTCACGAGCTACCTGCTGGTCACGGGCATCGCGATGCTCTTCACGAGCTGGCTCTCGAGCCGGATCGGCGCCAAGCGCACCCTGCTGATCGGCCTCGCGCTCGTCGTGGTGTTCGCCCTGCTCGCCGGGCTGTCGGACTCCGTCGGCGCCGTCATCGGCTTCCGTGCCGGCTGGGGACTCGGCAACGCCCTGTTCATCTCGACCGCGCTGGCGACCATCGTCGGTGCGGCCAGCGGTGGTCGTGCGAACGCGATCATCCTCTACGAGGCGGCGCTCGGGCTCGGCATCGCCATCGGCCCGCTCCTCGGTGGCCTCCTCGGCGGGATCGGGTGGAAGTGGCCGTTCTTCGGCACCGCGACCCTCATGGCCGTCGGGTTCATCGCGATCGTGGTCCTACTGAAGACGGAGGGGCCGAAGCCGACGCCGCTGAAACTGTCCGCGCCGTTCCGTGCCCTGGCGATCCCGTCGCTCGGCATCCTCGCCGCGGCAGCGCTCTTCTACAACATCGGCTTCTTCACCCTCCTGGCGTACTCGCCGTTCCCGCTCGGGCTCGACGCGATGGGACTCGGGTTCACCTTCTTCGGATGGGGCGTCGCGCTGGCGATCACGAGCGTCTTCGTGGCGCCGTTGCTCACCGCCCGGATGCGCCGGACCTCGGTCATCAAGCTGGTGCTGCCACTGCTGGCACTCGACCTCGTGGTCGGCGGCCTCCTCGTCGAGTCGACGGCCGGTCTCATCGTCTGCATCGTCGTCGGCGGGCTCCTGCTCGGCGTGATGAACACCGTCCTCACCGAGGCCGTGATGGAGGCGACGGACCTGCCGAGCAACGTGGCGTCCTCCGCCTACTCGTCCGTGCGGTTCCTCGGGGGAGCGATCGCCCCTCCGGCCGCCGCGGAGATCGCGAAGCTCGTCTCGCCGGCCGCGCCGTACTACGTGGCCGCCGCGTCGATCGTGGTCGCCCTGCTCATCGTCGTCATCGGCCGCAAGCACCTCGCCCGGGTCGACGGACCCGTGGAGAGCGACGTCGACGAGGCCATCGCGATCACCGCAGCCGACGCGAGCTGACCGCTCCGGCAGGCCCGGAGGTGGACTGGAGGCTCACTCCGCCCCTTCGGGCCGCGTCGTGGTCTGCCGGATCATCAGCCGCGTCGGCCACTGCACCTCGGTGACCGCGTCGCCACCGGCCTCGCCGTCGGGGTCCTGGGGACGACGGCCCTCCTCGAGATCCTGGAGCAGGATCTCGACGGCGCGACGACCCTGCGCCCTGGGTTCCTGCTCGAAGGTCGTCAGCGCGAACATCTCCGCGTAGGAGTGCCCGTCGATGCCGATCACCGAGAGCTCCGCCGGAACGGTGATCCCGAGGCGTCTGGCGGCGATGATGATGCCGATCGCCACCTCGTCGGTCGACGCGAAGACCGCCGTCGGCCGGATCCGGGCGTCGCGGAGCAGCTGGGCCGCGGCCTCGTAGCCGCCGGGCAGCGAGTGGACCGCCGGCAGGACGTGCACGGTGGAGGCGAGGCCGGCCTCCTCCATCGCCGCCAGGTAGCCGGCGAGCCGTCGGCCGTGGACGGTGTCCGTCTGCAACTCGGCGTCGTGACCGGTGATGTGCGCGATGCGGGTGTGCCCGAGCGTGATGAGATGCTCCGTCGCCTCCCGCCCGATCGCCTGGTCGTCGATGTTGATCGAGTGCGCTCCCCGGATGTTCCCGCCGATCGAGACCAGCGGCCTCGGGTTCGCGAGCAGGCGGGCGATCTCGTCCTGCGAGGCCTCGATGCCGATCGAGATCATGCCGTCGAAGCGCTTGTTCGTGAGGTACGAGTCGAAGATGCGGTCGCGGTCCGCGGCGTCCGGCGGCAGGTGGTGCAGGGTCAGGTCGTAGCCCCTGGCGCGCAGTGCGCTCTCAGCCCCCTCGAGCACCTCCCCGAAGTACCAGCGGTTGAGGAACGAGGTGAGGACCCCGATCGCCAGGGTGCGTCCGGTGGACAGGCTCGCGGCGATCGGTGACGCGACATAGCCGATCGTGGCCGCCGCCTGGACGACGCGTTCGCGCGTCTCGGTCGACACGTATCCGCGTCCGGTGAGCGCTCGCGAGGCCGTCGCTTTCGAAACGCCGGCGAGGGCCGCGACATCGCTGATGGCACCACTCATGCCGACTCCCTCCGTTGGGTAGCACCACCATAGCGAATCTGGAACGGACCTGGAACACGGGCATGGAACGGATCCATAACGGCTCGGCCACGATTCCGGCGCAAATCCGCGTGATTTCGGTGGGAGCGCTCTCACTGTCTATTTCGTTATGTTCTCGTGCTTGCATCCTGGTCCGCGGTGAAGTACTTTGACGCATGGAAACGGTTCCGCATCCGGAACGATTCCGCACCAGTGCATCATCGGAACGGCTCGACCCTGGAGTCGTTCGAACCTGCAGCACTCAATGAGGAGGACACAGATGAGTTTCATTCGGACCCGCCGGACGGCCCTGCCGCTGGCCGTCCTGGCCGTCGCGGGCGTCGCGCTCACCGCCTGTTCAGGCGGATCCGGCAGCAGTGGCGGTGGCGACGACGACAAGACCGTCACCATCTACGGCACGATCGCCGACACCGAGGCGGAGCTGCTCGAGCAGAGCTGGGCCGACTTCGAGAAGGAGAGCGGCATCACGATCAAGTACGAGTCCTCCAAGGAGTTCGAGTCGCAGATCGGTATCCGCGCGCAGGGCGGCAACCCGCCCGACCTCGCGATCTTCCCGCAGCCCGGCCTCCTAGCCGACCTCGCCAAGCGCGACTACCTGAAGCCCGCGCCCGAGGGCGTCACCGCCAACGTCGAGAAGTACTGGTCGAAGGACTGGGCCCGCTACGGCACCGTCAACGACACCCTGTACGGCGCTCCGCTCATGGCGAGCGTCAAGGGTCTCATCTGGTACCAGCCGTCGAAGTTCGCCGAGTGGGGCGTCGAGGTCCCGAAGACGTGGGACGAGCTGCTCGCCGTGACGAAGACCATCCAGGAGAAGACCGGTGCGGCTCCCTGGTGCGCCGGTTTCGGCTCCGGCGACGCGTCGGGCTGGCCCGGCACGGACTGGATCGAAGACCTCGTCCTGCGTCAGCAGGGCCCGGACGTCTACGACGACTGGGTGGCCAACAAGGTCAAGTTCACCGACCCGAAGATCAAGGAAGCCTTCGACTCGGCCGGCGAGATCCTCAAGAACCCGGAATACGTCAACGCCAGCTTCGGTGACGTGACCTCGATCAACTCCACGGAGTTCGGCGACGTCGCCCCGGCACTCGCGTCCGGCGCCTGCGCGCTGCACCACCAGGCGTCGTTCTTCTCCGGCTTCCTCGAGGACGCCGGCGCGACCGTCGCTCCCGACGGTGACGTGTGGGCCTTCGTGACCCCCGGCATCGAAGAGGGCGAGACCGCCGTCACCGGTGGTGGCGAGATCGTCGGCGCGTTCAGCGACGACGAGAGCACCGTCAAGGTCCAGGAGTACCTGTCGAGCGCCGAGTGGGCGAACAGCCGCGTGAAGCTGGGTGGCGTCATCTCCGCCAACAACGGCCTCGACCCGGCCAACGCCTCCACGCCGATCCTCAGCCAGGCGATCGAGATCCTGCAGGACGAGAAGACCACGTTCCGCTTCGACGCCTCCGACCTGATGCCCGGTGCCGTCGGCGCCGGAACCTTCTGGAAGGGCCTCGTGAACTGGATCAACGGCGACGAGACCGACCAGGTGCTCAAGGACATCGAAGCCGGTTGGCCGTCCGCCGAGTAGTCGACAACCGGAACTGCTGCTCATGAGCGGAAGCGTCGGAGGGTGATCACCCTCCGACGCTTCCGCCTCGGCAGTGGATCCCCCTAGGGTTCACTCAGGGTCCAACGCCGTACTCGAAAGGCTAGCTATGTCAGGTTTCCTCAACTGGTTGGGCGGACTCCCACCGCTCGCCCAGATCCCGATCGTCGTCATCGCCTTCGCCGCGGTGGTCGCCCTCCTCCTCTTCTTCGTGGACATCGCTCCGCGCAAGGGCACGCTCTACACGGTCATCCGCCTGGCGTTCTGCGTCCTGGTGCCCGTCATCGTCGTCCTGTTCTTCGGCTCCTTCCTCTGGGCCGCGGCCGTCGCCGCTGTCCTCGGTGGGGTGCTCTTCCTGCTCGACTACCGGTCGAAGAAGGGCGTCGGCTACCTCGTGCAGCTCGTCGGCTTCCTCGCACCGGCGTTCCTGCTGCTCCTCATCGGCCTCATCCTCCCGACGATCAACACCACCATCGCCGCGTTCATGTCGGCCTCGGGCAAGAACTTCGTCGGCTTGAACAACTTCATCTGGCTGTTCACCCAGCCGAGCGCCATCCGGACCGTCGTCAACACGATCATCTGGGTGCTCCTCGTCCCCGCGCTGTCGACGGCGTTCGGTCTCGCGTACGCGGTGTTCATCGACAAGTCCCGCGGCGAGAAGTACTTCAAGATCCTCGTCTTCATGCCGATGGCGATCTCCTTCGTCGGAGCGTCCATCATCTGGCGCTTCATCTACGCCTACCGCGAGGCGGACGCCACCCAGATCGGTCTGCTCAACCAGATCGTCGTCTGGTTCGGCGGCACCCCGGTGCAGTGGTTGCAGAACGAACCGTGGAACACACTGTTCCTCATCGTCGTGCTCATCTGGGTGCAGACCGGATTCGCGATGGTCGTCCTGTCCGCCGCGATCAAGGGCGTCCCGACCGAGCAGATCGAAGCCGCCGAGCTCGACGGCACCAACGGTTGGCAGCGCTTCACCAACGTCATCGTCCCCGGTATCCGCTCCTCGCTGGTCGTCGTCGTGACGACGATCTCGATCGCGTCGCTGAAGGTCTTCGACATCGTCCGCACCATGACCGCCGGCAACAACGGCACCTCGGTCATCGCGAATGAGATGTACACCCAGTTCAAGAACTTCGAGAACGGCCGGAGTGCGGCGTTCGCCGTGATCCTGTTCATCCTCGTGCTGCCGATCGTCATCTACAACGCGCGGCAGATCAAGAAGCAGAGGGAGATCCGATGAGTGCTGTGCAGCCGATCGAACTACCGATCGACGACTCCACCAAGAAGCAGCTCGAGCAGGGTGAGCGCGGCATCGAGGCCGCGAGCCGCCGGACGAAGAAGCGCCTCACGAGCCGTGGCGCGACCATCGCCGCGGTCGTGATCGCCGTCCTCTGGACGATCCCGACGTTCGGACTCTTCGTCTCCTCGTTCCGGCCGGAGCAGCAGGTGAAGACCACCGGTTGGTGGACGATCTTCGCCGACTTCCAGGTCACCATCGACAACTACGTGCAGGTGCTCCAGGCGGGTAACTCGACGCTGAACCTGGCGGGGTCGTGGGTCAACTCGATCGCCATCGCCATCCCGGCGACGCTCCTCCCGCTCGTGATCGCGAGCCTCGCGGCGTACGCGTTCGCGTGGATCGACTTCCGTGGCAAGAACTTCCTGTTCATCATGGTGTTCGCCCTGCAGGTCGTGCCGATCCAGATGGCCCTCGTGCCGCTGCTGTCGACGTTCTCCCGTGGGCTGAACGTCTTCGGTCTGCAGGTCGGTGAGGGTCTGGACGCGAGCGGCACGTTCGCGCAGGTGTGGATCGCTCACACCATGTTCGCGCTGCCGCTGGCGATTTTCCTGCTGCACAACTTCGTCGCGGAGATCCCCGGCGAGGTCATCGAGGCGGCCCGGGTGGACGGTGCCGGTCACGGCCAGATCTTCTTCCGGATCGTGCTCCCGCTGACGATGCCGGCCATCGCGTCCTTCGCGATCTTCCAGTTCCTGTGGGTGTGGAACGACCTCCTGGTCGCCCTCATCTTCGCGGACGGTGAAGTCGCGCCGATCACGAAGCTGCTCGCCGAGATCACGGGTACCCGAGGGAACGAGTGGCACCTCCTCACGGCCGGTGCGTTCATCTCGATCCTCGTGCCGCTCGTGGTGTTCTTCGCCCTGCAGCGCTACTTCGTCCGCGGGCTCCTCGCCGGTTCGACGAAGGGCTGACCCGACGCCGCGGTTCGATCCTCCGATCGACAGCGTCGTCGGTGTGCCGATGCCCCGGGAGCTCACGCTCCCGGGGCGTCCGTGCGTCTGCGGGCCGCTCTGTGGTTCACAATTCAGGACGATGTCCGCGTGTCGGGTCTGTCGCCGGGTTACGACGGTCGACGCGCCGGGTCCGTCCTGAGTTGTGAACAGAGACGTGGGTGGGGGAGTTCGGCGGCAGTGTTCACGATTCAGGCAAGGTGCGGCGTGCCCCGCCCGTTTGAACGGATGGTGGTCGCAACACGCGGTGAAGCTCCTGAGTTGCGGACCGTCTGACACCTGCAGCGGCGCATTGAACGGCCGGAGAAGTTCACGACTCGGCGAGAGCCGAACGAACGGCGCCTTCGACGGCGTACCAGTCGTCCATGACCATCCGGTAGGTGAAGCGGAGGACGCGGTACCCGCGGATCGCGAGCATCGCGTCCCGCCACCGGTCCTGCTCGTGGGCATCGGGTGTGTCGTGAAACTCGCGTCCGTCCCACTCGATCACGACCCGCCCTCCCAGGACGAGGTCGACCCGCCCAACTCCTGCGATGGGTACTTGATGTACTCCGCGGATGCCCACGCGCTCGAGGCGGATCCGACCGATGGTCTCGAGGAAGCTGTGGCAGCCGCTCTCTCGTCGGGGGAGGGCGTCGAAGAAGCGGCGGGGGAGCTCCCGCAACCAGTCCTCGAGATGTGCTGCACCGCGCGGATCGACGTTGATGAAGGAGTCGAACGCGGCCACGGCGATGTCCGGGTGCTGGCAGGCCGCGATCTGCAGGGTGGTCTCGTACGGCGAGGTCAGGAGCTTCGGGCGGTCATGTCTGGAGAGGGGCGAGTGCCAGTGCAGGACGAGACCTTGCAGGTCTCGGAACTCCTCGGCACTGGGGTACGTCGTCCGATCGTCGGGGTGGCGGAGTCGTGAGGCGTTCTCCGGAAGGCTCACATGCAGCTCGCCCCTCCGTGCGACGGCCCAGCCATGACGCTCCGCGGCGGAGACGCAGCCCAGGCGGCCACCCACCCGGACGGCACGGATCAAGGCGGGATCTGCGTCGGGAGCCGCGTACCAGCCTCGGCGCGGACGAATGAGCAGGCCGGTCGCCACTGCGAAGGTCAGTTGTCGTCCCGTGAAACCGTGGTCGATCAGTTCACGCCGAGTCACCACCTGTCCCAGGCGCTCGACTGCGCTCGCGAGTCCGATCATCACCTCAGCGTCGTCGTCTCACCTCCGGAGGCGGCCAGCGTCCTCGTGTCGGCGTATCGATCGGGGCAGATCGACCGGCTGTGGAGCGCCCTCGTGTCGGTCCACAATTCAGGATCGGGCGCGGCGCGTCGGCCAGTGGGCACACAAACGGAGGCGAAACGCCGGGTCGCTCCTGAGTTGTGAACCGGCGGGCGAGGACCGGGGGCGGGGAGGTCGGTGGGCGGGGATAAGGTGGCGGGATGAGCATGCACGGGGGACGGGGCGGACCACGCGGTGGTGCCCCCGGGGGTGGCGGGCCCCGCGCCGGCAGCCGCGTGAGCGGCGGCGACACCGAGGCGCAGAAGGCGCTCAACGCCGAGGCTCCGAGGATCCCCGACCTCGGGAAGCGCATCGTCGCCCTGTTCGTCCCGTTCCGCGCGAAGATCATCCTCACGATGGTGCTCGTCGTCGTCGGCGCCGCCCTCGCGGTGCTGCCGCCGCTCCTCGTGAAGCAGGCGTTCGACGTCGGGCTGTTCCCCACCGACGGCGGCGCGCCGAACCTCGTCGCCCTCGCGGAGATCGTCGGGGTCATGATCGCGCTGTTCATCATCGCGGCCCTCCTCGGCGTCTGGCAGACCTACCTCACCGCCACCGTCGGCAACAGCGTCATGGGCGCCCTGCGCATCAAACTGTTCTCGCAACTCCAGGCGATGGAGCTGAGCTTCTTCACCCGCACGAAGACGGGCATCATCCAGTCGCGGCTGCAGAACGACGTCGGTGGCGTCGCGAACGTCCTCACCAACACGGTGTCGAGTGTGCTCGGCAACACCGTCACCGTCATCTCCGCCCTCGTCGCCATGCTCATCCTCAACTGGCAGCTGACGATCGTGGCGCTCATCCTCATGCCGATCCTCGTGGTCGCCCAGCGTCGGGTCGGCCAGGTGCGTGCGCGCATCGCGACGAAGACGCAGGAGTCCCTGTCGGAGATGACGGCGATCACCCAGGAGGCGCTGAGCGTCTCCGGGGTCCTGCTCGCGAAGAGTTTCAACCGCCAGGACACCGAGGTCGAACGCTACAGCGCCGAGAACCGCACCCAGATCCGCCTCCAGGTGAGCCAGGCGATGAGCGGCCAGTGGTTCTTCGCGATGGTCAACATCTTCCTGTCGTCGATCCCGGCGATCGTCTACCTCGTCGCCGGCTACCTCATCACCGGGGGCGTGACCGACGTCACCGCGGGCTCCATCGTCGCGTTCACGACGATCCAGGCGCGCCTCCTGTTCCCGCTCATGGGCGTCATGCGCGTCGCCCTCGACCTGCAGACCTCCGGCGCCCTGTTCGCGCGCATCTTCGAGTACCTCGACCTCAAACCGTCGATCGCCGACCGCCCAGGGGCCGCGCCGCTTCCGGACACCGCCCCCGCGATCCGCTTCGACGACGTCACCTTCCGGTACGCGGACGCACAGGACGACTCCACCCCGACGCTCGACGGCGTCTCGTTCACGATCGAACCCGGACAGTTCGCGGCGTTCGTCGGGCCGTCGGGTGCCGGGAAGACCACCATCTCCTACCTGATCCCGCGCTTCCAGGAGGTCTCCGGCGGCCGGGTCACCGTCGCCGGGGCCGACGTCCGCGACGTCACCCAAGCGTCGCTCGTGTCACGCATCGGGATCGTCAGCCAGGAGACCTACCTCTTCCACGCGACGATCGCGGAGAACCTCCGGTACGCGAAGCCCGACGCGACCGCCGAGGAGCTCGAGGCGGCCTGCCGGGCGGCGAACATCCACGAGGCGATCATGCGCTTCGAAGACGGCTACGACACGCTCGTCGGTGAACGCGGATATCGCCTGTCGGGCGGGGAGAAGCAGCGCATCGCCATCGCGCGCGTGCTGCTGAAGGATCCCGAGGTGCTCATCCTCGACGAGGCGACGAGCGCCCTCGACACGATCTCGGAGCGGGTGGTGCAGATCGCCCTCGACGACGCGACCCGCGGACGCACGACGGTCTCGATCGCCCACCGCCTGTCGACGATCGTGCACGCCGACGTCATCTTCGTCCTCGACCGCGGGCGCATCGTCGAGCAGGGCACGCACCTGGAGCTTCTCGCGGCCGGTGGCGTGTACGCGACCCTTTACGCGCAGCAGGCCGTCACCGCCTGATCCGGGCGTCACGCGACGCACGGCACGGACACCGAGCGCCCGCCGCGCCGGACCGTTCGGACGCGCGCTGGCCGCCATCGTGCGGTTCTCGGACAACCGTGGTCCAGCCATTGTGGGCCCGGGTCGCGGGTGGCTAGAGTGAGCGCCATCGTGACCCCCGAAGGAGGGGGTCCGACCGCGCACCGCCGGATCGAGTAGGGGACTCGTCGATGACCGCAGCTGTGGACGCACCATCCGGATCCTCGCCCGACGCCACCGCGCCGACCGACCCGCCGGGGCCGCCGATCCCGCCGGTGCCGTCCTCCGCGGCCCGCAGCCGTGGACTCGGTCGTGGTCGGTTCGGTCGCCCGGGCTTCAGCATCCAGTCGAAGCTGCTCGTCATGCTGTTGCTCGTCAGCGTCGGCGCATCGGTCGTCACCGGGATCGTCGGCTACCTGTCCGGCAGCGACTCGCTCCGGCAGGCGTCGTTCGAGCGGCTCACCGAGGTACGGGAGTCCCGCGCCCGCGAGATCACCAACTACTACGAGCAGACGCGCGACTCGCTCGTCGTCTACACCCGTGGCACCACGGTGGTGGACGCCATGAACGGCTTCCACGACGCCTTCCACGAACTGGAGGAGCAGCCTGAGGACCCGGCGCGCACAGCCACGGTGACGTCGTTCTACGAGGACACCTTCGCACCGGAGCTCGCCGAGCGAACCGGGGACGAAGCCGACCCGTCGGCGTTCATCCCGACGAATCCGGCCGAGACCTACCTGCAGTCGGTCTACACGCCTGAGGACCTCGACTACGACACCGCCATCACCGTCGACGACGCGGGCGACGGCAGCGCCTGGTCGGCCGTCCACGCCCGATACCACGACTACTTCCGCGAGATCATCGACCGCTTCGGGTACGAGGACGCGCTGCTCATCGACGACGAGGGCGACGTCGTCTACAGCGCGTACAAGGGGCCGGACCTCGGCACGAACGTGCTCACCGGGCCCTACCGTGGCGGCGTCCTCGAGGACGGCTTCACCGCTGCGCTCCGGTCGAACGCGATCGACTACGTCGGCATCACGGACTTCGAGCGGTACCAGCCGTCACTCAACGTCCCGACGCAGTGGATCTTCTCCCCGGTCGGCGAGAACGGGCGGATCGACGGGGTGATGGCGCTGCAGGTCCCCATCGAGGCGATCAACGACATCATGACCGGGTCCGGCGAATGGGAACAGGACGGCCTGGGCCAGACCGGCGAGACCTACCTCGCCGGCCCCGACCAGCTCATGCGCTCGACGTCCCGCCTGCTGATCGAGGACCCGGAAGCCTACGAACGCACCGCCATCGCCGCCGGGACACCGCCCGAGACGGCAGCCCGCGCGGTCGCCGTCGCGGGGACCATCCAGATCCAACCGACCCGCACCGTCTCGGTCGAGCGGGCCCTCGCCGGGGAGACGGGCACGACGATCGGGCGCGGCTATCTCGGCGAGGAGAACCTCACCGCCTACACACCGGTCGACATCGACGGGCTCCAGTGGGTGCTCGTCGCCCGGATCGACTCCGCCGAGGCCTTCGCCCCGGTCACCGACTTCACCCGGAACCTCATCATCTCGGTGCTCGCGATCATCGTCGTCGTGTCGCTCCTCTCGCTCCTGCTCGCCCAGGTGTTCGCCCGCCCGGTGCGATCGCTCGTCGGTGCGGTCCGGCGCGTGGCCGGCGGTGACTACAGCGTCGAGGTGCCGAACACGAGGCGTGACGAATTCGGCGACCTGGGTGCGGCGTTCAACGACATGAGCCGGAGCCTCCGGGTGAAGCAGGAGCTCATCGACGAGCAGCGTGCGGAGAACGAGCGGCTGCTGTTGACCCTGATGCCCGCGACCGTCGCGAAGCGGTACAAGGAGGGGGAGGAGACCATCTCCGAGGTCCACCAGGACGTGTCGGTCATCTTCGCCGACCTCGTCGGGTTCGACGACCTCACGAGGGGGCTCGACTCCGAACGGGAGCTCTCCCTCCTGAACGGTCTCGTCCGCAGCTTCGACGAAGCCGCCGAACGCCTCGGTATCGAGCAGGTGCGGACGCTGCGGGAGGGGTACCTGGCGAGCTGCGGATTGATCGTCCCGCGCGTCGACAACGTCCGGCGCACCCTCGACTTCGCGCTGGAGATGCGCACGATCGTCGAACGGTTCAACGCGCAGCACCAGGCGAACCTGACCCTGCGGGTCGGCGTCGACGCCGGCGTGGTGACGAGCGGGCTCGTCGGTCGGACGAGTCTCGCCTACGACATGTGGGGCGACGCGGTGAGTCTCGCCAACCGGGTGCAGTCCGTGGCCGGGACGGCGGGCATCTTCGTCAGTCAGCGCGTCAGGGACCGGTTGCAGGACACCGTGACGTTCGAGGCCGCCGGCACGGTCGAGACACGTGAGGGTCCGCAGGCCGTCTGGCGGGTCGTCGCAGGGCCGACGTCGTGACCGAGGTGTGGCAGGAACCGTGGTTCCCGTGGGCCGTCGGGCTCGCGGTCGGCGTCCCCGTGCTGCTGATCGTCCTCACCGAGGTGCTCGGGGCGCTCAGCCGTCGCGGGAGTGCCGCGGCGAAACCGGTCCGCCTCCTGCGCAACTTCGTCGTCCCGGTCGGCGCGGTCTTCGCCCTGGTGGTGTTCGCGACGGCGCGGGCGGACGACATCACCTGGGTGCGTATCGTCGGGACGCTCCTCGGCTTCCTGCTGATCCTGCTCATCCTGTCGGCGTTCAACGTCGCCCTGTTCGCGAACGCCGAGGAGGGATCCTGGCGCGATCGGATCCCGTCCATCTTCGTCGACCTCGCCAGACTGGCCCTCATCCTCATCGGCCTGGCGATCCTGTTCTCCTGGGTGTGGGGAGCCGACATCGGCGGGCTCGTCACCGCGCTGGGCGTCACCTCGATCGTCATCGGCCTCGCCCTCCAGAACGCCGTCGGCGGGGTCATCTCCGGGCTGCTCCTCCTGTTCGAGCAGCCGTTCCGCCTGGGTGACTGGCTCGACACGGGCAGTGTCCGTGGCCGGGTGGTCGAGGTGAACTGGCGCGCCGTGCACCTCGACACCGGCAACGGCATCCAGATCGTGCCGAACTCCTCGCTCGCGGGGGCCTCGTTCACGAACCTCAGCCAGCCCGTCGGCGCGTTCACGGCGAGTGTCGAGGTGACCTTCGCAACCGACGACCCGCCCGACGAGGTGCTGCGGTTGCTCCGGGAGGTCGCATCGGCACTCCCGATGCTCGAACCGTCGGACGAGGTGTCCGCCGCCTACCTCGGCGCAGCACGGTTCACGGTGACGCTGCCGGTGTCCGGCCCGTCCACCGCCGACGAGGCCGTCGCCCGCTTCCGCGCCTGGCTCTGGTACGCGGCCAGACGCCGCGGCCTCGCGCTCGACGGCGACGGCACCGACCCGATCGCGACCCCGGAACGACTGGGTGCGGCGCTCGGCACCCTCGCCCCCACCCTCCACGCACGCGAGGAGGACCTGGACCAGCTCGCCGGGAGCTGCACGCTCGAGCGGTACGGGCCGGGGGAGACCGTCCAGGCCGCCGGGGCCGTCCCGGACGCCATCCGCTTCCTCATCGAGGGTGGCGTGCACCTCGCGGTCCCGACGAAGGACGGGCTCATCACCTTCCAGCGTCTCGGCACAGGCGACGTCATCGGCCAGACGGCCCTGACCCGGGAGGTCGCCATGGCCGCCGCGATCGCTGACGGGACCGCGCTCGTCCTGAGGATGCCCCTGTCCACCATCGACCGGCTCGTCCGCACCCGACCCCGGCTCGCCCAGGAGATCGGCGCCTCGATCGACCACAAGCACCGGCAGGCGCAGGCGGCGCTCGCCGAAGCCGGGATCGTCCGCGGTACCATCGGCCGATAGCCAGCCGTCGTCACCACCGGAGCGTGAACCAGATGTCGAACCCCGTCCAGCCGCAGGGCACCCGTGCCGTACCCGGTGACGCGACGGACCGGATCCGCGCCGCGATCTTCGACGGCACGCTCGCCTCGGGCGAGCTGCTCATCGAGGAGGAGTTGCAGGGATGGCTCGGGGTGCCGGCGCAGGACGTGCGCGCCGCCCTGCTGGCGCTCGAACACCTCGGGCTCGTCGAGACCGCCCCGCAGCGGCACACGCGGGTCGCGCAGCCACGGGTCGAGGACCGGACCGCCGTGCTCCAGACGCTCGGAGCCCTCGTGAGCGGGGTCGTCCGGGTCACCGTGCCGACGCTCACGGCGGGGCAGCGGGCCGAGCTCATCGCCTTCGTCGAGCACACGATGGCGACGGTCGAGGCCGAGGACGCCGACGCGCACGGCCGGTGCATCTGGGGCCTCGTCGACCGGTTCCTGAAGCACTGTGCGAACCCGGTGCTCGTCGCGGCGACCGCGGACGTGATCGGCGCGCTCGCCTATCGGCTCGCGGCCACCCGCTCCGCCGAGACGGTCGAATGGGCCGACCTCCGCGTCGGGTACCCGCACCTCCGGTCCTCCATCGCCGCCGGTGACGCCGTGGGCGCGGAGCTCGCGATGGAACACGTCTTCCGGCTGCAGGTGCCGCTGCACGACCTCGAAGTCCACTGACCGACGGCCCCGCGCGACGCTCAGGACTGTGCCGCTCGGGACGGGTGGCAATAGTCTGCTGATGACGCGGTTCCCGCCAGCCGACCGTGTCCCCGTCGTCACCCCGAGCGAGAAGAGACCAGATGTCCTCACCGGAAGTCCAACCCTCTGTCGAACCGACCACCATGGCGCAGCTCGTCGCCGAGCTCGCCGGCACCTTCCTCCTCGTCTTCGGCCTCGTCGGCACCGCCACCTTCTCCGCGTTCTTCGGGGAGGAGACCTCCAACCCCCTCGGCGTCGGGTTCCTCGGGGTGGCGATCGCTCTCGGGCTCTCGGTGACGATCGCGGCCTACGCCTTCGGCCCCATCTCCGGCGGGCATTTCAACCCGGCCGTGACGCTCGGCCTCGCCGCTGCGGGCCGGTTCCCCTGGCGCGCGACCTGGACCTTCGTCCTCGCCCAGCTCGTCGGCGCGTTCCTCGGCGCGCTCGCGGTGTTCGGCCTGGCGGCCGGCGGGCCGGACGGCTTCCTCGACCGCGCGGTCTCGAGCGGCTTCGTCTCGAACGGCTTCGGTGAGCTCTCTCCGGGCGGGTTCGGACTGGTGTCGGCCATCGTGGTCGAGGTCGTCATCACCGCGGTCTTCCTGTACGTGATCCTCGGCGTGACCCACAACCGGGCGGCGCCGGGCTTCGCGCCCATCGCGATCGGCGCCACGTTGACGCTGCTGCTGCTCGTGGCGATCCCCATCGACAACGGATCGGTCAACCCGGCCCGCTCGATCGCGACGGCCGTCTTCGCCGGTGGCGACTGGCTGGCGCAGGTGTGGGTGTTCATCGTGTTCCCGGTCATCGGCGCCCTCATCGCCGGATTCAGCTACCGGATCCTGTTCGGGGGGACGCGTCCGGCGGCCGCGCGGCCCGTCGCGAACCGCGGCTGATCCCGCCGATCGCCACCCGCACCCCGTCTGCCCGAGGCAGGCGGGGTGCGTCGTTCGCGGGCGGCACCCCGCGAACGCGGGCAACCCGCATTGGGGGACGCGCTTTCCCGAGGCACCGTCCATGCTTGAGGTTCGAGCGCCAGATCCTTGGAGGGGCGATGACGATGACCGAACGCGACGCCCCCACGACCAGGTGGGCGGATCCGCTGACGACCGACAGTGGCACGGCCGATGCACCGCTCCCCGCGGACGTCGCCTGGGAGCTGCTGCAGGAGGCGCTCGTCGAGGACTTCATCGACGACCTCCCGCGTCCCGTGCGCACGGCCGAACTCGCAGCACGGCTCCACGTGAGTCGGGCGTCGCTCATGACGAACATCCGTCGTGGCAACGTGATCGCCAGCCGTCGGTCCGGCCGCTGGGAGATCGACACGGTCGCGAGCCGCACCTACCTGCGCTCGGCCATCCTCAGCCTGGGCGAACGCCGTCGCACCCTGAGCGGCGTCGACGAGGACCGTTCCACCAACGTGCAGTTGACGCTCACGGGCCGGGCCTCGGCGGTGCTGTCGGACCTCATGCAGGACACGCATCTGTCGGCACCGGAGCTCGTGGCGATCGCCCTCGACCGGTTCCGGAGCACGGCCGTCGACACGGACGCCGAAGCGAGCTGACGCCGCCGGGGTTGTCGGACGTCGCGTCTGACGCCGGACACACGGATCGGCCGGCCGCACGTGGTGCGTCGGCCGACCGATCGGGTGGTGCGAGCTCGGACTACTCCGTGCCGACGGCCTTGTCGGCCGCGTCGCGGGCACCGTCGATCTGCTCGTCGAACTTGCCGCCGGTGACCTTCTTCGCCGCGTCGGCGACGCCGCCGAGCAGTTTGTCGCTGATGTCCTCGGCCTGCTGGCTCGTGAGGGCGTCCTTGACCTTGTTGTCGTTCAGGAACTCCTGAGCCTTCTTGGTGATGTCTTCGATTCCCATGCGTCGCTCCTGTTCGTCGGGCCCACTCGGGCGTACCGCTCATTCTCGGCCCTCTGGCGGATTCTGGCTAGACCTCGTCGGAGAGCTCCCAGGACCTCCATCGCTCCCGCGCAGGGTCAGTCGGCGAGGGGGACCGGGCCTCCGCGGTCGTCGAGCATGCGGGTCATGAGGTCGATCTCGGCCTGCTGACTCGCGATGACCGCACTGGCGAACGCGAGGGCGGTCGCGTTCGTGGTCCGCGGCTGCAGCGCCTCCGCCATCTCGACCGCGCCACGGTGGTGGGCGATCATCAGGGTGAGGAACAGCCGCTCGGCCTCGAGACCCGACGACGCCGTGAGCTGGTCGATCTGCGCCGGCGTGGCGAGGCCGGGCATCGGATCGCCAGGGGTGTGACTCGTGCCGGGCGTCGACGAGTCACCGCCGTGGGCGTGGCCGCTGGCGCCCGCGAGGGTGGGGAGCGTCATCCAGGTCATGTCCGGCTGGCGTGAGCCCTGCGGCAGGTTCCACTGCACGAGCCAGTCGTAGAGCTGCCCGGACTGCTGGGCCTGCGTGGTCGCGATGTCGTACGCGAGGGTGCGGACGTCCACGGCGTCCGTCCGATCGCGGATGATCATGGCGAGCTCGACACCCTGGTTGTGGTGCACCTGCATGTCGCGCGAGAAGCCGGCCTCCGCGCTCGTCGTCGTGGGGGTCGGATCGGCGAGCGTGCTCAGCCGGCCGACGGAGAACCCGATGGCCGCGGCGACCACGATCGCGACGATCGCCATCGCAGCGATGACGATGCGGGTGCGGCTCGAGCCCCCCGAGGCCTGCTCGGCGTCGAACGCGGCGAGCTCCTCGTCGCTGACGCCGCCGTCGTCCTCGATCTCGTCCGGCGGGACTGCTGCGGAGGGCTCGGTCGTCACCGGATCAGACCTTGCCGGGTCCGTCGATCGCGCCTGTGCAGGCCGCGCCGGGCTCCGGGACGTTGTTGCTCTTCCAGAACTCCTCGAAGAAGTCGGCGATGCGCGAGTCGCTCGCGTTGTTCACCTGCAGCTGCGAGTTCCAGCCGCTCAGCACGATCGGGGAGGGGAGGTCGGACTTCGGCGACAGCACGACGTACGTGGTCGGGAGCAGCTCCTTGAGCTTCGTGAGCTCGGCGTCGCTGATGGACGGGTCGTAGGTGACCCAGATCGCGCCGTGTTCGAGGGAGTGGACCGCGTTCTCGTTGGTCTGCTCCTCGGTGTAGACACCGCAGTTCAGCCAGTACTGGTTGTGCGGGCCGCCGGCCGGCGGGTTCTGCGGGTAGTCGACGGTGCCTTCGACGTGCTCGGAGGTGTTCGTGAACAGTTCGACGCCGGCGATGTCGGCTCCCGTGCCGGTGCCACCGCCCGGGTAGCTGGCGTTCTTCGGCAGGGTGAGGATGACGCTCGTGATGAGGACCGCGATCACGGCCACGCCGCCGACGACGCCGGCCCAGACACCGATGCGACGGTTGCGGTTCTTGCGCTTCTGCGCCTGCTTGAACGCGGCGACCTTCGCCTGGCGCTGGGCCTCGCGTTCCTGTTTCGCGCTCTGCTGCTTGACGGCGGGCGGGACGGGAGCGTTCTTGGGGCGGTCTGCTGCGGGGGTCACGGGGGCCTCTCGAAAAGTTGTATGCGTAACTATCGAACCAGACGGCGTTCTCGGTGCCGTCCGGGCACCCGATGATGCGCAGTCGATTCTCAGCCTCATCCAAGCAGACGCTGGAGGAATCCCAGTGTTAGGGCGGTCTAACAAATGTAGATCGGCCTTGCTAACATGGCCCGTGTGACCACCGACCTCTCCGCTCCGAAGACCCGCGCACCCCGTGGCCCGAGGCTCCTCTTCCTCCTCGGCCCCGCCTTCGTCGCCGCCATCGCCTACGTCGACCCCGGCAACGTGGCGGCCAACCTCACGGCGGGAGCGCAGTACGGCTACCTGCTCGTGTGGGTGCTCGTCGCCGCGAACGCGATGGCCGTGCTCGTGCAGTACCTCTCGGCGAAGCTCGGACTCGTCACCGGCAAGAGCCTGCCGGAGCTCCTCGGCTCACGACTGCGCACCGGGCCACGTCGGCTCTACTGGGTGCAGGCGGAACTCGTCGCCGCCGCGACCGACCTCGCCGAGGTGATCGGTGGCGCGGTGGCGCTGTACCTGCTCTTCGGGATCCCGCTCGTGCTCGGCGGCGTCATCGTCGGGGTCTTCTCGATCGTGCTCCTCGCCGTGCAGAACTGGTACGGCCAGCGGCACTTCGAGTTCGCGATCCTGGCACTCCTGGCCGTCATCGCGGTCGGCTTCCTCGCCGGCCTGTTCGTCAGTCCCGTGGACTGGGGCGCCGCGGCCGGCGGCCTGGTGCCGCGGTTCGAGGGCACGGCGACGGTCCTGCTCGCCGCGAGCATGCTGGGCGCGACGGTCATGCCGCACGCGATCTACCTCCACTCCTCGCTCAGCCGGGACCGGCACGGCGTCCAGACGAGCGACGGCGCCATCCGTCGACTCATCGTGGCGACCCGCTGGGACGTCGCGGCGGCACTCGTCCTCGCCGGGGCGGTGAACATCGCGATGCTGCTGCTCGCGGCCGCATCGCTCGGCGGTGTCGAGGGGACGGACTCGATCGAGGGCGCGCATGCGGCGATCACCGCAGCGCTCGGGCCGGTGATCGGCGTGATCTTCGCCATCGGCCTGCTCGCCTCAGGTCTCGCCTCGACCTCGGTGGGCGCCTACGCGGGAGCGTCGATCATGGGCGGGCTCCTCAAGGTGCGCATCCCGTTGCTCGCTCGACGGGTGATCACGCTCATCCCGGCGCTCGCCATCCTGGCGGCGGGCATCGACCCGACCACCGCCCTCGTGCTCAGCCAGGTGTTCCTCAGCCTCGGGATCCCGTTCGCGCTCATCCCGCTCGTGCGGTACACCGGCGACCGACGGATCATGGGCGTCCACGTCGACCAGCTCGTCACGAGGGTGCTCGCCTGGGTCGTCGTCGGGCTCATCGTCGCGTTGAACGTCGCCCTCATCGTGCTGACGTTCTTCGGCTGACGGTCGCATCGACGATCGCCGTCGGGTGGCTGGGGCGGCCAGCCGCGGCGGTGGGGTGCTGGACGATCAGCCGGCGACGGTGACCCAGACGGCGTCGGCGGCGAGGCGTCCGAGCGTGAGACGCGTGCCGGTCGCGGTCAGGCGGAGTTCGAGTTCGCCGGCGAAGGCGCGGTGGTCGTCGACGGCGAGCTCGGTGTCGAGGACGATGCCGAGCGTGCTCAGGTGGCGGAGCGTCTCCGGGTCGGCGTCGGAGATGCGGCACACCGTCAGGGCGCTGTCCGACGGGGCCTCGTTCAACCGGATGGCGTCCGGCCGGTGCGGGGTGCCGTCCGCCGAGGGGATCGGGTCACCATGTGGATCGCGAATGGGGTGACCGAGCGCGGCGTCGATGCGCTCGATCATGGTGTCGCTCGCCGCGTGCTCGAGGATCTCCGCCTCGTCGTGCACCTCGTCCCAGCCGTAGCCGAGCATCTCGACGAGGAAGGTCTCGATCAGCCGGTGCCGACGGACCATCGCGACGGCGTGCGCCTGGCCGGCCGGCGTGAGCTCGATGCTGCCGTACGGCTCGTGCACGACGAGCCCCTGGGCCGCCAATCGCTTCACGGCGTCGGAGGCGGTCGCCGGCCGGACGCCCATGCGGTCCGCGAGCAGCTTGACGGTGGCGGACTCGTCCGCCCATTCCGAGGTCGTCCAGATCGTCTTGAGGTAGTCCTGGGACACGGAGGAGAGGCCGGAGACGGACATGTGTCCAGTCTACGGAGGCCGGCGGTGGTCCACCGGGTGGCCGCGAGCGGGTCACCGGCCGTTCAGGTCCGCCTGGCAGAATGATCTCCGACACCCCCGAACGGGGCACCCGGCTGCTACGGTCGAGTTCCCCAGCCACCCGCACACCGATCCACTCGACGAGAAGGGCCATGCGATGCCTCAGGCGCTCAGCAGCTCGACCGCTCGACTCGGATCCGGTGCGCGCGCGACGCTCGAACTCGTCGCTGCGGCGATGGCCGGGGACGGCCACCGGACGCCGGCCGGGCAGGACGGCACGACCACCCGTCGGCCCGTCGAGCTCACCCTCCGCCGGCTGCCCGCGATCGTCGCCGTGCTGTTGCTGGCCGTCGTCATCCTCGCGGTCATCGGCGTGCTCGTCGTGCTCTCGCTCGTCGTGCGCGTGCTCGCCGCCGGTGTCGCGGCACTCGGCCCGCGGCCACACCTCGTCGCCCTCCGCTGACGCCCTCCGCCGGCTGACGGGATCGGCCGCGTCATCAGGCTGCACTCCGCAGACGCTCCGGGTAGGCTGGGCGACATGCGTCTCCGCCTGTCGTGTTCCTGCTGTCCCCGCTGAACCGTCCCCTCCGGGATGCCGCCTCAGCCGTCCCAGCCATCCGGTGACGCACGCGAGAGTCGTGCGGTGACGCACCACAGGAACAGATTGCAGACATGAACTACGCAGACTCCGTCCTCGATCTCATCGGGAACACGCCACTCGTGAAGCTCAACCGGGTCACCGAGGGCATCGCCGCCACGGTGCTCGTCAAGGTCGAGTACCTCAACCCGGGCGGCTCCTCGAAGGACCGCATCGCGACGCGCATCATCGACGCCGCCGAGGCGTCCGGGCAGTTGCAGCCGGGCGGCACGATCGTCGAACCGACCTCCGGCAACACCGGCGTCGGCCTCGCGCTCGTCGCCCAGCAGCGCGGGTACCGGTGCGTGTTCGTCCTGCCGGACAAGGTGGGCGAGGACAAGCGCAACGTGCTGACCGCCTACGGCGCCGAGATCGTCGTCACCCCGACGTCCGTCGCACCGGACAGCCCCGACTCCTACTACAGCGTGTCCGACCGCCTGACGGCCGAGATCCCTGGCGCGTTCAAGCCCAACCAGTACGCGAACCCCAACGGGCCGCTCAGCCACTACGAGTCCACCGGTCCTGAGATCTGGCGCGACACCGAGGGTGAGATCACCCACTTCGTCGCCGGCGTCGGCACCGGTGGCACCATCTCCGGGACGGGCAAGTACCTCAAGGAGGTCTCCGAGGGCGGCGTGCGCATCATCGGCGCCGACCCGGAGGGCTCGGTCTACTCGGGCGGCACCGGACGCCCGTACCTCGTCGAGGGCGTCGGCGAGGACTTCTGGCCGTCGGCCTACGACCCGTCCATCCCCGACGAGATCATCGCCGTCACGGACGCCGAGTCGTTCGCGATGACGCGTCGCCTCGCCCGCGAGGAGGGGCTGCTCGTCGGCGGGTCCAGCGGCATGGCCGTCCAGGCGGCGCTCGTCGCCGCCCGCGAGCTCCCGGCGTCGGCCGTCGTCGTGGTGCTCCTGCCGGACGGTGGCCGCGGCTACCTCGGCAAGATCTTCAACGACTCGTGGCTGGAGTCGTACGGCTTCAGCGAGGTCGCGGACGACCGCACCGTCGGCGACATCCTCCGAGGCAAGGGCGACACGATGCCCGGTCTCGTGCACGTGCACCCGAGCGACACCGTCCGCGACGTCATCGACATCATGACCGAGTACGGCGTCTCCCAGCTGCCCGTCCTGAGCGCCGAACCGCCCGTCGTGATGGGTGAGGTCGCCGGCGCGATCGACGAGGCCAGCCTCATGGCCGCTGTGTTCAGCGGCACCGCCTCGATGACGGACGCGGTGAGCGGCTTCGTCGGCGAGCCGTTGCCGCTCATCGGCGTCGGTGCGTCCATCCCAGCGGCCCGCACGGCCCTCGGCTCAGCGCCCGCCTTCCTCGTGACCGACGGTGGCAAGCCCGTCGGCGTCATCACGCGGCACGACCTGCTCACCTACCTGGCGGGCTGACGATGGACGGCATGCCACGCCGCCTGCCGGACGCCGGACGATGTCGGGCCTGCGCCTGACCCCGGCCCGTCCGACGGCCCCATCCGACACCCCCGCATCCTGAACCGAAAGAGTCACCCATGAGCAAGCACGACCACGGCTTCGCCACCCGCAGCATCCACGCCGGCCAGGAGTTCGACCCCACCACCGGGGCGATCATCCCGCCGATCTACCAGACCTCCACCTTCGTGCAGGACGGCGTCGGCGGGCTCCGCGGCGGCTACGAGTACAGCCGCTCCGCGAACCCGACCCGCTCCGCGCTGGAGACCCAGCTCGCCGCCCTCGAGGGCGCCAAGCACGGCTTCTCCTTCGCCTCCGGCCTGGCCGCCGAGGACGCGCTCATCCGCACCGCGCTCCGCCCCGGCGACCACATCGTCATCGGCAACGACGTCTACGGCGGCACCTACCGCCTCATCAACCGCGTGCACGGCGCGTGGGGGATCGAGCACACCGTCGTCGACCTCGGCGACCTCGCGGCCGTCGAAGCGGCGATCATCCCCGGCCGCACGAAGCTGCTGTGGGTCGAGACGCCGAGCAACCCGCTCATGAAGATCAGCGACATCGCGGCGCTCGCCGCCCTCGCCCACCGGCACGAGGTGCTCTCGGTGGTCGACAACACCTTCGCGTCCCCGGCGCTCCAGCAGCCGCTCTCGCTCGGTGCGGACATCGTCGTGCACTCCACCACCAAGTACATCGGCGGACACTCCGACGTCCTCGGCGGCGCCATCATCATGAACGACGACGAGCTCGCCGAACAGCTCGGCTTCGTGCAGTTCGCCGCCGGAGCCGTCTCGGCGCCGCTCGACGCCTGGCTCACGACGCGCGGCATCAAGACGCTCGCGGTCCGCATGCGCCAGCACAGCGAGAACGCGCAGGCGATCGCGGAGCACCTCGAGGGCCACCCGGCCGTGGAGCGCGTGTACTACCCGGGTCTCGAGAGCCACATCGGCCACGAGCTCGCCGCCAAGCAGATGTCCGGGTTCGGCGGCATGCTCTCGCTCGCGCTCGTCGGTGGCCCCGCTGCGGCGAAGCGGCTCGTCGAGAAGACAAAGCTGTTCGCGCTCGCGGAGTCGCTCGGTGGCGTCGAGTCCCTCATCGGGCTGCCGGCGCAGATGACCCACGCCTCGGTCAAGGGCACCGAGCTGGCCGTGCCGGAGAACGTCGTCCGACTGTCGGTGGGCATCGAGGACGTCTCCGACCTCATCGCCGACCTCGACCGAGCCCTCGCCAAGGTCGTCAAGGCGAGCGCCAAGCACTAGCCGTCGTCAGAGCCCCCGTTCCCGTCCCGTTCGTCTCCGTTCGCAATTCAGGACCGCCTCGGCGTGTCCGGCGCTGACGAAGCCGCCTGCCCGCGGCGCGCCGGGCGCGTCCTGAATTGTGGACGGGAGCGGGGAGCGGGTACCCATCCGGATCACGGCTTGACCTCAACTCGACTTGAGGTTCTAGGCTCGGATCCGTGACCGCAGCCTCCCCGCAGACCTCCCCGACACCCGTGCCGACGGAGACCACCGACGACGGCATCTTCGGACGTCGGTTCCTCCTGATCACCATCGGCGCGTGTGCGCTCGTCTTCCTCGGCGCGTTCGAATCGCTCGCCGTCACGACGATCATGCCGCTCGTGAGTGCCGAGCTCGACGGTGAGCAGCTCTACGCCCTCGCCTTCGCCGGCCCGCTCGCCGTGAGTGTCATCGGCATGGTCGCGGCCGGCTCCGTCGCCGACCGCATCGGACCGGTCCAGCCGCTCCTCGCCTCGGTCGCCCTGTTCATCGTGGGGCTGCTGCTCGCGGGGACGGCGACGACGATGTGGACGCTCGTCGCCGGGCGACTCGTGCAGAGCCTCGGCTCCGGGGCGATGACGGTCGCGCTCTACGTCCTCGTCGCTCGCATCTACCCGCCCGCGCTCCACCCGCGGATCTTCGCCGGGTTCGCCGCCGCGTGGGTCGTCCCCTCGCTCATCGGACCGTTCCTCGCCGGCGTCGTCGCCGAGCAGTTCACCTGGCACTGGGTGTTCCTCGGTGTAGTCGGGCTCGTGGTGATCGCGACCGTCCTGCTCCTCCCGGCCCTGCGGATGCTGCGCGCGGCGACGGTCGAGCGCGCCGACCGGCAGGCGGCGGAAGCGGCGGCGACCGGCGGCCGGACGGTGGCGCCCGGATCGACGAACGCGGCCGACGTCCGACGGCTCGGCTGGGCCGTCCTCGTCGCCGCGGCGGTGCTCGCGGTCAACGTCTCGACCGAGTTCTCCGGCTGGACCGCCTGGCTCCTCCCGATCGTCGGCGCGGTGGTCGCGATCCTCGCCCTCCGTCCGCTCGTCCCGCTCGGCACGCTGACGGCGAGGCGGGGTCTGCCGACCGTCATCCTCGTCCGCGGCCTCACCTCCGCCGCGTTCTTCGGCGCCGAGGTCTACGTGCCGTACCTGCTGACCCGCGAACACGGGCTCACCCCGGCGCTCGCCGGACTCGCGCTGACGGGTGGGGCCATCGCGTGGTCGGTGTCCTCCTGGTTGCAGGGACGACTGGGGGACCGGTTGTCGAACGCGAACGCCGTGCAGATCGGCTCGTCCCTCGTGACGGTCGCCGTCGCGGTCGCCCTGCTCGCCGCGCTCCTGGGCCTGCCGCCGGTGGTGCCGATCGCCGCCTGGGTGGTGAGCGGTGGCGGGATGGGGCTCATGTTCCCGCGGCTCAGCGTCATGACGCTCGCGTACTCGGACGAGCGCTCGCAGGGGTTCAACAGCGCGGCCATGTCGATCGGCGATGCGATCGGCGGTGCGCTCGCCCTCGCCGCGACCGGGCTGGCGTTCACCGCGCTCGACGGCTCCGTCGGCCTCGCGGGTGCGGGGTGGGTCGCCTCGGGTGGGGTCGCCTTCGCCGGATGCTTCGCGATCGCGCTGCTCGCCGGTGTCGCGGCCGTCGTCGTCGCGCGACGCGTGCGTCGGCCGGAGCCGTCCCGCGCGGACGGGTGAGTGGGACCGCCGTCGCCTGGGTAGTGCTGCGGTGCGTGGGGGGTAGCGTCGCCCACGCATCGCTGCAGTGCCCAGGGGACTCCGGTCGGACCCCCTCCGGTGCCGACCGCGTGCGCGAAGGGCGCCGAAGCCGCGTACCCTTGATGCGTACGTCTCGGCTCGTCCCCCCAGTGACCGCTCCTCGTGTCTCGGAGCCGGAGACTGCAGAAGGACTCTCTTGAGCGACGAATGCAAACACGGTTTCGACAACGGCCTCTGCGCGACCTGCTTCCCACCCCCGCCGCGTGAGGTGCCGGTGGCGGAAGCGCCGGCCCCCAAGGTCCGTCGATCGACCGTCGCGCCCTCCCTGCGCGAGCCGGCCCCGACCCGCGTCCGCGCCGCCGCGACCACGAAGACGGCCACCCGTGCCGCCGCCGCGCTGCCGGTCGTGCGCGTCGGCGAACAGCGCCTGTACCACGTCACCCACATCCGCAACCTCGAGCGCATCCTCGAGACCGGGAGCATCCTCCCCGTCGCGTCCGCGGCCCTCCCCGACGGCCCCGTCGTCGACATCGCCGCCCCCAGCCACCGCGACGCACGCCGCACCATGGTCCTCGCGGGCACGGACGGCCTGACTCCGGCCGACTTCGTCCCCTTCTTCCTCACGCCGGACGCCGACCTCTGGGCCGGGATCCGCGCCGGCGAGGGCGACATCCGCCTGTCCGCCGACGCGCTCGCCTCCGCGGTGAACGACTACGTCGTGCTCGTCACCACGATCGACGGCGCCTCGGTGCACCCCGGCGAGTTCGACGCCGACACCGGCCGGCCGTCCCGCGCACGGGTCGTGGTCGCCGACGGTGACGCGTCCCACGTGCTCACGAGCATCGGCGCCAACGCGATGACCGCCGACCGCATGGTGCAGCGCTTCGCCACCGACGAGGACACTGGCGCCCTCCGCCGGGCCGAGGTGCTCATCGAGGACGCCGTCCCGTTCGACCGTGTGACCGTGATCGGCGTCGCGACCGTGAACGTCCGCGAACACGTCAAGCGGCTCGTCGCCGCCGCCGGCCTCCGCACGAAGGTCGCCGCCTACACGCCCTGGTTCCAGGAGCACGTCGCCGAGTAGCTCGGAGCGCTACTCGTCCGTCCGCGTTCGCAACTCAGGACGCCGGCGGCGCGTCGGCCGTATCCGACGACGGTCACGCACGGCTCACCGCCGCGCTCCTGAATGGTGAACCGGACAGGGGCAAGGACTGGCCGCTCAGGTGCGGGGCGGGGTGCTCTCGCGGAGCACGACGGTCGCGCCGACCGGTTCGACCGTGGTGCTGTCCGTCGCCGGGTCGAGCGCGAGCCGGACCGCATGCTCGCCGACCGCCTCGAGCGGCACCGCGACCGTGGTGAGCGCGGGCGTCACGTCGCGCGAGGTCGCGATGTCGTCGTAGCCCGCGACCGCGAGGTCCGCCGGCAGTGAGAGTCCCGCCGCGCGGAACGCGGACATCGCCCCGATGGCCATGACGTCGCTGACGGCGAAGACCAGCTCGACGCCGTCGAGTCCCTGTTGGAGGAGTTGCTCGGCACCGTGGCGCCCGCCGTCGCGGCTGAAGTCCGCCCGGACGATCCTCGACGGGTGGATCGCGATCCCGTGCTCGGCCAGGCCGTCGGCGAAGCCGCGCACGCGTTCGCGGGCGGTGAGGAGCCGGTCGTCACCCGCGATGACGGCGAACCGACGGTACCCGGCGGCGACGAGGGCGCGCGCCAGCTCCCGGGCGCCGGTGGCGTTGCCGAGCTGCACCGTGGCGAACGGCAGCGTGCGCTGCGAGACGAGCACCACCCGGCCGCCCGTGGACTCGTACGCCGCGAGCTCCTCGGCCAGCCGATGTTCGGAGGCGACACCGTCCCACCGGCTGCCGGTCAGGATGATCGCCCGCGGTCGCTGCCCCCGGAGCACCCGCACGAGTTCCAGCTCCCGCTCCGCATCGCGATGCGTGACGGCCATCGTGGTGGCGATGCGCTGTTCGTCGGCCGCACGGATCGCCCCCGCCGCGATCGACGAGAAGTACGGGTCGGCGATGTCGCTCACGAGGAGCGAGATCGTCGTCGACAGGCCCTTCGCGACCGCCTGGGCGGAGAGGTTCGGCGTGTAGTTCAACCGGAGTGCGGCGTCGAGCACGCGGCGACGGAAGGTCTCGTTGACCGTGCGGGTGCTGCCGTTCAGGGCGCGCGACGCGGTGGCGAGGGACACCCCCGCCTCACGGGCGACGTCGTGCAGCGTCGGCGGGACCGGCGTCGCACGGTGGTCGTCGACCGTCATGGTGCTCCTTCGTACTGGCGGCTGCTGAGACACACTCTGCCACAGCGCGGCCGTGGGGATCAGGGGTGGAGATCCGCGGCATCAGGGGGATCGAGGTGCGGGACGACCGCCGACCGGAACGTCTCGACGGTGCGCGCGACCACCGCGTCGAACGGGGCGTCCCAGATCTCCTGGTTGAACAGCTCGACCTCGACGTCGCCGGTGTACCCGGCCGCCTCGACGGCCCGGGTGAGCGAGGCGAAGTCGACGACGCCGTCACCCGGGTAGTGCCGGGCCAGCAGGACGTCCGCCGGCAGCGGGGTCGCCCAGTCGCAGGCCTGGTAGCTGGAGATCCGGCCGGTCGCGCCAGCACGGGCGATCTGCTCGAGGACCTGCGGGTCCCACCAGAGGTGGAAGGTGTCGACGACGACGCCGACCGCCTCCGGGGCGAACTGCTCGGCGATGTCGAGCGCCTGACCGAGCGTCGAGACCACGGCGCGATCCGACGCGTACATGGGGTGCAACGGTTCGATGGCGAGCTGGACCCCGGACTCGAGGGCGTGGTCGGCGAGTTCACCGATCGCGTCGCGGACGAGTTCGCGGGCGCCGAGGATGTCGCGGGACCCCTCGGGGAGGCCGCCGACGACGAGGACGAGGGCCGGGGCGCCGAGCGCTGCGGCTTCGTCGACCGCCGTGCGGTTGTCGTCGATCGAGGCGCGGCGGGCCGGCGCCTCCGGCATGGTGAAGAACCCGCCGCGGCAGAGGCTCGAGACACGCAGGCCCGCATCGGTGAGGAGTCGGGCGGACGCGGCGACGCCGTACTCCTGCACCGGCTCCCGCCAGGCGCCGAAGCTCGTGACGCCGGCGGCTGCGACGGCCGCGACGGCCTCGGGCAGGGTCGCGTACTTGATGGTCGCCTGGTTGACCGAGAGTCGCGCGTGCGGGGTGGTGCCGCCGCTCACCGGTCCCTGAGCCTGTCGAAGGGCGGTGGTGCTCATCGGGCTCCTCCCGCCGTGGTCAGCGTGCCGACGACCCCGGCCGTGCGCAGCAGGCCTGTCCAGCGCTCGGCGGCGAGCTCCGGGTGCTCGAGTGCTCCGGCGGCGTCGGCCAGGCGGACGATCTCGGACAGGTGCGGGAGGCTGCGCGCCGCGTGCAGGCCACCGACCATCGAGAACGCCGGCTGGTGTCCGTTCAGCCAGCTGAGGAAGGCGATGCCCGTCTTGTAGTAATAGGTGGGCGCGGCGAAGATCTGACGGGACAGGGCCTCGGTCGGGCGGAGGATCCGCTCGTACCCGGCGGGGTCGCCCGCGTCGAGGGCCTGGATCGCCGCGGAGGCCGCCGGGGCGATCGCCGTGAACGCGCCGAGCAGGGCGTCGGAGTGGCCCTGCTCGTCGCCGGCGATGAGGTCGACGTAGTTGAAGTCGTCGCCCGTGAACATCGTGGTCCCGGAGGGGAGTCGGCGGCGTACGGCGATCTCCGCGTCCGCGTCGAGCAGACTCATCTTGACCCCGGCGACGTGATCGGCGTTGTCGGCCATGATCCGCAGGAGGGTGTCCGAGGCGGCTGCGACGTCCGTGGACCCGAAGTATCCGGCGAGGCTCGGATCGAACGCGGTGCCGAGCCAGTGGAGGACCACCGGCGACTGCGCCGCGGACAGGACGCGGTCGTAGACGCGACGGTAGTCGTCGGCACCCTGAGCAGCGCGCGCGAGGTGGCGGCTCGCCATGAGGACCGTCCCGGCCCCGGTGTCCTCCGCGAAGGCGAGCTGTTCGAGATAGGCGTCGGCGACCGCGTCGAGCGAGACCTGCTCCTCGGCGAGGTGGTCGGTGTTCACGCCGACGACGAGCGCCCCGCCCACCGATCCGGCCTCGGCGGCGCTCCGCGTGATCAGCTCGCGGGTGGCGGCCGTGTCGAGCCCCATGTTGCGTTGGGCGGTGTCCATCGCGTCGGCGACGCCGAGGCCGAAGGACCAGACGTGGTGCCGGTAGGCGAGGGTCGCATCCCAGTCGAGGTCCGCCGGGGCACCGGGGACGTTCTCGCCCCAGGCCTTCGGCACGACGTGGGCGGCCGCATATGCGGTGCGACTCGACAGCGGGGCGGTGGGGCGCGAGGCGGCGACCGGTTCGCGGAGGTCGAGGGACGTGACCTCGCCCTCCGCCGAGAGCAGGCGGACGCTGGTCATCGGGCGACCGACGCTTCGAGGGACGCCAGCTCCTCGTCCGCGCGGGCGATGTCGCCAGTGCTTCCGAGCGTGACCTCCGGCAGGTCGAGACGACGACCGGTGCGCGAACTCTCGAGCCCCAGCTCCGCGAGCAGCACACCGCGCGCGCCGGCGAGCAGGTCGAACTCGTACGGGCCGTCCTCGACGACGTGGCGGAGGAACTCCTCCCACTGCGTCTTGAAGCCGTTCTCGAACACGTCGTTCGTCGGGACGTCCTGCCAGTCGGCCGCGTAGTCGTGGTCGTCGGCCAGATCGGGGTTCCACACCGGCTTCGGGGTGACGTTCCGCGGCTGCACCTTGCATCCGAACAGTCCGGCGACGGCGGAACCGTGCGTGCCGTCGACCTGGAACTGGACGAGCTCGTCGCGGTCGACGCGGACGGTCCAGCTGGAGTTGAGCTGGGCCACGACGCCGCCCTCCAGCTCGAAGATGCCGTAGGCGGCGTCGTCCGCCGTCGCCGCGTATGCCGAGCCGCGCTCGTCGAAGCGCTCCGGGATGTGGGTCGTCGCCTTCGCGTAGACGGACTCGACCCGGCCGAAGAGGTTCTCGAGCACGTAGCTCCAGTGCGGGAACATGTCGACGACGATGCCGCCGCCGTCCTCGGAGCGGTAGTTCCAGCTGGGGCGCTGCGCCGGCTGCCAGTCGCCCTCGAACACCCAGTAACCGAACTCGCCACGGACGGAGAGGATGCGGCCGAAGAAGCCGGAGTCGATGAGTCGCTTGAGCTTCCGGAGGCCGGGCAGGTACAGCTTGTCGTGCACGACACCGTTCTTGACGCCGGCCTCGGCCGCGAGGCGCGCGAGTTCGAGGGCCTCCTCGAAGGTCTCGGCCGTCGGCTTCTCGGTGTAGATCGTCTTGCCGGCGTCGATCGCCTTGCGGAGTGCCGTCGCGCGGGCCTTGGTGACGAGGAAGTCGGCGTAGACGTCCCAGCGCGGGTCGGCGAGGACTGCGTCGAGGTCGGTGGAGGTGTGCTCGACACCGTGCTTCGCGGCGAGTTCGTCGAGGGTCGCCTGGTTGCGGCCGACGAGGATGAGTTCGATCTGACGACGGCTGCCGTCGGAGAGCTGGACGCCGCCCTGCTCCTGGATCGCGAGCAGCGACCGCACGAGGTGCTGCCGGTAGCCCATGCGCCCGGTGGCGCCGTTGACGATGATCCCGATGGTCTGCTCTGACACGGTGGCTCTTTCTCTCGATCGCGTTGTAGCCCTGCGGCGACGATGCCGTCAGGAAAGCGTTTACCGGTCACTGTAGAACGAGAGGCGACGACGTGGCAAGGGATTCTTGCGATCGCCGCGGAACCGATCCGGATTCGCGCAACGATGCCGGATGAATCGTTGCATCGGTCGTCGGGGCCGTGATAGAACTTGATGCAGCTCAGCCGGGAAACGCTTTCCGGCAGTGTCATCAACGACGATCGACAAGGAGGTCCGACGTGTACCGTGCAGTTGCAACGGCGCCCAGGACGACGTTCACGAGGGGCACTCGGTGAGCGCGCTCGGCGAGCTCCGCAAGCTCAGCGCAGGCAAGCGCCCACAGACCGCGGCCGAGAAGGCCTTCATCAAGAAGGACAACCGCCGCGACAACAAGGCGGCGTACCTGTTCCTCCTGCCCTGGCTCATCGGCCTCGCGGTCATCACCGTCGGCCCCATGGTCGCCTCGCTCGCCCTGTCCTTCACGAAGTACAACCTGCTGCAGGCGCCGACTTTCATCGGGTTCGACAACTTCATCCGGATGATGAGCGACGAGCGACTCCACAACTCGCTCGGCGTGACCTTCGTCTACGTCTTCGTCTCGGTGCCGCTCCAACTCGCGGCGGCACTGGCGCTCGCGGCGCTCCTCGACCGCGGGCTCCGCGGCCTCGCGATCTACCGGTCCGTCTACTACCTGCCGTCGCTCCTCGGATCCTCCGTCGCGATCGCCGTGCTGTGGAAGCAGGTGTTCGGCGGCGAGGGCCTCGTGAACCAGTTCATCGCGATCTTCGGCATCGAAGGACGCAGCTGGATCGCCGACCCGTCGACGGCCCTCTCCACCCTCATCACGCTCAACGTGTGGACCTTCGGTGCGCCGATGGTGATCTTCCTCGCCGGCCTCCGGCAGATCCCCGTCATGTACCACGAGGCGGCGCAGATGGACGGGGCGTCGAAGTGGCAGCGCTTCACCAAGATCACCCTGCCGCTGCTCACGCCGATCATCTTCTTCAACCTCGTGCTGCAGATCATCCACGCGTTCCAGGCCTTCACGCAGGCCTTCATCGTGTCGGGCGGAACGGGCGGCCCAGCCGACTCGACGCTGTTCTACACGCTGTACCTCTACAACCGCGGCTTCTCGAACTTCGACATGGGCTACGCCTCGGCCATGGCCTGGTTCCTGCTCCTCATCATCGGAGTCTTCACCGCGATCAACTTCTGGGCCTCGAAATACTGGGTGAACTACGATGACTGACACGCTGACCACACGGTCCATCACGACGGACAGCAAGAACCGCAGTCGCGAGGCCAAGCAGGCCGAACGCCAGTACCGCCGCGCACGCGGGTGGTCGCCCTGGAAGTCCGTGCTGAAGCACGTCGGGCTCATCCTCGTCGGGTTCATCATGCTCTACCCGGTGATCTGGCTCGTCGTCTCCTCGCTCCGCCCCACGGAGGAGATCTTCCGGAACCCGGGCATCGTCCTCGACAGCTTCGAGGTGAGCAACTACAGCGAGGGCTGGAACACCCTCTCGGAACCGTTCCACGTCTTCCTGCTGAACTCGGTGCTCATCGTCCTCGGCTGCATCGTCGGCAACCTCGTGTCCTGCTCGATGGCGGCGTACGCCTTCGCCCGGCTGAAGTTCAGCGGCAAGCGGTGGTGGTTCGCGGCGATGCTCATGACGCTGATGCTGCCGATCCACGTCATCATCGTGCCGCAGTACATCATGTTCTCCCAGCTCGGCTTCGTGAACACGTACCTGCCGCTCATCCTGCCGAAGATCCTCGCGACCGACGCGTTCTTCGTCTTCCTCATGGTCCAGTTCATCCGCGGCATCCCGAAGGAGCTCGACGAGGCCGCCCGCATCGACGGCTGCGGCCACCCCCGCATCTTCGGCGTCATCATCCTGCCCCTCATGGTCCCGGCGCTCGCGACCACCGCGATCTTTACCTTCATCTGGACGTGGAACGACTTCTTCAGCCAGCTCCTGTACCTGACGAAGCCCGAGATGTACACGGTGCCGCTCGCGCTGCGGGCCTTCATGGACGCGCAATCGTCGACCTCGTGGGGGCCGATGTTCGCGATGAGTGTCGTGTCGCTCCTCCCGATCTTCCTCGTCTTCCTCTTCGGTCAGCGGTTCCTCCTCAAGGGCATCGCGACGACCGGCGGCAAGTGACGCGGTCCTCACCGACCGACGGCACCAGAACACCTGTACCAGCCCGACCAGCACCAGACCCAGCAGCACCGGATCCAGCGACACCGGATCCGCATCGATCGATTCGAAAGGGAACAGCATGAGCATCAGCAAGCACGGCAGAGCCGCCGGCTTCATCGCGACGGGAGCCGTCGCCGCGCTCCTCCTCGCCGGTTGCAGCGCCGGAGGCGACGCCGCGACCGAACTGTCCGACGAGCCCGTCACCCTCCGGTTCACCTGGTGGGGCAACGACGCCCGCACGGCGGCCACCCAGGAGGTCATCGCGGCCTTCGAGAAGGAGTACCCGAACATCACCATCGAGCCCCAGTTCACGGACTGGGCCGGGTACTGGGACAAGCTCGCCACCGAGACGGCGGCGAACGACACCCCCGACATCATCCAGATGGACGAGAAGTACATCGCCACCTACGGCGACCGGGGTGCACTGCTCGACCTCAAGACCGTCGGCGACCAGCTCGACCTCAGCGACTTCCCCAAGGAGACGCTGACCTCGGGGACCGTCAACGACTCGCTCTACGGCGTGCCGTCCGGCATCACGAGCTACTCCATCGTGGTGAACCCGACCCTGCTGGCGTCGGCCGGCATCGAGATGCCCGACGACGAGACCTGGACCTGGGACGACTTCACCGCGCTGAGCGAGCAGGTGTCGGCGGCCGGTGGCGGATCGATCTACGGGTTCCAGCCCTTCGGCTTCGAGGACGGCGGCCTGAACAACTGGGCACGCCAGCACGGCGACGAGCTCTACAACGACAAGGGCGAGGTCTCCATCAAGCCCGAGACGCTCGCGTCCTGGTGGAGCTACCTCCTCGAGCTGGTGAACGACGGCGCGACGCCGTCCGCCTCGGCGATCGTCGAGAAGCAGGCCGGCGGTCTGGCGGAGTCCTTCACCGCGACCAACGCCGCGGCGTTCGCCCCCTGGTGGAACAGCCAGCTGACGGCACTCACCGAGGCGAGCGGTTCGCCGCTCGAGCTGCTGCGCATCCCGACCGTGGACGGCGGCGCCGACGGCTCCGCCTACTACAAGCCGTCGATGTACTGGTCGGCGTCCGCCCGGACCGCCCACCCGGCCGAAGCCGCGCTGTTCATCGACTTCCTCGCGAACAGCGAGACGGCCGCCGACTCGCTCCTCACCGAGCGTGGTGTCCCGGCGAACACGAAGATCCGCGAGTACATCACGCCGAAGCTGGCCGAGACGGACCAGGCGGTCGTGGAGTTCCTCGACGGCCTCGCCGACGACATCGGTGAGCCGCCGACCGTCACGCCCGCCGGTGGCAGCGCGATCGAGGCGCTCGTGAAGCAGTACACCGAACAGGTGCTGTTCGGGAAGAACACGCCCGACCAGGCTGCCGAGGGGTTCA
>NZ_LMJX01000001.1:223819-223966 GCF_001421315.1 Plantibacter sp. Leaf1 | reverse complement strand
TCAAGGACCTGAAGGCCGCGGTCGCCGCGGGCTGACCCGGCACCAGCCCATCCGTCGACGGGCTCGGGGAACGGAACGTCGTTCCCCGAGCCCGTCGACGGCCCAGCATCCGACCGACCGGAGGACACCGCCGTGACCGAGCACCAC
>NZ_LMJX01000001.1:219913-223797 GCF_001421315.1 Plantibacter sp. Leaf1 | reverse complement strand
CCGTCGACGGGCCTCGCCCTCACCCACGAGGTCGGTTCGGCCGTCACCGTGCACCTCGACGGCGTCGAGATCCTGCGGTACACCTACCGCCCGGACACCGTCCAGCGCGAGTCGCCCAAGCCGTACCTCCACCCGGTGCGGACCGCGGGCGGCGCCCTCGTGACGTTGGCACGACCGCACGACCACGTGTGGCACACCGGGTTCGCCTGGGCGCTGCCGCACGTCGGCGACGACAACTTCTGGGGCGGGCCTACGTTCACCGGCACCGCCTACGAGCAGCTCGAGAACAACGGCCGCTCCGAGCACGTCGCGGTCACGGCCGTCAGCGCAGAGCCCGATGAAGCGAGGTTCGCGCACACCCTCGCGTGGATCACCGAGGGCGGTCGGCGCATCGTCGACGAGGAGCGCTTCCTGACGGTGCGTCCGGTCGCCGACGCCTGGACGCTGACGTTCGAGACCCGGATGCGCAACGTCTCCGGTCGCGAGCTGTCGATCGGTTCGCCGACGACGAAGGGTCGGGAGAACGCCGGCTACGGCGGCTTCTTCTGGCGGGGTCCGCGCTCGTTCACCGGAGGGACCCTCCACACGCCCGACGGCAGCGGCGGCGACGAACTCCGCGGCACGAGACACGCGTGGATGGGCTTCACCGGCCTGCAGGACGGCACCGCGGCGGCCTCGAGCGTCGTCATGGTCGACGACGAACGGAACCCGGCGCACCCACCGCAGTGGTTCGCCAGGACCGAGGAGTTCGCCGGCCTCTGCCCCGCGCCGTTCTTCAGCGAGGAGCTGCCGTTCCGCGACGAGGAGACCCTCGGGTTCCGGTACGCGGTCGTCATCGCCGACGGAGACGGCGCCGACGGCCGGGCGGCATCACTCGCCCGATCCGGTCGCGACGCCCTCCGTCGCAACTCACCCGCCTGACCCGTGGTGGGAGGCGGTCGTGTTCCGCCCGCCGCCATCGCCACCGCAGCACCGACCCGGAAGGACCATCGCGCATGACCACGACCCGCGAACGCTACGCCCTCATCGGCACCGGACACCGGTCCCAGATGTACCTCGACGCCATCGTCGGCCCGCACGCCGACGTCGCGGAACTCGTCGCCTGGAGCGACAGCAACCCGGGCAGGATCGACCACTACGAGCGTCTGCTCGCCGAGCAGGGCGTGGCACTGCCCGCCCGCTACGGCCCCGACGACGTGGAACGGCTCATCACCGAACAGCGCGTGGACCGCGTCATCGTGACGACCCCGGACTTCACCCACGCCGACATCGTCTCGCGAGCGCTCCTCGCCGGCGCCGACGTCATCGTCGAGAAGCCCCTCACGATCGACCGCGAGGGCGTCGAACGGATCGCCGCGGCGGTCGCGGAGAGCGGCCGGAACGTCGTGACGACCTTCAACTACCGCTACAGCCCACGCAACTCGGAGCTGCGGCGGATCGTGCAGGACGGCCGGATCGGCCGGGTGACGAGCGTGCACTTCGAGTGGGTGCTCGACACCGTCCACGGGGCCGACTACTTCCGCCGCTGGCACCGCGAGAAGGAGCACTCCGGCGGTCTGCTCATCCACAAGGCCTCCCACCACTTCGACCTCGTCAACTGGTGGATCGGGGCACGGCCTGCCTCCGTGTACGCGTCCGGCGGCCTGCGGTTCTACGGCGACGTCAATGCCGCCGAGCGAGGCCTCGGTCCGCGACCGGAGCGCGGGTCGGTGCCCGATGACACCGAGGCGGCCGCTCGTGGGCGGTCGTCCGACCCGTTCGTCCTCGACCTCCGGGACGACCCACGACTCGAGTCGCTGTACCTCCACGCCGAGCAGCACGACGGCTACCTGCGCGACCGCGACGTGTTCTCACCCGGGATCAGCATCGAGGACAACCTGTCCGTCCTCGTCGACTACGACGGCGGCGCCTCGCTCAGCTACTCCCTGAACGCGCACGCGCCGTGGGAGGGATACCGTGTCGCGATCAACGGGACGGAGGGTCGCGCCGAACTCGAGGTGGTCGAACGCGCCGCGGTGCTCGTGGGGAGCGACGGCCGCGTCGTCCTCGACCCGAGCCTGCACGCGGACGGGGCGGGGGCGGGGACGGGAGCCGGTACGGGCCGTCCGGTGCGTTCACGTGGTGAGCGCCTGGTGCTCCAGCGGCACTGGGACGAGGCCGAGGAGATCCCGATCCCCGAGGGGGTCGGTGGCCACGGTGGCGGTGACGCGTACCTCCTGCGCCACCTGTTCGACCGCATCACCGAGGACGAGCTGGGACGCCCCGCCGGGTACGACGACGGCGTGCGGGCGATCTCCGTCGGCATCGCCGGCAACGAGTCGCTGCTGACCGGTCGTCCGGTGGCGACGATCGCGCCATGAGCGTCGGGCCGGGCTCGGTCGGCCCAGCGCTCGCGCCCGGCCGGGACCCCGCGCTGCGGGCGCTCGCGGACCGATCGCGCGAGGCGGGCGGCCAGGTCGGCTCCCGGATCGGGTCGCTCGCCGCGACGCGTGGTCGCCTCGCCGAGGTCCTCGGGCTCCTACCGCGTCCGCAGATCGCTGCACCCGCCGAGCGGCTCGGGGCGTGGACCCGCGACGGTGTCGACGGCGTCGAGCTCCGATGGTCGACGGGCTTCGGTGCGCCGAGCTCGGCGTGGCTCCTGCGGCCGGCCGGAGAGACGGGTGAGCTGCCCGGCGCTCTGGCGTTGCACGACCACGGCGGCTTCACCCGGGTGGGGCGGGAGAAGCTCGCCGACGGCCCCGACGGCGTCCCGAGCACGCCGACGGTCGCCCGCGAGGAACTGCAGGCGTTCCGCGACCGCTACTACGGCGGCCGCGCCGTCGCATCCGACCTCGCCCGTGACGGGTTCGCGGTCCTCGTGCACGACGCCTTCGGCTGGGGATCCCGGCGCACACCGGACGAAGCGATCGCCGACCGGTTCCATCGGAGCGTCGACCTGCAGCTCGCCGGTCGCCGGGCCGAGTCGATCCGGGACGGTGCGGCGGCCGCCGAGGTGACGCCAGGGCAGCGGTCCGAGTTGCTCACCGCCGCGAACGAACCGCAGCTCGCGAAGGAACTCGGTGTGCTCGGCACCTCGCTCGCCGGCCTCGTACTCCGCGACGACCTCATCGCCCTCGACCAGCTCACCGCCGCGACCGGTGTCCGTGCCGACGCCGTCGGGTGCTTCGGGCTGTCCGGCGGAGGTGCGAGGGCGGTCCTGCTGGCGGCCATGGACGATCGCATTCGCGCCGCCGGGGTCGTGGCGATGATGTCGACGTTCGCCGGGGTCCTCGACGGGCACGCGGATCAGCACTCCTGGTCGTTCCTGTCGCCCGGGCTCTCCCGCGTCGGAGACTGGCCGGCGCTCGCCGCCCTCCGTCCGGCGCTGCGGTTGCTCGTGCAGTACGCCGAGCGTGACGAGCTCTTCGCGCTGGCGGGCATGCGTGACGCGCACGCGATCCTCACGGAGCGGTACCGCGCCGGTGGTCGCCCTGGCGCGTACACCGGCACCTTCCACGATGAACCGCACCGGTGGTCGGTCGCCATGCAGGCCGAGCTGCGCGCCTGGCTCACTGCTGCCCTCGCCTGACCTGCCTGCCCCGACTCAACTCAACTCGACCCGACCCGACTCGCAGATCATCTCGTCCCTAACTCAGGAGAGCTGCGGTGTGTCGGCACCGGGAGGGTGCGGCACGCCGGAGGAGTCCTGAGTTAGGGACGGTGGTGGTGGGGTGTTCACAATTCAGGAGGGGTGCGGGGTGTCGGGCCCGGGACGGGGTTGCGGCGGGTGGCGCGCCGGGAGCGTCCTGAGTTGTGAACACGGGTGGGTGGGATTGGGTGGAGTGTCTGTCCCGTTCTCAGGAGAGCTGCGGTGTGTCGGGGCCGGTTGGGTGCGGCACGCCGGA
>NZ_LMJX01000001.1:219697-219833 GCF_001421315.1 Plantibacter sp. Leaf1 | reverse complement strand
GGGACGGGGTTCCGGCGGGTGGCGCGCCGGGGGCGTCCTGAGTTGTGAACACGGGTGGGTGGGATTGGGTGGAGTGTCTGTCCCGTTCTCAGGAGAGCTGCGGTGTGTCGGGGCTGGTGGGGGTCGGCGCGCCGGT
>NZ_LMJX01000001.1:197658-219640 GCF_001421315.1 Plantibacter sp. Leaf1 | reverse complement strand
GGGACGGGGTTCCGGCGGGTGGCGCGCCGGGGGCGTCCTGAGTTGTGAACACGGGTGGGTGGGGTGGAGTGGGCGGGTTGGCTGGGTGTCCCGTTCTCAGGAGCGCTGCGGTGTGTCGGGGCCTGGGGAAGGCGGCACGCCGGATGAGTCCTGAGTGAGGGAAGGGGGGGGGCGGTGAGGTGAGGTGTGCCGGTCAGGCGGGGAGCTCCAGCACGCCGTCGACGCGGCGGGGGAGACGCAGCGGGTTCGACTCGTGGAGCGCCTCCGGGAGGACGTGCTCGGGGGCGTCCTGGTAGACGATCGGACGCTGGAACCGGCGCACGGCGGTCGCCCCGACGGAGGTGTGGAGGGAGGTGGTCGCCGGCCACGGACCACCGTGGTGTTGCGCCCAGCCCACCGCGACGCCCGTCGGCCAGCCGCCGAAGAGCACCCGGCCGGCGAGCGGTTCGAGCCGCGACACCAGCTCGGCGACGTCCTCGTCCGCAGCCGCGTGCACGGTGGCGGTCAGCGCGCCGCCCACTGCAGCCAGGACCGCGTGCAGCTCCGTCTCGTCGGCGTACTCGATGACGAGCGTCGCCGGTCCGAAGATCTCCTCGAGCAGGACCGCCGGGTCCTCCAGCACGGTCACGGCGGTCGTCGCGAGGACCGTCGGGACACCCGACTCCGGCGCTCCCGCGTCGCCACCGAGGAGCGTGCGCACACCCGGGTGCGCGGCGGCACGAGCAGTACCGCTCGCGTAGGCGTCGGCGATACCGGGCGTCAACATGCGCCCCGCAGCCGTGCCGCTCGCTGCGGCGGCGACGAGTTCGGCGAACCCGCTGCCGGCAGGCACGAGGACGAGGCCGGGGTTCGTGCAGAACTGACCGACCCCGAGGGTGAACGATGCGGCCAGCCCGCGCGCGAGAGCCGCGGCACCGTCGGCGAGCGCCGCCGCCGTGATCACGACCGGGTTCGTGCTGCCGAGCTCCCCGTAGAACGGGATCGGCGCCGGCCGCTGTGAGGCGAGGTCGAACAGGGCCCGGCCGCCGGCGAGCGAGCCGGTGAACCCGACCGCGGTGATCGCCGGGTGCCGGACGAGCGCGGTGCCCTGCTCACGACCCTCGACGAGCGCGAACGTGCCCTCGGGTGCGCCGGCGTCGCGCAACGCCTCGGTGACGATTTCTGCGGTCAGTCGGGAGAGCCGCGGGTGCGCCGAGTGGGCCTTCACGATCACCGGGCAGCCGGCGGCCAGCGCCGACGCGGTGTCACCGCCGGCGACCGAGAACGCGAACGGGAAGTTCGAGGCGCTGAACACGGCGACCGGGCCGGTCGGTCGCAGCATCCGTCGCAGCTCCGGCTTGGGTGGGGTGGCTGCGGGGTCGGCGTGGTCGACGACGACCTCGAGGAACGCGCCGTCGCGCAGGACGGTCGCGAACAGGCGCAGCTGCCCCGTCGTCCGGGCGACCTCGCCCGTGAGCCGCGCGGTCCCGAGGTGGGACTCCTCGTCGGCGAGCGCGACGAGCTCGGTGACCCGCCCGTCGAGGGCGTCGGCCACGGCTTCGAGCCAGGCGGCGCGCGTCGAGGGTGACGAGGCCGCAAGCAGGGGCGCTGCCGTGGCGGCGAGTGACGCGGCCTCATCGACGGTCGTGGTGGTGCTGGCGGTGTTGGTGGTCATGATGACTCCTCGGGAGTGGTGTGGTGTCGGCGGAACGGACCGGCGGCCGGACGGCGTGGTTCAGCGGGCGGTGTCGGCCTCGGTGGGGTGCTCGCGGATGACGAAGCCGAGCCCGGGCCGGGCCTCGACCCGGGCCCAACCCCGGCTGATGGTGACCGGTCCTGGCGCGTCGATGGCGCCGATGGCGACGAAGTCGGCGTCCTCCACGTCCTCGATCTCGACCGTCTGCGGGAGGGCGAGGGCGAGCTGCCCCGAGAGGTCGGGGAGGAGGTGCGGGGCGAGGATCAGCCCGGCGTCCTCGACGAGCTCGGCGATCCGCAGGAACGGGGTGATGCCACCGACGCGGACGACGTTGGGTTGCAGGACGTCGGCCACGCCACGGTCCACGAGGTCGCGGAACCGATGGATCGTGTGCACGTTCTCGCCGAGGGCGATCGGGATGTCCGTCGCCTGATGCAGCCGTTCGTAGCCGGCGGTGTCGTCGGAGCGCAGCGGCTCTTCGATCCAAGCGGGGTCGACGACGCTCAGCCGTTCGAGTGCTGAGGTCGCCCGCTCGAGGTCCCAGCGCTGGTTGGCGTCGATCATGAGCCGGCGGTTCGGGCCGAGCAGTTCGCGCGCCATGGTGAGGCGGTCGAGGTCTTCGGCGACGTCGGGTTTGCCGACCTTCACCTTCACCGCGTCGTGGCCTGCCGCGATCCATCGCCCGACCTGCGCCGCGAGGGCGTCGGCGTCGAGGTGTAGGTTGACGCCGCTCCCGTAGGCGCGGACGGTCTCACGGCGACGACCGAGCAGCTCTGCCAGCCCGAGGCCCGCCCGCCGCCCGCGGAGGTCCCAGAGCGCCGTGTCGAGCCCGGCGAGTGCGATGGTCGTGATCCCGCCGCCGCCGGCCTCGTGCAGGTGGGCCCACAGCTGCGGCCAGAGGATCTCGGGTTCGGTGGAGGAGCCGAGGGCGGCGGACGTGATGTCGTCATCGAGCAGGGCTCGGACCGCGGTCGCGCCGATCGTCGGCGTCCACGTGAAGCCGGAACCGGTCGCGCCCTCGTCGTCGACGACGTCCACCCGGACGAGGTGCAGCCACGGCGCTTCCGGCACCCATGGTCGCGGCATCGTGAACCGCTGCAGGGTGGTGGTGATCGAGGCGATCGCCGGCATCGTCAGCGCCCGGCTGCGAGGGTCGCGTGCTCGGCGACGAGGTCGGCGCCGGTCGCGAGGAGCGCCGCCAGCCGGTCGGTCTGCTCCGGTGTCGGGTCGACGAACGGCGACCGCACCGAGCCGACGGGCAGGCCGCCGAGCCGGACACCGGCCTTGATGAGCGACACCGCGAACCCGGGCGTCTCGTCGCGGAGGGCGACGAGGGGGCGGTAGAACTCGCGGAGCAGGCGCTCACGAAGGGGTTCGTCGTGGTCGGTGTAGGCCCGGTAGAACAGGGTCGCGAGCTCCGGCAGCATCGCGAAGACCGCGGAGGAGTAGAGCGGGATGCCGATGCCCCGGTAGGCCGCCTGGGTGAGCTCCGCGGTGAGGAGGCCGTTGAAGAAGGCGAAGTCCTCGCGACCCTCCTCGTGCACGGCGAGCACGATGTCCTGTGCAGCGGCGACGTCGCCGACGCCGTCCTTGAAGCCGACGACCTGCGGGTTGCGCGCCAGGTGACGCATCGTCTCGGTGGTGTACCGGGCGTTGTTGCGGTGATAGACGATCGCCGGGAGGCTCGTCGCAGCGAGGACGTCCTCGACGTACCCCTGCAGCCCGCGCGCCGGGCCGGTCACGAGGTACGGCGGCATGAGGAGGATCGCGTCGGCTCCGGCGTCCTCGGCCGCGACGGCGAGTTCCTTCGCGATCGCCACGCCACCCCCGGCCCCGGCGATGACGGGCACGGCCCCGTCGACGACCTCGACCGTCCGTCGGACCACGCGCGCGGCCTCCGAGGGTGACATCGCGTGCAGCTCGCCCGTCCCGCAGGCGGGGAAGACGCCGCCGGGCCGGTGGTCGAGTCGCGACTCGAGGTGGGTGCCGAGGAGACCGAGGTCGACCTCGCCCGCCGCATCGAAGGGGGTGATCGGGAAGTACAGGACGCCGTCGAAGGCGAGCGGTGCTGGCATGGTGGTGGTCCTCGTCATCTGGTGGTCGTTGACGGCGTGTGCGTCTGCGTCTGCGCCGGGGTGGTGGTCTGGGTGTCGGTCGTGGCGTGGTGTCGCGGGCGGCCGTCGGCGGCGAGCAGACCGTCGAGGCGGGCCCGCTCCGTGGGGCTGAGCGCCGACCGCCAGTCGTGTCGAGGCCGCCACCCGAGGTCGGCGGTCGCCTTCGCGCTGCTGAACGCGGCGCTGCGGTCGTCGAGCGTCTCGGCGAAGCCGGCGGCGCTCGGCACCATGGCGGGCAGCAGCGCCGACAGCGGTTCGAGGGCGAGGGCGTCGTCGGCTCCGACGAAGTACACCGCACCGGAGTGCGGGGCGGCGGCGTGCTCGACCCAGGCCGCGACGAAGCGGCCGGCGTCGCGGGCGTCGACGTAGTTGTAGAGGGAGACGGCCGCGAGCGCAGGATCGGCGAGCCGGTCGACGATCGTGTGCCCCTGTTGCGTCGGTGCGCCCTCCCACTCCTCGGGGGAGACGACGAAGCACGGGCGGAACGCACCGGTCACGACCGCGTCGCCGTGGGCTCGGGCGAGCATCGCGACCGTCGACTCGATGGCCACCTTCGACAGGGCGTAGGCGTTCCACGGGGCGACGGAGTGGGTCTCGGTGAGGGGGAGGGCCTCGGGTGCCCAGCCGTGCGGGGCCCCGTACCCGATGACGGTCGGGCTGCTCGCGGCCAGGACCCTCGTGGCTCCGGCGGCGATCCCGGCGGTGAGGACGGTGAAGGCCAGGGACTGGTTCACCGACAGGATGACGTGTTCGGGAGCGCTGAACGGCACGGCGATCGCGGCCAGGTGCACCACGGCGTCGGGCTGCAGGGCGGCGAAGCGTTCGTGGGTGGCGTCGTGGTCGAGCAGCTCGGCCACCACGCCCTCGACCCCGGGGAGTCCGGGGTCGGAGCGGTCGACGGAGACGACGTTGTGGCCGGCCGCGACGAGTTCGGTGGCGACGCTCCGCCCGAGTCGTCCGGCACCGCCGGTGACGATGATGCGCATCGGTGTCCTCTCTGACAGCGCTCGCGTCGAGGTGCTCGACGTCGAAACCGAGAAACCGGTTTCTCCGAGGAACCCTATATGATGATTGCCAACCGCACCACCCGGCACGACCCGAGCGAGGACGCATGAGCAACCGGTTACCGACGGCTGGCGCCACGCCGACCATCTCCGACGTCGCCCGGCATGCCGAGGTCTCGAAGGCGACGGTCTCGCGGGTCCTCAACGGCAAGGCGACCGTCGACGCCGAGATCGCCAGCCGGGTCCTCGCCGCGGTGGACGCCCTCGGCTACCAGCCGAGCATGCTCGCCAGGAACCTGTCGCTCGGGCGCACCAACACCGTCGGCGTCGTCGTGCCCGACCTCGAGAACCCGATGTTCCAGGAGATCCTGCGCGGCGTGACCCGGGCGGCCGCGGCCGACGGCTACCGCGTCCTCGTGACCGACACCGAGGAGGACCCGACCGACGAGGCCGCCGCCGCCCGGGAGGCCCGCCGACGGTGCGACGCGATCGTCCTGTGCTCACCGCGCCTGGCCGAACCGGAACTGCGCGCCCTGCTCGCCGAGCTGCACCCGGTGGTCCTCGTCAACCGCGAACTCCCCGACTCGCCGGTGCCTTCGGTGTCCATCGACTACGCGAGCGGGATGGAGCAGGTGCTCGCGGAGCTGTCCGCGCTCGGGCACCGGCGCGTCGTGTACCTGGCCGGGCCGGCCGCCAGCCAGGGCGACCGCCTCCGCCGGGTCGGTATCACGCGTGCGGTCTCCGCGCACCGGGAGCTCACCGTCGACGTCGTCGCCGCGGGATCCGCGCTCGTCGACGGCGCCGCGACCGTGGACGCCGTGCTGGCGCTGGACGCGACCGCCGTGGTCGCCTTCAACGACCTCGTCGCCCTCGGACTCGTGTCGGCGCTGCGCCAGGCCGGCGTGTCCGTACCGGCCGCCCTGAGCGTGGTCGGGTTCGACGACATCCCCTTCGCCGCCTTCGCCGTGCCCGCGCTGAGCACGGTGTCCGTCCCGCGCCGCGAGCTCGGCGCCGAGGCCTGGACCCGCCTCCGCGACACGATCGGAGGCGCGGCGGGCGGCCACCCGCTCGTCTTCCGCCCACGGTTCGTCGCGCGGGAGAGCACTGCGGCGCCGCGGGCCGCGGGCGGGGTCGCCTGGGCCGCGGCCGAGGAGCCGAACGGCCTTGTCGCCCGGCTCGGTGGTCGTGAACTGCTCGTGCTGCACGACGGCGGTGGGCTCGCTCAGGCGGACGCCCCGCGACCGTTCGCACACCCTGTCACCTCCCTGGCCGGAACCGTCGTCACGGAGTCGGCACCCGACGACCACCCGCACCACTTCGGGCTCTCGATGGCCGTCGCCGACGTGGACGGCGTCTCCTACTGGGGCGGGCGCACCTACGTCGCCGGGCAGGGCTCGACGCTGCTCGACAACCACGGGGTCCAACGGGTGGTCGAGGTCGAAGCCGGGACACAACCAGACCCCGGCACGCTGCGGCAGACCGTGGACTGGATCGGACGGGACGGGACGACCCAGCTGCGGGAGTCGCGCGTCACGGTCGTCGAGGAGATCGCACTCCCGACCCCGACCGCCGACGACGGCGCCGACCGCGCGGACGATATCGCACCCCGCTCGGCCCTGCGCGTCCTGGTCTCGAGCACCCTCAGGGCCGTCACCGGGGTCGTGACCATCGGATCGCCGGCCACGAACGGACGCGAGGGCGCCGCCTACGGGGGCTGGTTCTGGCGGCTGCCGGCCGGCGCTCGACGATCGGTGCTCAGCGCCGACGGACCCGGCGAAGCGACCGCCCACGGTTCCCAAGCGGCCTGGGTCGCGTTCGTCCTCGACGCCGACTCCGAAGACGCGGCACCCGACAGCGCAGCACCCGGCGACACCCGCGGGCGAGCGGTCACCGTGCTCTTCCGACAGCCGGGCGAGCAGCGCTTCCCCTGGTTCCTCCGCGCCGCCGAGTACCCCGGTGTCGGCGTCTCGCTCGCCACCACCAGCCGCACCACCATCACCGCCGAGACCCCGCTGGTCACCGGTCTGGAGGCGGTCGTCGTCGACGCCGCACTCGACGCCGGGCAGGCCGCGGCCATCCACCGGGCGCTCCTCGCCGCCGAGGACCGCCCCACCACCCAGCGACCCACCACCGGGAGTGACGCATGACGACCTCGAACCAGCAGCACGTCCCCACCGTCGTGGTGGTCGGCATCCACGGCCACGGCGCCAGCCACGTCGACGCGGCCAGAGCGCTCGCCGAGACCGGTGCGATCCGGCTGGTCGGCCTCGTCGACCGCGCCTTCACGCCCGAGGACCACGCGGCCGGTGACGCCCCGCTGTACGAGTCGCTCGACGACTGCTTCGCCGCCGGGCAGGTGGACGTCGTCATCCTCTCCACGCCGATCCACACCCACCTCGACCTCGCCGTCGCGGCCCTCGAACACGGAGCCGACGTCCTGCTCGAGAAACCGCCGGTCACGTCGAACGACGAGCTCGACCTCCTGCAGGCCGTCGCTGAGCGGACCGGCGGACTCGTGCAGGTCGGGTTCCAGAGTCTCGGATCGCACGCGATCGGCCAGATCACCGAGCTCGTCGCGGCCGGGGAGATCGGCGCGGTCACGGGGCTCGAGGCGACCGGGACCTGGGTCCGCACGATCGGGTACTGGACCCGCGCCGCGTGGTCGGGTCGGCGCACCCTGAACGATGTGCCGGTCGTGGACGGGGTCGTCACGAACCCGCTCGCGCACGCGGTGCAGACCATGCTCCGACTCGGTGGGGTCACGGACCGCGCCGCGATCGCGACCATCGAGCTCGACCAGTATCGGGCGAACGACATCGAGGCCGACGACACCTCCGTCGTCCGCATCACGCCGCGCAGCGGTCCGATCATGACGGCGGCGGTCACCCTCTGCGCCGAGGACACCACCGACCCGGTCGTCACGGTCCGTGGCGAGCGCGGGGCGATCCGGTTCCTCTACACGAAGGACGTCGTCGAGGTCGACCTCGAGGATCAGTCCGTCCGGCGGTGGACGACCGACCGGACCGCACTGCTCCCCGACCTCCTCCGAGCCCGGGCGGCTGTCCGCGCGGGTGGGGAGGCGTCGCTCGTCAGCTCGCTGGCCGACGCCTCCGCCTTCACCGCGGTCCTCGACGCCGTGCGGTCGGCACCCGCCCCGCACCCCATCCCCGCGGAACTCGTCGACTGGCGCGGGACGGGCGAGGACCGCCACCCCGTCATCCCGGGGATCGAGCGGTTCGTCGCCGAGGCCGCCACCACCGGGAGCACCTTCGCCGAGCTCGGCACACCCTGGGCACGTCGATGAGCGACGCGCGGCCGGGTCCCGACGAGGACGACCGTCGGCGCAAGCACGCCCGCCTGGTGGAGCTGCTCGACGCGCAGGCCGCCCGGGTGATCGTGCTGCGCTCGGCGGCGGCGGTCAGCTGGTACCTCGACGGCGCCCGCGTCCACGTGAGCCTCGCGGCCGATCCGATCGTCGCGGTCGTCGTCTCGCGTGACGATGCGTGGCTCGTGGCGACCTCGAACGAGGCCGAGCGCCTGCAGGCCGAGGAACTCCCGGACATCCGCGTCACGACCGTGCCCTGGCACACCCCGATCGACTCGGTGCTGCCGAGCGGCGCCGGGGTGCTCCAGGAGTCGGACGTCCCAGCCGGACTGCGGGCGGCGCGGGCCTCGCTCCTCCCAGCCGAACTCGAGCGGTTCCGCGCGCTCGGCCGGGAGACGACCGCCGAACTCGAGACGCTCATCGGACGGCTCGATCCGAGCTGGACGGAGCGCGCGGTGGCGGCGGACCTCGCCGCGCGGCTGGTCGCCGCCGGGATCGATCCGCTCGTGCTCCTCGTCGCCGGGACGGACCGCCTCGCGCACCGGCATCCGCTCCCGACCGACGGGCTGCTGGGCTCCCGCGCGATGGTCGTCGCCTGCGGGCGCCGGGACGGGCTCATCGTCAATCTCACGCGGTGGTTCGACGAGGACGGCTCCGCCCCGGAACCCGTCGCCACCGACATGCGTCGGATCCGAGCCGTCGAGCGCGCGTACCTCGACGCGACGGTGCCGGGCGCGACCCTCGCCGACGTCTTCCGCGCGGGCACCGCGGCCTACGCCACCCAGGGCTTCGACCCCGAGGAGTGGACCAGGCACCACCAGGGCGGCGCCGCGGGCTACGCGGGACGTGACCCGCGCGCCTCCCCCGACACGACCGATGTCGTACAGCCGTGGCAGGCGTTCGCCTGGAACCCGACCGCGCCAGGGGTGAAAGTCGAGGACACCGTCGTGGTCACCCCGGACGGGGTCGAGGTCCTGACCGACGCCGGGGCCGGCTCCACCGCCGTGGAACGTCCCCTCGTGGCAGGCTGAGGCCATGGCACCGCACATCGTCATCGCCCCTGACTCGTTCAAAGGCACCGCGACCGCCGCCGAGGTCGCCTCGGCGATCGCCGACGGTTGGCGCTCCGTCCGGCCCGAGGACACCGTGCAGCTGTTGCCGATGGCCGACGGCGGCGAGGGGACGCTCGACGCCTTCGCTGCCGCCGTGCCCGGAGCGCGGCGACACCCGATCACCGTCACCGGTCCGGTCGGCGACGCGGTGGAGGCCGAGTGGCTCGAACTGCCCGACGGCTCGGCGGTCGTGGAACTCGCCCAGACGAGCGGGCTGACCCTGCTCGACCCGCTGCAGCCGTTCGCAGCGCACACGACCGGGTTCGGGGAGGCCATCGCAGCGGCGCTCGATCACGGCGCCCGTCGCCTGCTCCTCGCGATCGGCGGCAGCTCCAGCACGGACGGCGGTGCCGGGCTCCTCACCGCACTCGGGGTGCGGCTCCAGGATGCGGACGGTGGTGGGGTGATGCCGGGGAACGCGGGACTCGCGACGCTGGACCACCTCGACCTCGAAGGTCTGCGAGCACTGCCGGACGGCGGGGCGGTCATCCTCAGCGACGTCACCAACCCGCTGCTCGGTGACCGCGGGGCCGCTGCCGTCTTCGGCCCGCAGAAGGGCGCCACCGCCGAGGATGTCACGGTGCTCGACGCGAACCTCGCGCGGTTCGCGAGCCGGGCCGCCGCGGCGTTCGGCGCGGAGCAGGCGGAACGTGCCGCGGTCGAACCCGGCGCCGGAGCGGCAGGCGGTGCCGGCTACGGCCTCCTGCTCTGGGGTGCGACGGCCACCTCGGGCGCGACCGGCGTCGGTGACGCGATCGGCCTCCCCGCCGCAGCGGCGACGGCCTCGGTCGTCATCACCGGCGAGGGGCGCTTCGACGACCAGACGGCAGACGGCAAGGTCGCCTCCCACGTCGCCGGCCTCGCTCCCGGCCGGACCATGCTCGTCGCCGGTGCCGTGCAGGCACCGACGGAGGGGCTGTTCGTCGACGCCGTCTCCCTCACCGAGCTCGCCGGCGGGGTCGAGGCCGCGATGGCCGAACCGCTCGTGCACCTGCGTGCGGCAGGGGCGGCACTGGCTGCGCAGCTCCGCCCCTGATCACGTCGTGCGCGGCATGCGTCACGCGGTGACGTCGATGAGGACCTTCCCGATCGTGTCGTCCTCGACGGCGGCGTGGGCACCGGCCGTGTCGGCAAGCGGGAACACCGTCAACGGCAGACCGTGCTCACGGCCCACGTCGAGCGCGCCGGCTTCGATCGCCGCCGTGACGTCCTCGGCGGCGGCCTGGAGTGCCGCGTCGCCAACGGTGTAGAGCAGCATGAACTGGAGCCGCGTGTTGAGGCCCATGTGCGGCCGGATGTCGAGCGTGACCTGGTCGCCGCCGTTGTTGGCGTAGCTGACCACCGTGCCGCGCGGGGCGAGGACGGCCTGGTCGAGCTCGAGGTTCTGCGCGATGGCGACCTCCACGACGAGGTCGACGCCCTGCGGTGCGACCTCGCGGATCGCCGCGGCGGTGTCGCCCTCGCGGTAGTTGACGACGTGGTGGGCTCCGGCGGCGGTCGCGAGCCGGGCCTTCTCGTCGCTGCTGATGGTGCTGACGACCGTCGCGCCGGCCCAGCGTGCGAGCTGGATCGCCGCGTTGCCGACGGCACCTGCGCCGCCCTGGACGAGGACCGTCCGGCCGTCGAGCGCACCGGGGGAGAGCCGGGTCGGGCCGTCCTGCGCCACCGTGAGCGCGCGGTGCGCGGTCATCGCCGGGACGCCGAGGCTCGCGCCGAGTTCGAAGGAGGCGGCGTCGGGCAGCGGGACCACCCGGGCGACGGGCTGGACCGTGAACTCCTGCGCGGTGCCGAGCGGGCTCTCGTGGGCTGCGAGGTACACCCAGACGCGGTCGCCCACGGCGAAGGTCGGGGAGTTCGCGTCGTCGGAGGCGGGGCCGACCGCGTCGATCACGCCGGCACCGTCGAGGTTCGGGACGACCTCCGGGAAGGGCATCGCGCCCGAGGGACCGCCGCCGCGCCTGGTCTTCCAGTCGGTCGGGTTGACGCCCGAGAACGCGAGCTTGACGCGCACCTCGCCGGGGCCGGGCTCCGGGATCTCACGCTCGACGAGCTGGAGGACGGACGGGTCACCGTTGGTGGAGTAGATGATGGATCGCATACCCGGCCCAACGCCTCCGCCGACCGGAAGATTCCACGCGCTTCGACAGGCTCAGTGACCGAAGCCCGGCTGGTCCCTGAGCCTGTCGACGGGCGGCCGCCTCAGGCGCGAGCGGCGTACTGCTCGCGCGCGACCCCCGAGGTGTCGACCGCGTCCGCCGGTGCACCGGCGACGTCGTCGGTGCCGGCCATCGGCCACGCCGGGCGACCGCCCGTCAACGCCCACGCCGCCTGCACGGCCGCGCCGTCGGCGACGTACTCACCGGGGGCGGGCACCACGACCGGCACGTCGAACACCTCACGGGCGATCGCCTGCACGGCCGGGTTCTGCGCGGCGCCGCCGATGAGGAGGACCCGCTCGGCGCTGACACCCTGCGAGAGCACGGCGTCGAGGCCGTCGGCGAGGCCGCAGAGCAACCCTTCGATCGCCGCCCGGGCGAGCCCTTCGCGCGTCGTCGACTCGAGGGTCATGCCGAACAGCGTCGCCGTCGCGTCGGGTCGGTTCGGGGTCCGTTCCCCCTCGAAGTACGGCTGCAGCACGAGGCCCCTGGCGCCGGCTGGGGCGTCGAGCGCGAGTCGGCCGAGCTCGGTGTGGTCGACGCCGAGCAGCGCGGCGACCGCGTCGAGGATCCTGGCGGCGTTGAGGGTCGCGATGAGCGGCAGGAACGCGCCGTCCGCCGAGGCGAAGCCCGCGACGGTCCCGGAGGGGTCGCGCACGACCGCGGGGGTCACGGCGAACACGGTCCCGCTCGTGCCGATCGACACGACGACGTCGCCGGCCGTGGCGCCGAGCCCCAGCGCGGCGCCCGCGTTGTCGCCGGCACCGGGGCCGATGATCGTGTCGGCGCCGACCAGGCCACCGTCGATCCCGGTCCCGGCCGACTCGTCCGGTCCGAGCACACGGGGGAGGATCGCGTCGTGTCCGAGTGCCGCGACGAGCAGCTCGCGGTCGTACTCGCCGTCCGCTGGGGACCAGTAGCCGGTGCCGGAGGCGTCGGAGCGGTCGGTCGTCAGTTCGGCGAGATCTGCGCCGAGTGGGCTCTCCTCGACCGGGCCGAAACCGCGCAGCCGCCAGCTCAGCCAGTCGTGGGGGAGGGCGACGGCGGCCACCTCGGTCGCGTTGGCCGGTTCGGCGTCGCGCAACCAGCGCAGCTTCGTGATCGTGAAGGAGGCGACGGGGACGCAGCCGGTGCGCCGGGCGAGCTCGTCCGCGCCGAACTCGGCGATGAGGTCCGTGGCTGCCGACGCGCTCCTGGTGTCGTTCCAGAGCAGTGCCGGACGGATGACGCGGCCGTCGACGTCGAGCGCGACCATGCCGTGCTGCTGGGCGGCGACGGACACGGCGGCGACGTCGTCGAGACCGCCCGCTGCCGCGGCCGCCTCCTGCAACGCCGCCCACCACGCGGCCGGGTCGACCTCGGTGCCGGCCGGGTGCGAGGCCCGTCCCTCGCGGAGGAGCGCTCCGGTGTCGGCGTCACGGATGACGACCTTGCAGCTCTGGGTGGATGAATCGATGCCGGCGACGAGCGTCATCGCTCTCCCTGTTCTCGGTGGTGGGGCGGTCGGGCGACCGCCTGGACTGGTGTCGGTGGAGACGCGGACGGCGTCCCGTCCCCTGATCCTCTCGGACCGGAGGACGGAACGCCATCCTGGTGGGGTTCCCGTCTAGCGGGCACCCATGAGGTGCTCGACCGCGAGCTGCTGCAGGCGGACGAACCCGAAGCCCTTGCCGCCGAAGTACGCGTCGGCGTCGAAGTCCTCCGAGGCGGAGCGGTCGGCGAGCAGCTGCTCGACGGTCTCGCCAGGGTTGAGCGTCGGCTCGCGCAGCTCCGGGACGCGCGAGGCTGCGAGTGCCTCCTGGACCTCGGGGTCGGCGCGGAACGCCTCGGCCCGCTCCTTGAGCAGGAGGTACATGCGCATGTTGGCCGCCGCGGAGTCCCAGACGCCCGTGATGTCCTCGGTGCGGCTCGGCTTGTAGTCGAAGTGGCGGGGGCCGTCGTAGGCCGGTCCGCCGTCCGCTCCGCCGTGCTCGAGGAGGTCGACGAGCGAGAACGCGTTCTGGAGGTCGCCGTGGCCGAACACGAGGTCCTGGTCGTACTTGATGCCTCGCTGGCCGTTCAGGTCGATGTGGAAGAGCTTGCCCTGGTAGAGCGCCTGGGCGATGCCGGCCGTGAAGTTGAGGCCCGCCATCTGCTCGTGGCCGACCTCGGGGTTGATGCCGACGAGCTCCGGGCGTTCGAGCGTCTCGATGAACGCCATGGCGTGGCCGAGGGTCGGGAGCAGGATGTCGCCGCGCGGCTCGTTGGGCTTCGGCTCGATCGCGAAGCGGATGTCGTAGCCCTTGTCGGTGACGTAGTCGCCGAGGAGGTTGACGGCCTCGCGGTAGCGCTCGAGCGCGGCCTGCACGTCCTTCGCGGAGTCGTACTCGGCGCCCTCGCGGCCGCCCCACATGACGAAGGTCTTGGCGCCGAGCTCGGCGGCGAGGTCGAGGTTGCGGAGCACCTTGCGGAGGGCGAAGCGACGCACCGCGCGGTCGTTGGAGGTGAAGCCACCGTCCTTGAACACGGGGGCGCTGAAGAGGTTGGTGGTGACCATCGGGACGATGACGCCGGTGTCGGCGAGAGCCTGCTTGAGGCGGTCGATCTGCTTCTGCCGCTCGGCGTCGGTCGAGCCGAAGGCGAAGAGGTCGTCGTCGTGGAAGGTGAGGCCGTAGGCGCCGAGCTCGTTCAGGCGGGTGACGGCTTCGACCACGTCGAGGTCGGGGCGGGTGGGGCCACCGAACGGGTCGGTCCCGTTGTAGCCGATCGTCCAGAGGCCGAACGAGAAGCGGTCGGCTTTGGTGGGGGTGAGAGGCATGCGGATGATCCTTCAGCGTCGTTGGCGAGCGGATGATTTGTTGTTAACCACAACTTATGGTCGAGAATAGCAGATCGGGCTTCCGGCGTCACGGCTCGTTCCGTGCGAAATATTTCGTTAGCATGGCGTGAACTTCTCGACGACGCGACGGCCGCCCGGCCCGACGGCGAGGGATCGGAGGATCCGGATGAGTGACGACGTCGCGGTGCAGCTCGGTGGGACCGGAGGGCGCGCCACCCTGTCGCGGATCGCGCGCGAGGCGTCCGTCTCGGTGTCGACGGCCTCGAAGGTGCTCAACGGGCGCCCGGGGGTGTCGCCCGACACCCGCGAGATCGTCGAGCGCCTGCTCGACCGCCACGGCTACAGCCGGCGGGGCGCCGAGCTCGCCCAGGGCTCGCTCATCGAGCTCGTCTTCGAGTACATCGACAGCTCGTGGTCGCTCGAGATCATCCGCGGGGTCGAGAAGGTGGCCAGGCAACACGGGATGAGCGTCACGCTCACCGAGACGGGTGCCAGGCGGTCGACGGGTGAGGGCTGGGTGGAGAGCATCATCTCGCGGAAGCCCGTCGGGGTCATCCTCGTGTTCTCCGACATCGACCCCGCCTACCGCCGGCAGCTGCACACGAGGAACATCCCGGTGGTCGTCGTCGACCCGGCGGGCGACCCGGGCCCGGACGTCGCCGCGATCGGCTCCACGAACTGGTCCGGCGGCATGGCGGCCACCCGCCACCTGATCGAGCTCGGGCACCGCAGGATCGGCCTGATCTCGGGGCCCGAGGACCTCATGTGCTCGCGGGCCAGGGTGTCCGGTTACCGCTCGGCGCTCGAGGAGGCCGGCATTCCGCTCGACGAGTCGATCCTCCGGCGCGGGGAGTTCGTCCCGGAGGCCGGGCGCGTGCTGGCCCTCGAACTCCTGCAGCTCGACGAGCGCCCGACCGCCATCTTCGCGGGCAACGACATGCAGGCCTTCGGCGTGTACGAGGCGGCGCGCTCCCTCGGTGTCTCGATCCCCGAGGAGCTGTCGGTCGTCGGCTATGACGACGTCCCGCCCGCGAAGTGGGTCGGGCCCGCGCTCACGACGATCCGACAGCCGCTCATCGAGATGGCCGAGGAGGCGACGCGGCTCGTGCTGAAGCTCCGCTCCGAGACGGTCGACAACATCCGCCTCGACCTCGCGACCTCGCTCGTCGTCCGTGGGTCCACCGCACCACCGGCCGCCTAGCCTGATCGGCCACCCGTCCGTCCGCTCGTCGAAGCCGCCCGGCCTGCCCAGGGCTGACTCGCGAAAAGTTTCCAATGGGCGAGGGAGAACTTGCGGCCGGTTGTGGGCCGGGGCTAGCTTCAGGGTCACCGCAGCGACGCGATCCGGATCACCGGGGCCCGCGGCTGCGCGGACAGCTCGGGAGCGTCACACATGGGTGGAAGCGGACAGCCGGAACTCCGGGTCGCGATGATCGGCTACGGCTTCATGGGGGCCGCGCACTCGCAGGCCTGGCGCACCGCACCACGCTTCTTCGACCTCGACGCCGAGCCCGTCATGGCCACGATCGTGGGGCGCAACCCGGAGGCGCTGGAGGCGGCCCGGGCGAAGTTCGGCTGGCAGTCGGCTTCGACCGATTGGCGCAGCGTCGTCGAGGACCCGTCCATCGACATCGTCGACGTCTGCACGCCGGGGTCCTCGCACGTCGAGATCGCCATCGCCGCCCTCGAAGCCGGGAAGCACGTGCTCTGCGAGAAGCCCCTGGCCAACAGCGTCGAGGAGGCCGAGCTCATGGTCGCGGCGGCCGAGGCGGCCAAGGCCCGCGGCGTCCGCTCCATGGTCGGCTTCAGCTACCGTCGCGTGCCGGCCATCGGCTATGCCCGCCAGCTCATCGCCGAGGGTGCGCTCGGCGACGTCCGCCAGATCCGCGCGCTCTACCTCCAGGACTGGTTGACGGATGCGGAGGGCCCGATGACCTGGCGTCTCGACAAGGACCAGGCCGGTTCCGGTTCCCTCGGCGACATCGGTGCCCACGCCATCGACCTCGTGCAGCACCTGACCGGAGCGCAGCTCGACACGGTCAGCGGGACGCTCGCCACTTTCGTGACGGAACGGCCCCTCCTCGGCGAGACGGTGGGCCTCAGCGGGACCGCCTCGGACGAGCGCGGCGCGGTGACGGTCGACGACGCCGCCTGGTTCACGGCGAAGCTCGTCGGCGGCCTCGCGGACGGTGCCATCGGGGCGTTCGAAGCGACCCGGTACGCGACCGGCCGCAAGAACGCACTCCGCATCGAGTTGAGCGGCTCCCGCGGCGCCATCGCGTTCGACCTGGAGCGGATGAACGAGCTCGAGGTGTACGACGCGACCGCCCCCGCCGGTAAGCAGGGCTTCACCCGCATCGTCGTCACCGAGCCGGAGCACCCGTACATGGCCGCCTGGTGGCCGACCGGTCACGGCATCGGCTACGAGCACCCCTTCTCGCACCAGGTGCGCGACCTCGTCCAGGCCATCACCGCTGGCACCGATCCCGAACCGTCCTTCGCCGAGGGCCTGCAGGTCCAGCGCGTCCTCCGCGCCGTCGAGCGCAGTGCCGGGAACGGCAGCGCCTGGACCCCCACGAACTGATCCGACCCATCGCACCACCAGCAGCAGCACCCACCAAGGAGAGAACGCAATGACGCTTCGTACTTCACCTCGCCGTCGGACCCGGATGGCCGCAGTCGCCCTCGGCGTCTCGGCCCTCATGCTCGGCGCGACCGCCTGCTCGAGCGGTGGTGGCGCCCCGAGTGGCAGTGCCACGCTCTGGGGCCTCACCGGCACCGACGAGGACACCGTCCTCGGCCCGTCGCTCAAGGAGTGGAACGCCGCCAACGCCGACGGCCAGGTCGCGCCGACCTACTTCCAGAACGACGCCTACAAGACCAAGATCCGTACCGCGGTCGGTGCGGGCAGTGCCCCGACCATCATCTACAGCTGGGCGGGCGGCACCCTGAACTCTTACGTGGACGCCGGCAAGGTCGCCGACATCACCTCGGAGACCGCGGACGCGAAGGGCAAGTTCCTGGAGTCCGTCTGGAACCAGGGCGTCATCGACGACAAGGTCTACGCGGTGCCGATGAACGCCACCACGCCGATCATGTTCTATTACAACAAGGACGTCCTGAAGTCGGCCGGCGTCGAGGTCCCGACGACCTTCGACGAGATCGTCGACGCGATCCCGAAGCTCAAGGCGGCCGGTGTCGCGCCGTTCTCCCTCGCCGGTGCCTCGAAGTGGCCGTCGCTCATGTGGGAGGAGTACCTCGTCGACCGCGTCGCGGGCCCCGAGGCGTTCAACAAGATCATGGCCGGTGAGGCCGACGCGTGGAGCGATCCCGGCATCATCGAGGCGAACGAGAAGATCCAGGAGCTCGTGAAGGCCGGTGCGTTCGTCGACGGCTACGCCTCCGTCACCGCGGACAGCAACGCCGACGTCGCGCTCCTCTACACGGGCAAGGCGGCCATGATGCTGCAGGGCGCCTGGGTCATGACGACGTTCAAGCAGCAGGCCGCGGAGTTCGCCGAGAAGGGGCTCGGCTACACGACCTTCCCGGCCGTGACCGGTGGCAAGGGCGACCCGTCGAACATCGTCGGCAACCCGTCCGGCTACTTCTCCATCTCCGCCGCGGCGACGAAGGAGCAGAAGGCCAGCGCGCTCAAGTACCTGACCGAGGGCGTCTTCGACAAGGGCTACATCGACCGCATGGTGAAGGCCGGCCAGGTGCCGCCGATCACGGACATCGACGCGGAGATCGCGGACGCCGGCGGCGACTTCGGCACGACCGTGTACGACCTCACGAAGAACGCCAAGAACTTCCAGATGTCGTGGGACCAGGCGCTCCCGCCCGCACAGGCGACCGCGCTGTTGACGAACCTCGACCAGCTGTTCAACCTGCAGATCACCCCCGAGGAGTTCTCCGACAACATGAACAAGACGATCGGGCAGTGATCCTCCGATGACTGCAACCCGTCAACTGCACGGGGCCGGAGGGGCCGGTGCGGCAGCGATGCGCCGCCGCACCGGCCCCAGTGGCTGGATGGTCGCGCCGGCGCTGGGCTTCTTCCTCGTCTTCGCGATCATCCCGCTCATCGTCGCCCTGTACCTGAGCTTCACCCGCTGGGACGCCATCACGGATCCCGCGTGGGTCGGTCTCGACAACTGGGCCTCCGTCCTCGTCGACCCGGTCGCGATCGACGCACTCGTCCTGACGCTCAAGGTCATCGTGATCTCCTGGGTCGTCCAGACACCGATCAGCCTGCTGCTCGGCACGTGGACCGCGGGGAAGCAGCGCAACCGGGCGGTGCTCGGAGCGATCTTCTTCCTGCCGCTCCTGCTGTCGTCCGCGGCGACCGCCATCGCGTTCAAGGCGATCCTCGACCCGAACTTCGGCCTCTCGGCGTCGCTCGGCATCCCGTTCCTCAAGCAGGACTGGTTGGGCAACCAGCAGCTCGTCCTGTTCGTGGTGATCTTCATCATCGCGTGGCAGTTCGTGCCGTTCCACACGCTCCTCTTCCAGGGCGGCGTCCGACAGATCCCCGCGTCGCTCTACGAGGCGGCGGAGATCGACGGTGCCGGGACGATCAAGCAGTTCTTCCACATCACGCTCCCGCAACTGCGGTACACGCTCGTGACGTCGTCGACGCTCATGATCATCGGATCGCTCACCTACTTCGACGTGATCTTCGTGCTCACCGGCGGGGTCCCGAGTGCGGGCACCCGCATCCTCCCGATCCTCATGTACGTGACGGGCTTCTCCGCGAGCCAGTTCGGGCAGGCGAGTGTCATGGCGATCATCCTGGCCGTCATCGGTCTCGCCATCGCGCTGCTCCTCACCAAGCTGAGCGGCTTCGCCAAGATGGACAGTCAGCAGGAGGGCCTCTGATGTCAGCCACCAACCCACTCACGAAGCCCGGCGCCCTGCCGACGGGGAGCCTCGACACCGTCAGCGTCTCCACCGCGGGTTCGCGACGCGGTCGCCCGGCCGAGCACGAGACCAGAGGCCGACGTCCCCGTGGCGCGCGACGGAAACCGAACATCGTCGGCGGCATCGGCGCCTGGATCTGGCTGCTCATCATCGTGCTGCCGATCTACTACATCGTCATCACGAGTGTGCGTCCGCAGGCCGGGTTCTTCTCGAGCAACCAGCTCATCCCGCCGACCGATCCGACGCTCGACGGCTACGCGCTCGTCCTGCAGAGCGACTTCTTCCTGTACCTCGGGAACAGTGTGATCATCACCGTCGCGAGCGTCGCGGTCACCGTGTTCGTCTGCCTCATGGCGTCGTACGCGATCGTGCGCACCAACTCGCGGTTCACGAGGGGAGCGTTCTCGTTCTTCCTGCTGGGGCTCGCGATCCCGCTGCAGGCGACGATCATCCCGCTGTTCTACATGCTCAGCAAGGCGGGACTGTACGACACCCTCCTGGCGCTGATCCTGCCCTCCATCGGGTTCGCGGTGCCGGTCACCGTCCTCATCCTGTCGAACTTCATCCGGGACATCCCGAAGGAACTATTCGAGTCGATGACCGTGGACGGTGCGTCGAGCTGGCGGACCCTCGTGTCGCTCGTGCTCCCGCTGGCCCGCCCGGCGATCGTCACCGTGGCGCTCTACAACGCGCTCAACGTGTGGAACGGCTTCCTGTTCCCGCTCGTGCTGACGCAGTCGCCGAGCAACCGGGTGCTGCCGCTGTCGCTGTGGACGTTCCAGGGCTCGTTCAGCGTGAACGTGCCCGCGGTGCTCGCCGCCGTGGTGCTGTCGACGCTCCCCATCTTCATCCTGTACCTGTTCGGCAGACGGCAACTGATCAGCGGCATGACCGCCGGCTTCAGCAAGTGACGCCCGGCCGACCGACACCGAACCCGACATATCCCCCGAGAGGAATACATGACTGACAAGCAGGCCCTCGTGGTCCGAGGTGGTTGGGACGGGCACATGCCCGTCGAGACCACCGCGGCCTTCATCCCCTTCCTGGAGGCGAACGGGTTCACCGTGCGCGTCGAGGACGGGACCGCCGTCTACACCGATGCCGACTACCTCGACACCGTCGACCTCATCGTCCAGATCAACACCATGAACACGATCGAGCCTGAGGAGTTCGCGGGCCTCCAGCGGGCCGTCCTCAACGGCACGGGGATGGCCGGTTGGCACGGCGGGATCGCGGACTCGTACCGGAACAACGCGGACTACCTTCACATGATCGGCGGGCAGTTCGCGCACCACGCCGGCAAGGATCCGGCGGAGCGCACGGGGGAGCAGTCCGACAACTACATCCCGTACACCGTGCACATCACCGAGTACGGCCGGCAGCACCCGATCACCGAGGGGATCGCGGACTTCGACCTCGTCACCGAGCAGTACTGGGTGCTGAGCGACGAGTACAACGACGTGCTCGCGACGACGACACAGGAGGTGCGGCCCTGGGACGCGTGGAACCGTCCCGTCACGGCCCCCGCCATCTGGACGCGCCACTGGGGGAAGGGCCGGATCTTCGTCTCCGCGCCCGGCCACCGCATCGAGATCGTCGAAGAACCCAACGTCCGCACCATCATCGAACGGGGCCTGCTGTGGGCAGCACGCTGAACGACACACCCACGACCACCGGGGGATCGGTCCTCCGGGTCGGCGTCATCGGCGTCGGCAACATCTCGCGGCAGTACTTCGCCGAGTTCCCCAAGTTGCCGAACCTCCGGCTCGTCGTCGTCGCCGACCTCGATCTCGCACGGGCCGCCGAGGTCGCGGCCGAGCAGGGCGTCCGGTCCTCGAGCGTCGACGAGTTGCTCGCCGACCCGGAGGTCGACGTCGTCCTGAACCTCACCATCCCGGCAGCCCACGCGGAGGTCGCCCGCCGTGCCCTCGAGGCGGGGAAGCACGTCTACGGCGAGAAGCCGCTCGCACTCTCCACGGCCGAGGCGCGACCGGTGCTCGAGCTCGCGCGCGCGAAGGGGTTGCGGGTCGGCAGTGCGCCCGACACCGTCCTCGGCTCCGGTGTCCAGACGGCGCTCGCCGTGCTCGACGCCGGAGCCATCGGCCGGCCGATCGCGGCGGCGGTCGCGTGGAGTGCGCCGGGTCACGAACTGTGGCACCCGGCACCCGCGTTCTACTACCAGCCGGGCGGCGGTCCGCTGCTCGACATGGGGCCGTACTACCTGACGAGTCTCGTGTCGTTCTTCGGTCCCGTCGTGCGGGTGTCGGGCGCGGTCGCGCGGTCGGACCGGGAGCGGACGGTCGCCACGGGTGCGCTGGCCGGCACGCCGATCCCGGTGCACGAGCAGGTCGACACCCACGTGACGGCGATCCTGGAGCATGCGAACGGTGTCGTCTCGACGGTGACCGTGTCGTTCGAGGTGTGGGCCAGCCGGGTGCCGCTGTTCGAGGTGTACGGCACCGCCGGGACCGTCGCGGTGCCCGACCCGAACCGGTTCTCCGATCCCGTTGAGCTCTCGACCGCGGACGACCGCACCTGGCGTGCGGTGCCCGACAGCGCGGGCTTCGTCGACGCCGGACGCGGGGTCGGGCTGTCGGACCTCGCCGAGGCGATCGAGCAGGACCGGCCACACCGGGCCTCGGGGGACCTCGCGTTCCACGTGCTGGAGATCATGGAGGCGATCATCGTCGCCGGGCGTGAGCACCGGGTCGTGGATCTGACGAGCACCGTGGAGCGTCCCGAGCCCGTGCAGCAGACGGTCGCCGTCGGCTGACGCCTGGTCCCTGAGCCCACGACCTCGGTCCCTGAGCCTGTCGACGGGCGGTCCCGGGGACCTGCCACCTCGGTCCCTGAGCCGA
>NZ_LMJX01000001.1:138420-197650 GCF_001421315.1 Plantibacter sp. Leaf1 | reverse complement strand
GAGCCTGTCGAAGGGCGGTCTCAGGAGCGCCCCACTCCGGTCCCTGAGCCTGTCGAAGGGCGGCTCGGGGACCGGGTCCTGTGCGAGGATGGGCTGATCCGAGCACACATTTGGGGGAATGATGTCGTTCACGCGAGCACACCGACGACCGGTCTTCACCATCCTGGCGATCGCCGCAGCCCTGGCCCTGGCCGGCTGCTCGGGCGGCGCCGGAGCCTCGACGCCGGCGCCGACCGAGACCGTGACGGTCACACCGACCGCCACCCGGTCACCGACGCCCACCGGCCCCGACCTCGCGGACCCGTCGTCCTGGACCGTCGACTTCACCGGCGTCGGTCCGGTCGAGCTCGGCGCCCCGATCCTCGGGACGGCGTCGCTCATGACGGCGTTCTCCGTGGCGACCCAGGAGGCGTGCCCGTGGGTCACCGCCTACGCCGCCGAAGGTCTGCCGTCGGTGTGGTTGCCCGATCCGCAGGACACGGGCGTGGTCGAGCAGATCGTGCTGCAGGCGTGGAGCGGTCCGGCCGCCGTCGCCGCGTCGTCGCCGAAGACGGACGCGGGTGTCGGCGTCGGCTCGACCCTCGCGGAACTCCGGGCCGCCTACTCCGCGCTCACCGAGCAGCAGGGCAAGTACGCCGTCTTCTACGCCGTCACCGACGACGCCGGGCACTGGATCAACTTCTCCGTGATGGACGACGTCGTCGACGCGATCGTCGTGCGTGCCGAGCCGAAGATCGACAGCGAGTACTGCGGCTGACCGTCGCTCAGCGGGCGACGGGGACGACCAGGACGTCCGCGAGCACGCCGTCGTCCACCCGCGTGGTCATCATCGTGCACTGCGGCTGACGGCGGCGGTCCGTCGGCGAGCCGGGGTTGAGCAGCCGGAGACCCGCGGGGGAGACGGTGTCCCAGGGGATGTGGCTGTGCCCGAAGACGAGCACGTCGGTGTCGGGGTAGGCCTCGTCGGCGCGCCGTTCGCGGCCGGTGGCTGCACCGGTCTCGTGGACGACGGCGAAGCGGACGCCGTCGACCTCGAACCGCGCGACCTCGGGGAGCCGCGCGCGGAGCCCCGGTCCGTCGTTGTTGCCGAAGACGCCGACGAGGCGGGTGGCGCGCTGCTCGAGGGCGTCGAGTGTCGCCTCGTCGACCCAGTCGCCGGCGTGGACGACGAGGTCGGCCGCGTCGACCGCGGCCCACACCCCCTCGGGCAGCGCCTTCGCGCGCTTCGGCAGGTGGGTGTCGGAGATGAGCAGGAGCGAGGTCGACATGCCTCAACGCAAGCGGATCGTCCCGGCCGCGTCAACCGGGTGGTGGTCGTGCGCCCGTCGACCGGTTCAAGTGACGAACCGAGCCGGCACCCAGACGGGCCGACTACAGTGGGCGGCATGCCCGCAACCGACCTGCGCTTCTCCGGGAGGATCGCCGGCTACGGCACCACGGGCGGCGTCCGCATCGTCCTCGGGCTCTGGTCGACGTCACCCTTCGGGTCCTTCGCCGACGCGATGATCGAGGACTCCCGCGGCAAGCGGCTCCTCCTGGCCCCCACGCAGGAGATCGCGGACTTCATCGCCACCACGTACACCTTCGACGACATCGAGATCGGCACGGTCGGGTGGACGCGCCTCCCCACCGGCCTCCGGTTCGTCGGCGGCCCGCTCGACACGACGCTGCGCATCGGCGGCAGTTCGCCCCTGGGACGAGCGCTCCGAGCCGTCCCCAAGCCGCTCGCGGTCAACCCGCTCTGGCTCCAGACGATCGACCCCGTCGCCAGGGTGCTGCAGCCGGGTGCGCGCACGGCGGGCTCGGCCGGCAACGGACGACGCGAGTACTACGGGGTGACGGGCGCCCGCCGCATCACCGCGGCGACGGCGAGCTGGTCGGGTGCGGACCTCGGCACGCTTGCACCGCTCGCCCCGCCCGTGCGGTTCGGCTTCGGTTCGGCCCCCGCCGACCCGCACCTCGTCGACATCGTCACCACGGTCCGGCAACCCGCCTGAGCTGCTCCGCGGCCGCGAAGCAGCCGGAGATCCGCGCGGTGGCAGGACCGGTTGCATCCTCACGTCCTGCTCTGGTGTCGATCCCCGCTTGCCGCGGCGCAGCGTGTTCAGCCCCGGCGGACCATCCACACGTCGACGTCGTCCTCGCGTTCCAGCGTGAAGCCGTGGCGCTCGTAGAGGCGACGGGCCGGGCTGCCCTGCAGCACGTTCAAGCGGAACGGGCGCGGGTCGCCGTCGTCGCGCAGCACCTGCGCGAGGACCGCGGTACCGAGGCCGGCGCCCTGGTGCTCGGGGGCCAGGTAGAAGTGTTCCAACCAGCGTTCCTCCGGCTCCGGGCGGATCGCGAACAACCCGGCAGCGACGCCGTCGAGCACGATCACCGAGGTGTGCTCCGGCCGGTACGCGTCGAGGAACCGTCGACGCACGCGGGTCTCGTCGTAGCGCCCGAGACGCTCGAGGTCGGGGCGCATCACGACGGCGCGCACCTCGGCCATCCACGTCGCATCGTCGAGCGTGGCCGGTCGGAGTGTCCATGCGGTGGGCATCCGTCCAGTCAACCATCCGTGCCCGTCGCTCGCACGCGCAGGTGCCGGGGGAGCCGCCGGTGAGGGACACTGGAGGGATCGAGCAGAGGTGGACGTGTGGGTGAGGCGACAACGGGCGGAACCGCTCCGACGGGTGGTCAGGCCACCGGGAGCGGGCTCGACTCGGTGCGCCGTCGCAACCTCGGGCGGATCGTCGAGCTGGTCCACCAGGGCGGGGTGCAGTCGCGGTCCGCACTCACGCGGGCGACCGGGCTCAACCGCTCGACGGTCGCCGCGCTCGTGACGGAACTCGCAGCGTCGGGCGTCGTCACGGAGTCGGTCCCGGTCGGCGGGCAGGGCGTCGGTCGTCCGTCGCCGCTCGTCTCTGCCGGCCGCCGAGCCGTCGCCTTCGCGGCGAACCCGGAGCTCGACGCGATCACCGTCGCGGCCGTCCGGCTCGGTGGCGAGGTCGTCGAACGCGTGCGTCGCGACGTCGACACGACCCCGACGGCAGGCGAGGCGACGGCGATCATCGCGGAGCTGGTCGCCGAGTTGGCCGCACGCCTGCCCGACGACGCGCAGGGTGGGGGCGGGATCGGGCTCGCGGTCCCCGGACTCGTGCGCGACGCCGACGGGGTCGTCCGGCTCGCGCCGCACCTCGGCTGGGTCGACGAGCCGCTCGTCGAACGGCTGCGTGCCGCGACCGGCCGGGCGGTGTTCGCGGCGAACGACGCGAGTCTCGGTGCCAGGGCGGAGCGGACCTTCGGGGCCGGCCGAGGCATCGACGACCTCGTCTACCTGAACGGTGGCGCGAGCGGTATCGGCGGCGGCATCATCGCCGGTGGCCGCCCCGTCGGTGGTGCGCGCGGCTACGCGGGGGAGTTCGGGCACACCTCGGCGACGGCCGCGGGCAACGCGCTCGAAGACGCCGTCCGCCGCAGTGAGCTGCTCCGCGTCGCCGGGCTCGTCGCCGGGGACGACGCGGTCCTCGAAGCGGCACTCGCCGCCGGCATCGCCGCGGATCCGGCCGGGCCGATGCGCGAGGAGGTCGTCCGGCAGGCGAGGACGCTCGGGCGGGCGCTCGCCGGGACGGTCAACATCCTCGACCCCGAGCTCGTCGTCCTCGGCGGGCACCTCGGGATCGTGCTCGAACTGGCCTCGGAGGAGCTGCACGACGCGGTCCGTGAGCGGGCGCTCGTCCCGCCGTTCGAGGACGTCGCGATCGTGCGTGCGGAGCTCGGGCAGGACCTCCTCCTCATCGGTGCGGCGGAACTCGCCTTCGACCGCCTCATCGCGGACCCCGCCGCCTGGTGAGTCCGTCCGCCGGCGCGGTGCGCTGACGTGAGACGTCCCCACCCGGCGTCAGCGCGGTGCGCTGGCATGACTCTGCGTGCATCGGCGCGACCGCGGGCTGAGCGCGTGAGCGCGGGTCTCCGGAGGGGCGCGCCCACGCGTGTGAGCCGCGCTCGCGTCAGCGCACCGCGCTGGCACCAGGCTCCAGGCCCCCACCACCCACCCGGGGTCAGAAGGCCGGGGGACCCGCGGACTTCCGCACGATGAGCTCGGGCTCGATCGTGCCCCGGTAGCCGACGGCGTCGACCTCGAGATTGCCGAGCAGATGCGCGACGCAGCGCCGCCCCAGCTCGTCGAAGTCCTGACGCACCGTCGTGAGCGGCGGCCAGAAGTGCGACGCCTCGGGGATGTCGTCGAACCCCACGATCGACACGTCCCGCGGCACGTCGTAGCCCTCGTCGCGGATCGCGTGGATGAGCCCGAGCGCCATCTGGTCGTTCGAGGAGAAGATCGCCGTGAAGTCGCGCACCCGCATGAGTTCGATGCCGGCGCGATACCCGAAGTCGGCCGTCCAGTCGCCGAGGATCGGCGCCGTCGTCGGCACGTCCTGGGCGCTCATCTCCGCGAGGAACCCACGCATGCGCGCCTCCGCCTCGATCCAGTCCTGCGGACCGGCGAGGTGGTAGATGTTGCGATGCCCGAGCTCGATGAGGTGCCGCGTCGCCAAGCGTCCACCGGCGACCTGGTCGACCCCGATCGAGTGGTCGTCGAGGTCGCCGCCGGACTGCACCGCCACGAACGGGACCCGCACCTGCAGCTCCTCGATGGCGCGGAACACCCGGACCTGCGGCGCGATCACCACGATGCCGTCGACCGACTGCGCGAGGAGGTGCTCCACGGCCGCGACGATCGACACCTCGCTGGTGTCGGGCAGGTTGGAGGTGCTGACGAGGTACCCGGCGTCCTTGCTCGCGTTCTCGATGGCCTGGATCATGCTCGCCGGACCGTACTGGGAGCGCTGGCTGGCGAGCACGCCGATCGTCCGCGACCGGCTCGTCACGAGGGCTCTGGCCGCCCGGTTCGGGCGGTAGTTGACCTCGTCCATGACGGCGAGCACGCGGTCGCGCGTGGAGTCGCGGATGCTCGGATGGTTGTTGAGCACTCGGGACACGGTCTGGTGGGAGACCCCGGCCAGGCGCGCGACATCGCGGATATTGGGGGCTCGCCCCCGTTCGGCGTCGTCGCTCACGGATTCCTCGGACCTCGATGTGCACGGTCACATTTCGTGCTGCACCCATTATGCACACGCCTCAGGCCGCCGAAGGATCGGCTCCGTCGGCCTCCGTGCAGCCGCCGAGCAGCCGACGACGGTACCGTTGGAGGATGGACACCGCAAGCGTCGCCCGCGTCATCGAAGCCACCGACTTCTCGGGCGTCGTGCTCGTCAAGCGCGGAGACGAGACGCTCTTCGAGGTCGCACGGGGGCTCGCCTCCCGGGAGCGCGACGAGCCGATCACGCTCGACACCCGGTTCGACACGGCCTCGATCACGAAGCTGTTCACCGCTGCCGCCGTGCTGCAGCAGGTCGACGCGGGGCACATCGACCTCGACGAGTCGATCCACGAGTACGTCGACCTCGACGGCACCACCATCCGCCGGGACGTGCAGCTGATCCACCTCCTCACCCACACCTCGGGCATCGCCGACGACGCCGACGAGACCGCCGGCGAGAGCTACGAGGAGCTGTGGGCCGAGCGCTCGGCCTCGTCGATCCGCGAGACCGCCGACCTCCTGCCGCTCTTCGCCCACAAGCCGCCGCTCGCGGCGCCTGGCGAGGAGGCGAACTACGTCAACGCCGGCTACGTCCTGCTCGGGCTCGCCCTCGAAGGGGTGACCGGCCTGCCGTACCGCGAGCTCATCGAGCAGCAGGTGTTCGCGCTGCTCGGCATGGACCACTCCGGCTTCGCCGACCGCCGCACGGGCGAGCCCGGCCTCGCGGAGGGTGGCGACGTCGACGACGACGGGGTCTGGCACTCGAACGTCGACGCCTTCCCGCCGCTCGGCGGCCCGGACGCCGGTGCGCAGTCCACGGCGGCCGACCTCGTCACCTTCCTGCGCGCGGCCCGCGACGCGAAGCTCCTCACCGCCGAGCTGACCGAGGAGTTCACCTCCCCGCAGATCGAGGTCGACGAGGAGATCTCCTACGGCTTCGGATTCGAGTTCGACGTCGACGAGGACGGTCAGGTCCGTTCGATGTACCTCGACGGTGTCAACCCGGGTGCCAGCGGCATCGTCCGCACCTACTTCGGCCCGACGGCGGCCGACGCGATCGACGTCGTCGTGCTGTCGAACTCCGAGGACGGCGCGTGGGACGTCATCCGCGCCATCGACGCAGAACTCTAGGCGACTTCCGCACCACCACTGGGATCGGCAGCGCCGGTACCCGCCGTCCGAGCGCGTCGCGCACGGCCGCCGCGCGCCCCGCGCACGCCCCGGAACCACGTCGTTGAGAGCGCGACCATACCCCGACGATCGCCGGTTATGAAAATGAGACACATCCCGACTTGACATCGGGTGGAGGTCTGGGGCTATCGTGTGACACACAATGTGAACGGTCACATTCGGAGTGACGAGGAAGTCGACGTGGGAACGAAGCGCAACGGAGCGAGCAGGTGGGCGATGAGCCTCCTCCCGAACCGCGGCACCGATCGAACCGACCACGACTCCCTCTCGGCCCGGCTTCCCGCCGGCCACCTCTCCCTGCACCCTCGCCGGCACCACGACGAGGCGTCCGCACCCGCACCCGCGAACGCCACGTAGCCGACGAGCGGCCTCGATGAGCTGGACACATCGACGCCGTTCGACCTGCGCATGACAACGACGTCCAAGCAACCCCCTAGGGAAGGAACCACACAGTGAAGAAGAGAATGCTCCTCGCCACGCTGGCCGCAGGCACGATGGTCGTGTCGCTCGCCGGCTGCTCCGGCGGCGCAAGCGGCGGATCGGGCGGCGGCGAAGGCGACGGCAAGCTCGTCGGCGTCGCGATGCCCACCAAGAGCTCCGAGCGCTGGATCCAGGACGGCAACGCCGTCAAGGAGCAGCTCGAGAAGGAGGGCTTCAAGGTCGACCTGCAGTACGCCGAGGACGACATCCCCACCCAGGTCTCGCAGATCGAGAACATGATCACCAAGGGCGCCTCCGTCCTGATCATCGCGTCGATCGACGGCACCACGCTCACGAGCGTGCTGCAGGAGGCCAAGGACGGCGACATCCCCGTCATCGCCTACGACCGCCTCATCCGCGACAGCGAGAACGTCGACTACTACGCGTCGTTCGACAACTACAAGGTCGGCGTGCAGCAGGCCAACTCGGTCCTCAACGGCCTCGGCCTCGTCGACCTCGAGGGCAAGCCCACCGAGGGCGCACCCGCCGGTCCGTTCAACATCGAGATGTTCGCCGGCTCGCCCGACGACAACAACGCCACGTTCTTCTGGGACGGCGCGCAGGACACGCTGAAGCCGTTCATCGACGCGGGCACCCTCACGGTCGCCAGTGGCCAGACCTCCTTCGAGCAGGCTGCAACGCTCCGTTGGGACGGTGAGACCGCGCAGAAGCGCATGGAGAACATCCTCACGTCGACCTACTCCGACGGTTCCAAGGTCAACGCGGTCCTGTCGCCCTACGACGGCATCTCGCGAGGCATCATCTCGGCGCTGACCGACGCCGGCTACTCGGTGGGCGACGGCTGGCCCGTCATCTCCGGCCAGGACGCCGAGCTCGACTCGGTCAAGGCCATCGAGTCCGGCGAGCAGTACGCGACCATCTTCAAGGACACCCGCCAGCTGGCGAGCGAAGCCGTCAAGATGGCCGTCGCCGTCCTGAACGGTGAGAAGCCCGAGGTCAACAACACCGAGGACTACGACAACGGCAAGAAGGTCGTCCCGTCCTTCCTCCTCGAGTCGCAGATCGTCGTCAAGGACAACATCCAGGAGGTCCTCGTGGACTCCGGGTACTGGACCGAAGACGAGATCAAGGGCTAACACCCACCGAAGTCCCCGGTCGGGCTCGGGGAGCGGATTCCGCTCTCCGAGCCTGTCTCGGGGCCCGGGTCCGCACCTCGACGCTTCGACCACCTCAGTGACCATGTCCGGTCCCTGAGTCGGACGACGTGCCTGAGGTCACCGGCCAGGCTCAACGACGACCACCAGTAAGGAGACTCAGGTGTCAGCCGAGACGACGAGCATCCTCGAGATGCGCAACATCATCAAGACCTTCCCCGGCGTCAAAGCCCTCTCGAACGTCACCCTCGATGTGCAGCGCGGTACCGTGCACGCCATCTGCGGCGAGAACGGTGCCGGCAAGTCCACCCTCATGAAGGTGCTGTCGGGCGTGTACCCGTTCGGGACCTACGAGGGCGACATCGTGTTCGAGGGCGAGACGATGGAGTTCAAGGACATCCGTGACTCGGAGTCCAAGGGCATCGTCATCATCCACCAGGAGCTGGCGCTCAGCCCCTACCTCTCCATCGCGGAGAACATCTTCCTCAACAACGAGCTGAAGGGGCCGCTCGGCCTCATCGACTGGAACCGCACCAACCAGGAGGCGGCAGCCCTGCTCGCCCGGGTCGGTCTGCGGGAGAACCCGACGACGAAGATCCTCGAGATCGGTGTCGGCAAGCAGCAGCTCGTCGAGATCGCGAAGGCCCTCTCGAAGCGCGTGAAGCTCCTCATCCTCGACGAGCCGACCGCCGCCCTGAACGACGAGGACTCCGACCACCTGCTCGACCTCATCCTGCACCTCAAGGAGCAGGGCATCACGTCGATCATCATCAGCCACAAGCTCAACGAGATCAAGAAGGTCGCCGACACCGTCACGGTCATCCGCGACGGCAAGACGATCGAGACGATCGTGAAGAACGACGTCACCGAAGAGCGCATCATCAAGGACATGGTCGGCCGCGACCTCGAGCACCGCTACCCGGACCACACACCGAACATCGGCGCCGAGATCCTGCGCGTCGAGGACTGGACCGCCCACCACCCGCAGGACCCGACCCGCGTGATGGTGGACGCCGTGAACCTCAACGTCCGTGCCGGTGAGATCGTCGGCATCGCCGGCCTCATGGGCGCCGGGCGCACCGAGTTCGCGATGAGCCTCTTCGGCCAGTCGTACGGCAGCCGGATCAGCGGCAAGGTCTTCAAGAACGGCTCGGAGATCCGCACGCGCACCGTGTCGGAGGCGATCGCGAACGGCCTCGCGTACGCCACCGAGGACCGCAAGTACTACGGCCTCAACCTCATCGAGGACATCAAGCGCAACATCTCGATGGCCTCGCTGAAGAAGCTCGAACGCGGCGGACTCGTGAACGACAACGAGGAGTACAAGGTCGCCGAGGAGTACCGCAAGAGCATGAACATCAAGGCTCCCAACGTGCTCGCGAAGACCGGCAAGCTCTCGGGTGGCAACCAGCAGAAGGTCGTGCTGTCGAAGTGGATCTACTCCGACCCCGACGTCCTCATCCTCGATGAGCCCACCCGTGGGATCGACGTCGGCGCGAAGTACGAGATCTACACGATCATCAACCGCCTCGCCGCGGAGGGGAAGGGCGTCATCGTCATCTCCTCCGAGCTCCCCGAGCTCATCGGCATCTGCGACCGCATCTACGCCCTCAGCGAGGGCCGCATCACCGGCGAACTGCCGATCGAGGAAGCGAACCCCGAAGCGCTCCTCAAGCTCATGACCATGGAGAAGCCCCGCTAAGCGGGCGCGGACGGATCGAAGGAGAACCGCAATGTCCGATCTGGACACCAAACCCACCGTCCCGGCAGGGGACGGCACCGCTGCCGGCGGCCTCGTCAACCCGGCCACGAACCGGTTCACGAGCTGGCTGACCCACATCCTCAGCGACCTCGGCAAGAACGGCATCTTCATCGCCCTCCTGCTCGTCGTCGTGTTCTTCGCCGTCATCACCGACGGCATCCTGCTGCGGCCGCAGAACATCTCCAACCTGATCGTGCAGAACGGGTACATCCTCGTCCTCGCGATCGGCATGGTGATGGTCATCATCGCCGGCCACATCGACCTGTCGGTCGGTTCCGTCGCGGCCTTCGTCGGCGCCGTCTCCGGTGTCTTCGCCGTGCAGATGCAGATGCCGTGGTGGATAGCGGTCATCCTCTCGCTCGCCATCGGTGCCCTCGTCGGCGTCTGGCAGGGCTTCTGGATCGCCTACGTCGGCATCCCGGCGTTCATCGTGACGCTCGCCGGCATGCTCATCTTCCGCGGCCTCGCGCTCGTGGTCCTCGGCAACGCGAACATCGGTTCCTTCCCGGGCGAGTACCGCGCCCTCGGCAACGGCTTCCTGAACGACGTCTTCGGTGACTTCCCGATCGACCCGCTCACGCTCGGGATCGGCGTCATCGCCGTCATCGGCCTCGTCGTGCAGCAGGTCCGCACGCGCCTCGGCCGTCAGAAGTACGGCCAGGAGACCGAGCCGTTCCCGTGGTTCGTCGCCAAGCTCGTCCTGATCACCGCCGGCATCGGCTTCTTCGTCTACGCTCTCGCCGCGTACAAGGGCATCCCGGTCACGCTCATCGTGCTCGCCGTCCTGGTGCTCGTGTACGGCATCGTGATGAACCGCTCCGTCTTCGGTCGCCACATCTACGCGATCGGTGGCAACCGCCACGCGGCCGAGCTGTCCGGTATCAAGACGCGCAAGGTCGACTTCTTCCTGTTCGTCAACATGGGCTTCCTCGCGGCGCTCGCCGGCCTCATCTTCACGGCCCGCCTGAACCTCGCCGGTCCGAAGGCCGGTGACGGCTTCGAGCTCGAGGCGATCTCCGCGGCGTTCATCGGTGGAGCCGCGGTGCAGGGTGGTGTCGGAACCATCGGTGGCGCGATCATCGGTGGTCTCATCATCGGCGTCCTGAACAACGGTATGTCGATCATCGGCCTCGGCATCGAGTGGCAGCAGGCCGTCAAGGGCCTCGTGCTCCTGCTCGCCGTCGCCTTCGACGTCTACAACAAGCGCCGCAGCGGCGGACGCTGATCCGCAGCCCCGCTCAGGCGGCGAGCTGTCCAGCACGAACGACCAGTCACCCTCAGCGATGACCGCGAACCACGGAGGCGAGCGCACCGGCGAACAGGCCGGGGCGCTCGCCTCCGTGCGTGGTCCGGGCGGTGATGCGACGGCCCCGTCGGTACCCGCACTCGAGGTGCTCGACGGTGACGAGACGGTGCTCGCCGTCGAGGCCGGCGTCGTCCACGCGGTCGTCGGGTCCCGGTCGGCGACGCGGCGCTTCGTCGACGCCCTCTCCGGCGCCGCGGGCGGACGGCGGCGACGCAGGACCGCCGAGGTCGTGCGCATCGCGGGGACGGCCGTCGCCCTCGCTTCCCGTGCGGCGTCGAGTGCGGCCGGGATCGCCGTGGTGACCGGCGGCCAGGCGATCAGTTGGACGCAGGACGTCGGCGACAACGTCCTGCTCGGCAACGAGCACGGCTCGGGTGTCGACGGCTTCGGCGCCGCGGTCCGTGCCGCCCTCCGCCTCGGCCGTCCCGGCGGCGATGCGCGCGGGAGCGACCGGGACCGCGTGGTCCGCGCGCTCGCGACGGTTGGCCTCACGACCGAGCCGACCACGGCGGTCGCGGAGCTGACCGCTCTGGAACGCCGACTCGTCGAGCTCGCGAGAGCGGTCGCAGCCGGAGCCGCCGTCGTGATCGTCGACGAGTCCGGAGCCGGACTGTCCACGCCGGAACGCGAGCGCTGGCAGACCGCCCTGCGCTCCGTCGCCGCCACGCCCCGGCCGACCGGGACCGCTCCGGTGGTCCTGCTCGTCACGGGGACGGTCACCGGTCTCGCCGCCGTCGCATCGGCGGTCACCCTGCTCGGAACCGGATCCGGCGCGAACGGCCCCCGCACGCTCCCGGTGTCGGACGCGGCCGATGAGCGGCGGGTGCTCGACGCCTTGGCAGTGGGCCTCGGGAGCGCCGCGGGTCTCCGTGGTGTGGACCGCACGAGCGACAGCGCGCGGTCCTGCCCGGATCGCGACACCCGCCCGATCGAGCGCACGGGCGGGCTGCGTGTCGAGCAGTGGCACGCGAGCCACCCCGCCGACGCCACCAGGACCGTCGTCGACGGGGTGAGCTTCGCGTGCGCACCCGGCGAGGTCCTCGGCCTCTTCGGCCCCCTCGACTCCGGTGCCGGCGAGGTGCTCCTCAGCCTGTTCGGCCGCTCGTACGGCGCCACGGTGCGCGGCGCGGTCAGCATCGCCGACGAGACCGTCGACGTCTCGACCATGGACCGCGCTCGCGCTGCCGGACTGCTCTACACGACCGAACATCCGATCCGCTACGACCTCGCGTTCCTCGGCGGCGTGCCCTCGAGCGTGTCGCCGACGTCGCTCACCCGCATGGTCTCGACCGGGCTCGCGGACGGCCGCCGGGCGTACCCGGCGACCACCGGGGTGAACGGACTGGCCGCGGCACTGCCCGGTGCGCATCGCGGCCCGACCGCCGAGCAGTTCACCGAGTCACTCCGGTCGCTCCTCGACACACCGGCGCGGGTGGTGCTCCTGGCCGAACCGTTCGGCGACCGCCGCGACGCCGGTGCAGCCGAACGCGTCGACCTCATCCGCGCCATCGCCGCCTCCGGTCGCGCGGTCGTGGTGGCCGGCGACGACCCGTCCGCGCTGGTCGAGGTCTGCGACCGGGTCATCGCCGTCCGCAACGGCCGGGCGGTGGGGGAGACCCGTCCCGACCGCGACGCCAGGGGGCATCGGGACGCGGTCCTCGCCGTCCTCGATGCGATGGGCGGGCTCGCATGAGCGGCGCTGGCCAGGCCGATGTACAACGTTGTACACTGGGATCGGCCCGGACGCCGTCGAACCTCCACCCGACCCCGGCCCACCCACCCCGAGCGTCCCACGGACGCCGCAGGCTTCCGCACCACCCGACGAACCAGCACCACCAGACGAAGGAGTCCAGCCGGTGAACACCGAGCACACCGCAGCATCCCCCAGCGCGTCAGCCGCCTCCGGCGAGACCTACACGATCGGCGTCGACTTCGGCACCCTGTCCGGCCGGGCCGTCGTCGTCCGCGTGTCCGACGGCGCTGAGCTCGGCTCCGCGGTGCTCGACTACCCGCACGCCGTCATGGACCGCGAACTCGCCTCGACCGGCGCCACCCTGCCGCCCGACTGGGCGCTGCAGGTCCCGGCCGACTACGTCGCGGTCATCAGGTCCGCCGTGCCCCGCGCCGTCGAGGCCGCCGGGATCGACCCGGCGGCGGTCATCGGCATCGGCACCGACTTCACGGCCTGCACGATGGTCCCCGTCATCGCCGACGGCACCCCACTCAACGAGCTGCCCGAGTACGCCGACCGCCCGCACGCCTACGTGAAGCTGTGGAAGCACCACTCCGCGCAGCCGCAGGCCGACCGCATCAACGAACTCGCCGCCGAGCGGGGCGAGTCCTGGCTGCCGCGCTACGGCGGACTCATCTCCAGCGAGTGGGAGTTCGCCAAGGGACTCCAGCTGCTCGAGGAGGACCCGGAGCTCTACGAGCGCATGGACCACTGGGTCGAGGCCGCCGACTGGATCATCTGGCAGCTGACCGGACGCTACGTCCGGAACGCCTGCACCGCCGGGTACAAGGGCATCTACCAGGACGGCGCCTACCCGAGCCACGAGTTCCTCGCCGCCCTCAACCCCGCGTTCGAGCGCTTCGCCGACGACAAGGTCGAGCACGAGATCGGTGAGCTGGGCGCTGCCGCCGGCACCCTCTCCGCGGAGGCCGCGGCCTGGACCGGGCTCCGTGAGGGCATCGCCGTCGCGGTCGGGAACGTCGACGCCCACGTCGCCGCCCCCGCGGCACAGGCGGTCTCGCCCGGCCAGATGGTCGCGATCATGGGCACGTCCACCTGCCACGTCATGAACGGCGACGTCCTCCGCGAGGTCCCCGGCATGTGCGGCGTCGTCGACGGCGGCATCATCGCCGGCCTGTACGGCTACGAGGCGGGCCAGTCCGGCGTCGGTGACATCTTCGCCTGGTACGTCGAGAACCAGGTCCCCGCCCGGTACACGGAGGAGGCGGCCGCGCGCGGCGTCAGCATCCACGAGTACCTCACCTCCCTGATCCAGGACCAGCCGGTCGGTGCCCACGGGCTCGTCGCGCTCGACTGGCACTCCGGCAACCGCTCGGTGCTCGTCGACCACGAACTCTCCGGCACGGTCCTCGGCCTGACGCTCTCCACTCGCACCGAAGAGGTCTACCGGGCGCTGTTCGAGGCCACCGCCTTCGGGACGCGCAAGATCGTCGAGACCTTCAACGCCTCGGGCGTGCCCGTCACCGAGTTCATCGTCGCCGGCGGCCTGCAGCGGAACCCGTTCCTCATGCAGACCTACTCCGACATCCTGCGCCTGCCGATCTCGATCACCGCGAGCGCCCAGGGTCCCGCCCTCGGCTCCGCCATCCACGCGGCCGTCGCGGCCGGCGCCTACCCGGACGTCCCGGCGGCCAGCGCCGCGATGGGCAAGGTCGACCGCGCCGTCTACACGCCGAACGAGGCCGCGGCGGACGCGTACGACCTGCTCTACGCCGAGTACGCCACCCTCCACGACTACTTCGGTCGCGGAGCCAACGACGTCATGAAGCGGCTGAAGCGCCTCCGCCGGGCCGCCCTCGGTGGCGGCTCCGACCGCCTGCCGTCCGACACCGAGACCACCGCCCTCGAAGGAGCAACCTCGTGAACACCTACTCACCGGAGATCGAGGTCGCGATCGCCCGCGTCCGCGCCGACGTCGCGAAGCTGCACGGCGAGCTCGTGCGCTACGGCCTCGTCATCTGGACCGGCGGCAACGTCTCCGGTCGGGTGCCCGGCGCCGAGCTGTTCGTGATCAAGCCGTCGGGCGTCGACTACGACGACCTCGCGCCCGAGAACATGATCCTCTGCGACCTCGACGGCAACGTCATCCCGGGCACGCCCGGCTCTGACCGGTCGCCCTCGAGCGACACGGCCGCGCACGCCTACGTGTACCGGCACATGCCCGAGGTCGGCGGGGTCGTGCACACGCACTCCACCTACGCCGTCGCCTGGGCTGCACGCGCCGAGCCGATCCCGTGCGTCATCACCGCCATGGCCGACGAGTTCGGCGGGGAGGTCCCCGTCGGGCCGTTCTCGATCATCGGCGACGACTCGATCGGTCGCGGCATCGTGGAGACGCTGACCGGCCACCGTTCGCGCGCCGTCCTCATGCAGAACCACGGTCCGTTCACCATCGGCAAGGACGCGCGGGACGCCGTGAAGGCGGCCGTCATGGTCGAGGACGTGGCCCGGACCGTGCACATCTCGCGGCAGCTGGGTGAGCCGAAGCCGATGCCGACCGAGGCGATCGACGCCCTGTTCGACCGCTACCAGAACGTCTACGGCCAGGCGCCCCAGGGCGCGCTCTAGGCCAGCCACCGCACCCCGGTCCCTGATCCCTCCCCATCCCTGAGCTCGTCGACGGGCAGGGACCGCGCACACCACTCCAGACCAGAAAGCAGACCCACCCATGCCGAAGCCCACCACCACCCTCGACCACTACACCGTCTGGTTCCTCACCGGCAGCCAGAACCTCTACGGCGAGGAGACCCTCCGCCAGGTCGCCGAGCAGTCACAGGCCATCGCAGCCGAGCTGGGCGCCGCCGCCGACGTCCCGGTCCGGATCGAGTGGAAGCCCGTCCTCAAGGACTCCGAGTCCATCCGTCGCGCGATGCTCGACGCGAACGCCGACGACAGCGTCATCGGCCTCGTCACCTGGATGCACACCTTCAGCCCCGCGAAGATGTGGATCGCCGGCCTCGACGCCCTGCAGAAGCCGCTCCTGCACCTGCACACGCAGGCGAACGTCGAGCTGCCGTGGTCGGAGATCGACTTCGACTTCATGAACCTCAACCAGGCCGCCCACGGCGACCGCGAGTTCGGCTACATCCAGACCCGTCTCGGCGTCGCCCGCAAGACGGTCGTCGGGCACGTGTCGGACCCGCGGGTGCAGCGTGAGGTCGGCACCTGGCAGCGCGCCGCAGCCGGTTGGGCCGCCACGCACGAGCTGAAGCTCGCCCGCTTCGGCGACAACATGCGCTACGTCGCCGTCACCGAGGGTGACAAGACGGAGGCCGAGCTGCGGTTCGGCGTGCAGGTGAACACCTGGAGCGTCAACGAACTCGCCGAGGCCGTGCACGCCTCGACGGACGCCGACATCGACGCGCTCGTCGCCGAGTACGAGGAGCTGTACGACGTCGTCCCCGAGCTGCGGAAGGGCGGCGAGCGGCACGAGTCGCTCCGCTACGGCGCCGCGATCGAGCTCGGCCTGCGCTCGTTCCTCGAGGCCGGTGACTTCGCCGCGTTCACGACGAGCTTCGAGGACCTCGGTGAGCTGCGCCAGCTGCCCGGTCTCGCCGTCCAGCGCCTCATGGCCGACGGTTACGGCTTCGGTGCCGAGGGTGACTGGAAGACGGCCGTCCTCGTGCGCGCCGCGTCAGTCATGGGTGCAGGCCTCCCCGGCGGCGCCTCGCTCATGGAGGACTACACGTACCACATGGAGCCCGGCAACGAGCTCATCCTCGGGGCGCACATGCTCGAGGTCAGCCCGACGCTGTCCTCCGCGCGGGCCACGCTCGAGGTGCACCCGCTCGGCATCGGCGGCAAGGAGGACCCGGTGCGCCTGGTCTTCACGGCCGACTCCGGCCCGGCCGTCGTCGTCGCCATGAGCGACATGCGTGACCGCTTCCGGCTCACGGCGAACGTCGTCGAGGTGGTCCAGCCCATCGAGGCACTGCCGAAGCTGCCCGTCGGTCGTGCCGTGTGGAAGCCGGCTCCCGACTTCGCGACGTCGGCCGCCGCCTGGCTCACCGCGGGTGCCGCGCACCACACGGTGATGTCGACGGCCGTCGGGGTCGAGGTGTTCGCCGACTTCGCCGAGATCGCGAAGACCGAGCTGCTCGTGATCGACGAGTCGACGACCACGCGCGACTTCCAGCGTGAGGTGCGCTGGAACAACGCCTACTACCGTCTGGCCCAGGGCTTCTAAGCACCCAGCAGTCCCATGAGGACGGCCTCCCACCGCACGGTGGGAGGCCGTCCTGCGTTCCGGCGTCACCGATCGTGCGGTCCGACGTCGGCGCTTGCTAGCCTGAGGCGAGGCGCCGGGGGTGGCGCGAGGAACGACGGGGGTCGACCGATGACGGACGTGTTCGAGCAGGCCGGGGCACCGGGGCAGGACCAGGAAGCGGCGACCGGACGCACCGGGCTCGGCTGGCGGCTCGCGATCGGCGGGACCGTCCTCGTCGCCGGTGTCGGCGCGGTCCTCGCGATCGTCGCGGTGACGGGCGGGTTCGCCGCGGCGGATCCGGCGGCCGCCGAGCGGGCGATGGAACGCTGCATCGAGGAGCAGGCGAGCCGGATCGTCGACGCCGGCGACCGCACGCCCGAGGAGGCCGCGGCGGAGGGCTGTGCACTCCAAGCCGACTCGGACACCTTTCTCGACGAGTACGGCGACTGACCGGACCGCTCGGGCCGGCTAACGCAGGAGCCCGAAGACCAAGCCGACGACGAAGAGTGCGAGCGCGCTCCACATGAGGATGTCGTCGAGGCTCATCCGGACGGAGAGGCGCCGACCACGGGTGCTGACCCGGCCGGCCGCCGTCGCCGTCGAGGGCGATTCGTCCGCCGCGGCGCTCCGTCGGTCACCTCGGGTCTCGCGCCACCGGGCCCAGCGTTCGACGCGGTCGTCGAGCGCATCGACGGCGTCGGCGATGTCCTGCCAGTCCTCCGGTCTGGTCGTGACGAGGTCCTTGGTGGTCACGAGCAGGAGCCAGTCGTCGACGATCTCCACGTCGAAGCCCCGCACGTGGTCGAGCAGGCGTGCCATCACGTCGGGCGTGAACAGGTAGAGCGCGTCGGCCTCGTAGCCGATCGGGCAGTACAGCTGGAAGTGGCGGTCGAACCCGCCCTCGAGGCTGAGGCGCTGCGCGTCGGCCGGGGCGCCGGCACCGGTCATGCCTCGGCGGCGGCCGTCCTGGGCGCGCAGCAGGATGTGGGGGAGCGCGACGGGCATCCGGAGCGCGCAGTAGCCGCCGAAGGGGGCCGCGAGGTTCTTGCGGTTGCCGATGACCTCGTAGTTCGCGATCTCGATGCCGCGCGGCTCCCGGCTCCGGAACACCCGGTGCAGGTTCGCGGACCCGCGGCTCCGCCAGGGCATGTCGCGCTGCAGGGCGATGGGACCGACCCGGTAGTCGAACCCGTTCGCCTGGGCGAAGGCGGCGAGACGGAGGTGCGTGCGCTTCAGGGTCCTGCGCGACCAGACCCGGATGGTCATCCGGACGAGGATCACGGCGAGGAGGATCATGACCACCACGAGGGTGCCCATGCCGAAGGCGATCCCACCGGCGTTCCTGCCGACCTGCGCGTAGGCGAGCAGGCCGACGAGCCCGAAGAAGAAGATGCCGAACAGCCCGCCCAACGCGCCGAGGGTGGTGGTGAGCCGTCGGAGTCGCCCGATGCGATCGCGTGCGTCGCGGTCCTCCGCCACGAAGGTCGGCCACTGCGCTCGGACCTCGTGGCCGGGAAACGGTCGGGTGAGCGCACTCGTGTCGAGTGGTTCGGGGAGCGCCTGCACGTCCTTCAGCCTACTTCCGCGCTCGTGGCCGGAAATCGGCGAGGCATGGCCGGGAATCCCTCGGCGCGGCTCTGGCCACGCGCCAGAATGAAGGCATGACCGAACAACGCGCCGTCCTCGATGCCTCCGTCAGCTTCCTGAACGGCGGTGGCCTCGCCGTCGAGGACTTCCGCCTCGACCTGCCACCGGCCGTCGCCCAGGCGAAGGGGAAAGCGCAGCAGCAGGAGGTCGGTCGGCTCCTCGTCACCCACCTCGGGCTGGCGATGGTCGGTGAGATCCGCATCACGAAGCTCGAGATCGTGCGCGAACAGCACAAGGGCTCGCGCGGCATCCTCGCTGCAGCGGCGGCCGCGGGGCTCGAGCTCCCCGCTGAGACGACGGCTGAGACGCAGCGGCGGCCGCGCCCGGAGGGACGGCTCGTGGAGCTGAGCCACCCGATCCGCGCCGGACTCCGCACCTACCCGGGCCTGCCGGAGCCGGTGATCCGCCCCTTCCTCACCCGCGAGGACTCACGCGCGAACTACGCGGAGGGGACCGAGTTCGCGATGGACGTCATCGAGATGATCGGCAACACCGGTACCTACCTCGACAGCCCGTTCCACCGCTACGCCGGCGGAGGCGACCTCGCGAGCCTGACGCTCGACCGACTCGTCGACCTCCCGGCCGAGGTCTTCCACCTCGAGGACTCGTCCGAGCGCGGCATCGACGCGAACGTCTTCCTCGACCGCGAGCTGCGCGGGACCGCCGTGCTCCTGCACACCGGCTGGGACCGGCACTTCGAGACCGACGCGTACCGCTTGAACGCGCCCTACCTCGCGGAGGACGGTGTCCGACACCTCGTCGAGCAGGGCGTGGTCCTCGTCGGCATCGACTCCATCAACATCGACGACACCGAGCCGGGTTCCGGCGGAGCGCGCCCGGCACACTCCCTCCTGCTCGACGCCGGGATCCAGGTGGTCGAGCACCTGACCGGTCTCGAGCAGCTGCCCGCGAGCGGCGCGACGTTCACCGCCACCCCACCACTCGTCGAGGGCTTCGCGACGTTCCCGGTGCGCGCCTTCGCCCGCTTGCCCTAGGCCGGGGACCGTCGCCGTCGGACGGGCGCTCCGGGCACCCGTCCGACGGCGTCCGTCACTCCTCGATCTCGGCGCGCAGGAGCGCGGCGTCCGTGTGCTGCTCCAACCGCTCGTGCGCGTCGGCGAGTTCGGCCGTGACCGTCGTCCAGTCCGGTGAACCCGCAGGCAGCCGCCCGCGCGCGGAACGGAACAGCTCGACCGCGCCGAGGTGGTCGTCGACCGCCGCACGTGATCGCGCCCCGAACACCTCGGCGACCGCGGCACCGTTCTCGTCACCGGCCGCCACGAACCCCGCCGCCGCGCGACGGGCGGTCGCCGTCGCGTCGTCGGCCCGTCCGAGCGCGCCGAGGGCCCTGGCCTCAGAGTCGGTGATGTCCGCCACGAGCCACGCCGCCTCGTGCGCGGTCGCGAGCCCGCGGGCCTCCTCGAACAAGGGGAGCCCGGTGTCGTCGCCGAACGCCGCCCGTGCGCTCGCCGCCCGCTGGAGTGCCTGGACGAGCAGCTGCGGATCCTCCAGACGACGCGCTGCCGCGAGGGCCTGGTCGACGACCTCGACCGCATCGTCGTCCTCGAACTGGAGGAGCAGGGTGCTCAGACCGAAGCCCGTGCGGATGACGACCTGGTCGTTCCCGACCGCGGCGGCGTCGTCGAGTGCAGCACGCCACACCCCGTACGCCATGCCGTGTTCGCCGATCATGCGCGCCGCCTCGCCCATGTTCGCGAGGAGGTCCGCGAGTTCACCGGGGGCCGCCTGCTCGCGCCGCGCCTGGTAGACCTCGTCATAGTGCTCGAGGGCCGTGGCGGCGTCGCCGGCGAACTGCAGGTACCGGGCCAGCTGCAGGGTGAGCGAATCGACGTCCTCGACCTCGGCTCGCCGAGCATGCGTGATCGCGAGCTGCATCCGGGCCGCCGCCTCGCGGTCGCGGTCGGCGTCGCTCAGGAGCGCGGCCGAGAGGGTGCAGGCCTGGATGATGCCGAGCCGGTTGCCGAGCGTGGTCTGGAGGCCGACGAGCTCGTCGGCGAGGGCGACCCCCTCGGCGAACGCCCCGGCTCCGCCGAGCATGCGGGTGCGGAGAGTCAGCGCCGGGAGCCGGACAGACGCCCGCTGCCCGGGCTCGAGGAGTGGGTCGAGGAGCTCTTCGGCCTCCTGGATCCGTCCGGTCACCGCGAAGAGGTGGGCGTGCAGCAGCCGCGCCGGGGGGCCGGCCTCGCCGGGATCGTCGACGGCCGCGGCGAGGACGGCCTCGCCGGCGAGTCGGTCGGCGATCCCCATGAAGCGCTCCGCCGCCTCCTGCTCGGTCTGCTGCCCGGCGAGCTCGAAGGCATGCCGGGCGGTGATGACCAGGGTGTGGATGAGCCGGTCGGGATCGACGGGGACGAGGCGGGCCTCGTCGAGTTCCGCGAGCAGCGCCGTGAGTCGGTCCTCCGTGGCCGTGCCGAGGAGCGCTGGACCGAACCGGCCCTCGAGCTCGGCGACGGCGTTTCGGCCGGCGGCACGGAGAGCGATGCCGCGGTCGGTCCACGCAGCACCCGCGCGTCCCTCGTCGCCCTCGATGACGGCCGCTTGCGTGATCACGCCGAAGAGCCCGGCGCGGAGGTTCTCGTCCGGGTCCGACTCGTCGGCGAACAGGGCGAGACCCTGTTCGGCCGCGACGATCGCCCCCGTGGTGTCGGCGCTCTGGAGGAGGGCCGAGGTGCGTTCGCGCCACTCGGCGGCGGAGGCCGCCGGCTCCGGTTCGACGACGGGTGCGGCGAAGCCCTCGACGGAGAGCGGGAGGTCCCAGTGCTCCGTCGCGAGCGCGCGAGCCGCCTCGAGCCGCGCGGTGCGGAAGTCGTTGCCGTTCCGTTCGTCGAACGCCCGGGCGAGCCGTTCGGCCGAGGCCCACGCCCGCTCGGCGATCGCGGCCACGGTCCAGTCCGCGTCGTCGCGCGGGGCACCGTCGGTGGCGTCGGCCGGCGCCATCCCGAGGTATCGCGCGAGCTCGGGGGCGTCGGCGCCACGCACCGGCAGCCCACCGTGGCCGGCCCGCGTGACCGCGTCGAGGAGCACGCCGACCGCGGTGAGGCCGTCGGTGTGCCCGGACAGGTTGATGGGGTCGTTGACGAGGGTCGGGAGGTGACGCTCGAGCATCGCGAGGCCACGTGCCTCGTTACCGGTGACCGCGCAGAAGATCAGGTGGTCGGCGATGATGCCGAAGCCGTCCGCGTTCGAACGCGCCACCCGGTAGCTGCGCTGGTGGGCCGCCTTGGCGTCGTCGAGTCGGCCGGCGCGCAGGTAGGGGAGCAGCGCCTGGGCCTCGCTCGTCTCCGGCTCCTCGCCGCAGCTCATGCGGTTCTCGAACATCTCGTCGTAGATCCGGATCGCCTCGTCGTCGTGCCCGCGGAGCTGATGGAACCAGGCGTCCTCGTTGCGGACGCAGGCCTCGCAGTGGCTGTACCGGTCGTCCTCGATGCTCGACCGGCGTTCGAGGAGCGTCGCCGCCTCGTCGAGCCGTCCGGTGACCGTCGCGATGTGGAACTGCGACTGCACGACGCCGCTCATCGTGGCACCGGCCGCCGCGTACCTGGCCTGCATGTCCTGGTGCATGGCCTCGATCTGCGCGAGCGAGAAGGTCGGGTTCGTCGACAACCGTCCGGCCATCCACTTGTACTGGAAGAGGAGGTCGCAGCCGTCGACCGTGATCGGGAAGCGCTGCGGGTCGGCGTCGTGCTTGCCGACGCACCACCCGAAGGAGCTGAACATGGTGTCGGTGTCGCCCGTCATGTGGGCGGACTGGGTCAGCCGCATCCGGGTCGCGTACGCGGCCTCCTCGTCGCCGGCCGCGTCGGCGCGTCGCAGCGCCTCGTCGAGGAGCGCGCGCTCGGCGGGGCCGCACGGCAGGGTGTCGGCCTCCGCGAGGAGGTCGTCGACACTCGCGTCGGGGTCGAGGTCGGTGGAGACGGGGGTGGTTGCGGAGTCGTTCATCGGAGTTCCTTGTCGTCGAGACCGACACTGAGGCCGATCAGGTCGGTCATGGCTGCGTCGAGCATGCGGCGGTCGCGGGCCTCGAGCGGGCGGTGGCCGGCGAGGAGCGCCTGCACGTAGAGGAGTTGGATGCTGCGCTCGAACACGAGGTCGTCGCCGAGCGTGGCCAGCCGGCGCACGAGCGCCGCGTTCCAGTTCAGGCACAGGCGTGCCGCGGCCGTCGCATCGCCGTCGTCCGGTTTCGCCTCGGCGAGGAAGGAGTCGACCGCGCCGACGACCTGGGACCAGATGCCGGGGGCGACGGCGGCCGCACGGTGGCGTTCGAGGCGGCGGAGCACCGAGGGGTCGGCGACGTACAGGGCCGCGAGATCGTCGGGGCGGTAGCGCCTGACGGACACCCGGCACTCGACCTCGTCGAGCACGCGGCTGGCGCGGTCTTCCAAGGCGGTCGTCGTGGCGAGGTCGTCGAGGTGGGGTGGCTCGAGGTTGTCGAGCTCGTCGGCGACCGTCACCCGTTCGACCCGGACGCCGTCGATCAACGACGGCAGGCGCTCGAGGATCTCCTGGTCGTAGACGTACCCGCCGTTGACGATCGGGGAGGCCGGGTCGACGACCGCGGCGATCTGCCGGAACTCGTCCCGCGTCGCGGTGTACCGGATGACCCCGGTCTGCGAGAGGTGCTCGTCGATCGTCATGGTGCCGGCGGAGGTCTCGATCGGCAACCACCGGACCACCGCGGTCGCGAGGTCGTCGTCGTGCGCGGCGATGGCCTTGATGCCGAGCTGATGGACGCCGATGAACTCCTGCAAGCGGTGCGGGCGCTGGCGGGCGAGGTCGAGGATCCAGCGTCGGAGCGCGGCGCCGATCGCCTCCCGCGTGAACTCCAGAGCGTCGTCCTGGACGAGTTGTTCGCGCGAGGCCGTCGGGCGAAGGCCGGTGGTGTCGACGATGCAGCGGACGAAGAACGCCCAGTCCGGCAGGAGGTCGTCGACCTGCTCGCTCAGGAGCATGCCGCCCAGGTAGACCCGGCTCGCCTGCCGTGCACCCGGCGGCGGTGGCGAAGGCAGGACGAAGGCGGTGCCCCGGGTGTCGGTGCCGGGCACCACGATCTCGACGGCGTCGAAGGGGCGCGTGCCGAGGAGCTCCTCGCCGAACGCGAGCAGCTCCTCCCGCGGGGTGGTCGTCGGGGTGCGGAACACCGGCTCGACGTTCACGCGCGTGGTGGTCGACGTCGTCGGGTCGACCACGTCGACGTCGAGGTCGAGGTATCGCCCGAAACTCGTCGCCAGGCCGAGGACCGCCCCGTGTCCGAGCAGGCCGCCGTCGTGGAGCGGGCCGTCGAGGCGCGGCTCCAGCAGCACCTCCGAGCCGATCGGGCGTGCGGCGGTCGTCCGCTCGTCGAGTTCCCGGATGGTGAAGGTGCCGTCGGTGTGGCCGATCCACTCGATGGCCGGTCCGCCGCGGGCCGAGCGGCTGTGGACGGTGATGGTGTCGGCGACCATGAAGCAGCTGAGGAGTCCGATGCCGAACCGGCCCAGGTAGTCGCCGCGCTGGAGCTCGTCGAGGTCGCCGCGTTTCGAGCTGCGCCCGACCGTGGCCAGCAGCTCGGCCGCCTCGTCGCGCGTGAGCCCGATCCCGTTGTCCTGGAAGCGGAAGGGCGAGCCGGCGCCGCCGGGTGAGCCAGCCACATGCGGGGTGATGAGCAGCGCGCCGGAGGGTGCCGTCGGGTCTTCGGCGCGACGGGCGGCGACCGCGTCGCGACCGTTCTGCAGGAGTTCGCGCAGGTAGACGCGCGGGCCGGAGTAGATGTGCCGGCTCAGCAGGTCGACGACTCCGCGGAGGTCGACCTGGAACGGCAGCGGGGCTCGGGCGTCGTCTGGCATGGCTCTCTTCCGTCGGCGGCTGCTGCGTCGGAGACCGGCGGGCCACCGGTTCCGGTCAGGCGGCTTGGCGGACGTCTCGACCGCGGTCACCTGCAGCCGGAACAGCCTAGCGGGCGTCGCGAAACGGACGCTGGGTCCCTCCTGCGGGAACCGCGCGGTCAGCCCGCCGCACAACGGCTGTGGAGCGAGGTCGCGACGGATCAGGCGGCGGATGTCGTCGCGGAACGGTGCCACCGGCTGCTAGCCTTGATCCTCGTTCTCGAATCGATTCGACATCGGTTCCGCACCGCCTCCCGCTCCACCCACACCTCGCTAGGAATCCGTACACCCGTGCACACCGCAGGAATCACCGTCGTCCACCCGGGCGACTCGCTCTCAGGCCGGCAGCGCCTCGTCTACATCCTCGTGCTCGGCGCCCTCACCGCGCTCGGCCCGTTCACGATCGACCTCTACCTGCCCGCGTTCCCCATCCTCGAACAGGATCTCGACGTCCCGGTCAGCCTCATCCAGTTGACCCTCACGGGCACGACCATCGGGTTCGCGGTCGGGCAGCTCTTCATGGGGCCGTGGAGCGACAAGGTCGGTCGTCGCCTGCCGCTCATCCTGGCGACGAGCATCCACATCGCAGCCTCGGTCGGTGCGGCCTTCGCACCCGACATCGGCTGGCTCATGGTGTTCCGGGTCCTGCAGGGTGCCGGTGCCGCAGCCGGCGGTGTCGTCGCGATGGCGATGGTCCGCGACCTCTTCGGCGGGAAGCCCCTCGTCCGGATGCTGTCGCGCCTCGCGCTCGTCAACGGCCTCGCGCCGATCGCCGCCCCGGTCATCGGGTCGCAGCTGTTGCTCGTCCTCGACTGGCGGGGGCTGTTCGTCTTCCTCGCCGCGTACGGCCTGTTCGTCGTGGTCGCGGTGTCGCTGTGGATCGTCGAGACCCTGCCGCCCGCACGGCGTCGCGACGCCGGTCACAGCACCGTCCGCGACCGCTACCGTTCGGTGTTCAGCGACCGCGTCTTCGTCGGAGTCGCCCTCATCGGTGGCATGAGCTTCTCCGGGCTCTTCGCCTACCTGTCGAGCTCCTCGTTCCTGTTCCAGGAGGTCTACGACTTCGACGCGCAGGAGTACGGACTCCTGTTCGCCGTGAACTCGCTCGGGATCGTCGCCGGCGTGCAGATCTCCTCGCGCCTCATGCGCTGGTACGGGCCGCAGTGGATCCTCGCCTGCACCACGATCGTCCAGCTCATCTCCGCGCTCACGATCGTCGCACTCACCATGGCCGACGTCGGGTTGTTCGGGGTGCTCGTGCCCCTGTTCTTCTTCATCCTCTCCTGCGGGTTCGGCTTCCCGGCGGTCCAGGTCCTCGCCCTGGCGAACCACGGACACGAGGCCGGAACGGCGGCGTCGCTCCTCGGCGCGCTCAACTTCGGTCTCGCCGGGATCATCTCGCCCATCGTCGGGGTGTTCGGCATCGGCACGGCGATCCCGATGGGTACCGTCATGGCCGCCACCTCGGTCGTGTCGGTCTGCGCCCTCTGGTTCATCGTGCAGCCGAAGAAGGTCCCGGCGCTCGCCGGCTGACGCATCTCTTGTGCTGCGCCAGCGCGGTGCGCTGACGCGAGCGCGGGGCTACGGCTCGAGCGCGGTGCTCCGGAGGGGCGCGCTCACCGCGCTGACCCGCGCCGGCGCCGATCCGGGTGTGCTCGCGCCACCGCACCGCGCTGGCGCCGGTTTCGGTGTGGTCGCGTCGCCGCACCGCGCTGGAGTCCCTGGCTGGACCGTGGGCTCGGGCGACGACCCCCGCTCATACTCCGGGGTCGATGCCGTCCACGTAGGTCCAGGCACCGGTGTCTTTCGAGAACCGGCTCCGCTCGTGCTGGCTCCCGGCGGAGCCGCGGACGCCCGGGATCTTGTGGTGCGCGACGAACTCGACCATGCCCTCGGTGTCGAGCAGACCGCCGCGTGCCGTGGCGAGGATGTCGAGTCGGTACCAGCGGAGCGTGTCGTCGAGGTCGAGCGCAGCCGGTCTCGTGCTCGGGTGCCACGTGCGGAGGAGGTAGCCGGCGTCGCCGACCGCGAACGCCGAGAAGCGTGACCGCATGAGCGCCTCCGCCGTGGCGGCCGCAGCCTCGCCGCGGTGCAGCCGTCCGCAGCAGGCGCCGTAGGTCTCGCCGGAGAGGCACGGGCATCGGGCGTCGTCGGCGAGGTGTGCGGTCGGGTCGTCGGCGGTCATCGTCCCAGTATCGCCCGCGCCGGCGTCCGCGTCGGGACCACGGGGTCCGTGCGGCTCCATCCGCTGGGCGCAAGCCTCCGCGCGATCCATTCCCGACACGGCATGATGGGACGATGACGGCACCTGACGACCACGACGACCCCGCAGCCGGACCGGCTCCGGAGCTCCACGAGAGCGTCCCGCCGACGCTCGACGAGCAGGGTGCACTCGCGATGGACCCCGATCCGTCGTCGATCCGACCCGACCCGAAGCTCGCCGCGAAGGTGTCCCGCCGGTGGCCGCTCATCAGCGGTGCCATCGCCGTGGTGCTCGTCCTCCTGCTCGGCGTCCTCCTCTTCCAGCGCGGGCCGAACGCCCCGTTCGGGTTCGACGAGGAGTGGATGCAGGAGGTGCTCGAGGAGCGTTCCCCGTGGCTCGTCCAAGCAGCGCTCGTCATGAACTGGTTGGGCGGCGGCGTCGTCGCGATCTTCGTCGTGCCGCTGCTCGGGATCGCCGTGCTTCTGCTGCTGCGTCGCCCCTGGGCCGCGTTGTACTTCGGACTCGTCTCCGCGCTGAGCGCCGGTGCCGTGCAGGTCATCAAGAACATCGTCGGGCGGTCGAGGCCCGAGGACATCCTCGTGCACGCCGACTTCGGGTCGTTCCCCTCCGGCCACAGTGCCAACGCCGCGACCATCGCGGTCGCGTTCGGGATCATCTTCCCGCGCGTCTGGGTCTGGCTGATCGGGGTCGCCTACACGCTGCTCATGATGCTGTCGCGGACCTACCTCGGCGCCCACTGGGTGAGCGACACCGTCGGCGGGCTCCTCCTCGGTGCCGGCGTCGCGCTCATCGTCGCAGTCCCGCTGCTCCAACGGATGTCGGCGGAACCGAAGAAACGCGTCCCGCTGGCCGACGCCTGACGGACCCCGACTCGGCCAGCTCGCGGTCGGGTCAGCGCGGTGCGCCGGCCCGAAACCGACCGCACCGGCGCGAGCGCGTGGCTCCGGCGTGAGCGCACCCCTCCGGAGGGTCGCGCTCACGCCACAGGCCCGCGCTCGGTCCAGCGCACCGCGCTGGCGACGGCCACCATCCCCAGGCGGGTCACGCCGGGGGTGACGCCGGACGGGTAGTCTGCTGACAGCTGAGCCGGGCCGGGAGGAGACGCGTGTCGATCACGATGCATGACGTCGCCGCGCGCGCCGGTGTCTCCATCAAGACCGTCTCGAACGTCGTCAACGACTACCCCTACGTCAGCGACGCGACCCGCTCCAAGGTGGAGCAGGCGATCGCCGAACTCGGCTACCGGCCGAACCTCTCCGCCCGCAGCCTGCGTTCCGGTCGCTCGGGCGTCATCAGCCTCATCATCCCCGACCTCCGCAACGCCTACTTCGCCGAACTCGCGGATGCGGTCATGCGCCAGGCGCGGGCGCGCGGGCTCTCGGTCCTCATCGAGCAGGTCGCCGGTGGTCGCGACGTCGAACTCGAGATCCTCCGCGGCCCCCGCATGCAGCTCGTCGACGGCATCCTCTACAGCCCGCTCAGCCTCGACCGCGAGGACAGCGCCCTCCTCCCCGACGGGCCGATGGTGGTGCTCGGCGAGCAGGTCTTCGACGGCGAGCGCGACCACGTGACCATGGCGAACGTCGACGGCGCCCGCGCGGCGACCGAACACCTGCTCGCCCTGGGGCGGCGCCGGATCGTCGCCCTCGGCACCGACCCCCACGACACCCTCGGGCCCGCGGAGCTGCGACTGCAGGGCTACCGGGAGGCGCTCGCCGCGGCGGGCATCGAGGCCGACCCGGACTACGTGAGCACGGTCGTCAGCTGGCACCGGAGCGACGGCGCGAACGCGATGCGTGAGGTCATCGCCTCGGGGATCCCGTTCGACGGGGTCGTGGCGTTCAACGACGCGATGGCGCTCGGCGCGATGCGGGTGCTGCAGGACGCCGGGCGGCGGATCCCCGAGGACGTCGCGATCATCGGGTTCGACGACCTCGACGAGACGCGCTACGCCCTGCCGGCCCTGTCCACGGTCGACATCGGCCGCGAGGAGATCGCCGAGCGCGCGGTCGAGCTGCTCATCGAGCGGATCGGTGAGACGGGCGAGCCGCAGGCACCGCGCGCGGTCGTCAGTGGCTTCCGTGTGGTGCCGCGGGAGTCGACGGCGCCGAGGGGCGGGGCGACGACGTCCGCGACGGACGCGGCCGGCGGCCGGAGCGCGATCCCTTCAACGTTGTAGAGTGCGTACCGAGCGGCCGATGCGGCCGCCGCCGAGGAGGATCATGGCGACCACCCTGCACGACGTGGCGAAGCTCGCCGGTGTGTCCGCCAAGACCGTCTCGAACGTCGTCAACGACTACCCGCACATCAAGGCGGCGACGAAGGAGCGGGTGCTCGCCGCGATCGCGGAACTCGGCTACCGGCCGAACCTCTCCGCCCGTGGTCTCCGCTCCGGTCGCTCCGGCGTGATCAGCCTCATCGTCCCCGACCTCCGCAACGCGTACTTCGCCGAGCTCGCCGACGCCGTCATGCGCGCGGCCGCCCGTCGCGGCCTGTCCCTGCTCATCGAGCAGAGCGGTGGAGACCTGGCGCGCGAGGCGGACCTGCTGCGCGGGGCCCGGCTGCGGGCCGTCGACGGTGTCCTCTACAGCGCGTTGCAGCTGAGCGACGACGACCTGGCGGTCATCGAGGACGTCTCCATCCCGATGGTGCTGCTGGGGGAGCGGATCTTCAACGCGCCGAACGACCACGTCACCATGCGCAACACCGAGGGGGCCCGGGCCGCGACGGAGCACCTCCTGTCGATCGGGTGTCGGCGGGTCGTCGCGTTCGGCGCCCACCGCGGCGACCTGGTCAGCTCGGCCAGTCTCCGCTTCGCCGGCTATCGCGCCGCACTCGAGGCCGCCGGTCTGCCCGTCGCCCCCGAGCTCGTGCGCGACGTCGCGGTCTGGCACCGCTTCGACGGTGCGGTCGCGATGCGGGAGATGCTCGACGAGGGCCTGCGGTTCGACGGGATCGTGGCGTTCAACGACGCTCTCGCCCTCGGAGCGATCCGGGTCCTCGCCGAGCGCGGGATCCGCATGCCGGAGGAGGTCGCCGTCATCGGCTTCGACGACATCGACGAGGGCCGGTACTCCCTGCCGTCGCTGTCCACGGTCGCGCCCGGCCGCGAGCAGATCGCGTCCACCGCCGTCGACCTCCTGGTGGAGCGCATCGAATCGACCGACGACGACGCTCGGCCCGCTCGCCGGGTGTACGCCGACTTCCAGCTCGTCCAACGCGAGTCGACCACCCGCTGACGACCTCCCGCTCCGGCGTGCATCGTCGCGCTTGACAGCCCGGGGACCCGCGGGCAGACTGCAATTACAACGTTTACCTTCAACGTTGGAAAACGACGACGACGTCCATCGAAAGGACCGCCCATGGTCACCGCACGCCTCGCGATCGACCCGAACGCCACGGTCGCCCCCGTCAACCGCCGGATCTTCGGCTCGTTCGTCGAGCACCTCGGTCGGTGCGTCTACGACGGCATCTACGAGCCCGGCCACCCCACGGCTGACGCCGACGGCTTCCGCGGCGACGTCGTGGAGCTCGTCAAGGAACTCGGCACGAGCACCATCCGCTACCCGGGCGGAAACTTCGTCTCCGGCTACCGCTGGGAGGACGGCGTCGGCCCCCGCGAGGACCGGCCTGTGCGTCGTGACCTGGCCTGGCACTCGCTCGAGACCAACCAGGTGGGCGTCGACGAGTTCGCCAGCTGGTGCAAGCTCACCGGCAGCGAGATGATGATGGCCGTCAACCTCGGTACCCGCGGGGTCCTCGAGGCGCTCGACCTCCTCGAGTACACGAACCACCCGAGCGGCACGGCCCTGTCGGATCAACGCATCGCCAACGGCGCCCCGGAGCCCTACGGCATCCGCATGTGGTGCCTCGGCAACGAGATGGACGGCCCGTGGCAGGTCGGCGCGATGTCCGCCGACGACTACGGCAAGCTCGCCGCCCGCACGGCGTCGGCGATGAAGATGGTGGACCCGAAGCTCGAGCTCGTCGTCTGCGGCTCGTCCAGCTCCTCCATGCCGACCTTCGGTGACTGGGAGCGCACCGTCCTCGAGCACAGCTTCGACTCGGTGGACTACGTCTCCTGCCACGCCTACTACCAGGAGCGCGACGGCGACCTCGGCTCGTTCCTCGCCTCCTCGCTCAACATGGAGTACTTCATCCGCACCGTCGTCGCGGCCGCCGACCACGTGCAGCACAAGCGCCACTCCGACAAGCAGATCCAGCTCTCCTTCGACGAGTGGAACGTCTGGTACCTCGACGAGTGGAACGGCATCGAGGGCACGATCGAGGAGTGGGCCTACGCGCCCCGGCTCATCGAGGACGTGTACTCCGTCGCCGACGCGGTCGTGTTCGGCAACCTGCTCATCACGCTGCTGAAGCACAGCGACCGGGTGGGTTCGGCGAGCCTCGCGCAGCTCGTGAACGTCATCGCCCCGATCATGACGGAGCCGGGCGGGGAGGCGTGGCGGCAGACCACCTTCTTCCCGTTCTCGGTCACGAGCCGCCTCGCCGCCGGTGTGGTGATCGCACCGCGCATCGAGGTCGCCAGCTACGCCACGAAGGTGCACGGCGACGCACCGCTCGTCGACTCGGTCGCGACCTACGACGCTGAGGCGGGGACCGCTGCCGTCTTCCTCGTGAACCGCAGCCAGGACGAGGCGATCACGGTGACGGTCGACGTCTCGGCCCTCGGCATCGGTTCGGTCGTCGAGGCGAACGGCATCCATGACGACGACGTGTACGCGAAGAACACGATCGACGACCGCGAGCGCGTCGGCCTCGTCGCCAACGAGAGCGCCGTCCTCGCCGACGGCACCCTGACGATCACGCTGCCGCCGGTGTCGTGGACGGCGGTCGCGCTCGGCGCCTGACGTGTTCGGGGGTTGTGGTGCACAATTCAGGACGGCTGCGGCGTGGCGCCTGCCGGGGGCCGGCTCATGCACCGACGCGCCGGGCCGGTCCTGAGTTGTGGACCTGGTCGAGGGCACCCGAGGGCGACGAGTGGGGAACCCCCTCGTCGCCCTCGTCGCGCAGCCCTACAATCAGCACATGACGGCTCGGGGATCCTACGCGAAGGGCGTCGCGCGGCGTGAGGAGATCCTGCGCGTGGCCCTCGCGGTCTTCGCGCGCGAGGGGTATCGGGGCACGTCGTTGCGCGAGGTCGCCCGCGAGGTCGGGGTCAGCCTGCCCGGGCTCATGCACTACTTCGCATCGAAGGAGCACCTGTTCGCCGCGATCCTGCGGGTCCGCGACGCCGTCGACTCCGAGGAGTTCGCGGCGACCGGGTCGCAGGACGCGATCGAGGGGCTCGTCGCCGTCATGCGGCACAACAGCGACGTCCCGGGACTCGTGGAGCTCTACCTCACGATGGCCGCCGCGGCGGGTGATCCGGCCCACCCGGCCAGGGAGTTCTTCGTCGAGCACGTCGCGGGGGTGCGGCGGAGTCTCGTCGAGGTCGTGCGTGAGCGACAGGCGGAGGGCGTCGTGCGAGAGGAGCTCGATGCCGAGCACGTGGCGCGGATCATGATCGCCATCGCGGACGGACTGCAGGTGCAGTGGAGTCTCGATCCGTCGATCGACATGGGTGGCGACCTCGAGCGCGCCTGGCACCTCCTCGTCCGGGACGACGCCGGCGCGGTGCGCTGACGCGAGCGCGGTGCTCCGGTGCGAGCGCGGTGCTCCGGCGCGTGAGTGTTCGGGTGGTGCCGGCGCGGTGCGCTGACGCGAGCGCGCCCCACCTGCGCGAGCGCGGGTCTCCGGAGGGGCGCGCTCACCTCCATGACCCGCGCTCGCGTCAGCGCACCGCGCTGGCACTCCACCACAGGCGTCGGGTGGATCCGTGAAAACCTATTGACCACTCGGGTTTCGTGGATATACTCAAAGCCGTGCAGTGATCGGTTTACCGCGATCGCGTCAGCACCGCACCATCCGTGGACCAGAGCCGGTCCGCAGCTCAGCGTTGAGAGGAATCCGGATGTCCAACACCCCCCGCGGCCCCAAACCCACCGGCCAGCGAGCCTCGAGCGGCCCCTACATCAGCCTGGTCACCGGCCCGAGCGGCCCCACGGAGCGGGCGTCGAAGCGGGTCGTCAGCACGATGGCCCTCGCCCAGTTCGGCCTGTTCGTCGCCTTGCTCGCGCCGGTCACGGTCAGCCTCGCGCTGAAGACGCAGCAGCTCGTCCCGGGCGATCAGGCCGCCGTCGTCAACGGCAACGTCCTCTCGATCGCCGCCCTGTTCGCCCTCGTCGCGAACCCGGTCATCGGTCGCCTCTCCGACCTGACGCTCTCGCGCTTCGGCCGTCGTCGTCCGTGGATGTTCCTCGGTGCGATCGGCTTCGTCGTCTCGCTCACCATCGTCGCGCTCGCGCCCAGCGTGCCGGTGCTCATCGTCGGCTGGTGCCTCGCGCAGCTCACCGGCAACGCCATCCTCGGCCCGCTGCTCACCACGATCGCCGACCAGGTGCCGCCTGAGCAGCGCGGCAGCGTCTCGGCGAACGTCGGCGTCATGCAGAACCTCGGCATCCTCGCCGCAGCGTTCGTCGCCAGCTGGTTCGTCACGAACATGGTGCTCCTCTTCGTGGCGCCCGCCGTCTTCGCGCTCATCACCGTCTGGCTGTACTGCTTCGTCCTGCCCGACCGCCCGATCACCAAGCGTCCGGATGTCGGCGGGTGGAAGGGACTGCTCTTCACCTTCTGGGTGAACCCGCTCAAGCACCCCGACTTCGGTTGGGTCTGGCTCTCGCGGTTCCTGCTCACGCTCGCGTCCTTCCTCTTCGTCGCGTTCCGGCTGTTCTTCCTGCAGGAGGAGGTCGGGCTGACCGAGCAGGAGGCGGTCAACACCCTGACCCTGGGCGTCCTCATCTACACGATCGCGCTCGTCGTGCTCGCGAAGGTCGGCGGCTGGCTCTCCGACCGCATGCTCAACCGCAAGGTCTTCGTGATCGGCTCGACGGTCGTCTTCGCGCTGGGGCTCGTGCTGCTGGCCCACACGACGACGGTCCCGATGTTCTACGTGGTCGAGGCGATCATGGGCGCGGCGTACGGCGTGTACGTGGCGGTCGACACGGCGCTCGTCGTGGACGTGCTCCCGAACCCGGACGACGCGGCCAAGGACCTCGGGGTGCTGAACATCGCGAACGCCCTGCCGCAGTCGCTCGCCGGAGCCGTCGGTGCGGTCCTGCTCGGGCTGGGCGGGCTCGGCAACAACTACACGGCGCTGTTCTGGGGCGCCGGCGTCATCTGCGTCCTCGGCGCGCTGACGATCCTCCCGGTCCGGCACCGCATGATCCGCAACGCCGACGGCACAGTGACCGGGTCCATCGCGACCCGCGGCTGAGCGACCGCCACCAGCCTGCCCCGCGACACCACTCCCGCGACACCACACCTGCGACACCACCACCATCACCACAGACGCCAACGTCGGCGTCGGAACGGACGGCAACACCATGACCGCACCAGCGCTCTCCGTGCAGCTCTACAGCATCAAGGAGCACCTCGACCACGGACTCGACGCCGCGCTCGCCCGGCTGGCCGGGATGGGCCTCCGCGACGTCGAAGCCTTCGACTTCGTCTCCCGGGCCCCAGAGCTCCGCGAGGCGTTCGACCGCCACGGGCTCGCCGCCCGCACCGGCCACGCCACCCTCCTCTCCGACGAGATCCGGTTCGGCGACCAGGTGATGCCGGTCTCCTCGCAGGAGGACGTCTTCGCCGCCGCCACCGCGCTCGGCCTCGAGATCGTCATCGACTCCTTCGTGAGCCCCGACCGCTGGCTCGACGAAGCCGCGGTCGCGGACACCGCCGCACGCCTGAACGACGCCGCCGAGCGCGCAGCCGACCACGGGCTCCGCGTCGGGTACCACAACCACTCGCAGGAGTTCGTCGCGTCCTTCGGCGGCCGGAGCGCGTTCGAGGTCTTCGCCGAGCAGTTGCGTGACGACGTCGCGCTCGAGGTCGACCTGTTCTGGGCGGCGACCGCCGGGCAGGACGTCCCGGCGCTGCTCGCCCGGCTCGGCGACCGGGTGCAGGCGCTCCACGTGAAGGACGGTCTGCTCCCCGCGGACCCCTTCGCGCCGGGGGCCGCACCGTTCGCGCCGACGAGCCTCGACCAGCGCCCGTTCGGGCAGGGCGAGGTGCCGCTGCGCGAATCCCTCGCTGCGGCACCATCGGCCCGCTTCGCCATCATCGAGTTCGACCACTACGGCGCCGGCGACATCTTCGACGGCATCCAGGCGAGCGTGGACGCGCTCGTCGCCGAGCAGCTCGTCTCGACCGAAGCGGTGGCCCGCTGATGGCCGCGGCAGCGGACGGCACGATGCCCGCGGCGGCACCCGGCACGCGGACCCGCGCAGCGCAGGGCAGCGGCCCCGTCGGCGTCGGGTTCATCGGCACCGGCATGATCAGCGACACCTACCTCGAGCACCTCACCGCGTTCCCCGACGTGACCGTCGTCATCCTCGGCGACCTCGACGTCGACCGCGCGAAGGCGCAGGCCGAGAAGTGGGGTGTCGGCGCCTGGGGGACCGCCGCCGACGTCATCGCCCATCCGGACGTCGAGCTCGTCGTCAACCTCACGATCCCGGCCGTCCACGCGCAGGTCGCCTCCCAGGTGATCGCCGCGGGCAAGCACGTCTGGACCGAGAAGCCGATCAGTGTGGACCGGGCGAGCGGCCTGGCACTCCTCGGGCAGGCGGACGCCGCCGGCCTCCTCGTCGGCATCGCCCCCGACACCGTGCTCGGGCCCGGCGTGCAGTCCGCGCGTCGCGCGATCGCCCGGGGTGACATCGGGCAGCCGCTCACGGCGCAGACCGTCATGCAGTACGCGGGCCCGGACATCTTCCACCCGAACCCCGAGTTCCTGTTCGCGAAGGGCGGCGGACCCCTGTTCGACATGGGCCCGTACTACCTCACGACGCTCGTGCAGGTGTTCGGTTCGGTCGCGTCGGTCTCCGCCGCGGGATCCCGCGGGCGGGCGACGCGCACGATCCAGCAGGGCGGTCGGGTCGGTACGGAGTTCGCCGTCGAGGTGCCGACGCACGTCAGTGCGATCGCCCGCTTCGTCGACGGCGGGGTGAGCCAGAGCGTGTTCAGCTTCGAGTCGCCGCTCGCCAAGATGGGCGTCGTCGAGATCACCGGCACGGAGGGGACCCTCGTGATCCCCGACCCCAACATGTTCACCGGCGAGGTGCGCATCACCCGTCCGGCACCGATGGAGCGCATGCAGCAGGAACCGGAGTGGGAGGTCGTACCGACCGAGGGGGTGCTCGCCGGCCGTGGGACGGGCGTGCTCGACCTCGCGCGCGCGATCCGCTCGGGCGGTCAGCCGCTCGCTTCGGGAGCGCTCGGGTACCACGTGCTCGACACGCTCGTGTCGATCGACGAGTCCGTGGTGTCCGGTCAGACCGTCGACGTGGAGAGCCGGGTCGCACCGGTGCCGCTCGTGGCCGAGGACTGGGACCCGTTCGCCGCGACCCTCTGAGCCGAGCCGAGCCGAGCTGAGCTGAGCTGAGCTGAGCCGGGCCGGCCGGGCCGGCAGCAGAGCCCGACCGGCTCGGCAAGCCCCCGGTGGTGTCCGTCGTCCCGCGTACCCTGAGGCGATGGACACCACCGGTCGGAGCGTCGCCGAGCACGACGATGCAGCTGCTCCCGCTCGCCGTCGGTGGATCCTCACCGGGCAACTGGGCCCGGCGTTCGACGACGGCGGGCCGATGCTGCTCGTCGAGTCGCGGTCGACCTTCACCAAGCGACCGATGCACCGGGCGAAGGCCCACCTCTTCCTTTCGGCGATCCGGCATCGGGCCGCCGAGCTCGGCGACCGGGCCGAGTTCCACCAGGTCGACCGGTACGAGGACGTCATCGACGTCGGTGCGGACCTCGAGGTGATCGATCCGCCCTCGTGGACGGCTCGGCGCTTCGTCCGTGAGCGCGGTCTCCGGGTGCTGCCGAGTCGCGGCTTCGTGACCGCGGAGCAGGACTTCGCAGCGTGGGCGTCGACGCGGGACGGCAAGCGGCTCCTCCTCGAGGACTTCTACCGCACCGTCCGTGAGCGCACCGGCATCCTCATGCGCGGCGATCAGCCCGAGGGTGGACGCTGGAACTACGACCACGACAACCGGAACCCGCCGCCGAAGGGCGCCGCCCGGCTCGGCCTGCCCGAGCCGTTCTGGCCGGCGGAGGACGACATCGACGCGGAGGTCCGGGAGGACCTCGACCGGTGGCAGCGCGACGGGCTGGTCCAGCTGGTCGGCGACGACGGACCCCGACGCTTCGCGGCCACCGCGGCCGAGGCGGAGGCGGCGCTCGCGGACTTCATCGAGACGAGGCTCGGCGACTTCGGGCCGTTCGAGGACGCCATGCTCGGCGGCGACTGGACGATGGCGCACTCCCTGCTGAGCGCGCCGCTCAACCTCGGCCTGCTCGACCCGCGTGATGCCGTCGAGACCGTGGTCGCGGAGTACCACGCCGGTCGCGCACCCCTGGCGAGCGTCGAGGGCTTCACCCGACAGATCATCGGCTGGCGCGACTACGTCTGGCACCTCTACTGGCACCTCGGCGAGCCGTACCGCACGAGCCACAACGCCCTCGGAGCGCACGAGCCGCTCCCACGTCAGTTCCGCGAACTCGACGCCGCCGCCATCCAGTCGAACTGCCTCCGCGAGACGATCGACGGCATGCGCCGCCACGGGTGGGCGCACCACATCCAGCGGCTCATGGTGCTCGGCAACTGGGCCCTGCAGCACGGGTACGACCCGGTCGCGCTCAACGACTGGTTCATCGACATGTTCGTCGACGGCACCCCCTGGGTCATGCCGGCGAACGTGATCGGGATGTCGCAGCACGCGGACGGCGGGATCGTCGCGACGAAGCCATACGCGTCAGGTGGTGCGTACATCGACAAGATGTCCGACTACTGCGGGGGTTGCGTCTTCAACCCGAAGGTGCGGTTGGGCGACGACGCCTGTCCATTCACCGCCGGGTACTGGGCCTTCCTCGACCGCGTCGAACCGCGCATCCGACACAACACACGCATGGCGCAGCCACTCGCCGGACTCCGTCGACTGTCCGACCTGGCCGCCGTCGTCGACCAGGAGCGCACGCGCGAACAGTGGTGAGCGGTGCGGCCGTTCCGCCCTCACGCGACCCCTCGACCGGTGGGGAGCGCGTCGCTAGGCTCGGCACATGACGCCCAGTGATGCAGCATCCGACCCGCAGATCGCCGCACTCCAGGCTGCCGCCGAGCAGGCCCAGGCCGAACTCGAAGCCGCCCAGGCGCAGGCGGCGCTCGCCGCGGCGAAGGTGAAGGCCGCCGAAGCGGCGGCGGCGCTCGCTGGAGCCGGGATCACGGCGTCGGGCGGGGCACCGGGCACTGCTCCGGCCAGCGCTCCGGGCGAGGCGCCCACCACCGTCGTCCCGTCGGAGGCGGTCGCGGCGACTGCTGAACCGCTCGCTACCGATGCGCTCCCCGCCGATGCGCTCACCTCCGACACGATCGGCCCCGGCCCCCTCGGTCTCGACGACGTGGTGCGGATCCGCGACGGCTACGTCGTGCACGGCCCGGCGCTCGAGATGGGTGCGCTGGTCAACGGAGATCCGCTTCCGGGCGTGCAGGTCCGCATCCCCCTCAGCGTCATGAACCGGCACGGCCTCGTCGCCGGCGCCACCGGCACCGGTAAGACCCGCACCCTCCAGGGGCTCGTCGAGCAGCTCTCCGCCGCGGGCGTCCCGGTGTTCGCCGCCGACATCAAAGGCGACCTCTCCGGCATCGCGACGCCGGGGGAGTCGAGCCCCAAACTGCTCGACCGCACGCGCGGCATCGGCCAGGACTGGACCCCGGCCGCCACGCCCACGGAGTACTTCGCGCTCGGCGGGGTGGGCAAGGGCGTCCCCATCCGGGCGACCATCGCCGCCTTCGGCCCGCTGCTGCTGAGCAAGGTCCTCGGGTTGAACGCCACCCAGGAGTCGAGCCTCGGTCTCGTCTTCCACTACGCCGATCAGGCCGGCCTCCCGCTCCTCGACCTCAGCGACCTGCGCGCCGTCCTCACCTACCTCGCGAGCGACGACGGCAAGAGCGAGCTGAAGGACCTCGGCGGCCTGTCCGGCGCGACCGTCGGGGTGATCCTGCGCGAACTCATCACCTTCGCCGACCAGGGCGCCGACGTCTTCTTCGGGGAACCCGAGATCGACACCGCGGACTTCATCCGCCTCGACCCGAGCGGCCGGGGCATCGTCAGCCTCCTGGAGGTCCCCGGGGTCCAGGACCAGCCGGCGCTCTACTCCACGTTCCTCATGTGGTTGCTCGCCGACCTTTTCAACACCCTGCCCGAGGTGGGCGACCCCGAGAAGCCGAAGCTCGTGTTCTTCTTCGACGAGGCGCACCTGCTCTTCCGTGACGCGTCGAAGGACTTCCTCGCGCAGATCACCCAGACGGTGCGGCTCATCCGCTCGAAGGGCGTCGGGATCTTCTTCGTCACGCAGACCCCGAAGGACGTGCCGGGGGAGGTGCTCGCGCAGCTCGGTTCGCGGGTGCAGCACGCCCTCCGCGCCTTCACCCCGGACGACGCGAAGGCCCTGAAGGCGACGGTGTCGACGTACCCGACGTCCGGGTACGACCTCGGCGAAGTGCTGACCTCGCTCGGCACCGGCGAGGCGGTCGTGACGGTGATGAACGAGAAGGGTGCACCGTCGCCGGTCGCGTGGACGAGACTGCGCGCGCCGGAGGGGCTCATGTCGCCGACACCCGACGCCGCGATCGACTCGACCATCGCTGCGTCACCGCTCCTCGCGCGGTACGGGACGCCCGTCGACCGGGAGTCGGCGCGGGAGATCCTGACCGCGAAGCTCGAGGAGGCGAACCAGGCCGCCCTCGCCGCGGAAGCAGAGCTCGAACGTCAGCGCATCGCCGCCGAACTCGCGAAACAGCAGGCCGCGGCGGACAAGGCGCAGGCCGCCGCCCAGCGGAAGGCGGACGCCGAATACGAGCGGCTGCTCCGCAAGACCGCCGGGACGACGAGGCGGACGTCCACGAGGTCGACGTCGAGCTCCTCGAAGAGTCCGCTCGAGGAGATCCTCGGCTCGAAGGCGACGCGCTCGATCCTCACCGGCGTCGTCGAGGGGATCTTCGGGACACGCCGCCGCCGCTGAACCCGGGCCTCAGCGGGCGGCACCGAGGGCGCGCTCCGCGAGGAGACCCACCGCGATGGTGTCCCGCGCATCCTCGTCGCCCCCGTCCTGGAGCGACCAGACGGCGGACAGCGCGGACCGGGCGACCGACCACGCGAGGATCGTGCTCCGGTCGACCCCGAGCGAGCGACGCAGCAGCTCCACCCGCTGCTCGAGATGTCGGGGGTCCTGCGCCGTCGCCCGGTCCGGATTCGCGAGCATCGCCGCCGCGTCGAACACCCGATGGCCGACGATCCCCTTCGGATCGATCGCCCGCCAGTCACCGGGAGCGAACTCGAGCACGTTCTCGTGGTGCAGGTCGCCGTGGAGGACCACCGTGTCGGCGGGCGTCGTGTCGTCGAGGAGGCGACGCGCGAGGATCCGCCCGCGACCGAGGAACGCGGCGCTCGCCGCATCGTCGGTCAGCGCGCCGAGTGCCGCAGCATCGGTGAGCAGCAGCGCGCGGAACCACTCGTCGAGCGAGGGGAGTTCGGCGAGGACGTCGCCCGTGTCGTGAGCCGTGGTCGCAGCGGGTGCCGGAACCGCGACGGCCCCGTGCAGGACGCCGAGCACCGAGCCGAGCACCCCGATCGCGCCGAGGTCGTCGTCCGCCCGGGTCAGCGAGGTGAGGTCGCGCCCGCCCACCGCGCGTTCCAGGACGACCGAGTGCTCGTCGGCGGCGAACACCGCCGCGCACCCCTCGCCACGCCAGGCGGCGAGGAGCCGCCCACCGAGCGCCTCCTCGTGGACGAGGGGGACCTTGAGCATCGCCGGTCGACCGCGGTGCGTCACCGGGAGCAGATGGCTCGACGCCGTGACGATCGGGTCGCCGTCGCGGACGAGTCCCCACTGCTCGACGGCGGCGTCGACCGTCCCCGCTCGCCACTCCATGGGAGCCAGCCTAGACAGCCGGGCCGGGGTCTAGGCTGGCGCGGTGACCGAGATCCGCGCCTACCGCCCCACCGACCGTTCCGCCGTCGCGACGATCTGCACCCGGACCGGCGACTCCGGGGCGGACGCGACCGGGCACTTCAGCACGGACGAGCTGCTGCCGGACGTCTACGCGCTGCCCTACGTCGACCACGAGCCGGAGCTGGCGCTCCTCGTGGACGCCGGTGCCGGCCCGATCGGCTACATCCTCGGGACGGCGGACACCGTCGCCTTCGACCGGTGGTTCGTCGAACGCTGGTGGCCGACGGTCGTCGGGAAGTATGAGACCGCCGCATCGTCCGGCGCGGCCTCCGAGCAGGAGCGTGGGATCGTCCGCTCGGCCACGGAACGGATCGGCCTGGCGCCGGAGCTCCTCGCGCAGTACCCGGCGCATCTGCACATCGACCTCCTCCCCGAGACGCAGGGGATGGGGCTCGGGAGGCGGCTCATCGACGCGTTCTGCGGTCTGCTCGCGGAACGCGGTGTGCCGGGGGTCCACCTCGGGGTCGGCGTCTCGAACACCGGCGCACAGCGGTTCTACGAGCGGACGGGCTTCACCCGCGTCGACGGCGATTCTGGCGCGCACTGGTACGCGAAGGCGCTCTGACGCGAGGCGATCCGCGGGTGCGGGCTAGAGCAGTTCGGCGCGCGCCCACCGCAAGCGCTCGAGCGGCGTGAGGAGACCGGGGTGGTCCTCCCGGAGGTCGTCGAGTGACACCGGCTGCCGAGGCCGCTCCACCGGACCCTCGTAGGCGGCGACGACGGCCGCGATGCTGTCGTTGCCCCAGCGGCTGCTGCGCATGCGGAGCAGGGGCCGGTTCTCCGTGTCGCAGACGAAGAACTGTGCACTCGTCCGCTGGCCGCGACCACTGAACTCGAACAGCAGGCTGCGGCCGATCGCCTCACGAGGGACGAACCGTCGGCGTCCGAGGACGGGTTGCTCGATGAAGCCGTCGTGGCACACGACGATGCGTTGGCGACGCGAGAGGATCGCGAGCACGGGCAGGGCGACCAGGCCGACGATGCCGAAGGTGACCACCCAGGTGTGCTCCATGCTCGGCCCGGGCCCGACGAGCCAGAGCGAGACGCCCCAGACGGGCAGGATGACGATGGCGGCACTCAGGACGGTGCTGAACAGGATGCGGGGATGCGGTCGGACCGTCACCGGTTCATCCCCCCGTTGCATCACGCGCACCTCTTTCCCCGCCGACCATCGTGGCGTGCTTTCAGTGGTGCGACAACCCGCCATCTGGGGGACAAGTAGGACGAATGTCCCACTTCGGTCGGATGTCGGGGACTCCGTTGTCGGCGGGAGGCGATTGGATCCTTGACTTCGACGGCCTGCGATGTGCAATATATTGCATGCCCGCTCCTGCAACCGCCCAGCCGCATCGCCGAGCCCTGCTCAGGGACGACGTCTACCGCTCCCTGCGGAACGCGATCGTCGATGGCACCTTCACGCCGGGGGAGAAGCTCGTCGACACGGACCTCGAACGCTGGCTCGGCGTGAGCCGGACGCCCATCCGGGAGGCGATCCTCCGGCTGGCGCGCAGCGGGCTCGTGATCGCGAAACCCGGCCGGTCGACCGTGGTCGCCCCAGTCGACACGCGGGCGACGTTGCAGGCACAGGCCGTCGCCGCGGCCATGCACGAACTCGCCGTGCGTGAAGCGGTGCCGCACCTGACCGACGCCGACCTCGACCGCATGCGCGCGGCCAACCGTGACTTCGAGGCCGCCCTGCAGCGGGACGACACCGATGCCGCGCTCGAGGCGGACGACGCGTTCCACGCCGTGGCCGTCGACGTCGCCGGCAACCCCTTCGTCCGCGACGCGCTCGAAGCCGTCACGCCCCTGCTGCGCCGGGTCGAACGCCTCCGGTTCTCCTCCGTCGCCGCCCGGGGCTCGATCGCGCAGCACGACGCGCTCGTCGAACGGTGCGCCGAGGGCGACGTCGACGCCGCCGCCGCACTCGTCCGGGGCAACTGGACGACGCTCGCCGACCTCGTCGTCGCCCACCTCGACGAGGACTGAGGAACCCGGTCCTCGGAACAGCCCGTCGCGGGCATCACCCGCCGAACTGATCAGCCGCATCGCACCGCCACCTGCACGCCCGCCGCACCACCGACCTCCAGGAGCACCATGTCCCTCAGCGACTTCGCCCGCTACCCGCTCACCTTCGGGCCGAGCCCCGTCCACGAGCTCAACCGTCTGACCGCCCACCTCGGTGGCGCGACGATCTGGGCCAAGCGCGAGGACGTCAACAGTGGTCTCGCCTACGGCGGCAACAAGACCCGCAAGCTGGAGTACCTCATCCCCGAGGCCATCGCCCAGGGGGCCGACACCCTCGTCTCGATCGGCGGGTACCAGTCGAACCACACGCGCCAGGTCGCGGCGGTCGCGGCGAAGCTCGGCATGCGGGCGGTGCTCGTGCAGGAGAACTGGGTGGACTGGCCGGACTCCGTCAACGACCGCGTCGGCAACATCATGCTCTCGCGGATCATGGGCGCCGAGGTGCGCCTCGACCCCGCCGGCTTCGGCATCGGCTTCAAGTCGAGCTGGGAGCGCGCTCTCGACGACGTGCGCGAGCGCGGCGGCGTCCCGTACGCGATCCCGGCGGGTGCGTCGGACCATCGACTCGGCGGGCTCGGGTTCGCGAACTGGGCCGCCGAGGTCGAGCAGCAGGAGCGCGAGCTGGGCGTGTTCTTCGACACCATCGTGGTCTGCAGCGTCACCGGATCGACGCACGCGGGCATGATCGCCGGGTTCGCCGGCCAGGATCGACCCCGCCGGGTCATCGGGATCGACGCCTCCGCGAAGATCCAGGAGACCCGCGACCAGGTGGCGCGCATCGCCCGCAACACGGCTGCGCTCATCGGGCTCGACCGCGAGCTGCGCGACGACGAGATCACCGTGCTCGAGGGCTGGGCCGGCGACCTCTACGGGATCCCGGTGGAATCGACGATGGAGGCGATCCGGCTGACGGGACGACTCGAGGGCGTCATCATCGACCCGGTCTACGAGGGGAAGTCGATGGCGGGGCTCATCGACCTCGTGACGAGCGGTGACATCCCGGCATCGAGCAACGTGCTCTACGCACACCTCGGGGGGCAGCCGGCGATCAACGCGTACAGCGCCCTGTTCCGCGACTGATCCTGCGGGCGCCTCGCACGGCGTCCGGTCGCCCCGCGGATCGGCCCGTCGCGCTCGCCAGATCCGGGTGATCGCCCTATCAGGGACGATCGCCCGGGTCCAGCCGCGGGATGTGGCCCGGAGTGGTGCGAAACTGGACGCATCCACGACGCGAGGAGGTCGCATGCGCGCACCGATGGAACCCCGACACCAGAACCGGATCGCATGATCCGTCTGCAGTCGACCGCCTGGCCGACCAGCGGCACCGCTCTCGACCTCCCGGCCCTCGACGCTGCGGCGGCGGGCTCGATCACCGATCTCGCATCGCGGCTCGCGTTCACCCGACAGGCGGTCGAGCTCGTCGGTCCGCTCGAACAGCACACCGCGGGGCGCGTCTTCGCGGGCCTCGGAGCGATCGCCGCCGTCGACGTCACGCTCGCGCGCGTCGTGGAACCGCACCTCGACGCGCTCGCCATCCTGCGCCAGGCGGAGCTCGACCCCTCCCCGGACTCCACGTGGGGGGTCTTCGCGGCCGAGGCGCCCGGTGTCCGGCTCGACGCCGTCCGCGTCGACGACGGCTGGATCCTCAGCGGGACGAAGCCGTGGTGCTCGCTCGCCTCGAGCCTCAGCGACGCCCTCGTCACCGCCCACACCGGCCCGAACGAGCGACGCCTCTTCGCGGTTTCGCTCGCCGCCCCCGGCGTCACGACCGACGACAGCGCCTGGCTCGCCCGCGGAATGCCGCTCGTCCCGAGCGCCCCCGTCGGCTTCGACGTGGTCCCCGCAGCACCCGTCGGCGAAGACGGCTGGTACCTCCGGCGACCCGGCTTCTCCTGGGGTGGCATCGGCGTCGCGGCCTGCTGGTGGGGCGGCGCGAGCACCCTCGTCGAGCGGTTGCTCACCGCGGCACGCGCACGACCTGACGCCGAGCTCCTCCTCCGCACCCTCGGATCCGCCGCGATCGACCTCGCGATCGCGGAACAGGCGATCGCGGACGCGGCCGCGGCGATCGAAGGGGGCCTGGCCGACGGCGCTGCCGGTCCTCGTCTCGCGCAGCGCGTCCGGTCGACGGTGAGGGCCAGGGTGGACGCGATCCGCTCCGGCGTCCTCGGGGCACTCGGACCCGGCCCGCTCACCGCGGAACCGGCCTACCTGGAGCGCATGTCCGACCTCGAGCTGTACGTACAGCAGGACCACGGTGATCGCGACCTCGCGCGCTACGGCCGCATGCTGGTGGAGGCCGACTGATGCCCGCCTTCGACCACCGAGACCCCGGCACCTCCGCAGCCGCCTGGGGCACGCGCCTGCACGAGCTCGACCTGCCCGTCTGGGACGGTTGGCGGCAGGCGACCGGCCTCGTCGTCCTCTCGCCCCATCCGGACGACGAGTCGCTCGGCGCCGGCGGGCTGATCGCCGCAGCCGCAGCCGCCGACATCCCCGTCACCGTCCTCCTGGTCACGCTCGGCGAGCGCTCGCACCCCGATTCGCCGACCGCCACCCCGGCGGAGCTCGCTCCCCGCCGTGAGGCGGAGTTCATCGAGGCCGTCACCCGACTCGGTACCGAGGTCGCCCACGAGGTCCTGCGGGTCCCCGACGGCGGGCTCGACGCCGAACGCTCCGGCATCGCCGCGTCCTTGCGCTCGGCGGTCGAGGCCGCCGGGACGAGGCCGCTCATCGTCGCCCCCTGGCGCGGCGACGGCCACCGCGACCATCGCATCGCCGGGGAACTCGCCGCCGCGCTCGCGACCGAACGCGACCTCGCGCTCGTCGAGTTCCCGATCTGGCTCTGGCACTGGGCCGACACCGACGACGACACGCTGCCGTGGAACGAGGCGCGCATCGTGCCCCTCGACGCCGCGGCGCACGGGGCGAAGATCGCCGCGATGGACGCCTACCCGTCACAGACGGAGCCGCTGTCCGACGCCCCCGGCGACGAGGCCATCGTCGACCACCACCACCTGCAGCACTACGCGCGTCGCTTCGAGGTGCTCTTCCCGAACCAGCGGGCGCTCGACCTCACCGCGGAGCCGGACGTGCACACGGCGGCGGTCGGGCAGGCCGACGGCTCGCGGTCGCAGGAGTCCTTCGAAGACCACTACCGCGAGCACCCCGACGGCTGGGACTTCGGGTCCTGGTACGAGGCGCGCAAGCGTCAGGTGCTCCTGGCCGCGCTGCCGCGCCAGCGATACCGCTCGGTGCTCGAACTCGGCTGCGCCACCGGCGTGCTCACGGCCCGGCTCGCGGAACGCAGCGACCAGGTGCTCGGTGTCGACATCGCCGAGGCGCCGTTGCAGCTCGCCCGACGACACGTCCCCACCGCCCGCTTCGAACGCCGGACCGTGCCGGACGAGTGGCCGGCGGGCGAGTTCGACCTGGTGGTGCTGTCCGAGGTCGGCTACTACCTGTCCGAGGCGGACCTCGACCGGGTCATCGACCGGATCCTCGGATCGCTCACCCCGGACGGCACTATCGTGGCGTGCCACTGGCGTCACCCGGACGACCACGCGGCGACCTCGGCCGAGCTCGTCCACCGTCGGCTGCTCGAACGCTGGCCCGGCCGTCGCTCGGTCCAGCACGTCGAGGACGACTTCCTGCTCGACGTCCTCGTGCCGGCCGGTGAGGCGAGTGTCGCCGCGGTGGACGGTCTGACCTCCTGATGCTGCGACGGATCGACGTGGTCGTGCCGGCCCACGACGAGGAGGAGCTGATCGGCGCCTGCCTGGACGCCCTGCTCGTCGCCCGGGCTGAGGTGCAGCGGCGTCGCCCCGGCCTGCAGGTGGGCCTCGTCGTGGTCCTCGACGACTGCCGTGACGACACGGCCCGGATCGTCACGGAACGCCTCGACGGCCTCGACGACGGCGCCGGCGGGATCGGTCACGACGCCGGTTCAGCCGCGGCGTCCGTGGTGGTCATCGAGGAGCGCAGCGTCGGAGCGGCCCGCCGCGCGGGTGTCGACACCGCGACGCGACTCGGCGACGCCGACCCGACCGAGCGGTGGATCGCGAACACCGACGCAGACTCCCGCGTCCCGGCAGACTGGTTGTCCGTGCACGCCGACGCCTTCGACGCCGGTGTGGACGTCCTGCTGGGCACGGTCCGTCCCGACTTCGGCGACTTCTCCGAGCGCGACGTGGAGCGGTGGCTGGAGACGCATCCTGCCGGGCATCTGCCGGGGAACGTCCACGGGGCGAACCTCGGTGTCCGGGCCGATCGGCTCGAGGCGATCGGTGGGTTCCGCGAACTGGCCGAGCACGAGGACGTCGACGTCGTCGAACGGGCTCGGGCGGCGGGGTTCCGGGTCGTGCCGACGCTGGACGGCGCGGTCGAGACCTCGGGGCGCCGCCGTGGTCGCACGCCGGGCGGGTACGCGGCGTTCCTCGCCGAGACCTACCCGATCGTCTGAGCGCTCTGATCGTCTGGCGGGCCCGGCCATCTGACGCGCCGGCGCGCCTGACGCCACCTCACGGGGTCGTGGTCGTGCCCTCCGGGTCGACGATGACCTCGGTGACCTCGTCGAGGTCGAGCACCGGGTATCGGGAGACGGCGCCGATCTTCTCCTCGCTAGCGAGCACGTAGACCTCGGTGCTGCGCTCGGCGAGGGCGCGTTTCGTGGCGGCGTCGTCGAGTTCCCCGGTGGTGAGGCCGTGTTCCGGGTGCACCCCGGTGACGCCGAGGAAGCACGCGTCGGCACTCAGCCGTCGGATCGCCTCGGTGGCAAGGGCTCCGTTGGTGACCATCGAGTGCCGCCCCAGTTCGCCGCCGACCATGATCACGCGTGCCGGCGAATGCTCGGCGACGGCGAGCGCGACCGCGGGGCTCGGCGTGATGACGGTGAGGGTCGGGTCGTCGGGGAGCAGGCGGGCGAGGGCGAGGGCCGTGGTGCCGGCGTCGATGATGACGGTGCTGCCCGGGAGGATGCGTGCGGCGGCGACGCGGGCGACGCGCTCCTTGCTGTCCGTCTCCAGGGAGAGGCGTTCCGCGAAGGGGCGGTCGGCCGCGGGCACCGGCAGCGCTCCGCCGTAGACGCGGATGCACTGGCCGGCGTCGGCCAGGTCGCGGAGGTCCCGGCGGATCGAGTCCTCCGACACCCCGAGTGCGGCTGCGGCCTCCTTAGCGACGATCCGGCCGTCGCGCTCGAGGAGGTCCAGGAGGTGCGTTCGACGTTGTGCGCTCAGCATGCGTACTCCTTCACGATGTTGCACGTTTGTGCGTGCTTAACGCTACAGTGCTGGGCATGAACACACCACTCCTGATCCTCATCGCCGGCCCCTACCGTTCCGGAACCGGTGGCGACCCCGCCGCCATCGCCCGCAACCTCGAACGACTCGAAGCCGCGGCGGCCCCCATCTACGCCCTCGGCCACGTGCCGATGATCGGCGAATGGGTCGCCCTGCCGATCCTCCGAGGGATTGACGCCGGAGACACCGCCGGCGACGGCGACGTCATGTACGAGACGGCGAGGCGCCTGCTCCAGCACTGCGACGCGGTGCTCCGGCTGCCGGGTGAGTCCTCCGGTGCCGACACCGACGTCGCGATCGCCCGCGAGCGCGGGATCCCCGTGTACGCCGACCTCGCGGAGATCCCGGCGATCGAGGGCTGACGCCGCCGCCCGCCGAGTCGCGGCGGTCCGGCTAGGCTGACCGGCGTGCTCGACGACCTCCTGATCCGCCCGTACCGCGACACCGATGCCCGAGCGACCAGAGCAATCTTCGAACGCGCGGTGCGGGTGACCGCTGCCGCCCACTACACGGCCGAACAACGCACCGCATGGGTGCCGGACGACCCGCTGGCTGTGGTACTCGACGACTGGGCCGCCCGACGTGCCGCGGTGACGACGTGGGTCGCTGTCATCGACGACTCGGTGGTCGGATTCACCGACCTGGACGTCGAGACCGGTTACCTCGACATGCTGTTCGTCGATCCGGACGCCGGACGACGCGGCGTCGGTTCCGCGCTCATCCGTCAGGTGCTCGACGAAGCCCGGGCGGTGGGACTCCGGGAGGTGACCGTGCAGGCGAGTCGGACGGCGCAGCCGGTGTTCGAGCGTCATGACTTCGTCGTAGTCCGTGAGCAGCGGGTCGAGCGTCGTGGGGTGCTCATCGAGAACGCGGTGATGCGGATGGTCCTCGACGCGTGAGATCGGTGCGATCGGCGTGAGCGCGGGTCGCACGCTTGGGCGCGGCCCTCTGGAGACCCGCGCTCACGCGGGTGACCCGCGCTCACGTCAGCGCACCGCGCTGGCAGTCCGTCAGGCGTCGGTGAGTTGGGTGTCGGCTCGCTCCGGGGAGCCGGCGGCGAGCCCGCGGCCGATGGCCGCCCGCGAGCCCAGCCAGAGGAGCACGCCCACCAGGAAGACGATGACCTCCGTCACGGTCAGCGACCAGACGATGCCCCCGAGTCCGAACCAGAGGTTGCCGAGCAGCACGATGGGGACGAACAACACCCCCTGGGTGACGGCCATGACCGTCGCGGCGAGCGCCCGCCCGGTCGCCTGGAAGAGCGAGGTGATGAGCCCGGTGAAGCCGTTGGCGATCATCGCGGTGAGCTGCGCGACGAGGATCGTGACGCCGAGCCCGAGGACGGCCGGATCGGCGATGAACGCGGAGACGATCGGCTCGCGCAGGACGAAGACGACACCGGCGAAGAGCACCGAGATCCCACCGACCGTGAGGGCCGAGGCTCGAAGGGCCGAGCGGAGGCGCGCACCGTCACCCTTGCCGAACGCGTAGGCGAGGAGGGGGAGCACGCCGAACGTCACCCCCATGACGAGGAACTCCGGTACCTGGGCGATCCGGACCGCGACCCCCATGGCGGCGAGCGGTGCGTCTCCGTAGCCGGCGGCCAGCGTGTTCAGGACGAGCGCGGTGACGATGAGGAAGCCGGACTGCAGGAGCGTGCTGACGCCGACACTGAGGACCGGCTTGAGGATCGTCGGCGACAGCGTGAACCAGCGCGGCGCCAGGCTGACGTGCTCGCTGTTGCGCTGCAACCAAGCGACGAAGTAGACGACGACACCGAGGTTGGCAAGGCCCATCGCGAGCGCCGCCCCGGCCACACCCCAGCCGAGCCCGAGGATGAAGACGAGGTCGAGGACGAGGTTGGCGACGGCGGAGGCGATGAGCGCGATCATCACCTGACGGGCGGCACCCTCGGCTCGGACGAGCTGTTCCAGGCAGAACGCGGTCGCCATGACGGGGACGAATGCGAGCATGACGCCGATGAACGCGGAGGTCGCCGGGGCGGTGACCGCATCCGCCCCGAGCAGCGACACGAGGGGGCCGAGGAAGACGAGGCCGATCCCGCCCAGGACGGCACCGGTGAGGAAGGCTCCCCAGACGGCGAAGGTGGCGGCGCGTTTGATGTCACCGGCTTGCGCGGGGTCGCGTTCCGAGGCGCCGAGGAGCCTCGAGATGAGCGCGCCGCCGCCGACGCCGAACAGGTCGCCGATGGCCATGATCAATCCGAGGATCGGCGCTCCGAGCGTGATCGCGGCGAGCAGCGTGGTGTCGTGGAGCGAGCCGACGACGCCGGCGTTGATGAGGTTGTAGACGGCGCTGACGACGAGCGCGGCCGCCATCGGGACGCACAGGTGGACCAGTGCTCGGATGATCGGGGCGGTCGAGAGGTACCAGCGGTTGCTGCCGACCGTGTCGGCGGCGGTCGTGGTGGCGGTCGAGGGAGTGGCGGCGGTCGGGGGAGTGGCGGCGGTCGAGGGAGCGGCGGCGGTCGATGAAGCAGCGGCGTCGCCGGGGATGGACGGGTCGGCTTCGTGATCGGTGTGGTGTTCGGGGTGCATGGAAGGCTCCGTTTCGGGCAGGTTCCGGGCGCGACGATGAGCGCCGGCGCGGCGAGGGGTGAATGGGGAAGAGGGGAACGGTCGCGGGCTGGGCGGACGAGCTCAGCGGGCGTCCGGGCGCGACGGACAGCGCCGTCATGGCGATGGCGAGCGTGATGGCGGTCGCGGTCGCGGTCGCCGTCGGCGGTGGGTGACGCGCGTGGCGAGTGGTCTCGGCGCGTGGTCAGGGAGCTCGGGTCAACCGAGCGATGGTCAGCGGGTCGGCTGCGGCAGGTTCGCCGTGAGCTTCGTGAGCAGAGCGTGCAGGGTGTCGCGTTCGCTCTGGTCCAGCGGGGTGAGGATGCTGTCGTCGGCGTCGGCCATCGCGGTTTCGAACCCGTCGATGAGGTCGGCGCCGAGCTGGGTGGCGAAGACGCGCTTGGTGCGCGCGTTCCCGTCCTCCGCGCGGCGTTCGACGAGGTCTCGGCGTTCGAGCCCCTGCAGGAGGCTCGAAACGCTCGCGGCGCTCGTTCGGCTCACCTCGGCGATGTCGCGTTGGATCGAGCCGGGATGCTGGACGAGGTACCCGAGGACGAAGGCCTGTTCGTGACTGAGTTCGCGGGCGCGGATCCAGTCCTCGCCGGCCTTGCGCTGTGCCCACCCGATCCAACGGACCATCTGCAGGGTGCTGGTGAAGGCGGGTGTCTCGTCGTCCATGGTTAGAACACTAACGCTTTGATCTCTAACCGTCAACCCGTGAATGATCTGTTCTTGCCAGTGCGGTGCGCTGACGCGAACGGTGACCGTTCGGCCTGGGCGCGGGTCGGAGCCGCGGGCGCACCCCTCCGGAGACCCGCGCTCACGCGTGTGACCCGCGCTCACGTCAGCGCACCGCGCTGGCAACGGGCTACGGGCTACGGAAACACAGAACGCCCCACGCGGATGCGTCGGGCGTTTGTGGTGATGCTGGCGGAGAATGGGGGATTCGAACCCCCGAGGGCGTTAACCCAACACGCTTTCCAAGCGTGCGCCATAGGCCACTAGGCGAATTCTCCTCGGCTGTTTGTGAAAAACGGCCAGATAGCAGCATACCTGGTTCGCGGACTCCCGCGCGCCACCTGCCGGAACCACGCACCGCTCGGCACCACGGATCAGCTCGCGGCAGGGGGTCGCCAGTCGACGCGTTGGTCCCGGTGCGACACGAGCGACCGCGGGAACACCACCGACAGGACCCGTTCGATCGGCGGGCTCACGGCGCGCAGGGCAGCTCTCGCCTCGCCGAGCGCGGCCTCGACGGCGTCGGCGCTCGCCGGAGGTTCGCCACCGGACGCCCGGTCGGTGGCGGCCCGCGCGTAACTCTCCCGCTCGACGGCGGTGACGAGCCGCTCGATCGCGGGCGAATCGACCTGGAACTGCCCGCGCAGTCTCGCCGCGAAGCCACGCGGCGACTCCGACGTCGTCACCGGGAACCCGAGATCCCTGGCGCTGTCGACGAACTCCGTCCACGCCCAGCCGGCCGAGGTCCCGGCGGCGTGGGCCCGTCGACGCCCAGCCGCACGCCGGACACCACGGGCGATCGAGGGGGTGGCGAGGAGCACGAGCACGCCGAGCAGGACCGCGAGCGGCACCAGCATGGCCGGCAGCCCACCGCCGGTCTGGGTGGCCGTCGATCCGCCGAGGGCCCCAGCCGTCGGCGTGGGCGTCGATGCCGCGGTCGGAGCCGGACGGCTGTCGGGACTCACCGATCCACTTCCCGGTGTCGCAGCGCTCGTGTCGGTGAACTGCGTCACGACCCCACGGCTCGCGGTCGGTTCGAACGGCACCCAACCGACGCCCTCGAAGTACAGTTCCGGCCACGCGTGCAGCTGGTCGGAGGTCACGATGTAGGTGCCGCGGTTCGACGGCGTGTTGTCGATGGTCGTGCCGGGCAGATACCCGATGGCGATGCGCGCCGGGATGCCGAGGACGCGCGACATCACGGCCATCGCGGAGGAGAAGTGGATGCAGTACCCGGCCTTGCGTTCGAGGAACGTCGCGATGACCTCTGCGCCGCTGCCGTCGAAGCCCTCCTCCACGGGTGCCGATTCGGAGTACTCGAAGGAGCTGCGGAAGTACCGCTGCAGGGCGATCGCCCGGTCGTAGTCGGTCGAGGCGGTTGCCGTGACCTCTGCGGCGGTGTCTCGGATGATCTGCGGCAGCTCGTCGGGCAGCTCGAGGTACTGGGCCGCGGACGCCGGGTCGGCGACGGGCGGGACGTCGCGCATCTGTTGCGCCGTCGGCAGGATCGCGGTGCTCGTCGCGGTGTAGGTCTGGCCACGGGTGGATCCACGTTCCGCCATCGCCGTCAGCCCGGCGGCTTCGAACCGCCAGTCACCGCGGAGCCCGTCGACCTTCTGCGTCGGATACGGCAGGGGCAGCCACGGGCTCGACAGCGAGTCCACCGTGACGGTGGTCTCGAAGGTCTCCACGGGGATCGCCTCGCTGAGCCCGGCCGGCGCGGGGAAGGCGTCGAGCGAGTTGCCGTCGTTGTAGCCGGAGTTGTCGGGACCCCAGACGTTGCCCGTGAAGTCGCTGAGGTCGGTGACCTTGAGGTAGGGCGCGTCGTCGGCGGTGGTCGTGTACTCGAGCGCGGTCGTGTTCGCCGGGCGACGCAGGCTCTGGCCGAGGGAGATGAGCGGATTGATGCCGTTGGCGAAGGGGCCGTTGCCGCGGGCGCCGGCGGTCACGTCGCGGACGGCGAGGTCGGGGAGCGCGGCCGGGGTGAGCAGGGCGACGACCACGGCGACCGCGCCGACGAGGACCGCGGGGCCGACACTGCCGAAGCGTCCCGCGAGCGCCGTCGATCCCGTCCGTCGGGTGGAGCCGGCCGCAAGGGCCGAGGCGGCCTCTCGCAACCGTTCCCGGCGTCGCACGTCCTCGCGGAGCAGCCAGAGGAAGGCGAGTGCGACGGCGGCGAACACCCAGGGGTCGAGCGGGAACGACACGGCGACGGTGGGGCCGGCGTAGACCGCGAAGACGAGGACGCCCGCGAGGACCGGCGCGTGTCGGCCGAGGACGAGCCAGGCGACGGCGAGGGCGACGAGGCCACCGCCGGCGGCCATCACGAAGACGACCCCGGCGTCCGTGTCGAGCGGCGCGGACCCGTCGTGGAAGGTCTGGAACCCGGCGTCGCGGAGGCGTTCGAAGGTGGTGACCGTGGTGGGTGTCGGCACGATGCCGAGGATGGCGGTGCCGCTCGCGAAGCCGATGGTGATGGTGAGCAGCCAGGTGATCGCGGAGCCGACCCATACGAACACCGCCGGCAGCCTGGTGCGACGGAGGAGGACGGCGCTGGCGAGGACGATCGCGATGACGACGTTCGCCACGACCCACCAGTCGAGCGTGTCGAGCACGCGGCCGAAACCGAGGCCGCCGGTCACGAGGAGGGCGAACGCGGCGAGGGCGAGTCGGAGGTCTCCGCTGGTCGCGGACGCTCGTGCGTCTTCCGGTCGACCGCTGTCGACGCCGGACCACGATCCGCCGCTGGTCCCGGCTCCGGTCGGGCGAGCCCGGTCGCGTGAGGCGGGGCCGGCGGTCGGTCGTCTCCCGTTGGCGTTCCCGGCCGCGCGACGTCCCTCAGCGACGGACATACGCACCCCCGCGACGACCTTGGCGGCTGGTCGACCGTGACGCCCCGGCGGCGCTGGCGGGACCGCTGCTGTCGAGCCACAGCGCCGCGAAGGATGCCCCGCGTTCGCCGACGTGGCATCGCCACCCGGCGAGCTCCAGCAGCTCGACCGTCCGGCGTCGCGCGCCGGCCGGGAGCAGTGCGATGGGCAGCGGGGAGAGCCGTGCGACCGCCGTCAGTTCGCCGAGGTCGCCCTCCTCCACGTCGCCGAGGATCGCGATGACGGGCTGCGTGCGACGTGCCGAGATGACGGGGGAGAGGTCGAGGAACCGGGTCGGCTCGTGCGACGGCCGCAGGAGTGCGAGGTCGAGCAGCGCGGCGTCGAGGTCGTCGTCCTCGAGGTGCTGCCCGCCGCGTTCGAGTGCGTCGCCCATGCCGCCGACGGGGCTGGAGCGCAGGCCGTTCGCCGACGAGCCGGCGCCGACCTCGCGGGAGAGGGCTTCGCTCCCGGCGCCGACGAGGTTCACCCGGTACTCGGCGTCGACGAGGTGCGCGGTGATCGACGCGGCGAGGGAGACGGCCTGCTCGAACGCCGGCAGGTGGGACGGGTCGTCGTCGGGCCAGGCCCAGTGGGCGGCCGCGGTGTCGAGGAGCACGGTCGCCTCGGGGTCGTTGCGCTGCTCCTCCTGCCGGACCATGAGCTCACCGTGATGCGCGCTCGCCCGCCAGTGCAGGCGTCGGATCGCGTCGCCGGGGAGGTAGGGGCGGGCGATGACGTCGTCCTCGCCGGCACCCGCGCGCAGGGACGAAGGGCGGGTGGAGCCGTCGCGGCTGGCGGTCAGCGCGGGGATCTCCGGCAGGACCACGACCTCCGGCAGGACGACGACCGCGTGGGTTCCACCGACATTCCGCCGGCGGACGACCAGCCCGAACGGGTCGCTCACCGCCAGGCCGAGTGGACCGAGTTCGTGCTGGCCGCGGCGCAGCGCCGTCACCGTGTACTCGGCGGTCCGCTTGCGGGAGCCGATACCGGCGACGCCCGTGCTCGGGAGCGTGCCGCTCGCGTCGCCGTCGAGCCCGGACGGGATGCGGTCCTTCCACTCGGTGTGCACGTGCGGCAGGGCGCTCGTCTCGGCGATGGAGACCTCGACCGAGATGCGACCGCCGACGGCGACGAGGTCCGGCCGCGTCGTGCGGTCGACCCGGAGCGAGGGGCGTTCCAGGTAGACGGCGCCGAAACTGGCGGCCACGAGGGCGATGAGGAGTCCGGCGGCGGCGAGCAGCTCCGGCGAACCGATGCCGCGGGCGAAGACGAGGCAGACGCCTGCCGCCACGAGCACGCCGACGGCGCGCCTCGTCAGCGGGATCCGACGCCTCATGGGCCCGGAACCTCCTGGCGCGTCACCAGGGCCCGGCGATCGCCGTGCGGGCACACGATCAGGACCTCGCCTCGGCTCGGCCGGAGTGCGGCACCGGGGTCCGTTCGAGGAGTTCGACGAGCACCTCGGCGACCGCCTGCACGCCCGAGCGGTCGTGGGCGCTCACCGCGCGGCGCGTCGGGATGAGGCGATGCGCGAGCACCGGCGCGAGCAGCTGGTCGATGTCGTCGGGGAGGACGAACTCGCGGCCGTCGAGCGCTGCCAGGACCTTCGCGGCGCGGATGAGTTGCAGCGTGGCACGGGGGCTCGCCCCGAGGCGGAGCTCCGGGTGCACCCGCGTCGCCTGCACGAGCGACACGCAGTACTGCTCCACGATCGGCGAGACGAACACGCCGCGCGCCCAGGCGATGAGGCGTTCGACGTCACCGCGCGAGGCGACCGGACCGATCGTGTCCAGCGGGTTCACCGTGTCGCGTTGGCGCAGCATCGCGAGTTCCGCGTCGGGGTCGGGATAGCCCATGGAGATGCGCGCCATGAACCGGTCGCGCTGGGCTTCCGGCAGGGCGTAGGTGCCCTCCATCTCGAGCGGGTTCTGCGTGGCGACGACGGTGAACGGAGACGGCAGCGCGTGGGTCTCGCCGTCGACCGTGACCTGGCCCTCCTCCATCGACTCGAGGAGCGCCGACTGCGTCTTCGGGGAGGAGCGGTTGATCTCGTCCGCGATGACGATGTTCGCGAACACGGCGCCCGGCTTGAACTCGAACTCGCGGTCCACCTGGTTGAAGATCGAGACGCCGGTCACGTCGGAGGGGAGCAGGTCGGGCGTGAACTGGATTCGGCGGACGGAGCTGCCGACGGAGGCCGCGAGGGCCTTCGCGAGGACCGTCTTGCCGACGCCGGGGACGTCCTCGATGAGCAGGTGCCCTTCGGCGAGCATCACGATGAGCGCCATGCGGGCGGCGAACGGTTTGCCGTCGATGACACGTTCGACGTTGTCGAGGATCCGTTCGGCGAGGAGCTGGAACTCCACGGCGGTCAACGCGGGGTTCAGTTCGGCGACGGAGTCCCTGGTGGTGCGGCCCAGACTGCTCTGCTCGGTCATGGTCGGCTCCTGCGGTCGTGGTCGTGCAGACGCCTGAACAGCAGCCCGACGATGGTGGCGAGTCCGACGGTCACGAGACACGGACCGATCGCCAGGATGGTCTGGAAGATGAGGAACGCCATCGGTGGGCCGTCGCCGGTGCCGTTCCAGCCGCGGTAGCCGTTGCTCGTCGCGAACCAGATGGCGAGGCCACCGCCGACCGCGAGGACGACACCGACCGCCCACAGCGCGCGTTCCAGTTGCGCGGCCTTGGCCGATGCGGCGCCGCGGGCCTCCTCGTCCTCGTCGGCCCAGCGGGCGAGGTCCTCGGCGGACGGGCCGGCTTCCGGGGCGGCGCCGGCCGGCGCCCCCTGGCGGAAGGGCTCGACGCGGGCGCGCGGGCCGTCGTCGAAGCGGTCGTCGGTGGGCGGGCGGACCGGGCGGCCGTCGGTCGGCGGCTGGATGAGCTGCGGGGCGACCTCCTCGAGGGAGGCGAGTCGGCTCCGACGGCCGGAGTCGACGGCGTTCGGGCGGGAGCGCTGATCGGTGTGTCCGCGCTGGAACGCGGGGTCGTAGCGTTGGTCCATCGTCGGCCTCCGTCGCGCTGCGTGCATCGTCCGGGCCGGAACCCGTCTGCCCGATCCTAGGACTGATAACGAACAGGTAACACCCCTGGACGGGTCGCCCACAGGAACTCCATATGTGCACCACGTCGCGCACACACCGGGTCGGTACCGGTCAGGGAGATCTTCGGAGCCGTCGGGCACATCGCTTGCGTTGCCCTGCGACCGGCTCAGGCACCAGGCCCCGGGCCGCGCGCTCCGGAAACGACGACAGGCCCGGGAACGGGGGTCCGTTCGCCGAGCCTGTCGAGGAGCGCGTGTCCTACAGCGCCGAGAGCGCCTCGCGGATCGGGGTCTCGCCGCCGATGACCTCGAACTGCGTGCGGGAGGCCGCACCGGACTCGATGAGCGCGAACAGTACGGCGGCGACGTCGGCGCGCGGGATGGAGCCGCGGTCGGTGGTCGTCGCGGCGGTGATCGTGCCGGTCGGCGCGTCGTCCGTCAGGCCACCGGGGCGGACGATGGTCCAGTCGAGGTCGCGGCCGCGCAGGTCGGCGTCCGCCTCGGACTTCGCCCGCAGGTAGACCTGGAAGACGTCGTCCGACTCCGGGTCGAAGTCGTCGGTGCCCATCGCGGACACCATGATGTAGCGCGGGACCTTCGCGAGTTCGGCTGCCTCGGCGAGGAGCACGGCTCCGTCGCGGTCGAGGGAGAGCTTGCGGTCGGCGCCGCTGTTCGGGCCGGCTCCGGCCGCGAACACGACGACGTCGGTCCCGGCGAGTTCGTCGGCGAGTTCGGCCGGCGAGGAGTGCTCGAGGTCGAGGACGATGGCGCGGGAGCCGATGCCCTGGAGCTCGCCCACCTGCTCGGGGTTGCGGATGATGCCCGCGGGGGTGTGGCCTGCTTCGGCGAGCAGCCGCTGCAGGTGCAGCGCGATCTGTCCGTGTCCTCCGGCGATGACGACGTCGGTCATGTGAGTCCTCTCGTTCGATGCGGTGTCGATCCTCGCGCCGCCCGTTCGTGGGAGCGGCGGTCGATCGAGGGTCTGCGGCCGGTGGCCCCAGATCCGCCAGTCAACGCCTCCGGCGGAGCGTACGCAACCCGGTCGCGGCTCGGGTACACTGGGTGACGGCTCCCCGCGTGGCGCCATCCAGGCCAACTCCCCCAGGGCGGAAACGCAGCAAGGGTAACCGGGCTCTGGCGGGTGCGCGGGGAGTCTTTTCGTGCGCTCGGTGCATGCGGTGCCCGTCTCTGGCCCGGCACGATCAGGCCGTCCGCGTCGCAGCAGGACATCCGCCTCGCAGCAGGACATCCGAGGCCTGTTCCTCCTGTTCTCGCGCCGATCTCCTGCTCCTGCGCCGGTCTGCCGTCGACCGCGGACGCACATGAAAGCCCCGGAGCCCCGCACGTGGCAGGACCCCGGGGCTCGGGAGTGCGTCAGATCAGCTGAGCTGTGCGCGACGCTTCCGGACGACGAGCAGTGCGGCTCCACCGAGCATCAGCAGGGCGCTGAGACCGAGGAACGCGGTGCCGTCGACACCGGTCGACGCGAGGGAGTTCCCGGCGTTGGCTGCCGGCGGCGTGGCTGCACCCGGTGCGACAGCGGCCGGAGCCGCAGCGAGGGTGAAGGACACGGGCTCGGACGGAGCCGAGATCTGGTCAGCCTCGGTGGGGGCGGGGACGGTGCTCTGGATCGCGACGGTCGTGTACGCGTTCGGTGCGAAGGCGAGCGTGACGCTCCACTGACCGTTCTCGTCGACGAGGATGTCGTCGGCGGGGTCGGCCGGCTCGGCTGCAGCGCGGGCGTTCGCGGAGACCTCGTCCAGGGCGGCGGTCGGCACGGTCAGGAGACCGATGTAGGCGCCGGGCTCGCCGGTTCCCGTGAACGTGACGCGGTCGCCGACGATCGTCTGGCCCTCGGTCGGGCTGGTGATGCTCGGAGCGCCGAGGACGGTGTT
>NZ_LMJX01000001.1:138285-138355 GCF_001421315.1 Plantibacter sp. Leaf1 | reverse complement strand
TTGACCGTCTGGGCGACGGCTGCGTCGTCAGCGTAGGTGCCGGTGGTGGTCCACTGGCCGTTGGTGACGA
>NZ_LMJX01000001.1:138052-138154 GCF_001421315.1 Plantibacter sp. Leaf1 | reverse complement strand
GGTGGAGCCGTCGGTGCCGGTACCGGTGAACGTGACCGTGCGAGAGTCCAGCTCCTGGCCTTCGGTCGGGCTCGTGACCGAGAAGGTCTGTGCGGGCACGGC
>NZ_LMJX01000001.1:137832-137902 GCF_001421315.1 Plantibacter sp. Leaf1 | reverse complement strand
TTGACCGTCTGGGCGACGGCTGCGTCGTCAGCGTAGGTGCCGGTGGTGGTCCACTGGCCGTTGACAACAG
>NZ_LMJX01000001.1:88227-137759 GCF_001421315.1 Plantibacter sp. Leaf1 | reverse complement strand
GGTGGAGCCGTCGGTGCCGGTACCGGTGAACGTGACCGTGCGAGAGTCCAGCTCCTGGCCTTCCGTCGGGCTCGTGACCGAGAAGACGGGGGCCACGGCCGGGAGGGAGAAGTCGACGGGGACTTGCGGAATGCCACTGCCGCCGAACAGACCACCGACCTTGATGTTCTGGGCGACGGTTGCGTCGTCCGCGTACGTCGGGAGCTGGACGCTGTAGTCGATGGGCTGGCCGAAGCTGCCGCCGACGTTGGTCCGAGCGAGCGGGGTGGTGCCGTCCGCGGCGTAGACGATGACGGTCGAGCCGCCGAACACGGAACCGGTGACGGTGACCGTGCGGGAGTCGACGGTGGAGTTCTGAGCAGGCGCGGTGACCGTGAGGCCGGCTTCGGCAGCGGAGGCCGGTGCTGCGGTGAGCACCGCGCCGCCGAGGGCAAGAGCGATGGCGGCGGGCACGGCGAGTGCCTTCCGCCAGGACAGGTGTCGTGACAAGAGCATTCCTTGGGTTCGAGGATGGGGCTGGGGCGTCCGGCAGGACTGCCGCCTGCGACTGTGCAGGGCGTCCGTCTTCATGGACGGGTGATACGACCGGACCGGGCGTCCGTCGGATGTCGGTCGCCCTGCGGGAGAAGCCAACAGTCTCCAGAGCGCTGTCGGTCCTTTAGCGGAAATCGGCTGATCGACAAAAATGCCTGATCAGCGTACCGCTACGCGGGTGTAGCGCGGGGATCGGTGGCCACTTCGGCGGAATGTCGCGGTTGTCGATCGTGTCAGCGGTTCCACTGCTGACCATTCCCGCAGGGCGCATCGGCCGCACCATTCATGGCGGCGGAAGTCCAGGCTTGCCCTGGGCCGAATCCGCTGCTACAGCCCCCCCGTGCAACCCGACATTGTGCGGTTACCCAGCCCCCACGGACCCCCTCCCCGTAGGCTGGAACCCGTGGCGCGAAGCATTTACATCATCTCTGCCGAAGGACACTCCGGGAAGTCGACGGTGGCCCTCGGGGTCCTCGACACCCTGAGCCATCAGATCGAGCGGATCGGGGTGTTCCGGCCCATCGCGCGCTCGACGACGAAACCCGACTACGTGCTGCAGCTGTTGCTCGAGCACGACGGCGTCGACCTCTCCTACGAGGACTGCATCGGCGTCAGCTACGACGACGTCCACGCCGACCCCGAGGCGGCGCTCTCGCGCATCGTCCAGCGGTACAAGCATGTCGAGGCGCAGTGCGACGCCGTCGTCATCCTCGGCTCGGACTACACCGACGTCGGCAGCCCGACGGAGCTCGGTTACAACGCCCGGATCGCCACGAACCTCGGTGCGCCCGTCCTCCTCGTGCTCGGCGGCCGCGCCGGCCAGGGGTCGGGGGAGCAGCTCGGCCAATCGCTCGCGCGCACGCCCGACGACATGCGCAACATCGCGGAGCTCGCACTCGGTGAGTTGGCCGATGCCCACGCCCAGCTGCTGGCCGTCGTCGCGAACCGCGCCGACCCCGAGAAGCTGCTCGAGATCACGGCGGCGATCAGTGACGCGATCCACCCGAACGGTTCCTCGGGTGCGTCCGTCGTCGCCCCGGCGGGTCACGCGGCCGGTGCCGCGATGGTCCCCGTCTGGGCCATCCCGGAGGACACCTTCCTCATCGCGCCGACGATGGACAGCATCCTCGAGGCCGTCGACGGCACCCTCGTCAAGGGCAGCGCCGAACTCCTCACCCGCGAGGCGCTCGGCGTCGTCGTGGCCGGTATGTCGATGGTCAACGTGCTGCCGCGGCTGACGGAGGGCGCGGTCATCGTGATCCCCGCCGACCGCACCGAGGTCCTGCTGGCCGCGCTCATGGCGAACGCCTCCGACACCTTCCCGTCGATCGCCGGCATCGTCCTGAACGGCGGGTTCCCGCTGCCCGAGGCCGTCGAGGAGCTCATCTCTGGCCTCGGCGAGATCCCGCCGATCGTCAGCACCGACCTCGGCACATACGACACGGCGGTCCGCGTCATGAACACCCGCGGCCGTCTCGCCGCCGACTCGCAGCGCAAGTACGACACCGCGCTCGCGCTGTTCGAACAGAACGTCGACGCACCGCTGCTGCTCGAGCTGCTCAACGTCGCACGCGCCGACGTCGTCACGCCACTCATGTTCGAGTACGGGTTGTTGGAGCGGGCCCGGTCGAACCGGAAGCACATCGTCCTGCCTGAGGGCGACGACGACCGCATCCTGCGCGCCGCAGGCACGCTGCTCGCCCGCGAGGTCGCCGACCTCACCATCCTCGGTGAGGAGATCGAGGTCCGGTCGCGGGCGATCGAGCTCGGCATCGACCTCAGCAAGGCGACGATCGTCAGCCCGTTCGACGCGGTCCTGCGGTTCAAGTTCGCGCAGGAGTACGCACGCCTGCGGGCCCACAAGGGCGTCACGATCGACATGGCGAACGACGCCGTCACCGACGTCTCCTACTTCGGCACGATGATGGTGCACCTCGGCCTCGCCGACGGCATGGTCTCGGGTGCCGCCCACACGACGGCGCACACCATCCGCCCGTCGTTCGAGATCATCAAGACCAAGCCCGGCGTCTCCGTCGTGTCGAGTGTGTTCCTCATGGCGCTCGCCGACCGCGTGCTCGTCTACGGTGACTGCGCGGTCAACCCCGACCCGACGGACGCTCAGCTGGCCGACATCGCGATCTCCTCGGCCGAGACGGCCGAGCAGTTCGGGATCGAGCAGCGGATCGCGATGCTGTCGTACTCCACCGGAGACTCCGGTGCGGGCGCCGATGTCGAGAAGGTCCGGTCGGCCACTCGGCAGGTCCGGGAGCGTCGCCCCGACCTCCTCGTCGAGGGCCCGATCCAGTACGACGCCGCCGCCGACGCCGCGGTCGCCGCGACGAAGATGCCCGACTCGCAGGTCGCGGGGCGCGCGACGGTGTTCATCTTCCCCGACCTCAACACCGGCAACAACACGTACAAGGCGGTGCAGCGTTCGGCCGGTGCCGTCGCCATCGGGCCGGTGCTGCAGGGGTTGAACAAGCCGATCAACGACCTGTCGCGCGGCGCCCTCGTGCAGGACATCGTCAACACGGTCGCCATCACCGCCATCCAGGCGCAAGAGCAGGAATAGGTCCACACGCACATGCCCACCGTCCTCGTCGTGAACTCCGGTTCCTCGTCGTTCAAGTACCAGATCATCGATGTCGAGACGGAGCGGACGCTCGCCAGCGGGCTCGTCGAACGCATCGGCGACGCGACGGGCGCGGCCGAGCACCGCGCGATGACGTATGAGGACACGAGCTCGGGCGAGACGGACGACGACGCGACGCCCATCGAGGAGCGGTGGATCATCGAGCGGGCGATCCCCGACCACACGGCCGGGTTCCGCGTCATGCTCGACGCCTTCGCCGAGCACGGTCCGTCGCTCGAGGAGCACGCGCCGATCGCCGTCGGGCACCGGGTGGTGCACGGCGGGAAGCGCTTCTTCGAGCCGACCGTCGTCACCGATCTGGTGAAGATCAACATCGAGGACATCTCGGAACTCGCCCCGTTGCACAACCCCGCGAACCTGCAGGGCATCACGGCCGCGCAGGCGGCGTTCCCGGACGTGCCGCACGTGGCCGTGTTCGACACCGCGTTCCACCAGACGATTCCGGCGGCGGCGTACACCTACGCGATCGACGCGGAGCTCGCGGCGAAGCACCGGGTGCGTCGGTACGGGTTCCACGGCACCTCGCACAAGTTCGTGTCGGAGGCGGCGGCCGCCTATCTCGAGCGCCCGCTGGGGGAGCTGAAGCAGATCGTCTTCCACCTCGGCAACGGGGCGTCGGCGTGCGCCGTCGACGGAGGCCGTTCGGTCGATACGTCGATGGGCATGACCCCGCTCGAAGGCCTCGTGATGGGCACGCGCTCGGGCGACATCGACCCGGCGGTGCTGTTCCACCTCCACCGGAAGGCGGGGCTCGGCTTCGACGAACTCGACACCCTGCTCAACCGTCGCAGCGGCTTGCTCGGCCTGTCGGGCACGGGCGACATGCGCGACGTGACGGATGCGGCGTCGAACGGTGACGAGGCGGCGCAGCTCGCGCTCGACGTGACCGTCCACCGCCTGCGGCACTACCTGGGTGCGTACCTCGCGGTGCTCGGTGGTCTCGATGTCGTCGTGTTCACGGCCGGCGTCGGCGAGAACGCGCCGCAGATCCGTGCCGGTGCGGTGCAGGGGCTCGAGGGGCTCGGCATCGTCCTCGACGAGGAGCGCAACGCGGAGCGTGCGCGTGGCATCCGGGTCATCTCGACGGACGATTCGCCGGTGACGGTGCTCGTCGTCCCGACGAACGAGGAACTCGAGATCGCCCGCCAGACGGTCGCCGCCCTGGCCTAGCGACCCCCGGTCCCTGAGCTTGTCGAAGGGCTCCACGACCCCATGCGGTCCCTGAGCTTGTCGAGGGGCGCTGCTGTCCTGGACGCGACCTCTGGTCCCTGAACCTGTCGAAGGGGTTCGACGTCCGGATTCCCGCACCCTCCTCGAGGCCTCGCGCAAAAATCAGTGGTTCCCCTAATTCAGTTTCGCTGTGAGTTCCCTTAGTGTCAGAGAACCAACAGGTGCATCGCGCCTATCGGACCCCTAAACGAAGGTTCTCCTCTCAGTGAAAATCACGACGTCACGCCGCATTGCGGCTCTCGCCACCGGCTTCGCAGTTGTCGCCGGATCCACCCTCCTCGTCGCGGGCTCTGCCTCTGCGTTCGACTACCAGGTGACCCCGGACGAGCTCCAGGGCAGCATCGACCCCGCTACCGCCACCGGCTGGTACGAGGCCCTCCCGGCCGACCAGGTTGGCGCGCCTGCCGAGATCACCGACGCTGGGCTCGTGCTCACCGGCGACTCGCAGATCATGTACGCGTACGACGCTCCGGAGCCCGCCACGATCTCGTTCCAGACGCTCTTGACGTCCGCGAACTTCGTCTCGTCGCTCAATGCTGCGTACTTCCAGGTTCAGGTCCGTGTCATTCCGGGTGACGTGGACTCGACCACGACCGTGAGCGCTTCGCTCGCGGGCCCGGCGAACATCCCCGGACCGCCGTGGCAGGCGAGCACGGATGACCTGCCGGGCATCCCCGCGAACACGCCCGTTTCGATCGAAGAGATCAGCGCCGCGATCGGCAACGACTACGAGATCCTCGGGTTCGGTGTGAAGGCCACTGCTGGCAGCGACGACGTCGTCCAGTCGATCACCTACCTCAACGACACGTACTCCTTCGTGGCTCCCGTCGCTGCAGTCCCGAGCGTGCAGGTCACCCCGGACACGATCTTCTTCTCCGACGTGCGTCCCGGTGGCGCCGGCTTCGGTGTGACGGCTGCTGGCTTCACGCCTGGCGACACCCTGTCGATCGCTGTGACGGACCCGAACGGTGAGATCTTCGGTTCGGCCGACGGTGCCAACACGGTCATCGCCGACGAGAACGGTGGCTTCGTCGCCGAGGGTCTGACCCTCGAGGGTGAAGGCATCCAGGTCGGTACCTACACCTTCTCGGTGACGGACACGGCTGGTCGGGTCGCTGCCGACTCGATCGCCGTCATCGCTGACCCGGTCGCTGCTGGTGCTCCGGTCGTTCCGACGCTGGCTGACACCGGTTCGGACTCGGGTGTCCTCGTCGGTGGCGCTGCCGCGCTGCTGCTCCTCGGTGCTGCCGGCATGCTGGTCGCTGCTGCTCGCCGCAAGGGCGCGCAGGTCGCGGCCTAGTCACCGCCTCGTCTCATCCTGCGAAGCCCCGTCATCGACTCCGGTCGACGGCGGGGCTTCGTGCTGCCCCGGGCCCTCCCCGGTCCCTGAGCCTGTCGAAGGGTTGCACGATCATCCCGGTCCCGGGGCATGCCGAAGGGGCCGGCGTCTGGGCGAGGTGTGGCGGGCGGAGTGCAGCTCCGTTGCTGCCTTCCGCCCTGCCGCATCGACCGCGGTCGGGGTGGACCGGGTGATGCAAACGGCCGTTCGCGCATTCGGGTCACGAAAACGACCGGAATGAATGCTTCGGAGCAGCCGGGAGACCGGATTGGATCGTCTTGCCGGTCGTGGACGGCCCCCCTCGACGGCACGATGAGACCCGCCGGGCGAATCGTGCTCCCGGCGGGTCTCGGATCGGCGGTCGTGCCGCCTGGTCGATCAGGCCGTGCGGCGCCGGACCAGGATGGTGACGGCTCCACCGATGAGGAGGAGCACTGCGGCGAGTCCGGCGAAGGTGGCCGTCTCTACGCCGGTGTTCGCGAGCGGACCGTTCCCACCGCCGGTGGATCCCACGGGGGTGACCGTCGTGCCACCGCCAGCCGGCGGGGTGACCGGTGCCGCGATCGCGACCGCGAAGTCGGTCGGCGCGGAGAACGGCGAGGTGCTCTCCGGGACCACACCGCTGGCGCTGGCGGCCCGTGTGGCCGAGGCCGAGACGCTGTACGCGCCGTCGGCGAGTTCGACCGCGAGGGAGAACGTGCCGTCGGCCTGGACCGTCGTGGTCAGCGTGGCCGGAACCGCAACCGCAGCGGCGGACACGTCGGACTCGTCCAGAGCGGCCGTCTCGGCTGCTGTGGCGTCATCAGTGGCGGGGGTGATCACGATGGTGATGGTCTCGCCCGCGTCGCCGGTGCCGCTGATGGTGGTCGTGGGCGTGGTCACGACCGCGTCGGCGGCGGGCGCGACGATCGTCGGCGTGTTGGCGAGGCAGTCCAGCGTGACCGTCTTCGCGTCGAGGACGACCGGTTGGCCGGCGGCGTCCTCGGTGACGACCTGCACGACGGTCTCGAGGTCCTCGGTCAGCGACCAGGATCGGACCCTGGTGTCGCCCTCGACGACGGTGCCGCTCTCCACGACGGTGTCGCCGTCGAGGAAGGCGTACGGTGCGTCGGAGGTGCCGAGCGAGTTGTCGAAGGTGTACTCGACGCCGGGGATGGTGGGCACGAGGATGCCGCCCGTCGGGATCTCGCACGATGCGTCGCTGACGGCGCCGGTCGGTGCCGGGCCCGGTTCGCAGTCGAGGTCGAAGGTGGAGCTGGCGAGGACGACCGGGTCGCCGGCCGCGTCGACGGACCGGATCGCGGAGGTGCCGCTCTCGTTCGGGGTGAGGGATGCGGCGTAGCTTCGCGTCTCGCCGGCGGCAAGGGTGCCGCTTTCGACGACGGTGTCGTTCTTCACGAACTCGTAGTCGGCAGGACCGACGCCGGCGGAGTTGTCGAAGGTCCAGAGGAACCCGGGGGAGGGCGGGATGATGCCGCCGGAGGGGAGCAGGCAGCTGGCCTCGCCGATGGTCGCGACCGCCGCTGGGCTGGCGTTGGGTGTGCAGTTCGCGGTCTGGACGGCGCCGGCGATGACGCCCCCGGTGACGTCGATGACCTGGAGTGGTGTCGACGCGTCCTCGAGGACGGGGATGACGTAGTCGTCGCTCTCGCCGGGGGCGAGCGTGACGTTGTCGAAGAGGACGGTGCCGTAGTCCTGGACGATCTTGTAGGTGAGGTCGGTGGCGTCGTCGGCTGCGTTGCTGACGGTGATGCTCACGGTCGCGGCTGCGGGGACGGTGCAGTCGGGTGCGGCGATGGTTGCGGATGCTGGGAGGGCTTGGGCGGGGATGCCGGTGAGGACGACACCCGCGGCGCTGAGGGCGATGACGCCCAGTGCTGCGAGTGATCGTGAGAGCGGTGACGTCATTGTGCGATTGCTCCTTCGTTGGATGCGCAAAGCTGCGTGATTCGAGTTCGGAGCCGGGACACAGGTGGATTGGATGGAATCTGCAGGAATGTCGCGGTCCGTGTCCAGGAGGAATGCGCAGGAGGCCGCCCGCATGTCGGATGGTGATCGTCGGGCGATCGGAGGGCACCGGAGCGGGATCTGTGCGCTGACCGCATGTGCAACATCGGGGGTCGCCGATGTCAGGCGACCCGCAGCCGCGGCTTACCGCCCCGCCGCGGAATGCGGTGGGGATCGACGTGGGCAGGCGGGATGAACCAGGGCACGTGATCGCGCACGGTGACCTCCCATCCGTCGTTGTGGATGCGATGGTGATGGAATCCGCAGAGCAGGATGCCGTTGCTGAGGTCGGTCGGTCCGCCGCGGGACCACCACTGCAGATGATGTGCTTCGGTGTACGACGGTGGATGGGTGCAGCCGGTCCAGGCGCAGCCGCCGTCGCGTTCGGCCAGTGCGACCTTCTGTGCCTTGCTGAACAGCCGCGTGCCGACGCCGAGGTCGAGGACCTGGGACGGCCCGCCGAGCACCATGGGGATGATGCGGCCGTCCGCGGCCATGCGGCGGGCGGTTGCGGCGGTGATGGGCTCGGAGACCCCGTCGATGAAGGCCTTGCCGTCGGACCAGGGGCTGTCGTCGACGAGGTCTTCGTCGTCCATGCGGATGATGAGGGAGACCGGCGCGAGTTCCGTGACCGCTGCCTCGCAGCCGGCTGCGTGGCGGAACACCTCCACGAGGGCTTCGACGCGTCGTTCATCCATGGTGCGGGTGTCGGGCATCTCTGCGGCCGGGACGTAGGCGTCGTCGAACGGGTCCGCCGACGGCTGCACTGCACTCGGGTCTTCCGTGCCGGCCTCGTTGGCGGTCTGGTCGACGAACCGGACCTGCCGGAGCTGTTTGCCGACGACGGCGTCCATGGTGGCTCGGACCCACCCTGCGGCCTCGGGAGCGAGGAACGCGCGCAGCTCGGTCATGCCGTCTGGGAGCTCCCGCAGGGTGCAGCGCTGCTGCCGGCGGAGGGCGATCTCGCGGGGTACGGGGCCGTCCTGGTCGAGGCTCGTGCGGACGAGCCTGGCGAGGCTGTTGACCTCGGCGAGCGGTGCGCCGTCGCAGTGCTCGATGCCTGCGCTCACGGCCAGGTGCGCCCGGTCGGCGTCGACAGCTGAGCTGACGAGCCGCAGTTCGCGGAGGAGCGCGCCTGCGCCGTCGATACTCAGGGCAGAGCGGACAAGACGCGGCTGGTCTGTCGGGTCGACGCCGTCGTGGTCGACCGTGCACGTCGGGGTGTCGGTCGCGGACAGCTGTTCGCAGGCGTTGGCGCCGGCGACGGCCGGCCGGGGCTCGATTGCGGCGGCGATCTCCGGGCGGTCGCATTCGATCACGTCGCCGGTGAGGGCACGCTTCGGGGTGATGGCCTGGGCGACCGAGGTGATCGTGGCGGCGCGTCCGCGAGGGATGCGCCAACGCTCGGAGAGCATGACCGCGGGCGACGCGTATCCATGGCTGCGGGCCAGTGGATCGTGACCGACGATGCCGGCCCGGGAACGCTCAGCGACCGATCCCATCACCCGTGCTGCCAGCACCTCCACCACGTGCTGCACTGCACCGAGTTGGTCGAGGACGCGGACCACGCCGGCGTCGTTCATGCCGGCGAGTTGCTCGATGGCGTCGTCGCCTGGGCGGATCGGGTCGAGCGCCCCGGACCAGGTGCGGAGGAGGTCCGACATCGTCTCGCTCAGCGCACCCATCGGGTCGACCGAGACCGGGCCGAGGGGGACGCGTGGGCTGCTGGACATGGATTCATCCAAACATGAGCCACTGACATTCGAGTCTCGGCGGAATTCAGCGCTGACCTGGTGCTTTTAGGCAACGTTTGTCGTCTCCGTGCCGTGGTTCGAGGCCGATCGGGCGCATTCCGCCGACGCCGAGAGGAGCACGGGTCGCTCGCCTACACTCGAGGGGTGCGCCCATTGACCGCTCGCGAGCGAGACCTGCTCTTCGCCCTGATCGCTCGCGGCTCGGCGGTCGGATCAGACGCGTCCATCGCCCAGTCGGACCGGGAGCGGTGGGCGGGGCAGGTCGCCGCGGCCAAGGTGCACGGCACCTGTGGGTGCGGGAGTTGCCCCTCGATCGAACTGGCGCCGAGCGACGAGGCCGACAGTGCGGGCCCGAGCCGCAGGACGGTGCTCGAGGCGAGCACCGACGACGCGTTCCTGCTGCTGTTCATCGACGACGATCGCCCGACGTACCTGGAGCTGGCCCCCATCGGAGACGACCCGATCACCGAGTTCCCGCTGGTGGCCGACGTCGCTTTTTGAGAGGCCTCGGCAGGCTCGCCGACTTCAGTCCCGCGTGCCGAACAACCCGTCCCCGTGCTTCATGAGGACCGCGTAGGCGTCGGCGTAGTTGTCGGGGAGTGGAGCACCCGGCTCGTACTTCGCGAGGAGGATGCCGATGAGGCCGAGCGCCGGTGGCGTCAGCGGACGCTTGCGGTCCTTCTCCCGATCGGTGCGTGCGTTCGCCTCGGGGTTCGGCGGGACGTAGGCGGGCGTCACCGTCGGCCACAGGACGGGCTGCCTCGGCGTCGTGAGGTTCACCGCATTGAAGATGCTGGTGGCGGTCCGGTCGCGTTCGGTCAGCGGGTCGAGGCCGTGCAGTTCGGCGAGCGTTTTCATGAGGGAGCCGTGGTGCATCTCGTCGTTGATGACGCTGCCGGCCTTCGTGTACGCCGAGACGACGATGGTGGGCACTCGGAGGCCCAATCGGTCGAAGCCGAACCCCATCTCGCCGGCCTCGGGCTCGCCGGACGGCGGCGTCGCCTTGGGCGGGGCGACGTGGTCGTAGATCCCGCCGTGTTCATCGAAGGTGACGAGCAGGACGGTGTTCATCGCGTTCGAACCGGTGGTCGACGCCCCGTCTTTGACCGCCGTGTAGACCTCGCCGAGCAGTTGCTCGCCGGCACGCATGTCGGAGTAGGCGGAGTCGAGTTCCGGATCGGCGTCGTCCCGGCCAGGGTTGTCGGGCCGCACCACCGGCGGGTGCATGTCGTTGTGGTCGAACACCATGCGCGGCTCGACGAACGCGTAGTCGGGCAGGTCGCCGTTCGCCGCGTCCTCGTGGAACTGCTCCATGCTGCGGAAGTTGCTCTTCCAGTACTGCTCGATCGACGGGGCACTGAGCAGGCCGGTGAGCGAGACGACCTGCTGCGCGTCGTAGTAGACCCGCCACGTCTTGCCGGCCTCCTCGAGCCGGTTGAACACGGTCGGGACGGCGGGGGCGCTCAACCATTTGCCGATGCCGTCGCCCTCGATGTTCGTGACGTAGCCGTGGGACGTGCTCGCGTGGAAGAAGGAGCGGTTGCAGAAGGTCTGCGACGGGACCGCCGCGTACCAGTGGTCGTACACGCCGAAGTGCTTGGCGAGGGTGGAGAGCACCGGCAACATCTCGGGGGAGAAGCCACCCATCACCACCGCGTACTCCTCGGGCGTGGGTTTCCGGCCGCGAGCGAGCGTGGAGTTGACGATGTAGTCCTTCACGAAGCCGTCGTTCGTGGGCGCCGAGGTGTCGGCCGGGAGGTTCCACGGTGGCTGCAGCGGGTTGCGGAGGTCGCCGTTGCTCTCGGGATCGATCGTGCCGAACAGCTGGGTGTTGACGTGTGGGTAGAACTCGCCCGGGTCCGGGTCGGGCTGCGCCATGATCTGATCGGTCGGACCGCTGTAGACGTGGGCCGGGACCGCTTCACCCGCCTCGCCGGGATTGCTGTAGTCGCCCTGGGCGAGACCGTCGAAGGTCTGTCCGGCCGGCTCACCACCCGCGGGGTAGAGCCATCCGAGCATGTGGTCGAAGGAGCGGTTCTCGAACATCACGACCACGACGTGGTCGAACCCCGGTTCGCTGCGCTTCGGGAGCGGGGTGAAGCCGTAATCCTCCTGCGGGTTGGCGGCCGTAGCGGCGGCGATGCCCCCGGCGACCGCGCCGCCCGCCGCGAGGCCGGCGACGCCGAAGCCTGCCGCGCGAAAGAAGTCACGGCGGGACGCGGGGCGTTTGCGGCGGGGAGCGGGGGTTTCGTCTGCAGGTCTTGCGTCGCTGTCGTTCCTGACCATCTACGCCTCCCCGCTAGCGGAGCAATACCGCGCTGGAACCGAGCGGCGCACTTGTCCGTTGAATCTAGCGTAGACGCTGAGCGCAAGCCGAACGAAAATCCCTCTTGAAGGTTTGCCAATCGCGTCGCTGCAAGGAGTGATTACGGGACGCTCCGTGTTCCCTGTCGCTCGACACTTGAACGTGCTCACGCCTTCACATGGTTGGAAACACAGTGCGTCATCGGCCTGCTTCCGCCGCACGTTAGCCAGACGTGTTTGAATACTGTCAGCGATGTGCGCTGAGGCTTGAGCAACGCAAATCGTGATCCGGCTCGTCACGACGCAGCGGTCTGTCGCGATCCACTGCATCGCGCGTCACTGGCGCAGATTGTCCCGTTCCACCAACGTTCTCTTAATTCTGACCTTTCAAATTCGCGATCGTCGCTTGAGCGGCCGATTAGGAGAAAACTCATGGCGCGCGCCAACTTCCGAGTCGACGTCCAGATGCTGCGAGTGATCGCAGTCGGCCTCGTGATCCTGGATCACGCCGCACTCTTGCAGCGCCTGCCAGGGAGTCCCCGAGGCGGATTCATTGGCGTGGATATCTTCTTCGTTATTTCCGGTTTCTTGATCACTTCGCACCTCGTGAACGAACGATTGGCAACCGGCAAGATCTCGTTTCGCAAGTTCTATCAGCGGCGAGCCCGAAGGATCCTCCCGATGGCCGTGGTTGTTGTCGTCGTCGTCCTCATGGCCTCGTATGTCCTCTTCTGGACGTCGCAGGCGAATCAGTACGCCCTGGACGGCCTATGGTCGTTGCTGTTCGTTTCCAACATCGCGTTCGCGGTGACCGGCACCGACTACTTCGCCTCCTCTGCACCATCGATCTTCCAGCACTTCTGGTCGCTCTCGGTGGAGGAGCAGTTCTACATCGTCTGGCCGTTTGTCATCCTGCTGGGCGGAGTGCTCGCCGCCAAGGTTCGCAGACCACGCCTGGCGATCGGTCTGACCGCCGCAGCGGTCGGCTTGCTCTCGTTGGCATGGGCATGCTTCGAGACGAACGTCGCTCCAACGGCTGCGTATTTCTCGACCGCCTCGAGGGCGTTCGAGTTCGCCGGTGGCGCCGTACTGGCGATCGGCGCAGTGTCCCTGACGCGTGTCCCGCACAAGGTTCGGATAGTCATGGCTGGCCTCGGGCTCGTGGGGCTCGTCGTGTCCGTGTGGGTCATCGACCCGGAGTCGGCGTTCCCGGGCCCCGCGGCGATCCTCCCCATGCTCAGTACCCTCCTCGTGATCGCAGCGGGTACGGGCCAGGACGGCGGACTCCGGATTCCGTTGCTGACGAGCCGACCTATCAGCTACCTCGGCGGTATCTCCTATTCGCTGTACCTCTGGCACTGGCCTGTGATCGTCATCGCGAGGAGCACCATCCCATCGAAGGCGGTCGCCATAGCCGTAGCCCTCGTCCTGACCCTCGGGCTATCCGCCCTCTCCTACCGGTTCGTTGAACAGGCGGTGTTGCAGTCCTCGTGGCTCCAGCGAGGCAGCCGATCAACGCCGAGGCGGCCGTGGGTGCTGCGCAGTACCGCGATGCTCGCGGTCGGCGTTCTCGCTTCAGCAGTGCTCGTCGGAGGAGCCTCGATCGCGACACGCGCAGCTGTCCAGCCCCCGACCGAGGCCTTTGAACGCCCGGCCGACGAGCCCGCGGCCGTCGCCGTTCGAGTCGACGTGTTGCAGAGCTTGATCCAGGAATCTGTTGATGCGGCCGCCTGGAACGACGTCAGTCCGGCGATCGACGCACTCGGCCCCATCGTGCCCGATACGATGTTGAATTGCTGGACATCAAGAGTCGGTGACCTCAACTCGTGTGTAGTTGGAGACTCAGCCGCCTCACGGTCCGTCGTCCTGGTGGGGGACTCGATCGCGATGACGTATTCGTCGGCGCTCCGGAAGCTCGCGACGAAGATGGACTTCACCCTCCGCATCTTCGCGAAACCCGGGTGCCCCGCAGCTGAAATGACCGTCCTGTCCACGGACGGCTCTGTCTATTCACAGTGCGACGACTTCCGTAGCCAGGTGCTCGACGAAGTGCAGCGCCTGCAACCTGACCTCATCCTCATGGCCTCCGCACGCGACTTCAACCTCGCACCAGGTTCAACCCTCAAGCCACAAGAGGCCCTGGCGCAGGGGTGGACGCAAACGCTGGAGCGCGTTTCATCCGTCGCGCCGGTGGCCATCCTGACCCCGCCCGTCGACGGCCCGGAGACGGCGGTCTGCGCGAACCGGTTCAACGGACCCGCCGACTGCGGCACCGGGGTCTCGAAGGAATGGCTGGTTAACCTGTCGACCACCTCGGCGGCGGCGCGACCGTTCGGTGCCACGGTTATCGACACCGCGGCCTGGTTCTGCACGCTCGATGGCGTGTGTCCCGCGGTCGTCGACGGCACGGTCGTGCGACGTGACCGGACTCACCTGACCGTCGAGTACAGCGAGTCGCTCGTGCCGCTGTTGGACGGATGGCTTTCTCAGATGCTTGAGGCGGCCGCGTGAGGGCGACCCGTCGCCTGACCGCAGTAGCTCGAGGCCGTGCCCAAGACGTAACCAAGCTCAGCTTGCCCGCGGCTGCGCTCATCGACCGATGTCCGATGCGCCCTGACGCTACTGTCGAAACGTGACCCGACTCTGGAAACGTGCCCCAGCTCCGTCCTGGGGGCGTCGCCTGCTCGGGATTGAGGGACTGCGCGCGTTCGCTGCAGTTGCAGTCATGGTCACCCACGTGCAGGGCAAGCTGGGCCAGGTAGCGGTCAGCGGCCCGTGGGAGAGGATTATCGGTTTCACCAGTCACGGGTTGACGTTGTTTTTCGCGCTGTCCGGATTCCTGCTCTTCAGGCCATTCGCGGCAGCGCTGATTAACGGGACCGCTCGGCCGGCGACCGGCAAGTACGCCATCAACAGGCTGTTGAGGATCTACCCCGGCTACATCGTCATCCTCGTGCTCGTGAGCTTCGTGATCGGCGCAGCCAACACCCAAGCTCCCACATGGGGTGATGACGGTTTCGGTCGAACCGACGCAAGTATCGGATTCCTTCACGACCCAGCGGGATTCATTGCCAGCCTCCTCATGGTTCAGACGATGTTCCCGGACACGAACCGGCTTGGTATCGGTGTCGCGTGGTCGTTGAGCGTCGAGCTCACCTTCTACATCCTGCTGCCGCTGCTAGCTCTGTTGGCCGGGTCGATTCGCAACCGGTGGAACCGCACCCTCCTCGCCCTGGCAAGCGCACCGCTGCTACTCATCGGGCTCGGTGTCTGCGGCAAGGTCGTTTCTGCGATGATCGCAAAGTCGTATCCGGAGCGTCTGCACTTCGCGCTTGAGTGGGGCGACAACTGGATTTCGGTCTTCAACCGCAGCATTCTGGTCCACGCCGACCTGTTCGCCTACGGAATGATCGCAGCCGTCATCGTGGTCTTGGCGCAGACGAAGAAGATCCGCCCTGAGACCATCCGGGTCATCGTCCGCGTTTCGATCGGGGTGTCGGTCTCGTTCGCGCTGATCGGTTTCAGCGGGCTCGGGCGCTTCCTCACGGATTCGCTCGTCGGCGTCGCTTGCGGCGCTCTGCTCCTCGTAGTGGTTCTTCCCAATGGGCGCGGCCAGCATTCGGCCGTCTCGCGAGCGTTGGAGTTGACCCCGTTCCGCTATACCGGTCTCGTCTCTTACAGCTTCTACCTCTGGCACGTACCGGTCATCTGGTTGCTGAGCGACAGAGGTCTGGTTCTCCCCGATACACCGCTCGGGCTCGTCGGCAATTGTGTGATCGTCTTCTTGGTGAGCATGGCGCTCGCGACGGCAACTTACTACCTCGTCGAGGCTCCCGCACTCCGCCTCAAGAAGAGCACCCGCGCGCCAATCGTCCCCTCCGCGAGGTGAACTCAATGATATGAACCCGACGCAAGGTGAGCTGGTCCGGTGTGGTCAATAGAGGTCGCATACTCGGCGTTATCGCTTGTTCAGCGGAGTAACGACCTGCTCTTGATGACGGAGATGACCGACTTACGGAACGTGGGCCAAACGAGGAGGACGAGCGCGAACGTGATCGCGTAGCCGCCAAGGCCTATACCCAACCGCGCTATCTCGATGAGCTGCCCGAACGGCAACATAGCGAGGAATGCCCCGAGTGCACAGGCGCCGTAGCCGAGGATGGCGATGCATCCGTTGACGAACAAGCGTTTGACCGGTGCATCGGAGTGGCGACCGTAGATCCAGAGCCCGATGGGCCAGAGCGCGAGCGTGACGATGGCGACCGAGACGGCGACGGCCATCACCCCCCAGAATGATCCGACGAACGCGGCGAGCACGAGCAGAGGAGCAGAGACGATCGACAGCCGCATGCTCACCTTCGTGAGGCCCTTGGAGAGCGCTACCCAGTAGGTGGGGTAGCTGGCTGCTCGGGCAACGCCGACCACGGTGAGCACCTGGAAGATGGGGACGAGCGGTGCCCACTTCTCGGTGAGGACCAGTACGATGAGTGGTTCGGCGACGGCCGCCGCGAAGGCGAAGGCGGCGACGAGCACGTGGAGGAGCACTGTCTGGCCGTGCAGGATGAAGGAATCGAAACGCTCCTTGTCGTCCTTGAGTCTGGAGAGGACGGGAACCGCCACCTTCGTCGCCGGCGCGTTGATCTGGTTCAACGGGAGCAGAATGAACTGAAACGCACGGTTGTACAGACCGAGGGGTGCTGCGCCGAGGCGGGCGCCGAGGACGACGGTGTCGGCGTTCCTCCCGACGTAGGTTATGAGTTGCGAGACGACGAGGTGTGAACCGTAAGTGACCAGCGGCCGGATGGACGTTTTCCGGCTCACCCAGCCCGGAAACCAGCCCGCCAGGACCGCGACGAGGACGAGGGCGAGCAGCGCGTAGACGACTTGCTGGGCCACGAGCGACCAGTACCCGAAGCCCAGCAGCGCCAGCGCGATGGCCGTGCCGAGCCCGAGAGCAGCGGCCGTGACATCCACCGTCGCGAGTGCGGCGAACCGTAACGATCGGTTCAAGTCGGCCCGGTACTGGGCTGAGAGCCCGTTGAGTAGGAACGTCGATGCGAGGATCTGCATTACCAGGAGCAGCCGGTCATCGCCGTAGAGGAAGGCAACCAGCGGTGCCGCGAAGAAACCGACCAACGCCAGCGCCAGTCCCAGGGCTGCATTCAGCCAGAAGAGGTTGGCCCGTTCGAAGCGCGACAGCGTCGACGCCTGGACGGCCGCGGTCGAGAGTCCGAAGTCGCGGAAGACCTCGCCGATCCCGATCACCACCGTGACCATGGCGAAGACTCCGTAGTCCTCGATAGATAGGAGCCGGGTGAGGATGAGCAACCCACCGAGCTGGATCGCGATCCGGGCAACCTGGCCGGTGATCGTCGTGACCGCGCCGCGCGCCGCGATCGAGCCGAGCGAGCGCGCCGGCGGCTCTGTTGCAGGCGGGACTTCCGGCGTACTCAACCCTGCTCTCGCAGACCAGTGAAGTTCTCCTCCGCCAGCGACTTCATGGCCGGCACTCGCTCAATCATCCGCGCCCGAACTGATGCGAGGTTGGCAGACACCCGCTGGTACTGGGCCTCGAGGGCTCGGGCGAAGTCGCCCTCGGTGGTGAGGAAGCAGTCCAGGTCGAGGTTCCGATACAAACCCTCGATCTTGCCCTGGTAGGAGATAGCGATGGCGGGGGTCCCCGCGATCGCCGAGAGGATCGCGAGGTGCATCCGCCCCGTGATAACGAAATCGACCCTCGATGTCAGCTCAACGACCTCGTCGGGCATCAGCACGCGATCGACGAGCAGCAGATGGTCGGAGGAACCTGCGGCGGCTGAGATGGCGGCGGCCAAGGTCTCGTCGCTCGGAGCCTTGCGGGAGTCGTGGGGGAGGAGGACGAACGAGGTGCTCTGCGAGAGGTGCGAGCTGATCAGCGTCGACATGATCCCCACCTGATTGATCTCCTTCTCGAGCAGGTAGTTGGCGTTCACGACGACAACGTTCCGGCCGAGGTCTCGCTGTATGCTCAACCAGGTTGCAATGTGCTCCGGCACGGTCGCCGAAGTCGGAACCAGGAACGCCAGGTCGGCGACATCGTGTACGTTCTGCGCTCCGAGGGCCCGCAGGCGTTCGCCCGACCGCGGATCTCTAGCCAGGAGGTCCACCGAACGCGAGGCCCAGCGCGCAGCATCGCGAGTGCTGGGCGCGGGATGCGTGTTCCAGCTAAACCCGAGCACTCGACTGGAGAGCCCGGATTGTGCGGCGAAAGCGGCCAACCAGAACCGACGGCTCGACGCGCGTGCGTTGTATGCGCCGTCCATGATGTCGGCTCCGATCACCGAGAACGAAATCCCGGTCGCGAAGCGGCCGACGAGGACGCGGAGGTCGCGCAGATACGAACGGGTCGACCCATACAACAATTCCGGCAAGACGAGGACGGAGACACGCTCCTCGAACTCGGGTCGCATGCGGAGGAGAGTCTCAGGCGAGCGGACGATCACTAGGACATCGCCGGTGACGCCTTCCACGAACGCTTCGAACATGGCTTGGTCGCCGACGCTACCGCTTCCTGGAGCGGCCAACAGCAGATGGGTTGGCGGGTGGGTCGCCTCGGGCGCGCCGGCTCTCCACCGTCTTGCGAGCAACTGCGACAGCCTTCGCTCGGCGGCGAAGAAAACGCGACTTGCCACGAGGCGGTGCTTCATCTGGGACAACAGATCCATGGGCGGGCCCTACCGATCGCTTGAGTTGTTGAGGGGGGCTTGGTGCGCGGCGGTCGAGCCGCTCCGCCAACCGCTGAGGCGTTCGCGCATGAGGCTCATGCTGGTGTCGCGCATATTGGCTTCCTTGATCTGGTGTGGCGTCAATTGTTCGAGTGTCATGCGCTCGGTTCCCGTCGGTACTCGTGGACCCGTGCGCCCAGCAAGGACGACATGACGCCGATGCCGTTCAGTGTTCGGTTGAAGGACCTCGCCCGCAACCCACGGACGCGAACAAGATCGACGATTGCAAGGCCCAACCCGGTCACCGCAAGGTAGCCGCCGTGTGCGAAGGTGAGCGGTCCGCTCCGTTTGGTGACGCCAATCCGCGCCAAAACGACGCCGTTCCGGAACGCACGGCGGGCCACCCACCTTGGTGTCATGCGATCCCGGGGGACCGGCTCGAACACCTCCGCATCGAGACAGAACTCGATTGTCACACCCGCGGCGAGGAGATCAGCAAAGAATCGCGCGTCGCTGCCTCCGGTTGACGAGAAGGAGCGGTCGAAACGAGGAGAGCCTGCCCGCGCCCAGGCCCCTCGCTTCAGTAGGGTGTTGTTCGTCGCTGCGGCCGTCAGCCGTTCGCCGTCTCGATGTCCCTCGCGCTGCATAAAGCCGCCCCGGCGAATCCATCCAGGGGTTTCGTCCGGGAAAATCGACGTGACCGGGCCGGTCACTACCCCGGCATCTGTATTCACTGCCGCGGTTGCGAGCACATCCCACCAGGGCGCGCCGACGTACTCATCGTCATCGACGAAGACTATTGCGTCGTAGTCGCCTTCACTTGCAAAGTAGGCGAGGGACTTATTGCGCGCCTCGGCGATCCCTGGTTGCGGCTCGAGTAGGTATCGGACAGTTCCATTGAAGGCGGCAACGGTCTGTTCGGCCGATCCTGTCGGATCGTTGTCGACGACGAGAATATCCATGGTGTGCTGCGATTTGGCCTCGGATTGGAGCAGCGAATCCAGCAGCACATGCAGGTCATTTGGTCTGCGGAAACTCGCGACAGCGATAAGGGCATGCATCAAATTCTCCTAACCCATCATCGGTGTAGCGTGACGCACAGCGTTGATCTTTGTCGTCATGAGCTGGCCCTTCGGTAGACGCTGACATGGGACTGCGCGATCGTGGTCCAGTCCCGCGACGTCATATCAATCGGCGTGACGAGAGCGCTATCGTCGAGCTCTTTGACTGCCCAACTCAGCGCGTCGCTTGTCAGCTCGCCCTGGAAGAGCTTCACCACGTCCCCGCCAAATTCCTCGCGGAGGTCGCGCGTGATCGGATTGTCGGGCACGAGGACAGGAGTGTTCAAGGATAGGGCGAGGAGGACTGCGCCACTGTTGTGCATCTTCCGGTAAGGCAGAACGACGAGGCTAGCATCGGAGATCGCGGAGGCGAGGACGTCCTCAGGAATGTATCGGAGATCAGCTTCAATGCGCGGATCGTCGTCGATGAGCCGCTGCAGGTCCGGAGAGATGCCGGAGGGATCTGGCTTGCCGAGGATGCGGAGTCGGAAGTCGGTGAGCGCCGGAGCTGTCGAGAAGGCAGCCGAGAGCGTATCGACGCCCTTGTACGAGCGTACGAGACCGAAATAGAGCAGCGTGCGGCTGGAATTTGAGGCGGGCGTCGGTACCTGGTACCGGTCGCGATAATGTCCGTGCGGGATCACCGATCGGTGGCCGTCTGTGGGGACGGGAGTGTGCCGGTTCATCGTGATCCACTCGCTGGTCGCCCGGTCGTAAGCGGAGAGGATCTGACGTTCTCCCGGCCAACCGGACTCGTGCGGGGTCAGGTTGTGCGCGGTCCGCACCACGCCCGTCCTGGCGAGGCGTAGGCGGAGGAGCAGAAACGAACTTAGGACGAGCGACGCGGCTCGCTGAAATCGGCTCGGCCCACGAGTTATCGCTTCGGGCCAGTGGATGTGGAACACGTCGTAGCGACCGGAGAAGGCCGTAGGCCACGAGAAAAAGTCGATCTCGACGCGGCCGTCCGCTCGGAGGGCTTCGACAAGCAAGGTCACGAAAGGATTGATCTTGGTGGCGGACCTGCGTACGGAGAGCAGAACTCTAATCGGTCGTTCGGCGGGACGGGACCCTCGCCCGGGTGCTCCGGCGCTCTGATCATCGGGCAATGCGGTCGGGTCCTCTCAAGATGACGCGCGAATCCTGACGGATCGAGCTGCCAAAGAGACCAAAGACTGTTGCGGCGAATACAGCGATCAGGAGGTAGAGCACGAGCCCCTGGGCGAAGAGGAAGATCCGCCACACCTCCGCGAGGCCGTATGCAACCACCGCCCCGGCGACGATCACCAGGGACCGGAACTGCGACACGTACCCGGCGAGCATGCTCCCGAGGAACAGCGTCGCGATCACGTAGGCGAGCCCCCACCATCCATAATCCGCGTAGGTGTCGGCGAATGCAGAGTTCGTCGTGAGGTTGGACGCGACCTGGACAACGCTGTCGAAAGACCCGTAGGAACCAAACTTCTCCGGCCGAAGAAAAGTTGGAACCACGATAGCTGCGGACGACACCACATCCACGGGTTGTCGGAACCCGCCGTTTGCTATGCCGTCGGCGACACCGAGCGAGGCTTGAAAAGGTGAACCGAGGTAGGCCGCCACTTGGTAGAAGTTCATCGAGATCGGGTCCGTAATGCCGAGATTCTCGTAGAAACCTGCATTCCGGAAGTAGTTGAATGCGACGAGTGCACCAAAGACGACTGCCCCGGCGATTGCTACGGGCACCGCTTTGAACCGGATTCCGCTCCTCAGGTTGATCACGATGAAGATGAGCACGACGACGGCCATGATAAATGACAGGCGACTCGAGAATAGGGCACTTGCGACGAGGAGGAGGACGTTCCAGATAGCTAGGCTCAATCGGCCGGAGCGGAAGCGCCACACGTACAGGGCTACCGGCGCGGAGATCGCGGCGGTGTACCTCAGCGTTGCAATTCCGGCGGAGCCGCCAATCGACTCCTTGAGCTGGTTTCCCTGAGTGGCTCCTAGCACCTCGAATATCGAGTTTTGCTGCTGCACGAGGTACAAGGAGTACAGCACTCCGACGGTGGCAAACGCGGACAGCGTGAGGGAGAACCGACGGTCGAACCGCTCTGTGCTGGTCGCCTGGATGAGACGCTCGCTCGGGCCGGCCAGGACACCGAGCCGGAAGCCCAACCAGACGGCGAATGCAGTGACGAGATAGAAGCAGGCGAGTAGGAGCCAGCCCTCAAACGTGCCTTCCGCGCGCTGAGTGAACCCGCGAAGCTGGTCCGAGGTTCCGGGAACGGACCAGACTAGGGCACTGACGACTACCGGGGCCAGCAGGTAGAAAAGCGGGTTCGTGAGGAGACGCCTCAACACGCTGGCCTCCTTCCCTTCTGCGAACGGCAAAGTAGTGCTTAACGGTAGTGCAGCATTGCGGCGGCGATGCGACGTCTTCAGCTGGTCGGTCATGGCGGTCATCGTCGTGCCTCCAGGGTGAAGTCGAGCAGCTTGCGGGCTTTTCCAGCCCAACCTTCCTCGGCTGCGGCCGCCATACCATGCCTATTTGGCATGATCACCGACACCGCGGCAATGATGGCCTTGCCGGCGTCTCGGGCGGTCTCATATCCGTACACCCCGAACTCTGGGTTACTCTGCAGCACCTCAGTCTCTCGGGTGACAACGGCGAGCCCCGACGCAAGGTACTCGTACAACTTCATAGGGCTCCGCCCGCGGTTTACGGGGGCGTCGGACAGCGGCAGGAGCCCGACACGAGCACTCCGCAGTTGCTCAGGGATGTCGTCATAGCTGATCGGACCGTGCAAGACGACGTTCGCGGGGAGAGGTGCCTGCGGAGGCCGTCCTGGCCCGAAGACGTCGAAGGCCCACCCTGGTGCTTCGACAGCCATCTCCCGGACGGCGTCCCAGTCGAACCGTTCGTCGAGTGCGCCGATGTAGACCGCTCGGTCCTGGCGGGGAACCTCGTCGAGGTTTGCGAAGCGGGCGAGTTCCACGCCGTTCGGCAGCACCAGTGAGGGTGTTGCGGCTGGCACGTCGAGCGCCGTGAGGACGGCACCCGACGTCGCGACGACGCGATCGGCGGCCATGACGGCTGCACGTTGGAATCGTGCCTTAACGCCGCTCTCGTAGAGATCCGTCGGGCGGTACACGACGGTCATCGCAAGCCGTCTGAGCTCGCTCGACCAGAGCGTAGGCTGGTCGACGAACGCGACGTCGATTCGGGGTGTGCCGAAGGCCTTCGAGAAGATCCGCGCGAACGAGAGCGGTGCGAGACCGGCGGGGACGAGCGTCCGCGGCACCAGGTGAATGACGCCATCCGAGTCCGTGGTGATTCCCTGAAGCGAGGCCTCGTCGCGAGTCGCTTCCCCCCGCCTGAGGACTCGGTGGACGAGCGAGACCGGCGTGGAAAGGTGCAGGACCCGATGGCCGAGGCGGGACAGCTCCCGAGCAAGGTGGTGGCTGCCGACGCGGAATGATCCCGAGGCGTCGGTGTGACTGACGAATGCGATCGTCAGAGGCTTCGTCATGACTGTTCCTCCAACGTCCGGGACACGAGCTCGGCCGTCCGGTCCCAGCTGTAGGACGCTGCGAGAGGAACCGCGCTGGGGCGTTCAGACAGTACCTGCTCCATCGCTTTTGCCCATGCGACGTCGTCGTATGCGTCACCGACCGGGAACCCCTGCCCACTCGAGATCTCGGCGATCGACTCGCACCCCTCCCAGAAGATCACCGGTGTGCCGCACGCGATGCTCTCGACCGCGGGGAGTCCGAACCCTTCGACAAGCGACGGGAAGACGGTCGCCACGGCGCCACGGTACAGCTCGGCGAGTTCCGGGTCCGACAGCCCGCTGCGCACCTCGACCCGGTCGGCGACACCGAGCTCGGTGGCGCGACGCACCGCACCGTCGCGGTCGTTCATGACCACGACGAGCCGGGCATCGGGGACGCGCGCCAGGGCCCGGAACACCACATCGACGTTCTTGTGCGCCCGCAGGTTCCCGACGTAGAGGAAGGAGGGGGCCCCGTCGGCGGTGGCCGGGGTGTCGCCCGGGTGGAATGCCTCGGACAAGCCGTTGCCGGCGTTCACCACACGGACGCGGTCGTCGTCCACCCACTCCTCGATCGCGCGCTTCGACGTCTCGGAGACGGTGAGCACCAGGCGGTTGCGGCGGATGATCGGCCGCAGGACGGTCGAGTAGTGCGCGAGGTAGACGGCGCGGCGACCGGTGGTCGGGTGCAGGTGGATGAGGTCGTGCACGGTGACCACCTGCGGCGAACGCGCGAGGAAGCCGTTGTAGCCGGGGGAGTAGATGGTCTCACCGGCCGGCGTGCGGCGCACCCGCAGGAAGTCCTGGGGGTCCGACGGCTTGCCGCCCACCTGGAGCGCCGACCACTCGACGCTCAGCCGTGGGAGTACTTCGAACGCATAGCGACCGATACCGTGGACGCCGCTCCACCTGGTGTCGGCGAGGATCATGAGGCGACGGTCCGATCGGTACCACTGGCGGAGACGGGATGTCCGACCCAGTTCGTGAGCTTGGTGGCGAAGGCGGCCGATCCGAAGAGGGCGTTCACCCGGTCCTGCGCGGGTGCCATGTCGACGAGTAGTGCACGCTCGACGGCCTCGCGGAGCGTCGCGTCGTCGAGCGCATCGACGACCACCCCGCCGTCGATGGCCAGCACGCTCTCCGAAGCGCCGCCCTCGGACAGCACGAGCGCCGGGGTGCCGAGCGCCATCGCCTCGACCGGCATGATGCCGAAGTCCTCGATCGCCGCGAACACGAGGAGGGATGCGGCCTCGTACAGCGCGAAGAGGAGCTCGTCACTCGGCCGCGTCATGATGATGACGGGTACCGAGGCGGCGTCCGCGAGGGCCTGCAACTCGGCGTGCTGCGGGCCGGCGCCCGCCAGGACGACCGGCAGCCCGGCCAGTTCCCCGGCTCGGATCGCGACGTCGAGACGCTTGTAGTCGACGAATCGCGAGGCGCCGAGGACGTAGTCCGTCGGGAGCGTCGAGAACAGGTACGCGTCCGCGGTGCTCAGCCGATCGGCCCACGACGGCACCCTCTGCAGGTACTCGACGCGGACAGGCGGGTGGATGACCTCGGCCTCGACACCCCAGGATCGTTCCATCCGCTGCCGGATGTAGTCGCTGTTCGCGGCGAAGGTCGCCCCGTCCTGCGCGCGCTTGCGATCGACCCGGCGCAGCGCCGGTGCGAGGGCGCGAGCGGCAAGGTTCCCGCCACGGACGTCGAGTTCCGGAGCCCAGAGGTAGCGGGCCGGCGTGTGCACGTAGACGAAGCGCTCTGGGCCGTCGACGGGCTGTCGTCCTCCGGCATGGTGCGCGAAGGCGTGCGAGCTGATGAGGACGAAGTCGGCGTCCGAGACGTCGGTGCGCGCCCAGGTGAGGGGCATGAACGGCAGGGCCGCCGCTTTGCTCCTGCGGAGCGGGGTGCGCGCGAGCCAGGACTCGCTCACCGTGTGGCCGGGGAAGCGGTCCGGGGCGTTGCTCCAGAGGCAGTGGATGTCGGCGTCGGGATACGCGGCGGCCATCGCGTCGACGACGTTCTCGGAACCCCCGTGGCGTTCGATCCACTCGTGGACGATGAGACCCGCCATCAGTGGGCTTCCTTGCCGGGCGCGACGACCGCCCGGATCGTGCGCCACAGGATGATGACGTCGCCCGTGAGGGACCAGTTCTCGACGTAGTACAGGTCGAGACGGATCGCGTCCTCCCAGCTGAGCGCGGAACGGCCGCTGACCTGCCAGAGGCCGGTCATGCCGGGTTGCACGATGAGGCGACGCTTGGCCGCCGAGTCGTAGAGCGCGACCTCGCCCTCACGCTGCGGGCGTGGGCCGACGAGGCTCATGTCGCCCCGGAACACGTTGATGAGCTGCGGGAACTCGTCGAGCGAGAACTTCCGGAGCGTCGCGCCCACCCGCGTGAGGCGGGGGTCGTTCTGCACCTTGAAGAGCGGGCGGTCACTGGTGCCCTGCTGCTCGAGGAGCGCGGCGAGCTCGGCGTCGGCGTTCACCCGCATGGAGCGGAACTTGAGCATGTGGAACGGCTCGCCGTTCAAACCGATCCGCTCCTGCCGGTAGAGGACCGGACCGGGGCTGGTGAACTTCACGAGGAGCGCGACGACCAGCAGGATGGGCGAGGCCACGAGGAGGATCGCACCGGAACCGAGGATGTCGAACGCGCGCTTCGAGAACCGCTTGCGGCCCTCGTATCGCGGGGTCTCCACGTGGATGAGCGGCAGCCCGGCGACCGGTCGCGTGTGGATGCGTGGGCCACCGACGTCGGTCAGGCTCGGCGCGACGATGAGGTGCTGGCGTCCGGGCTCGAGGCTCCAGCTCAATTCGCGCACGCGCACCGGCGTCAGTTCGTCGGAGCTGGTGATGATGACCGTGTCCGCGCGCGTCACCGCGATCGCCTCGAGGACGGTGTCCACCGTGCCGGACACGGGGATGCCCGTGTCGCCGAGGGTTCCACCGATCTTGCCCGTCGGTACACACGCGCCGACCACCCGGTAGCCGGCATCGGTGTTGCGGGTCAGTTCTTTGGCGATGTGCTCGGCGGACTCGGCCGAGCCGACGAGGAGGACGAGTGATGCGTAGCGCCCGTGCGCGCGCTGCACCGACAGCCACTGCCGCCACATCCACCGCGAGAGGAGGAGGACGAGGATGCCGAGGGGGAACGCGAGGAGGAAGTAGCCGCGAGCAAGGTCGAGCTTCACCAGGAAGGCGATGATCGCGATGATGCCGAACAGCCGGATGCTCGCGTCGGCGATGAGCCGGTACTCCGCGTTGCCGCTGCCCACCACGCGGTACTCGCGGGTGCCGAAGATGCGAAGGGTGACGAGCCACGCGACGATGAGCGTGATCGAGATGACCGTGTAGTTGACGACCACCCGGGCCATGTCGAAACCGACCGACGTCGTCTCCTGGTCGAAGTCGAACCAGAACAGCTGGGTGCCGAAGACGATCCAGATGAGGACGATCGCGTCGGTCACCGCGAGTCGGCGCGCGTAGACACGTCGCCAATCGCGCGCGACAGGGCGAGCTGGGTCGGGGGCAGTGCTCGCGGGCGTCGTTGGCAGCGGCACGGAAGGCTGCGACAACATGCGGTCTCCGTGGTGGGACACGTAATTACTACGGGTGACGAGGGAAGAGCTTCGTGGTTCGATACGCGGATGTATCCATCCTGTTGCCGAGGATAGCGGTCGAGATGCCCGACATCTGTCCTCCTTTTAGCGATTGGCCCCCAGCCGGGGTTCCTGAGCTACAACTGTAGGGAAAACCCTAACCCCAGGTGACGCCGCCGTCGGTCGATCGAAGCACGGTGTCGCCGACCCACAGCCAGGCCCCGGTGCCCGCGATCGCGAGGGCAGCAGGAGCGGTGACGTCCGCTCCCTCGGCACAACCGACCAGCGAGGCGTTCTCGAACGGAGCGGGGGCACCGTTCGTCACGAGGGCACCCAGACCGTTGCAGCCCGGCACGCCACGCGCGACGAACATGAGGCGCTCGCCGTCGGTTGCCAGTCCGTGCACACCGGCGTAGGGGGAAGCACCCCAGGAGCTGGTGGCCGGGTTCCATTCCGCCAGGACCGCTGCGCAGGCGGCGACCGTCCGCGTCGCCGTCGCGTCGATGACGTCGATTGCTGGGCACGGGAGCCCGACGCCCTGGCCTGCGACGACGACAGAGGTCTCGTCGGGGGTCAGATAGCCGACCTCGCCCGGCAACGCAGCATCCGGGGCCCAGGTGTCTCCAGCATCGGTGGAGGAGAAACCGCCGACAGCGCAGGCGTCGCCCGTGGCGCCGATGATCTCGAGCTCTCCCTCGTCACCGGTCGTCAGCGTGAGTACCTGTCGGAGGTCGAAGGCGCTCGTCGCCAACGGCGTCCACGTCGCGCCGGCGTCGACGCTCCGTTCGACGACCGCGGGTGCGGAGGCACACGCACCTGCGGTGGCGCGCCACAGCGTCTGGCCGTCGATGGTCGTGATGAACCGCTTGCCGTCTGCTGTCGGCGCAGCCGTCGGATCGGCCGAGGCAACGGGTTCGGGCGCCGGCTGCGGAGTCGAATTGAAGGTGACGAGCGGGCGCGGCGTGCGTTCTGCACTCGGAGCCTGGTTCGCCGAGAGCGCGAGCCCGACGAGGATCACGTCGACGATGAGGAACAGCGCGAGGCCGACGAGGACGAGTACCCGCTGGCTGGAACTCAGCGAGTCCCGCCACCGTGATCGGCCCTTCGCCGAGCGGAACGTTGAGCGCCCTCGTTTCGTGCTCACCGTCGATCGCCCGACTGCGCCAAGCGACTCGCGATGATGTCGATGAAGCCGCGGATCTGCTCGCCGACCCGCTCATACGTCTCGGCGCTCCGGCGATAGGGGTCTTCGATGTCGTCGTCGTCAGGGTTCTCGGGCGGTGGCACGAGCCCGCGTTCGGCGGCCACTTCCGCCACGAGGGCCCACAGGTCCGCCGCCGGTTCCGTCTCGGCCACGAGGCGCGCGAACTGGGGCACCGTGAACGTGACTCGCGAAGCGCGGGGGAGCAGGCGGGCGACGTCGCTGCGGTGCGCTCTCGTCGCCGTGAGGATGAGATCGGCGTCGGCGACGATGTCGCGGTCCAGCTGGCGGGCGACGTGTCCGCTCGGGTCTCCTCCGAAGCGGCGGGACTGCTCGGCGACCTCCGCCGGCATGACGAGCTCGGGCTCCATGCCCGTTCCGGCGCTCGTCACGCGGATGAGGTGGCCACCCGCGGTGACCCCGGCCTCGTCGAGTCGGGCGGTCAGCAGCTGCGCCCCGAGCGCGGAGCGGCAGATGTTGCCGGTGCAGACGAACAGGATCGAGAACGGACGCGTGTCCGTCGTCGTCGTGCCGTCGGTCACGCCTTCACATCCTCGGTGTAGCCGTAGCCGGCACCGTACCCGTAGCGCGAATAGCCGTAGGCGTCGGGGCCCTTGGTCGGGACCATGGTCATGACGAGACCGGACACCGAGGCGTTGACATGGACGAGGGACTCGAGGGCGCCCTTCAGCTGGTTCTTGTGCGTCCGGCCGGCGGCGACGACGACGAGCGCGCCACCCGTGTGGCGGGCGAGAAGCGCGCCGTCGGTGACGGGGAGCAGCGGCGGTGCGTCGATGAGGACGTAGTCGAACTGTTTCTCGAGACCGGTGATGAGCTTCTGCATCACGCTCGACCCGAGCAGCTCGCTCGGGTTCGGCGGGATCGCGCCGGCGGGCAGGACGGTGAGTGCGCCGCGGCCCCAAGGCTGCATGGTGTCCTCGAGCGTGGCCCGACGGATGAGGACGTCGCTGAGCCCGACGGCTCCCTCGAGGTCGAAGTACGACGCGAGCTTCGGGCGACGCATGTCGGCGTCGATGATGATCACGCGGTGACCGGCGTCCGCCAGGGCGATCGCGAGGTTCGCGGCCGTCGTGCTCTTGCCCTCGCTCTGGATCGAGGAGGTGATCACGTAGCTGCGGGGTTGATCGCTGACGTCGAGGAACTGGAGGTTGGTGCGCAGACTGCGGAACGATTCAGCCCGGGGGCTCTTCGGGTCGGCCTGCACGATGAGCGGGCGCTGCTTGGCCTTCGGATCGAAGGCGATGCCACCCATGAGCGGGAGGTCGGTCACCGATTCTACGTCGCGCTCGTTGCGGATTCGCGTGTCGAGAGTGGTCCGCAGCACCGCGAACGCGACTCCGAGTGCCACGCCGAGCAGCGTCCCCATGATCAGGTTGAGGGGAACGTTCGGGCTTCCAGGCTGGGTGGGGACGTTCGCTTCCTGCACCCGGGTGAGCTTGACCGGGCTGGAGGCGCCATCCTCGGAGCTTTCGATCTTCGCCACGACGCCGGTGAGGCTCTCTGCGGTGGTGTTCGCGAGTTCGGCGGCTAGGACGGGGTCGGCGTTCGAAGCAGTGATCTCGATGATCGTCGTGTCGGCCGTCGAGGTGGCGCTCACCTGACCGGCCAACTGGCTGGCGGTGATGTTGAGCTCGAGTGCCGCGATGACGGGCTGCAGCACGATCGGCGTGCTCACCAGGTTCACGTAGGTCTTGACCCGCTGTTGCGAGTAGGTGTTTCCCTGGCTCAGTTCCGAAAGGTTGTCCGTGGCCTGCGTCGAGACGAAGACCTTTGCAGATGAACTGTACTCCGGCGTCCTCGACAGGGAGTAGAGCGCGGAGGCGGCCAACCCCGTCAGAGCGAGGGCAAGGATGAGGACCCAGTACTTGCGGAGGATACGGAGGTAGTCACTGAGCTCCACGCGGTGGCTTCCGATCAGTCAGGAGGAGAGCGGTTCACCCTGCTGCCAAGGCGTGCCCCGAACAGGGCGTTGGGAGCCATGCTGCCATAAACCGACGCTTGTTCCCGAGCGGTCGTGTCGCGAACATGGTCGATTGCCGTAGTTTGCTCTCGTGACGAACCCAGGTGAACCGACTCCGCACGATGATCAACACGTCGCTCGATCGCGCCTCATCATCGCGCTGTTCGGGTTCGCAGCGACGGTGGCGCTCATCCTGGCGTTCCCCGCCGGCGTCCAGATCCTGGGCCCGTTCTCCCCGCTGAACGGCTACCTGCTCGTCTGGCTGCCGCTCGTCGCGGCACTGCTCGCCGTCGCCCTGGTACCTCGCTGGCGCGCTGCGGGGTCGTCAGCGGTTCGCTGGAGCATCCGGCCCATCGACCTCCTGTGGGGTGCCGCCGCCGGATTCGTCCTCCGGATCGCGTCGAGCTCCCTCGAGATCCTCTTCTACGGCGGGCTGCCGGCGACAGCCGGAGGTGCCGTCCCGTTGGACACGGTCGATCAGGTTGTATTCTTCGTCGTCGCCTTGCTCGCCGTCGTCGCGCTCGCTCCGATCATCGAGGAGTTGTTCTTCCGCGGCCTCGTCCTGCCCTCCGTGATCGGAACCCTTCGCGGCGGCCGTTGGATCGCCGTCGTGATCAGCGCCGTGCTCTTCGCCGTCCTGCACCTGCTGGTCGTGACCACCTTGGCGCAGACGATCGTCGTCGGGGTCGGAACCCTCCTCGTCGGTCTCGTCACGGGGAGCTTGGCGATCCTGACCGGTCGGCTCGGCCCGGCGATCGTCGCGCACATCGTTTTCAACACCTCGGTCCTCGCTCTCGGCCTGACGGCCGTGACGGGCGGCACCGGCGTCGTGATTGAATAACCCCCATGCCGGCACCCGAACCCGACAATCGTCGTTCATCCTCCTCAAGCTCCTCCCGATCCTCGTCGCGGAGCCGCCGAAGCACGAATGCTCGTAAGCGTGCCCGCCGCCGGGAGAATGCAGACCCTGAGCGCCTCCGCGCCCGCCGTCGTCGGACGGCCCTCATCGTCTCGGGTGTGCTCGTGCTGCTCCTCGCCGTCGTTGCCTGGATCGGTGTTCGCGCGTTCCTCGCGAAGGGGGAGCTGGAGGCCGCGGTGCCCCTCGCGCAGCAGGTCCGCGAGCAGGTGCTCGCCGGCGATGCCGCCGCTGCAGGGAAGACCGCCCGTGAACTCGCCTCACACGCCCGTGAGGCTGCCGCGCTGACGAGCGACCCCATCTGGCGTGCTGCCGAGGTCGTCCCCTGGATCGGGCCGAACCTCTCGGCGGTGCGGAACCTCGCCGGTGCGACGGACGAGGTGGCCGTCGGAGCCATCTCGCCCCTCGTCAACCTCTCCGGTTCCCTTCGCCCCGACCTCTTCAAGCCGGTCGACGGAGCGGTGCCGCTGCAGCCGATGATCGACGCCCAGCAGGACGTCCGCTCAGCCGACGACGCCCTGGAGAGCGCTGCCCAGCGCGTCCGCGGCATCGACCAGTCCTCGCTGATCAGCCAGGTGTCGGCCGCTGTCGACCAGCTCGGGCCGGTGCTCACGGAGACCGCGGACACCGTGGATGCGGCGCGCCGCGCGATCGACCTCCTCCCGGCGATGCTCGGGGCTGACGGCCCGCGCAACTACCTGATCATGTTCCAGAACCCGGCCGAGCCACGCGCAAGCGGCGGCAACCCCGGAGCCCTCGCGCTCATCGGAACCGACGGGGGTCGGATCTCGCTCGTCCAGCAGGCGACCACCGCCGACTTCCCCCGCTTCCCGGAGCCGGTCCTGCCGCTCCCGGTGGAGACCGCCGGCGTGTACGGCAACATCACCGGCCGATTCCTGCAGGACACGACGCTCACGCCACGCTTCGACCTGTCCTCGGAGCTCGCATCGGAGATGTGGTTCCAGCGGTTCGGGACGCGCGTCGACGGGGTGCTCAGCATCGATCCGGTGGCACTCGGCTACCTCCTGGCGGCGACGGGTCCGATCGACCTGCCCTCGGGCGACCAGCTGACCACCGAGAATGCCGCGGACCTGCTCCTGAACCAGGTCTACCAGCGCTATCCGGCCGGGGCGGAGCAGGACGCGTTCTTCGCTGCGGCATCGGCCGCCGTCTTCGCGCGTATCTCAACGGGGAACTTCGACGCCACGAAGCTGGTGGAAGCCCTCGCGAAGTCGGGCGACGAACGACGGGTGCTGGTGTGGAGCGCCGCTGAGGAGGAGCAGGCGCTCCTCGCCGGGACGAGCCTGACCGACATGCTCCCGACGAAGGAGCAGCAGGCGGACGCCTTCGGCGTGTACATCAACGACGCGACCGGCAGCAAGATGGGCTACTACCTGGACGTGCAAACGGAGAGCGGCATAGCACAATGCGGTTCCGGAGGACAGATCCTCGGATTGCGTCTGAAATTTACGAACACGGCTCCAGCGGATGCGGCGACGTCACTGAGCGACTACATCACCGGTGGCGGAAGCTACGGGGTCACGCCGGGGAACTTCAACTTCAAGGTCGCGCTGTACTCGCCGCCGGGGTCGTACACCGAGGGAATCCAGCGTGATGGCGCGGATCTTCCGGTGCAGCCGGCGCTCGACGGCGACTTCCCGCTGTCACAGTTCCGGCTCGAATTGGCTCCCGGTGAGAGCACGACGGTCGACCTCGCGGTCTCCACGTCCGGCGTGTCGAAGCAGCCATTTGTCGTCTCGACCCCCAAACTTCATCTTTTTGAAACACAACAACTGGCGCTTACCTGCGAATTTGCCGTACAGTAATGCGTGTTGTCGGATTTGAACCGTTTTCGGGGGGCTTCGGATACGACGCAACGCTCTTCGTCACGATGCGGCTGTTCGTGGCGGTAGCTACAGCTCTGTCAGTTACAGCACTGTCAACCGATCAGTCTCCAAGGGGAATCCACACATGCTCAAGAAAATCACCGCGGTCTTCGCGCTGGCCCTCGCTGGCCTCTTCATCGCTCCGGTCGCTGCGAACGCTTCGTACGTTCCCGGCGCCGACATTGTCGTCTCCGGCAATGTCACGGCCGGTGGCACCTTCACCGTGACCTTCACCGACGGCGCTTTCCAGCCGAACGAGGACGTCTCGCTCGCCCTGACCGGTGAGAACGCGACCGGCGCGACCCTCGCCGCCGTCGACACCAAGACGCTCGTCAAGACCGCTTCGGCCACCGGCTCGGTTGCGCTGAACGTCACCCTCCCGACCAACGCCACGGGCACCTACACGGTGACCGGCACCGGCCTCTCCTCGCAGATCATCGGCACCACGACCGTCACGGTCCGTGCGGTTGCCGGTGGCGGTTCGGGTGGCACCGGTGGCGACGGCCTCGCCGACACCGGTTTCAACACCCCGGCCTTCCTCGTGTGGGGCGCTGCTGGTGCAGTCGTCCTCGGCGCAGCACTCATCGCGGTCCTCGTGATGATGCGTCGTCAGCGCGCTGGCCTCGCCGCGTAACAACCTCTCGGTCCACGGACCAACACAGAACGGCCGGTGCAAATGCACCGGCCGTTTTGTCGTGTTCCCACCTACGCGTCGTCGCTCGGGTGGTCGGGGTCCTCTTCCTGGTTGAAGTTCGAGGCGTCGGGGTCGTGGCCGACCGCGAGGCCGTCCTCGCTGTTGGGGATGGTCTGGTTCTCGCCCAGGCCGTCCGGCTTCGGCGTGCCCTCGCTCGAGGTGCTGTCGGTGTCGTTGGTGTGGTTCGTCATGGAGAGAGATTAAGAGGTACGGCTCCGGAGACGGGCAGGGTTGACAGGATGCGCGGGTGCCCTTCGACAGGCTCAGGGACCGGACCCGACGGGCCGGCAGGACCTCGGCCGGCAGGCGATCGCTGCAGAAAACGGACAGCCGGGACATACCCCCTTCCGGGGGTCAGGCAGTCGGCAATACTCTTCGACCAGCCTGGGTCCGGCCGTCGGATCCTCCCGTGATCCGAAACGAGCATCATGACCATGAACATCGGCAAGAAGACCGTCCCCACCCCCATCGCCATCTCCTTCTGGCTGTGGGTCGTCGTCGCCGTCCTCCTCGTCATCTCCGGCATCCTCACCGCCACCTCACCGGCTGAGCAGGCCGCGGCCACCCGCCTCAACCTGCCCGTGCCGACCGAGGTCATGACCATCTCCTCCGGCATCGGCTCGTTCATCGGCGCCGCGCTCCACGTGCTCTTCGCCTGGTTCATGGCGCAAGGACGCAACTGGGCCCGCGTGATCCTCACGATCTTCGGCGTGCTGTCCGTCCTCGGCTCGATCGCCTCCATCTTCGTCGGCAACATCCTCGCGATCGTCGTCGTCATCGTGACCATCGTCGCCGTCGTCGAGATGTACCTCCCGGCAGCGCGGGCGCACTTCTCCCGACCCGTCCGATGACCACCGGACAGACCGAGCCGTCGCCGACCCCGCGCCAGCGACGAGCCGAGGACCGCCGGGCCGCCGCCGCCCTGCCATACACCCCACCGGACGGCAGCCGATGGGGAGCCGGCACCGCCCTCGTCGTCCTCGTCATCACCCTGGCGCTCCTCGTCGTCCTGCGCGGCGCGCTCCCCGCCGTCCTGGGCGACACCCAACTCGCCGACCTCCTCCTGTGGACCGTCTTCTACGGCGGCATCCTCATCGCGTTGGCCATCGTCTGCAAACGGTTCGGCACCGGCTCCTGGGTCACGGACTTCGGGCTGCAGATCCGCTGGTTCGACGTCTTCATCGGCCTCGGCTCGGCGATCGGCATCCGGCTCATCGCCGGCATGATCGACGGCTTCGTCATCACCCTCATGGGCGGAACGCCGAAGTCGAACCTGGCACCCCCTGCCCCCGAGATCGGGTGGGTGATCCTCAACTCGGTGATCGCCGTCGCCATCGTCGCGCCCATCTGCGAAGAGCTCCTCTTCCGTGGGCTGCTGCTCCGTGGCTTCCGGAACACGATCCTCCGCGGACGAGCGTCCGGCGCGGTCCGCGGTGGCGCGGGCGCGACCCCGTCGACCTCGCGCCGCCGAACCGCAGCCGTGGTCTCCGTCGGCGCGAGCGCACTGCTGTTCGCCGCCGTCCACCTCTACGAGGGTTGGGGCAGCCCGATCACCATGGTGACCCTCGGCCTCACCATCCTCGTGCTCGGCGTCGTCAACGGTGTGTACGCCGCCACCACCAAGCGACTCGGCCCCGGCATCTGGACCCACATGTGGTTCAACGGCATGGCCGCCGCACTCGTGATCGCGGGGAGCGGCGCGAGTTGAGCGGCCCGAGCTGACCGGCCGCGGTCCCGGAGCGAGCGCCCTTCGACAGGCTCAGGGACCAGCAGCCGAGCCCTTCGACAGGCTCAGGGACCGGGGGTGCGCCCTTCGACAGGCTCAGGGACCGAGGCGGACTCAGGGGACGATCGCGCAGCCGCCGTTGGTCCCCAGGGCGTTGGACGTCCCGTTCACCAGCCGGTAGGGCGACGACCACGTCGTCGACGGGAGCGTCAGCCGGGCACCGATGTAGACGTTGGACCCGAGGAGCCCGCCGAGCAACCCGAGGCTGAACGTCGAGGTGACCGTGGTGGTCCCACTCGTCGAGGTCGGGGTGATGACGGTGGGCGAGGTGAACGAGGCGTTCGGCGAGTACGCGTAGTTGATGGTGTAGCCCGCGGGGATCGTGTAGACGACGGTGTACGAGGACAGCAGCCCGATCGTGTTGGGGTTGAAGGTGCAGCTGGTGATCGCCGGTGACGGCACCGTGAACGCGGAGAAACTCGCGGAGCCGAACCTGGTGACCGTCCAGGCCGCCTCGGTCTGCGCTGGGGCGGGTTGCGCCGCGAGGAGGAGTGCGGCGAGCGCGACCACCGACGCCACCAGCCGTCGGTGCGTGCCGATCGGGCGCCTGGCATGGCCCGCTCGCCCGCGTCGATCCGTCACCGTCGTGTCAGCGCGCATCCCTCATCGACCGGCCTTCGCGAGTCGAGCCCGCTGGCGCAGCGCGCCGGTCCAGGCCCCGACGAGTCCGAGGATGACGGCTCCGGCCGCCGCCCAGATCGCGAACTCGACGTTCGCGCCGGTGCGGGGGAGGGTGGTCATGGGCGAGGCCGACACGGACACGTCGTCACCGATGCCGTCGGCCATGAGCGTCAGGGCGACCGACGCGTCGGCGGCCGCGGCCCCGGCGGGCATCCGCACGTCGAAGCGCACCCACCAGGCCTCGGTGCTGCGCATGGACAGGACAGCACGCTCGACACCGTCGACCGGTACCGGCATCTCGTCGAACAGGTGGGTGGTGGTCCCCTCGCATCCGGCGGAGGTCCACCGGACCGAGCAGGCGTCGACCTCCATCACCAGGCCGAGTGCGGACGAACCGGAACCCACCATGGAGACGTCGATGGACCCCGGCGTCGCCGCCGGCTTCGTGTGGATGCCCACCTGCCACGGTGTCGACCGGCCGGGGCCGAGGTTCTGCATGGCCGTCGGGTCGCCCACCGAGGTGAGTACGACGGCCTCGCCGGAGACGACGTCGACCTGCGGTTCCGCGTGCGCCGGACCAGCTGCGGCGCCGAGCGCGAGGCCTGTCCCGAGGACGACGGCGAGGGGTGTGGAACGGAGGGCGGCGTGCCGTGCAGGTCGCCGGTTCGGAGCCTTCGCCGCCGGGGCAGCCGCGGTCCGCCGTCCGCCGGTCCCTCCGGGCGGGTCGTTCCGTCCGGAGCGCGGCCAGAACGCCCAGCCGACGAGCACCGAACAGGCGAGCGTCAGGCCGCCGAGGACCCACGGGTTCGAGAACCAGATGACGATGGCGGCGAGGCCGGGCACCGAGCCGAGGACGATCCTGACCGTCTCCACACGGTAGGGCTCGGGATCCTCGGACAGGTTCGCGTCCCCCTGCATCGTGATCAGGCGCTGCGATCCCGGGGCGCCGTCACCACCGTCCGTGACCGAGGTGACCCGGTGGGTCACGGGGAGCTGCCCGGGGCGGTCGACCGTCACGACGTCGCCGACGCGGATGTCCGACGCCGGGATCTCCCGCACCAGGGCGAGCGAGCCGGTCGGGATGGTCGGGCTCATGGAACCCGTCTTGAACATGATGAGCGTGATGTTGAAGCAGGTGGCGAGGATCACGAGCACGATGCAGACCACGCCGCCGAGGGCCGCGAGGTTCAACAGGGTGCTCCCGACGACCGACGCCACCGAACGGTGGGGTCGCTGCCGTCCGGTGACGTCGATGGTGTCCGCGAGGGTCGGGGTCACGGTGCTCCGATCAGGAACTGGAGGTGCTGGTGAACTGCCACGTCGCCGACGCCGTCCCACCCTGCGCCGAGGACGGGGCGTTCGCCTTGACCCGCACGTCGAAGCAGAACCGCACCGTGGAACCGGCCGCGGCCGACAACGCCCCGGACGCCGTCGGCGTGGCCGTACCGACGGCGAGGGTGGTCGTGTACGCGGGGACGGTCCCGGAGGTGAAGGCCCCTGCATTGCAGGCGGTGGCGACGGGGATCACGACCACGCGGTACTCGAGCTGCGGGAGCAGGGTCCCGGTCGCCGCCGACGTGGAGGTGAGTGCCACTGAGCCGCCGATGTTCGTCGACGCCGTGGTGCGGATGTCGATGGTCGCGTACTGCGAGAGCGACGGCGACATCGCGACCGCGTTGAACGCCAACGTGGCCGGGTTCCCCGCCTCGTGCGCCGCCCACGTCGACGTCACGGTCTGCGACTCCACGGCGAAGGTGCTCGCCGCGAAGGTCGCCGTTCCGAACTCGTCGTCGCTCCAGGCCGCCAGGGTCAGTGAGGTGCCGACGCCGAGGACGAGTGCTGCGGCCAGTGCGGCCCGCGTGCGCGTGTACCGACCTGCCCGGCGAGGCGTCGCCGTGCGATGGTGCCGCCCGAGGGCGGGCGAGTGGCGTCCCATGATGCCCGTCCGTCCCGCGACTACGGCAGCGGGGTCGTGGAGACGGCCGAGAACTCCCAGAGCACGGTGCCGCTCGGTGAGGCCTGGGGGAGTGACGCGGCGGGCGTGACCTCGAAGCAGAGGAAGACGGGTTCCGTGGCCGCTCCGAGCGTGAAGATGTCGGCGGCCGTGCTCGTGGTCGTCGCGGCGTCCGTCACGAGCGCTTCACCCGCGGCGAAGCTCGTCGCGTCGCACCCGAAGGTGTCGGTCGCCACGACGGAGTAGGTGAGGGAGGCGGCGATCGGAGCGGCGCTGGACGCGGTGATGTCCACCGTCGCCGCGTACGTCGACGCGGCGGTCAGCTGCACGGCGAAGCCGGCGTAGACGGGCTCCTCCGGGGCCAGGTTGTCGGCCTCGACAGCGAAGGTGAGTGGAGCGGCGACGTCGTCGGTCGGGTGCTCCGTGAACGCGGCGCCGTCGGTGCTGCCCTCGATGCTGAACGCACCACCGGCGAAGACCCCGGTCGCGAACTCCGAGTCGTTCCAGGCGGCCAAGGTGATCGCCGCACCGACACCGAGGACGAGCCCGCCCGCGAGGATCGCCTTAGCCCGCTTGCTGCGGAGGCCGCGTGCGGGTGTGTCAGCGCCGGTCGCCGCTGGGGCTTCGGTGGTGGTGTCGATGGTCATGGAAGCCCCCTGGAGTCCGGCGATGGCACCTCGTGCCACCTGCGGGTGTCTGGCACGGGGAGACGACCTCCACGCGTCTCTCGACACTCACAGGACGATAGGCAGGACGCTCAGGTGTTGTCACCAGTAGTGGGGTACTGGGATCCCTCACCGCTACCGGGAAAACTGCGGGGACGGAGCCCGTCGGCGCAGCATCACCGGCATCACGCCTCGCGCCGCACCGACTGGGAGACGATCCTGCCGAGGTCCCGCCGGCGTCCGGCACCGACCTTCGTCCGCGCCTGGAGCACGTGCGACTCCACCGTCCGCACACTGAGGAACAGTCGGGTCGCGATCTCCTGGTTGCTGAGCCCCTCGGCGATGAGCAGTCCCACCTCCAGCTCGCGGCGGGTGAGGGCACTCAGATCGGCGGGTTCCTCGCTCTCGCTCCTCCGAGCGTCCGTCGCGAGATAGGCGAGCGGCGCGTGCGAGGGCGGCGGCGCCGGCGTCGTCGGGACCGCACCGGTGTCGGTCCGGAAGGAGACGAAGAGCGGTGACGGGGACGCGATCGCGTGCTGATCGATCACGGCCTCCGATGACGGCCGAGGTGAGGCGTCGGTCAGCTGCGCGGCTCGCTCCGCACACCGACGCGCGTGTTGCGGCCGGCCCTGTGCGGCGTGGAGTCGTTCGGCGAGGTGATGGGCCCCGATCGCCCGATGCCGGGCTCCGAGCTGCTCGAGCGAGCAGGCGGCCTCCTCGGCTCGGCTGGCGTCACCGACCGCCCCGGCTTCGAGGAGGAGCAGCAAGGCGCCCTGGAGCGGGGTCAGCTCGTTCGACCGGGCATCGGCGACCCACTCGAAGGCCTCCACCGGCTCCGCGCCGACCACCGAGGCGAGGCACGCGGCGTAGACGCGTTCCGTCAGCGGCTTCTGAGACGACCGTGCCATGCCGTACAGATGTACCCGAGCCGCGTCGAGTTTGCCGCTCGACATCAACAGGCTGAAGTCGGCCACGTCGGCCAGGTAGGAGAGGGCCGTCGAAGCGTCGATCAGCTGCTGATCCTCGGTGGCGCGACGTTCCATCGCCTCGTCCACGTGACCGGTCTGGGCGAGCGCGCTGACCATGAGCAGGCCGAGCTGCGTGTGCACTTCCGGAGGCAGGGTGGAGTCGAGCATCCGTTCGACGATCCGGAGGTCGGCCAGTGCCCGTTCCGGTCGTCCGTCGAACAGGGCCAACTGTGCGCCCAGGATCCCGACCACGCTCTGATCGATGGTCGCCAACCGGCCGGTACCGCGTTCGGCCCGTTCCGCGAACTCGTCGACGTAGCGGGCGAAGCCGGCCCAGGACAGCCCCGCGAAGAGCCGGATGGTGCCCGCCGACAGCACGTACATCGCGCTGGCGTCCCGGACTGCGTGGGAGAGGGGGCGAGCGGAACTGTACGGCACCGCCCGGTACACCGAGTCGGCCAGCTGGAACAGGTCGCGGAGTTCGGACGGGGTGGAGTGCATGCCGAGGCGCGTCAGGAGCGCGGCTGCGGCGTACAGCCGCGAGGACTGCGTCGCCTCGGTGTCGCGCAGGACCTTCCAGAAGACCGCGTCGCTGTCGGTCGGACCCTGCTCGTGCTGGTCCCGCCACGTCTCGATCATCAGGATCCGCTGCGAGAGGACGCGACTGTCCTCCTCCTGCTCGGTGAGGTGCTGGGCGCAGGTGCGCTCGCTCCACCGGTCGAGGGTCGCCCGCCAGCTGAGGACCTCCGACTGGATGTCGTCATCGGTGGCCGCGGAGGCGTCCACCTCCAGGACGCGTTGCGCGCCGACGACGTCACCCAGCATCGCGAGCGACCGCGACCACTGGAGTGCTGCCGCGACCGAGGGATACAACGCGGCCGAACGTTCGGCGAGTGAGCGGGCGTCCTCGGCCAGCCCCGCCACGTTCGCGACGTGCGCCGCGTCGAGGAAGACACGGGCCACGGTGGAGGACTTGAGGCCCTCGTCGAGGTGGTCGGCGGCCGTCGTCAGCCAGTAGCGACCGAGGATGAACGACTCGTTGGGGGTGAGGCGGCCGCCGACCCTGAGGTCGGAGATGAGGGTCCGCTGCACGCGGTCGTGGCGGTGCAGACGACCGCTGTGCCGCCATTCCGCGAGCGCCGACCAGGCGTGCAGCTCGTCGGCGACGATCCGGTCCTGTCCCGTCCCGTCGTTTCGGGCGAGTCCGAGCCGCATCAGGGCGTGCAGCGGATGTTCGCCGAGGAGGCGTGCCGCTCGTGCGTAGGGGATCGTCCCGAGCTTCGCCAGCATGACGAGCGCGTACCGTTCCTCGTCCTCGAGGCGTGCGAGCTGTGGTTCCGTCAGATCGTGCACGCGCGGGGAGACCCCGGCGACGCCGAGGGAGAGGATGCTGCGGGGGAGGTAGAACTCCCCGCCCGTCTCGAGCGCGTCCTTCGTGAGCTCGTGGACGAGCCGCGGCGAACCGTTGCTGAGACGGACGATCACGGCCTTGGCCATGTCGTCGAGGACGGCGTCGTCGGCTGCTGCGTCGGCGAGCGCCGAGGCTTCGAAGCCGTCGAGGGCAGGGAGGTCGATGCGGGTGAGCGCGCCGCTTCGCCAGACGGCGAGGAGGCGGTGTGCGGCCTCGTCTGGCCGCCCCTGCAGGCCGGTGCGTTCCTGTTCCAGGGTGACGAGGGCGACCTGGTCCCGCGATCGTGCGAGATCGACGAGGTCGGTCAGGCTCGATGGGTGCAGGTCGGCGCCGTCGTCGATGATGAAGACGGAGCCGCTCGGTGCGTCGCGCCACCCGCCGAGGGCGTTCGAGGCGTGCAGGGAGGAGTCGGTGAGGCGGATGACCGAGCGCCCCTGCTCGTGCATCCGGCGCCCGATGGACTCTGCGGCGAAGGTCTTGCCGTAGCCGTGCGGGCCGACCAGCAGGGTGCTGGCCCGATCGTCGATCAGCGTGGCGACGCGGGCGATGGCCGCGGCTCGGCTGCTTTGGGCGGCTGGCGCCCGCGTGGCGGACTGTCGGAACTCGCCGGAGCGCCGAAGCGCCGACCCGGCCGACCGGCTCGCGCCACTGTACTGGTGTCCGCCGGCGCTCATGAACGGACCTGCTCACGCGAGATCGTCCACCGCTCCTGCGGTCGTGCCGTCGCCAACAGTCCATCCATCGCAGCCCCCTCAAGCTCCGTCAGCTTCCGACGGGATCCGCACCACTAGGGATGCTGCGAATCCTCCGTCGGACTGCCCCCATTATCCGTATTCCCTGAGCGGTCCAGGAGACCTAGCTGTGGGTTCTCAGTAGAAACTACGTACCTCACATGGGGGTTATCTCGTAACCCCGGGGGAATGTCCCGCGTCCGGGGGCTCTCGGCGGTCTGAATACGGGTTTCGATCCCTGTACTACCGGGGTTGGTGTCCCCTCGGTGGGGGACAGGTTGAGCCGGCTTTAGATTGGCCGGGATCGACGCCAGTCACGGGTCCGCCCGTGCACCGAAGAAAGGGTTCCACCGTGGGGGAACAGCAACGAAGCATCCTCGGCAGAGGCCGTGCATGGAAGGTCGCGGCCATGGCCGTGGTCGGGACGGTCATCGCCATGGGGTCGACAACGGCGGCGACCGCGGCACCGGCGGACGTCTCGGACGGCTTCGGCCGGTTCCTCGGCGGGCAGGCGGCCGGCATCAACCTCGACGCCCTCGCGGCGGTCCCCGGCGCCCGGGCGGAGAACCCCAGCGGCGTGTACCCGGTCGCGGCGAACCCGCTGTCGGCCGAGGTGCTGAACACGCTCGGTGTCGATCTCGGAAGCTCGCTGCAGCTGTTCGGCACCAACGGCGTCGTCGAGCTCGGCGCGGTCGCCCAGTACGGTGCTGCGGCCACCAACGGTGACGCCTACGCCGGATCCGGTGCGGTCACCGACCAGGGCGGTGTCTCCATCGGCGGGCCCGACGCTCCACCCGCGGACGCCGACCTGAACCTCACCGGCCTGCTCGGCCGGGTCGGCACGCCCACCGGTGGTGTCCTCAGCGACCTCTCGCTCAGCCTGGGCGCGCTCGCCTCGACGATCTCGCAGACGGGCGGCGCCACGGCCGTCCCCGACTACCAGATCTCCGGTGCGACCCTCAACTTCACCAGCCCGCTCGTGCAGAACGTCGGCACGCAGGTGACGGGCTTGGTCCCGTCGCTGCAGACCACGCTCAACGGACTGACCTCGGCGCTCAACACGGCGCTGAACGCGAACCTCATCGGCGTCCTCCGGGTGAGCGCCACGGCGACGGTGACCCCGCCGAACCTCGCGACCGCGGTCAACACGATCCTCACCACGCAGGCGTCGCAGACCGCGGCGACCGGCGTCTCGGTCAACTTGCTCACGGGCGCCGTCACCGTCGACCTCGCGACCCTGCTCGCGAACGATCCGACCCTGCCGGACCTCAACGACCTCCCACCGAACACCTCGCTGCTGTCGGGGCCGATCGGCGCTGCGATCGCTGCCGCGATCACCTCGGCCGTCACCGCGCAGGTCACTGCCGTGTCCGCCGGCCTGCAGACGCTCGTCAACAACACGCGCATCCAGGTCACCGGCAACGTCACGACCAACGTGGTCGTCACGCAGGTGCCCGTCATCTCGCTCTCGCTGGACTCGACGCTCGGCGCCGTCCAGAACGGCACCGCCGCGTTCACCTCGGCCGGCCTCCTGCCGAACGTGCTCAACCCGATCCTCACGACCCTCGGACTCACCCTCGACGGCGTCGTCAACCTCGTCCTGAATATCGTCAAGAACACCGTCGCGACCGCCTTCACCGGGCTCGGCACGGTGAACACCAGCCTGAACACCATCACCGGTGGCCTGGCGACGAACGTCGTCGGCCCGATCCTCAACATCGTGCGCCTCGCCGCGGACGTCACCGCCAACGTGCAACCGGCGACCGGTGACCTCGGGGCGGGGTCCTCGACGGTCCGCGCCGCGCAGGTCTCCCTCGTCCCGGCGATCTCACTCGCCACCGTCAACCTCGCGTCGTCCTCGGTGCGCGGCACGCTCGTCGTCTTCGACACGGCGATCACGGCGACGCCGGCGACCGTCAACCCGGGGCAGTCCACCGTCATCACCGGTTCCGGCTTCGCGGCGAACGAGCAGGTCACGCTCGCCGCGCCCGGCTTCGATCCGGTCATCACGACGGCGAACGCCGCTGGCGAGATCAGCCAGCCGGTCGCGATCCCCGCCGGCTTCACTCCGGCGACGGTCACATTCACCGCCACGGGGGAGACCTCTGCCACCCCGGCCACCACCGACCTCGTCGTCGCACCGTTCGTCACGGCGATCACCGCGGACCCGGCGACGGTCGCCCCCGGCGGCAGCACGACGATCACCGGAACCGGCTTCCTGGCCGGTGAGTCGGTGTCCATCACCGTGCCGGGCATCACCGACCCCGTCGTCACCACGGCCACGTCCACGGGCACGATCTCGACGAGCCTCACGTTCCCGGCGGCCTTCCCGCTCGGACCCGTGACGGTCACGGCGACCGGCGCCTCCTCGGCCAGCCCGGCGACCACGACGGTCACCGTGGAGGCCACGCAGTACGTCACCGAGATCACCGTCGACCCGGCGAGTGTCCTCGCGGGCGGCACGACGACCGTCACCGGTTCGGGCTTCGCCGGGGGCGAGACGGTCACCGTCACCATCCCCGACGCCGACCCGGTGACCACCACGGCCACCGCAGACGGCGACATCGAGGTCGACCTCACGGTGCCCACGGACTACCCGACCGGTTCGATCGTCGTCACCGCGGTCGGTGCGACCTCCGACACCCCGGCCACGACGAACCTCGCAGTCGCCTACGACACGTCGATCGTCGCCGTCCCCGACACCATCGCCGGTGGGACGACCACGATCATCAACGGTGCAGGGTTCGCCCCCGGTGAGGACGTCGTCGTGACGTTCCCCGGCCTCGACCCGGTCACCGTCACGGCCACCACGCTCGGCGCGATCGGCACCCCCATCGCGGTCCCCCAGGACTTCGCGGTCGGCGACGTCACGGTCACCGCCCTCGGCGCCGTGTCCGCGACGGAGGCGACCACCGTCGTCACCGTCACCGCGACGATCTACGACACCGCCATCACGCTCGACCCGACGTCGCTCATCCCGGGTACCTCGACGACCGTGACCGGCTCCGGCTTCCTGCCCGGCGAGACCGTCACCGTCGGCTACCCGGGCGGTACCCCGGTGACCGTCGACGCCGACGCCGACGGCGACTTCACCGTCGAGCTCCCCATCCCCGCCGGCACCCCGGCCGGAACGCTCGTCGTCACCGCGACCGGCGAGACCTCCGCGACCCCGGCGACCGCCGACCTCGAGGTCCTGCCCTACGACACGGCCATCACGGCCGACCCCGCGACGCTGCTCCCCGGGAACGCCACCACGATCACCGGTACCGGCTTCGCGGCGGACGAATCGGTCTCCGTCTCCTACCCGGGCGGAACGCCGGTCGTCGTGACTGCGGACGGCGACGGCGAATTCACCGCCGTGCTCCCGATCCCGTCCGGGACGCCGGCCGGCACACTGACGGTCACCGCCACCGGTGCCGTCTCCGGTGTCCCGGCGACGACGGACCTCACCGTCGAGGCCTACGACACCGCGATCACGCTCGACCCGTCGACCGTCGCCCCCGGCGGCAGCACCGTCGTCACCGGCTCCGGCTTCGTGCCGCAGGAGACGGTCACCATCACCATCCCCGGCCTCACCACCCCGGTGACCACCACGGCGAACGGCGACGGTGAGATCTCCGTCAGCGTCTCCCTGCCCGGCGACTTCCCGCTCGGCGACGTGACGGTCACCGCCACCGGCGAGGTCTCGGCCACCCCGGCCACCGCGGACCTCACGGTCGAGGCCACCACCTACGTCACCGCCATCACGGCCGACCCGACGACGGTCGTCGCCGGCGAGAGCACGCTCGTCACCGGTACCGGCTTCGAACCCGACGAGACGGTCACCGTCTCGATCCCGGGTGCGCCCGCGGTCACCACGCAGGCGTCGGGCACCGGCACCATCTCGGTGCTGCTCCCCGTCCCCGCGGACTACGCCGAGGGAGCGGTCGTCGTGACCGCGCTCGGCGAGGTCTCCGAGACCCCGGCCACCACGAACCTCACGGTCGACGTGGTCTACACCCCGACGATCACCGCCGACCCGGCGACCGTCCCCGGCGGCACCGCCACCGAGATCACGGGCACCGGCTTCGCACCGACCGAGAGCGTCACCGTCACCTTCCCCGGGCTCGACCCGGTCACGGTCACCTCGAACGCCGACGGTGAGATCACGACCACCATCGCCGTCCCGCAGGACTTCGCCGTCGGTCCCGTGACCGTCACCGCGCTCGGCGTCGTGTCGGCCACCGAGGCGACGACCACGGTCGACGTCACCGCCACCGTGTACGACACGGCGATCACCGCCGACCCGGATGCGCTCCTGCCCGGCGGCAGCACCACCGTCACCGGCACGGGCTTCCTGCCCGGCGAGTCGGTCACCGTCTCGATCCCCGGCGGCACGCCCGTCGTCGTCGAGGCCGGGACCGACGGCGGCATCACCGCGATCCTGCCGATCCTGCCCGGCACGGCCGCCGGACCCGTCGTCGTCACCGCCGTCGGAGCCGTCTCGAACACGCCGGCCACCGCGACGGTCACGGTCCAGGCGTTCGACACCACGCTCACGGCGACCCCGTCCACGCTGAACCCCGGCGACTCGACGATCCTCTCGGGCAGCGGCTACGTCGCGAACGAATCGGTGACCATCTCGGCCCCCGGCTTCGACGACGTCGTCACCACCGCGAACGGGCTCGGCGAGATCAGCCAGGTCGTCGCCTTCCCGGCCGGATTCGTGCCGGCCACCGTGACCTTCACGGCCACGGGCGCCCTCTCGCTCACCCCGGCGCAGACTTCCGTGGTGGTCGAGGCCGTCGTCTACGACACGGCGATCACCGTCGACCCGACGACCGCCAACCCCGGCGGCACCACCACCGTCACCGGCACCGGCTTCGCACCGAACGAGACCGTCACGATCACGATCCCCGGCGGCGACCCCGTCACGGTCACGACGGACGGCGACGGCGACTTCACGCAGGAGGTCACCATCCCGGCCGGCACCCCGGCCGGGCCGATCACCATCACCGCGACCGGTGAGACCTCGAACACGCCGGCTGACGCCGACGTCACCGTGGAGGCGTACGAGACCGCGATCACCGCGGCCCCCGGCACCCTGCTCCCCGGTACCTCGACCACGATCACCGGCACCGGCTTCGCGCCGAACGAGTCGGTCTCCGTGTCGATCCCGGGCGGTACCCCGGTCGTCACGACGACGAACGGCACCGGTGGCTTCACCGTCGCGCTGCCGATCCCCTCGGGCACGGCCGCCGGCGACCTGGTCGTCACCGCGACCGGTGCACTCTCCGCGACCGACGCCACGACCACCGTCACCGTGCTCGCCTACGAGACGGCGATCACGCTGGATCCGGCGACGGTCGCCCCTGGTGGCAGCACCACCGTCACCGGCACCGGGTTCGCCGCGAACGAGAGCGTGGACGTCACGGTCCCGGGCATCGTCGACCCGCTCCCGACCACGGCGAACGCCGACGGCGAGATCTCGGTGAGCATCCTGCTCCCCGCGGCCTTCCCGATCGGTGACGTGACGGTCACGGCGACGGGTGTGGTCTCGGCCACCCCGGCAACGGCCACCCTCACGGTCGAGGCCACGATCTACGTCACCGCGATCACGGCCGACCCGGCCACGGTCGTCGCCGGCTCGAGCACGCTGATCACCGGAACCGGCTTCGAACCGGACGAGGACGTCACCGTCTCGATCCCGGGTGCCGACCCCGTCACCACGCAGGCCTCCGGCACCGGCACCATCTCGGTGTCGCTGCCCGTGCCGGCCGACTACGCGGAGGGCACGGTCGTCGTGACCGCACTCGGTGCGACGTCCGACACCCCGGCCTCGACGAACCTCACGGTCGACGTCGTCTACACGCCGACGATCGACGCCGACCCGGCCACGGTCGCCGGTGGTACCTCGACGGTCATCACGGGTGCGGGCTTCGCGCCCACCGAGAGCGTCACGGTCACCTTCCCCGGGCTCGCCCCGGTGACGGCCGATTCGAACGCCGACGGTGAGATCACCACCTCCTTCGCGGTGCCGCAGGGCTTCGCGACCGGGCCGGTCACGGTCACCGCCCTCGGGGTCGTGTCCGCGACGGAGGCGACCACCACGGTCACGGTCGAGGCCACGGTCTACGACACGGCGATCACGCTCACCCCGGACACGCTGAACCCGGGCCAGAGCACCACGGTCTCCGGTTCCGGCTTCCTCCCGGGCGAGTCGGTCAGTGTCTCGATCCCCGGCGGCGACCCCGTCGTGGTGACGGCGAACGGCGCGGGCGGCTTCACGGCCACCCTGCCGGTGCCGGCCGGAACGCCTGTGGGTCCGGTCACGGTTACCGCTGTCGGTGCGACCTCGGCGACGCCCGCCGACGCCGAGCTCACCGTCGAGGCGTACGACACGGCGATCGTCGCGACCCCCAGCACGGTCACGGCCGGTGGGGCGACGCTCATCACCGGTACCGGCTTCGCGGCCGACGAGTCGGTCACGGTCACGGTGCCCGGTGGTACCGCGGTCCCGGCGACGACGAACGGTGCCGGCGAGTTCTCGGTCGGCATCACCGTCCCGGCGGGAACCACCGCTGGTCCGCTGCTCGTGACGGCCGAGGGTGCGGTGTCGCAGACGCCCGCCACGGCGACCGTCACGGTGACGGCCATCGTGTTCACGCCGGTCATCACCGCCGATCCCGACGCACTCATCGCGGGCAACTCCACCGTCATCACGGGCTCGGGCTTCGCGGCCAACGAGTCGGTGACGGTGTCGATCCCCGGCGCTCCGGTGGTCACACAGGTGACGAACGCGGGCGGCGGCTTCACGGCCACGCTGCCGGTGCCCGCCGGGTACGCCCTCGGTGACGTCACGGTGACGGCTCTCGGGGTCGCATCGGACGAGCCGGCGACGACGACCATCGAAGTCCTCGCCTACGACACGGCGATCACGGTCGACCCGTCCTCGGTGCTGCCGGGTGAGTCGGTCACGGTCGACGGGACGGGCTTCGCCGGGAACGAGACCGTCACGGTCTCCATCCCGGGTGCGCCGCCGGTCACCGTGGTGACGAACGCGGACGGTTCCTTCACCGTCGAGCTGCCCATCCCGGACGACTTCACGCCGGGCCCCGTGACGGTCACCGCCGAGGGCGACGTCTCCGAGACGCCGGCCGAGGCCGACGTGACGATCGAGGACGGCGCGGTCGACGTCGACACCGACGCTGCGGCGGTCGATGTCGACGCCGCGGCTGACGTCGACGTCGACGTGGACACCGACGGCGCCGCTGATGTCGACGCGGATGTCGACGCTGCTGCGGACACGGACACGGACGCTGCTGCCGACGTGGACGCGGATGCTGACACGGACGCTGCCGCCGATGTGGACGCTGCTGCGGACACGGATGCTGCCTCCGACGTGGATGCTGCTGCCGACACGGATGCTGCAACGGATGTCGATGCTGCTGCGGACACGGATGCTGCAACGGATGTGGATGCTGCTGCCGATGTGGATGCTGCGGCTGACACGGATGCTGCCACCGATGTGGATGCCGCTGCTGATGTGGATGCTGCTGCCGACACGGACGCTGCCGCTGATGTCGATGCTGCTGCCGACGTGGATGCTGCCGCTGATGTGGACGCTGCTGCCGATGTCGATGCCGCTGCTGACACGGACGCTGCAACGGATGTGGATGCTGCCGCGGACACGGATGCTGCCGCCGATGTGGATGCCGCTGCTGATACGGATGCTGCCGCCGATGTCGATGCTGCCGCTGACACCGATGCTGCTGCCGACGTGGATGCCGCTGCGGACGTGGATGCCGCTGCTGACACGGACGCTGCTGCCGACACCGATGCTGCCGCGGACGTGGATGCCGCTGCCGACACCGATGCTGCTGCTGATGTGGACGTTGCTGCCGACACCGATGCTGCCGCTGATGTAGACGCTGCCGCTGACTCGGATGCTGCCGCTGACGTAGACGCCGCGGCCGATGTGGATGCTGCCGCCGACACCGACGCTGCCGCTGATGTGGATGCTGCC
>NZ_LMJX01000001.1:88086-88210 GCF_001421315.1 Plantibacter sp. Leaf1 | reverse complement strand
TGACACGGATGCTGCCGCTGACGTGGACGCCGCGGCCGATGTGGATGCTGCCGCCGACACCGACGCTGCTGCTGATGTGGATGCTGCCGCTGACACGGATGCTGCGGCCGATGTGGATGCTGCG
>NZ_LMJX01000001.1:433-88070 GCF_001421315.1 Plantibacter sp. Leaf1 | reverse complement strand
TGACACGGATGCTGCCGCTGACGTGGACGCCGCGGCCGATGTGGATGCTGCCGCCGACACCGATGCTGCTGCTGATGTGGATGCTGCCGCTGACACGGATGCTGCGGCCGATGTGGACGCTGCGGCTGACACGGATGCTGCTGCTGACGTGGACGCTGCTGCCGACACCGACGCTGCGGCCGATGTGGACGCTGCTGCCGACACGGACGCTGCTGCGGACCTCGACGCTGCTGCTGACGTGGATGCCGCCGCTGACACCGATGCTGCTGCCGATGTGGATGCTGACGCTGACACGGATACTGCTGCTGACGTGGACGCTGCTGCCGACACCGACACCGATGCTGCGGCTGACACCGATGCTGCTGCTGATGTGGATGCCGCTGCGGACACGGATGCTGCCGCTGACGTAGACGCCGCGGCCGATGTGGATGCTGCTGCCGACGCGGACGCTGCTGCGGACCTCGACGCTGCTGCTGATGTCGATGCTGCTGCGGACTCCGACGCTGCCGCTGATGCGGATGCTGCCGCTGATGTGGATGCTGCTGCTGACGTGGACGCTGCTGCTGATGTGGATGCCGCTGCTGACGTGGATGCTGCTGCTGATGTGGATGCTGCTGCTGATGTGGATGCTGCTGCGGACACGGATGCTGCCGCTGACGTAGACGCCGCGGCTGATGTGGACGCTGCGGCCGACTCCGATGCTGCGGCTGATGTGGATGCTGCCGCCGATGTCGACGCTGCTGCTGACACGGACACGGACGCTGCCGCTGATGTGGATGCTGCTGCTGATGTGGACGCCGCTGCCGACGTGGATGCTGCTGCTGATGTGGACGCCGCTGCCGATGTGGATGCTGCCGCTGATGTCGATGCTGCTGCTGACACCGCCGCTGACGCGGACGGCACTGATCTCGACTTGAACGCGGACGTCGACGCGGACACCGCGACTGACGCGGACGCTGCTGCTGATGTGGATGCTGCTGCTGACACCGATGCCGCGGCCGACACCGCCGCTGACGCCGACGGCACCGATGTCGACTTGAACGCGGACATCGACGCGGACACAGCGGCTGACGCTGACGCGGACACGGCAGCTGACGCCGACACCGCGACTGACGCGGACACGGCAGCTGACGCCGACACCGACGCGGACACCGCAGCCGACGCCGACACCGCGGCTGACGCCGATGGCGACACCGACGCCGGCGACGAGCGTCAGGCGACCGTCAAGTGGGTGATGGTCATGCGCGGTACCGGGGAGATCCAGGAGGTCTACGCCACCGGCTTCGAGCCAGGCGAGACGGTCTCGGCCACGGTGTTCTCGACGCCGTTCGCTCTCACCCCGGTCGTCGCAGACGCCTTCGGAAACGCCATCCTCACCTTCCCCGTCCACTCGGCGATGGAACTGGGCAACCACCGGGTGGAGGTCTCCGGATCCGTGACCGGCGAGCTGCCGCTCGAGCGTGAGGCGACAGCCTTCACGGTCATCGAACCGGCCGCCGCAGCGGGGTCACGCCCCGGTCTCCCAAGCACTGGCTTCGACGGCCTGTGGCTCGGGGGACTCGGCGCCACGATGCTCCTCCTCGGAGGTGCCTTCGTGGCTACGCGACGGGCGCGTATGGAGTGACCCCGCTGCGTGGGCCGCGCCGCATTCGGGTCGGCGCGGCCCACTCCTTCTCCCGCGGACGGCACCACCGAACGGGTGCCCCCGCGGTTCATCACCACCAGCACCAAGGAGGAACCGTGACTCCGATCACACGACCATCCGCCGCCCTGCGACAAGCTCAGGGGCCGGCACAAGCTGAGGGACCGGCACAAGCTCAGGGACCGGCACACCATGAGGACCCGGGCCTGCTCGAGGAACCCCACCCCGAGCGACCGACCGCTGAGCCCGTCGACGGCCAGGGACGCTCCACCCGCCGACACCCCGGGGGAGCGACGCCGGCACCGCCGGGGCGCGCCGCGCGCATCGCCGCCGCGGTCTCGATCGCCCTCGTCGGTGTCTACGTCGCCGGCACCCTCGTGATCGTCTCGCCCACCACACCCGTCCGCGGTACCGTGGTCGCGGCGGCCGGCCCCTACTTCACGCAGAAGTGGAACGTGTTCGCGCCGAGCATCATGAAGACGAACATCACGTTCTCCGTCCAGGCGCAGTGGCGCGACGCCGACGGCGCTCTGGTCAAGTCCGACTGGGTCAACGTCACGGAGCTCGAGCAGCAGGCCGTCCCCGGTCACGCCGAGCCGTCGCGCATCCAGAAGTCGTCCTGGAACGCGATGCTCGCCTACAACGCCCGGTATCTCGCGCTCGACGCCGAGCAGCGGGAGCTCGTCCGCGACACCTTCATCCAGCGCGCCGACGGTGGCGGCTATCGCGCCCAGTCGGCCGAGTCACTCATCGCCGACCTCGAGGCCGTGGGCGGGACGCCGAGCACCGGGCGCGGCGACATCGTCCGGTTCCTCCGCTACGACTACATGCTGAAGGAGTACGCAACCGCGTTCTCCACGGCGTACTTCGACGAGGACGTCGAACGGGTCAGGTGGCGGATCGACCGCACCCGCCCGAACGACTTCGAGAACCGGTTCTCCGAGGAGCAGCAGTTCGACGCCACCACCGTCACCTTCGGCTGGCGGCACGTGGATGACGTGATCGACGCCGAGACGCTCGCGGTCTACCGCGACGTGATCAGCCGCTACGGAGGTGCACGATGAACGCCGTCCGCACGTGGTTCGACCGCTTCACCGGATGGGTCACGGGTGCCAAGCACGCCGGGTACAGCCTCTCCGCGCTGCGCATCCTCTACGGGATCGCGATCGTCAGCTTCCTCCTCACGAGCCTCGCCGACCGGCACTACCTGTGGGGTGTCGCGTCCCGATGGGTGGATCCGGAGGCCAGACGTCGTGCCTGGTTCCCGCTGTTCGAAGTGGTGTTCACGAAGGACAGCGCCTTCCTCTTCGACCTCGCCTACGGGGCGTTGATCGTGCTGGGCGTCCTGTTCCTCATCGGCTGGCAGACCCGCTTCGTCACGCCCGTGCTCCTCGTGTTCTGGGTGGGGCTCGCGACGAACAGCACGGTGCTCACGAACGGTGGCGACACGATCCTCCGCATCACCCTCCTCTTCCTCGTGTTCGCGAACCTCTCGCGGCACTGGTCGGTCGACGCGTGGCTCGCGCGTCGGCGGGGCCGGGAGCCACGCCCCCTCCTGCGCGGGCGTCTCGCGATCCCCGAGTGGTTGGGGAACGCGGCGAACAACACCGCGGTGCTGCTCTGCGGCTACCAGATCATGCTCGTGTACGTGAACTCGGGCATCTACAAGCTCATGGGTCCGGAGTGGCGCGAGGGGACGGCGTTCTACTACTCGCTCGTGCTCGACGTGTTCCGCCCGTTCCCGGCGCTCAGCGACCTGGCCTGGCAGATCGCGCCGTTCGTGTGGGTCGCGACGTTCCTGTCGGTGTGGGTGCAGCTCCTGTTCCCCGTCCTCGTCCTCTGGCGGCCGACCCGCATCGTCGCCCTCGGGTTCACGATCCTCATGCACCTCGGCATCGGGCTCTTCCTCGGGCTGTGGCCGTTCTCGCTCGCGATGATCGCCCTCGACCTGCTGTTCGTCCGCGACCGCACCTGGGTGGCCACCGGCCGATGGGCGACGCACGCCGGGGGAGTCCTCCGCCAACTGCTGCCCGATCGCTCGGCGTCCGTCGGGCGCGAGGCAGCGGAGCGACCTGTCACGACGGCGGCCGGTTCGCCGTCGTGACACCAACCGTCTCGCGCGTTCGGGTGCGAGACGAACAGGCGGTCGGCGCCACGGTTGCGCCGACCGCCGCCTTCTTGTCCGTCCCGGCCCTCGAACCGTCCCCGTGCGTTCGCCCCTTTTTGGGCGAGTGAACGCTCCCTCGCCCAAAAATGGGCGAATGAATGTACCCGGATCTGTGTTTCCCTGTGTTTGTGTGATACTTTCTTCGCACTGCAAGCCTGCAACACCGGAAACGAAGGTCAAGGACGACGCATGTACGCGACGGAGCGGCACGAGCACATCACCAGCCGGGTGAAGACGAGCGGACGGGTCTCCGTCGCCGACGTCTCCCGGGAGCTGGGCGTCACCGCCGAGACCATCCGCCGCGACCTCGACCAGCTCGAGTCCTCCGGCATCCTGCGCCGGGTCCACGGCGGTGCCGTCTCCGCGGCCCGCGCGTCCGTCGCCGAGGCCAGCCTCGCCGAACGCCAGGACCAGCGCCGCGACGCGAAGGCGACGATCGCCCGTGCCGCCCTCCGCCTCATCCCCGACACGTTCAGTGGTTCGATCGTCATCGACGCCGGGACGACCACGGCGCACCTCGCCGACCTCCTCGTCACCTGGCGGCCGGCCGTCGCCGGCCAGACGCTCACCGTCATCACGAACTCCGTGCCGATCGCGGCGACGCTCCACCACTGCGACCACGTCGAACTCCACCTGCTCGGCGGTCGGGTCCGCGGCATCACGAGCGCCGCGGTCGGCAGCACCACCGTCGACGAGCTCGGCCGTTTCCGTCCCGACATCGCCTTCGTCGGCGCGAACGGCGTGAGCGCCGACTTCGGCCTGAGCACGCCCGATGAGCTGGAAGGGGCCGTGAAGTCCGCGATCGTCCGCGGTTCCCGCCGGGCCGTCGTCCTCGCCGACGCCGCCAAGCTCGGCGAGGAGGCGCTCATCCGCTTCGCCGCCCTCGATGAGACCGACACCGTCATCACCGACGAACCCGTCGCGGCGGAGCTCGCCACGGCCTTCGAGGGCGCCGGCGTCGAGGTGGTCGTCGCATGATCATCACCCTGACCGCCAACCCCTCCCTCGACCACACCGTCGAACTGCCGGGCGTCGTCGAGCGTGGCGAGGTCCTCCGGGCACTCGCGAGCCGTGAGCAGCCGGGTGGCAAGGGCGTCAACGTCTCACGGGCCGTCGCCGCCGCCGAACTGTCGACCGTCGCCGTCCTCCCCGGTGAGTCGAGCGACCCGATGGTCGAATCGCTCCGCGACCAAGGCATCGACGTCCTCGCCGTCCCGACCGGGCAGCCCGTGCGCCGCAACATCACCCTGACCGAGCCCGACGGCACGACGACGAAGATCAACGAGCCGGGGCCGCTCCTCAGCGAGGACGACGCCACTCGGCTCGTCGACGCGACCGCCCGTGCCGCGGCCGGCGCCGAGTGGTTGGTCGTCGCCGGCTCCCTGCCGCCCGGCCTCGCACCCGACTTCTACGCCAGGGTCGTGCGGGCCGCCCGGGCGCTCGCCGCCGACGGTCGTCCGCTCGTCGCCGTCGACAGCTCCGGCGCACCGCTCGCCGCCCTCCTCGCCGCCTTCGCGGACAGTGGTGAACGCGTCGACCTCATCAAGCCCAACGGTGCCGAACTGGCCGAACTCACCGGCACCGCGTCCGGCGAGGACATCGAGGCCGACCCGGCGCTCGCCGCCGCCGTCGCTGCGACACTCGTCGGCTCTGCCGAGGCGCCCGGCCCCGTCGTCGCCGTCCTCGTCACCCTCGGCTCGCGAGGCGCCGTCCTCGTCGAAGCCGACCAGGCCTGGTTCGCCCAGGCCCCGAAGATCGTGGCGCGCAGCACCGTCGGCGCGGGGGACTCCTCCCTCGCCGGCTACCTGATCGCGCACACCGCAGGCCTCCCGCCTGCAGCCCGCCTCGCGCAGGCCGTCGCCCACGGAGCCGCAGCCGCGGCGCTCCCCGGCAGCGACGTCCCGGCGCTCAGCGAGACCGACGCCGCAGCCATCGACGTCGGCCCGCTTCCGCATCTCGACAGGCTCGGTGACCGGGCGTTGCACCTCATGCGTCCCTGATCCACCGACCACGTACCAACCGAAGCAGCAGCAGCATCCGTTTCGAAGGAGAACCCAGATGTCCACCCCATTGATCACCACCGGCCTCGTCGCCCTCGACGCCGACCTCGGCACCGATCGCGCGGGCGTCATCCGCGCGCTCGCCGAGCTCGTCGTCCGGGCCGGCCGTGCCACCGACACCGACGCGTTGTTCGCCGACGCCTGGGCTCGCGAGAGCAAGACAGACACCGGCATCCCCGGCGGCATCGCGATCCCGCACTGCCGTTCCGCCGCCGTCACCGAGCCGACGCTCGCGATGGCCCGCGTCTCGCCGCTCGTCGACTTCGGTTCCGACGACGGCCCCGCGGACCTCCTCTTCTTCATCGCCGCTCCGGATGGTGCCGATCAGGCGCACCTGGCACTGCTGTCGAAGCTCGCCCGCTCGCTCATCAAGCCCGAGTTCGTGACCTCGCTCCGTGAGGCCCCCGACGCAGCAGCCGTCGTCTCCCTCGTCGAGGGTGCGCTCGGCGACGCCCCGAAGGCCGCCACGGCACCCGCTGCGGAGCGCGCCGCCTCGGCTCCCGTCGAGTCCGCGGGCGAGGCGAACCGCCCCGTCCTCATCGCGGTCACGTCCTGCGCCACCGGCATCGCCCACACCTACATGGCGGCCGACTCGCTCGCCGCCACCGCCAAGCGCCTCGGTGTCGAACTCCACGTCGAGACGCAGGGCGCGTCCGGCGCGACCCCGCTGCCCGCCGATGTCGTCGCGAAGGCGCAGGCGGTCATCTTCGCGGTCGACGTGGACGTCCGCGACGTCGCCCGCTTCGCCGGCAAGCCCGTCATCAAGGCGCCGGTCAAGCGCGGCATCGATGCGCCCGAGCAGCTCATCAACGACGCGGTCGCCGCGATCTCCAACCCGAACGCCCCGCGCGTCGCCGCTGCGGCGGGTGAGGCGTCCGCCTCGACGTCGGACAAGAAGGACGCGAACGTCGGTCAGTCGATCAAGCGTTGGCTCCTCACGGGTGTCAGCTACATGATCCCGTTCGTCGCCGGTGGCGGTCTCCTCATCGCGCTCGGCTTCCTCCTCGGTGGGTACAACATCACGGAGAACGCCGGCAAGATCATCGTCGAGAACAGCCTCGCGAACCTCCCGGCGGGCGGCCTCGGCACCTACCTCGGTGCCGTCGCGTTCTCCATCGGTGACGCGTCCATGAAGTTCCTCGTCCCCGCCCTCGCCGGCTACATCGCCTACGCGATCGCCGACCGACCGGGCATCGCGCCCGGGTTCGTCGCCGGTGCCGTCGCCCTCCTCATGAGCGCCGGCTTCCTCGGCGGACTCGTCGGCGGTCTGCTCGCCGGTGGTGTCGCCTACGGCCTCGGCCGCCTGAACGTGCCGCGCTGGCTGCGTGGGCTCATGCCCGTCGTGATCATCCCGCTGCTCGGCTCGATCGTCGCCTCCGGTCTGATGATCCTCGTCCTCGGTGGTCCGATCGCCGCACTCATGGGTGGCCTCAACACGTGGCTGTCCAGCCTCACCGGTGTCTCGGCGATCCTGCTCGGTGTCATCCTCGGCACGATGATGGCGTTCGACCTCGGTGGCCCCGTCAACAAGGTCGCGTACTCGTTCGCCGTCGCCGGTCTCGGTGCCGGCACGCTCGCCAACCAGGCACCGTGGCAGATCATGGCCGCCGTCATGGCAGCCGGTATGGTGCCGCCGCTCGCGATGGCCCTCGCCTCGACCGTCCTCAGCCGTCGTTCGTTCACCGCCGTCGAGCGGGAGAACGGCAAGGCGGCCTGGCTGCTCGGCGCCGCGTTCATCAGTGAGGGTGCCATCCCGTTCGCCGCCGCCGACCTGTTCCGCGTCATCCCGGCGTCGATCCTCGGTGGTGCCGCCACCGGTGCGCTCATCATGGCGACGGGCGTCACGTCGCAGGCACCGCACGGTGGTGTGTTCGTGTTCTTCGCGATCGGCAACTTCGCGATGTTCGCCGTGTCGGTCCTCGTCGGCACCGTCATCACCGCCGTCGCCGTCGTCCTGCTCAAGCGGTTCGCCCGCCGTCGCCCGGTGGAGGGTGCGGACGCCGCAACCTCCGCCGTCGGCACCGAGCAGGCGACCGTCCGCCCGGCCACCGTCTGACCCACTCCGGGCCTGATCCACAGCCGGACCTGATCCACTGGTCAGGCCCGTCCACTCGACACCGAACCTGAGAAGGAGCATCATCATGGCCGAACGCCAAGCCACCATCGCCAGCCGCGTCGGGCTGCACGCCCGCCCCGCCAAGCTCTTCATCGAGACGGTCAAGCGCCAGCCGGTGCCCGTCACGATCGAGCTCGGCGACTCCGGGCCGCTCGACGCCTCCAGCATCCTCACGATCATGAGCCTCGGCGCCACGAACGGTGACGTCGTCACCCTCCGTGCCGAGGGCGAGGGCGCCGACGAGGCGCTCGCCGAACTCGCCGGCCTCCTCGAGACGGACCTCGACGCCGAGTAGTCACCCGCAACGACGGAACCCCGCCACCCGAGTCAGCTCGGGTGGCGGGGTTCCGTCGTTGCTGCCCTTCGACAGGCTCAGGGACCGGAAAGGGTCTGGTCACTGAGCTTGTCGAAGTGCGGTGTTCGTCGGGTGCCCTTCGACAGGCTCAGGGACCGGGGATCCGGTCACCGAGCCTGTCGAGGCGCGGTCGGCTAGGCCGAGCGTCGGCGTCGCGCGACGAGCACGGAGCCGAAGCCGACGATGCCGAGCAGCAGTGCGACCAGCCCGACGGTCGACACGTCGACACCCGTGCGCGACAGCGAGTCGGCACCCGTGGTCGAACCACCCGAGGGTGAGCTCGTGCCGTCACCGCTCCCGACCGTGCCGCCACCGGAGCCCGTGCCGGGCCCGGTTCCGGGGTTCGTGCCCGGGTCGGTGCCGGGATCGGTTCCCGGGTCCACCACGGCGGCCAGGACGGTCACGGGTGCGGACGTCGTCTCGACCGGCGCGAAGCCGTCGGCCGAGACCGCGACCCGAACCGCGAGCGCGGCACCGGCACTGCCGGCGGGCGGGGTGAACGTCGCCGTGTCGGCCCCGTCCATCACCTCGTCGTCGAGCAGCCACGCGTAGACCACGGTCGCGTCCTCCGGGTCGAGGACGACCGCCGCGGTCGTCGCCACCCCTTCGCGCGCCACGCTCGAGAGCGTCGCGGTCGCGACCGCCGTCCGGGCGAAGGTGATCGTCGTCGACTGCGTGGTCGTACCGTCGGCCGCCGTCACCGTGATGACGACGCCGTCGCTCGCGTCGGCCGCAGCACGGGCTGCAGCAGCCGGAGCAGCGGCGAGCGGTTCGATCGTGACCGTCGCGTCGCGGTCGGCGGGGACCGCATCGATCACGGGATCCGCGGAACCCGCCAGCGGCACCTCGTACTCGAGGACGCCTGCGTCGAAGCCCTCGACCGGCGTGCCGTTCACGCGCAGTGCCGCGAGGCCGGCTTCGGTGGCGACCGACGGCGCGAGCGCGTAGATCTCCACCTCGGAGACGACCAGGTGCGTGTTCGGGTAGGCCGTCATGACGACGCGCACGGCCGTGGTCGACACGCCACCGAGGTCGACGTCGACGACCGGCGCCGTCCCGCTCGCAGGCACGGTGACCGCTCCGCCCGGTGCGTCGATCCACGTCCCGTCGGCGTCGCGGTACTGCACCGTCAGCGCACTCGGCCAACTGTTCGTCCCACCGTCCTTGTAGGCGTAGAACGTCACATGCTCGACCGTCTGCGCGGAACCCAGCTCGTAGCTGAGCGTGTCACCCGCCGGCTTGTCCGACGAGCGCCAGTTTGACCAGCCCTTGTCGGTGCGCACGCCGTTCGTCGTGTTGCTCGCGGGGTAGCCGGACTCCGTCGACGTCGCACTCGCGACGGTCGTCGGGTCGGGAGCGATGTTGCGCTCGCCGGGAGCCGTCACGATGACCGACAGGAGTGCGTCGATCGGTGCGGCTGCCGGGTCGTTGGAGACCGCAGTGCCCGTCACCCGGACGACGCCGGGTTCGGCGAAGTCCTCGTCGGTCAGCGAGTCGACGTCCCACGTCACCGCGGCGTCGAAGCGGTTGGCGCTCGCCCCGATCTGTGCGGGGACGGTGGCCGGGACGGCGTCGATCACGGCGCTCGCCGGTGTGCCGGCGGCGACGGTCAGCGAGACGGGCTCCGTGCTGGTGAACCCGCCGATGTCGACGGTCGCCTGGGCGGAGAAGATCGTTCCCCACCCATCCGTGCCGGACCCGGTCACGACGATTGTGCCGGGGGTGTTCCAGTCCACCGCCGAGGTGTCCCACGTGACCGGGACGGGCGAACCCTGCACGGTGCCGTAGAGCGGTACGACGGTGCCCGGCAGCGCGGCAGGCACACCGGCGATGGTCTGCGCCACGACCGGCTGGACACCGGTGAGGGCGATGTCGACGAACGCCCACGTCTGGTTCGCGCCGTTGTTCGACTGGTAGACGCCGACCGCGGCACCCGTCGTGGTCGACTGGCCGCCGACCTCGAGGGCCTGACTGGTGCCCGCGTTCACGAGGCTCCACTCGGCGCCGTTCGTGGTCGTGGGGATCCACTGCAGGGACGGGTCGGTCGCGGCCTGTTCCCGGGTCGCGGTCACCAGGGAGGTGCCGGCCGACGTCGCGGCGAGGAGTGCGCCCGAACCGCTGCGCATCGCATACCGGTCGGTGCTGGTGCCCCCGCCGGACAGGAGCTCGGCGGTCCAGACCTGTGCGGCACCGGTGGTGGCGTCGGACGCGCGAGGCGCGATCGTGCCGGCCGGGACCGTGCCGGTGGTGCTGGACGCGGTGAACGCCTTCGCGCTCTGCTTGCCGACGAGCTGGTAGCCGTGCCCGTCCTGGAACGGTGCGGCATCCGCGGCGACACCGGTCGCGCCATCGACGAGGAAGGTGGTGACCGACTTCGCCGGGACGGTCAGCGTCGCCTGCTTGGTGACGGGGTCGATCGCGACGGCCGCGCCCTCGACGAGGGCGTTCGCCGTCACATCGTCCGCGGGGGACTCGGTGGTGACGACCGGGGTGACCGTCGCGCCCGGGGCGATGTCCGCGAACTTCGACAGGTCGATGGTGATCGTCCGAGCGGAGGTCGACGGGTTCGCGTGGACGAGCGTCGCACCCGTGCCGTCGGCGCGCAGGGCCGTGGTGGTCTCCGCGTCGGTGGAGGGGATGAGGTGGTCGCCGGGCTGCACGTAGTGGGTGAAGTTGCGGAGCGTGTTGTACTTCGCGTTCGTCTGGACGGAGCAGCTCGGATCGGCGTCACCGTCGGCGATGCGGCGCTCGGAGTCGCCCTCGGCGTTGCAGTCGAAGTCGATGAGCACACTGCCCCAGTTGAGCTTCTCGACCTTCTCCATGTTGTAGAGGTCCTCGACCGGCTGCCAGAGGACCCAGGCCGTCGGCTCGAGGTTCCGGAGGTCGTCGATGAGGTGCGTCGCCATCCCGATGCCGTTGTCGATGTTCGTGAGGTTGTGCTGGCCGCTGGAGTCCCAGTCGCCCTCGACCTCGCTCATCCAGAGCGGCTTGCCGGCGGTCTTCGCGATGTCGCGTGCGACGACGCTGCCGCCCTGTCCGTAACTGTGGACGTTCAGCTGCGTGACGAGGTCCTTGGCGGTCTGCGACCAGCCGTTCCAGTTGGTGGCGAAGATGCCCGGGTTGGTCTCGTCCATCGCGGCGATGACCGCCTCGGTGGACGTGCCTTCGGCCGCCAGGCGCTCGGCGAGGGCCTTGATGACGGTGTCCTGCATGGCGGGACCGATGTGTGCGCCCTCCTGCCGGCCGCCCTTCGGCCAACCCGTGGCCTCGTCGATCTGCGTGCCCCAGTAGTTCGTGTTCGGCTCGTTGAACGGGTCGATCGTGTCGAAGTCGATGCCGGTGTCGGCCTCGAGGTGGTCGACGACGGTGGTGAGGTACGCGACGAAGTCGTCGACGCTCTCGGGCTTCAGCTGCTCGTCGGCGGCGTTGTAGTTCCCGGAGACGTAGCCGCTCTCGGTCATGAAGTACGGCGGGGAGTTGCTGAAGGCCTCCCACTTCGTGATCTTGTCCTTGAGGGCCGTGAGCCACCAGCGTTGGGTCTCGTCGGCGGTGAAGTCGTAGGAGGCCGGGTCGTCGGCGTCCCAGGCGGCGGCGTAGCGGTCGCGGTCGGCGTAGTCGGAGGTGATCGGTCCGTCCGCGTCGCTCGCGCCGAGGTCCGGGTTCCACCAGCCGTCGACGGCGCCGCCGGCGCGGAGGTAGGGCGGGACGTCGCTCGCGTTGCCGCCGCCGATGTTGTACCGCGCGATGTTGAGGTTGAGGCCGTCCTCGCCGAACACCTTGTCGAAGAGGTCCTGGCGGACGTCGGCGGGGTAGTCGCCGGTCGCGTTGGCGAACCAGACGAGGCTCGTGCCCCAACCCTCGAAGGCCTCGTTCTGGTAGGCGGGGTTCGGCGTGATGGTCAGGGCGGTGCCCTCCGCAGCGGTTGCAGGCGTCGCCTCCACGGTGGCGAGGGCTGGCGCGATCGCGGCGATGCCGAGGGCGACCGCGACGGTCGCTCCGATCGTTCGGCGGCGGACTGGTGACGGCAGTGTCATCGGTGGTTCCTTCGTTGGAGGCCGTGGAGCAGATCGATGTTCACGTGAACATTCCGCGACACGACGTCGCGATGTTCACGTCAACATTTCCGACGAGTATGGGCGACCCCTCACTCGGGTGTCAAGGGTGCCGGTCAGCGCGTGGGTGGGGGAGCGGTGCTCGCGCGCACGACGAGGCGGGTCGGCGTCAACGGCTCGGAGGACGCCGACGGGCCCTCCTCGATCTCGCGGAGGAGGGTCGTGATCGCCCGTCGGCCGATCTCGTCGAAGTCCTGGTGCACCGTCGTGAGCGGCGGCCAGAAGGAGTCGGACTCCGGGGTGTCGTCGAAGCCGACCACGCTGATCGACCCCGGCACGGCCCGCCCGCGTTCGTGCAGGGCGCGCAGGAGTCCGAGCGCCATCTGATCGTTCGAGGCGAAGACGGCGGTGATCTCCGGGCGCTCGGCGATCTCGAGGCCGATCTCGTAGCCGGAGGTCGTCGACCAGTCACCACGGAACGCGGGTGGCGGCGTGATGCCGGCCGCGCGCAGGGTGTCGCCCCAGCTCTGCTCCCGACGAGCCGCCGAGTAGGAGGTGCGGGGTCCGGCGATGTGCCACACGCCCTGGTGCCCGAGGTCGAGGAGGTGCTGGGTGGCGAGTGCCGCACCCTGCGCCTGGTCGTTGTCGACGACCGGGTAGTCGGTGCGCGCGGCCGAGTCGATGACGACGACGGGCAGGCCGGCCGGCAGCTCGACGTCGGCGCCGTCGACGATGTGTGACTCGATCACGATGATGAGCCCGTCGACGTCCTGCTCGCGGAGGCTGTCGAGCGCGACGGCGACATCGCGCTGCGTGGGGTACTCGACCGGGACGACGGTGACGGAGTACCCGGCCCGCGCCGCCTGCACGGTGATCGCATCGAGCGTGCGCATGTTGCCGTAGGAGGAGAGGGTGAACATCGTGATGCCGATGCTGCGGGTGCGACCGGATCGGAGGGCGCGTGCGGCCCGGTTCGGGCGGTAGCCGAGTTCCGTCATCGCCTCGAGGACGCGGTCGCGGGTGGTGTCGTCGACGTTCGTGAGGCCGTTCGCGACACGCGACACCGTCTGCGAGGAGACGCCGGCGTGGGCGGCGACGTCCGCCATGGAAGGCGCACGTCTGGCGCGGCCGGGCGCTCGCCGAGTGGTGTCCGTCATGGTCTCCCTATCGTCGCATCCATCCTTGCATGTTGACGTGAACATGCTATGGTACCGAACAGATGTTGACGTAAACATCACCGACGACATCCCCACCACGCCACACCGCACGACGGTTCCACCCGAATCCAGCAAGGAAGCTGCCCATGACCACCACGACCGCTCGCACCGGCCGGCCACCAGCGGTCCGCGTCCACCGCCGCGACCGCCGGGATTGGAAGGGGTGGGCGTTCATCGCCCCCTTCATGATCGTCTTCGCGCTGATGATCATCGCGCCCCTCGTCTACGCGCTCTACCTCAGCTTCTTCCAGGAGAAGCTCATCGGTGGCAACGCCTTCGTCGGGTTCGACAACTACCTCCAGGTCTTCCAGGACCCGAAGTTCTGGGAACCGTTCGGCCGCGTCGCGCTGTTCTTCGTCGTGCAGGTGCCGATCATGCTGGCCCTGTCGCTCACGGCCGCACTCGCGCTCGACAGCGCCCGGCTGCACGGCGCCGCGTTCTTCCGCATCGCCCTCTTCCTGCCGTACGCGGTGCCTGGCGTCGTCGCCGCACTCATCTGGGGCTTCATCTACGGCGACCAGTTCGGGCTCGCGGGCAGCTTCAACGACCTCGTCGGCGCGCAGATCCTCGAGCCGTTCAGTTCGCAGGCCGTCCTCGCCTCCATCGGCAACATCGTCACGTGGGAGTTCATGGGCTACAACATGCTCATCTTCTATGCCGCCCTCCGGGTGGTGCCCGGCGAGATCTACGAGGCGGCCGAGATCGACGGCGCCGGACAGTTCCGCACGGTCTTCAGCATCAAGATCCCGGCCCTCCGCGGCGCACTCGTCATCGCGACGATCTTCTCCGTCATCGGCTCATTCCAGCTCTTCAACGAGCCGAACCTGCTGAAGAACCTCGCCCCCAACGTGATCACGAGCAACTTCACACCGAATATGTACGCCTACAACCTGTCCTTCGCGGGGCAGCAGTTCAACCTCGCGGCGACGGTCGCGATCATCATGGGCGTCATCACCGCCGTCATCGCCTACGTCGTGCAGGTGCGCGGCTCCCGACAGGAGAACAGCTGATGGCCACCGTCTCGAACCCCACCGTGCGTCCGCAGACCGTCTCGACGAGCACCGCCCGCAACGCACGCGCCTTCGACCGCCCCACCCGGAAGCGCCACGATCCGCGACGCAAGCGCTCGCTCGTCCTGACGATCGTCATGGCCGTGTTCCTCATCTACTCCGTCGTCCCGATCCTCTGGCTCGTCATCAACGCGACGAAGTCACAGCCCGACCTGTTCTCGTCCTTCGGCCTCTGGTTCGGCGACGGCGGGTTCAACCTGTGGCAGAACATCGTCGACACCGTGACCTACCGCGACGGCCAGTTCGTCGGCTGGTTCGGCAACACGCTCCTCTACGTCGTCGTCGGCGCCGGTGGGGCGACCCTCCTCGCGACGATCGGCGGCTACGGGCTCGCGAAGTTCCGGTTCCCGGGCAAGCGTGCGGTCTTCGCGATCATCCTCGGCTCCATCGCGGTGCCCGGAACCGCGCTCGCCGTGCCGACGTTCCTCATGTTCAGCCAGCTCGGCCTGACGAACACGCCGTGGGCTGTCATCCTGCCCTCGCTCGTCAGCCCGTTCGGCCTCTACCTGATCTGGACGTACGCGGTCGACGCCGTGCCCACCGAACTGCTCGAAGCGGCACGGATGGACGGCGCGGGGGAGTTCCGCACCTTCTTCACGATCTCGCTCCGGCTGCTCGGTCCCGGCATCGTCACGGTCCTCCTCTTCGCGATCGTCGCGACCTGGAACAACTACTTCCTGCCGCTGATCATGCTCTCCGAACCCACCTGGTACCCGCTCACCGTCGGCCTCAGTCAATGGAGCGCGCAGGCCACGGGTGTCGCGGCCCAGCCGATCTTCAACCTCGTGATCACCGGATCGCTCCTGACCATCGTCCCGATCGTCATCGCGTTCCTCTTCCTGCAGCGCTTCTGGCAGTCCGGCCTCAGCGCCGGCAGCGTCAAGGGCTGATCTGCTCCCGTCCGTCCGGTCCCTGAGCTTGTCGAAGGGCACCGGTCCACAACCGCTTTCCCCCGGTCCCTGAGCTTGTCGAAGGGCCACCAGCACCACTCCTCCTCCCAACGCAGTGAAAGGAAACACCCATGAAGCGCATCTCACCGTCCCGCACGGTCCTGCGCCGCGCGGCCACGGCGGCCGTCGCGTCCGCGATGATCGGAGCCTCGCTCGTCGCCTGCTCGTCCGGCGGCGGCACCACCGCCTCTGGCGACGCCAAGGACATCGAATCGGCCCTCGAGGCCGGTGGCGAGCTGACCTACTGGTCGTGGACCCCGTCCGCGGAGGCCCAGGTCGCCGCGTTCGAGAAGGCCTACCCCAAGGTGAAGGTCAACCTCGTGAACGCGGGCACCAACACCACCGAGTACACGAAGCTGCAGAACGCGATCAAGGCCGGCAAGGGTGCCCCGGACGTCGCGCAGGTCGAGTACTACGCCATCCCGCAGTTCGCGCTGAGCGACTCCCTCGTCGACCTCAACGCCTACGGCTTCGGCGACCTCAAGGACGACTACAGCCCCGGCCCGTGGAGCTCCGTCAACATCGGCGACGGCCTGTACGCCCTCCCGCAGGACTCCGGCCCCATGGCCATGTTCTACAACAAGACGGTGTTCGACCAGTACGGCATCGCCGTCCCGACCACCTGGGACGAGTACATCGCCGCCGCGGCCCAGCTGCACACCGCCGACCCGTCGAAGTACATCACCAACGACTCCGGTGACTCCGGCTTCGCAACCAGCATGATCTGGCAGGCCGGTGGACGTCCCTTCACCGCCGACGGCACCAAGGTGAGCGTCAACCTCGCCGACGAGGGCTCGAAGAAGTGGGCCGACACCTGGAACCAGCTCGTCGAGGGTGACCTGCTCTCCGACGTCCCCGGGTGGAGCGACGACTGGTACAAGTCGCTCGGCAACGGCAGCATCGCGACCCTCATCACCGGTGCCTGGATGCCCGGCGTGCTCGAGTCGTCCGTCGCCGAGGCCTCCGGCCAGTGGCGCGTCGCCCCGATCCCGACCTACGACGGCAAGCCGGCCAACGCCGAGAACGGCGGCGGCGGCCAGGTCGTGCTCAAGCAGAGCAAGAACCCGGCGCTCGCCGCGGGCTTCCTCAAGTGGCTGAACAACGACGAGGAGAGCGTCAAGGTCTTCCTCGACAACGGCGGCTTCCCGGCGACCACCGCCGACCTGAACTCCGACGAGTTCCTCTCCGCGGCCCCCGAGTACTTCGGTGGACAGAAGATCAACGAGGTGCTCGTCCAGGGTGCCAAGGACGTGTCGACGGGTTGGCAGTACCTGCCCTACCAGGTCTACGCGAACAGCATCTTCGCCGACACCGTCGGGCAGTCCTACGCCAACCGGGCAGACCTGAACGACGGTCTGGCCGACTGGCAGAAGCAGCTCGTCGAGTACGGCAACACGCAGGGCTTCACGGTCACCGAGAAGTAGTCGTCCACCGGCTCCGGTCCCTCCCGGAGCCGGTGGCCCGGCCTGCAGCGAGACCGCGGGCACCTGCACCACCAGCACCATCGACCGTGGCCGGTCGGCGGACCCGCACGGGTCTCGCCGGGCCGGCCACGGTCGCTCCATCCCGACCTCTTCATCACGGAGCCCCAGCATGCCCACGTTCTCCATCGGCGCCGACGACTTCCTGCTCGACGGCCAGCCGTTCCGGATCCTCTCCGGAGCCCTCCACTACTTCCGGGTGCACCCCGAGCAGTGGGCGGACCGCATCGCGAAGGCGAAGCTCATGGGGCTCAACACGATCGAGACGTACGTGGCCTGGAACCAGCACAGCCCCGAGCGCGGCGTGTTCGACACCACCGGCACCAACGACCTCGAGCGCTTCCTCGACCTCATCGCCGAGGCCGGCATGTACGCGATCGTGCGCCCCGGCCCCTACATCTGCGCCGAGTGGGACAACGGCGGGCTGCCGGGCTGGCTGCTCCACGACCCGGAGCTCGGACTGCGTCGGAGCGAACCCCGGTACCTCGCGGCCGTCCGCGAGTACTTCGAAGCGCTCCTCCCGATCGTCACCGCGCGGCAGATCGACCGCGGTGGACCCGTCATCCTCGTGCAGGTCGAGAACGAGTACGGCGCCTACGGCGACGACCACGACTACCTCCGCACCCTGACCGCCTGGACCCGAGAGCTCGGGATCACCGTGCCGCTGACGACGGTCGACCAGCCGACCGCGCAGATGCTCGAGGACGGAAGCATCCCCGAGCTGCACAAGACCGGTTCCTTCGGCAGCCGTTCGCTCGAACGCCTCGCGACCCTGCGGGAGCACCAGCCGACCGGGCCGCTCATGTGCTCGGAGTTCTGGGACGGCTGGTTCGACCACTGGGGCGAGCACCACCACACGACCCCGGTGGCGGAGACGGCCGCCGACCTCGACGCGCTGCTCGCCGCGGGTGCATCGGTCAACATCTACATGTTCCACGGCGGCACGAACTTCGGGTTCACCGGCGGCGCGAACGACAAGGGGCAGTACCGCTCCCACGTCACGTCCTACGACTACGACGCCCCGCTCGACGAGGCCGGTCACCCGACGGAGAAGTTCTTCGCCTTCCGCGACGTGATCGCGAAGTACGCCGAGGTGCCGACGGAGGTCCCGCCCGCCGCGGCGGACGCGCCGGCGTTCACCGCCGCGTTCGAGTCCGAGGTGCCCTTCGCGCAGGTCGCCGACGAGCTCGCACCGCTCGAAGCGTTCGACCGGATCCCGACGATGGACGAACTCGGGGCCTTCAGCGGTCTCGCACGCTACCGTGCGCGGCTCGGTGGACGTGGCGGCGTGCTGCGGTTCGCCGAGGTGCGCGACCGCGTCGTCGTGTCCGTCGACGGCGTGCCGGTCGGGACGCTGACCCGCGAGTTCCAGGAGCGTTCCCTCGTGATCCCGGCGGGCGAGACGCTCGAACTCCTCCTCGAGAACCAGGGACGCGTCAACTACGGCAGACGCCTCGGTGAGCCGAAGGGCATCATCGGGCCCGTGTCGCTCGACGGCGTCGAACTGGCCGCCTGGGGGATCGCGCCGATCGCCCTCGACCGACTCGACGAGGTCGTCGACGCCGCGGCGTCGCGGACGCTTGGCGCACGGATCAGCGGTGCCGGCCCGGTGCTGCTCACCGCGACCGTGACGCTCGATGCACCCACCGACCTGTTCCTCGACACCGCCGCCTGGGGCAAGGGACTCGTCTGGGTGAACGGCTTCCTGCTGGGCCGCTACTGGTCGCGGGGGCCGCAGCACACGCTCTACGTCCCGGGAGGCCAACTGCGTGCGGGGGCGAACCGGTTCACCGTGTTCGAGTTCCACGCGTTGACCGCGCCGGAGCTCTCCTTCCTGGCCCGTCCGTCGCTCGGTCCCGTGGAGTTCTAGGCGCCGTCCGAGCGGTGGCCGTCCGCTTCCATCGGCGGCCCCGATGTCGGGGGCGACGGCTACCATTGGTGGGTGGTCACTGCTCTGTATCGCCGGTATCGGCCCGAGACGTTCGCCGAGATGATCGGTCAGGCGCAGGTCACCGATCCCCTCATGACGGCCCTGCGCACCAACCGGGTCAATCACGCCTATCTGTTCAGTGGTCCGCGAGGCTGCGGCAAGACGACGTCGGCCCGCATCCTGGCCCGTTGCCTCAACTGCGCCGAGGGCCCGACCGACACCCCCTGCGGTGTCTGCGCGAGCTGTGTCGACCTCTCACGCGACGGCTCGGGCTCGCTCGACGTCGTCGAGATCGACGCCGCCAGCCACAACGGTGTCGACGACGCCCGCGATCTCCGCGAGCGCGCGATCTTCGCGCCGGCTCGCGACCGCTACAAGATCTTCATCCTCGACGAGGCGCACATGGTCACCCCGCAGGGCTTCAACGCGCTGCTGAAGATCGTGGAGGAGCCGCCGGAGCACGTGAAGTTCATCTTCGCGACGACCGAGCCCGACAAGGTGATCGGCACCATCCGTTCGCGAACCCACCACTACCCGTTCCGGCTCATCCCGCCGGCCCAGATGCTCGACTACGTGCAGCAGCTCTGCGACAGCGAGCACGTCGGCGTCGAGCCGGGCGTCCTGCCGCTCGTGGTCCGCGCCGGTGGCGGTTCGGCGCGCGACACCCTGTCGCTGCTCGACCAGCTGATGGCCGGCTCGGAGGGCGACTCGGTGGACTACGAACGTGCCGTCGCGCTGCTCGGCTACACGCACACCGCGCTGCTCGACGAGGTCGTCGACGCCCTCGCCGCGCGCGATTCCGGGGCCGCGTTCAGCACGGTCGACCGCGTCATCCAGACGGGACAGGACCCCCGACGCTTCGTCGACGACCTGCTCGAACGACTCCGCGACCTCATCGTCGTGGCCGCCACCGGGGAGAACGCGGCCGCCGTGCTGCGTGGTCTGCCCCAGGACGAGCTCGACAAGATGCTCGGCCAGGCGCGAGCCTTCGGTATCGCGGAGCTCTCCCGCACGGCGGACGTCGTCAATGAGGCGCTCACCCAGATGACGGGCGCGACCTCGCCACGGCTCCACCTCGAACTCATGATGGCCCGCATCCTCGTCCCCGCGGCCGACGACTCCGCCCGCGGAGCGCTCGTCCGGGTCGAGCGCCTCGAGCGCCGCATCGGTGTCGACGGTGTCGCCGCCGACCCCAGCGCTGCAGCGCCGTCGGCCTCGGTTCCGGCACCCGCCTCGAGCCCGGCCGTTCCGGCCGCGGCTCCGTCTTCCGCACAGGCCCCGGCCCCCGCATCGTCTCCGGTCCCCGAGCCGGTCGACGGACGCGCCGCTCCCGCGCCGGTCGCCCCTCCTGCCCAGGCCGCGCCCCGCGTCGGCCCGGTCACGCTGCAGCTCGTCCGCGACGCCTGGCCGGAGATCGTCGCCCGGGTCGAGAAGGCCGACCGCAAGGCGTGGATGATCGTCGTCAACGCCCAGGTCGGTGGCTACTCCGACGACGAGGTCCTCACCCTCGTGTTCGCGAACAACAGCGACCTCAACGACTTCAAGGCACGCCACGCCCCGGGCACCGGGGTCGCCGAGGTGCTGCGCACCGCGGTGCTCGACGTCCTCGGCGTGCGGGTCAAGTACCTCGCCAAGGTCGCGGGTGCCGAGGAGCCCCCGGCGGTCCGCGCCGGTGCGCCGGCCTCGGGCCCCACCTCGTCGGAGCCGTCCGCCTGGTCGACGCCGAGCCTGCCGCAGAACGTCCCAGCGCCCGCAGCGACGTCGTCGACCGGCGGCCCCGCCTCCGCGGCGTCCCGCCCGTCGTGGCCGACGGTCGCGCCTGCCGGAGGAGCGGACGCCGCGTCCTCGTCCGAGCCCGCTGCCGGCGGTCCCGGCGTCGCCGTCATCGAGTCGCCGGCTCCGTCGCCTGCGGCGCCGGTCGAGGAGCGGGCCTCGGTCTCGTCCTCCTCCTGGGCGACGGTCGCCCCGCCGGCCGACGAGCCCGAGCCGTCTCCGGTCCCTGAGCCGGTCGAAGGGCCCACGGCATCTCCGGCGCCTGCCTCGGCGACGCAGCCGTCCTGGGTCCCTGAGCCTGTCGAAGGGCCCACCTCGTCTCCACTGCCTGCCTCCGCCACGCAGCCGTCTCCGGTCCCTGAGCCTGTCGAAGCGCAGCCCACCCAGCCCACCGGATCCGCAGCCCCCGCCCCGACGACCCCTCCGCCCGCGCCGCGCCAGCAGGCCGCACCGCCGCGCCAGCAGGCGCCCGCCCGAGGTCCTGCCAACGGCGACGCGCTCGGCTCGCGGACCGTCACCTGGGACGTGGTCTCGATCCCGTCCGACGCCGACGCACCCCCGCCGGACGACGAGCCGCCGTACCCCGACCCCTACGACGCACCGGCGGCGCCTGCCTCTGCCCCCGCGGCTTCAGCTCCCGCCACTCCTGCGCCGGCCGCCTCGGCCGCCCCGCCCGTGGCGGAGCGCCGGCAGCCGCTGGTCAAGATGCGTCAGGCGCCTCCGGCGTCGGCGGGATCCCATCCGGCGGGCGACAACCGGTACGGCGAGAGCGTCGTCCGCGAGCTCCTCGGCGCCACATTCATCGAGGAGCAGCCGCACGAGCCGCGCTCCGGAGGGCGGTAGGCCATGTACGAGGGAATCGTCCAAGATCTGATCGACGAGTTCGGGCGACTGCCGGGCATCGGTCCGAAGTCGGCGCAGCGCATCGCGTTCCACATCCTCCAGACGGAGTCGTTCGACGTGTCGAAGCTCGCCGAGCTCCTCACCGTCGTGCGCGAGAAGGTGAAGTTCTGCGAGATCTGCGGCAACATCTCCGAGCAGAACCTGTGCAGTGTGTGCCGCGATCCACGGCGGAACCCGGCGCTCATCTGCGTCGTCGAAGAGCCCAAGGACGTCGTCGCCATCGAGCGCACGCGTGAGTTCCGTGGGTTCTACCACGTGCTCGGTGGCGCCATCAGCCCCATCGACGGCGTCGGGCCCGACGACCTCAACATCCGGCGACTCATGCAGCGTCTGGCCGACGGCACGGTCACCGAGGTCATCATCGCGACCGACCCGAACCTCGAGGGCGAAGCGACCGCCACCTACCTCAGTCGGCTGCTGCTCCCAATGGGGATCCGCATCACCCGACTCGCCTCCGGCCTGCCCGTCGGCGGCGACCTCGAGTACGCCGACGAGGTCACCCTCGGGCGCGCCTTCGAGGGCCGCACCGTCGTCAGCGGCTGAGCCGCCGGCCCACCCACCCGTTCGCTCCAGCCCGCTCTGACGCCGGCCCACCGACCCTTTCTCAGGAGTCGGCCGGTGTGCCGGGCCCGACGGGCGTCGCCGCGCCGGGGAACTCCTGAGTTGGGGCGGGTCGGGCGGGGGTCAGGCGTCGGCGGACGGCGAGGGCCACTCGGCCACCACCGGCCGCACCGAGAGCTGCCGACCGACGGCGGAGAAGCCGAGCTTCCTCGCGACCGCGCGAGATCCGGGGTTCGTGTCGGCCGCCCGCCACTGGGGGAGCAGGCCGTGCTCGAGCGCGTGCTCGACGGCGGTCGAGGCGAGCCGGGTCGCGAGACCGGTGCCGCGAGCCTCCGGTGCCGTCAGTGCCGTGACGTGTGCGACCCCGAGCGGCCAGGAGCGGTAGCCGGCGACAGCCAGTACGCGTCCGTGGTCCCGCACGGAGAACAGGGGAGAGGTGATCCCGAAGATCCCGCTCTCCGAGGCCTCATCGTCGCCCACCTTCGACAGCATCGACTCGATGGCGGGGTCGCTCGCCTTGCTCGCCACAACGTCGATCTCCTCGGCGGGCGTGAACCGGCCGGGCAGCAGGTAGTCGAGGGTCGCCGGGCCGAGGACCTCGGCGATCTGCATCCGGGATCGCAGGAAGTCGACGGTGCCGACGTTCTTCGGTGACTCGTCCTCGATCGCCAGGCGTCTCGCGGTGTGCTCGTCGGGCACGATCGCGAGGGCGCTGCCGGCGATCTCGACGACGCCGATCCAGCCGGGCGGGCAGGCCATCGACCCGGCGTTCACGACGACCGCGACGCGTCCCGGGGTGAACCGTGCGGTCGGCGAGGCGAGCCCCTGCCAGAGGCGCCGCACCGTCGCGAGCACCCGAGCGTCGTCCTGTTGCATGCGCCAACCCTACCCAGCGGGTGCCACCGTCCGGGGCCGGTCACGGGGGTCGCGAACCGGGTGAGGGTGCCCTTCGTCACATGAACGGCGCGGAATGCCCGGATGGGTAGGATGATCGCGGGGCCGCTCGTGCCCGCACCGACTTCCCCAGGAGATCCGATGGCATTGATCGTGCAGAAGTTCGGCGGGTCATCCGTCGCTGACGCCGAGAGCATCAAGCGCGTGGCGAAGCGCATCGTCGAGACCCGCAAGGCGGGCAACGAGGTCGTCGTTGCCGTCTCGGCGATGGGCGACACGACCGACGAGCTCCTCGACCTGGCTCACGAGGTCACGCCGATCCCGGCACCCCGTGAGCTCGACATGCTCCTCTCGAGCGGTGAGCGCATCTCGATGGCGCTCCTCGCGATGGCCATCAGCAGCATGGGCTACGTCGCGCGTTCCTTCACCGGCAGCCAGGCCGGCATGATCACGGACGCCCAGCACGGCGCGGCCCGCATCGTCGACGTCACCCCGGTCCGCCTCCGCGAGGCCCTCGACGACGGCGCGATCGTCATCGTCGCCGGGTTCCAGGGCTTCAACCGCGACACCCGCGACATCACGACGCTCGGTCGAGGCGGCTCGGACACCACGGCCGTCGCCCTCGCCGCGGCGCTCGACGCCGACGTCTGCGAGATCTACACCGACGTCGACGGCATCTTCACCTCCGACCCACGAGTCGTGCCCAAGGCGCGCAAGATCGACCGCATCTCCAGCGAGGAGATGCTGGAACTCGCGGCCTCGGGCGCGAAGGTCCTCTACATCCGCGCCGTCGAGTACGCACGCCGTCACGGCGTGACGCTCCACGTCCGCTCGTCCTTCAACAACAACGAAGGCACGCTCGTCCTGAACGATGCGGGCCGCAACAACCCAGGAGCAGGTGAGGCACCCATGGAGCAGCCCATCGTCGCCGGAGTCGCGACCGACCTCAGTGAAGCGAAGATCACGGTCGTCGGCGTCCCCGACCTGCCCGGCAAGGCGGCGGAGATCTTCACGATCGTCGCGAAGTCCGGCGGCAACGTCGACATGATCGTGCAGAACGTGTCGACCGCCGTCTCCGGTGTCACCGACATCTCCTTCACGCTCCCGAAGCCCGAGGCGCAGCAGGTGCTGCGCGCCCTCGCGGCCGAGCAGGGACGGGTTGGCTTCTCGGCCATCCAGCACGACGACCAGATCGGCAAGCTCGCGCTCGTCGGCGCCGGCATGCGCACGAACACGGGTGTGTCCGCGAAGCTCTTCGAGGCGCTCAGCGCTGCGGGCATCAACATCGAGATGATCTCCACGAGCGAGATCCGCATCTCGGTCGTGACGCGCGCCGACACCCTGAACAAGGCCGCGAACGTGGTGCACTCCGCGTTCGGTCTCGACGGCGAGGACGAGGCCGTCGTCCACGGCGGCACCGGCCGCTAGCGGTCCGCCCTTCGACAAGCTCAGGGACCGGATGGTCGCCTCAGGGACCGGACGGTCGCCTGAGGGACCGGATGGTCCACCCAGGGGGTCGGCACGGCCGATCCTGATGCAAGATGGTTCACAACAACCCCTGATCCCAGAGGAATCCCCATGAGCAACGGTGTACGTGTCGGTGTGGTCGGAGCGACCGGTCAGGTCGGCAAGGTCATGCGCCGCCTGCTGGAGGAGCGCGAGTTCCCGATCAGCGAGATCCGCTTCTTCGCGACCGCGCGGTCCGCGGGCACGACCCTGCCGTTCCGCGGCCAGGACATCGTCGTCGAGGACGTCGAGACGGCAGACCCCAGTGGCATCGACATCGCCCTGTTCTCCGCCGGCGCGACCGGTTCGCGGACGCAGGCCCCACGCTTCGCCGCCGCCGGTGCGCTCGTCATCGACAACTCCAGTGCGTGGCGCATGGACCCCGAGGTCCCGCTCGTCGTCAGCGAGGTGAACCCGCACGCCATCAAGGACGCCGTCAAGGGCATCGTCGCGAACCCGAACTGCACGACCATGGCCGCCATGCCGGTGCTCAAGGTGCTCGACGCCGAGGCCGGGCTGTCGCGCCTCATCGTGAACACCTACCAGGCCGTCTCCGGTTCCGGCCTCGCCGGTGCCGCAGAGCTCGCCGGTCAGATCGAGGCAGCCGTCGCCCAGGGCGACCTCACCCGCCTCGTGCACGACGGTTCCGCCATCGACTTCCCGGCACCCGAGAAGTACGTCGCGCCGATCGCCTTCGACGTCATCCCGCTCGCCGGTTCCATCGTCGACGACGGCCTCGGGGAGACCGACGAGGAGAAGAAGCTCCGCAACGAGAGCCGCAAGATCCTCGAGCTCCCGGAGCTGCTCGTCTCAGGCACCTGCGTGCGCGTGCCGGTCTTCACCGGCCACTCGCTCTCCATCAACGCCGAGTTCACGAACGAGCTGTCGGCGGAGCGCGCGACCGAGTTGCTGCGCGACGCCCCCGGTGTCCAGCTCTCCGAGGTCCCGACGCCCCTCGAGGCCGCCGGTGCCGACCCGTCGTTCGTCGGGCGCATCCGGCCCGACCAGAGCGCTCCGGCCGGGAAGGGCCTCGTGCTCTTCATCTCCAACGACAACCTCCGCAAGGGCGCCGCGCTCAACGCGGTGCAGATCGCCGAACTCGTCGCCGCCGAGCTGCTCGCGCAGCCCGCGTCGGTCTGACCGGCTCCCGGAACCCGACAGGGGAGACATGTCGCGCCCACGCCTGCGCCGACGCTGGTTCGTCGCCTTCATCGCCGCCGCCGTCGCGGTGGCCGCGGTCGTCACCGTGAGCGGTCTGCGTGCCGACGTGCAGCAGACCACCGTCGCGCGTGCCGGGTCCGGCTCAGAGGTGGCGGTCGGTCCGCTGGTCGCGTTCTACGGGGACTCGTACACGAAGGGGTCCGCGGCGTCGGCACCCGCCGCTCGCTGGTCCTCGCTCGTCGCCCAGGCCGAGGGGTGGACGGAGTACAACGCCGGGTATCCGGGGCTGGGGTTCGTCCGCAAACGCGACCAGGTCGGCGACGTCGCGGCCGACGTCATCGCGCAGCACCCCGAGGTCCTCATCGTCGCGCTCGGCATCAACGACAACTTCGAGTGGACGGGCAACGAGGAGGCGATCCGGGAGGCGATCCTGCCGGAGTTCCAGCGCCTGCGGGACGGCCTGCCCGGAACGCGGATCGTCGTCGTCGAGCCCTGGTGGTTCACGGCGGAGCGTCCCGACTCGCTGGAGCAGATCATCGGCTGGGTCCACGACGCCGCCGACACGATCGACGCCGACTACATCTCGGGGGCGTCGCACTGGCTCGACGAGGATCCCGCGGCCTGGATCTCCGCCGACGGTCTGCACCCGAGCGACGCCGGCTACGCGCACATCGCGCAGCGGATGCTCGAGGAGCTCGACGCCCTGTCGCCAGCACTCCCCGGACGCTGAGGCTCCGGCCCGGCCGGTCTTCCGGACGCTGCGCGCACCGAGCGAAACTGTCTCGACATCGAGCTATCCGACAAGTGGCGATCACTGACCTCGCGCGGGTGGAGAGCTCGTGCCTCGCCGCGACTAGACTGCTCTGGTGACCGAAACCATCGACGTAGCCCTCATTGGTGGTGGCATCATGAGCGCCACGCTCGCCGCCCTCATCCACCAGGTGCAGCCTGATTGGAAAGTGGAGGTCTACGAGCGCCTCAGCGACGTCGCGCTCGAGAGCTCCAACCCGTGGAACAACGCGGGAACGGGCCACGCGGCGCTGTGCGAGCTGAACTACATGCCGCAGGACGCCCACGGGAAGGTCGACCCGGCCAAGGCCATCGGCATCAACGAGCAGTTCCAGCTCAGCCGCCAGTTCTGGGCACACCTCGTGGAAGAGGGTCTGCTGGGCGAGCCCGACACGTTCATCAACCCCACGCCGCACATGACCTTCGTCCGTGGCGAGAAGGACGTCGAGTACCTGCGGAAGCGGTACGAGGCGCTCAAGGACGAGCCCCTGTTCGCCGGCATCGAGTTCTCCGAAGACCCCGCGGTCATCGCCGAGTGGGCTCCGCTGCTCATCAACCGTCGTGCCGTCGGCGAGCGCATCGCCGCCACGCGGATCACGGCGGGCACCGACGTCGACTTCGGTTCGCTCACCCACAAGCTCTTCGATGCGGCACCGTCCGCCCACGTGCGGTTGAACCACGAGGTCCGCTCGCTCAAGCGCCTGAAAGACGGCACCTGGCGGATCCGGGGTCGGCAGACGCTCGGCCGCTCGCCGATGGAGATCAACGCCCGCTTCGTGTTCGTCGGAGCCGGCGGATGGGCGCTCAAGCTGCTGCAGAAGTCCGGCATCCCCGAGATCAAGGGCTACGGCGTCTTCCCGATCGGCGGCCAGTTCCTCCGCACCGACAACCCCGCGGTCGTGTCGAAGCACCAGGCCAAGGTCTACAGCCAGGCCTCGGTCGGCGCCCCGCCCATGTCGGTCCCGCACCTCGACACCCGCGTGGTCGACGGTCAGGCGAGCCTCCTCTTCGGCCCGTACGCGACCTTCAGCCCGAAGTTCCTCAAGCGTGGTTCCATCCTCGACCTCGTCACCCAGGTCCGCCCGCACAACCTCTTCCCGATGCTGGCGGTCGCGAAGGACAACCCGAGCCTGATCACCTACCTCGTCGGGCAGCTCCTGCAGTCCCGCTCGCAGAAGATGGAGAGCCTGCGGGAGTTCCTGCCGACGGCGAAGGACGAGGACTGGTACCTCATCGAGGCCGGCCAGCGCGCTCAGGTCATGAAGAAGGACAAGGACAAGGGCGGCGTCCTGCAGTTCGGGACCGAGGTCATCACCGGCGCCGACGGCACGATCGCAGGCCTCCTCGGAGCGTCGCCCGGTGCCTCGACCGCCGTCCCGATCATGCTCGACGTGCTGCGCAAGTGCTTCCCCGACCGCATGACGGCGTGGGAGCCACGGCTGCGCGAGATGATCCCGACGTACGGCTCGACGCTGAACGACGTCCCCGCCAGGGCGGCCGAGGTGCTCGAAAGCACGGCTGAGGCGCTCGACATCTCGCTCTGACGCGGTCTCGACCGCTCCGGGCCAGGTGAACGGCTGTCGACGGCCGTCGCCGTCGATGCAACAGGTGCCGTCTCCGAACCCTAAGCTTGCCTGGTGGCGAAACTCTACTTCCGTTACGGGGCGATGAACTCCGGCAAGAGCACCGCCCTGCTCCAGGCTGCCTTCAACTACGAGGAACGCGGTCACCGCGTCCTCCTCGCCAAGCCGTCGCTCGACACCAAGGGCGACGCCGCCATCGTGAGTCGCCTGGGCGTCACGCGAGACGCCGACTTCCTGCTCGGTCCGGACGACGACGCGGTCCAGGTGTTCGCCGAGCACCGCCGACGGGTCGTCGCGGAGACCGGCGCGGACGTCAGCTGCCTCCTCGTCGACGAGGCGCAGTTCCTGCACGCCGGGCAGGTCGACGGCCTCCTGCGGATCGCCCTTCTGGAAGGCATCCCCGTCCTCGCCTACGGCATCCGCACCGACTTCCAGACCGTCGCCTTCCCCGGGAGCCGCCGCCTCCTCGAGGTGTCGCACAGCCTCGAGGAACTGAAGACGATCTGCCGCTGCGGACGCAAGGCGATCTTCAACGGGCGCCGCTTCGGCGACACCTTCGTCTTCGACGGCGACCAGGTCGCCATCGACGGCACCACGGTCACCTACGAATCGCTCTGCGGCGTCTGCTACCTGCAGGAGTCCGGCGGCCGACTCTCCTCCACCTCTCCCACCGTCCGACCCATCAGCGAAGGATCACACGCATGAAGCTCTCCGTCATCGGCTGCGGCTACCTGGGCGCCGTGCACGCGGCCGCCATGGCATCGATCGGTCACGAGGTCGTCGGCATCGACGTCGACCCCGCGAAGATCGAGGCGCTCGCTGCCGGTCGTTCGCCGATCTTCGAACCGGGACTCCCCGAGCTCCTCCTCGCCGGTGTCGAGTCCGGTCGCCTGCGGTTCAGCACCGACATGGCCGACGCGGCCGGGGCGACCATGCACTTCGTGGCGGTCGGTACCCCGCAGAAGGCCGGTTCCAACGCGGCCGATCTGCGCTACGTGGACGCCGCGGTGACGGCCCTCCTCCCGCACCTGTCGGCCGGTGACGTCGTCGTCGGCAAGTCGACCGTGCCCGTCGGCACCGCAGCGCGCCTCGCAGAACTCGTCGCCCCCACGGGTGCCGTGCTCGCCTGGAACCCCGAGTTCCTCCGCGAGGGCTTCGCCGTCCAGGACACCATCGCCCCCGACCGGCTCGTGTACGGACTGCCGCCGGCTCCCGAGGACGCCGCCGTCGCCCGTGCCGCGTTCGACGAGGTGTACGCGCAGGCGCTCTCCACCGGGACGCCGCTCGTCGCCACCGGCTACTCGACCGCCGAACTCGTCAAGGTCGCCGCCAACGCCTTCCTCGCCACCAAGATCTCGTTCATCAACGCCATGGCGGAGATCGCCGAGGTCACGGACGCGGACGTCACGGAGCTCGCCGACGCGATCGGATACGACGCGCGGATCGGCCGTCGCTTCCTGAACGCCGGGGTCGGCTTCGGCGGCGGCTGCCTGCCGAAGGACATCCGCGCGTTCACGGCGCGTGCCGAGGAGCTCGGTCGTGGCGAGTCGGTCGCGTTCCTGAAGGAGGTCGACGCCATCAACCTCCGTCGCCGTCAGCGGGTCGTCGACCTCGTCGTCGAGGAGCTCGGTGGGAGCGCCTACCAGAAGCGTGTCGCGGTGCTCGGGCTCGCCTTCAAGCCCGACAGCGACGACGTCCGTGACTCGCCGGCCCTCGACGTGGCCGTCGGGCTCAACGGTCTCGGTGCGAAGGTCCTCGCGTTCGACCCGGAGGCCGTGCCCAACGCGCGTCGTCTCCACCCGCAGCTCATGTTCGCGGAGTCCGCTGAAGAGGCGGTGACCGACGCCGACATCGTCGTGGTCGTGACCGAGTGGAAGGCGTTCCGCGCCCTCGACCCGGAGGCGGTGGCGGCGCTGACCGCCGGGAAGATCGTCGTGGACGGCCGCAACTGCCTCGACGTCGACGCGTGGCGCGGTGCCGGATGGCGCTACGTCGGCCTCGGTCGCCCCTGAGTGCTGACGAGGAGTCGGACGACGAGCACGATCGTCGCGCCGAGTAGCCCTCCGGCGGCGTTCGCGTAGACGTCGGCGATGGTCGCGACCCGAGCGGGGAGCAGCGTCTGGCCGAGCTCGATGGCGACGGAGAACGTCGTCGTCGTCAACGGAGCGATCCACCACAGCTTCAGTGGGAGCTCCAACGCGAGGAGTGCGCCGAGCGGGATGAACAGGACGACGTTCGCGGCGGACTCGACGAAGCGGTAGTCGAACCAGGACGGCGCTCCGGCGGCCTGGAGTCGATCGATCAGCGCCAGCAGGGTGTCGCGACCGCCGGCGTCGACGGGCGTCGGCCAGAACGCGATCCCGAGCATGACGCACAGGCAGACCAGCAGCAGGACCCCGATGACGATTCGAGGTGTGCGGGTCATCTGCGGTGCGGCTCCTGATCGGTCGTCGGGTCGTGCCGTCGGCACCTCGCAATCGTAGGCCATGGGGTGCCCGAGACCCGGGCGACGGGCGGCTGCCTGCCCCAAAACGGGGGCGTGCAGCGCCCCGTTCCGCCCGTCAGCTGGCGGCTAGGCTGTGCCTACCCGAACAAGGAGCACTCTTGGCTGACCCACGCCCGGCGACGGCCGGCATCCCCACGAGTGGTCGCCGACGGTCGCGCCTCTGGTGGATCGCACTGGCCGTCCTGCTCGTCGTCCTCGCCGTCGGAGCGTGGCTGGGTGTCCGGGCGTCCCTCGCGAAGTCCGCCCTCGAGGCCGCCCAGGCGGATGCCAAGACCCTCCAGACCGCCGTCCTCGACGGTGATGCGAGCGGCACCGACGCCACCCGACGGTCGTTGTCGGCGCACACCGGCGAGGCCGTCTCCCTGACGAGCGATCCGGTGTGGCGCGCCGCCGAGGTCCTCCCGTTCCTCGGCGTGAACTTCTCCGCGGTCCGCGAGGCCGCAGCCGCGACGGACGACGTGGCGGACGACGTGATCCCGTCGGTCGTCGAGATCGCCGGTCGGGTCAACCTCTCCTCGCTCCTCCCCGGCGACGGGTCGATCGCCACCGAGCCGTTGCGTGACGTCGCGCCGAGGGTGGCCGAAGCCGCGGCCGCCGCCGACGCCATCGCGGGTCGCGTCGACACGATCAGCACGGACGGTGCCCTCCCGGTCGTCGCGGACGCCGTCGAGAAGCTCACCCGGACCCTCGATGGGGCGAGCACGATGCTCGACACGGCCGCGCGCGCCACGGCCCTCCTCCCCGACATGGCGGGCGGGGCGGGGCCGCGGAACATCATGGTGATGATCCAGAACAACGCGGAGGTCCGCTCGAGCGGCGGCATCGCCGGCGCCGTGGCACTGATCCATGCGGAGAACGGCGTCATCTCCTTCGCCGGCACCCGCGGCAGCGACGACTTCTCCAAGTTCCCGGCCCCGGTCCTGCCGCTCACGCCGTTCGAGCAGAACGTGTACACCGACAACCTCGGCACCTACATCCAGGACACCAACCTCACCGTCGACTTCAGCCGGACGGGCGAACTCGCCGCCGCCATGGGCACCCGGGTGTTCGGCGTGCCCATCGACACCGTGGTCGCCATCGACCCCTACGTCCTCGCCCACCTGCTGCAGGCGACCGGCCCGGTCGCCCTGCCGGACGGCTCCGAACTCACCGCCGACAACGCCCCGAAGACCCTCCTGAGCGACGTCTACGCGCGGTTCCCGGACCGGCTCGTCCAGGACGCCTTCTTCGCCGCCGTCTCGGGTTCGGTCTTCGAGACCATGATCTCCCGGTCACCGGACCCCGCCGCGCTCGTCGAGGCGCTGTCGGCATCCGCTGCAGAGAACCGGCTCCACCTCTGGAGTGCCGTGCCCGCCGAGCAGACGCTCATCGCCCAGACGACGCTCGCCGGGATCCCGCCCGCGACCGACGACGACGCCGTGTACACCGGGGTGTACCTCGAGGACCTCACCCGGGCGAAGATGGACTACTACCTGGAGACGAAGGTCGACCTCCGCGACGCCCGCTGCACGAGCCAGGGCGCCGAATACGTCGTCGCCGTCACCCTCACGTCCACCGCACCGGCGGACGCCGCGACGTCCCTGCCCGACTACGTGACCGCCGGCGGGCGCTTCGGCACCCCTCCCGGCGACATCGCGACGCGCGTCGTGATCCACGGACCACTCGGCGCCGCCCTCCTCGGAGCCAGCGACGGAACCGACCTCGCGGTGAAGGCGGTGACCGACCCGAACGGTCGCCTCTACGCGCAGACCGACGTGACCCTCACTCCGGGGGCATCCACCGAACTCGTCTTCACGGTGGTCGCTCCGAAGGCCTCCGACGTACCCCCAAACCTGGTCACAACCCCCGGAATCACGGGCAAAACGACGATTTCGACCTTCCCTCGCTGTGGCTCCTGACATAGCATGACAACACCTCAGGAAGCCACGCACCCGAATTCGTGACCCTGGGGAACCTCGCGCGGACGCCCACCCGAAATCGGCGGACGCAGGGGTACTCGACGTTCCTTGGGGATACACACATGAAGCGCACCCTTGCCCTAGCATCGCTCTGCCTGCTCGCCGTCTTCGCGGTCCCGACCGCGGCGAACGCAGCCACCGACTCGTCCACGTACGGCCCTGCCGGCTGTGCCACCCTCACCCCGGTCTCGGTGACCCAGGGGGAGTCCACCGTGTTCCGGTGCGACGGCACCTTCGACCCCGGCACCCCCGTGACCGTCACGGTCGACGGACCGGGCTGCAGCGTGCCCGCCCCCGCCAAGCCGAACACCGCCGGCACGACCGAGCAGGCCGCCGGCCAGAGCGCCGTCCCCACCTCCGGGACGTTCAGCGCCGACACCGCTCGTGCGTTCGCCGTGACGATCTCGACCGACGCGACGAAGTCGGGCACCTGCATGGTGACCGCCACCCAGGGTGCGACCACCGAGAGCGCCTCCTTCCAGGTCTCCGAGCGCGAGTTCGCCTCGACCGGCTTCGACGGTGGAGCCCTGCCGTGGATCGGTGGCGGCCTGCTCGTCGTCGGCGCCGGCGTCGTCTCCGCACTCGCCATCCGTCGTCGCAAGACCGCCTGATCGGGTCATCCGGTCCCGGGTCCGCGAGCACGTCTCGCGGGCCCGGGTAGCCGGGGTGCCCGTACCCCCAAAGGTGGTCACATCCGCGGAATTCCGCGGTTTTCAGCGGTCCCGTCGGCGGCCGCTGCCCTAGCATGATCACGGCCATGGAGGCCACGAGTGACCAGTGCTCGGCTCCAGGCCCACTGTCCGCATGACGCGTCATCGCACCGCATGCGCCATCCGCACACCTAGGGGCCTGCACATGAACCGAACTCTCTCCGCCGCCGCACTCGTCCTCCTCGCCGTCGTCGCGCTGCCCACCGCAGCCAACGCCGTCGAGGGTGAGAGCTACGGACCCGGCAGCTGCAACTCGATCACGCCCGCGAGCGTCGCCCGGGGTGCAGCCGTCACCTACTCCTGCTCGGACTTCTGGGCGGCGAACCAGACCGTGTCGATCACCATCGACTCGTCGGCCGCAGGCGGATCGACCCGCACGCTGTCGACCGTCGCCGACGCGGCCGGTGACATCGACGTCTCGATCGACACCGCAGCCGACCCCGCCGGCACCTACACGCTGACGGCGACCCAGGGTGCCGTGAGCGACTCGTCCGACTTCACGGTCCTCGACCCGGCCGAGGCCGCTGCCGCCGCTGCGTCCGACCCGTCCGCCGGGGGCAACGCCCTCGCCGACACCGGCTTCGCCGGAACGGCCCTCCCGTGGGCCGCCGGTGGCCTCCTCGCGGTCGGTGCCGCAGCGCTCGGCACCGTCCTCGTGCGCCGCCGTCAGCAGGCCTGAGATCGCGGATCGGTCGGGCGTCGACGGCGCCGCCCGATCGATCCGGTCCAGGATCGTCCGATTCTCGGAAGTGGCGAACAGCCGCTGAAAAATCGGCTATCCTAGACAAGGCCTTCGGGCCATCGGGGTGTGGCGCAGTTTGGTAGCGCGCTTCGTTCGGGACGAAGAGGTCGTGGGTTCAAATCCCGCTACCCCGACAGCATTAGCCCGGTCAGACAAGCAATTGTCTGACCGGGCTTCTCTGTTTTTCGGGATGGCGAGCGGCTGAGCCAGCGGGTTGCACATCCCGCTACCCCGACAGTATTAGCCCGGTCAGACAAGCAATTGTCTGACCGGGCTTCTCTGTTTCTCACCTCTCGGTCCCTGAGCTTGTCGAAGGGCGTTCCGCCCGTCCGGCCCCGGTCCTGTCGAAGGGCGGCGTGCGCCCCGAGCCGTCTCAGACCGCGGTGCGGCGGGGGAGGAGCGTCACGAGCGACGCCTCCGGGCGGCACGCGAAGCGGACCGGCGCGTAGATGGACGTGCCGAGGCCCGCCGACACGTTGAGGTACGCGGAGCGGAGCGCGTGACGCCACACGCTGAGCCCCTTCACCTGCTTGCGGGGGATGTCGCAGTTGGTCACGAGCGCGCCGTAGCCGGGCACGCAGACCTGGCCGCCGTGAGTGTGCCCGGCGAAGATGAACTGGGCCCCCTGCGTCACGAACGCGTCGAGCACGCGGCGGTACGGGGCGTGCATCACGCCGACCGTCACGGTGTGCGCCAGGGCGGGGTCGTCGGTCGAGAGGGTCTCCGCGTCGAGCCGCTCGTCGATGAGGGCCGTCAACGTGTCCAGGCGGTCGAAGTGCTTGTGCGGGTCGTCGACGCCGAAGAGGTCGAGTCGTGTCCCGCGGACGGTGATCTCGCCGACCGCGTTGTTGAGGTCCAGCCAGCCCAGGTCCTCCATGAAGAACCGCTCGAGCGCGCCGGTGTCGAGCGTCGTCGGGGAGACGTGCTTGGAGGAGGTCTGCGTGAAGTACTTGAACGGGTTCTTCGCGCTCGGACCGTAGTAGTCGTTCGAGCCGTGCACGAACGCGCCGGGGACGCCGGCGAACACGGACAGCGCGGCACGGATGCCGTCGATGCCGTGCTCGTGGCCGAGGTTGTCGCCGGTGTTGATGACGACGTCCGGGCGGAGCTCGGCGAGCTCGCGCAACCAGGCCTGCTTGCGACGCTGCCACGGAGCCATGTGGAGGTCGGAGAGGTGGAGCACGGTGATCGGCTCGGCGTCCGGTGGCAGGACCGGAGCGGTCACCCGGCGGAGCGTGAAGGCGTTGCGTTCGACGAGGGACGCGTACCCGAAGGTGAGGGCGCCGAGGCCGGCCACGACGGCCGCCGCGGTGCCGAGTCTGCCGCCGGTGCTCATGGGTGCCGCCATCGATCGTCTCCTTCTCGGTCGTCGGGTGGTTCCGACCGTCCCCCGAGCGTACCGGGTGCGCCCTCCGAGGACCCTCGGAGCGCCCGTCGTGGAAAACGCCGAAGGGCCCGGTCGGGATGTCCGACCGGGCCCTCCTGGTTGACGCGAACCGCTAACAGCTGGTCTTGGAGACCGTCACGGTGACCTTGCCGTCCTTGCGCGCCGCCGTCCCCGCCGGGGGATCGACCCCCGTCACCTTCGGGGTCGTGGCTGCCGGATCGACCGCACACTTCTGGCCCACATTCGCGAACCCGGCGCTCTGGAGAGCCGCCTTGGCCTCGTCGTAACTCGCGGCGCCGCTCACGTCGGGGACGGTCGCCAGGAGGCCGTTGCTGGTGTAGACGGTCACGATGGAGCCCTTCGGCACCGTACCCGAGGGGTTCGTGCTCGCGGCCTGGCCTGCCGGCAGCGCGGAGTCACCGGCGCCGCCGTTCGCGAAGCCGAAGCCGGCATCCTCGAGGAGCTTCTGCGCCTCTTCGATCGTCTTGCCTGCGACGTCGGGCACCTGGACCGACTGGCCGTTGATCAGCGACGGATCCGGGTCGCCGAACGCCGAGCCGCCGAACTTGGCGTTGGCGGTCAACATGATCCGTGGCCAGATCTTGTGTCGGATCGTGGCCACCTGGCCGGCGTCGAAGTACGTGCGGCGGAGGTTGACGTGGCCGGTCGCATTGAAGACACCGACGATCGTCGCGGCCTGGGTGCTGGCACCGCTCATCCACGTGGCCTCGTTGTTGTCGGTCGTGCCCGTCTTGCCGATGAGCGGGATGCCGTCGCCGGTGCGCGACGAGCTCGTCGTGCCGCCGTTGAAGGTGGCCTGCAGGGCTACGTTGGCGGTGGCCGCGACGTTCGCCTCGAGGCCGACGCGGCAGTTGGCCGCCGGGACCGGGATCTCGGTGCCGTCGGGCTTCACGACGCGGTCGATCGCGATCGGGTCGCAGGTGGTGCCGCCGGACGCGAAGGTCGCGAAGGCGGTCGCCATGCTGAGCGGCGCGACCTCGTTGGTACCGAGGACGGTCGCGGGGGACTGGAGCAGCGGCCCGCCGTCTGCGCGGTGGACGCCCATCGACTCGGCCGTCTTGCGGATGCCGCAGAGGTCGAGCTGCTTCGCCATCGCGATGAAGCCGGTGTTGATGGACAGCTTCGTCGACTGGAGTGCGGTGTACTGGCCACCGTTGCCACCCTCGTCGTTGCCGGGGTTCCAGTCGGAGCCGGCGTACACGGTGCCACCGTCGGCGCAGGAGTCCTTGAACGTGCCCCACGGCGATCGCTTGCGGCCGTCGACGCCCTCGTTCAGGCCGTGGCCTTCCTTGAGCCACTCGGCCAGCGTGAAGGTCTTGTACGTCGATCCGGGCTGGAAGCCGGTGGACCCGCCGTAGTCGACGTCGGTGTTGTAGTTGACGGCCGAGTAGTTCGACCCGAGGGCGAGGGTGTCCTCGTCGCTCGCATAGTCCTTGTTCTGCGCCATGGCGAGGATGCGCCCGGTTCCGGGCTGGACCGTCACCGCCACCGCGCCGATGTCGAGCTGGTCGCTCGCGTGCGGGATGTAGGCGTCGAGCGCGGTCTGTGCCGAGTACTGCAGGTCGAGGTCGAGGGTCGTGAACACGTCGTAGCCGCCGCGGTTGAAGGCGGCCCAGCGCTCGTCCTCGGTCGCACCGAAGATCGGGTTGTTCTGGAACACCCGCGTGACGTAGTCGCAGAAGTAGCCCGCTCCCGGGCTCACGTTCACGGCCGTGATGCACCCGGTGCTCGACGGCGTGATCGTCGGGGTGATGACCGTGACGATCGCCGCGTCGTACTGCTCCTGCGTGATCTTCTTCTCGGCGAGCATCTTGCCGAGGATGTAGTCGCGCCGGTCCTTCGTCTTGCTGTAGCCGTCGGCCGCGCCGTTCACCTCGTTCTCGGGCTGGTCGAAGCGCAGGTTCGACGGGTTGTTCACCACGGCGAGCAGCGTCGCCGCCTGCTCGAGGGTGAGGTTCGCCGCCGTCGTGTTGAAGTAGTAGTTGGCGGCGGCCTCGATGCCGTACACGCGCCCGCCGAAGCCGGTGATGTTCAGGTAGCCGCGCAGGATGTCCTGCTTGCCGTAGCGCTTCTCCAGGCCGATGGCCATGCGCATCTCCTTGAGCTTGCGCTCCGGAGTCGTCTTCGTCGCCTCTTCGTACGCGGCCTTCATCTTGGCCTCGTCGGTGATGGCCTCGGCCTTCTGCACGAGCACGTTCTTCACGTACTGCTGCGTGATCGACGAACCACCCTGCAGATCGCGCCCCGTCGCGCTGATCGCGACGGCTCGGATCGTTCCCGTGAGGTCGACGCCGCCGTGCTCGTAGAAGCGCGGGTCTTCAGCAGCGATCGCCGCGTCCTTGACGAACTGGTTGATCTGGTCCCAGCCCACCTCGATGCGGTTCTGCTGGTAGAAGGACGCGAGCAGCTGCGGGTTGCCCGCACTGTCGGTCGCGTAGATGTTGGACTTCTGCGCCAGCTCGTCGAGGGCCAGGTAGTCGGGGAGACCGTCGAACACGTTGATCGTGCTGTTGGTCGCGATCCCGGTGACGGCGAGGGCCGGCGTGACCGTCGCGGTGACGAGGACACCCGCCGCGACGCTCAGCCCGAGGAAGCCCAGGAGGCCGCCGAGCACACCGGTGGCCGTGCGATGTTGTTGAGGCATGGATCGATGCTAAGCGACATTCCTGAAAAAGGCCCGCTCAGAGCGACGTCGAAACCCGATCGTTGTCGGGCCGGCGGCGGGAGGTCGGGAAGCCGACCGCCCCGCCCGCCGTCCGTCCGATCAATCCGGAGGGCCGTTGCCGGTGCCGTTCCCGGTGCCGTTGTTGCCGTTCCCGGGCGCGGCCGGCTCACCGGGTTCACCCGTGCCGCCGGTGCCGCCCTCGTCGCCCGGTGCCGGTGTCGGCGCCTGGGTGGGTGCCTGCGTCGGGTCGGCGGTCGGTGCTGGCGACGGGGTCGCATCCTCTCCGCTGCCACCGGATCCGTCGCCCTGCAGCGTGGCGCGGTCGGCCTCAGGGAAGTCGCCACCCGGATACTTCGCCAGGGCGGCCGTCATGATCTCCGGCCAGATGAGGTGGCGCATCGACGCGACCTGCGTGCCGTCGATGTAGGTGTCGCGGAGGTTGACGTGCCCGGAGACGTTGAACGTGCCGACGACCGTCGCGACGGTGGTGCTCGCGCCGCTCATCCAGGTCGCCTCGGCGTTGTCGGTCGTCCCGGTCTTGCCGATCAGTTCGCCGACCCCGTCGGTGCGGCTGCCGGAGGCCGAGGCGGTGCCGTTCGACACCACCCCCTGGAGGACGTCGTCGGCGGCGGCCGCCACCTTGGCGTCGACGGACTGGCGGCAGTTCGCCGAGGGGACCTCGGCGGTCGAGCCGTCGGGCTTCGTGATCGAGTCGATGGCGATCGGGTCGCAGGTCTTGCCGCCGGCGGCGAGGGTCGCGAACGCCGTCGCCATGCTCAACGGAGCGACCTCGTTCGTGCCGAGCACCGTGGCCGGGGAGTTGTTCAGCGGTGCTCCGTCGGCGCGGTGCACGCCCATCGACTCGGCCGTCTTGCTGATGTCGCAGAGGTCGAGTTCCTGCGCCATCGCGATGAAGGCCGTGTTGATCGACTGCTGCGTGGCCCGACGGACCGTGTACGAACCGGATTCACCCTCGTCGTTCCGTGGGCTCCATCCGGCCTCGGCCTGTTCCGTCCCGCCCGGCACACAACTGTTGGTGAAGGTGCCCCAGTCGGATCGGCGGTTCGCGTTGATCGACTCGTTCACACCCTTGCCCGCCTTCAGCCAGTCGGTGAGGGTGAAGATCTTGTACGTCGACCCGGGCTGGAACCCGGCCGATCCGCCGTAGGCCTGATCGGTGTTGTAGTTGATGGCGCTGTAGTTGGCGCCCGTCGCGAGCACGTCGGGGTCCTGTGAGTAGTCCTTGTTCTGCGCCATCGCGAGGATGCGTCCCGAACCGGGCTGCACGCTCACCGAGACGGCGCCGAGGTCGGCCTCGGTGGTGGTCTTCGGCACGTACTCGTCGATCGCGGCCTGTGATGCGCCCTGCAGATCGAGGTCGAGGGTCGTGAAGACGCTGTACCCGCCGCGCTTGAAGTTCGTCCAGCGCTCCTCCTGGGTGGCACCGAAGATCTCGTTGTTCTGCAGCACATTGGTGACGTAGTCGCAGAAGTAGGCCGCCGACGCGGCAGCCGAGCAGCCGGTGACCGGCGGCACGATCGTCGGTGTCACCGGCACCGCGATGGCGGCGTCATGCTGCTCCTGGGAGATCTTCGCCTCCTTGAGCATCTGGTCGAGGACGTAGTCCCGGCGGGTCTTCGTCAGGGCGTATCCGTTCGCGGCCCCGTTGTCGGCGTTGTCCGGTCTGTCGATGCGGAGGTTCTCGGGGTTGTTGACGATCGCGAGGAGCGTCGCCGCCTGTTCCAGGGTGAGGTTCGCGGCGGTGGTGTTGAAGTAGTAGTTCGCGGCGGCCTCGATCCCGTAGACCCGACCGCCGAACCCGGAGATGTTGAGGTACCCGCGGAGGATGTCCTCCTTGCCGTACGTCTTCTCCAGACCGATCGCGAGCCGCATCTCCTTGAGCTTGCGCTCCGGGGTCGTGGCCGTCGCCTCCTCGTAGGCCTTCTTGCTCTCGGCCGCATCGGGGATCGCCTCGGCCTTCTGCACGAGCACGTTCTTCACGTACTGCTGCGTGATCGAGGAGCCACCCTGCGTGGACCCGCCGGCGGCGTTGTTGACCACGGCGCGGACCGTGCCCGCGAGGTCGATGCCGCCGTGGTCGAAGAAGCGCGGGTCTTCGGCCGAGACGGCCGCGTCCTTCGCGAACTGGGAGATCTGGTCCCAGCTGTCCTCGATGCGGTTCTGGTCGTAGAAGGAGGCGAGGAGCACCGGGTTGCCGGCGGAGTCCTTCGCGTAGATGCTCGACTTCTGGGCGAGCGAGTCGAGCTGGAGGTAGTCGGGGAGACCGTCGAAGACGGTGATGCCCGTGGACGTGGCGAGGCCCGTCATCGCGATGGCGGGGGTGACCGCAGCGGTCGCGAGGACACCGGCGGCGACACTCAGGCCGACGAAGCCGAGGACGCTCTGCACGACCGTCTTCGCGGGGGTACGTGGTTCAGGCATAGGATCGAAGGTAAGCGGGGAAACTGTGAGCGAGCTTCACCCGGTGTTCGCCACGTCCGTCCCCTGCGCATCCGCCTCACTGTGTGGAGCGCCCGATCGAGGAGAGACATGACCCGCTGGGAGTACCTCACCACGCCGTTGATGATCCACAACACGGCAGCCATCCTGAACAACTGGGGCGGGGACGGCTGGGAACTCGTCCAGGTCGTCACCGGTCCCGAGGGCGGCCTCGTCGCCTACCTCAAACGACCCATCGCCGACTGACCGCACGCCCCGGAGGAGCCCCCATGTCCCAGATCGCCGATCGACTCGCCGAGCTCGACATCACCCTGCCCACCGTCGTCCCGCCCGTGGCCGCGTACGTCCCCGCGGTCGTCTCCGGCGACCACGTCTTCACCTCCGGTCAACTGCCGATGACCGACGGCAAGCTCCCGGCCACCGGCAAGGTCGGTGAGGGCGACGGCCTCGTCTCGCCAGCGGACGCGAAGGCGTACGCCCGCACCTGTGCCCTCAACGCGCTCGCCGCGGTGGAGAGCCAGATCGGTTCGCTCGACCGCGTCACCCGCATCGTGAAGGTCGTCGGCTTCGTCGCCTCCGACCCGGCGTTCACCGGCCAGCCCGGCGTCATCAACGGTGCTTCCGAGGTCCTCGGCGAGATCTTCGGCGACCTCGGCGTGCACGCCCGTTCGGCTGTCGGCGTCGCGGTCCTCCCGCTCGACTCGCCGGTCGAGGTGGAGCTCATCGTCGAATTCGCCTAGCGAGTCCCTGCGTCGACGCACGAGAGCCGGATGGAATCAGCGATTCCGTCCGGCTCTCGTACTTGGAGCACTCGCCTAGCTGTTCTTCACCATCTTGTCGGTGATGATCTGCATGACGGTGGTGTCGGCGAGCGTCGTCGTGTCGCCCACCTCGCGGCCTTCGGCCACGTCGCGCAGGAGGCGACGCATGATCTTGCCGGAGCGCGTCTTCGGCAGCTCGTTCACCAGGTAGACCTCGCGCGGTCGGGCGATCGGCCCGATCTGCTCGCCGACCCAGCTGCGCAGGGCACCCGTGATGTCCGCGAGCCCCGAAGCCTGCTCGAGGTGGGACTCCTTGATGATGACGAAGGCGACCACCGCCTGGCCGGTGGTCTCGTCGGCCGCACCGACGACGGCGGACTCGGCCACCATCTCGTTGGCAACCAGCGCGGACTCGATCTCCGCGGTCGAGAGCCGGTGCCCGGACACGTTCATCACGTCGTCGACGCGGCCGAGCAGCCAGACGTCGCGGTCCGAGTCGAGCCGGGCGCCGTCGCCGGCGAAGTAGAACGGTCCGCCCTCGACGTCCCAGAACTTCTCCCAGTAGGTCTCCTTGAACCGCTCCGGATCGCCCCAGATGCCACGGAGCATCGACGGCCAGGGCTCGGTCACGACGAGCAGCCCGCCGCCACCGGCACCGACCGCGTCGCCGACCTCGTCGACCACGTCGATCGAGATGCCGGGGATCGGGACCTGCGCGCTGCCCGGCTTCGTCGAGGTCACACCGGGGAGGGCCGAGACCATGATCGCGCCCGTCTCGGTCTGCCACCAGGTGTCGACGATCGGGGCGAGCTTGTTCCCGATGATCTTCCGGTACCACATCCACGCCTCGGGGTTGATGGGTTCGCCCACCGAACCGAGGAGGCGGATCGACGAGAGGTCGAACTGCTTGGGGATCGTCCGGCCGAGCTTCATGAACGAGCGGATCGCCGTCGGCGCCGTGTAGAAGATGCTGACGGCGTACTTCTCGATGATCTCCCACCAGCGGCCCGGGTGCGGGGCGTCCGGCGTGCCCTCGTAGAGCACCTGGGTCGCACCGTTGGCGAGGGGGCCGTAGGTGACGTAGCTGTGTCCGGTGATCCAACCGATGTCGGCCGTGCACCAGTAGACGTCGGTCTCGGGGTGGAGGTCGAAGACGTTCTTGTGGGTGAACGCCGTCTGCGTGAGGTACCCGCCCGAGGTGTGGAGGATGCCCTTCGGCTTGCCGGTGGTGCCGGAGGTGTACAGGATGAACAGCGGCTGCTCCGCGGGGAACGGCTGCGCGTCGTGCTCGGGCTCCGCGTCGGCGATCGCCTCGTGCCACCACAGGTCGCGTCCGGCGGTCCACTCGACGTCGTTCTCGCCGCGACGGACGACGAGGACGTGGTCTACCGTCGCCTGCTCCGGGAGCTCTCCGCGGCTGGCGAGTGCGGCGTCGACGGCCGGCTTCAACGCGGACACCTTGCCCTTGCGGTAGCCGCCGTCGGCCGTGATGACGAGTTTCGCCTCGGCGTCGTCGATGCGGGAACGGAGGCTGTCGGCGCTGAACCCGCCGAAGACGACGGAGTGCACCGCACCGATGCGGGCGACGGCCAGCATGGAGACGATGGCCTCGGGGATCATCGGCAGGTAGATGGCGACACGGTCCCCGGCTGAGACGCCGAGGCTCGTGAAGAGGTTGGCGGCCCGCTTGACCTCTGCGGTGAGCTCGGCGTAGGTGATCGAGCGGCTGTCGCCCGGCTCGCCCTCCCAGTGGAGCGCGACGCGGTCGCCGTTGCCGGCCTCCACGTGTCGGTCGAGGCAGTTGTAGGCGACGTTCAGCTCGCCGTCCTCGAACCAGGTCGCGAACGGCGGGTTCGACCAGTCGAGGGTCTTGGTGAACGGCTTGCTCCAGGTGAGCAGTTCGCGGGACTCGTCCGCCCAGAACGCGAGTCGGTCGTCCGAGGCCTGTTCGTACAGTCCGGCGTCGGCGATCGCCTGTGCGGCGAACGCCTCCGACGGCGGGAACCGTCGGTCCTCGTGCAGCAGGCTGTCGATGTGAGTGCTCATCGTGTGTCTCTCGCTCCCTTGCGAATCCGCGTTCCTGACCTGTCCGCGCTTCGGCGGCCGGGTCCGTGCCATGCACGAGCGTAGCGCGTTCTCGGTTGCGGATTTGTCACTCATCCGAACAAACTCCGGCGACCAGTCTGTGAATGATCTGGGCATGGTAGGGAAACCACTCGATCTGGGGCCATCGGAATGCTTGTGTTCCGGGTCGACTGGCGTACACTTGAACCCGGCCGAATACTTATTCGTGCATGCAGTGCCAGCGATTCCCCCCAATCCGGCACTGCAGAGGCGGCACCCATTCCCCCCAATGGGTGCCGCCTTCTTCTGTCTCCGGCGGTCACACGCTCGAGTGGGCGATCTCACGCCATGTCGCTTGGAATCGGACGCCGACGCCCGGGTCATGCAAGAACGCCCGCGCCTCCGGGGTTCCGGTGGCACGGGCGTCCTGACAGGCTGCAGCTCAGTCGGAGGCGACGGGATGCTCCTCGCGGAACACCTCGAGTTGCTCCTCGCTCGGGTACGAGGCCTGTGCGCCGGCTCCCGTCGCCGCAAAGCTCCCGACCGCCGAGGCGAACCGTGCCGCATCGACGAGCGTGTCTCCGGCGGCGAGCCTGCGGGCGAGGGCGCCCATGAACGCGTCACCGCAGCCGGTCGTGTCGACCGCGGTGACCTTCGGCGACCGCACGACGACCGCATCGGCCCCCTCGTCGATCACGACGCTGCCGGCAGCCCCGGTCGTGACGACGGCTCGTCGGACACCTCGGTCGCGCAGCGCGGAGGCCATCGCCGCCCAACCGGACTCCTCGGGATCGACGCCGGTGAGCTCGGCCGCCTCGTGCTCGTTCACGAGGAGCACGCCCGTCGCCTGCAGGAGTTCCTCGGGCACGGGGCCGAAGGGGGAGAGGTTGAGGAGGACGACCGCGCCTGCCGCTGCACCGCGCTGCGCGGCCTCGAGCACGGTCTCCAGTGGGACCTCGAGGCAGAGGCAGACGACCCCGGCGCCGTCCAGTGCCGACCACGCCTCGCCGATCCGCTCCGGCGCGAGCGTGCCGTTGGCTCCCGGAGAGACGATGATCGTGTTCTCGCCGGCATCGTCGACGGTGATCACCGCAGTACCCGTCGCCGTGTCGTCCCGGCGCGCGATCCGGGTCACGTCGACGCCGGCGTCCGAGAGCGAATCGAGCAGCATCGAACCGTTCGCATCGTCACCGACCGCGCCGACCATCGTGACGTCGCCGCCGAGTCGTCCGGCGGCGACCGCCTGGTTGGCGCCCTTGCCGCCGGGGATGACGGCGAGTTCGGAACCGGTGAGCGTCTCACCGGGTTGGGGGAAGCGGGCGGTGCGGACGACGAGATCGGCGTTCAACGACCCGACGACGACGATGCGTGGACCCTGCATGATGTTCCTCTCTCAGCTCGCCGAAACGGGATCGGCGGGACGGACCTCGGCGCTCGCCGGCTTCGGGATGAGGAACGAGACCAGGAGGGCGACGGCGGTGATGCCCGCGCCGACCAGCATGGCACTCGTGTATCCCGCGGTCGACGTCCCGCCGTTCGGCGCCACGGCGATCTGCACCGCCGGAAGCACGACGAAGCTGAGACCGGCGCCCAGGTTGAAGGCGCCCGCGTTCAGCCCGGGCAGGAACCCCGGGTTCTCCTTCGGCGACAGGACGATGCCGAGCCCGTTGAGCATGATGTTGCCGATACCCGCGTACGTCGCGCCGATGAGGACCGTCGTCGCGATGAGGACCGGCAGGGAATGGACGCCGACGAGCGCCATGACGACGATCGAGACGATGCTGCCGACGAGTCCGATGCGGAGCACGTTCAGGTAGCCGATGGTCGGCGCGAGACGACCGGCGAACGGACCGACGATCCAGCCGACGAGCGCATACGGCGTGAGGAATGCGAGGGAGGCGAGGTCGGCCTCCATGCTGAACCCCGCGTCGGCGTTCTGCGCGATGGAGGTGACGAGGCCGTTGACGACGGCGAAGACCCCGGTCATGGTGAGCAGGGTCGTCAGGAGGAGGGCCCACGTGCTGCGCTGACGGAGGTACCTGGTCGCCACGAGCGGTTCCGCGACGCGGTTCTCGACGGCCCAGAAGATCGCGAACGCGACGAGGGCGACCACGACGAAGCCGCCGACGAGCAACCAGTTCGCCGCTGCGAGCTTGCCGGCCTCGTTGAACGCGGTGAGGAGTGCCGCGATCGAGACGACGAGCGGGAGGACGCCCCACCAGTCCATCCGCGTGCCCTTCGAGGGCTGCGAGTTCGCCGCCCACAGGATGACGAAGACGATCGCGACCGCTGCGACGACGGCCATGGTCCAGAAGACGGACCGGAAGCCGTGATTGGTGACCAGCCAGCCGCCCGCGAGGGCGTCGATCCCGGCGATCCCGCCGTTGACCGCGGTGATGAGGCCCATCATGGCGCCGTACCGCTTGGGGTCGGTGACCTCCGCACGCAGCATGAGCAAGGTGATGGGCACCACCGGCCCGGACACGCCCTGGATGATGCGGCCGACGAACAGCATCTCGACGTTGACGGCGAGGGCCGCGACGACGGTGCCGATGAGCATGACGACGAGCATCCCGGTGAGGACGCGCTTGCGGCCGACGATGTCGCTGAGGCGGGGGAGGAAGACGGAGAACAGGGCGGCGGTGGTGAAGAACATCGTCTGCGAGAGGCCGATGGTGGCGTCGTCGGTGTTCAGCTCGCGCGCCATGCTGACGAGCGCCGGGCTCAGCATGCTGGCGTTCAGCTGGAAGGCGACGCAGGCCGCGAGCAGCGCGGCCATGAGTGCGCCGATGCGGACCGCGGGCGTCGTGCCGGTGGTGCCGGACGCGGCGCTCACAGCTCGACCTGCCCGATGTTCTCGAGCGCTTCGGTGACGAGTCCCCAGAAGCGGGCGTGGTCGAGATCCGTCGCGGCCCAGGTGCTGCAGTCGTCCGGGGCGGGGTGGCGGAAGTCGGCGACCGTCATGCCGAGCGTGAGCGTGCCGGTGAGCTCGATGTCGATCGGGACCTTGACGGTGCGCACGATCGTCGGGTCGATCACGTAGGCGACGGCGCACGGGTCGTGCACGGGCGGACTGTCGAAGCCCTGCGCGTCCTTGTAGGTGGTGCCGAAGAATTCGAGCAGCTCGACGACGAACCGCGCCGGGCCGGTGCCGACAGCGGCGATGCGCTCAACGACCTCGGGCGTCGCGAGGGCCTGGTGTGTCAGGTCGAGACCGACCATCACGACGGGCCAGGCCTCGTTGAAGACGATGTGTGCGGCTTCCGGGTCGATCTTGATGTTGAACTCGGCGACCGCCGACCAGTTGCCGACGTGATACCCGCCGCCCATGAGGACGACCTCCTTCACGCGGTCCACGATCCGCGGCTCCTTGCGGGCGGCGAGGGCGATGTTCGTCAGGCCGCCGGTCGGTACGAGGGTGATCTCGCCGGGCTCGTGCGACATCACGAGGTCGATGATGAGGTCGACGGCGTGCCGCTGGTCGAGCTCGATCGCGGGGTCGGGGAGGACGGGGCCGTCCATGCCCGACTCGCCGTGGATGTCCGGGGCGTTCTCGAGCGGACGCACGAGGGGGCGGTCGGCGCCGGCTGCGAAGGGCACGTCGGTGATCCCGGCGATGCGGGCGACGGCGAGGGCGTTCCTGGTGACCTTCGGGAGCGTCTGGTTGCCGACGACGGTGGTGACGGCGAGGAGCTCGATCTCCGGGTTGCCGTGCGCCAGGAGGATGGCGATCGCGTCGTCGTGGCCGGGGTCGCAGTCGAGGATGATCTTGCGGGGCATGGTTCTCCACATCGTTGGGGTGCCGGCGCGGTGCGAGCCGCGCAGGACGTAAAGCGCTTCAGGTGCGCCGCGAGCAGCTTACGTCAAGCGCTTTAGGTTCGCCAATCCGGGCCATCGGTGCCGAGGCTCCGGCGCCCGATACGATCGACGGGTGACTGACGCGTCGAACGATCCCAGCCCGCGCGGCGCCCGTCGGGTGACCGCCGCGATGGTCGCGGAGCGTGCAGGGACGTCGGTCGCGACCGTGTCGCTCGTCGCCAACGGCAAGGACGCCGGCCATGTCTCGGCGCGGAACGCCGAGCGGGTCCGTCGGGCGATCGCGGAGCTCGGGTACGTCGCCGACCACGCTGCCCGGGCGCTTGCGAGCGGATCGAGCAACCTCGTCGTCTTCGTCACCCCGGATGCCTCGAACCCGTACTTCGGCGCGGTCATCCGCGGGCTCCGTGAGGGGCTCGGTGACACCTACCAGCTCCTCGTCTCGGTGACGGGGGAGGGCGACGTCCCCACCGCCGCAGCACTCGGACGGCTGGCGGCGCTCCGGCCGGCCGGGGTCGTGGTCGACGCTCCGAGTGAGGCCTTCCTCGACGAGTTGCGGCTCGACACTCCACTCGTCCTCCTCGACGCGCCTCGGCTTCCCGCTTCGACGGTCGAGGCGGCTTCGGGTGCTCCGTCGCCGGACCGCCGCGCCGTCTCGGTCGACTTCGACCTCCTCGGCGGGGTGCGCGCGCTCCTCGACCACCTGCATGTGCTCGGGCACCGCCAGCTCGGCTACCTCGGTGGGCGGACGGCGACCGACACCTTCCGCCTCCGAAGGCTGCTCCTTGAGCGGGAGGCCGCGCTCCGCGGGATGCGGGTGCATGCCGACGACCGGGCGGAGAGCATCATCGACCTGGCCGCGGCGGCGGAGGCGTTCGTCGACAGCTGGCCGCGGTGGCGCGACGCCGGGGTGACGGCGCTCGTCTGCGCCACCGACACGCATGCCTACGGGGTGCTGCAGTCGGCGCGGGCGATGGGTATGCCGGTGCCCGGCGAACTCGCCGTGGTCGGGTTCGACGACCTCGCCTCGTCCGTCGTCAGCGATCCGCCGCTGACGAGTGTGCGGTTGCCCGGTGAGGCGCTCGGTCGTGCCGGGGCCGAGCAACTCCTCGCCCAGATTGAGGGCCGGACGGCGGCACCGGCGCCCGTGATCGCCGCGGACCTCGTCGTGCGGGCGTCGACGATCGGACGCTGAGCCGGGCCGTCGCGTCGCGGAGCCGGTCGATCGTCCGGCCGCCCCGCGCGAAGCCGGCATCGCGTCACGTGTCGCGGTTCGACACCGCTCCACAATCGTCCCCACCCGGGTCACCGTCGCCGGTCGCCTCGTCCGACCGCGAGCACCGACCGGACCGCGCCTACGCTCGCCGCATGTCCGAACGTTTCGTCGTCTCCGTGCCGCCCGACACCGCCCCACCCGACGCACCGGGGGTGGCCGACGAGGCCGAAGCCACCCGCGCGGACGAGTCCCGCGGGGTCACGGCGCTCGCCGATTTCGGCGCCCTCGCGCCCTACCTCGCCGACCTGGGGGTGACCGACCTCTTCGTGAACGGGACGTCCGGCCTCTGGCTCGACCACGGCGCCGGCCTCGTCCGCGAAGCCGGATGGACGTCCGACGAGGCGACCATCCGTGCGCTGGCCATCCGCCTCGTGGCGCGCGGCGGACGGCACGTCGACGAAGCGACCCCGTGCGTCGACGTCCGGCTGCAGGACGGCATCCGCGTCCACGTGGTGCTGCCACCGGTCTCCACGAGGGGCACCCTGCTGTCCATCCGGGTGCCTCGCGATGAGGCGCTGGGATTCGAAGCCCTGCAGACCGCCGGCATGTTCCCGTCCACCGTCGCCGAACTCCTGCGTGAGGCCGTGGCCACGCGCGTGAACATCCTCGTCACCGGCGCCGGGGGGTCCGGCAAGACGACCCTGCTGGGTGCCCTGCTCGGGCTCGCGCCACCGGCTGAACGGCTCGTCGTCATCGAGGACGTCGCCGAGCTCCGGATCCTCCACCCGCACGTCGTCGCACTCCAGTCCCGCCAGGCGAACCTCGAGGGCGCAGGCGGTATCGACCTCGAGCGCCTCCTGCGCGAGGCGCTCCGCATGCGGCCCGACCGCCTCGTCCTCGGCGAATGTCGAGGTCCAGAGGTGCGGGAGTTGCTCTCGGCGCTCAACACCGGCCACGACGGCGGCGCCGGCACGCTCCACGCGAACTCGCTCACGGACGTCCCCGCCAGGCTCGAAGCGCTCGGTGCGCTCGCCGGCATGAGCCAGGAGGCCGTCGCGCGTCAGGCGACGAGCGCCATCGGGCTCATCATCCATCTCGCTCGGCTTCCGGCCGGGAGGCAGGTCGTCGCCGTCGGACGGCTCGTGCTCGACGAACGGGATCGTCTCGCGGTCGAGGAGTTGCCGTGATCACCCCTCGATGGCTTCGCCCCGTGCTCGCGGCGTTCCCTGGCGCGACCCCGCCGGAGGACGACGGTCCCGCGCGGGTCGCCCGCACCACGCGCCGTCTGGCCGTGCTGCTCGGCGCCGGTGTGGCACCCGCCAGTGCCTGGACGCATCTCGCCGCGGCTGCGGAGCCGCAGGGTGGTGTCGCAGGAGCCGGTGCCGTCGAGCCTGCCCGTGACGACGCGTCGGACGTCGGAGTGGTAGACCCGGAGCCACAGGCGCGCTCGGATGCGGAGGCGCTCGCCGCCGTGGCCGACGCCGCGGTCCGAGGCGGGGACATGCCGGAGGCCATCGCCGCCATCGCCGAGCAGGAGTCGAGCACGGGCGCTCGCACGGCCTGGGCGGGGCTCGCTGCCGCTTGGCAGGTCGCCTCCATCAGCGGCGCGCCGCTCGGGGTCTGCCTCCGAGACCTGGCCGGATCGTTGCGGGAGCTGGATCGCATCGCCCGTGACGTGGGCACGGCGCTCGCCGGCCCTGCGGCCACCGCGCGGCTCGTGCTCTGGTTGCCGGTCGTGGCCGTCCTCCTCGGGATGGCACTCGGCTTCGACACCCTCCGGACGCTCTTCGCGACAGGACCCGGTCTCGGCTGCTTGGTCGTCGGCGTGGGGTTCCTCGTGCTCGGTGCACGGTGGAGCGCGTCGCTGAGCGCGCGGGCAGCCCAGCGGGATCCGGCCCCCGGGCTGTCACTCGACCTCGTCGCGGTCGCGATGGCGGGTGGAGGCGCCGCTCCGGCGGCCCGGGCGATCGTCGATGAGGCCTGCACACGGTTCCACGTGCCCTACGACGAGCAGGCGATCGCCGGGGTGCTCGCCCTGTCGGCGAGGGCGGGTGTCCCGGCAGGCGAACTGCTCCGGAGCGAGGCGCAGCAGCAACGCGATCAGGCTCGTTCCGACGGCGAGCGCGCCGCTGCGGTCCTCGCGACGCGCCTGATGATCCCGCTCGGCGTCTGTGTGCTGCCCGCCTTCCTGCTCGTGGGTGTGGCCCCGCTGCTCCTAAGTGTCCTGACCTCCACCGCACTGGGGTTCTGAGCCCCGGTGGTCGCCGGTGTGGGCGCTCTAGTGTCGCGGGCGTGGCAGGGCGCGCCAGCAGCGGGCACCGAGCAGGACGCCGACCGCGAGGATCACCGCCGGCACGACGAGCCAGGCCAGGTCGCCGCTCCATCCCACCCCGATCCCGTCCGGACCGGCGAACGCGAGGACGTCGACGAAGAAGAACCGCGCGTGTGCCTCGGTGAGCGTCGACTGCTCGACGACCGAGAGCATCCCGAGCGTGAACAGGGCGAAGGCGCACCAGTAGGCGAGGATCGCGACGCCACCCCAGATGGCCCCGATCGACCACACAGGCCGAAGCCGTGTCGGGTCTTCCGCGTATCGTGCGGCGAGTGCTCGGGGTGAGCCGAGGTCGGCGAGGGCTGTGGCCATCGGCCTCCGCTCGGCTGTGAGGTCCTCGCGGAGCGATCGGACGATCGACCGGCGTTCGCGTCCGGGCACGACGGCCTCGAGGTGCCAGTCCACGCGCTGCAGGTAGGCATCGCGACGCCATCGGTCCGCGGCACCCGGGCGGTGCGGAGTGGGTTCGGCGGATCGCTCGTCCGTCGGGGTGGTCTTGCGATCGGTCATGGTCGGGCTCCCTCTGGGTCCAGTCCTCGCTCGGCGATGTCGGTCATCGCCCTCCAGCGTGCGATGGCGTCGAGCCTCGCCGCCTCTCCTCGTTCGGTGATCGCGTAGTACTTCCGTGCCGGTCCGCCAGGTGACGCGACCCGGCGTCCGGTCACCAGGCCGTCACGCTCGAACCGGCTGAGGACCGGGTACACGACCCCGGTGGCGAGGTCCGTCAGGCCGAGAGCGCGCAACTGCTCCACGAGTGCGTACCCGTACGTCTCGCCGCGCTGCACGGTCGACAGGATCAGCATCGGCAACACCCCTCGGAGGAGTTGCGAGTCCTGTCCCGCCAGCTGTTCATCCACGACTATTACTCAACCATGAATAGCGCTGCTTTGCAATGGAAGCCGCTCCACAACACGTCCGGCGAAAGCACGCGTCGCTCCCGAGCCCGTTGTCGATCCGACAGCCGCCGCGGCCGGGGACCATGGAGGTGTTCGTGCCACGGACACAGCACTCCGGTGCAGGGAAGGAACATCATGATCAGGATCGGAAGCCGGATCGAGCAGGACATCGTGTGCGAGGCGCGACGCCTCCTGCGGGACGAGCGAGGGTCGGCGACGGCGGAGTACGCCGTGGCGACCATGGCAACTGTGGCGCCAAAAGGGCGTACATCGACACGAGGAGATCCCCCCATGCCCCAGTCCGCGGCTTTTCGTTCCAACACCCCCACCGACCTCGGCTTCCTGATCGACATTCTCGATCGGATCGAGGGACGCCTCCAGATTGTGGAGGCCCCGTCAGGTGAACAGATCGGTCAGACCGTCGAGCGGCTCCGTGTCCTCGTCGAGGAGCTCTCGGCCCAAGTCGACACGCTCGTCGAGGACAAGACCTACCTCCGAGCGGACATCGACCAGCGCATCGCTAACCCGCCCTCGGGCTCGAACGTAACCGGCAACGTGACCGCCTCCGGGAGCGTGACCGCGAGTGGCAACGTCATCTCCGGAGCCGCGATCGCCGCGACGACCGCGCTCAGCGGGCAGGACCTCTACGCCACGAACGCTCCGGGGTTCAACATCACGGGCGGCAGAGTAGCCGCATGGCTGGAGAACGCGACCGGCCGTCTCGGGACCGCCTCGTCGTCGCGCCGCTACAAGCAAGACGAGGCACCCGCGATGATCGACCCCGCCGCCGTTCTCACCATCCACCCGAAGACCTTCCACTACATCGACGAGGTCCGGAAGCGCGACGACCCCGAGTTCGAGCACTACGTCGGCCCTGAGTACGTCGTCGCCGAGGAGGTCGGCTTCATCGCGGAAGACCTCGCCGACGCCGGGCTCGATCAGTTCGTCGTGTGGCGCGAGGTGGACGGCGCCGTCGTCCCGGACGGCGTCAACTACGCGATGATCGCCGTCGCCCAACAGGCCGTCCTTCTTTCGCTGGACGCTCGACTCCGCGCGCACGGCATGTAGAAACGAAGAACGGCCCCCGTCCCGAAGGAGGAGGGCCGTTCTCGCTGGGACGCTTACGCGATGGCGATACCACGCGAGAACGCGAGGCCCCGGTCGAGAAGCTTGCTCAGGTCCAGGAGAACAGAGATCACGCTTCTGAGCTTCTCCAACGTGATTCGCTTGGTGGGAACCGCACCGGGAGCGTTGACCGTGCGAAGAACGGGAACGTTGGTGGGAACCGTAACGGGAGCGCTAACTGTAGAAACGCTGGTACGAAGTGTGTACCCGGCTATACACAGTGTTGTACATTGGTGGAAGAGAAACGCGATCGTACTGATCCAGTCGTGATCGTTCATGAGAGTGAACCTCCTAAGGTTCGGTAGCCGGATTGCAGTCCGGGCAGATGTGTTTCTTGGAGAATCGACGATGCCCTCGGCTGATGCTGAGGGCATTGTCACGTCCGGCGGCGGGTGCCTCCAAACGACCAGAGCTTCCTGATGTTCCAAGCTTACTGGCGATAATCGCGGTTCTCCAGGGACCGCGGCCTGAGGTAGTTACAGCCGTGTAGTTCTCCACCGGTTCTCCACCGAATCGAGCGAGTTCTCCACCGGTTCTCCACCGGGTTCGGCTTACGACGTACCACCCCGCGGGGGTCGAAAACGCCGTGATTTGGGGGATTTCTCCACAACCTGTGGACAAAGTTATCCACAGGGTCTTGTAGACCCAATAAATTCTCAGCCCGGGACGTTTTCCGGCGTGTCGCGGCAGGTTTCTCGGTGCCGGGAGCTTATGCATGGCGACGTTGTCCACAGAATCGGCACGATGGACGGCCCCCAAAGGAAACCCCCTGGACCCGAAAGGGTAGGTCCAGGGGGTTCTCTCGTCGGCGACCCGACGAGACCCGCGCCATCTCACGCCGCGGGGGTTCTGGGGGCTAGGAGCGGTCGAGGGCGCGTGCTTGGTCCTCCGAGGCCGAGGCCGTAGCCGGGGCGCGTCCGCGATCTCCACCGTCCGCGCCGTTGATCTTCCGGACCTTGCGGACCGGCTTCGGCTCGTCCGGCTCGGAGGGGGCGAGTTGCGCGGCCTGCCGCTCGCTCGCGGTCTGTCGATGGTTCGTGCTCATGGTCTGGCTCCTGTTCATTCGAAGTCGTCGTCGTCGAAGTGGTCTGCGGTGATGGTCAGTCGCGGTCTCTGCCTCTTCCGGGCCTGCCGGGAAACGAGGGCTGAGCTGTCCCGCTCGGACTCAGCCGGGGCGGCTTCGGCTCGTCGTGCCTTCGTCGCCTTCCGCGGCGGCGTCGGCACGCCCGGTCCGTGCGGGGCGGGGTCGAGGAGGACGGTGTGGCGCTCCGCTTCCGCCCGGGTGAGCTTGTGGCCCCGCTCGATGAGTCGAACGGTCTCGGCGAACTGCTTCAACCACTCGCGATCCCGCTCAGCCGCCAGCTCGCTTGCCCGGGCGCCGGTACGCGGTGCCAGTGCTCTAGGCATTCCGGACCACCTTCGCGTCGGGTGTGTCCGCGGGGATGTTCAGGCCGAGGAGTGTCGCTCGCTGAGCTTCGGCCTTGAGGATCAGGGCGTAGATGCCGTTCCGGGCTTGCTGGTTCGCCGCGAGGTTGAGGTCCCGGTTCAGATCCCGGATCATCCTGTCTAGCCGTGCCTCGCTCGTCGCCCGAAGCTCGTCGGCGGTCTCCGTGGCGAGCCGCACGTAGTAGGCGGAACACAGCTCGCGTGCCACCCACGCGGTGACGCCCATCGATTCACCGATCGCGTCGTAGTCCGACCCGGCGACCTTGAGCGCCCAGGCTTCCGCCGCGCGTGAGTTCTCCGGCGTCTCGGGCGCCAGGACCATGGTCTTCGACTTCTTCTTCTCGCCCATCACTCAACCGTCCGGATCTGGATGTCGATGCTCGTCAGGCCGTCGCGGACGACATCGGAACCCGACTGGAGGTTGAAGATGCCGCGAGAGTTCGACGACGTGCTCAGCACAGACGGGAGCTGATCCGGAGCGAGGAGCTCGATCACGCCGAGCGACGTACGGAGCTCGTCGCTCGCGACCTGCAACGTCTTGAGGGCGGCGCCGACGCGGTCGCGGTTGTGTGCAGCCTTCGCGAGCGCGGCCTTCTTCCACGGCTTGCGGTTCGCGTTGATGGTCGCGACGAGTTCGCCGTAAGCCGTGTAGATGGCCCGGTCGGCAGGCTCCACCAGCGCCCGGGCGTGACGAGCCCGCTGCTCGGCGGTCTTCGTGGCCTCCAGCGGGTCGGCCTGCTCGGCCTGGTCGGGGTCGTCGTTGAACAGCGCGGTCATTCGTGCGCTGTCGTCGGCACCGGCCCGACCGATCAGAGCCTCGGCCTGATTCGCTTCGACAACGAGTCGGGTCCAGCGGTTGTACGTGTCGAGGAGCTTCCCGATCGCCTGGTCGATCGGGGCGATACCCGTCTCGACCGGCAGATCGACGGTCCACTGACGGTTGGAGGAGGTGAGGCTGATGTTCTGCATGGTCATGATGCCTTTCGTTGTGTGAACTGGGGATCGAGGAGCTCGTCTGTCGGCGGACTGCCGGAGTCGACGTGGCCGATGGAGAATCTGGAGCCGCTGAGCACGACGCGACCGGAGTTGGCGAGCGCCCCGATGGCTTTGTACGCCACACCCTTCGAGAGTCCCGATTCTTGGAGCAGGAAGGCCCACTCCGACCGGGTTGCTCCCGTCGAGAGGAAGGCCGCGCGGAAGATGCCGAGGGCCTGCTCGACTCGCGGAGCCATCTGCTCGGCCTCACCCGCCGCCCCGAACGAGGCCGCGTAGTTCAAGATGACCGATTCGGTCCCGTCGACCGGCGAGAGCTTGACGTCCATGACTTTCCCGGCCTCGCCGTCCTTGTTCTTGACGAGCTCAAGCGTTCGGACATCGCCGTCCCCGGAGAGCTGGAGGACCTGATCCATGCCCGCGAGGAGAGCCGTCGAACCGCGGAGGTTGCCGTTGTGGCCGGTGTGATGCAGGAGCAGGATCGAGCAACCCTCGTGCGCCTTCCGGATGGAATCGGCCGCGGAGACGACGAGACCCATGCTCGTTGCCGAGTTCTCCTCCAGGCCCGGAGCGAGGCGGTTGAGCGTGTCGCCGATGACGAGGTCGATCCCGAGGCCAGCGACCACCGCGGCGACTTCGGCCACCTCGGCCGCGTTCCCGAAGTCGACGGGGTCAGGGTAGACGAACAGGCCCTCCTTGAGCGGCTCGCGCCACGCCACCTCGAGAGCCTGGAACCGACGATCAAGCCCGGACGCACCTTCCGCCGCGATGTAGAGCACTCGGCCCTGCTCGACCTCCCGTCCCAGCCACGGATGGCCGGTGGCGATGGAGTAGGCGAACCCTTGCGCGAGGAGCGACTTGAATCCGGCCGGCGGGGCGACGAGCATCGCCGTGGAGTTCCTCGACAGCACGCCCGGAACAAGCGGTTCGGGCTTCGGCAGAGCGGCCAGATCGCCACGAGACAGGAGCCGATCGGCGAACGAGGGCCGGTCCTGTCGCTGGAGCGCCTTGAACTGCCGCTCGGCCTCGGCACGAATGCTCAGACGCGCGACCTCGTCGGCGATCCGCCGCTCCTCCGGAGTGCCCTCCGCCTCGGATGCCGGGGGCGCTACGTCCTGCTTCAGCTTCCGCGCCGCCTTGAGCTCGGCCTTCGTGAACGGGATGAATGTCGGGGCGGGTCCCCAGTAGTTCGCCGAGGTGAGGAGGGCTGAGTCGAAGTCCGCGGCGTAGCCGGGATGGAATTTCGTGTACGTCTCGCGAGCCTGGGCCACGGCCTCGCCGACACCGACCCACCCCTCGCTCCCGAGCTGAGCCAGGAGGCGTGTAGCTTCGAGCATCGTTCCGTGGGAGGTGCCGTGCTCGTGGATCAGGGACGCGGCCTTCCGGACTCGCTTTCCGGGCTTGCCGGGGGTGAGTGTGGCTACCCAGTCCGCGAGCGCGAGGTCGTGCGTCGCGTCATGAGCCCGGCCATCGACGAGGACCCACTCGGGAGCTGGGGCGATGCTCGGCTCCTCGGTGAGCGCGTCGCCGTAGTAGACGAAGTACCCGTTCCCGGATCGGATGTCGACGCCGCCCATCTTCTCGCCGTCGTGAGCGAGGTTCTGGCCGACCGTGAGTACCCGACCCGCGGGAGCGGCGTAGACGTGGTGTCGCCCGCCGCCGAGGGTCGGGTAGGAGAGCGTCTCCGGCGCCGTGAGCCCATGCGCCCGGAGGGACGTAGGTCCATCCTTCGTCGGGTCGTCGGAGAGGTCGACATCCAGGGTGACGAGTCCGGAACCCCGGGTGTAGACGCCGACGAAGGCGTCCGGGTTCGCCTGCCACCACTCGAAGATGGTCGAGGGGTCGTCGGAGGCGACCTCGGTGAATCGGACCAGCGGCTTCTTCCGACGCTTCTCGCCGTCGAGCTCCACGAGGACGGGGAAGACCTTCCACCCGTAGCGGGCAAGGGAAGCCGCGATCGCCGCCACGTTCTCACGTGGCGCGAGCTTGCGGGTCATCGACTCGCCTCCCACACACCCCGAGCGAGGTCCGCTCGGAGCAGCGCGACCGCGGCACGCTTGCGCCGCGCCCATGGGAGGCCGGGGTGCTCACGGTCCACGATGTCCAGATAGTCCCGGAGGTCGTCCTCGGAGGGAAGCGGAAGACTCTTCTCGTTCGACACTCGCTTGACCGGCGGGAGGAGACCGGCGAGCTTGAGGCGCTCGTGGACCTCATCGGGCGCGAGGCCCCGCTTCTTGAGCTTCTTCTCCACGATCTGCCGGGCGTCCTCGCGCGCTTCGGCCTTCGCAGAGTTCTTCGCGGCCTTCGCGGCATTCGCCTTCCGGGAACGCTCAGCGGCCCACTCCGGCCCCTTCTTCGCGACCCCTGCCAGCGATGCCATTCGGGCCGACTCAGGCGTGAACCCCATCAGGCGTCCTCACCTTCGCGCTCGGTCTCCTGTCGGTGGACGGCGGCCATAGCCGCGAGGGTCGCTCGGTTGACCCGAGCCTCCCGCTCCCGAGCGGCGTGGTAGCCGGGGCTGAGGTCGCTCATCTTCGGCGGGCGCGGAGCCTCGTCGGCCGTCATCGGGTACCTCCGAGAAGGACCGAGAGCCGAGAGGCCTGGGAGGTTGAGAGGACCGGAGCTCGGTCGACGATGCGTTCGACGACAGCGCGGTCGTCGTCAGTGAGGACGGTCATGAGATGGGGACTTCCGGCGAGGAGCGGAGCGGCCGTTCCCTGCCGGTGAAGGCGGTACTAGGCGACGAGCGCTGGGGCTCGATCACTACCGATCCCCAGTTCCCCATCTCGGTTGCACTGGGAGGTGTGTGCTGGGATAAACGCTAGCACGTATGGTCGACGCATTCCTACCGTTTTCCGGCTTCTGATCTGGACTTATTTATCCGGCTTGCCCGGAACTCTTACTCGATCTGGAGGCCGTCTACTCGGTCCTAAGTGTCGAATATCGACGCCTGGTCTCGGTCTCAGTCTCGGTCTCCATCTCCCCCTCCTATAGAGGGGGGGAGACTTTGGAGACTCGATGGAGACTGGGGTGGAGACTATGGAGACTTTCCCGGAAAGACGCGGAAGTTGAGAGGAGACTCGCTTGGAGACCGTGGAGACCGGGGATGGAGACTCGATGGAGACTGAGGGGCAGATTCGCCATCCGATGGAGACTCATTCCAGGTGCTCGGGATGCCTCTCGATCGGAGTGCGGGGAGGTGACGGCTCTCACCCGGCGTCGACGGCGTGAACCTAGGCTCGCTTTCGGAAACCGGGGTCAGTGCCCGCGGGTGCTCGGAGACCGTCCCGAGGATGGGTGCATCTCGCCTGAACTACGCTCGGGTCCCCATCGTGGGCGCGGTAGGGATCGAGGCGCATTCGCGGTACCTTGATCGTCCAGTCATTCAACAAAGGGGTCAGATGATGGAACACAACGGCGTTGCACCTTGTCAGATGTGCGGAAGCCCGGTTCGAGAGCGTCGAGTGAAGGGCGACATGACCTTCGGGGACAGCGCGCCACCGATCGAGGTCCGGCGCACCTGCACGAACCCGCAGTGCGACAGCAACACCGGCAGCATGTCCATCGCCGACGTGGTGTGAGCGGAGCTCAGTCTCGCCACTGAATCTCGGTGCTCGCGGCCATAGCTTCCATGCTCTGTGACCGGCCACCCTGGCCGACCGAGTGGACGACGACGGTCATGAGCACGTCGAGGACGGCGCGCTTCCGATCCAGGCTCAGCGCCTCCCACGTCGCCGAGACATCGGCCTGCCCGATGATGTCGCCGAGCACGTCGACCCGGCCCGCCTCGGTCATCTTCGCGTCGATGGTGGCGATCTGCTCGCGGAGGTTCCGGACCGCGGCGCGGGCGTCGTCGGACGACAGGGTCCCGTCCGCGACGAGGTCGACGACGCTGTCCAGGCGGGCCTGGTGTGCGAGCCGCTCGGTCCGGAGGGCGTCGGCGTCCGGCCGCTCCCGGTCGAGGAGGAGGTCGGCGGCATCGGGCCGCGACAGGCGGGCGACGATGACCGACTCGACGAAGCGGTCGAGCGGGGCGCCGCGGCGCATGAAGTGGGCCATCGACCGGCACCGGTAGGAGTGGACGCCCGCGTCGCCGCCACCGGCCCGGATCGGGTCGAAGCAGACCCCGCACACGGCGAGGCCAGACAGGAGCCACTTCCGGCCCGTCTCCCCGCCGTTCGTCCGCCGCCCGGAGTGCGAGAGGAGCTCCTTCGCCGCGAGCCAGGTCTCCTCGCCGACGATCGGCTCCCAGGCGCCGGGGACGCATGACTCCCGCGTGATGGATTCGAGGTCGTAGAGCTCGCCATCCGGGTTCCGCCTCGGCAGTAGGGCCGCGTAGTAGGGCGAGAGGAGCATCCGCCGGAGCGTCGTCGGCCGGAACTCGACCCCGTCCGGGTTTCGCTTCGACGGCATCGTCCGCTTGCCCGCGGCGTTGAGCTCGCGGCAGATCGAGCCGAGGGTCATTCCCGAGAGGAGAGACTCGTACATCCGTCGCACATCATCGGCTCGCTCGGGGTCGATCAGGTAGGCGCTCGGGGACTCCGCCGTCCGATCGGCGGTCGGGACCCAGAGGTAGCCGTAGGGCACCCGGCCGGAGGTCGGGACGCCTCGCTCTCGCCGGTCGGCATTCGCGAAGATGCGCCGCTCAGCCTTGATTTCCGACTCTGCGCGGCTGACGCTCGTCAGGACGTTCGCGACGAGGCGACCCGAGGGGGAAGCGAGGTCGAGAGCGCCGTCCGTCGTGACCGTGTTGACCTTCGCCGCCGTGAGCGCTTCGAGGGCACTCAGGCTCCGGCCGAGCCGGTCGAGCTTCCGCACGATCAGAACGTCGAACTTGCCCGCGCGGGCGTCGGTGAGGAGCCGGTCATAGGCGGTCCCCGCGCCGCGGCTCTTGTATCCCGAGACGTTGTTGTCCTCGTAGGTCTCGACGACCTCGTAGTCGCGGGCGGCGGCGAGCTGGAGACACGCGTCGACCTGTCGCCGGATACCCTCGGGCTCGGCTACCGATTGCCGGGCGTAGATTGCAGCGCGGACGGGGGCAACTCGGGTCGAAGTCATGGCCTCAGAGTACGCCGAAACGCGCTACAGTGGCGGCCGTCGGGTTCGCGGGACTCCTCGTCGCCATCCTCCGGGGCGATGAGGTGCGGGGCATCCTCACCGACCTCATCCGTCGCGCGCTCACGGCGAACGGTTGAACGGTGCGTCGATGTCGCCGTGCGCTCCGCTCCGAGGACGGCTCCGTCACGGCGGAGTTCGCCGTCGTGGTCCCAGCCGTCGTCCTGGTGTTGGCGATGGGGCTCTCCGCCATCCAGGTGGGCCTGACCCAGCTCCGCGCGACCGATGCCGCTGCCGACGCGGCCCGCAGCCTGGGACGCGGCGAGGACGGTGGGACGGCGGCGGGCCGGGTCTCGCAGATGTTGCCGGGGGCGACCACCGCCAGCAGCTCGGAGGGTGACCTCGTCTGCGTGCAGGTCGACGCCGCAGGTGGTTCAGGCCTCGCGGCGCTCATCCCGATCTCGGTGTCCTCCTGCGCCTTGGTCGGCGGACGATGAAGCACCGCCACGGCAGGCTCGGCTTGGCACGGTTGCGCGACGAGGCGGGCGCAGGCTCGGTGCTGGCGGTGGGTGTCATGGGTGCGCTCGTCGCGCTCCTCCTCGCCACCCTCCCCGTGGCGACACTGCTCGCCGGGCATCAGCGGGCGGCCAACGCGGCGGACGCAGCCGCGTTGGCCGCCGCGGACACCCTCTCCGGACGCGTCGCGGGCTTCCCGTGCGACACCGCGCGCGTGGTCGCATCCCGCAACCAGGCCACGCTCGGGGCCTGCACCATCGAGGGGGAGACGGTCGTCGTCGACGCCATCGTCGAGACCCCGCTCGGCACCGTCACGGTCGCGGCGAGGGCGGGCCCGCCGCCGGACACCGCAGGGCGGCCGAACGGCGCACCCGGAAACGCACCGTATTAAGAGGTACCGGAACGACGGGTCAGGGCTGGTCGGATCCGGTCGTGAAGACCGCCTCCAGGAAGCGGTAGTCGACGGCACTCGGTGCTCCCGAGTCGTCGTACTCCTCACCGGTCGTCCGGGCGTACCGGTAGACCTTGCCGGCCGTGCCACTCGGCACGTCGACGGTGGGCTTCGGCGATCCCTGATCGGTGAGCGGGGCGCTGATCGTCTTGCCCTCCAGCGGACCGTCGGTCAACTTCACGGTGTAGTTCGTCTGGGTACTCATGGGACACATTCTGCTCCCAACGCCGCAGAACGCAAGGGGATGGACACCCGAGTGGCCCGCCTCCCGATTGGACAAGCCTGCCGTGCACGTGTGTATGGTGTCGCTGATGGAAGGAGCCTCGTGGCAGGCAAGAAACTCGTGATCGTAGAGTCACCGACCAAGATGAAGTCGATCGCCGGATACCTCGGTGACGATTACGAGGTGTTGTCCTCGGTCGGGCACATCCGCGACCTCATCGAGCCGAAGAACCTTCCCGCCGAGCTCAAGAAGGGCTCCCTCGGCAAGTTCTCGGTCGACGTCGACAACGGCTTCGAGCCGTACTACGTCGTCTCGGACGCGAAGAAGAAGACCGTCGCGGACCTCAAACGCGCCCTCAAGAACGCCGACGAACTCCTCCTCGCGACTGATGAGGACCGCGAAGGCGAGGCGATCGCCTGGCACCTCCTGCAGGTCCTGCAGCCCAAGGTCCCGGTCAGCCGCATGGTGTTCCACGAGATCACCAAGGACGCCATCCTCGCCGCCAAGGACAAGACGCGCCCCCTCGACACCGACCTCGTCGACGCCCAGGAGACCCGCCGCATCCTCGACCGCCTCTACGGGTACGAGATCTCCCCGGTGCTCTGGCGCAAGGTCGGTCCCGGACTGAGCGCGGGACGCGTGCAGTCCGCCGCGACCCGACTCGTCGTCGACCGTGAGCGTGAGCGCCTCGCGTTCCGCGCCGCCTCCTACTGGGACGTCATCGCCCGCTTCCTCCCGGGCGAAGACGCCACCGGTGCACCCTTCACCGCCCGCCTCGTCCGCCTCGACGGCGACCGCGTCGCCACCGGCCGCGACTTCGACGACCTCGGCCAGCTCAAGGGCAGCGCCGTCCCGCTCGACGAACAGCGCGCCACGGCGCTCGCCGCAGCACTCGAGCAGTCGAAGGCGACCGTCCTCTCGGTCGAGTCGAAGCCGTACTCGCGTCGACCGGCAGCGCCGTTCACCACCTCAACGTTGCAGCAGGAGGCGGGCCGGAAGCTCCGGTTCTCCGCCCGCCAGACGATGAGCGTCGCGCAGTCGCTCTACGAGAACGGCTACATCACCTATATGCGTACCGACTCGCCGTCGCTGAGCAAGCAGGCGATCGATGCGGCGCGCAAGCAGGCGGCGTCCCTCTACGGAGCCGAGACGGTGCCGGACAAGCCGCGCCTCTACAGCGGCAAGAGCAAGAACGCGCAGGAGGCGCACGAGGCGATCCGACCGTCCGGAGACACCTTCCGCACCCCGTCGTCGCTCTCCTCGACGCTCCGCGGCAACGACTTCAAGCTCTACGACCTCATCTGGAAGCGCACCGTCGCCAGCCAGATGGCCGACGCCAAGGGCTCGACCGCGACGATCACGCTCGAGGCCGCGACCGAGGTCGGCCGCGCCGAGTTCACCGCATCGGGTACCGTCATCACCTTCCGTGGCTTCCTCGCCGCGTACGAAGAGGGTCAGGACGAGGACCGCAACTCCCAGGAGGACGCCGCCGAGGCGAAACTGCCGCCGCTGACCGAGGGGCAGCAGCTCGGTGTCGCCGACCCGGAGGCGAAGGGGCACGAGACCTCGCCGCCCCCGCGGTACACGGAGGCCAGCCTCGTGAAGCGCCTCGAGGAACTCGGCATCGGCCGCCCCTCGACGTTCGCGTCGATCATCTCCACGATCATCGACCGTGGTTATGTGACGCAGCGCGGCCAGGCGCTCATCCCGAGCTGGGTGGCGTTCAGCGTCGTCCGACTGTTGGAGGAGTACTTCGAGGAACTCGTCGAGTACGACTTCACGGCTGAGATGGAGAACGACCTCGACCGCATCGCCGGTGGAACGGTCGATCGTGTCGACTGGCTCAAGGGCTTCTACTTCGGAGACGACGCCGGCCGTGGCCTCCGCCAGGTGATCGACAACCTCGGCGACATCGACGCTCGTCGGATCAACTCGATCGTCATCGACGACGGGGTCACGCTTCGGATCGGCAAGTACGGCCCGTACCTCGAGGTGACACCGGACGGCCCGCCGCCCGCCGAGGGAGAGGAAGGCCCCACGCCGCGACGGGTCAACCTGCCCGAGGATCTCGCGCCGGACGAGCTGACCCCGGAGAAGGCGCACGAACTCATCGACGCGCCCGTCGTGGGCGATCGCGTCATCGGCCTGAACCCGGCCACCGGCAAGGAGATCGTCGCGAAGGACGGCCGGTTCGGCCCGTACATCACGGAACTCGACCCGGAGCCCGAGGCGGAACTCTCCGTGGACACGGCGACCGGCGAGGTCACCGAGCCGGCAGCCGGCGCGAAGAAGAAGGCTCCTGCCAAGAAGAAGGCAGCGGCGGAGAAGCCCCGCACGGCGTCGCTCTTCAAGTCGATGGACCTCGCGACGATCGACCTCGAGACCGCACTCAAACTCCTCGACCTGCCGCGTGTCGTCGGGGCGGACCCCGAGTCCGGTGAGGAGATCCTGGCGCAGAACGGCCGATACGGTCCCTACTTGAAGAAGGGCACCGACACCCGGTCGCTCACCTCCGAGGACGACATCTTCACCGTCGACCTCCCCGGCGCGGTCGAGCTGTTCGCTCAGCCGAAGTACGGCGCTCGGAAGGCGTCGAGCGCGCTGAAGGAGTTCGAAGCGGACCCGGAGAGCGGCAAGCCGATCAAGATCAAGGACGGTCGTTTCGGCGCCTACGTCACCGACGGGGTGACGAACGCGACGATCCCGCGCGGCGAACAGGTCGAGGACGTCGACTTCGAGCGAGCGGTCCAGCTGCTCGCGGACAAGCGCGCGAAGGGCCCGGCGAAGCCGAAGACCACCAAGAAGGCTCCGGCGAAGAAGGCCCCTGCCAAGAAGGCACCCGCCAAGAAGGCCACGACAGCCAAGGCGACCACGGCGAAGGCCACGACGGCGACGTCGACGGCGCGGTCCGCCGCGGCTAAGAAGGCGGCCGCGACCCGTGCTGCCAACAAGGCGGCTGCGGCGAAGGCCGACGCCGTCACGTGAGCGAGGGAGCGCGGCCCCGAGGGTTGTTCATCACCCTCGAGGGCGGAGACGGTGTCGGCAAGTCGACGCAGGCGAGCCTGCTGAGCGACTGGTTCGAGCAGCAGGGTCGCACCGTCGTCCGCACCCGCGAACCGGGCGGGAGCGATCTCGGGGTCGAGATCCGCGAGATCGTGCTGCACCATCGCGGCGACATCTCCCCGCGCGCCGAGGCACTGCTGTACGCCGCGGACCGTGCCCACCACATCGCCACCGTCGTGCGCCCGGCACTCGCCCGCGGCGAGATCGTGTTGCAGGACCGCTACCTCGACTCGTCCGTCGCCTACCAGGGCAGCGGACGGGTCCTCGACGCGGCGCAGATCCGGGGCATCTCGCTGTGGGCCGCGGAGGACCTGCTCCCCGACGTCACCGTGCTCCTCGACCTGGACGTCGCCGTCGCCAGAGGTCGGCTCGACAACGCCAACAAGCGGTTCGACCGGCTGGAGGCTGAGGCGCAGGACTTCCACACCCGCGTGCGCGAATCGTTCCTGGCCCTCGCGGCAGCGGAACCGGAACGGTTCCTCGTCGTGGACGCCGCGCTGCCGCCCGAGGAACTCGCGGCCGACATCCGCGAGCGGATCGCGCCACTCCTCTGATCAGACCCGGCCCCTGAGCCTGTCGAAGGGCGGCCCGGTGTCTGGAAGCGTGAGCTCGGCACTTCGACAAGCTCAGTGACCGGTGGGCGGCTCAGTGACCGGTGGGCGGCTCAGTGACCGCCCGTCGGCTCGGACACCCGCACGACCGCCAGCCGCCGTCGGTGGCGCCCGGTATCGTTGACCCATGGCTTCCTGGACCGACTTGACGGGTCAACGCGACGCGATCGAGTTGTTGCAGGCCGCGTCGGACCCGGTCGAACCCAAAGGCCTCACCCACGCCTGGCTCATCACCGGTCCGCCCGGTTCCGGCCGGTCGACCCTGGCCTATGCATTCGCTGCGGCACTCCTCAGCCGAGAGCCCGGGGGAGACGACGTCACCCGTCGGCAGGTCGAAGCGCGCACCCACCCCGACCTCTCCGCGCTGAGCACCGATCGCGTCATCATCACGATCGACGAGGTCCGCGACCTGGTCCGCAACGCCTACCGTGCACCGTCCGTGGCCCGTTTCCGCGTCATGGTCGTGGAAGACGCCGACCGCATGACCGAGCGCACGTCCAACCTGCTGCTGAAGTCCCTCGAGGAGCCGCCCAGCAGCACGATCTGGGTCCTGTGCGCGCCCAGCGAGGCGGACCTCCTGCCGACGATCCGGTCCCGCGTGCGCTCCGTCCGGCTCGGCGTGCCGACCATCGACGACGTCGCGGAGCTGCTGGAACGACGCGACGGCGTGGCGCACGACATCGCGGAGCGCGCGGCCCGTGAAGCTCAGAGCCACGTGGGGATGGCCCACCGTCTGGCGACCGATCCCGGAGCCCGGCAACGTCGTGAGTCCACCCTGCGGGCCGTCCTCGACATCCGCAGTGCCGGTCAGGCCGTCGTCACGGCCGGGCGGCTCCTGGAACTCGCCGGCGACGACGCGAAGGCCTACACCTCGCTGCGCGACGAGGCCGAGCGCGAGAGCACGCTGCGGTCGCTCGGCGTCGAGCCCGGCCAGTCCGTCCCTCCCGCCCTCCGGTCGCAGGTGCGGGCGATGGAGGAGGACCAGAAGCGGCGCGCGACACGGAGTCTCCGCGACGGGCTCGACCGCATCATGGTCGACCTGCTGTCGCTCTATCGCGACATCGTGCTCCTCCAGCTGGGACACGACGCCACGATCATCAACCGGGAATTGCGTCCGGAACTCGAGGATGCCGCTCGGCGGACGACGCCGGCGGTTACGATCGATACCTTGGAGGCGATCTCCGTCGCCCGAACACGAATCGAAGGGAACGTCGCCCCGGCGCTGGCCTTGGAGGCCATGCTCGTGTCGGCGGTCCGGTAGGGAGCCTCTGTGACTTCGCCCAGGCAGCAGCCGTCGGCCTCGATGGGACCGGCCGGTGGATCCCGCCGCAGCGGTCCGCGTGCGCGGCGGACGGCACGTGTCGCGCTCGTCGCCGGTCTCGCGGTGGCGGCCCTCACGCTGAGTGGGTGCGTCACGGCGTTCCTGCCCCCGAAGGCCGCCGAACCGACGCCGTCGTCGTCGGCGGCGACCAGCGACGTCGCTGCGGAGCTGAAGCCCTTCTACGAGCAGGAGCTCGACTGGAAGACCAGTGGGTGCGTCGACGGCTTCGAGTGCGCCACGGCGAAGGCGCCCATCGACTGGGACAACCCGTCCGACGGCGAGCTGTCCCTCGCGCTCGTGCGCCACCAGGCGACGAACGGCAAGCCGATCGGTTCGCTCTTCATGAACCCCGGCGGGCCGGGCGGTTCCGGCTACAGCCTCGTCGCCGACAGCCTCGACTTCGCGGTCGACAAGGACCTGCAGGAGAACTTCGACGTCGTCGGCTTCGACCCTCGTGGTGTCGGCAAGTCGACGCCCGTCACCTGCCTGAGTGATTCGGAGATGGACGCGTACCTGTACGACGTCACGCCGGGTGAGCGCGGCTCCGACGAGTGGATCGCCGCCAACGAGAAGGCCGCGAAGGACTTCGGCGACGCCTGTGCGGAGGAGACCGGCAAGATGCTCGAGTTCGTCGACACGCAGAGTGCCGCGAAGGACCTCGACATGCTCCGGGCGGCCGTCGGCGACAAGCAGCTCTACTACCTCGGCTACTCGTACGGCACCTTCCTCGGCGCGACCTACGCCGAGCTCTTCCCGAAGAACGTCGGGCGCCTCGTCCTCGACGGGGCGATCGATCCGTCGACGTCGAACTTCGAGGTGGTGAAGGAGCAGGCCAAGGGCTTCGAGAGCGCGCTGCGCGCCTACCTCGAGGACTGCATGTCGGGGACGGACTGCCCGTTCTCCGGTTCGGTCGACGACGCGATGACGGAGATCAAGAGCCTCCTCGACCAGGTGGACGCGAGCCCGATCCCCGCTGACGACGGCCGTGAGCTCGGCGGCAACACGCTGCTCACCGCGATCATCTACCCGCTGTACCAGGCCGACGCCTGGCCGTACCTGAGTCGGATGTTCGACGAGGTCATGCAGGGCGGCACGGACATCGCGTTCCAGTTCGCCGACGGGTACAACGGCCGCGGCGACTCCGGCAAGTACACCGACAACCAGACCGAGGCCTTCAACGCGATCAACTGCCTCGACTACAGCTACGACGACGACAAGACGAAGATGGCCGACGAGGCGAAGGAACTCGAGCAGGCCGCTCCGGTGATCGGCGAGTACATGGCCTACGGCGACACGTTCTGCGCGAACTGGCCGTACCAGACGCGGACCGAGCGTGGCGAGATCCACGCGAAGGGTGCCGCTCCGATCCTCGTCGTCGGAACCACGAACGACCCGGCGACGCCGTACGTCTGGGCGCAGAACCTCGCGGAGCAGCTCGACCAGGGCCAGCTCATCACCTACAAGGGTGAGGGGCACACCGGGTACAACAAGGGCAGCGACTGCGTGAACCAGGCGGTCGACCAGTACCTCATCGACGGTACCGTCCCGTCGAAGGACCCGATGTGCAGTTGATGGCGGGACCTCGATGACCATGACGGTGCCGGCCGAACTCGGGCTCCGCGAGCGGAAGCGCCTCGCGACGCGTCGGGCGATCCAGCACGCGGTGTTGACGCTCGCGGGGGAGCACGGGCTCGAGAACGTGACGGTCGAGGAGGTGAGCCGGCGGGCGGAGATCTCACCGCGGACCTTCTTCAACTACTTCGGGACGAAGGAGGAGGCGCTGATCGGCGACATCCCGTTGATCCCCGACGGCGACGCCCTCGAAGCCTTCCTGACCGCGGGCCCGGCGACCGACGTCCTCACCGATCTCGGCGAGTTGTTGGCCCGGACGGTGGGCGATGCCGATGAGGACGTCGAGATCCACCATCTCCGCAAGGACGTGCTGCGTGATCACCCGCACCTCCTCGGGGCGCGGATCGCGAGCATGCGCGGTTTCGAAGAAGGTCTGTACAAGGTCGTCGAGCGGCGGGTGCTGAACGACGAGCCCGCGCTCGCGGGTGACTCGGAAGCCCTCTTCGATCGGTGTTGGATGATGACGATGGTGGGATTCGCGGGGCTCCGCCATGCCTGGCGTTGCTGGGCCGATGCGCCGACCCCCGGGTCGCTCGCGGAGCGGATCCGTCGTTCTTTCGCCGAGCTGTACACGACCGTGCAAAAGCTGCGCTAACATGGATACTCGTGCGCCGGGCGACCAGCGCACGCGCCGCCCTAGCTCAGTCGGCAGAGCATCTCACTCGTAATGAGAAGGTCAAGGGTTCGATTCCCTTGGGCGGCTCCACCAGCATCACCCGGCCGTTGCCCTGGAAAACCCAGGTCAGCGGCTCTTTTCTTGCCGCCGATAGTCGCGCGCCCCTCCCCGAATCTGCAGGACAGGTGAGGGATTCGGAGTCCCGTACAGCAACGCGTACAGCAACGCGTACAGCAACGCGTACAGCAACGGCAGTGGATCGGGGCGGACGACGGTGGACCGGACCGCTCACTTCAGCCCTGAATCGTTGACGTCGAGCGCGCTGTTCATGGCCTCTGACGCGCTCCGAAGCGTGGTCGGTGCAACGTGTGAATAGATGTCTGATGTGATGGCCATGTTGGAGTGGCCGAGTACTTCCATGACGACCCGCATCTGCACTCCCTGCGCGAGCAGCAGCGACGCACAGGTGTGACGCATATCGTGGAAGCGGATCCGGCGGACGCCCGCTGCCGCGATGTCCTTATCGAAGGTGCGCCGCAGGTTGCTCGGTTCGATGGGCGTGCCGAGAGTCGTGGTGAAGACCAGACCGGTCTCCACCCACCCCTCACCCGCTGCCCTGAGGTCGGCTTGCTGAATGCTCGCGCGGGCACGGAGTGCCGTGGCCGTCTTCCCGGGTAGGGGGAGTGTGCGTTTCGATCGAGCTGTCTTGGTCGGCCCGATGGTGATGCCTTGGCCTGCGCCGGCGCGGTGTGCTGTCTGCCTCACCCAGAGTTGGGTGCGCTCTGGATTGATGTCCGCCCATCGGAGTCCGAGGATCTCGCCGCGTCTCAGTCCAAGGGTCAGCGCGACGACGTAGAGCTGCGCGAACTGGGAGTCTCGGCTCGACTCGAGGAACGTCGACGCTTCCTGGGCTGTCCACGGCTCGACCTCGACATGTTCGATCTTCGGCGCGCGGACGAGTGAAGCGACATTGCGAGCGATGTGCTGCTCGCGCGCGGCTTCGCTGAGGATGCTCCGGAGGACTGCGTGCGCGAGGCGCACCGTGTGAGCGGACACCCCCGTCCTTGCTACCGCGGTGTGGAGCTCGCGTACGTTCTGTGGGGTGAGTTGCTCGAGCTTTTTCCCGCCGACGGCGGGCAGCACGTGTTTGTTCAGGATCCAGTCGTAGTTCGCGAGCGTCGTTGGACGGAGCGTGTTGGGGGCGATGTGTTCGAGCCAGTAGGCGGAGTAGGACCGCACGGTCCACCCGGACACTGCTGCGGGCACGCCGTCTTCGGTCTGGGTCTGCAATTCGCGGAGTTTGGACGCCACCTCGGCTGTCGTGTGGCCATAGACGGTCCGGCGCTTCCTCGCACCGTCCGGGGCCAGCACGTGCGTCGCACCGCTCCAAGTTCCGTTCTTTCGCTTGTAGATCGACCCCTCACCGTTCGCGCGCTGACTCACGCCTGGTCTGCACCTGCGAGCTGTCGGGCAAAGCGGTGCAGGGCGGCGACGGGGATGCGTCTGGCGCGTCCGATCTTGACGCTGGACAGGTGGCCAAGCCTCATGAGGTCGTAGACGGTGGAGCGTCCCACTCCGAGTGATTGTGCTGCCTCTTCGGCGGTGAGCAGCAGCTTGTCGATTGGCATGGTGATCCCATCAGTCGTGGGGCATCCGAGTGGGTGCCCCGTGACTGTCCTTGTCGGCAAGCGCCCTGAACGGCGGACTCCAGTGGATTGGCAAATCCGGCGGTCTGCCAACTGTGCGTTGGGTTCCTGGGATCGGTTCAGCTTGGGAAGCTGAAGTTACCAACTGTCGGCTAACTGAAACTCACTGGAGCGAACTTCGGCGTGGTAGCGGGGAAGTGTGAGACCTGGTTGGACGTGGTGTTCTCGAATTTCGGGTGAGAAAAGTGTGAGAAACGCGGGCGGCGCACCAATCGCCGAGTCTGGATGGCGCGTCCCCTTTGGTGAGTTGACGCCCCGACAAGGTAAGGGCTCCGAGATTGGCATCGGCATAGTGGTGATCATGTGATTCGGTTATCAAGTTGCGCAAACTGGCTCGTCCTCGGGACGAGAGCAGTTTGCTTGGCCGGAAATGGTCACCGGTCTTCGCTGAAGACCATCCATGTGCCAAAGCGCGGAGCACTAGACACTTCCAGCTCAGTTGACGCAGCCCGTCCTGCCAGAGTGGCATGTCATGCCACCACCCTCGGTCAGAACAAGGCAGGTCAGTCTAGCTGAACGAACTTTCCTTCGGCAGTGAATCGGAACCCGCGCCGTCCTGGAGAGCGCCTATCGTGTGCGACCTCGTCGATAAGACTGGCTAGTAGCAGCAGTCCAGCTGTATTTGGTTCTTTGTCCTCGAATAGCGCGGCCGCATTCGATCCGAGGGTCGGTAGTCTCGAGACCAACGCGTTCAGTGGGACATCAATCTCGAAGGGCCCCAGTTGACCTTTGCTAGTGCCGTCAAAAGATACGACGACGGCTTCTGGGTTGTCCGCAAACGTCACTGTCTTGTCGGGATCCTGAAGATAGGATCCTAGCTCTCGTAGAATTTCATTTACCATTAAACTTGAATCCTAGTAGCTGACCGGATACGCGGTGATGATGTTCTGGTTAACTCGCCCAAACGACACCAGCACCAACCATTCCTCGGCGACCTCGCCCGTTCTAGCGTCCCGGATCTGCACTGGCGCCGTGTATCGGTAGGTCTCGTTGGACTGCGTAGTCACGTTTCTTGGTGCGAGCAGAGTTTGCTCGATTGCCCATTGCGCGATCTGGTCCCAGCTTCCACCCGCCGGGGCGGCGACAATGGTCCAGTCTGACGTGTGTCCATATGCAATGTGGTTCCAGCCCCAACCATCCTCCGTTCCTATTCCGCACTTCAGAGTGGCCACTCCGGCAGGTGCGGGTCCCTTCGCGGCGTGTCTGAATGCGTTGATCCGCCAGCCGGCTTCCTTTCCTGCGCATCCGGGTGCTGTAGATGCTGCTGCGCGAGCCGCGGCGTTGGGAGCCGTGGAGTTTCCGGTCTGGAATACTTCCCCATTCATCACTAGTTCGTACTGCGGATCATTAGCGCTAATAGCCTGCGCGGGTCCGCCCGGTAATAGAGACAGAGCCGCAATAGTGAGGCAGGTGGCTGCTATTGAGCTATATCGGGCAATTCTGGTATTGAACACGATTCCCCCATGGCGGTTGCATTTCGACAATCGTATCTGCCCTATTTTGCGGCGGATGTCCACATTTGTGCCTATTGTTTTCAGGTAAGTCTTTTGCTATAACCGCCGGATGTCAGCTGTTTTTCCGTCGCCTCGGATCGCACCAAACTCGATCCGCCTCTTGCTGAAATAGCGCATTTTTGATCCCGATGTTCGCAGACCATGGGCAGGCAACCAGAATCTGCAGGTCAAAGCTCTTTCCGAGATCGGCACGTTCGCTCTCTCGCTAGCGGGCGCTGCGCTCGTGACTAGACGGGCGTTCCTGCTGGCGATGTGCTCGCAGGGACGCGGGGGCTTCCTGCAACGAGAGATGCGGATCCTTGATCTGGTGTGCGGCTTCGGGAACTCTTTCGTTGTCGGATACTGACCGATGCGTACCTCCAATCGGGACGTGGTAAGGAATTGAGCGGCGACACTGCTCGAACGATGATCATCGCTGGCGCCATGGGGTCCGTGGGGCGGCTCGCGTGGCACTCGACTTGCTCGGGACGCATTGCAACGAGGCCACGCGCAGTCGGAATCGGGAAGGCCTTCCATGCTGCAAGGTGCCGTTGGTCTGAAGCCGGTCGACGAACACGCGCACTTCGGTGCGGCCACAGAGGGGAACGCTGTCCGGACTGTGTCCCTCCAGGTAGGCGATTGCGACGACCTCCGCGATGGAGTCGACTCGAGCGGAGCGGGTCCGCGCGGGTCGGGTTTCGGGCACAGATCAGTGTCGAGAGGGGAGCGGTCGAGGCAAGCACAGGCCAGCTGACGAACGAGTTCAACCGAATAGCGGCCGAGAATGACGACGTGACTTCGCCCCCCATGTTGGCCCCCGAAGTCAAGAGCTTGACTTTCGGGGTTCGCCTTGATGTTTAACCGGTTGATCTACTAGGTTTTTCTCAGCTTCGTGGGTTGCGAGGTCTCCCTACCTTGAAGGATGCGCCCTTGGCGCTTCGATTCCGCCCGTTCTTTTTTGCTGCCCTCAGCATGATCATCACATTCGTCCTACTCGGATCGTTCGTCCAGTACACGGCGGCGGCGGCCGAGGAGTCGAGCGATCCGGTCCCCGCGATCGCTCCGCCCGAAGAGTCTGAAGAGCCGGAAGTGCAGCTGGGGGAACAGCCACCGACGGCAGATTTCTCGGGAGAGCCTGACGCCGAAGTGGCCGAAATTCCTGAACGTGCAAAGGGGCAGGGCGCCGTGGACTCGGAGACGCTCGAAACCGACGACTTCGACGCTGAAACTGCTCAGGTGGTTAACCGTGATGAGTTTTCGCTGACGTACGATGCCGGTGACGGCCGGCGCGTCACCGAGATGGCACGCGAACCGGTGAGCGTTGATGTCGACGGTGACTGGAAACCGATCAACACAGATGTTTCGACGACCGGACCATTCTCATGGTTCGGAGTCGGCGGTGGAGCAGTGGACCAGCACCCTCTCAGTCCGATTTTTGCCGAGACGGCGAGCGACGACAACCTGCTGCAGATCTCCCGCAACGGTTCGGACGTCGGCTTCACTTTGGTCGACGCAGCCGACAGCAAGTTGGTTCGCGACGCCGCCCCGTGGTCTGAGACGAAGAACCAGCTTGAGTACCAGGACGTTTTTCCGAACACCGACCTCGTCTACGAGGTCGAGAACTCAGGGGTGAAAGAGCTGTTCCGGCTGGCGAAGAAGCCGGGGCTCGACGGTAAGACGTCGTGGACCTGGAAGGTGAAAACCGACGGCTCGCTGCGCTTGGACGCCCTCGGGGCGGTCGAGTTCATCGACGAAGGCGGCGACGTAGACTTCGTCATGCAGCCGCCGACGATGTGGGACTCTGCGGGCGTTGGAGGAAAACAAGCAGACAATCAGGCCCCGCTCGATGTGCGACTCGATCAGCGCGACAACGCCTGGTGGATCACGCTCGAGGCCAGCGGGGCGTGGCTGAATGACCTCAAGCGGGTCTATCCCGTCATGGTCGACCCGGACACTTGGGTGCCGCAGAACGACACAAGATCGTACAAGACGAATGGTCAGACCAACGTCAACTACGGCATCCAGATGGGAAACACAAACTCCAACGGTATCTGGCGGACGATCGCCCACTTCAACTACGAGCAATTCTTCGGCAAGCAGGTGCTACGCGCCGAAATCCACGCGACAGCAATCAGCGATGACAGCACCGTTACCGCTCGCCAAAACAACATTTACCACGCCACTGCCTTCAACTATGCAGCTGCGGGTGAACACCTCGGCGGCTTTCACGTCACGGACAGCGCGGGCTGGGCGCAGGACGACCGCCTTAGTAGCCGCGTTGCCCAATGGGTAAACGACCGTGTAGCTGGTTCGTACCTCATGTTCGTCGGCGACGAGAGCAACACGTTCACCTACAAGCATGTGGACACATCCATGTTCGTATGGTGGAAAGAATACGCGGCGTTCGGCTCCATCGTCGCGCCCTCACCTGGGAACGCCGCAACCAACACGACCTTGACGCCGACGTTCAAAGTAACCGGCACGCCCGCGGCTGGCACCTCGCTCCGCTACTACTTCCGTGTAAGCCTGAACCCGAACCCCGACCTCAGCCCACTTTGGGAGACTGGCTGGATCACCGCCGACACAGCGAAGATGCCGTCGCCAAAACTTCAACCCGGCACCCGGTACTACTGGCGCGGGTTCGTCGCCGATGAGTACAACGGCGTCTGGGGAGTGAACAACAGCAAGAGCTCACCGATCTGGTCCTTCACCACCAATGACACCCCGGGGACCTCTCTGTCGACCGCATCGCCCGGAGATCGCTCTGTCGTCGTCACGACATCGCCCACATTCGCTGTTGCGGCGCCCGCCAACCCGCAGAACCGGCCGCTGCAGTATTGGTTCCGAGTCGCCTCCGGCACCGACGCGAAGACCGGCGCAGTCGTGAGCTCCGGATGGCAGACGGGCCTGACCTGGACGGCACCAGCCGGCTACCTGCAGGACGGTACCGCTTACTCATGGACGGTTCTCACCAAGGACCAGTACTCAGAATCCGTCACCTCATGGGTCGGACGATTCACCGTGAACCAGCGCGTCGGCGACCCGGGCCCATCGCCCACCGACGCGGCAGGTCCTGTCACAGTGAACCTGGCTAACGGCAACGTGAACATGAGCTTCACCTCGCCCACCGTCAACACGCTCGGCGGACCGATCGGTATGGCTTTCACCTACAACTCGCAGAAGTCCTCCAACCGGGGCCTGAAGGGCGAGTACTTCGACGCCAACCCTGAACCGGGCGCGACACAGTCGTGGACGTTTGCTGGCCGGGAGCCCGTGCTCGTAAGAACTGATCCGCAAGTCTCGTTCCGATGGGACGCAGGATCCCCGGGCCCCGCTGTTCCCGTGGACCGATTTCTCGCCCGTTGGACGGGCTTCATCACGCCTTCCGAGGCCGGTTCCTACACGTTCGGAGCGATGCACGACAACGGTGTCGCCACCTGGGTCGGTGATACGAAAGTTATCGATAAGTACACCGACACCCACTCGGCTGGCGCGACTATATGGGGTTCCGCGAAGACACTGACTGCAACGCCGGTGCCTTTCCGGATGGAGTACTTCGACAACACCAGTACCGCCCAGGTTGAGCTTTGGGCCAAGCTCGGTACAACTGGGACACCCTTCCCGGTGCCGGCATCGTGGTTCACGAAGACGGTCGAGGTGCTCCCTGACGGCTGGGGTTCGTCGACAGTGCTCTCAAGCGGCTCCGGCGACTATTCCAGTGTGCGAGTGCAAGAAGGCTCGATCACTCTCACGGATGTGACTGGAGGTACGCACGCGTACACGAAGACCTCGAACGGTGGGTACGAACCCCCGGTGGGGGAGTACGGCGTCATGGCCCTCAACCTCAACAACTCCGTGTCATTCACCGACGAGAGCGGCGTGGTGTACACGTTCGGCGCAGACGGTAAGGTCTCATCGTCGACGAGCCCGGCCGACTTGAAGAAGCCTGCGTCCACGGTGACGAGCTACCGAACTGGAACCGGTCAAGTTGATCGGATCTCCGACCGGGTCTCCGAGAACGCCGGCTCGAACCCCAAGACCTACTCGCGCGAAGTCCGATTCGCGTATTCGGGCGACAGCGCAGCATCGGTTGGGCTTGCTCCAACCGACTCTGATGTCACCGGCTCCGCATGCCCGGTCCCAGCCGGATACACAGCGGTCCCGGCCGGGATGCTTTGCCGCATCATCTACCCGGGACACGTCGCAGGAACGAACGACACGACTCGATTGCTCTATGACAGCAGCGGGCGGCTTGCCGCGATCCTCGATCCCGGCAACGAACCAGTCACGTTCGGATACGACTCCAACCGCCGTGTTACAGCGATCCGCGATGCACTCGAGAACGACTGGGCGACAGCCAGCGGAATCATCAGCCCACCAGCAGCCCGAACCACCATCACCTACGACGCTGCCGGAAGGGCCTCCGTTGTCACCCAGGCGGCACCTGACGGCCTCACGGAGGCAAATCGACCCTGGACCAGCTACTCGTACGAGGCCGGACAGAGCCACATCGACCGAGCCGGCTTCACCCCGCCGACCGCGGCACCAGCGCCAGGGCATGCGCGGACGGTCCAGTACGACAGCTCATGGCGACAAACCAACGACATCAGCGCCACGGGATTGACAACGAACACCCTCTGGAACGAAAAAGACCAGGTCCTTTCGACAACGAGTCCTCAGGGCAAAACGACCACGAACCTCTATGACGGGCAGGACCGTCTAACGGACACCTTCGGTCCCGCACCTGCCGGATGCTTCCTCGCCGACCGCACGCCCTCGGCCGACTGCGCCACAACCACCCCGCACACCATCAAACGATATGACGAAGGCCTCGTCAGTCTCGCGGCAGTTCTCTTCCCGAACCGTTCGCTCACGGGCGTACCCACTGCCATGACACTGGGGATCCTTGGAGCTGGCGGGAGCATCGCGAAAGACTGGGAACAGAGGAGCCCCACTGATGCCGCCGTCGATGGTGTCTCAATGCGCCTCACCGGCACCGTCACCTTCCCGAAGGCGGGCCAGTACAAGCTCCAGACCTACGCCGACGACGGCACACGGGTCTACATCGACGACGTCCTCGTTACAGAGGACTGGTCTAGCCACGCGGTGCGGTGGTCAGCAGAAGGAATCGTCAACGTGATCGCGGGACAGACCGCTCGAATCCGCGTCGAATACTTCGAGGACACCGGTCCGGCCAGCCTCGAGCTCTTCTGGACGCCACCGGGAGAAGCGCGCGCACACATCCCCGGCGCACAACTCAAGCCGGACTACGGAATCGTCACCACGACGTCGACCATCGATCAGGCTCCAGCCTCAGTGCCTGGAGCTGAGGCGCCTTCCACGACGACCAAGTTCCAGAGCTCCTCGCCCTGGCTGGGGCTCATCGATTCATCGACCGTAGACCCGGGCGGTTTGAACCTGACGACCTCCTACGAGCACGAAGCTCCCACCAGTTACCTCCGTCGTACGAGCCAACGACTGCCGGCGGCCACTGCGGCAGGCACAACAGCCGCTGTTGGCGGCAGCACCTACGCTTACTACGGAAACACCGAGACGCTCCAACAGGCCCACGTAGGGAGCGTTTGCGGTCTACCCGCATCGACTCCCCAATACGGTTTCCTCAAGAGCACAGCCGAAGCTACGAACAGCACGAACACGAAGGTCACGACGCAGTACGTGTATGACCTCTTCGGGCGCGGCGTCGGCAGCAAACGCATCGGTGATACTGCTTGGACCTGCACAACATTCGACGCCAGAGGCCGCACTGCAACTCTGAGCTACCCTGCGAATGCGACGAGCCCAGCACGAACCGTTACGTCCGCATATACCGCAGACGGCACCGCGACCGCGAGTCCTCTAACGAGCTGGACGCAGGACGCGAGTGGTCGTGTGACGACCACGACAGATCTCAGCGGGAACGTCACCCAGTACGTAGATGCCTGGGGCACTGTTGCGACTGCACAGTACGACATTCTCGGTCATCTCACTGCGCTGACGACGACACCACCTGGTGGAACGGCAGCCTCGACAACCTTCGGCTACGACGAGGAAGGGCGCACCACGACGGTGACAGTAGAGGGCCTTTCGGCCGCCGAGGTGACTTACGGACACGCCGCACTTGCTGACGTTTCCTTGCGAGGCGCGCTGATCGCGGTCGACTACCCGTCCACTGGATTCGGGAACGGATCCTCGCTGGCCATTGGCCAGGACGCGCAGGGCGCCACGTCGAGCTTGCGCTGGTCCTTCCCGAACCAACCGAACGTCACAGACGAGGTCGTCAGATCTCAGTCCGGGCGAACCGTCCAGAACACCATGACGGCGGGATCGTCGAAGGAGATCTCAACCTACGGTTTCGATACCGCAGCCAGGCTCATCAACGCGACCATCCCCGGACACCAACTCTCCTATGGCTTCGGCACCACGTCAGGATGCGCGGGCGGGTCGTCAGCCGGCGCGGGGCTCAACGGCAACCGGACCACCATGACGGATGTGCGCCCGACCGCCACTTCAGTCACCGCCTATTGCTACGACGGGGCCGACAGATTGATGGGCAGCACTGTCAGCTCTCCTGCCGCCGGAGCAGACCCGGTATCGGATGGTCTCGGTGTTGGCGAAATCGCCTATGACGCTCAGGGCAATACGACCACTCTCGGACCGCAAGCCCTCGTCTACGACTCAGCAGGCCGCCACCTGTCAACCGAAATCGCAGGGTTCGGAAAGGTGACTTACCTCAGAGACGCGCTTGACCGCATCATCGCGCGGACGGTCAGCCTCCCCAACGAGCCAGACCGGATCCAACGGTTGTCCTTCACCGGAGCCGGAGATACCCCTGACCTCATTCTCGACGGCGCGAACAACCTGACACTCACTACGACAAGTCTCCCAGGGAACGTCATCGTGCAGCAGCCGACGGGTGGTCCCCAGAACTGGCTGTACCCAAACATTCATGGCGACGTGCTTGTCAATGCGAACGATGACGGCGAAGTACTCGACCTGTACCGATACGACCCGTTCGGGCAAACGGTCGACCCCGTCACTCGAGCTATCGGCACGAATGTCTCAAATGACGTTGGACCAGGAGCAATCGGAGGCGAGGCAGACTACGGATGGGTCGGAAAACACCAGAAACTGTCAGAACGACTTGGCTCGATCGCAACGATCGAGATGGGTGCCCGACAGTACGTTGCTGCCCTCGGACGATTCCTCTCTGTAGACCCGGTCGACGGGGGAGTCGAAAACTCGTACATCTACCCAAATGACCCAGTCAACAAGTTCGATGTCACCGGAGAGTTTGAGATCGACTGGTGGCTGGTCGCGGATATTGCCTCGATCGCCCTGATGTTTGTTCCGGGCGCAGGGCTGCTTGTCGCTGCGTACCGAGTATTCAGAGTTATCCGTGCAGCGAACGCTTTCATCAAGGGCGTTGAGGGTGCGAAGGCGACAATCAAGGCCACTCGTGCTACGGCTGCAGTTGCCGGACGGATCATGACCAGGTCCTGGGAGCGCTCGGCGGTACACGACAAGGCGAGGAACGGCGCGAAATGGATCCAAAACGGAATGAGAGGGTATCGTGGCGCAAAAGTGAAGGGTAAGTATGGGAAGTCGTCCAACCTGACCTGGGGTCTTGAAAAGACGCCAGGCTACAGGAACTTCCACGTGAACCACCGCAAGGGATGGATGTGAGTGTGCAGTCGGAGGCGGATTTCTGGGGTGAACACGGTCGAGTTGGAATTATCCGGCATGGTGACCTGCAGGGGCGTCATGTGTTCGCGTACCCCGAAACTCGGGAGCCTTGGTGGACGTTGTTCGTCGAGACAGGTCCAGAGGATGAAGTGCCGGGCGACCACTACTTTGACGACACCGCCTACTTCCAATCCCTAATCGTTAGCTGGGACGTCCGATGGCTGAAACGCGGGTCTGAGGAGACGCGCGTGGAGGCAGAGCTATTCGGTCAGAGACCCCTTAGAGGCTCGAGTTGGTTGGCCGGTAGGCCGGAAACCCGTGCGGCCTTCACCGAGGATTAGGTCAAGGAGCAGACGGTGCTGGATGTTGCAGCGATCGTGCTAGCGAAACGTCGGCCTGCCGGGGGTCCGATCGGTGTCGAATTATCCGCAGAGGAAACACTCACGCTGTCATAACTCACGTTATCCGCGTACGTGAGTTAGACCAGCCGACGAGTGATGGGCGCGGTGAGGTCGCTCTAGTAGATCGTGCGGCCCAGGCGCACCAGGTAGTCGGCGCTCACTGAGCCCTCTGCCTGTCCGCGTTCCGTGGCGACTTCGATGAAGAGGTCTCGGCGACGTGCTGACCGTTGCGCGTCGGCGCGGTCGAGCACTGCTGGGAGCTCAGCGCGGGTGTGGTCGGTGCAGTAGGCAGGGGTTCCAGGTTGTTGGCGCCATGAGTTGGCAAGTGCGCTGGAGTCGAGTGCGTCGAATCCGCTCTGGTCGACGAGCGTCATCACGGTTGCCTTCGCGTCCGCGTCGTCGCCGGCGACCGCAATGGCGATCCGTCCGTCGGTGCCTGGGGCGGAGGCGTAGAGATTGAGTGATTGCGCGGTGATCATGTTCCACGCCTTCACGACTGGTCGACCGTAGTGATCCGCGACCCACAGGCTCTCGACTTGCCCGGCGTCGAGCTCAGGGATCTGGCCGTCGCGGAGGGGGTAGTAGTTCGATGTGTCGATAATCACCGTGTCTCGGGGTGCGGTGCGCACGAGGTCGGAGATGTCCGGAATGTTGCCGGTGTTGACGGAGACGATCACCACATCAGCGTCGGTGGTTACTTCTGCTGCGTAGACGGCTCGCGCACCGGTGCTCAGTACCTCGGGGGCGATGGTGTCGGGTGTGCGTGAGTTGGCGATAGCGACCTCGTGGCCGGCGCCACTGAGGCGTTGGGCGAGGGTTGCGCCGATTGCGCCGGATCCGATGATGCCGATTTTCAAGATGTCTCGTTTCTGTGGTCGCGGGTGAACGTGGCAGGGGATTCGCCTTGTGAGGTGACGTTCCGGGGTGCAGTCCAGCCAGGCGAACGGTGGTGGGCGGGGTTACCGGGTGCTGTGTGCGGTCTCCCAGGCGTTCGACGTGAACTGGTGAGTCCCCGATCCCACTTCGGTCGAGATTTCGCCGAGCGTGATGTCCGCCTGGATGCCGGAGGGCACTTCGACGGTGAGGGCGACTGCTCCGGACTCGTCACGAACCCAGGCCGATGACGCACGGCCGTACGGGGTGTCTATCGAGACCGCGGCGGAGGTCAGGCCCCCGCCGATGATGGGAGCGATGCGGAGCCGGGCGTATCCGGGAGCGGCGGGTGCGAGGCCGGCGATGCGCTCCTGCAGGAACGCGGCGACGGCACCGAATGCGTAGTGGTTGTGTGATGCTTCGGGTTCGCCCTGCTTGTAGCCGTTCCAGGTCTCCCAGGTGGTCGTCGCACCGCGCTCGACGGCCTGCAGCCAGGACGGGGCGCTGGTCTGGAGCAGGATACGCAGAGCGACGTCGGGGTGACCGGTGTCGACGAGTGTGTCGAGTAGCATCGGCGTGCTCAGGAATCCGGTGGCCAGGTGGTTCCCGGCCTGCTGGACGAGTTCGACGAGGCGGGCGGCCGCTCGGTCGCGGTGCTGTGGTTCCAGCAGGTCGAATGCGAGGGCGCGCACGTAGTCGTCCTGCCGGTCGTCGCCGATGTGTCTCCCTCCGTCGGATACGAAGGCGGCGCGCCAGGCGGAGCCGGCGTTCTCGGCCAGGGTGGCGTAGCGACGGGAATCCGCGTCCTCGCCCACGATGTCGGCGATTCGTGACAGGAGTCGTGCGGAGTGGGCGAGGTAGGCCGTTGCGACGCTGGTGCGTCGTCCGAGGAAGTTCCCGGGCATCTCCGACGCGAGAGATTCTCCGGGTCGGAGCCACTCACCCCAGTGATAGCCGGTGTCGACGACGTACCGTTCGAGCTGTCCGACGCCGCGCCGCAACCTGCGCCTGATGCCTCGTTTGCGCGCGGCCCGTGACGCCAGCTGGTCCACCCACGCCTTCGAGCTGGCGTACTGGTCGCGAAGGACCGCGGTGTCGCCGTAGTACTGGTACAGCGTCCACGGGAGCATGACAGCGACATCGCCCCACCCTGCCGAGGTGCGGGTGAAGCCCAACGGGTTGCGGCTGATCCCTGGTGCTGCCTCCGAGGGGATGAACGGAGGGATCGTTCCGTCTGAGTGCTGCTCTGCCGCGAGGTTGCGGAGGTAGCGGCGAAGGTAGGCGCCGGCGTCGACGAGTTGCACGGCGGTGGTCCCGAACACCTGGATGTCTCCCGTCCAGCCGCTGCGCTCCCGGGTCGGGCAGTCGGTCGGGGTGTCGGTGAAGTTCGAGCGCAGCGACCACACCACGTTCTTCCACAGCTGGTTCAGCCGGTCGTCCGAGCTGTGAAACTCGCTTACGGCAGGAAGCGGCGTCGAGAGGACGATGGCCTCGACGTCGTCCGCGGAGATCGGGTCGGCCGGCCCCTCGATGCAGAGGTAGCGGAACCCTTTGATCGTGGCGCCTGGGGTGTAGACAACGGGTTCGGCTGCCAGGATCGCCTCATCGCGCTGGAACCAATCCTTCTTGGACGAGCCGCCCCCGAGGTAGCCGGTCGCGATCTCCCCGCTCGAGGCCAGCACCTCGCTGTACGACAGCCGCACCGTGGCGCCCTCCGGGCCGGACAGTCTGACGCGTGCGACGCCGGAGAGGTTCTGGCCGAAGTCGATGAGTTGCTTGCCAGATGGTGTCCGCGACACCGTCCCGGGGCGTTGGTCGATCTGCTCGACCCGTGCGACGGATTCCGCGATCATTCGGCGCCGCTCAGGGACGATCACAGCGGAGACGGAGCCTTCCGCAGGACTTTTCAGCCACGGCAGTTCCGGGAGGCGAAGGTCGACCCGCTCACCGTCCTTCGGGTCCGCGACCCGCACCCGCCCGTGGCTGGAGGTCCAGCCCGCGTCGCTCGTCACCTGCATTGTGGTGCCGTCGGCGAGATCGAGTTCCAGCTGCAGCAGGGCCGCGAGTTGATCGCCATAGCGGTTGGGGAGAGAGAAGGCGCCGAGGCGGCCGCGGAATCGTCCTTCGGAGACGATGATGCCGATGGTGTTGGTGCCGGCCCGCAGCTCGTCGGCGGTGTCGTACACCTGGTACTCCGTGTACTCGTGGAACGGTGTCCACCGCGGCACCAGGGCGGTACCGGTGATGTCGTGCTCGTTGATGAAGAGCCGGTACCACCCGAGCGCGCTCGTGTACGCACGCGCTCGGACGACAGCCGCTGGGAGCTCGATCGTCGTCGAGAGGTAGATGCTTCGGGGGTCGTTCTTGTTGGTGAGTGGGTGGCTGATCCAGTCGGCCTGCCAGTCGCTCGGACTCAGCAGCCCGGTCTCGAAGGACGCGGCAGCCCATTCGCTGACGGCGCCTTCGGGTTCGTGCACCCGCACCCGCCAGTGGTACTCGGTGCGGGACCGGAGCGCTCCGCCGACATAGCGGACGCCGTAGGGGGTCGTGCTCCTGACTTGCCCACTCGACCACAGGAGATTGTGAAGGTCAAACGACGAGTCGGTGGAGACTTCGATCTCGTATCCGAGCTGCGGAGGTGCGTCGTTCGGGAGCTTCCAGGCGAATTCCGGCGAGGCCGAGTCGATGCCGAACGGTGCGGGGCGTCGATCGACGGTGAGCGAATGCGGGGTCATGATGGAGTCCTCTGAACAGGGTTAGTGGAAGGCGATCGGCGCAGAGTGTTCTGCCGGTTCAGTGGCGCCGGCCTCTGACTCGAACTCGTCGTGACGATCGCGGGTGCGGAACACGATCCAGGCCCAGCCAACGCCGATGGCTGAGCCGACCGTCAGGATGCCGAACAGGAGTGATGGCCCGCCGATGAGCAGGGTCGGTGTGACGCTTGCGAGCGCGGCGGCCGTGAATCGCTGGATGGCGATGATGCTGCCCTGAGCTGTCGTGCGCAGGAGCGTGGGGAACTGCTCCTGTGCCCACACTCGTTGGATGCCTTCGAAGGCGAAGGCCGAGCCGACGCCCATGAGCAGCAGGCTGACGAGGTAGACGGGGACGCTTGCACCGAAGAGCGCGACGACCAGCGGAGAGAGCACGAATGCGATGCCTCCCGCCTGGAAGTAGCGGAACCGGACGGGCTTGTCGGCGATCTTCATGAACCAGAGGTACCCGATGATGCTCACCGGTAGCAGCGGAAGGGTGACGAGTGATGCCTGGCTGATCGAGACGTCCCCGAAGTTCACAAGGATGTAGGTGCCATAGCTGCCGATCGTGCTCGCGATGAGATTGGTCAGGGAGGCGAACATGATCAACGCGAGAAAGACGGTGCCGTAGGGGCCTCGGAACAGGATACGAATGCCGGCGCGCTCCGCGCGGACCGTCTTCACCCCGGCCCGTCGTTCGGCCCGGGCTGCGAGCCACGTTGCCGACTCGGGGATCGTCAGCCGTCCGAGGAGGATCAGGGCGCCGACCACAGCGATGTGTCCGAACAGGATCATCGGTGCCACGGCCCCCAGGTCGCCGACGAGGGTGCTGATGACGATGTTCGCGATGATGCCTGCCATCCACAGGAGGTTCGTGAACCCGATCAGACGGCCCCGGTTGTGCTCGGTCGCCGCTTCGGAGATGGTCGACAGCGAGACCGGCAGGTCGGCACCGCTCGCGAATCCGAGCATGATCGCCCCGACGAGGATGACGGGGAACGACGATGCGAACACCAGCACGACAGCGCCGATGATGAGCGCGATCATCGTCGCGGTGAACACGGGCCGACGACCGAAACGATCACCGAGCCGACCGCCGACGAGCGCACCGATGGCCATGGAAGCGGTGAGTGCTCCGCCGGCCATGCCGATCTGGATCTCGTTCAGCCCGAGGATCTGCTGGAAGACAACGATCGCGGTGGCGAAGCCGGTGATGGCGGCAGCATCGACGTACGAGGCCATGCCGGAAACAACGGCGACCCACCACGGGCGAGGGGCGGGTTTGGAAGTGAGTGACACGGGACTTCTCCTTTGAAGTGCACGAGCGTGGGGATCGTCGGGGGACGAAATGAAACGAATCAACGGGCCAAGAGTGCCACCAAGTATGTTCCTGAGTCAAATAGATTTCTCGAACTTGGCCCGCAGGCCCTCTAAGCTGAGAGCCCGTGTCGTAGAGAGAGCTCCGTCCGATGTCGAGAAGCAAGAACGCCCTCCCGCTGGACGCCCTCGCAGCAGTGGACATCGCTCCGCTCGCGGGAACTCAACTACCGAGACTCCAGTCGGCGCTCCAGGCCATCGTCACCTGGGGGACGTCGCGGTCTTTCCGTGAACAACTCATGAGGGACAGCGGATTCCCGTTCCCGAAAGACCTACCGGCGTTCCTTGTAATCAACCAGCTCATCTACCGAGGATTGGCGACCCCCACCGGCCTCGCGGACGCTGTCGACACCACGCGTTCGAACATGAGTCGCGTCATCGCTCGCCTGGAGACCGCCGGCCTGGTCTTCCGTGCGCACGATCCTCGAGACGCGCGAGGCACCGTCATCGGGCTGACCCCCACCGGTCGGGATCTCGGGTCACGTGTGCTCGCCTCCATGCAGGACTTCGGCGCGCTGCCTGGATGGAGCACCGATGACATCGAACTGCTCGAGCGGTTGATGGTCAAACTCGCAACCACTCTCGATGCGTATCCCGACCATCCACTCACCGTGACTGCTGGCGTCTCTTTTGGCTCTGATGAATAGCGGCTCGCTGAGGCGGAAGGCGATTGTTCATGCGGAGTAGAGGACCTGACGCGACGGTCGGTCTCGACGCGTGCAGCGCCGTTCCACACGTAAGCCCCGCCGCGGAGCGCCACCATATGACCCCATTCCTGCCTCAGAACTCCGGAATCACGCGAGCATGTTCGGAGCGACACTTTGCGCTGGAACGGCGGCGACACTTGGCGGTGGACACCCACTGATTCAGCGGTGCCACGGCGACACTTTGCGCGGGCGTTCACATCTGCGAGGGTCGATCGTCGGGTAGAACGACATGCTGGTCGCGCGTCTCAGCCGCTGCTGAGCGGGCGTGCTCCGTCGGGTGGCTCGCTTGCAAGGCTGGCTGGGCCTTCAAAGCTTGAGTCGTCCTGCTGTTACCGCGCGCCCGCAAGTGTGGTTGGCCTCGCTCAATCCTGACCTCCGGGTCGACGGACCTCGCGACATCAACAACCGGCCCGTCACCGACGAACCCGCTGCCCGTTCTTCAGGGACTAGGCCAGCGCGTCGCGTCACGCGTGGGTTCACTCCGCTCTCGGTACTCGCGCTCCTCGAGGTGTTCCCGGTGATCGCTGGGGACATGTCCCCATTGCACCCGCGGGACGGGCTCGGCCAAGCTGTCTACACGCGTTCCGGACCATCGGGGGAGATCTGAGGATGAAGAAGCTGTGAGTGCTGAACCGGCTTCGGGTTGGGCGACGAAGCAGGAGCTCCGTGCGTTCTCGGATGCCGTCGCTCCGCAGATCGTGGAGCTCCTGGACACCAGCGGGCTCGCGTTGCCCCGACGTGTGCATGGATACGCCAAGACCGCGGCGAGGTCGTTCTCGTTCACCCGGGAGGTCAAGCTCTCCGAGGTCGTCAGGGTGGTGGCGTTCCTCGCGGTCTACGGCGAGTATGAACGGCTTTTTGCGCTCGCCCGCACGGTGGCGCCCGTTCCGCACACGGGGAACGAGACCGTCTACGAGCCCGCACGATTGATCGTGCACACTGGCTACTACTTCGCCGGTCAGCAGGCGAACGATGCCGTCACAGCGGAGCTCGCGCCGTACCGTTTCGTTCCTGCTGATTTCTGGCGCCCGCCTGGTTACCTCGCTGGAGAGCACTTGCGGCGGCAGTTCGAGCTCGCACCCGACGAAGCAGCCAAATACGCATCCCACCCGGTCTGGTACCACGCCGGCATCAGCGCGGGCGACCTCCCGGTGCTTGCGTCGATGCATGTCTGCGGTGGTTCCTCCACTTGGCCGCTCGAGCGGATCGACGCCCAGGTGGCGAAGACGATCGCCGCCGTCCACGCCTATCGAGGCTTCGAGCCGCCAGCCGGGCCGTGAACGCCCAGCCGCGATCGTCCGTGTCCGGGCGGGTGGTCACCGTGCTCGTCCTCGTCATCCTGACCGGGTTCTCCGGACTGCTAGGCGCCACCGCGGTGCAGCGTCTCGTCACCGATATCACCGCCACCTACTCACCGCTGACCGCGCAGGTGGTCGGCGAGGACACGGAACGGGTGATGGAAGGCAACAGCCGGAACCGTCACTGGGTCGAGTACCGGACGGTGACCGTGACCTACCCGGCGGCGGAGGGCACGCAGCGCGCCGTCGTGCGCAGCGACGATGCGCGGGTCGGTGCGTCAGTCGCAGCGTGGGTGCGCGACGGGACGGGCGAGGTCCGACTGGGCCAACCGACCCCGCCGGACCTCTGGCCGTGGATCTGGGCGGTCGCGTTCGTGGTCGTCACGATCGCTCTCGCTTGGGGGCTCGTGGTTGTCGTGCGTAATCCAGAGGAGCTGCGGCGCCGAGGCGGCGGCGAGCCAGATCGGGGCCGAACTTCGACAGGCTCAGGGACCGGGGTGGCGTCGGGGACCGGTGGTGCGAGCTCGGCGACCGGCGCCGAAGCGCCTAG
>NZ_LMJX01000001.1:0-354 GCF_001421315.1 Plantibacter sp. Leaf1 | reverse complement strand
GGTGTCGTTCGCGAGGCGCACGGCCTCCTCCTCCGACGCGACGCGGTACAGGGCTGCGACGGGGCCGAAGAACTCCTCGTGGAACGCGTCCATCTCGGGCGTCACGTCGGTGAGGACCGCGGGTGGGAAGAAGTTCCCCGACGGCTCTCCGGAGGCCAGGATCGTCGCGCCCTGCGACTTCGCGCGGCCGAGCTGCTCGCTGAGGCGCTCGGTCGCGGCGGACGACGAGAGCGGGCCGAGCTGGGTGCTCTCCGCCATCGGGTCGGCCGGTGCGTTGCCGGTGAACACGGTGGTGAACTTCGCGGCGAAGTCGTCGAACAGCTCGTCGATGATGATGAACCGTTTGGCGGCGTT